>JAZKAV010000008.1:0-151637 GCA_040388965.1 Pseudomonadota bacterium | reverse complement strand
CCAGGTCCATCGCGCCGCCCATGCCCTTGACCATCTTGCCGGGGATCATCCAGTTCGCCAGATCGCCCTTGCTGCTCACCTGCATCGCACCGAGGATGCTGAGGTCGATCTTGCCGCCGCGGATCATCGCGAAGCTGTCGTGCGAGCCGAAGATCGACGAGCCCGGCAGCGTCGTCACAGTCTGCTTGCCGGCGTTGATCAGGTCGGCGTCGACCTGATCCTCGGTCGGGAACGGGCCGATGCCCAGCATGCCGTTCTCGCTCTGCAGCCAGACCTCGATGTCGGGCGAGACGAAGTTCGCCACCAGCGTCGGCAGGCCGATGCCCAGGTTCACGTAGAAGCCGTCCTGCAATTCCCGGGCGGCGCGCGCCGCCATCTGCTCGTGTGTCCAGGCCATGAGGGCCTCCTTCGGAGTGAATGGAGAACGGGTGCCTGCGGCACCCTGAAAGGCTGAGTCCGGCTAGGCGCCGGCCTTCTCGGTGATGGTGCGCTTCTCGATGCGCTTTTCGGGGTGCGCGTTGAGAACGATGCGATGCACGTAGATGCCCGGCAGATGCACCGCGTCCGGGTCGAAGCTGCCGGTCTCGACGATCTCCTCGACCTCGACGATCGTGGTCTTGCCGGCCATCGCGCAGGCCGGGTTGAAGTTGCGCGCGGTGCGGCGGAAGATCAGGTTACCGCTCTTGTCGGCCTTCCAAGCCTTGACCAGCGCGACCTCCGGCACCAGCGCGCGCTCCATCACGTAGACGTGACCGTCGAACTCGCGCGTCTCCTTGCCCTCGGCCACCAGCGTGCCGACGCCGGTCTTCGTGAAGAACGCCGGGATGCCCGCACCCCCGGCACGCAGCTTCTCCGCCAGCGTGCCCTGCGGCGTGAACTCCAGCTCGAGTTCACCGGCCAGGTACTGGCGCTCGAACTCCTTGTTCTCGCCGACGTAGCTCGAGATCATGCGCTTGATCTGGCGCGTCTCGAGCAGAAGGCCAAGGCCGAAGCCGTCGACGCCGGCGTTGTTCGAGATCACCGTCAGGCCCTTCACGCCCGAATCGCGCAGCGCCACGATCAGCGCCTCGGGAATGCCGCACAGGCCGAAGCCGCCGACCGCGAGCAGCTGTCCGTCCTTCACCACGCCCTGGAGCGCCGCGGCGGCACTGGGGAAGATCTTGTTCATCCGGGAGTCTCCTGAAAACACGCGTCCATCGCAGCGCACGAGCGTACTGCGTAACGCTTTACGCAGTCGTTACGTAGAATCGCCTAAGCATACTGCCCGAGCCGTGACCGAACTCGACTACCGCACTGCCTTCGATCTCGCGCCGATCGGCCTCGTGCTCTCGCGCAACCGCCTGATGATCGACTGCAACCGGCAGCTGCTCGAGATGTTCGGCGCGACCCGCGACGCGTTGGTCGGCCGCAGCTTCGAGCTGCTCTACCCGACGCACGACGAATTCGAGCGCACCGGCGCACGCATCGTCGCGAGCCTGAGCGCAAGCGGCCGGTACGCCGACGAGCGAGTGATGAAGCGCGTCGGCGGTGCGCAGCGCGACGCGCTGTTCTGGTGCCACGTCTCGGGGCGATCGCTCGATCCGGCGCACCCGCACGCGGCCGGCATCTGGTCGTTCGAGGACCTGTCGGCGAAGCGCCGCGTCGGCGTGGAACTCACGCCGCGCGAGCGCGAGATCGCCGCACTGCTGATCGACGGGCTGACCAGCAAGCAGATCGGCAAGCGCCTGGGCATCAGCCCGCGGACGGTCGACGTCTACCGCGCCCGCCTGACCCGGAAACACCACGCCAGCACGACGCCGGAGCTGGTGCGCAAGCTGTTGCGGGCCTGAAGCAGCCGCCTCGTTTGCCACGCCTCAGTGTCGGGTCACACCCAGTTCGGCACAGAGCCGCTCGACCACCACACGCAGATCGGCGAGTTCGGCCTGCATCGCGGCCTGCTGCGCCTTCAGCGCGGCGATCTCGCCGGCCGCGACGAAATCGGCCGAGTCGTTCGCGACCGGCATCGCCGCCACATCAATCGTGCCGCCGAGCAGATGCGCCCAGCGCGGCTCGCGCGCGCCGGGCGCGCGCGGCAGCCGGACGACAAGTGCACCGCCCTTCTCCGCCGGCCGCGCCGCCAGTTCGTCCAGAAACCCTTCGACCGACGACAGGTCGGCGAAGCGGTGCAGGCGCTCGCTGGCCGTGCGCAACTCCGAGAGCGTCAGCGGACCGCGCAGCACCAGCGCCGCGAGCAGCGCGATCGATTGCGACGGCAGCGCGAGCGCGCGGCCGGCGTTGTGCTCGTAGCGGGTGACGCGCGAGCCGCTGGCCTCGAACACGAGATGGAGCCCCTTCAACGCATCGACCGCGTCCTGCACCTCGGCCTCGGTCGCATTCAGCACCGGGTCGCGCGCGGTCTTCTGGTTGCAGCCCAGGGTCAGCGAATTCAGCGACAGCGGGTAGCTGTCGGGCACGGTGTGCGCCTTCTCGATCAGCACGCCCAGCACGCGGGCTTCGAGCAGCGACAGGGGCCGCAGCGCGCCCACGTCAGGACGCCAGGCCGTCGTCCGCCTGGATCACCGCGCCGTTGATGAAGTGGCTCTCGTTCGCGCACAGCATCATCAGCACCGAATCCAGGTCCTGCGGCTGGCCGACGCGCTTGCGCGGCAGCATCTCGACGAGCTTCCTGCCCGCGTCGGTGGCCCAGTGGTGGTGGTTGAGCTCGGTGTCGATGTAGCCGGGGCAGATCGCGTTGACGTTGATGCCGTAGCGGCCCCATTCGAGCGCCATCGAGCGCGTCATGTGGATCACCGCGGCCTTGCTCATGCAGTACACGCCGATCAGCCCCAGCACCTTGATGCCTCCCATCGACGCGATGTTCACGATGCGCCCGCCGGTGAAGGTGCCCGGCGCCGCGCCCTTGGCGCGCGCCAGCATGCGCTTGCCGACCTCCTGCGCGACGAAGAACGCACCCTTGGTGTTGGTGTCGAAGATGTAGTCGTAGTCCTCGGGCCGGATGTCGACCAGCTTCTGCGTCGTGCTGACGCCGGAGTTGTTGATCAGGATGTCGAGCGTGCCCATCTCGGTCTCGGCGTGGGCGACCGCGGACTTGATGCTGTCGTGGTCGGTCACGTCGAGCGCGACGACATGCGCGTCGCCGCCATCGGCCTCGATCTCCGCGCGCAGGGTCTTCAGCCGCTCGATGCGCCGGCCCGCCAGCACGACACCGGCGCCGGCCTTCGCGAGCGTGCGCGCGAACTGGGCGCCCAGGCCGCTGGAAGCGCCGGTCACGAGCGCGACGCGCCCCGCCAGGTCGATCTGGTAGCTCATGCGCTGCCTCCCGAAAGGTTCGTGAATTCGCGAAGACGATAGCACGCGATCCGCGCCGCACAGGCCGCCACCCGACCCCGCGCGCGGCGCCCCGGAGCCGCTGTAGCCGCCGAGTGCCACAACCCCGGCCCGGCGATGCCGCGGGTGTTCCGGCGCAGCGGCCTGCCGATGCAGACCACAGACCGCGGGCGCGCCGCGGGTGGTGTGGTCCGCCTCAGCCGCTCGCTGGCGGCGCCCACTGCGGCGCTCGCTTGTCGATGAAGGCCTGTACGCCTTCGAGCGCGCTCGCGTCCATCATGTTGCAGGCCATCGCCGCGCCGGCGATCTCGTAGGCCTGCGCCACGCCGACTTCGATCTGGCGATAGAACTGCGCCTTGCCGATCGCGATCGCGGCGCGCGGCTTGGCGACGATGCGTTGCACCAGCTTCTCGACCTCGGCGTCCAGCGCCTCGGGTTCGGCGACGCGGTTGACGAGGCCGCGTTCGCGCGCCTCGTTCGCGTCGATGAAGTCGCCGGTCAGCAGCATCTCCATCGCCTGCTTGCGCGGCACGTTGCGCGCCAGCGCGACGCTGGGCGTGGAGCAGAACAGCCCGAGGTTGATGCCGCTGACCGCGAACTTCGCGCTGCTCGCGGCCACCGCCAGATCGCACATCGCGACGAGCTGGCAACCCGCCGCGGTGGCGATGCCCTGCACGCGCGCGATCACCGGCACGCTCAGGCGCTGCACGCTCAGCATCGCACGCGCGCATTGCGCGAACAGCGCCTCGTAGTAGGCCAGCGACGGCTCGGCACGCATCTCCTTGAGATCGTGGCCGGCACAGAACGCCCTGCCGGCACCGGCCAGCACGACGACGCGCGCGCCCGGGTCGGCCTCGACCGCATCCAGCTCGGTCTGCAGCGCACTCAGCATGCCTTCGGACAGCGCGTTGAACGCCGCAGGCCGGTTCAGGGTCAGCGTGACGACGCCGCGCGCATCGCGGGTGTTGACGACGAAGGGGTCGATGCTCATGGCCTGGAGGCTCCACCTTGGGCGCGTTCGCGCAGCGCGAACTTCTGGATCTTGCCGGTCGAGGTCTTCGGGATCTCCTCGAAGCGCACCTCGCGCGGCACCTTGTAGCCCGCCAGCAGGCTCTTGCAATGGGAGATCAGCTCGGCCGCGCCGGCCGTGGCCCCGGGCCGCAGCTCGACAAACGCGACCGGCGTCTCGCCCCACTTGTCGTCGGGCTTGGCGACCACCGCGCAGGCGAGCACGTCGGGGTGGCGGTACAGCGCGTCCTCGACCTCGAGCGAGCTGATGTTCTCGCCGCCGGAGATGATGATGTCCTTGCTGCGGTCCTTGATCTTCACGTAGCGGTCGGGCTCCATCACGGCGAGGTCGCCGGTGTGGAACCAGCCGCCCTCGAAGGCCTTCGCGGTCGCGACCGGGTTCTTCAAGTAGCCCTTCATCACGATGTTGCCGCGGAACATGATCTCGCCCATGGTCTGACCGTCGGCAGGCGTCTCGGCCATGGTGTCGGCGCTCATCACCGTCATGCCCTCCTGCAGGCCGTAGCGCACGCCCTGGCGGCCGTTCAGGCGGGTCTGCTCGGCCAGCGTCTCGCCGCCCCAGCTCTCGCGCTTGACGGCCACCGCGGCGGGTCCGTAGACCTCGGTCAGGCCGTAGACGTGGGTGATGTCGACGCCGATCTTTGCCATGCCCTCGATCATCGAGGCCGGCGGCGCCGCGCCGGCGACCATGCCGCGCACCCTGGGCCGACCTTCGCCGCCGATGCCTTCGCGCATCGCGGCGGGCGCGGCGATCAGCAGGTTGTGCACGATCGGTGCGGCGCAGTAGTGGTCGACGCCGTGCTCGCGCATGGCCGCCAGGATGGTCGGCGCGTCGACCTTGCGCAGGCACACATGCGTGCCGCCCAGCAGTGCGACGGTCCACGGGAAGCACCAGCCGTTGCAGTGGAACATCGGCAGGGTCCACAGGTACCGGGGGAAGTGCGGCATGGTCCAGGTGGCCGCGTTGCTGACGGCGTTCAGGTAGGCGCCGCGGTGGTGCGTGACCACGCCCTTCGGGTCGCCGGTGGTGCCGGAGGTGTACGAGACCGCGATCGCGTCCCACTCGTCGCGCGGCCCTTCGAGATGCGCCAGCGGTGCGTGCGCTTCCAGCAGCGCTTCGTAGTCGCGGGTGCCGAGGCGTTCGCCGGGACCGGCGAACTCGCTGTCGTCGACATCGATCACGACCGGCGTGCGGCCGTGCTCGTCGCGCAGCAGGCGCAGCGCCGGGCCCATCGCCGGCGCGAACTCGCGGTCGGTGATCAGCACCTTGGCCTCGCAGTGGTTCATCTGCCAGGCCAGCAGCGACGCGTCGAGCCGCGTGTTCAGCGTGTTCAGCACCGCGTTCAGCGCCGGCACCGCGTAGTGCGCCTCGACCATCTCGGGCGTGTTCGGCAGCATCACGCTGACGGTGTCGCCGCGCCCGACGCCGAGGGCGCGCAGCGCCGCGGCCAGGCGCGCAGCGCGGTCGCGCAGTTCGCGCCAGGTGTAGCGCCGCCGGCCGTGGATCACCGCCAGCAGGTCGCCGAAGACCTCGGCGCTGCGCTCGACGAAGCTGACGGGCGACAGCGCGACGAAGTTCGCGGCGGTCTTGGGCAGGCCCTGGTCGTAGATGCTGGTCATGTGCTGTCTCCCGCCGGACGCGAGTGTCCGGTCGCTATGCACCCGCCGCAGCGAGTGCCTGGTCGATGTCCCAGAGTATGTCGTCGATGTGCTCGATGCCGACCGACATGCGCACCATGTCGGGCAGCACGCCGGCGGCGAGTTGCTGCGCAGCGTCGAGCTGGCGGTGCGTCGTCGACGCCGGGTGGATGATCAGCGTGCGCGTGTCGCCGATGTTCGCGAGGTGGCTCATGAACTGCGCGGCCTCGATGAACTTCACGCCGGCCGGCAGACCGCCCCGGACCCCGAACGCGAGCAGGCCGGAAGCGCCCGGCGCACCGTCGACCGTGCGCATCTGCTTCGCAAGCAGCGCATGCTGCGGGTGGTCCGGCAGGCCGGGATAGTTGATCCAGCTCACGCGCGGATCGGCCCGCAGGAATTGCGCCACCGCCAGCGCATTGCGGCAGTGCCGCTCCATCCGCAGGTGCAGCGTCTCGACACCCTGCAGGATCTGCCAGGCACTCGTCGGCGACAGCGCCGCACCGTAGACGCGCAGGGTCTCCATGCGCGCGCGCATCGTGAAGCCGAAATCGCCGAAGGTCTCGTAGAACCTGACGCCGTGGTAGCCCGGCGACGGCTCGGTCATGCCCGGGAACTTGCCGTTGTCCCACGGAAACTTGCCGCTTTCGACCATCACGCCGCCGAGCGTCGTGCCGTGGCCGGCGAGGTACTTGGTCGCCGAGTGCACGACGATGTCGGCGCCCCAACGCACGGGCGTGCACAGGAACGGCGACGGCACCGTGTTGTCGACGATCAGCGGCACGCCGTGCGCGTGCGCGACCTCGGCGACGGCCGCGATGTCGAGCACGCTCAGGCTCGGATTGCCGAGACTCTCGGCGAACACCGCGCGGGTCGTCGGCCGCATCGCGGCGGCGAAGGCGTCGGGCTGGTTCGCGTCGACGAAGCTGGTCTCGATGCCGAGCTTCCTCAGGTTGACGGAGAGCATGCTGACCGACCCGCCGTACAGCGCGCCGGCCGCGACCACGTGGTCGCCCTGCTGCAGCAGCGTCATCAGCGCCATGGCCTCGGACGCCATGCCGCTCGCCGAGGCGAGCGCCGCGCGCCCGCCTTCCAGGGCCGCGACGCGCTCCTCCAGCGCCGCCACGGTCGGGTTCGACAGCCGCGAATAGACGTTGCCGAAGGTCTGCAGGTTGAACAGGCTGGCCGCATGGTCGGCGCTGTCGAACACGAAGCTGGTGGTCTGGTAGATCGGCAACGCGCGGGCGCCGGTCGCCGCATCGGGAATCTGGCCGGCGTGGATCGCCAGCGTTTCGGGTCGGAACGGATGGTCGGCCATGAGGGGATGCCAATGGAGTCAGAGGCTGAGAGTTTGTCGGGCGTGCCCGAGCAGCGCGCCAGAAGGCGCCCGATCGAGGCGCAAAGCGCAGCCATAGCAGGGGCTATGGCGAGCATTTGCAACGACGAGCGGGTGGCTTGTGGCGTGATGAGCGGGCATGATCGAAAGACTCTCAGCCTCAGGTCAGACCGGCCGCCTGGCCGAGATCACGCCGGTGTTGACGCCCGCCCAGTGCAGGCCTCCGAACAGGCGCGCATGCTCGATCTTGACGCAGCGGTCCATCACGGCATCGAGCCCCGCGGCGCGCGCCAGCTTGGCCGCCTCGTGGTTGACCACGCCGATCTGCTGCCACAGGCAGCGCGCGCCGATCGCGATGGCCTGCTCGGCGATCGGCAGCACGTCCGCGCTGCGGCGGAACACATCGACCAGGTCGACCGGCAGCTCGATCTCGCGCAGGCTGGCGTAGCAGCGCTCGCCCAGGATCTCGTCGTAGCGCGGGTTGACCGGCAGGATGCGGTAGCCGTGCTGCTGCATGTACTTCGCCGCGAAGTAGCTGGGCCGGTGCCATTCGGCCGACAGGCCGACGACGGCAATTGTCCGGGTGTCGCGAAGAATGCGGCGCAGGGTGGAGATGTCGTCGGTCATGGTCGCGGGCAGCGTGCCGGCCGACCTTACCCGAATCGGGCGGTGGCGGTCAAAGCCACGCGCTTCGGCCTCATGAGGAAACGCCCGGCCGCCCAAAGTTTCCTCGTCCCCATGGGCCACAAAGGGGCCCGTTCCGGACCTCGGGGGCGGACGACGCATGTCGTCGGGCTGGGGGCGCGCTCACCGGACCGCTGCAGCATGCTCCGGGCGCACGGGCTCGGCGCGCACGGGGACCGT
This sequence comes from Pseudomonadota bacterium, assembly GCA_040388965.1. Lineage (GTDB taxonomy): Bacteria > Pseudomonadota > Gammaproteobacteria > Burkholderiales > Burkholderiaceae_C > LMDS01. The sequence goes on along the minus strand of JAZKAV010000008.1, from coordinate 143,443 downwards.
GCCGTCGGCCGCCTGTCCAGCGGCCTCGGGCGGTGCCGGGGCGACCCGCCAATCGGGGTGCGCCTCGCCTGCAAACACCTGCGCCCGCAGCGCCCGCAGCGCGTGCGCGTCGGCCAGCAGGCGCAGCCGGTCCGGCCTCGACACGGCTTGCGGCGCGACCGCGCCGGTGCGCGCCACCAGCGCCGCCTGCGCCAGCGCCTTCGCGCCCCGGGCTGCGGGTCGCCGGGGAATCGCGCGCAGGACCTGTGCGTGGGTGGTGGCGTCGGCGACCGCGTCGATCCAGCCCGGCACGGCGCCGAACGCCGCCGCATAGCGGTCCGCAGCGGCCAGCACCGGCGGCTTCACGACCTCCTCGGGAATCACGAAGAGGCCGTGCTGCCGCAACCAGCGCCCGGGCGCCGCGCGGCTGGTCCAGACCGACAACGGGATCGCGAGCAGCAGGCCGGCCAGCACCGGCGACAGCCACCACTGGAAGGCCGCGCTGCTGACGAGGATCACGCCGATCCAGGTCAGCGCCAGCAGCGTGTGAACCCCGTGCCGCCGCAGTGCCTCGCCCCAGCCGGTCGCGGAACCTTCGCGCGGCGGAGACTTCCATTCGAGCTTCAGGCCGGTGAGTGCCGCCAGCACGAACTGGGTGTGAAACAGCATGCGCACCGGCGCCAGCAGCACCGAGTGCAGGAACTCCAGCAGCGCGCTGAGCAGCAGCCTCGACACGCCGCCATAGCGCCGCCCCTGCCCTCTGGCGACGAGAAAGACGATCGACATGACCTTGGGCGCCAGCAGGAGCACCGCGGTCAGGCCGAACAGCGTCAGCATCAGCTTGAAGTTCGCGGTGGGCCAGATCGGGAACAACTGGTAGGGCTGCACGAAGTAGGTCGGCACGAGGTGCGAATGGGTCGCGAACAGCACCGTCGACAGCAGCAGGAACGCGAGCCAGAACGGCGACGAGAGGTAGGCGAGCACACCGGTTAGGAACACCGTGCGGTGGACCGGGTGCAGGCCCGGCTCGAACATCAGCCGTGAATTCTGCAGATTGCCCTGCGCCCAGCGCCGGTCGCGCTGCAGCTCGGCGAGCAGATTGGGCGGCACCTGTTCGTAGCTGCCTTCGAGGTCGTGCGCAATCCAGACCTTCCAGCCGGCGCGGCGCATCAGCGCGGCCTCGACGAAGTCGTGGGACATCACGTCGCCCGACAGCGAGGTCTGACCGGGCAGCGGGGCAAGCGCGCAATGCCGGATGAACGGCGCCATGCGCAGAATGGCGTTGTGGCCCCAGTAATGCGACTCGCCGAGCTGCCAGAAGTGCAAGCCGGTGGTGAACAGCGGCCCGTAGACGCGCGAACAGAACTGCAGTATCCGGGCGTGCGTGGTTTCGTGGCCGCAGGCGCGCGGCGCGGTCTGGATGATGCCGGTGTCCGGGTGCGCTTCCATCATCCGCACCAGCGAACTCAGGCAGTTGCCGCTCATGACGCTGTCGGCATCGAGCACGACCATGTAGCGGTAGTCCGCGCCGAAGCGGCGGCAGAAATCGGCCACGTTGCCGGCCTTGCGACGGGTGCGAAGCTGGCGCCAGCGGTAGTGCACGCGGGGGGCTGCACAGCCGGACCGACGCAACGCGTCGGCAAGTTGTGCCCAGGCCGCCTGCTCGGCTGCCCGGACATCGGGGTCATTGGTGTCGCTGAGCACGAAGAAGTCGAATCGCTGCGCGGCGTCGGTGCCCGCCACCGATTCGCAGGTCGCGCGCAGCCCGGCGAACACGGTCGGCACGTGCTCGTTGCAGATCGGCATGATCACGGCCGTGCGCGCTTCGGGCGGGATCGCGGCGCTGCCCGGTTCGCCGCGCAGCAGGTTCGTGACCGAGTGCGGGTCGTGGCCGCGCAGCATCACCCAAGCGCCCATCAGCGCGGTCCAGAAGCCGGCCGAGACCCAGGCAAACAGGATCGCGAACAGCGCCAGCAGGCCGCGCTCGGCCCAGTCCTGGCCGTGCTGGGGCATGATGTCGGCCATGTAGTCGGTGCCGATCGTGGCACCGAGCGCGACCAGCACGAGCAGCAGCACCCGCCTGAGTCTGAGGTGGCGATCGGGACTGGCGCTCTCCCAGCCCTGGACCTGACGCTTGCGGAACAGGCGCCGCACGGGCCGCCACAAGGGGTGCCCTGCCCACGCCTGGGGCACCATCGAGCTTCGGCGGATCGCCGGCTGCACCGCAGTGTCGTCGACGGCGGCGACTTCCGCGTGCGTCGTGCGATTCATGGCTTCTCCGGGTCGGGCGGCACGATGTAGCTCCAGACCTCGCTCAGCGGGCGGTCGGCCCCCTTGATCGACGCACGGATCTCGACCGGCTTCGTGGCGTCGAGCCGCCTGAAGCGAACCGTCATGCGCCATGCGCCGCTGACCTGGTTGAGGTACAGGTTCTTCTCCTTCAGCTGCGCGTTGCCGGAAATGTCGACGACCGGCTCCGGCCTGTCCTCGGGCTTCAGCGCCCGCAGCACGGGCCCGTCGAAATCGACCACGAAGTTGATGTCGCCGTCGGGCTGCTTGACGTATCCCCGGCCGCGTCGCGTCTGGACGACCCAGCCCCTGTCGGCCGGGACCTGGCCGTTCATCTGCCAGTGCAGGCGATAGGCCAGATCGACCGGCTTCTTCGGTTCGAACTGCTTCTCGGGCACCCAGAACGCGACGATGTTGTCGTTGGTCTCGTCCGGCGTCGGGATCTGTACCAGTTCGACACGCCCCGCCCCCCAGTCGCCCAGCGGCTCGACCCAGAGGCTGGGCCGGCGTTCGTAGCGTGCCTCGGGGTCTTCGTAGCTGGTCGGGGACCGGTCGCGCTGCATCAGGCCGAAGCCCTTCGGACGGCTCGTGCCGAACGAGGTCACGAGCAGCCGCTTGGGGTTGACCAGCGGCCGCCAGATCCATTCCCCCTGGCCGGTCGCCACCGACAAGCCATCCGAGTCGTGCACCTCCGGACGATAGTCGTCGTGCCCCGGCTGGTTCTCGCCGAAGTGGTACATGCTGTTCAGTGGCGCGATGCCGAGCTTCGTCACCTTTTCGCGCAGGTGGAGTCGCGCCGTGACCTGAATCACCGTCTCGTCGCCCGGTGTCAGCACGAACTTGTAGGCGCCCGCCAGGTGCCTGGCATCGAGCAGCGCGTAAATCGTCAGCGAGGTGTCGGTGCGGGCGGGCCGGTCGATCCAGAACTCCGTGAAGCGCGCGAAGTCCTCGCCCGACGGCACCGCCGTGTCGATCGCCACGCCGCGCGCGGACAGGCCGTAGACCTGGCCCTTGGCGACCGCGCGGAAATAGCTCGCGCCCAGGAACACGAGCACCTCGTCCTTGTAGGTGCGGGTGTTGATCGGATAGTGGACGCGAAACCCCGCGAACTCCACCCCGCGCAGCTTCTTGGCATCGATCTGGTGGGGACCGTAGTCGAACAGCGCCGGGTCGAAGTCGACGCGCTTGACGCCTGTCGTGTCGACCGTGTTGATGCGCACCGGGTTGGGAAAATTCTTGCCCGGATGAAAGAACATCAGCTCGAACGGGAGCTTGTCGGCACGCCAGATCGCCCGATCCGGGCGGAAGCGAATCTCGCGCAATGCCTCGTAGTCGAGCGCTGCAAGCTCTGCCGGCAACTGCGGGGCGGGCTCCCTGTAACTCGCGGACGCCAGCGCGCTTGCGCGCGCGTCCACGTCGCGCAGACCGAAAGCCTGCGCGGCCAGCGGGCACACCAGGACCAGACACAGCAGAAGCCACGCCGCGCCACGCAGCGGGTGTTGATCGGTTTGGTTCAGAGTCGGCCCTTCGGTGAGATCGCGCCTGCGCAAGCACACGACTGCGCCGTGACTGAACGACTTCGCGCGCGCGACAGCCAAACTCTAAGGGTATTTACCGGGAGTGTCGGGGCCGATGAAATTCCTTACACAGAAGGGGATCCCTTCGGCCGCGAACCCCGTGGCGGGGCAACCGGCGGCGCGCGCACCCGCCCGTCGTGCGGCACTGCCCCATGCCGCGTCACGAGCGGCGCACACGCCAGGCCGGAGCGACCCGCCGAGGCCTGCCGCTGGCGTCTCCCATCCGGCGCGCGAACGCGGCGTCGTCCGACACCGCGCCGCGGCATGCATCACGCGTGCTTGGCGTCGAAGAACTGCTCGTCCTCGGTCGAGCCCTTCAGCGCGGCGGTCGAGGACAGCGCCTCGATCGTCGTCGTGACGGCGTCGAAATAGCCGGTGCCGACTTCGCGCTGGTGCTTGACCGCCGTGAAGCCCTTCTCGGCAGCGGCGAATTCGGCTTCCTGCAGTTCCACGAAGGCGGTCATGTTGTTGCGCGCATAGCCGTGCGCCAGGTTGAACATCGAGTAGTTCAGGCTGTGGAAGCCGGCCAGCGTGATGAACTGGAACTTGTAGCCCATCGCGCCGAGTTCGCGCTGGAACTTGGCGATCGTCGCGTCGTCGAGGTTCTTCTTCCAGTTGAACGACGGCGAGCAGTTGTAAGCCAGCAGCTTGCCGGGGAACCTGGCATGGATCGCGTCGGCGAAGCGCTTCGCGTAGGCCAGATCGGGCTTGCCGGTCTCGCACCACACCATGTCGGCGTACTCGGCATAGGCCAGGCCGCGCGAGATCGCCTGCTCCAGGCCCGGCGTCGTCCGGAAAAAGCCCTCGATCGTGCGCTCGCCGGTCAGGAAGCCCTTGTCGTTGTCGTCGACGTCGCTGGTGACGAGGTCGGCAGCTTCGGCGTCGGTGCGGGCGATCACGAGCGTGGGCACGCCCATCACGTCGGCCGCCAGACGTGCGGCAACGAGCTTGGCGACCGCTTCACGCGTCGGCACCAGCACCTTGCCACCCATGTGGCCGCACTTCTTCACCGAGGCGAGCTGGTCCTCGAAGTGCACGCCGGCCGCGCCGGCGTCGATCATCGACTTCATCAGCTCGAAGGCGTTGAGCACGCCACCGAAGCCGGCTTCGGCATCGGCCACGATCGGCGCGAAAAAGTCGACGTCGTTCTTGCCTTCCGACCACTGGATCTGGTCGGCGCGGGTGAAGGTGTTGTTGATGCGCTTGACGACCATCGGCACCGAATTCGCCGGGTACAGCGACTGGTCCGGGTACATCTCGCCGGCCAGGTTGGCGTCACCGGCCACCTGCCAGCCCGACAGGTAGATCGCCTTCAGGCCGGCCTTGACTTGCTGCATCGCCTGGTTGCCGGTGAGCGCGCCCAGCGTGTTGACGAAGGGTTCGGTGTTGACGAGGTTCCAGAGCTTCTCGGCGCCGCGCCTGGCCAGCGTGTGCTCGACGGCGATCGAGCCGCGCAAACGCACCACGTCGGCGGCCGAATAGCCGCGCTTGATGCCTTTCCAGCGCGGGTTCTCGGCCCAGTCCTTCTGGAGGGCGGCAATCTGTTGGTCACGGGTGAGTTTGGTCATGGGGGGCTCCGGTACAGGGTTGGCGTGAAGGGTTGCAGGAATCCAGCATAGCGAAGAACAGAGCACGCCGGAAGACTTATATCTTATAGAAGACGTAATTTCTTTGCATGCGGAATCAACCACTTACGAGCCATTTGTCATAATGTGGTGTCATTTTCTTGTTGACGGAATAGATTGCCGCAACGCAGCAATTCTCACTCTCACGATGCGCAATGACGGGATGTGAGTGTGAAAGCACGCCGTGCGTCCGGGCACGTCAGGAAGTTGCAGGCTCATGAGGAAACGCCCGGCCGCCCGAAGTTTCCTCATCCCCTCCCTCGGGGGGAGGCGGACGACGTGTGTTGTCGGCTTTGGGGGCGCTCTCATGATGGTCACGCGCCAATCCGTAGCTCGGCATATCTCGGGGACAACGCCCCATGACCAGCAGCTTCGCGTTCCCGTCCGCCCGCACCATTTCCTGAACTCACCCGCTGCAACGCAGGCGCGGCGGTTCGCGGTCGCCGGCATCGCCCGGGGCGGTGCCGCGACCAACCGGCCGGGAGCGCGCTTCGGCCCGCGCGCGATCCGCAAGGCGAGCCACCTGCTGTGCGACGCGATCCACCCGCACTTCGATATCTCCCCCGGCGGCCGGCTCGGCGACGCCGGCGATCCAGCCTTGCGCAACACCAGCCTCGAGGGCATGCGGGCCGCGATGCGACCACAGGTCGACCGCCTGATCCGCGCCCACCCTATGTGCCGGTTGGGAGTCAACCATTCGGCCATCCAGTTTCGCCGCAGCCACCAGTTTTCGCATCAGACTTCCTTTCGATCGACCTTGTCCGCATCAATTTGCAGCCACGCATTCCACCCGCGTCGATGGCGGAGACACATTTGGCCGCTGTTTCTCTAGACTTCGATGTGCCCGGCTTGCACACTCTGCGAGTGGGTGAACGGTCACCCAGGAGACCCGCCATGCGCAAGGACGATCCCGCCACGCTCAGCCCCCGCGCCGCCGCTGCAACCCCGCCGGCGGACCCGGCGATGGACGCTTACTGGATGCCCTTCACCGCGAACCGCCAGTTCAAGCAGGCGCCGCGCCTGCTCGCGAAGGCGAAAGGCATGCACTACTGGACGCCCGAAGGGCGCCAGATCCTCGACGGCATCGCCGGCCTGTGGTGCGTGAACGCCGGCCATGCGCGGCCGAGGATCGTCGAGGCGATCGCGGCTCAGGCGGCCGAGATGGATTTCGCGCCGCCGTTCAACATGGCGCACCCGAAGGCGTTCGAGCTGGCCGAGCGCCTGGTCGAACTGACGCCGGCCAGGCTGAACAAGGTCTTTTTCACGAACTCCGGCTCCGAGGCCGTCGAGACCGCGCTGAAGATGGCGATCGGCTACCACCGCGCCCGCGGCGACGGCGCGCGCACCCGGTTGATCGGGCGCGAGCGCGGCTACCATGGCGTCAACTTCGGGGGCATCACGGTCGGCGGCATCGTCGGCAACCGCAAGAGCTTCGGGCCTCTGCTGCCGGGCGCCGACCACCTGCGCCACACCCACGACCTGGCGCGCAACGCGTACTCGCGCGGCGTGCCCGAGCACGGCGCCGAACTGGCCGACGATCTGGAGCGCCTGGTCGCGCTGCACGATGCCTCGACCATCGCGGCCGTCATCGTCGAGCCGGTCGCCGGCTCCACTGGCGTGCTGCTGCCGCCGAAGGGCTACCTGCAGCGCCTGCGCTCGATCTGCGACAGGCACGGCATCCTGCTGATCTTCGACGAGGTGATCACCGGATTCGGCCGGCTCGGCGCGCCGTTCGCGGCCGGCCATTTCGGCGTGACACCCGACCTGATGACCGTGGCCAAGGGCATCACCAACGGCTGCGTGCCGATGGGGGCGGTGTTCGTCAGGCAGCACATCCACGATGCGTTCATGACCGGCCCCGAGCACCTGATCGAGTTCCCGCACGGCTACACCTACTCGGCGCATCCGCTGGCCTGCGCGGCCGCGCTCGGCACGCTCGACACCTATGCCGAAGACGGCCTGCTGACCCGCGCCGCGACCATGGCGCCGGTGTTCGAGAACGCGCTGCATTCGCTGAAGGGCGTGCCGCACGTGATCGACGTGCGCAACATCGGCCTCGTCGGCGGCATCGAGCTCGACCCGATCGCCGGCCAGCCCGGCAAGCGCGCGTTCGACGCCTTCCTCGAGTGCTGGGAGCGCGGCGTGCTGATCCGCACCACCGGCGACACGATCGCGCTGTCGCCGCCGTTGATCGTCGAAGGCGCGCACATCGACCAGATGGTGAGCACGATCGCCGACGTGTTGAAGAAGCACGCCTGAGCGATATGCTGTGAGGGTGGACACGCCCTCCTTCCCGATCAATGCGTCAGCGACGGCCGCACTGCGCAAGCCGCTCGTTCTGGTGCCCGCCTGCAACCGCTCGCTGGGGCAGCATCCGTTCCACATCACCGGCCAGAAATACGTCGACGCGGTGCGGCTCGCCGGCTGCCTGCCGGTGATCGTGCCGACCGCCCGATCGGACGAGTTTGCGGCGCTGCTCGACCTCGCCGACGGTGTGCTGCTCACCGGCTCGCCGTCCAACGTGCACCCGCGCCATTTCGGCGAACACGTGGTCGACCCGCGACTGCCGCTCGATGCCCGGCGCGACGACTCGATCCTGCCGCTGATCCCGCGGATCCTGACGCGCGGCGTGCCGCTGTTCGCGATCTGCCGCGGCCTCCAGGAAGCGAACATCGCGCTCGGCGGCTCGCTGTACCAGGCCGTCCAGGAGGTGCCCGGCCGGCAGGATCACCGCGCCCCGAAGGACGCGCCGGTCGACGCGCAGTACGGTCCGGCTCACGACATCGTCGTGCAGCCCGGCGGCGTGCTCGCGGAGCTGCTCGCCGGCCTGCCCGAGGCGCCGCGCTTTCGGGTCAACTCGCTCCACGGCCAGGGCGTGAGCCGGCTCGCGCAGGGGCTGCGCGCCGAGGCGCTCGCGCCCGACGGCCTGGTCGAGAGTTTCTCGGTCGACGCAGCGCGCGGGTTCAACCTCGCGGTGCAGTGGCATCCCGAGTGGCAGGCCGCCTCCGACCCGGTGTCGGTGCGCCTGTTCAAGGCCTTCGGCGCCGCCTGCGCGGCCTTCCGCGACCGGCGTCGAGCGCCGCTCGACGATCCCGACCCGGATCGATAGGTGCGCATCTTGCGTGGTGTCACCCGGTACAGGCGACACTGCTGGACGACGCGAACAAAGACATCCGGCGCCCCTCAGGTCGATCCGACACGGCCGCGCCCAACCTGCCCCGGTGCCCCATGGTGGACAAGAACAATTTCACATTCGGCGATCTCGAGAACTGGTTGAACGAGCGGCGCGTCACCGAGATCGAGTGCCTGGTCCCCGACCTGACCGGCGTGGCCCGCGGCAAGATCCTGCCGCGCGAGAAGTTCACCGAAGACCGCGGCATGCGGCTGCCCGAAGCGATCGTCGCGATGGGCGTGACCGGCGAGTTCCCCGAAGAAGGCCCGTACTACGACGTCATCAAGCCGACCGACCAGGACATGCACCTGCACCCCGATCCGGCCACCGTGCGCATCGTCCCCTGGGCCACCGACCCGACCGCGCAGGTCATCCACGACTGCTACGACCGCGACGGCAAGCTGGTGCCGTTCGCGCCGCGCTCGGTGCTGCGCCGCGTCTGCGACCTGTACGCCGCCGAAGGCTGGGAGCCGGTGGTCGCCCCCGAGGTCGAGTTCTACCTGGTGGCGCGCAACACCGACCCCGACGTGCCGCTGAAGCCTCCGATCGGCCGCAGCGGCCGGTGCGAGACCTCTCGCCAGGCCTATTCGATCGACGCGGTGAACGAGTTCGACCCGCTGTTCGAGGACGTCTACGACTACTGCGAGAAGATGGAACTGAACGTGGACACGCTGATCCACGAGGTCGGTGCCGGCCAGATGGAGATCAACTTCTTCCACGGCCACCCGCTCGGCCTGGCCGACGAGGTGTTCTTCTTCAAGCGCACCGTGCGCGAGGCGGCGATGCGCCACGACATGTTCGCCACCTTCATGGCCAAGCCGATCGCCGGCGAGCCCGGCAGCGCGATGCACGTGCACCAGAGCATCGTCAGCAAGCTGACCGGCAAGAACCTCTTCAGCAACGCCGACGGCACGCCCAGCAAGGAGTTCTACTGGTACATCGGCGGACTGCAGAAGTACACGCCGGCGGCGATGGCCCTGTTCGCGCCCTACGTCAACTCGTACCGCCGGCTGGTGCGCGGCAAGGCCGCACCGATCAACATCCAGTGGGGAACGGACAACCGCACCGTCGGCATCCGCTCGCCGGTGGCCACCGCAGCGGCGCGCCGCATCGAGAACCGCGTGATCGGCGCCGACGCGAACCCCTACGTCGCACTCGCCGCCACGCTCGCCTGCGGCTACCTCGGCATAAAGAACCGGATCGAGCCCGCACCCGAGTGCAAGGGCGACGCCTACCTGTCCGCGTTCCAGCTGCCGCGTTCGCTGAGCGAGGCGCTCGGCTGGCTGGCCGACGAGAAGGACCTGCACGAGGTGCTCGGCAAGGACTTCATCACCGTGTATTCCGAGGTCAAGGAGATCGAGCACGACGAGTTCATGAAGGTGATCTCGCCGTGGGAGCGCGAGCATCTGCTGCTGCACGTCTGACGATCGGACCCACCATGAACGACAAGCTTCGACAGAACCCGACGCAGCGCAGCACCCGCGAGTGGCAAGCGGCCGACGCCGCCCACTACCTGCATCCGTTCACCGACTTCAAGTCGCTCGCGAACAAGGGATCGCGCATCATCACCCGCGCCGACAACATCTACCTCTGGGACAGCGACGGCCACAAGATCCTCGACGCGATGTCGGGCCTGTGGTGCGTCAATGTCGGCTACGGTCGCCAGGAGCTGGTCGAGGCGGCGACGAAGCAGATGACCGAACTGCCGTTCTACAACAGCTTCTTCCAGACCGCGACGCCGCCGGCGATCGAACTGGCCGAGCTGCTCGCGCAGGTGACGCCGCCGCAGTTCGGGCATGTGTTCTTCTCCGGCTCGGGCTCGGAAGGCAACGACACCATCGTGCGCATGGTGCGCCGCTACTGGGACCTGCTCGGCCAGCCCGAACGCCACGTCGTCATCAGCCGGCACAACGCGTACCACGGCTCGACCATGGCCGGTGCCTCGCTCGGCGGCATGAGCGGGATGCACGCGCAGGGCGGGCTGCCGATCCCCGGCATCACGCACATCGGGCAGCCGTTCTGGTTCGAGCTCGGCCGCACGATGAGCCGCGACGCCTTCGGCCTGCAGGCAGCGGGCTGGCTCGAAGCCAGGATCCTCGAGATCGGTGCCGACAGGGTGGCCGCGTTCATCGGCGAGCCGGTGCAGGGCGCCGGCGGCGTGATCGTGCCGCCAGAGACCTACTGGCCCGAGATTCAGCGCATCTGCGACAAGTACGGCGTGCTGCTCGTCTCCGACGAAGTGATCTGCGGGTTCGGCCGCACCGGCCACTGGTTCGGCTGCGAGCGCTTCGGCTTCCGCCCCGACCTGATGACCTTCGCCAAGGGCGTGACCTCCGGCTACGTGCCGCTCGGCGGCGTGATGGTCGGCGACCGTGTCGCGAACGTGCTGATCGACCAGGGCGGCGAGTTCAACCACGGCTACACGTACTCGGGCCACCCGGTGGCCTGCGCGGTGGCGCTGGCCAACATCCGCCTGATCCAGCGCGAAGGCCTGGTCGAGAAGGTGCACGACGACACCGGCCCTTACCTCGCCGCCCAGTTCGACGCGCTCGCGGGGCATCCGCTGGTCGGCGAGGTGCAGACCTGCGGGCTGATGGCGGCGCTGCAGATCGTCCGGGACAAGGCCAGCGGCCAGCCCTTCGACCCCGGACTCGGTGTCGGCATGCTGTGCCGCGGCCACTGCTTCGGCAGCGGGCTCATCATGCGGGCCGTCGGCGACCGCATGATCATCGCGCCGCCGCTGGTCATCACGCGCGCGCAGATCGACGAGATGATGGCGTTGATCCGGCGCTGTCTCGACCTGACGCTGGCCGATGTCGTGCGCAAGCGCCGGGTGTGAGCGGGGCCGGGTCCGACACGCATTTCCATTCGCTAGACTGCCGGGTTTTTGCTCCCATCCTGCTCCATGACCCCTGACGCGTTCCTGCAGATTCGCGACATCGTGAAGGACTTCGGCGGCCACAAGGCCGTCGACCACGTCAGCGTGGATATCGCGAAGGGCGAGATCTTCGCGCTGCTCGGCTCCAGCGGCTGCGGCAAGACGACGCTGCTGCGCATGCTCGCCGGCTTCGAGACGCCGACCTCGGGCCGCATCACCCTGGCTGGCCGCGATCTGGCCGGCCTGCCGCCCTACGAGCGGCCGTTGAACATGATGTTCCAGAGTTATGCACTGTTCCCGCACCTCACGGTGCGCGACAACATCGCGTTCGGCCTGAAGCGCGACCACCTGCCGGCGGCCGAGATCGCACAGCGCGTCGGCGCGATGCTCGAGCTCGTTCAGCTCGAGAAGTTCGGCCTGCGCAAGCCGCACCAGCTCTCCGGCGGCCAGCAGCAACGCGTCGCGCTCGCGCGCAGCCTGGCGAAGAAGCCGCAGCTGCTGCTGCTCGACGAGCCGCTCGGGGCGCTGGACAAGAAGCTGCGCGAGGAAACGCAGATCGAACTCGTCGACATCATCCACGAGGTCGGCGTGACCTGCGTGATGGTCACGCACGATCAGGAAGAGGCGATGACGATGGCCTCGCGCATCGCCGTCATGAGCGAGGGCCGCTTCCTGCAGGTCGGCGCGCCGGAGGAGATCTACGAGACGCCGGCGAACCGCTTCGTCGCCGACTTCATCGGCAACGTCAACCTGATGGACGGTGCGCTCGTGAAGGACGAGATCGGCCGCGTGCTGGTGCGCTGCGCCGACTGCACCCACTACGTCGGTGACGGCATCACCGGCACCGAAGGGATGACCGTCTCGGTGGCCGTGCGGCCCGAGAAGATCCGGCTCTCGCGGGAGACGCCGCCGGCCGCCGCCGGCGAGACCGGGCTTCCGTTCAACAGCGCGCAAGGCACGGTGAAGGACATGGCCTATTTCGGCAGCTTCACCGTCTACCACCTGCGGCTGGCAAGCGGCGCGTTGCTGAAGGTCAGCGCGGGCAACACCGAGCGCCACCACGACCACGCGATCCGCCACGGCGATGCGGTCTGGGCGCACTGGTCGCCGACCTCCCAGGTGGTTCTCACGTCATGAGCGCCAGTCCGATGCGAGGCGCGCGGAGCGGTTGGGCGGTCATCGCCCCGCCCTACGTCTGGCTGCTGCTGTCGTTCCTGCTGCCGTTCCTGATCGTCGTGAAGATCAGCGTCTCGGAGATGGACGTCGCAAGCGTCAGGGACATCGTCTCCCTGCAGGACGGCAGGCTCGCGCTGGACCTGAAGTTCGGCAACTACCTGACCCTGCTCCAGGACGACCTGTACTTCCTGGCCTACCTGGCGAGCCTGAAGTACGCGGCCGTCACGACCGTGCTGTGCCTCGCGATCGGCTACCCGTTCGCCTACTTCATGGCGCGCGCCCGCGCGACGATCCAGCCGGCACTGCTGATGCTGGTGATGCTGCCGTTCTGGACCTCGTTCCTGCTGCGCGTCTACGCCTGGAAGGCGCTGCTGACCGAGCATGGCTGGGTCTTCGACGCGATCACGGGGAGCGGCCTGGACCGATTGCTCGCCGGCGCCGGCCTGATTCCCGCGCCGGGCCAGTTGATGAACACGCCGTTCTCGCTGGTGCTGGGCATGACCTACACCTACCTGCCGTTCATGATCCTGCCGCTGTACTCGAACCTGGCGAAGATGGACCTGCGGCTGCTCGAGGCCGCGAGCGACCTGGGCGCGACCGCCTGGGTCGCGTTCTGGAGAATCACCGTGCCCTTGTCGAAGGCCGGCATCATCGCCGGGTCCATGCTGGTGTTCATCCCCTGCGTCGGCGAGTACGTGATCCCCGAGCTGCTCGGCGGCCCGCAGACGCAGATGATCGGCCGCACGCTGTGGGACGAGTTTTTCAGCAACAACGACTGGCCGATGGCCTCCACCGTCGCGGTCGTGATGGTGCTGCTGGTGATCGTGCCGCTGGCGCTGTTCAACAAGTACCAGGCCGAAGCGGTGGAGCGGCGCACATGAGCGCGGCCAGCCCGGCGCCGGGTCGCCCCAGGGCGGGCAGCGTCCCAAGGGCCGCAAAGAGGCCCTTCCAGGGCCGCGGGGCCAGGAGCGAAGCGACGTGGGGGCTGTGAGGTTCAACCGCTGGTTCGGCCGTGGCTGGTTGTCGCTGGGCTACGCGTTCCTCTACCTGCCGATCGTCGCGCTGGTGATCTTCTCGTTCAACGATTCGCCGGTGCCGAACGTCTGGCGCAGCTTCACCCTGAAGTGGTACGCGGCGCTCGGCGACGACACCGAAATCATCACCGGCCTGTGGCTGTCGCTGCGCATCGCATTCTTCACGGCCTGTGCGTCGGTGGTGCTGGGCACGCTCGCGGCGCTCGCACTGGCCAAGCACCAGCGCTTCACCGGCCGCACCCTGTTCTCGGGCATGCTGAGCGCGCCGCTGGTGATGCCCGAAGTGATCATCGGGCTGTCGCTGCTGCTGATGCTGGTGTCGATGCAGAAAACGCTCGGCTTCCCGGAGCGCGGCATGGTGACGATCTGGCTCGGTCACCTGCTGCTCGGGATGGCCTATGCGGCCGTGGTCGTGCAGGCACGGCTGAGGGACTTGAACCCGCAGCTGGAAGAGGCCGCGATGGATCTCGGCGCACGTCCCTGGCAGGTGTTCTGGCTCGTCACGCTGCCGATGATCTCGCAAGCGCTGCTGTCGGCCTGGCTGCTGACCTTCACGCTGTCGCTCGACGACGTTGTGCTGTCCGCCTTCCTGTCCGGTCCCGGCGCGACAACGATGCCGCTGGTGATCTTCTCGCGCGCGCGACTCGGCCTGAACCCGAGCGTGAACGCCATCGCGGCGCTGACGGTGGCGCTGGTCTCGATCGCGGTAGTCTGCGCCAGCGTGCTGATCGCTCGGCGCGAACGGCGGCGCGCCGCCGAGGTGGCCGCAGCGACGCGCGCGCCCTGAAGCCGGCGCAGGATCATCCGCCCGTGAGCGCCACCGAGCCGTCGGTCCGAGCCTCTACCCATTCCCTGGCGCACACCCCGTGGCTGTCGTTCGCGTGCCTGGCCGGCAGCATGGCGCTGGTCGGCAGCTACGTCGGCTTGTCCAAGGCGCTGGTCCCCGTGTTTCCGATCCTCCTGCTCGCGTTCCTGCGCTTTTGCATCGCCGCGGTCGCGATGGCCGGCTGGGTGCGGCGCGGGCCCGGCGAGGCACCGCTGAGCCGCCACGACCGCGGGCTGTTGTTCCTCGAATCGTTCTTCGGCAACTTCCTGTTCTCGATCTGCATGCTGTTCGGCGTGGCGCTGAGCACGGCGCTCGCGGCCGGCGTGATCATGGCCGGCATCCCGGCAGCGGTGGCGTTGCTGTCGCGCGCGTTCCTGAAGGAGCGCGTCGCGCCGCGCACGCTGGCGGGCATCGCCTGCGCGGTCGGCGGCATCGCGCTGGTGTCGTGCGCGAAGAACGCGGACTCGACGAACCCCGGCTCGCTGCCGGGCAATCTGCTGCTGTTGAGTGCAGTGCTGTGCGAGGCCAGCTACGTCGTGATCGGCAAGAAGCTCACCGGCCAGGTCAGCCCGAAGCGCATCAGCGCGCTGATCAACCTGTGGGGGCTCGCGCTGGTCGCGCCGTTCGGCGTCTGGCAGGCGCTGAGCTTCGACTTCGGCGCGGTGGGTGCCGCGTCGTGGTGGCTGCTCGCGTTCTATTCGATCGCCGCGAGCATGGTCACGGTCTGGCTCTGGATGACCGGGCTGAAGCAGGTGCCGGCCTCGTCGGCCGGCATCTTCACGGTGCTGCTGCCGATCGGTGCCGCCGCGGTCGGCGTGCTGTTTCTCGGCGAACGTTTCAGCTCCGCGCAGGCCGCGGCGTTCGGGCTCGCGCTCGCAGGAGTGGCGCTCGCAACCTGGCCGACACGTGCCTCGCCATCGCGCTGAGCGGATCAGGCCGTCGCCTCGGCGCCCTCGTGCGCGAGGCGGCTGACCTCGGCCGGCGATGCCTGCTTGAGCCGGTGGTCCGACCACACCTGGCGCCAGCGACGCGCGCCCGGCAAGCCGTTGCGCAGGCCCAGCAGGTGCCGCGCCACGCGCGACCACGGCTCGCCGGCCGCAACCGTGCGCTGCATGTACTCGACCATCTGCGCCTCGATCGCCTCGCGGTCGCGCTCGACCGGCGCAGCGCCGAAGAAGCGCTCATCCCAGTCGGCCATCAGCCACGGGTGGTGGTAAGCCTCGCGGCCCAGCATGACGCCGTCGACCTGCTCGAGCTGCTCGGCGATCTGCGCGTGCGTCTTGACGCCGCCATTGAGCACGATCGTCAGCGCCGGAAACTCGCGCTTCAAGCGATGCACCAACTCGTGGCGCAGCGGCGGCAGGTCGCGGTTCTCCTTCGGGCTCAGGCCCCCGAGCCAGGCGTTGCGCGCGTGCACGATGAAGACCTCGCAGCCGGCCGCCGCGACCGCGCCGACGAAATCGCGCACGAACCCGTAGTGCTCGACCCGGTCGATACCGATGCGGTGCTTCACCGTCACCGGCAACGCGACCGCATCGCGCATCGCCTTCACGCAGTCGGCCACCAGCGCGGGCTCGGCCATCAGGCAGGCGCCGAACGCGCCGCGCTGCACGCGCTCGCTCGGGCAACCGCAGTTCAGGTTGACCTCGTCGTAACCCCACTGCCCGGCCAGCTTCGCGCAGCGCGCCAGATCCGCGGGCTCGCTACCGCCGAGCTGCAGCGCGAGCGGGTGCTCCTCCGCATTGAACGCCAGGTGCCGCGGCGCGTCGCCGTGCAACAGCGCGCCGGTCGTCACCATCTCGGTGTACAGGCGGGTGCGGCGGGTGAGCAGACGGTGAAAGTAGCGGCAGTGGCGATCGGTCCAGTCCATCATCGGGGCGACCGAAAGTCGCCATGGACTCCACGTTGTCGATTTGTCTGTATCAATCACTGGCTTGCGACTTCATCGCCTCCACGAATCAGCATGTAGAAGGAACATCAAGACACAGGAAAGCCGACCCCGCTCGCGCAGGTCGGCCGCTAGCGTGCTACGCGTTGCGCATTTGCTTGCGCATTTCCTGCGCGATCATGGTGCGCTGGATTTGCGAGGTACCGCCACCGATGGTGGCCTGCATGCCTTCGCGGAAATGACGCTCCATGTCGTATTCGGGCAAGGTGCCGTAGCCGCCCATGATTTGTATGCCCTGGCGCGACACGGTCTGCAGGGTTTCGGAAGCGAACAGCTTGGCCATCGCAACCTCTTTTTTGCAGTCCATCTGCTTTGCCGCCATGTCGGCTGCACGATAGACCAGCAGCCGCGCGGCATCGACCTGGGTCTGCATGTCGGCCAGCATGTGGCGGATGACCTGAAACTCGAAAATCGGCTTGCCGAACTGCACCCGCTGCTGTGCGTAGCTGAGTGCATCCGTCACTGCGCCTTGCGCCGCACCCATGTAGCCGGCGGCCGCGCAGACACGCTCGAGCAGCAAATGCTCGCCGCCGATGATCTGCCAGCCATCCCCCGGCTTGCCGAGCATTTGCGACGCCGGGACGCGTACGTTGTCCAAAAAGATTTCCGTGGTGGTGATGGACCGCCGCGCCAGCGTGGCCAGCGGCCGGATCGTCAGGCCCGGGGTGGTGTTGGGGATCATCAACACCGACAAGCCCTTGCGCTTGTCTTCGGCATTGTCGGTACGCACCAGCATCAGGATGACCGTGTTCTTCAGCCCGGCACCGCTGCACCACAGCTTCTGACCGTCGATCACGTAGTGATCGCCGTCCCGGCGCGCGCGCGTCTTCGCGTTGGCAGCGTCGGAGCCGGAGCCCGGCTCCGAGATCGACACGGCAAAGCGGATCTCACCGGCGAAGAATGGCACCAGGTATTGACTCTTCTGTTCGGGCGTTCCGTGCAGCGCAATGTTCATTGCGGTGAAGGTCGGCAGCGTGATGGCAACGCCGAAGTCGACCCCATGCTTGCTGAGCATCTCGATCATCACCGCGTAGTCAAGAATGCCCATGCCATCGCCGCCGACATCCTCCGGAAAGATCAGCTTGAGCCAGCCCATCTTGGCGATCTTCCGAAAGGCTTCGTCCGGGTGCTGGCGATCCACGTCGCACTTGCGGATGTATTCGCGGCCGATCTCCTTGTCGACATATCGCTCGACCGAATCGCGCCACATGATTTGTTCAGGACTGAGAAAGTTCATTTGGGTCTCCTTGTGCAGGATTTCGGCCGGACCGATCCGGCTCGTCGAAGCCCTGGCCTGCCTGCCAGGGCTGGGGACCGTAGGTTACAGAAGTCCGCGATGGGACCCAGCCCTCGACATCGTCGCCGCCGGCCGCAGAACACCGCTGGTTCGGCGGTGGCACGAGAGCACGCTGTGCGGGATTCCCCCTTGTACACGACGATCCCGCCAATTACATACTCGATGGCTGCGTGAAGGTCGGCCGCCCTCGCCCCCGATGCCGGGCCTGTTGCCCGGACCGATTCACCGCAGGAATTCAGGACTGACTTCAAACGAAAGGTTTGCTCATGAAGGCATTGCAAAAAATTTTCGCGCTCTCGCTCGTGGCTTTGGCCGCCTCGGCGCTGGCGCAGGACAAGGACAAACCCATCGTGCTGCGCGTTGCCGATTCTTTCCCGTCCACCCACTACATCGTCGACTACGCCACCAAGTTCTGGATGGACAGCGTCACCAAGGCGACCGGCGGCGCGGTGACCTTCGAGTACTACCCCGCAGAACAGCTGGGCAAGGCGAAGGACTTTCTGGCACTGACCCAATCCGGCGTGACCGACATCGCCTACGTCGCACCGTCCTTCGTCTCGGACAAGATGCCCTTGACGGCGGTGGCCGAGTTGCCGGGCGGCTTTACCGGTGCCTGCGAAGGCAGCGCGGCCTTTTGGAAGCTGGCCAAGGACGGTGTGCTCGCCGACAAGGAATTCGCACCGAATGGCGTGCGGCCCATCTTCGTCGTCGTGCTGCCGCAGTACCAGGTGTTTACCAAGACCAAGCTGGAATCGGTGAAGAACCTCGAAGGGATGAAGCTCTATACAGCCGGTGGCGCCAAGGAACTGTCGGTGCGCAAGCTGAAGGCCGTGCCCATCAAGATGGCCACGCCCGAGGTGTACGAGTCCCTGTCGCGCGGCACCATCGACGGCGTATTGTTTCCCTATGCCAGCTTGTTTCCCTACAACGTGGACAAGCTCGTCAAGTACGGCACCGTCGGTGAGAGCCTGGGCAGTTTTGCCGCCACCTACGTGATCAACGAGGCCAAGTACAAGCGGCTGCCGGCGAGCGTGCAAAAGGCCATGTCCGACGCGAGCGAGGCGACCGTCAAGCGCGCGTGTGCGCTCATCGACAGGGATCTCGAGTCCCAGATGCAAAGGGCCAAGCAGGGCGGCATCACCCTGGTTCAATTTCCTGCGACCGAACGGAAAGAGATCGACACGGCGATGGCCACCATCAGCAAAGAGTGGGCCGAAAGCCTGGACAAGCGAGGCAAGCCCGGCAGCGAAGTGCTGAAGGCCTTCCAGGACGCGCTGAAGGCAGGGCGTTGAGCGACTCCCGTCCGGTTGGCCACGGATGGATCGGGTTTCGATCAGGCCGCCTGCAGCCCTTGTCCATGCACGGGCCAGACGAACGATCTGCGCACCGGACGTTTCCCGACCAGCCCAGCATAATGTGAACGAACTGCCCGACAAGCCGGTGCATATTTGCGGCCAAAGCTCGGCATGGCGGACGCCGACAACAAGCACCAGAGGAAGCCTCATGGATTTTGGTTTGCAGGGCAGGACCGGCATCGTGACCGGGGCCAGCCAGGGCATAGGCGAGGCCATCGCCCATGCCCTGGCTGCCGAAGGGATGCGGCTGGTGGTGAGCGGCCGCGATGCCAAACGCCTCAGTGCGGTGGCAACCGCCATCGGATCAACGGGTGGTGCGCAGGCGTTTCCGATCGTCGCCGATTTGAGCAGCCAGCAAGGCGTGGACCTCTTGATGCGCGAAGCTGTCGCTGTGCTCGGCAACATCGACGTGCTGGTGAACAACGCCGGCGCCATTCGCGGCGGCTCGCTGCTGACCAAGCCCGATGCCGAATGGCATGAGGACTGGGCGCTCAAGGTGTTCGGCTATGTGCGCCTGATCCGCGCCGTGTTTCCGCTGATGCAGGCCGCCGGGGGCGGTCGCATCGTCAACATCATCGGCCAGGCCGGACGACAGCCCAAGGCCGACTATCTGGCTGGCGGCGGCGCCAATGCCGCGATCATGAACATGACCAAGGCGCTGGGCGACGAAGGCGGCCCGCACAACATTCTGGTCAATGGCATCAGCCCGGGCCCCATCCGGACCCAGCGCTGGCAGACCCTCATGGCGCGCGCTGCGCAAGACAGTGGCAGGACAGTTGCCGAAGCCGAAGCGCAGTGGATGGCCAGCAACCCCCTTCGACGCGCGGGCAATCCCGAAGAAGTCGCGGCACTGGCGGTCTTCCTCGCCTCCCGCCAGGCGTCTTACATCAACGGTGCGATCATTCCGGTGGACGGGGGCGATCAGCGTTGCATCTGAGTGGGCGAAGATGAGCCGCCCCGGCAGGCCTTCGTACACATGGTGAAGGCAATGGACGAGGTGGGCGTCGATGGCGCGCTGCTGATTTCCCCCTACACAATGTATCGCCACGACGCGAGCTACGCGCTGCAGGTGCATGCCAAACACCCGAACCGCTTCGGCCTGATCAAGCCCTTCGACCCGAACGATCCCGCGGTGAGCGAACGGATCGCCGATTGGGCGAACCACGCGGGTGTGGTTGGTGCGCGGATCATGATGCGTGAAGGCATTTCCACGGATGCGGCCGATCCCGGCATCGACAAGGTGCTGGCCGCCGGCGCGAAGCACGGCCTGCCGGTGAATCTGCTGGCCTATGACCGGCTGCCTCAGGTGGTGGGCCTGGCGCGGCGCAATCCGAATACGCAGATCGTCATCGATCATGTCGGTCTGATCCAGCCGTTCGAGCCGCCGCCGATGGCCGAGCCGTGGGCCGACCTGGAGAACGTATTGAACGCCGCGGCGATGCCGAACATCGCCATCAAGATCACCGGCGCCTGCACGTTGTCGCGGGAAGCCTATCCCTACAGCGACATCTGGGATCGGCTGGGCCGCATTTTCGATGCCTATGGGATCGGGCGTTGCATGTGGGGCACGGACTGGACACGCGCGGTACAAATTCTGACCTACAAGCAGGGCGTGGATGTGTTCCGCATGACCGACCGGCTGTCCGATTCCGATCGCGCCACCCTGATGGGCGGAACTCTGGAGCGGATCTACAAGTGGTCGCCCAAGAAGGGCTGAACGCACGTCGCTGACGGATTCAGCCAGGCCGGTTCATGCGGGCCGGCACGGCCCCTCGCGACCCTGCCCTTGCATGTTTCGACAACGGCGCGCCTCGTTCGCATCTTCGGGCGGCTGCAGGATCGGGCCGCCGTTGAAGGTGAGCACCATCGTCGCTTCCGGAGCGGACGCGCCCAGCAGGGCGCACGCAGCCTGGAACGCGGCGTGCGGGCGACCGGCCGCGCACCGAAGGCAGACCAGGAGTCATGCCGGCGCCTCAAGCGCCCGTGCCGAGCAGGTCGCTGCGGATCGTCTGCGGCGCCGTCTCCGGCACCGCGACGACCTCCGGCGGGTGATGACGCACCGCGCTGTCGGCCGAGCGCTCGTCGAACGCCTTCTCGCTCAGCCAGTCGACCAGCAGTGCCGTGTAGGCACGCTGATCGGCGCCCGCAGTCAGCCCGTGATCGGCGCCGACGATGCGGCGGCAGGTGAGCGAGCGCGCATGCGTGCAGGCCTCGCGATAGCTCGCGAGCACCGACGGCGGCACGATGTCGTCGTGCTCCGACTCGACCAGCAGCACATCCCCGGCGAAGGCTTGGCAGGCCTTCAGCGCCCGGTTGCCACCGGGCGCGACGAGCTGGTGCCGGTAGGCCTTCAGGTCCTGCGTCAAGTGCAGCTGGAGCTTGGGCGTGTCCCAGCCGGCGTCGATATACAGGGCCGGCGCGCGCAGGCCGAGCCAGCGCACCTGCCGCATCGTCGTCAGGATCGCGCCGAGATAGCCGCCGTAGCTGCTGCCGATCACGGCGATCTGCGTCGGATCGACATGGCGCCGCTGCACCAGCAGGTCGTAGGCGGCGACCACGTCGCGCAGGTTGATCTCGCGCGACACGGTCTCGTACTGCGGCCGCGTCTCGACATGCCCGCGCAGGTTGAAGGTCAGGCAGACACAGCCGAGTGCGGCGATCGCGCGCGCCCGCGCCAGGTACTGTTGCTGGCTGCCGCCCCAGCCATGCACGAACAGCACGCCGGGCAACAGCGTCCCCGGCGTCACGAACGTGCCGGCGATTCGCTCGGCATCGACCGCGATCTCGACCCGTTCCTCAAAACTGCCCATCACCATCCAGCACAGCGTACTTGAGCAGCCGGCCGCCGTCCGGCGCTGCGCCATCGAAATGGACGCGCGCGCCGGAAGGTGCCCGGACATCATCCCCATGGACCTCGTGCGTCGAGGCACCGACGACCTGCCGGCCCGGGTCGTCGCGCAGCGCCTGCAGTGCCACGACCTCGGCGGCACTGGCAACGCCGATGCGCCACGACTGCTCGAGCACACCGCTGTGCCAGCGACCCCGGTCGTCCCGGCCCTGCGCGACGTCGTAATTGCGGCGCGTCGCCAGCAGTTCAGGGAAGGCCGCCAGCGCCGCGCTATCGTAGGCGATCGCCTGCTCGACCGCGCGGCGCACGGCATCGTCGAGGCGCCGCGCGAGCAGCGCATCCCAGTCGCCGCGCACCACATGCAGCGTCGAGCCGCCATACACCTCGTCGCCGTCGCGGTTACGCGTCAGATGCTGCTCGCCCCAGTACGACGCCTGCCATGGTCCGATCCGCACCTGGCCGACGCTGCGCGTCGCCACCTCGCGCAGGTTGCGCTCCAGCACCAGGCCGTCGCGCTCGATGTCGGCGCGGTCGATCGCCTCGAGTGCCTGGGCAAGCTGCGCCGCATCGGCCGCGACCGACTGACCCGCACCGCCGACCCCGCCGCCCGCCTTCACGCGCACGCTGCCGTCGCCGAGCAGTCGGGTGCCGGCGAGCGTCGCGTCCTCGACGCTGAATGCCGAGAAACCGGGCAACACGACCCCGGCGATCGCTTCGCCAAGCGTGTTCGACCAGCCCGGCGGTGCCGGCGAAGCGTCGCGCGGCAGCGGATGGGTGATCAGCTTGGTCGCGACGAACGGGTGCGCACACATGCCGCCGAAGAGATCGCCGGGCCCGCGGATGCCCAGGCGCGCCGCCGCGGTGCTGTCCAGCGTTTCGGCGGGCACGAAGTAGCGGCCCCGGGCCGGACCTGGCGCAGCGTCCGGATCGCGCGCGAAGGGCAGGCGCAGCAGGTCGGCGATCCACTGGGCGACGACCGCCTTGGAACGCCGGTCGTGGCTGCGCCGCGCGGCACGGTCAGCGCCGTTGTCGAGGAAGACGACGATGGTCGGCACCGAGGTCAGCGGCGCGACGGCAGCCGCTGAGACCGGCCCATCGGCCGACACCGAAGCGAGACTCGGCGCACCGATGTCCGATGCCGCCACCGACGCATCCATGCGGCGGTTATGGCGTGGCGCGGCGCGCCGACGGCCGTTCCGCCATGCCACCCTCTAGGCCCGATGGAGTCTGTGCATCGAGCCCGCGATCCGGCGACTCCGCCACCTGCTTGGTGCCGGCACCCGGCTCCACCAGTTCCTCGATCACGAACCGCCCGAAGCGCTGCGCACGCTCGGCATTGAATCGTCTCGCGACTTGCGCGATCAGCGTCGCCGCCGCGTCGTCGGGCGAGGGAACCATCAGGAAACTGAAACCCTGGTGCGCCAGCTCGCGATGCGCCTTCACCAGATTGAGTTCCTGTCCGATCGAGGCCAGGACACCGGCGTGCTCGATGTCCTGCTCGGCCTGGCGCTCCATCTGCTGCGGCGTGTACTCGCGCATCGCGGCGTCGGCGACGCCCGCCTCGCGCAGCGCCGCGCGCGCCGCGCGCAGATCGTCTGCGGCAGCGAACGAGACGATGCTGTGGCCGACCGGCTTGAACACGCCGTATGCCTGGGGGTGATCGTCGCGTTTGTCGGCGGCGAGATGTTCAGCGCTCACGGTACGTGGTCCCATAGAACTTGTGCACGCCGGCCACCCAGGTCGCGTCGGCCATCGAGGGCAGCGGTCCTTGTCGAAGCCGGGATCGGCCTTCAGCGTCTCCTTCGCAATGTCGAGCGTGAAGCGCTTGTCGACGATGTCCAGGCTCAGGGCCCGCCATGGGACCGCGAACAGCTTGTCGCCCATTCCGAGGACGCCGCGGAACGGCAGCACCGCGTAGGCGACGGTGGCCGCTCGACATGTCGATCATGATCTCCTTGATGTCACCCAGGTCCTCTGCGGCGCTGTTGTAGACATCGTTGCCGAGCAAGGTGTCGGCGCCCATCAGCGCCGGACCGGGACCGGGCTTCTGGTCGGCATACATGCCATAGCGATCGCGCGAAACGTAGTCGTTGTCCATCGTCGTTCCTTTGCTCTGGCGAGAATCCAGGATGGCTCTTCCGCGGTCACTGTAGGTGCCGTATCCGTGAGCAGGCGTAGGAGAAGTCCTGTGCACCTCGTCGGTGAAGTGCTGCCGCGCACGAACCGGCCGTGCAAGCTGCGAGGGCGCCGCGGCAGGAAGCTCCTTCACGAACGACGATCCGTCATCCGCTCGCATTCAACAGCATTCGGAGATCGCCGCCGCTTGGAGGGCACGCGCGCTTGAAGCTTGAAGTCTGCATCGCGTTAGGTGAATACCCTGGAGATGCACCGAAGCGGCTCGACTTGCCTAACGCTTGTACGGTACGCTCCGACCCCGACGGCGTCACAGCTTTCGATCGAACGTCCAGAAGGTGCGGTGTCCCTCGGTCATCGATGCCCGCAACCATCCTCGCCACGGCAAACAGGCAGTTCCATTGCATCGTCATCTGCGCGCAGCCTCGGCCTGCGCCATCGACTGGAGTCCGTATGCAGCAACGTTCCACCCTCAAACCACTGGCCCTGACGATATTGGCTGCAGGCCTCATGTCGGCAGCGCTGCCGGGTTCGGCCCAGGACAAGAAGCTGGTGCTGCGGGTCGCGGACCAGTTCCCGCAAGGGCATTTCCTGCCCAGGTACGGCATCAAGCCCTGGATGGAACAGGTCACCAAGGCGACCAACGGCGAAGTCCAGTTCGAATACTATCCAGCCGAGCAACTCGGCAAGGCCAAGGACTTGCTGTCCCTGGTACAGACGGGTGTCGCCGACGTGGTGCTGTTCGCGCCCTCGTACGCGTCCGACAAGATGCCGCTCACGGCGGCACTGGAGTTGCCGGGCATGTTCACCACGTCCTGCCAGGGCTCGCAGGCGATGGCCAAGCTGGCCCGGCCGGACGGCATCCTCGGCCAGCAGGAGTACGCCCCCAATGGCGTGCGGGTAATGTTCGCGGCCGTCTACCCGCCCTACCAGATGGTGTCGGCGAAGCGCAAGATCGACAGCCCGAAGGACGTCGAAGGCATGAAGCTGCGCGTCCTCGGTGGCGCGATGGACCTGACGGTGCGTCGCCTGAAGGGCGTCGGCATGAAGATGGCCTCGCCCGATGCCTTCGAGGCCATCTCGCGCGGCACGCTGGACGGCGCGATCTTCTCGTACGGCGTGACGGTGAACTACAACATCCCGACCAAGTACGCCACCACCGGCCCGGGATTCGGTTCGGCGGCGGCCATCTTCATCGTCAGCGAGAACCGCTGGAAGCAGCTGCCGGAACACGTGAAGAAGGCCATGACGGACGCCGGAGTCGCGGCCGGCGCCAGCCTGTGCGCCGGCATGGACAAGGAAGAGGCCAGCGACCTCGAGAAGCTCAAGGCCAAGGGCGTGACCGTGGTGCGCTGGTCCGGAGCCGACAAGACCGAGATGGACACGGTGCTGGCCGACGTCGCGCGCGACTGGGCCGCCGAGCTGGACAAGCGCGGCAAGCCGGGCAGCGACGTTCTGAAGGCCGTTCGCCAGGCACGCGACGGGCAATGACATTGCGCATCCCGAGCATCGGGGCAGCCCGGCGCGCGGGCCTCGGCAGCGCTCTCACACAACAACAGGTTGCACCATGAAGTTTCTCCAGTCCTGCCATCGCGCCATTTCGGCCCTCGAGTCCCTGTCGGGTTGGGTCGCCTCGGCCTGCCTGTTCGCCATCATGGTCATCGTCTTCTTCGATGTGGGAATGCGCTACTTCCTCAACTCGCCGCTGGCCTGGTCGTACGACCTGATATCGCTGTACCTGATGGTGGCCCTGTTCTTCCTGTCGCTGTCGATCACGCAGCGCGACCGCCACCACGTGCGGGTCGACATTCTTCTCAATCACGTCTCGCCGCCTGCGCGTCACGCGATGAACCTGGTCGGCGACAGCATCACGACCGTCGTGATGCTGATCATCCTCTACCAGGGCTTCCTCAAGTTCCGCGACAACTGGCTGACTGACGGCGTCGTGGCAGGGGCCATCCCCTGGCCGACCTGGCTGACTGCCGTGTTCGTGCCCATCGGCGTCGGACTGCTGGTGTTGCGACTGGTGTTCTCTGCCTGCTCGCTGGCCACCGCGCTGGTCACACGATCCGCCACGGCGATCGGGGACGTCGGCCCCGAGCAGTCGCTCATCCAGGCGGAGATCTGACATGCTCGCGGCAAGCATCACGCTCTTCCTGCTCCTGCTGCTGGCCATCGGCACACCGGTGGGGTTCGCGCTGGCCATCGCGGGGTCCGTCGGTCTGTATTCGCTGGGCGGCATGGGGATGCTGCTGGGCATCCTGGACACCGCGCCGCTGTCGGCCGCCAGTTCGTACGAACTGATCACCGTGCCGATGTTCCTCCTGATGGCCGAGTTCGTGATCATCAGCGGCGTGGCCGATGAACTGTTCAAGACCGCGGCCACCTGGGTCGGTCGCTTGCCGGGCGGGTTGGGCATTGCCACGGCGTTCGCCGGCGCCGGCTTCGGCGCGATCTCGGGCTCGTCGACGGCATCTGCCGCCACGCTGGCATCGACCAGCATCCCGGCGATGATGAAGGCCGGCTACGAACCCAAGCTCGCCTGTGGCGTGGTCGCGATCTCCGGAACGCTGGCGATGCTGATCCCGCCCAGCATCGCGCTGGTGCTGTTCGGCATCATTGCCGACGTGAACATCGGCCAGTTGCTGATCGGTGGCGTGATCCCGGGGCTGATGGTCACCGTGGCGATCGCGCTCACGGTGTCCTACCTGGTGTGGCGCGAGCCGTCGCGCGCGCCGCGGGGCCAGGCCTACACCTGGGGGCAGAAGCTGCGTTCACTCGCGACGGTGTGGCCGATGCTGGTGCTGTTCGGCGCGGTGACGGGCATCATTTACGCCGGCATTGCGACCCCGACGGAAGCCGCAGGAATCGGCGCGGCCGGCGCCTTCCTGATCGCCCTGCTGCTCGGCAAGGCCGGATTCGCGTCCACACGGGACTCGCTGCTGCGCGCGGCACAGACGACCTGCATGATCATCATGATCATCCTGGGCGCCAACATCTTCGGCTACTTCTTCACGATCACCCAGACGACGCAGCAGGTCGTCGCGGCGGTCGGGGCCTGGCCGGTGGACCGCTGGGTCATCATGGCGCTGATCATCCTGATCTACCTGGTGCTGGGCTGCTTCATGGACCAGGTCGCGATCCTGATCCTCACGGTGCCGGTGATCTTGCCTTTGATCAAGACGCTCGGCTTCGATCCGGTCTGGTTCGGGGTGCTGGTCATCGTCACCGCCGAGGTCGGCATGGTAACGCCGCCCGTGGGCCTGAACGTGTTCGTCGTGTCGCGCTACACCGGGCGCCCGCTCGACGAGGTATTCCGCGGCGTCGGCCCCCACGTGCTGGCCCACTTGGTCATCATCGCGCTGTTCTGCCTGTTTCCGCAGATCATTCTCTGGTTGCCGCAAACCATGCAGGCTCGCTAGCCAGGGCGAGCCTCCTCAACACCCGACCTCCGATGAACGCCGCACTGCATCGCCGCATCGGCATGGCCACAGTCTGGATCGCCTGCACAGCCGCCGCGGCGCAGGACGGCAAGGTCGTGCTTCGCGTGGCTGATCACTTCCCTGTCACGGGACACCCGACCGTGGAGGGGGCCACGCGCTACTGGATGGAACAGGTCGCCCGACAGACCGGGCAGCAGGTCGAGTTTCAATACTATCCATCGGAGCAATTGGGCAAGTCCAAGGACATGCTGTCGTTGGCCCAATCGGGCGTGGCCGACGTCACGGCCGTGTTGCCGTCCATCGTCTCCGACAAGATGCCCTTGTCAACCGTGGCTGAACTGCCGGGCGGCTTCAGTTCCGCGTGTGCCGGAACATTGGCCTACTCGAAACTGGCCCAGCACGGCATCCTGGCGAAGGATGAGTTCGCGCCGAACGGGGTGAGGGTCATCTTCAGTTCGCTGCTTTCGCCGTACCAGTTGCTGACCAAGAAGAAGTTCTCGACGCTGAAGGACCTGGAAGGGCTCAAGATTCGGACTGCCGGCGGTGCCAAGGATCTCGCGGCGGTTCGCGTCAAGGGCGTGCCGGTGCGCATGGCTGCGCCCGAGGTCTACGAATCCCTGTCCCGCGGCACGATCGACGCCATCGTGTGGCCGCTGAATGGACTGACCACCTATAACCTGCAGACCCTGGTCCGCTATTCCACCGTCGATGAGAACTTCGGCAACGTCGTCATCAACTACGTCATGAGCGAAGCCCGTTTCAAGAAGCTGCCCGATAACGTGCAGCGCATCATGCTGAGCGTCGGCGACGAGGCGACCAGGCGTGCCTGCGCCATGGTCGACAGCAGCGCGGCCGGCACTGTCGAGAGCCTGAAACGCATGGGGATCACCATGGTCGTGCTGACCCCGACCGACCGGGCCGAGTTGCAGTCGCTGATGAAGACCGTCGGGCTCGAATGGGCCGAGGGCCTGGACAAGCGCGGCAAGCCCGGATCGGAAGTGCTCAAGGCGTTCAACGATGCCTTGCACCAGGCGCGCTGAGCGGCATCGACCGGTGCAAGGCGCGGAGCAGCTTCACTGGCTGTACTCGATCGCTTTCGGCGGCATGAACAGCAGGATCGCCTGCCCGCCCTGCCGTCCTGCGCGCAGGTCAGGAAAAGCTTCGTCCGACGTCACGAACAAGCTCTCCCACTGGCCCAGTTCGATATTGCCATGCAGCAGCGTGCCGGACAGCACGACGACGAACGTGCCCGCGGTTGCGGACGGCACAGTCGCATCGAGTCTGCCGCCCGGCGGCAGGCGATGGACACGTGCCCCGAGCCCGTCCTCGGCCGCGGGAATCACGTCTTCGACCTGTGCTTCGCGCAATGCGCTCAGCACGTCGGACGACGCGCAGTCGACCGGGCCCGCTTGCATATGACGCTTCGGTCCGCGAACCATCTTCTCCCGGGCTTCCTCGATCGGTATCGCGCCGCTTTCGCAGACCGGGCGGATCGTGAAGTAGTGGATCCCCTCGGGCCCCGAGACCAGCGGGCCGTATCCCGTGTAGGCACCCGCGTAATGCACCGTCACCGGTTGCAGCGCCTGCGGCCCGACACTGCCGCCGCCGTGGACGAAGAGCTGAAACTGATTCTGCCGATGGAAATGCGTGGGCACCGAACAGTTCGGCGGCTGCTCGACCAGGAAGATCGTCGGCGACAACGCCGGGTCGTCGCCCGCCTCCATCCACTCGCTCTTGTGAAAGTCGACGCCGAAGGACGACAGCGCCCTGCGCCGGCGCTCACCGTGGGCTCGTGTTCCGACAACGATCATCTTGCTCTCCTCGCGCACCGTGGCGCTCGTGAACTGGAAACCCGCGTGTTGGGCAAAGCGGCGAAAGACGCCGGCATCCGACGCGGCTGGCTCGGGCGAAGACCATTCTTCGCCACCTGCCGTCGGTCCGTCAAGCCGATGCTTTCAGCCTGGGGAAGTCCCCGTCGACGCCGTGGTTTGCGACGCCGAGAATCGTCGGTGCGCGGTCCGGTCGACTGCAACCGGAGTCGGTTGTCGAGGCAAGGGCCGCTCGAGCGGAAGGTGAGGGGCAGCATGTCTTGTTCAGCCATCAGGATGCGCGCGCTGGCGCTGCTTGGTGCGTTGTTGTTACCGCTGCCGGCTGCCGCACAGCCTTATCCCAGCAGGCCGATCCGCATCATCGTGCCGTTTTCCGCCGGCAGTGCGAGCGACATCATCGCCCGAACGATCGGCGTCAAACTCCGGGATGTGATCGGCCAGGAAGTGCTGGTCGAGAATCGGCCCGGCGCGATCGGCAGCGCTGCCGCAGCCAAGTCCGCGCCCGACGGCTACACCATCGCGATGGGCGCAAGCGGCACTCAAGGCCGGCCGCCTGAAGGTGCTGGCCATCACCTCGTCGAAGCGATCGGCCCTGCTGCCCGACACGCCGACCGTGGCCGAGACCGGGTATCCCGGCTTCGAGGGCAGCGTCTGGACCGCCTTCTTCGCGCCGGCGGGCACGCCGAAGCCGATGCTCGCCAAGCTCCACACGAGCCTCGTCCAGGTGCTTGAAATGGCGGACGTGAAGGAAAGCCTGCGTCAATCCGGCACCGAGGTCATGACCAGCACGCCCGAGGAACTGGGCGACATGGTGAAGGCCGAAATCGCCAAATGGAACCGCGTCGCCAACCAGGCCAAATTGCCGAAGCGTGACTGACGGCGTCGCACGACATTCCAGGAGAACCCCATGCGATTCATTCTTCCCGGTCGACGAGCCTTGTCGTTCGCCAGCGCCTCGCTCGCTCTCTTCCTGTCCGGCACCAGCCATGCACAGGACAAGCTCGTTCTGCGCGTGGCCGATTCGTTTCCGGCCTCCGGCCACTATTTCTCGGAGCCGGCGGCAAAGTACTTCATGGAGACCGTGAAGCGTGCGACCGGTGGCCAGGTCGAATTCGAGCACTACCCGTCCGAGCAGATGGGCAAGGCCAAGGACCTGCTCGCGCTCACGGTCTCGGGCGCGGTCGACATCGGTTCGGTGATGCCGTCCTATGTGTCCGAGAAGATGCCGCTTTCGGCGGTGGCGGAACTGCCGGGCGGCTTCGCCAGCTCCTGCGAAGGCACGCTCGCCTACTGGAAGCTCGCGCGCGACGGCGTGCTCGCCGCCAAGGAATACGCGCCCAACGGCATCCGCGCACTGTTCGTGCTGGTCAGCGCGCCTTATCAGGTGCTGATGAAGCAGAAGGCCGACTCGGTGAAGGCGCTCGAAGGCCGCAAGCTGCGATCCACCGGCGCCTCCACCGACATCGCCATCCGCAAGCTCAACGCGGTCCCGATCCGCATGGCGGCGCCCGAGATCTACGAGTCGCTGTCGCGCGGCACGCTCGATGGCGTCGTCGTGTCGTATGCGGCAGCCGTCTCGTACAACCTGCACACCCTCGTCAAGTCGGTCACCGCCGACGAGAATTTCGGCAGCGCGGTGCTGACCTACTCGATCAGCGAGACGCGCTGGAAGTCGCTGCCGGCCAGCGTGCAGAAAGCCATGCTCGACGCCGGCGATGCCGCCACCCGCCGTGCCTGCGCGCTGATGGACGAGAACACCGGCGCCGATCTCGAGAAGATCCACAGCGCCGGTGCCACCGTGGTGCGCCTTTCCGCGGCGGAGAAGAACGATCTCCAGGCGCGATTCGCCGGCGCGGGAGTCGAATGGGCGAACGAACTCGATCGGCGCGGCAAGCCGGGCACCGAGACGCTGAAGGCGTTCTCCGAAGCACTCGCAGCGGTGCGGCCGCCGCGCCGCCCGTAAGGCCGGCTCGCGTCGCCCACCGGCGCGGACGGCGACCTGCACCACTGAACTTCAACCGGGTCGCTCGCGACCCTCGAGGAAAGCAATGACCTACGAAGCAATATCGGTCCAGACCCTGCACGGGGTCACCACCA
This sequence comes from Pseudomonadota bacterium, assembly GCA_040388965.1. Lineage (GTDB taxonomy): Bacteria > Pseudomonadota > Gammaproteobacteria > Burkholderiales > Burkholderiaceae_C > LMDS01. Next base: position 111,937 of record JAZKAV010000008.1, on the reverse strand, counting down.
TCACCCTGAACCGGCCGCAGCGAATGAACGCACTCAGCCGCCAGATGATCACGGAGGTCGTCGGCGTGCTCGACGCCGCGCGGCAGGGCCAGGGCCGGGACACGCGCGCCATCGTGATCACCGGCGCCGGTCGCGGTTTCTGCGGCGGGGCCGACCTGAAGGACCTGAACAGCCCGGCCGGGCTGCTGCCATTGAACAGCGCCGAATCGAAGCGGCAGGGCCTGCGCATGGGCGTCTACCCGCTGATCCACGGCATCCGCCAGTGCGAGGTGCCGGTGATCGCGATGGTCAACGGCGATGCCGCCGCGGGCGGCTGCGACCTGGCGCTGGCCTGCGACATCCGGATCGGCTCCGACCGAACCCGCTTCATGGAGTCGTTCGCGCGCATCGGGCTGTTCCCCGGCACCGGCGGCTGCTGGTTCCTGCCGCGCATGGTGGGCTCGTCGAAGGCCGCCGAGATGATCTTCACCGGCGACCCGATCGGCGCGCAGGAAGCCTACCAGTGGGGCCTGCTGAGCCAACTCGTACCTCACGAGGAACTGCTCGACCGCACGATGACGCTGGCGCGGCGCATCGCCGCCGGCCCGCCGATCGCGCTGCGGCTGGCCAAGACGGTGATGCAACGCAGCATGGACATGAACCTGGAGACATCGCTGGAGCTGGCCGCCGCGAGCGAATCCATCACGCTCACCTCCGAGGACCACCGAGAGGGCCTGGCCGCCTTCCTCGAAAAGCGCGAAGCGAAGTTCCGTGGCCTCTAGCCCGGAGGGGCCTGCGGCGCCCAACGGCGGGCCCTTGCAAGGCGTGCGCATCATCGACATCACGTCGGCGGCGATGGGCCCTTACGCCACCCAGATCCTCGGTGACCTGGGCGCCGACGTGATCAAGGTGGAGCCACCGCACGGTGACCCGGTCCGCAACACCGGGCCCGCGCGGCATGCCGGCATGAGCGCCATGTTCCTGTGCTCCAACCGCAGCAAGCGAAGCATCGTACTGGACCTGAAGCAGCCGGCCGGCCGCGAGGCGCTGCTCAAACTGGCCGAGGGCGCGGACGTACTGGTCTACAACGTGCGGCCTCAGGCCATGGCACGACTGCGTCTGACCTACCGCGACGTTGCCGCGGTGAACCCGCGCATCATCTACTGTGGTGCCTATGGCTATCGGCAGGATGGGCCCTACGCAGCCAAGTCGGCCTATGACGACCTGATCCAGGGTGCGGTAGGCATCCCGTCCCTGATCGCCGCCACCGGCAGCGAGCCCCGCTACGCACCGACTGCCATCGCCGACCGATCTGTCGGACTGACGGTGGTCTACGCGGTCACCGCGGCACTCTTCCACCGCGAACGCAGCGGCAAGGGCCAGGCCGTCGACGTGCCGATGTTCGAGACCATGACCGACATCGTGCTGTCGGATCACCTCTACGGCAAGGTGTTCGAGCCGCCGCTGGGCGAGATGGGGTATACGCGGCTGCTCTCGGCGCAGCGCCGCCCCTTCCCCACACGCGATGGCCATATCTGCGTGATGCCCTATGTCGACAAGGACTGGGAGCGGGTCTTCGAGTTGATCGGTCGGCAAGAACTGATCTCCGATGCGCGGTTCAAAGGCGTCGCAGCGCGTACCAGACACATCGGGGAGTTGTACGCGATCCTCGCCAGCGGCCTGCTGGAGCGCAGCACCGACGAATGGGTGCAGGCCTTCGATGCGGCCGATGTTCCGGCCATGCGCCTGAACACCCTGGACAGTCTGCTGCGAGACCCTCATCTGCAAAGCACCGGCTTCTTCGAACTGCAGCAGCATCCTTCCGAGGGCCAGTTGCGGACCACCCGGATTCCGACTCAATGGAGCGATTGCCCGCCGTCGGTCACGCGGCTGGCACCGCGCCTGGGCGAGCACAGCCGCGAGATTCTTCGCGAGGCGGGTTACGGCGACGACGACATCGAACGCTTGCTGGCGGCCAAGGTCACGCTGGCGCCGTCACCCTGAGCACCGTCCCATAGCCGGACGCGGCCAGGAACGGGATCGGCGAGCGTGCGTGATCAACGCAACGCGGCGCCGATCGGCGATCACTGCGCACCGTCGAGCGTCACGCCGCGCGCGATCAGGTCGTCCAGTTGCGCCTGCGAGAGCCCGGCTTCACGCAGCACATCGAGGCTGTGCTGGCCGAGGGTCGGTGCAAGACGCGTCGGCGCGGGCTTCGAGTGCGACCACTTGGTCGGCACCGCCATCGTGCGGATCGGGCCTTCGCTGGGATGGTCGACATCCTGGAAGAAGCCGACCGCGCCAAGGTGCGGGTCATCGAGCAGCGAATCGGGCGTGTGCATTGCCATCGCCGGGATCCCGACCTCGTCGAACAGGCGCAGCCATTCGGCGCTGCTGCGCCCGGCGAGTTCGGCGGCAAAGAGGTCGTTCAGCTCGCTCACGTGCCGCGCCACGCCGGCCTGGTCGGCGAAGCGCGGGTCGTCCTTCATCGCGGGCCGGCCGATGAGATCGAAGAAGGCGTGCCAGTGCGCCGGCGTGTAGGCCGTGGCGCCGAGGTGGCCGTCCAGCGTTCTGAACGGCCGCCGCGCGAAGATGCGCGGGTAGCCTGTGCCGCCCATCGGCGGCCTGAAGCTCTGCCCGTACAGGTGCGGTGTCATCGTGAACTGCACCATGCTCTCGAACATCGGCACCTCGATCATCTGGCCCTGGCCGCTGCGTTCGCGGTGCAGCAGCGCCGCCAGCAGGGCGTAGGTGGCCACCAGGCCGACGCCCTGGTCGGCGATCCAGCCCGGCGCGTACTGCGGCCCGCCCTGCGGTGCGGCCATCTCGGCCAGCGCGGCCATGCCGCAGCCGGCCTGGATCAGGTCGTCGAGCGCGGCGCGCTCGGCGTAGGGCCCGTCCTGGCCGTAGCCGACCAGCGCGCAGTACACGAGCTTCGGGTTGACGCCGGCCAGCACCTCGTAGCCCAGGCCCAGGCGCGCCATCGCCTTCGGGCGCACGTTGCACACCAGCGCGTCGGCGCCTCGTGCCAGCTGCAGCAGCGCGTCACGGCCGGCGGCGTCCTTCAGGTCGAGCACGACGCTGCGCTTGCTGCGGTTGAGCTGCAGGAACAGCGACGACATGCCGGCGTGGCGGCCGGGCGCGTTGTGCCGCGTCAGGTCGCCCTGCGGCGGCTCGATCTTGATCACGTCGGCGCCCAGGTCGCCCAGCGTCTGGGTGGCGTAGGGGCCCATCGCCACGCTCGTCAGGTCGAGGATGCGAATGCCCGCAAGCGGGCCTGCAGCGCCGAACCTGGCTTCGGGGCCCACGCCGGGTCGACCCACGCTAACGACCCGGCCGCTGCACGTGCCGCCGCAGCAGGTCGGCGAGCGCGTCCGGAAGCACCGGCTTGCTGAAGTGGTAGCCCTGGATCTCGTCGCAGGCGTGTTCGCTCAGGTAGGCCTGCTGCTCCGGGGTCTCGACGCCGCTGGCGACGACCGTCAGGCTCAAGGTCTTGCCCATCGCGATGATGGCCTGCGCGATGGAGCCGTCGCGCGTGTTGCCGTCGATCTCGCGGATGACCGATCGATCGACCTTCAGCGTGTCGATCGGCAGGCTGTTGATCTGTGCCAGCGACGAATAGCCGGTGCCGAAGTCGTCGATGGCAATGCGCACCCCGATCTGCTTCAGCGCGCCCAGCAGCCGCACCGCCCGTGCGGCATTGACCATCACGGTGCCTTCGTTCAGTTCGAGTTCCAGCAGATGCGGGTCCAGGCCCGATGCCTGCAGCGCAGCGGCCACGTCGCCGGGCAGTTCGTCGGTGAACTGCCGCGCCGAAATGTTGACCGCCACGCACACCGGCGGCAGGCCCTGGCGCTGCCAGGCGACGTTCTGGTTGCAGGCCGTTTTCAGCACCCATTGGCCGATCGGCACGATCAGGCCGGTCTCCTCGGCCAGGGCCATGAACTGCAGCGGCAACACCGTGCCCAGCTCGGGGTGCTGCCAGCGCAGCAAGGCCTCGACGCCCGAAATGGCGCCGGACTTCAGATCCAGCTTCGCCTGGTAATGCAGCGAGAACTCGCCGCGCAACACCGCCTGGCGCAGGCTGGACTCCAGGGCTGCCCTTTCGAGCGACTGCGCTTCGACCTCTGCAGAGTAGAACTGAACGTTGTTCTTGCCTTGCGCTTTGGCGCGATACATCGCGATGTCGGCGTTCTTTATCAACGTCTGCTCGTCCTGCGCGTCTCGCGGGAACATGCAGATGCCGACGCTGGCGGTCACCCGGCACTCCTGTCCCGCGATCATCACCGGCTTGATCGCGGCCGACAGGATCTTGCGCGCCACGGTGTTCACTTGCTCGATGTCGCCCGCCTCCTGGACCAGCACGACGAATTCGTCACCGCCTAAGCGGGCCACCACGTCGCTGGCGCGCACACAAGCCGAGAAGCGAGACGCCATTTCCTCGAGCAGCAGGTCGCCGGCTTCGTGCCCGAAGGTGTCGTTGATGGCCTTGAACCGGTCCAGATCCAGGAACATGACGGCGAACTTGCCTTCGTAGCGGCGCGCCGACTGGATTTGCTGGTTCAGCAACTGGCTGAACAAGTTGCGGTTGGGCAGACCGGTCAGGCCGTCGTGGGTCGCCAGGAACTGGATACGCTCTTCAGCGCGCTTTTGCGCCGTGATATCGCGCCCGACGCCTCGGTAGCCCATGAAACGGCCGTGCGGATCGACAATGGGTTCACCGCTGATCCTCACGTAGCGCAACTGCCAACCGGCGATACGGCCATACAGCACGGCATCCCGGAACGGGCCGTGCGATTCGAGCCGCTCACGGTGCGCATCCCAGCCGCCTTCGATGTCCAGGCCGAGATCCCAGTTTGTCTTGCCCATGGCTGCGGCAAACACCTCCGCATCGCCCGCAGCCTGGCTGCCTTCGAGCCGGCAGTAGCGAAACGACGCGTCCTGCTCCCAAAAGAAATCCGACGACAGCGCGGTCAGGCTGCGAAAGCGTGCCTCGCTGTCACGCAGCGCACGCTCGCCCCTGGCGCGTTGGGTGATGTCGGTGTAGATGGTCACGAAACCGCGGCCCGGAACTGGAATGCCTCGGATGTCGAGCACCGTGCCGTCGGGCCGTTCGCGCTCGAAGCGGTGTGGCTCGAAACGGCGTGCCAGCTCGACGCGGCTGCACACCTGCTCTTCGACGTCGCCCGGGCCGTAGTCGCCGCGCTCGGCGTTGTAGCGCAGAAAGTCCTCGCTCGGTGTTCCCGGCTTGCAGAGCCGCTCCGGAAGCCCGAGCAACTCGTGCAAGCGCCGGTTGCTCACCACCAACCGCAAGTCGTTGTCGAAGACACTGATCCCCTGGTCCATGTATTCGAGGAGCTCGTCGAGCAAGGCCTTGCTCTGGCGACGGGCTTCCGCGTCCGAAACCGCCGCTTCGGGCGGCCGCGCGGCTGCTTGCGTCGGGTCGCCGGGTTCGCGCATTGATCTCTCCCACTTGACGGCGTGCGTTGACAGGCAGGGAGCAGGGCAACGGACACACGCCTGGGTGTCCGGGTCAAAGGCCACTTGTGTGCGATTGTCCGCTGACGGATTGGCGATACGCAAGACGTACCGACCCGGACTTGCAGCGCAATTCACCGGACCGCTGACCCGGTGAAATCAAGGGCTTCGTTCCTCGGGAGAGACCCTCAGTCGGGTGTGACCACGGCGACGACGGCGCTGCGCTCCACCGTCTGCCCGGCCTGGCAGCTGACCGATGCCACCGTGCCCGCGCATTCGGCGACGATGCGCATCTCCATCTTCATGGATTCCAGGATCGCCACCACCGCGCCCTTCTCGACGCGGTCGCCCGGCGCCACGTTGACCTTCAGGATCAGCCCCATCATCGGCGCCTTCAGTTCGCCGCTGACCTGCGCCGAGGTGCTGATGTAGGAGAGGTAAGGCAGCACCTTCAGGCTGTGCGAGCCGCGGCGGTCGTGCACGTAGAGCATGTCGCCGTCCTGGTGCAGCCGCACGGACTCGCGGCGCGCATCGGTGATGGCGAGGAACACGCCGCTCTCGGCCGTTGGCGAGAGCTGCACGTTCACGCGTTCGTCGTTCACGCCCACCAGCATGCTGCCGTCGGTGCGCAGCGGGGCAAAGCGGATCTCGGCGCTGACGCCGTCGGTCGTCTCGACATGCAGGGTCGGGATCGGCCCCATGCCGTCGTCGCCGGCGTTCATCTGCCAGCCACTGCCGCGCCAGCTGGCCCAGGGGCTGCGCGCCGTGCCGTTGCGCTGCTGCCGCAGCCAGTGACAGGCAGCGACGGCCAGGGTCTGCGCGTCGTGGCGCGCGTCGCCCAGCGCCCAGCCGGCGATCTGCTCGTCGATCAGCCGGGTGTGGAAGGTGGCGGCACGCGTTTGCGGCAGGTCGATCAGGAGCTTCAGGAAACCCTGGTTGGTGGTCACACCGAACACGGCCGTCTCGTCCAGCGCGAGCTTCAACCGATCGAGCGCCTCGTCGCGTGTGGGCGCGCAGGTGATGAGCTTCGCCAGCATCGGGTCGTAGTAGGGCGTGACCTCCATGCCACTTTCGATGCCGGTCTCGACGCGCACGCCGTCGGTCGGAAACTTCACCTGCGACAGCTTGCCGGTCGAAGGCAGGAAGCCCGCTGCCGGGTCTTCGGCGCAGATGCGCGCCTCGACCGCGTGGCCGCGGATGCGCACGTCGCCCTGCTGCACCGGCAGGCCTTCGCCGCTGGCGATGCGCAGCATGATCTCGACGATGTCCAGCCCCGTCACCATCTCGGTGACCGGGTGCTCCACCTGCAAGCGCGGGTTGACCTCCAGGAAGTGATAGTCGTCGGCACCGACGATGAACTCGACCGTGCCCACGCCGCGGTACTTGAGCCGTTCGCCCAGGCGCACCGCGTCGGCGGCCATGCTGTCGCGCATCTTCGCACTCAGGTTCGCCGCCGGCGCCTCCTCGATCACCTTCTGGTGGCGCCGCTGCAGCGTGCACTCGCGCTCGAACAGGTGGATCACGCGGCCCTGGCCGTCGCCGGCGATCTGGATCTCGATGTGGCGGCCGTGGCGGATCAGCTTCTCGACGATCAACCCGGCGTCGCCGAAGGAGTTCTTCGCCTCGCGCATCGCCGACTCGATCTCCAGCTCCAGGCCCTCGAAGCTGGTGATGCCGCGCATGCCCTTGCCGCCGCCGCCGGCCGCGGCCTTGAGCATCACCGGCAGGCCGACCTTGCGCACGCTGGCAGCGATCTCGGCCGGGTCCACGCTCGGCGCTTCGCTGCCCGGCACGATCGGCACCTTGGCGGCCTTGGCCTCGCGCTTGGCCGCGGCCTTGTCGCCCAGGCGCTCGATCACGTCGGCGGTGGGGCCGATGAACACCAGGCCTGCCGCTTCGACGGCACGCGCGAACGTCGCATTCTCGGCGAGGAAGCCGAATCCCGGATGGATGGCTTCGGCGCCGACCGCCTTGGCGGCGGCGATCACCGCGTCGATGCGCAGGTAGCTCTCGGAGGCGGGTGCGCCGCCGATCTCCACCGATTCGCCGATCTGCTGCACATGCAGCGCATCACGGTCGGCGCTGGAATGCACGCCGGCCACGGCCACGCCCAGCCGTCGGCAGGTGCGGGCGATGCGGCAGGCGATCTCGCCGCGGTTGGCGATCAGAATCTTCTTAAACATGCGTGACTCCCGCGGCGTGATCGCCTGCGCACGCTGCGCGTGCCAGGCAATGTGGCTTCGCCGCTGCGCCGACTGGCGTCGGCTGGTCGCCGCGGTTGGCAATCAGAATCTTCTTAAACATGCGTCACTCCCGCGGCGTGATCGCCTGCGTGCGCTGCGCGCTCCATGCGATCTGGCTGCGCCGCTGCGCCGACTGGCGTCGGCTGGTCGCCGCGGTTGGCGATCAGTATTTTCTTGAACACGAAGTTGTTTCCCAGGTCACATCCGGAACACACCGAAGCGCGAAGGCACGGCCGGCACGCGGCCGGCCAGGTCGAGCAGCAGCGCCATCACGTCGCGCGTCTCGGCCGGCTCGATCACCATGTCGCACCAGGTGTTGCGCGCGAAGTTGTAGGCGTTGGCGAAGTCCTCGAAGGTCTTGCGCACCGGCGCCTTGTAGGCCTCGCGCTGCGCGTCGGTCCAGCTCGTGCCGTCGCGCTTGTGCTGGTCGTCCTTGACCATCGCCAGCGTCGTGGCCGCCTGGTCCGGGCCCATGATCGCGGCGCGGCCGTTGGGCCACATGATCAGCGCGTTGGGCTTGAACGGGCGGCCACACATCGCGAGGTAGCCCGCCCCGTAGGAGCCGCCGATGATCAGCGTGTACTTGGGCACGTTGGCGCAGGTCATGGCGGTGATCATCTTCGCGCCGTGCTTGGCGATGCCGGCCTCCTCGGCCTCGCGGCCCACCATGAAGCCGTTGATGTCGGCCATGAACAGCAGCGGGATGTCGCGCTTGCAGCACAGGTCGATGAACTGCGTCGCCTTCATCGCGCTCTCGGAGAACAACACGCCGTTGTTGCACAGGATGCCGACGTCGAAGCCCTTGATGCGGGCGAAGCCGGTGATCAGCGTGTCGCCGTAGTCGGGTTTGAACTCGTGCAGGTCGCTGCCGTCGATCAGGCGCAGCACGATCTCGCGGTTGTTCGTGGGGATGCGCGGGTCGGCGCTGATGATGCCGTTGATCTCGCTCGGGTCGTGCAGCGGCTCGATGGTTGCAGCCACGTCGCGGCGCTGGGCGGGGACATCGCCGAGGTGGGCGACGATGTCGCGCAGGATGGCCATGGCATGCGCGTCGCTCTCGGCCAGGCGGTCGGTGTTGCCGTCCTGGCGGTTGGCGCGCTCGGCGTCGGCACCCGACGGCATCGCAGCGTCACCGAACGCCAGCGCGCCCTGGTCGCGCACGATCACGACCTCGTCGCACGCGGCGGCCACGAAGGCACCCGCGTCGGCGGCCGGCCCGTGCACGCTGGCGATCTGCGCGATGCCCTCGCGCGACATGCGCATCTGGTTGTACAGGATCGAGCCGAACTGGCCGTCGTCGGCGAACACGCCGGGCTTGGAGCCGGTCTCACGCCCCCCCGACTGCACCAGCGTCAGACAGGGCAGCCGGTGCATCCACGCGAAGCGCTGCGCGCGCACATGCTTCTTGCAGGTGGTGGCGTTGTAGGCGCCGTCGTGCACCGCCGCGTCGTTGGCGATCACCATGCACGGCCGCCCCGATACGATGCCGACGCCGGCCACGATGCCGGCGCCCGGCGGATCGTCGCCGTACAGACCCTCGCCGGCGAGCTGGCAGAGCTCCAGGAACGGCGAGCCCGGATCCAGCAGCGCACTCACGCGCTCGCGCGCCAGCAGCTGGCCGGATTCGCGCAGCTGCGCACGCGCCGCCTCGGAGCCGGCGGCCACTGCCGACGCACGCCGCCGGCGCAAGTCCTTGATGCGGCCGTCGTAGAAGTCACGGTTTGCGCGCAACTCCTCGGGGCTGGCCGACAGGGCCGACTTGATGACGCTCATCGCGTGCTCCCGCCGGCGCGGGCCCGGCAGGCTGCGGGCAGGGCCGCGGGGATCTTTGATTTCATCGGTGTGCTGTGAATGGATTGCAGGGTTCGGCGCAAGGCAGGTAAGATAACAAACATTCGTTAGGCTGCCAACCCTCGTCCCCCATGAATTCGATCCAGTCCGAGCTTGCCACGACCGACGCGGCCTTCCAGCGCCAGCACGACACCTACCGCACGCTGATGACCGGGTTGCAGGCGCGGCGCGACGAAGCGACCCTCGGCGGCAGCGAGAAGGCACGCAAGCTGCACCAGAGCCGCGGCCAGATGCTGCCGCGCGAACGCATCACCGCCCTGCTCGACCCGGGCTCGCCGTTTCTCGAGATCGGCCACCTCGCGGGCGCCGACCTTTACGAGGGCGTGCCGCCGGGCGCCACGATGATCACCGGGGTCGGCCAGGTCTGCGGCCGGGCCTGCATGCTGATCGTCAACGACGCCACGGTGAAGGGCGGCACGATGTTCGGCATGACGACCAAGCGCCACACGCGCGCCCAGCTGTTCGCCTGGCAGCACCGCCTGCCCTGCATCACGATGGTCCAGTCGGGCGGCGGCTTTCTGCCCGACCTGGAGAACATCTTTCCCGACGAGGGGCAGGCCGGTTCGATCATGTACAACCAGGTCAAGATGTCGTCCGAGGGCATTGCGCAGATCGCGCTGGTGCACGGCCCATCGACCGCCGGCGGCGCCTACATCCCGGCGCTGTGCGACGAGGTCGTGATCATCCGCAACCAGGGTGCGATGTTCCTCGGCAGCCCGCAACTGGTGTTCGCCGCCACCGGCGAGGTGGTCGACATCGAGCCGCTGGGCGGCGCCGAGATGCACAGCCGGCTGAGCGGCGTCACCGATCACATGGCCGAAGACGACGCGCATGCGCTGAAGATCACGCGCGAGATCGTGGCGCATCTCGGCGAGCCGCCTCGGCTGCGCTGGACACCGGCCCCGGTCGAGCCGCCGAAGTACGACCCGCAGGAACTCACCGGTCTGGCGCGCATCGGCGACCAGCCCGGCGTCGACTGCCGCGAGATCATCGCCCGTTTGGTGGACGGCAGCCGCTTCCAGGAGTTCAAGCAGCTCCATGGCGAGACCCTGGTCTGCGGCTTCGCGCGCATCGAGGGCTTCGAGATCGGCATCCTGGCCAACAACGGCGAACTCACCGCGCAGGCCGGCGCCAAGGGCGCGCACTTCATCGAGCTGTGCTGCCAGCGCGACATCCCGCTGCTGTTCCTGGTCGATTCACCGGGCTTCGCCAACAGCGATCTGCCCGACCAGCGCGGCGTGGGCAAGCACGGCGCAAAGCTGTTCAACGCGGTGGCCAATGCCGACGTGCCCAAGTTCACGCTGATCATCGGCCATGCCTATGGCGCGGCCTGCTATGCGATGTGTGGCCGCGCGTTCAAGCCCAACGCGCTGATGATGTGGCCCAACGCCCGCGCCGCCGCCTCGCGCGACGCCGGCGACGACGTCGCCGGTGCGCTGAACTGGGCCCGCCACCTGTGGTGCGACATGATCATCGAGCCGACCGAGACGCGCCCCGTCCTCGCCCAGCTGCTCGACGTGGCCGGCCGAACTCCCGCCAAACCCACCGAGTTCGCCGTGTTCCGCATGTAGCGGTCGCCGACGTCGTCCGGCGCTTCGCCCATGAACCCGATTTCGTCCGCGCTCGCCACCGACACGGCGACGTTCCGGCGCCAGCGCGACGCCTGCCTGTCGATGATGACGGCCTTGCAGGCGCGACGCGAGGAAGCCTCCGTGGGCGGGAACGAGAAGGCACGCAAGCTGCACCAGAGCCGCGGCCAGATGCTGCCGCGCGAACGCATCACCGCCCTGCTCGACCCGGGCTCGCCCTTTCTGGAGATCGGCCAGCTCACCGCGGCCGATCTCTACGAGGGCGTGCCGCCGGGAGCGACCATCATCACCGGGGTCGGCCAGGTTTGCGGTCGAGCCTGCATGCTGATCGTCAACGACCCGACGGTGAAGGGCGGCACGATGTTCGGCATGACGACCAAGCGCCACGTGCGAGCGCAGTTGTTCGCCTGGCAGCATCGTCTGCCCTGCATCACGATGGTCCAGTCCGGTGGCGCCTTCCTGCCCGACCTCGAGAACATCTTCCCCGACGAAGGGCAAGGCGGCTCGGTCATGTACAACCAGGTCAAGATGTCGTCCGAGGGAATCGCGCAGATCGCGCTGGTGTTCGGGCCGTCGACCGCTGGCGGCGCCTACATCCCCGCGCTGTGCGACGAGGTCGTGATCATCCGCAACCGCGGCGCGATGTTCCTCGGCAGTCCGCAACTGGTGTTCGCCGCCACCGGCGAGGTGGTCGACGTCGAGCCGCTGGGCGGCGCCGAGATGCACAGCCGGCTGAGCGGGGTGACCGACCACCTGGCCGAGGACGACGCGCATGCGCTGCAGATCACGCGCCAGATCGTGGCGCATCTCGGCGAGCCGTCGCGCCTGCGCTGGACGCGCGCCGCCACCGAAGCACCGGCGTGCGACCCGCAGGAATTGCCCGGCCTGGTGCGCCTGGGCGCTGAACGAGACGGCGAAGCTGGCGTCGACTGCCGCGAGATCATCGCCCGTCTGGTGGACGGCAGCCGCTTCCAGGAGTTCAAGCAGCTCCATGGCGAGACCCTGGTCTGCGGCTTCGCGCGCATCGAGGGCTTCGAGATCGGCATCCTGGCCAACAACGGCGAACTCACCGCGCAGGCCGGCGCCAAGGGCGCGCACTTCATCGAGCTGTGCTGCCAGCGCGACATCCCGCTGCTGTTCCTGGTCGATTCACCGGGCTTCGCCAACAGCGATCTGCCCGACCAGCGCGGCGTGGGCAAGCACGGCGCAAAGCTGTTCAACGCGGTGGCCAATGCCGACGTGCCCAAGTTCACGCTGATCATCGGCCATGCCTATGGCGCGGCCTGCTATGCGATGTGTGGCCGCGCGTTCAAGCCCAACGCGCTGATGATGTGGCCCAACGCCCGCGCCGCCGCCTCGCGCGACGCCGGCGACGACGTCGCCGGTGCGCTGAACTGGGCCCGCCACCTGTGGTGCGACATGATCATCGAGCCGACCGAGACGCGCCCCGTCCTCGCCCAGCTGCTCGACGTGGCCGGCCGAACTCCCGCCAAACCCACCGAGTTCGCCGTGTTCCGCATGTAGCGGTCTTCAGACGAACGCGCCGGTCTCGTCACGGCGACCACGCGCACCGAGAAATTCGATCATCAGCCGGTTGACCTCGTCCGGCGCCTCGAACGCCACCCAGTGGCTGGCGCCGGGCACGATGCGGCACGTGATGCGTGGCGCGGTGCTTTCCAGGTAGGCGGCGCGCGACGCCGCGTCCGGCTGCGGCAGCGGATCGCGTTCGGGCAGGATGGCCAGCACCGGGCAACGGGTCTGGCGCAGGCTCGGGCCCAGCGTGTCGCGGTAGCCGAGGAAGCGCGACCTGAACCTCGTCAGCGAATGGTTGCGGCGCTGCATCGCGACGGTGAGGTCGTCGATGCGCCGCGGATCGCCGATCATCATCAGCTCCAGGTTGCGGCGGTGCACGGCATTCGCCTCGGCGTCGCTGGCGCCCGCCGGCACCGGGCGCAAGGGTGGCCGCGACCAGCTGCCCGGTGGAAATCCGCCCGGTGCGAGCAGGCAGATGCCGGACACGCGCTCGGGCAGGCGCGCCGCCAGCCAGGCCGTCATCACGCCGCCGTAGGAGAAGCCCGCCACCAGAAAAGGCGCGCCGGCCGGCACCAGGCCGCCCGCCACCGCGGCCAGCAGGTACTCGCCGTACCCATCGAGATCGGAATCGTCCGGCACGTCGAGCGACTCGCCCATGCCGGGCAGATCCAGCAGCACCAGACGGAAATGCTGCGACAGGGCCTCGATGTTGTGCAGCCAGTGCGTCCACGAGCCGGTGCCACCGTGCAACAGCAGCAGCGTCGGGCCGCTGCCGACCAGGCGTGCGACGACACCGGCGACGGACCGGGTCTCGAACTGCAGGCCGGGAAGAAGACCTTCGGGAGTCAGGGACGGCAGCCCTCCACTCACAGAGTGGACTCCGTTCCCAGGATGTTCGTGATCTGGCTGGACAACACGCCGCCGTTGCCGTGGCACAGCGCGAGTTCGGCGCCGGCCACCTGGCGCGCGCCGGCTTCGCCGCGCAACTGCTGCACCGCCTCCACCAGCGTGAACATGCCGTACATGCCGGGGTGCACGCAGGACAGGCCACCGCCGTTGGTGTTGACGGGCAGCTTGCCACCGGGTGCGATGGCCCCGCTGGCCACGAACGCACCCCCCTCGCCCTTTTTGCAGAAACCCAGGTCTTCGAGGAACAGGATGGTGTTGATCGTGAAGGCGTCGTAGAGCTCGACCACGTCCATGTCACGCGGCGCCAGGCCGGCCATCTCGAAGGCGCGCCGGCCGGAATCGATGGCCGCGGTCTGCGTGAGGTCGGCCATCGCGACGATGTTCATGTGGGTCGTGGCCGCCGCCGCGCCGAGCAGGTAGACCGGCTTCTTCGGCAGGTCGCGGGCGCGCGCGGCCGTGGTCATCACCAGCGCCGCGCCGCCATCGGTGACGAGGCAGCAGTCGCGCACCGTCAGCGGGCTGGACACCATGCGCGACGCCAGCACGTCGGCCACGCTCAGCGGCCCACGCATGAAGGCCTCGGGGTTCAGATTGGCCCAGGCGCGCGCCGCCACGGCGACCGCCGCGAGTTGCTCGCGCGTGGTGCCGTACTGGTGCATGTGGCGCGAGGCCGCGAGCGCGTACGAGGTGGCCGGGAAGATCGGTGCATACGGCGCCTCGTAGGCGAAGGGCTTGACCGACGAGATCAGCTTGCCCGAGGCGCTGCGCTGGTTGCTGCCGTAGAAGATCAGCGCGGTCTCGCACAGGCCTTCCTTCAGCGCCATCGCCGCCATCAGCGTGTACGACAGGAAGGTCGAACCGCCGGTGCGGTTGTTGTCGGTGAACTTGGGCTGGATGCCCAGCATCTCGGCGATCAGCAGGCCCGACAGCGGGTTGGCATTGCCGGGCAACGAACCGAACACGGCATCGACGTGGCGCGTGGTCAGCCCCGCCTCGGCAAGCGCCTTGACGCTGGCCTCGATGGCAATGTCTTCCGAGCTGCGGCCCGTCGCCTCGCCGAGGCCGGCGAGCGCCGCGCCGACGATGGCGGCCTGGCCGCGAATGTTGCTGCCGCTCATGCTGCCACCTCCGCCGCGTCGAACACCACACAGGGCTCCTTGCCCGCACCGGCCGCCACGCGCGCCCGCACCGCCATGCCGATGCGCACCGCGTCGTGGGCCACGCCGTCGACGCGGCTCATCATGCGCGGACCCTCGGCCAGGTCGACCAGCACCACGTTGTACGGGCCGCCCTTGTCAGCGCTGCGGTTCACCACGCTCACCGCGTACACGACGCCGCGCCCGCTGGCGGGCACCCATTCGAGTTCGACACTGCCGCAATGCGAACAGGCCAGGCGTGGGTAGTACACGTGCTTGCCGCAGCTGCGGCAGTGCTGGATGCGGAATTCGTTGTTCGCGAGGAATTGCGCGTAGACCAGGTCGGGGCCCGGCCCCTGGGTCCATGCGGCGGAAGCCGGAAGTGCAGCAGTCAAGATGGTTCTCCTTGAATTGCGGAGTGGGAAATCGGAGCGGGCTTGCCGGCGTTGTGGCGCAGACGGCGTCAGCCCGGCAGTTCGAGCACGCCCTTGGCGAGGATGTTGCGCTGGATCTCGTTGCTGCCGCCGTAGATGCTGGCCGGGCGCGCGGCGAAGAACACGTTGGCCGCGTGCAGGTCGCCGCCGGGCAGCGCGATGGCCGCGTCGGCGACACCGCTCTCGCCGGCCGCTTCGAGCATCAGGTCGGCCACGCGCTGCTGGGCCTCGGTGACCCAGATCTTCAGCATCGAGACCTCGGGGCCCAGCTCGCGGCCACGCCGCAGCACGTCGACGCAGCGCACGAACAGCGCGTCGAGGTCGTCGACATCCAGGCGCAGCTCGTCGTGGCGGGCGCGCCAGGCGGCGTCGTCCAGCAGGCCGTTGGCCTGCGCCAGCTCGCGCGCGCGCTGCAACGGAGCCCGCGCGCCGCGCGGGTTGCCGATCGTGATGCGTTCCGAGCCCAGCAGCGACTTGGCCATGGTCCAGCCCTGGTTGATGGGGCCGACGAGATTGGCACGCGGCACGCGCAGCTTGTCGAAGAACACCTCGCAGAACTCGGAGCTGCCGGTCAGGTTCTTGATCCGGCGCACCGTGATGCCCGGGCTCTTCATGTCCGCCAGCAGGAAACTGATGCCGTCCTGCTTCTTCGCCTTCGGGTCGGTGCGCACCAGCATGAAGATCATGTCGGCCTCGTGCGCGAACGAGGTCCAGATCTTCTGGCCGTCGACGACGAATTCGTCGCCATCGAGAACCGCCGTGGTCCGCAGGTTGGCCAGGTCCGAGCCGGCCGAGGGTTCGGAGTAGCCCTGACACCAGCGGACCTCGCCCGACAGGATGCGCGGCAGGATCTCGCGCTTCTGCGCCTCGGTGCCATAGCGGATGATCAGCGGCCCGAGCATGACCACCCCCATGTTGGTCACGACGTTGATGCCGTGGCGGTCGAATTCGGACTGCAGCGCCACCTGCTCGAAGGCGCTCAGGCCCATGCCGCCGTATTCCTTGGGCCAGTTCGGCGCCGCCCACCCTTTCTCGGACACGCGCACCAGCCAGTCGTGGGCTTCGCGCAGGCTCATGCGATTGGCCGGGAAACGCCACGCGGGCGGAAAGTTGTCGGCGATCCAGCGCCGCAATTCGTCGCGCCGGATGGGCTGCTCGCCGCCGACGATAAGCTCGGGCGCCGCATCGTCGCGGTCGTCGGCCGGCGCCAGCTCGTTGTAGCGGCGCCGGTGCCAGGACGCTGCGCCCAGCCAGGCCGCGCCGGCCATCGCCTTCTTCAGGAACAGCCCGATGCCGCATTCGTCGGTATAGCCGATGCCGCCGTGCAGCTGGATGCAGCCCTTGGTGACCTCGAGCGCCGCAGCCGACGCGCGCGCCTTGGCCTGGCTGGCCGCCGCGCCGAGCCGGCGTGCGTCCGCACCATGGGTGTCGGCGACGGCCGCCGACTGCATCACCACCGCGCGCGTCAGTTCCACCTGGATCAGCAGATTGGCCGAGCGGTGCTGCAAGGCCTGGAAACTGCCGATCAGGCGGCCGAACTGCTCGCGCATGCCGATGTACTGGACGCTGACATCGAGCGCACGCGCCATCACGCCCAGCAGCTCGGCGCTGGCAGCGATGCGTGCCTGGTCCAGCGTGCGCAGCAGCACCGCTTCGGCCCGGCCGGCGCCCGCGACCACCTGCGTCGCCGCAACCTGCACGCCCTGCAAAGTCAGTTCGCCCCAGAAGCCTCCATCCACGCGCGCCTGGCTGCGCACGCCGACGCCGGGCGCGGCGGCTTCGACCAGCAGCAGCACCGGGCCCTCGGCCGAGGCGGCACAAACGACGAAGGCATCGGCCGCGTCGGCCGCAGCGACGAAACGCTTGCTGCCGTCGAGCACGAAGCCCTTGCCGTTCGGGCTGGCCCGCAGCGTCTTCGCTTGCACCGACTGATCGTGTTCGCGCTCCTGCCAGGCCAGCGCGAGCTGGCACTCGCCGCGCGCCAGCGCCGGCAACCAGCGCGTGCGCAGGGCCTCGTTGTCCCCGTGCAGCAGCGCCCACGCAGGCAGCAGCGCACCGGCGACCAGCGGCTCGGGCGCGAGCGCTCGGCCGCATTGCTCCAGCAGCAGCACCGCCTGCGCCAGGCCGCAACCGCTGCCGCCGTACTGCTCGGGCAGGCACAGCCCGGTCCAGCCGAGCGCGGCCATCTCGCGCCAGCGGCCTCGGTCGTAGCCAGGCGCGCGACCGCGCCAATCGCGCAGGCGCCGGCCGTCTTCGTCGCCGGCGAAAAACGCCGCCGCGGAATCGCGCAGCATGCGCTGCTCGTCGTTCAGGTCATCGAGTTTGCCGGCCAGGTCGATCATCGCAGTGTCTCCTTTACATCGTGAGCACGAGGCGCCCGCAGGCCTCGCGCGCTTCCATCATCCGGTGCGCCCGGGCGGCTTCGGCCAGCGGCAGGCTGCCGCCGACCACCGGCCGCAGCCGCCCCAGGCGCACCAGTTCGAGCAGGGTCTCGACCTCCGCCAGCGTCACGCCGTCGGTGCCGAGAAAGGACATCTCCTTAAGGATCGCGTGCGCCGGGCGCAGCGACACCGGCGCGGCATTCAGGTTGCCGACGAAGACATGGCGTGCGCCCAGCGCCATGCCCTTGAGCGCCGCGGCCCACGCCATCTGGCCGACGATGTTGAAGACCACATCGACACCGGCGCCACCGGTCAGGCGGCGCGCCTCGGCAGCGACGTCGAGATCCGGGCTGACGATCACGTCGTCGGCGCCGTGTTCCATCAGGAACGCGCGCTTGGATTCGGAGGTGGTGACGGCGATGGTGCGCGCTCCCAGCATGCGCGTCACCTGGACGGCATGAATGCCGACGCCGCCGCTGGCGCCCGTGATCAGCACCGCCTCACCCGGTTGCACCGCAGCCACTTTCTGCAGGCCGTGGTAAGCCGTCCCGAGCGCGCAGGGCACGACGGCCGCCTGCTCGTAGCTCACCCCCGCGGGAATCCGCACCAGCGCGCTGGCCGGCACCGCCACGTACTCCGCGTAACCACCGGGCACGGCCTCGCCGAACAGCCCGGCACCGTTCTCGCACAGGTGGTCGCGGGCGCGCACGCACTGGCGGCAATGGCCGCAGTGGTCCTTCATCAGAATGGCCACACGCTCGCCGACCGCGAAGCCCGCCGCGGCGGGGCCGAGCGCGGCGACCTCGCCCGCCATCTCGTGCCCGATAATGCCCGGCAGCGCGGTGCGAGGGAAATGCCCCTGGCGTGCCAGCACGTCGTGGTAGCACACGCCGCTGGCGCGCAGCCGTACCAGCACCTCACCGTCTCGCGCAGTGGGCACCGGCAACTCGATCGCAGCGAACTGCTCGGGCCCGCCGTAGCCCTGGAGGACGATTGCTTGCATGGTTCAACTCCGGTGGCAGCACCACTGGCACTTGCGGCGCGTCTGTGGCATGCTGCCAGTCTAACAAACGGCCGTTTGATTTGCCATCGCCACGGCCCCCCTTCAAACCCTTAGCAGGAGCAAGCGTGATGTTCAACGGCAAAGCACTCGACAACAAGGTCGCCATCGTCACCGGGGCCGGGCAAGGCATCGGTTCGGCCGTGGCCCGCGCCTACGGCGCCCAGGGCGCCAAGGTCGCGGTCGTCGACTGGAACCTCGAGACCGCCGAGCAGGTCGCGCAGACCATCCGCGCCGCGGGCGGCCTGGCCGTTGCGTTGAAGTGCGACGTGTCGGACCGTGCCGGCGTGGACGCGATGGTCGCCGCGACGGTGGCGAAGTTCGGTCCGGTGGACGTGCTGGCCAACAACGCCGGTATCACGCGCACGGCGATGCTGCACAAGATGACGGCGCACCAGTGGGATCAGGTGCTGGCGGTGCACCTGACCGGCAGCTTCAACTGCCTGCAGGCGGTGGTCGAAGGCATGATGGAGCGCAAGCGCGGCTGGATCATCAACACTATTTCCACCGCCGGCATCCTGGGCACGATCGGGCAGATCAACTACGGCTCGGCCAAAGCCGGGCTGATCGGTTTCACCAAGTCGGCGGCGCGCGAGCTGGCGCGCTACAACATCATCGTCAACTGCGTCGCGCCGGGCGCGGCCACGCCGATGACCGAGACCATCCGCACCGACGAACGCTTCAAGCAGCGCACGCTCGAGCGCATCCCGCTCGGCCGCTGGGCCGAGCCCGAGGAGCTGGCGCCGGTGTGGGTGTTCCTGGCCTCCGAAGGCGCGAGCTACGTCACCGGCCAGCTCATCGGTGCCGACGGCGGCATGTCGATCCACTGAGAACCGCCTGCCCATGACATCCATTGCCACCACCCAGCGCGGGTCCCTGAACCCGCTGTTCGAACCACGGGCCATTGCGGTCTACGGTGCGTCGTCCGACCCGACCAAGATCGGCGGGCGCCCGCTCGACTTCCTCAAGGGCAGCGGCTACGACGGACCGCTGTACCCGATCAACCCGAAGGCGGCGCAGATCCAGGGCCTGCCCTCGTTTGCCACGGTCGCGGCGGTGCCCGGGCCGGTGGACCTGGCCATCGTCGCCGTGCCCGCGCCAGCCGTGCTGGCGGCGCTGGAAGACTGTGCCGCCAACGGCGTCGGCGGCGCCGTGGTGCTGAGCTCGGGCTTCGCCGAAGTCGGCGGCCAGGGAGCCCAATGGCAGCAGCAGATCAGCGCGCTGGCGCGCCGCACCGGCATGCGCGTGGTCGGGCCGAACTGCATGGGCATCATCAACGTGCGGCGCCGCATCCTGGGCACCTTCACGCCCAGCGCCGCCGGCTTCGGGCTGACGCCCGGACGCATCAGCCTGGTGAGTCAGAGCGGCGCCTTCGGCGGCTACTGCCTGTCGCTGATCCGCCAGCGCGGCCTCGGGCTCAACCTGTGGATCACCACCGGCAACCAGTGCGACGTCGACTTCGCCGACTGCGTCAACCACTATGCGCAGGACGACGGCACCGACGTCATCGTCGGTTACGTCGAGGCGGCCACCGACAAGGATCGCCTGATCAGCGCGCTGGCGCTGGCGCGCGAGCGCGGCAAGCGCATCGTGATGATGAAGGTCGGCAGTTCCGAGGCCGGTGCCCATGCGACCGCGTCGCACACCGCCTCGCTCGCCGGCTCGGACCAGGTCTACGACGGCCTGTTCAAGCAGTACGGCGTCTACCGCGCACGCACGATCGACGAGCTGTTCGACGTGGCCTATGCTTGTTCGGTGGTGCGCCAATCGCCCAAGGGCAAGCGCATCGGCCTGCTGACGGTGTCGGGCGGTGTCGGTGCCCTGATGGCCGACGTCGCCACCGATTGCGGGCTCGATGTCGCACCGATGCCCGAGGACGCGCAGCGCCGGCTGAAGGAAATCCTGCCCTTCGCCGGGCCGCGCAACCCGGTCGACATGACGGCGCAGCTGGTCAACGACCTGTCGCTGTTCGAGAAGAACTTCCAGCTGATGCTCGAAGAGGGAGGCTACGACGTCGTGGTCGCGTTCCTGTCCAGCGTGGGCCAGGTGCTCGATCTCAGCACCCGCCTGCTCGAGCAGCTGAAAAAGGTGCTGCAGCGCTTCCCCGACCGCACCGTCATCATGTCGATGCTGGCCTCACCCGAGGTGCGCCAGCTCTACGAGGCCGCCGGCGTGATGCTGTTCGACGAACCGACGCGCGCGGTGCGCGCCGCCAGCGCGCTGGTGCACCTGGCCGCGGAAGCCGAGCGCGCCCGGACACTGTCGGCGCCGCCCCTGCTGCCTGCCGGGGCGCTGGCGCCGCCGGAACGCGCGATCAACGAGGTCGATGCCAAGCGTGTGCTGGCCAGTGCCGGCATTCCGGTGGTGCGCGAACTCGTGGCCACGAGCGAAGACGCCGCCGTGCGCCACGCCGCGGAACTCGGCTTCCCGGTGGTGCTGAAGATCGCCTCGGCCGACATCGCGCACAAGAGCGAGATCGGCGGCGTGCTGATCGGCCTGCAGGACGAGGCCCAGGTGCGCGAGGGCTTCCGCACGCTGATGCAGCGCGCGAAGACACATGCGCCGCAGGCCCGGCTCGATGGCGTGGTGGTCGCGCGCATGGCCGGCAAGGGCGTCGAGACCATCCTCGGCGTGGTGCGCGACCCGGTGTTCGGCGCGGTCGTGATGTTCGGCCTGGGCGGCGTGTTCGTCGAAGCCTTCAAGGACGTGGCCTTCCGCGTCGCACCCTTCGGTGTCGACGAAGCGCGCGCGATGATCGACGAGGTGAAGGGCCGCATCCTGCTGACCGGCCTGCGCGGCCAGCCGCCTTCGGACGAAGATGCGCTCGCGAACGCGATTGCCGCGCTGTCGGTCTACGCCGCGCGGCACGAGGCGGCGATCGAGAGCATCGACATCAACCCCTTCGTCGTGCTGCCGCGCGGCCAGGGCGCGCTCGCGCTCGACGCACTGATCGTGCCGAGCGCCGGGAAGGGCTGACGCTCAGATCAGGTCTTCGACCGAGCCGCGGCGCATCATCAGCTTCTCGCTGAACTCGAACACCTGCTCCGCGCGCTGGTTGTACACGCGCACACGCCCATGCAGCACGCCGCGCTTGCCGTCGGACAGGTTCTTCTTGCCCTCGACGGTGATCTCGGCGCGCAGCGTGTCGCCGGGGCGCACCGGCACCGTGAACTTGAAGTCGGTCAGTTCGAGCGCGGCGATCGTCGCCGGGCCGAGGATCTCCTCCATCATCCCGGCGGCAAGGCTGGCCGTCAGCAGGCCCGGGCAGATGCGTCCGCCGAAGTCGGTGTGCTTCTTCGCAAATTCTTCATTGATGAAGATCGGCAGCTTCAGGCCGGCCAGGCAGGTGAAATTGACGATGTCGGTCTCGGTCACGGTACGGCCGTAGCTCTTGAAGACATCGCCCGGGTTCAGGTCGTCGAGGGAACGGTTGGACATGGGAATAGCCTCGGGTTCGGGTTGCGCCGGATTGGCCAAACTAACAGTTGGCAGGATACTCCAACCGGTGCATGATGCGCCAGGCCGGCTCGCCTGCACCGGGGCGCCCGGCGCGTTGTGGCCACGCTTCCATCCAATGCTCCCATGCTGTTCCTGAACCCCGACTTCGAACTCCCCGCCATCGCCGCGTCGACGGCCGACCTGCGCCGCGCCGTGCGCGCATTCATCGCCGAAGACATCGCGGCCGGCCGCTTCACGCCGAGGTGCAATTCGTGGACCGAAGGCCTGGCGTCCGATTTCAGCCGCCGCCTGGGCGAACGCGGCTGGATCGGCTACCACTGGCCCACGCAGTACGGCGGGCGCGGCGGCAGCGCCTTCGACACGCTGACCATCAACGAGGAACTGCTGGCCCACGGCGCCCCGGTCGGCGCGCACTGGGTCGCCGCGCGCCAGAGCGCGCCGCTGCTCATGCGCTTCGGCAGCGAGGCGCAGCGCCAGGAGTTCCTGCCGCGCATCGCCGCCGGCACGACCTACTTCGCGATCGGCATGAGCGAGCCCGATGTGGGCTCGGATCTGGCGTCGGTGCGCTCCCGCGCCGAGCAGGTGGGCGGCCACTGGGTGCTCAACGGCCGCAAGGTGTGGACCAGCGGCGCGCACCTGTGCCACTACGCCATCGTCCTGTGCCGCACCGCGCCCGCCGACCCGAAGGCGCGCCACGCCGGCCTGAGCCAGCTCATCGTCGACCTGAAGACCCCGGGCGTGACGATCCGCCCGATCCTCATGCTCGACGGCAGCCACCACTTCAACGAAGTCATCTTCGACAACGTCGAAGTGCCCGCCGAGCGCCTGGTGGGCGCGGCCGGTGACGGCTGGAAGCAGGTGACCAGCGAGCTCGCCTACGAACGCAGCGGGCCCGAGCGCTTCCTGAGCACCATGCCGCTGATCGATCGCTGCGTGCAACTGGTGCTCGCCGGCCCGGCCGCCGTGGGCGACATCGCCGCGGGCCGCATGCTCGCGCGCCTGATGACGCTGCGCAACATGAGCCTCGGCGTGTGGGGCGCGCTCGGTGCCGGCCAGTCGCCGGCGATCGAGGCGGCGATGGTCAAGGATCTCGGCACGAACTTCGAGCGCGACTCGATCGAGATCGTGCGCGAGGCGATGGTCGCCGACGAACGCGTGGCCGGTGACGAAGCGCTGGCCGACATGATGGCCGCCGCCCTGCCGCTGGCCCCGACCTACAACCTGCGTGGCGGAACGAACGAGGTGCTGCGCAACATGATTGCGAAGAACCTGCAAGGAAAATGAGCGATCTCGCCCGCCCCCTCGCCGAAGCCGCCGAACGCCTGTTCGCACAGCGTTGCGGCACCGATGTGGTCAGCAGCGCCGAAGCCGGCAACTGGCCGCAAGCCCTCTGGACCGCGGTCGAAGATCTGGCCGCCGCGCAACTGCTGGTGCCCGAAGCCCGCGGCGGTGCCGGTGGCGACTGGCTCGACGCTTGCGCGCTGCTGGAGCGCGCCGGCGAATTCAACCTGCCCTTGCCGCTCGCCGAGACGGTACTCGCCGGCTGGCTGCTCGACCGTGCCGGGTTGTCCCACGTGGCCGGGCCGCTGAGCGTGGCCATCACCTCGGCCGACCTGGGATCGGCCCGGCAGCGCGGTCACCTGAGCCTGGACGAACGCGCCGTGCCATGGGCGGCGAGCAGCAGTGGGTTGGTGCTGGTCGGACAGGACGGCGAAGCAGGTGCCTGGCTTGTGTTCCTGCCGCGCGCCGCCTACACCGCCACGCCCGACCGTGCGCCCGCCGGCGATGCCCGAGATCGTGTCCGCTGTGTCGACCTGCCCCTGAACCAGGCCGGCGTGGTCTGTCAGCGCGTCGCCGGCCTGCGTCAGGCCGACGTTCTGGCACGTGCGGCCCTGCTGCGTGGCGCGCAGATCGCAGGCGCCTGCCGCCGCGTCCTGGCGCTGACGCTGGCCTACACCGGCGAGCGCGTGCAGTTCGGGCGCGCCATCGGCCAGTTCCAGGCGGTGCAGCACCAGTTGGCGCAGCTGGCCGAAGAAACCGCGGCGGTGCGTGTGGCCGTGCAGGCCGCTGCACAGACGGGCGATGGTGAGTGGGCCACGGCCGCCGTGGCCGCGGCCAAGCTGCGCGCCGGCGAGGCCGCCGGCCTGTGCACCCGGATCGCCCACCAGCTGCACGGTGCGATGGGTGTCACGGCCGAGCACCCGCTGCACCAGAGCACGCGCCGCCTGCTGAGCTGGCGCGACGAGCACGGCGCCGAAGCGTGGTGGGCCCGCCAGCTCGTACAGGCCGTGCGCGCCGCCGGGACGCCGGGCGCTTGGTCGTCCATCGTCGCGGCTACCACACGATGATCCGGCGCCGGGCATCCGCGCCGCCAAGAGGAGTCCGATGACACCCCTGCATGGCATCCGCGTGCTCGACCTGACGAGCTACCTGATGGGCCCGTTCGCGACCCAGATCCTCGGCGACATGGGCGCCGACGTGATCAAGGTCGAGCCTCCCGAAGGCGATCTGGTGCGGGTGATCGGCCCGATGCCGAAGCCCGGCCTCGGCGGCATGTTCATGCAGATGAACCGCAACAAGCGCAGCATCGTGCTCGACCTGAAGCAGCCCGCGGGCCGCGATGCCGCACTGCGGCTGGCCGCGCGCGCCGACATCTTCGTCTACAACGTGCGGCCGCTGGCGATGGCACGCCTGGGCCTGTCGTACGAAGCCGTCGCGGCCGTGAATCCGGGGGTGGTCTACGTCGGCGCACTCGGCTTCGGCCAGGACGGCCCCTACGCCGCCCTGCCCGCGCTCGACGACCTGATGCAGGGCATGGTGGCCATCCCCAGCCTGTTCGAGCGTGCCGGCGCGGAAGGACCGCGCTATGTGCCGCTGGCGATGGCGGACCGGCACGTCGGCGTCTCGCTGGTCAACGCGGTGCTCGGCGGGCTGGTGCACAAGCTGCGGACCGGCGAGGGGCAGTCCATCGAAGTGCCGATGTTCGAGACCATGGCGCAAGGCGTGCTGGGCGACCACATGATGGGCGCGAACTTCGATCCGCCGGTCGGGCCGCTCGGTTACACCCGGCACCTCAGCCACGACCGGCGGCCGTTTCGCACCGCCGACGGCTACGTCTGCGCCTTCCTGATCAACGACCGCCAGTGGCAATCCCTGCTCGAGGGCGTGGGCGAACCCGAGCGCATGCGCGACCCTCGATTTGCCAACGTGCAGGCGCGCACCATCCACTCGGCCGAGGTCTACGGCTACCTCGAGGCCCTGTTTCGCACCCAGACGACGGCGCACTGGCTGGAGGTGCTGCGCAAGGCCGACGTGCCGTCGGGGCCGCTGCACACGCTGGAGTCGCTGTACGCGGACGAACACCTCAACGCGGTCGGCTTCTTCGAGCGCCGCGAACACCCCGCGGTCGGCACCGTGATCAATCTGCGGCCGCCCTCGCGCTGGTCGCGCACACCGCCCGAAACCGCCCGCCTGGCGCCAGTGCTCGGCGAGCACAGCGCCGAAGTATTGCGCGAGGCTGGCTACACCCAGGCGCAGATTCAGGCCATGGCGGCATCGGGCGCCACATCGCCGGATGCAGGCAAGGAGTGACACCATGATGGACGGCAAGATTGCATTGATCACCGGCGGGTCGCGCGGCATCGGATTCGCCGTCGCCCAGGCCCTGGCGCGCCAGGGCGTTCAGGTGGTCGTGACCGGGCGCGACCCGGCGCATGGCGAGGAAGCGCTGGCCAGCCTGCGCGGGATCGCACCGAAGGCCGCGTTCGAGCGCGCCGAGGCCGGCGACCATGCGGCGATGACGGCGGTCGTGGAACGCACGGTGCAGCGTTGCGGCGGCCTGGACATCGTGGTCAGCGCCGGCGCCGCCGGGCCGATCGGCCCGACGCCGTTCGCCGAGATGACGGCCGAGCAGATCGAGTCCTCGTTCAGCGCCCGGCTGTATCCGCGCATCTTTCCGGTCCATGCGGCGCTGCCGGCGTTGCGTGCGCGCGGGTCAGGCTCGGTGGTCATGGTGACGACCGACGCCGCCCGCCACCCGACCCCGGGCGAATCCGTCATCGGCGCCACCGGTGCGGCCATCCTGCTGATGACCAAGGCGCTCGCGCGCGAGTTCTCGCGCTGGAACATCCGCGTCAACTCGGTGGCACTGACGCTGACCAGCGACACGCCTGGCTGGGATCGCATCTTCTCGAAGCCCAGCTTCGAGAACCGGCTGTTCTCGAAAGCCCTGCAACGCTTTCCGCAAGGTCGCGCGCCGACCGCCGACGAAGTGGCGGAGGTGGCCGCATTCCTGGCCTCCGACACCGCGTCGCAGGTCAATGGTCAGACCATCAGCGTCAACGGCGGGCTGTCCTTCGGCGGGTGGTGAGAACGTGCCGGCTTCAGCCTCCAGGCCGGCCCGTTCCCGCACGGCATCAAACGCCCCGGAACTTGGGCACGCGCTTTTCCAGCAGGGCCGCCACGCCTTCCTTCGCGTCGGCCATCTCGAGCGTGCGCGATTGCGCGAACGCCTCGATCTCGCCGGCCGACTTCGGGTCCCAGTTCAGACCACGGTAGAGCGAGCGCTTCATCATGCGCACGGCGGCCGGTGCGCAGGCGGCGATCTCGGCCGCAAGCTCACGCGACTTCGCCAGCACCTGCCCCGGCTCGACGGCGTAATTGGCAATGCCCATCTGCTCTGCCTCGGCACCCGAGAACACGCGGCCGGTGAACAGCAGTTCGGCGGCACGCGGCACGCTGGTGATGCGCGGCAGCAGGTAGCTGATGGCCATGCCCGAATGAAGACCCAGGCGGGCGAAGTTGGCGCCGTAGCGCGCGTCACGGTTGGCCACGCGCATGTCGCACACCAGGCCCAGGCCGAAGCCGCCGCCGATGGCGTGACCGTTCATCGCCGCGATCACCGGCACCGGCACATCGAGGATGGTCAGGAACGGACGGTAGATGCCGTACGAGGCGTCGTGCGGCAACTCGTTGCCGCGGTCGAGGATGCCGCTGCGGAAGTCCGCACCGGAACAGAAACTGGCGCCGTTGCCGGTGATGATGACGCAGCGAATGTCGCGATCGACCTTCACCTTGTCGATCACCTGCTGGAACGGGCCCAGCATCTCGGGCGACATCGCGTTGCGAAAGTCGGGCCGGTTCAAGGTGATCTCGCACACGAGATCTCGGTGGCTTACAAGCACCGCGGGTTCGGTCATGGGGTCTCCTGTTGTGGGGCCGGATCGGCCCTGGGAAATTCTAGGCACTACCGGTCGCGGCGTACAGGCGAATCCACGTCGGGAAGCCCGTGGCAGCTTTGTACATTCTCACGTTCAATGCAAAGGAGACGCTCATGAAAATGCCAAGAATCCTGAAACTCGTCTTGAGTTCGCTGACCCTGGTGGCGGGGGCTTCACTGCAGCCCGCACTGGCGCAGAGCTGGCCTTCCAGGTCGATCACGATGATCGTGCCGCAAGGCGCTGGCGGCAGCACCGACGCCCTCGCGCGGCTGGTCGGGCAAGCGCTCGGTGAACGGCTCGGCCAGACCGTCATCGTCGACAACCGCGCCGGAGCCGGCGGTGTGCTGGGCGTGGTGGCCGCGGTCAAGGCCCCGGCCGACGGCTACACGATCCTGCTCGGATCGAACACCACGGTGGCTGCCAACGCCTTCCTCTACAAGAACTACCCGCTCGATCCGCTGAAGGACTTCGTGCCGCTCGCGCTGGCGGCCGACGCCCCCTTCGTCTTCGTGGTGCCGGAGAGCTCGCCGATCAAGTCGGTCCGCGACCTGGTCGCCGCGGCCAAGGCCGCGCCCGGCAAACTCAACTACGGTTCGGGCACCAGCTCGGCGCAGTTGTGCACGGAGTTCTTCAACGCGGCTGCAGGCATCCATCTGGTCAGGGTCCCCTACAAGGCCTCGGCCCAAGCCCTGACGGATCTGATGAGCGGACAGCTCGATGTGATCTGCGAACCCCTGTCCAGCAGCCTGCCGAACATCAAGGCGGGGCGGCTGCGCGCACTCGCACAGACCGGCGCCCGGCGCTCGTCGCTGGCACCCGACATGGAGACTGTCGCGGAGGCCGGCGTCAAGGGAATGGCATACACCGCCTGGGTCGGCTACTTCGCACCGGCCGGTGTGCCCAAGGAGATCAGCGGCCGCCTGAGCAGCGAGTTGCTGACGGTCCTGAAGAACCCCGCGGTCATGGAGAAGATCCGGTCCATCGGCTTCGGGCCGCTGCCTGGCGGCCCGGACGTGCTTGCCGCGACCCACCGCGCCGAAATGAGCTCGGTGGCTGCCACCGTCAAGGCCGCCGGCATCACGGCCGAGTGATTCTCGGCCGTCCACACGGAGAAACCTCATGCACTTCATTCGATGGTTCGTCGCCGCCTGCGCCGCAGGCTTGCTCGCGCTGCAGCCGGCCCAGGCGCAAAGCTTCCCGTCCAGGCCGATCCGCTTCATCATCCCGTTCGCACCGGGCGGCGCCACGGACATCATGGCGCGCATGATCGGCCAGAAGCTGACCGACGCCTGGGGCCAGCCCGTGTTGGTGGACAGCAAGCCCGGCGCCAACGGGATCATCGCTTCCGAAGCGGCTGCCAAGGCGCCGCCCGACGGCTACACCGTCATGCTGGCGGTGCTCAGCACCCACGCCACCAACGTCTCGCTGTACAGCAAGCTGCCGTACGACCCGGTGCGCGATTTCACCCCCGTGGTGCTGATGGCCTACACGCCCCTGGTGCTGGTGGTGCCGGCCGCCGCGCCGCAGAAGACGGTCAAGGACCTGGTCGACAGCGCGAAGGCCAAGCCGGGCGGATTGAACTTTTCCGCCGGCACGGCCACGGTTCATCTCACCGGTGAGTTGTTCAAGCTGGTCACCGGCACCGACATCGCCGCCGTCCCCTACAAGGGCACGGTGCCCGGCCTGATGGCGGTGATCTCGGGCGAGGTCAACTTCACGTTCGAGCCCACCGTCACCGCCGTGCCGCAGGTCAAGGGCGGGCGCGTCCGGGCCCTTGCCGTCACGTCGCCGAAGCGGTCCCCCTTGCTGCCCGACGTGCCGACCACGGCCGAAGCAGGACTGCCCGCCTTCGAAGCCTACTCGTGGCTGGGCATCGTGATGCCCGCCGGCGTGCCCAAGGACGTGGCCACGAAGATGCAGAACGAAGTGCTGCGCATTCTCGAGCTGCCCGACGTGAAGGAGAAGATGGCCGCCACCGGGCTGGACCCGCTGCCGATGACCGGCGAGCGCTTCGCCGCGTTCATGAAGACCGAAACCGACAAGTGGGCCCGGACCATCAAGGCGTCCGGCATGAAGATCGAGTGAAGACCCGCGCGCTGCACGGCCGCAAGCGGTGCAGGCCGGGCATCGTCGTCAGAATTCAAACCCGCAGAGGAATTGCATGAGCAGGTATTCGTTTGCCATCCGCTGGATGTTCGCGGCACTGATGGCGGTTCAGCCCTTGGCGCACGCCGACACCTATCCGTCCCGGCCGATCCGGCTGGTGATTCCGTTCGGCTCGGGCGGGACGACCGATGTCGTCGCCAGGTTGATCGCGGCCAAGCTCGGCGAAACGCTCAAGCAGACCGTGATCGTGGACTCGCGTCCCGGCGCCAACGGCACCATCGGCACCGACATCGTGGCCAAGGCGCCGCCCGACGGCTACACGCTGCTGATGACGGTGGCCAGCACGCAGACCCTGACACCGGCGCTGTACAAGCTGCCCTACGACCCGATCAAGGACCTGGCGCCGGTCTCGCTGGTGGCGAACCTGGGCGGGGTGTTCGTGGTCAACGCCGCCGTGCCGGCCAGGACCATGCAGGAGTTCGCCGCCGAGGCCCGCACCCGGCCCGGTCGCTTCAGCTACGCTGCCGGCACGAGCCTGGTGCGTCTGATCGGCGAGCAGTTCAAGCAGACCATGGGTGCCGACATCACGATGGTGCCTTACAAGGGCACGGGCCCGCAGCTGAACGCCATCGTCGCCGGGGAGGTCGATGCCACGGTCGATCCGTTCGTGTCGATGCCGTTCATCAAGTCGGGCAAGGTGCGGCCGCTGGCCGTGCTGCTGCCAAAGCGGTCGCCCCTGCTGCCGGACGTCCCCACGCTGGAGGAAGCCGGGATCAAGGGCATCACGCTCGACTCCTGGGCCGCGGTGCTGGCACCTGCGGGTACGCCTGCCGACATCGTCCAGCGGCTGTCGGGCGAGATTGCCCGCATCGTCGCGCAGCCCGACGTGCGCGAGCGCCTGGCAGCGCTCAACTACGATCCGGTCGGCAGCACGCCGGCGCAACTGGCCAAGGCCATCGAGTCCGACACCGCCAAGTGGCGCCGCGTGGTGAAGGAGTCCAACTACAAGCCGGAGGATTGATGGCAGTATCCAGCGAGCAGCCCTTGCTCGTCGAAACCTACCTGGGCCGCGTGTCGCCGCTGGAATGCGACCACCTCGGCCACATGAATGTGCAGTTCTATGTCTCGAAGGTTTCCGACGCCGCCTGGCACGTGATGGCGTCCATCGGCATCACGCCGGCCTTCATCCGCGCGCGGCGGCAGGCACCGGCGGCGGTCAGGCAGGAGATCGCCTACCTGAAGGAAGTGCTGGCCGGCGACCTGCTGCGCATGCAGAGCGGCGTGCTCGAAGCCAGCGAACGCAAGCTCACCTTCTTCCATCGCCTGAGCAAGGTCGAGACCGACCAGGTGGTGATGACCTCCAAGGTCTTCACCGTCAACATGGACCTCGATGCGCGCCGCGCGGCGCTGCTGGACCCGGCCGTCCTGGCCTGCGCGCGCGCGCGCCTGCTGCCGGAGGGAACACTGTGAGCGCACCGACCTTCATCACCGGCCGCGGTGCCATCAACCCCTGGGAGTGCGACCAGTGGGGCCACCTGAACGTGCAGTTCTACCTGGCCAAGGCCAGCGATGCACAGGCCCATCTGGCCGCCCGCCTGGGCCTGCCGCCGTCGCGCCTGCGCGCCGCCGGACCGGGCCTGATGCCTGTGACCGACCGCACCCTGTTCAAGCGCGAGCTGCGTGCCGGCGACATTTTCAACATCCGCAGCGGCATCCGCGCCGTGCATGCCGACGGCACGCTGGACATCGCCAGCCGCATGGTCAACCAGGACACCGGCGTCGAGTCGGCGGCCTTCGAGACGCGCTTGCGCTGGGTCGCTGCGGATCGCCGCAGCCCGCTGCGCTGGCCCGAAGAGGTGTACGCCGCTGCCGCGGCGCTGGCGGGTGATCTGCCCGACATGCCGCGGCCGGCGCCGATGGCGCAGGCCGCGCCGCCCGCCCCCGACATCGCCGATCTCGAACTCACCTACCGCGGCTCGCTCGAACCCTGGGAATGCGACGCCGACGGGATCGCTCCGCCGCGCGCCCACATCGCGCGCTTCAACGACGCGATCACCCACCTGTTCCGCGTGCTCGGTATCGACCGCGGCAGCCTGTTCCAGCGCGGCTTCGGATCGGCCGCACTGGACTACGACATCGTCTACCAACGTCCGATGCGTTCCGGCCAGGGCATAGAAGTCCGCAGCGGCCTGCTGTCCGCGGGCGAGAAGGTCTTCTACGTGGTGCACTACGTGGTCGACACGGCCAGCGGCGAGGTCATCACGTCGATCGTCGTCACCGCCCTGTTCTTCGACCTGAAGGCACGCAAGTCGGTGCCCATCGGGCAGGCCCTGCCGGGCGACACCGGCGGCCCGCACGCCGCGCTGGCAGCGCACACCGGGAGCGCGGCATCAGGACATCCGGCGACCCGGGCATGACGGCAGAGCAGACCCGGCACCGTCTGCAACCCATCGGGCAGAAGAGCCCACCGATGGCCCCCGCAGGGGCGTTCAGCCGACCGAGCCCGCCCGCGCGCGATCCACGCCCCCCAACGCCTGCGCCGAGGCCTGCATGTCCCGCGCCAATCTGACCGCAGTGGCCTGGTCGATCTGATCCACCAGGCCCACCGCGGCGATGCAGTGCGTCGGGATCCGCGCCCCCAGCAGCGGCACGGCGACGATGACCACGCCCCCGATGTAATCACCCCGGTCGATGCTGTAGCCCTGCTCCCGCACGCGTTCGATTTCGCCGCGCCACACCTGGAGCGACGGTGCGTTCTGCCAGCGCAGCGAGCGGAAGCGCTTCTCGATCTCGTCCCACGGGTAGTCGCCAAATGCCGCGACGCAGCGGCCGGTGGCGCTGATCAGCGCCGGAAACCGGCTGCCGATGTCGACCTGCAGGCTCACCAGCGATCGGGCCCGCGACAGAGCGACCACGATCATGTGTTCCAGGCCGACCAGCTCGATGCCGATGGCCGTCACGCCATGGCGCGCGGAGAGCCGCTGCAACTCGGGTTGCACCGCGGCCGAAAAGCTGCTGCGCTCGAGCGCCGTGCGCGCCAGCGGCAGCAGGCCGATGCCGAGCGTGTATTGCTTGGTCACCGCATCGACCTTCAGCAGTTGCTCGGCGACCAGCGCGCGCAGGATGTGCAGGCAGGTGCTGGGGACCAGGTCGAGCGCGCGGGCGATCGCGTTGACTCCCATCGGCTGGGGTGTGCGACCGAGCAGACGCAGCACCGCCACCGCGCGCCGCACTGCCGGCACGGCGCGTTCCCGCGGTGCCGGCACCGGGGTCGGGTGATTCGGGTTCCTGCTCATCGTCTTGGTCATCGTCTCCGTCGAACATTGTACAAATACAATAGGCAATCTTATTTGACAACGACTAACGAATGTTAGACAGTTGCGGCTTCACGGCAATCATTGCAGCGAATGAGGCTCACCGACACCACCCGATACGCGGACGCCCAGCGGGAGTTCTCCTCGGCCCGGCTGTGGGAGCTGTTCGACGGCAACCGCGAACACCTGAACATCGCGCACGAGTGCATTGACCGCCATGCGCGTGCCGGCGGTCAGCGCACGGCCGTCGTCGTGGCGCATGCCGACGGCCACGACGAGATGCTGAGCTTCGACGAACTGTCGCAGGCCTCGTCGCGCTTTGCCCATCACTTCGCGGCGCTCGGCGTCCAGGCCGGGGACCGCGTGGCAATCATGCTCGATCCCTCGCTGGCCTTCTACGCCGCGATGTTCGGCGCGATCAAGCGGGGCGCGATCGCAGTGCCGCTGTTCACGCTGTTCGGGCCCGACGGCATCCGGCTGCGTGTCGCAGACTGCGCGCCGCGGCTGCTCGTCACCAACGCCGAGAAGGCGCCGCAGTGCATCGACCTGGGCGGCTTGCAGGTGCTGGTGGCCGACGATGCGCTGTTCGACGCGCTGGCCGGCCACCCCTCGCGCTACGAGCCGGCGACGAGCGCCGATGACCTGGCGATCTTCCAGTACACCTCGGGCACGACGCGCGAA
This sequence comes from Pseudomonadota bacterium, assembly GCA_040388965.1. GTDB lineage: Bacteria > Pseudomonadota > Gammaproteobacteria > Burkholderiales > Burkholderiaceae_C > LMDS01. The sequence goes on along the minus strand of JAZKAV010000008.1, from coordinate 78,565 downwards.
CTGCCCGAAGCGGTCAGGCACAGCCACCGCGCCGTCGTCACGCTGATGGTGGCGGCGCTGTACGGCACCGGGCTGCGGCCCGGCGACCGCTTCTTCTGCCCATCGTCGCCGGCGTGGGGACACGGTCTGTGGCACGGCACGCTGGCGCCGCTGGCGCTGGGCATCACGATCGGCGCCTACGCCGGCCGCTTCGACGCCGAACGGCTGCTGCGCGCACTGTCCGAACACCGCTTCACCAACCTCGCCGCCGCCGCCACCCACTACCGGATGATCCGGCGCTCGAATGCCGCGCCGCACTATCGTTACGTTCTGGAGAAGCTCTCGTTCACCGGCGAGCCGATGGACAGCGAGACCGCCACCTTCGTGCAGCAGACCTTCGGCCATCCCGCGTGCAGCATGTACGGCAGCACCGAGATCGGCGTGGTGCTGGTCAGCTACCCGGGCGCACCCGACTTCGTCGTCAAGCCCGGTTCATTGGGCAAGGCGGTGCCCGGCGGGCGTGTCGAAGTTCAGGATGCGCAAGGCAGGCCCTGCCCGCCCGGCGTGATCGGCGAACTCAAGGTCTGGCGGCGCGACCACTGGATCGCCACCAAGGACCTGGGCTGGATCGACGAAGACGGCTACTTCTTCCACGGCGGGCGCGCCGACGACACCATCATCTCCGCCGGCTGGACCATGAGCGCGGTCGAGATCGAGGACGCGATCCTGAAGCACCCCGACGTCAACGAGGCTGCCGCCATCGGCGTGGCCGACGAGTTGCGCGGTCAGGTGGTCAAGGCCTTCGTCGTCGCGTCGCGGCCCGGCGACGCCGCCTTCACGCAGGAGATCCAGGACCTGGTGCGCAGCCGCCTCAGCCAGCACGAATACCCGCGCCAGGTGGCCTTCGTGCCTGAGCTGCCCAAGACCGCCGCCGGCAAGGTCAACCGCAAGATCCTGCGCGAGCGCGAACAACTCGCCGTTCGACCCGCAGCCGCCTGAAGATTCCGACCATCGAGAGGACACCATGTCGAACACCACCGAACGCGAGTTTCCGAAAATCACCGAGCAGGGCCTGGACGACCTGCGCCGCCGCATCGGCGTCAAGATCGGCGCCACCGTCGAACCCTGGTGTCATGAAGCCACGCGCGACAACATCCGCCACTACGCCCACGGCATCGGCGACGACAACCCGCTGTGGTGCGACCCCGAGTACGCCGCGAAGACGCAGTACGGCGGCATCATCGCGCTGCCGAGCTTCCTGTACGCCACCGACCGCATCGTCTCGGGCTACGTCGGCGGCCTGCCCGGCGTGCACGCGATGTGGTCGGGCGCCGACTGGACCTGGCACAAGCCGGTGCGCCGCAACGACGCCATCAGTACCGAAGTGCGGCTGAAGGACCTGACGCTGCACGAGACCCGCTTCGCCGGCCGCGCGGTGCAGCAGACCTACCACGTCGACTTCTTCAACCAGCAGGGCGACGCGATCGCCAGCGCCGACACCTGGTGCTTCCGTACCGAGCGCGACCACGCGCGCGAGAAGGGCACCAAGTATTCCGAGGTCAAGGCGCGCGCGCCGCGCCGCTACACCGAGGAGGAACTGGCCGAGGCCTACAAGCTGTACCGCGACGAGCCGGTGCGCGGCGCCAGCAAACGCTACTGGGAGGACGTGACCGATGGCGAGGAACTGCCGGTGATGTTCAAGGGCCCGATGACGGTGACCGGCTTCATCGCCTACGCGCAGGGCTGGGGCGGGCTGTACATCCGCGCCAACAAGCTGGCCTGGAAGCTGATCGACGCCCACCCGGGCCTGGGCATCGCGAACCGCTTCGGCATCCCCGACTGCCCGGAGCGGGTGCACTGGGAAGAAGAGTTCGCGCTCGAAGTGGGCGCGCCGGGCGCCTACGACTACGGCCCCGAGCGCAGTTCCTGGCTGACCCACCACATGACCAACTGGATGGGCGACGACGGCTTCCTGCGCCGCGCACACTGCAAGATTCGCCGCCACAACCCGGCCGGCGACATGCTGTTCATCAAGGGCAAGGTCAAGCGCAAGTTCGTCGAGGACGGCCGGGCGCTGGTCGAGATCGAACAGGAAGCGCGCAACCAGGACGACGAGCTCTCGGTGCTCGGAGGCGGCGTCGTCGAACTGCCCCGGCGCGGCTGACATGGCGACGACGCCCAAGCCGAGCGCGCTCACCGGCCTGCGGGTGCTCGACCTGTCGCGCGTGCTCGCCGGGCCGCTGTGTGCGCAGATGCTCGCCGACCATGGCGCCGACGTCGTCAAGGTCGAGCCGCCCGACGGCGACGAGGCGCGCCGCTTCGGCCCGCCGCTGGACGAGCGCGGCGAGGTGGCCTACTTCGGCGCGCTGAACCGCGGCAAGCGCTCGATCGCCGTCGACCTGTCCCGCCCCGCCGGCCGCGCCGTGCTCGAACGGCTGCTGGCGGACGCCGACGTGCTGGTCGAGAACTTTCTGCCCGGCACGATGGAAAAATGGGGCCTGGGCTACGACGCCACGCTGGCGGCGCGCCACCCGCGGCTGATCTACTGCAGCGTCAGCGGCTTCGGCGCCGACGGGCCGCTGGGCGGCCTGCCCGGCTACGACGCCGTGCTGCAGGCGATCTGCGGCCTGATGAGCATCAACGGCACGCCCGACTCCGGTGCGCTGCGCCTGGGCGTTCCGGTGGTCGACTACCTGACCGGCTACAACGCGCTCAGCGGCGTGCTGCTGGCGCTCGCCGCACGCGAGCGCAGCGGCCGCGGCCAGCGCGTCGAAGCCACACTGTTCGACACCGGCCTGGCCTTGCTGATCCCGCACGCGTCGAACTGGTTCTACTCGGGCCGCATCCCCGAGCGCATGGGCAGCGCGCACCCCAATATCGCGCCCTACGACCGCTACGCCGCGGCCGATGGCGAAGTGTTCCTCGGCGTCGTCAACAACGGCCAGTTCCAGCGCTTCTGCGAATGCGTGGCGCGCCCCGACCTGCTGGCCGATCCGCGCTTTGCCGACAGCTCGGCGCGCCTGGCCAACCGCGACGCGCTGCGCGCCGAGATCGAGCGCACGCTGCTGGGTTTCAAGGCCGCAGCGCTGTGCGAGGACCTGATGCGTCGTGGCGTTCCCGCCGGGCCGGTCAACAACGTCGCGCAGGCGCTGTCGCAGCCACACGCGACGCACCGCGCCATGGTCGTCGACGACCACGGCCACCGTTCGCTCGGGCTGCCGGTCAAGCTGTCGGCGAGCCCGGGCCGACCCGGCGCGCTGCCGCCGCGGCTGAGCGAGCATGCCGCCGCGATCCTGGCCGAACTGGGCTGCGACGACGCGGCCGTCCAGACGCTGTATGCAGAAGGTGCCGTGGTGCGACCATCGGCGTGATCCGGCCGATCCGCCCGGCCACTCGACAAGAGGAGACAACCCCATGAGACGACTGCAACGCGCCCTGCGCGCCGTCCTGATCGCTGCGGCACTCGTGCCCATGTTCGCCTCGGCACAGTCCTACCCGAGCCACAGCGACAAGACCCCATGGGTAACCGAGGGCTCTTGCTCGCGCACCAACTGCAACATCAAGGCCGTTGAGCGAATGTCGTGATGTGACCACGCTACTGCGTGGGGTTCTCACATGCGGCTCTACACTCAAAAACCAGCCTGCGTAGCTACCGCTTGGGCTGACTCTCGCATGTCTTTCGCGATTGCTATGGCTGTCACTTCGTCGATCTGGTCCACCAGCCCAACGGCGGCTATGGCGTTCGTCAGGGAACGCCCCCCAAGTACGGGAACGGCGACGATGACCACGCCGCCAATATAGTTACCCCTGTCGATACTGTACCCCTGCTCCCGGACCTGCTCGATCTCGTCACGCCAGACCGACAGTGATGGCGCGTTCTCCCAGCGCAGGGAGCGAAATCGGGCCTCCAGTTCTTGCCAGGAGAAGTGACCGAATGCGGCAACACACCGCCCGGTGGCACTGATCAGCGCAGGGAAGTGGCTGCCAACGTCGATCTGCAGGCTCACGAATGATTGCGCGCGCGACAAGGCCACCGCGATCATGTAGTCGAGGCCGACCACCTCGACGCCGATGGCCGTCACGGCGTAGCGCCGAGACAGTCGCTGCAATTCAGGCTGCACAACGGCCGAGAACCCGCTGGCCGAGATAGCCGATCCGGCCAGCAGCAGCAATCCCATGCCGGGCGAATACAGCTTAGTTAAGGGATCGAACTTGACGAGCCCCTCGCGCGCGAGCACGCGAAGAATGTGCAGGCAGGTGCTCGGTACCAGCCCGAGTGACCGCGCAATCACATTCACCCCCATTGGCGTGCGACTGCGGCCCAGAAGGCGCAGTATCGAAATTGCGCGACTCAGAGCGGGCACGGCTCGCTCGCGAGGTCCGATATCGGCCGCATTGGTTAGGAGGTGCTTGGATTGCTCAGGCATGTGGGACTTAGGGGCAGTGGGACGTAGTCGTTCTCAGTTCCGAGAGAATTGTACCAGTACAATAATTGTATATATACAATGATACGACCATATTGACAATGATTGACATTCGTTCGATACTGGTGTCTTCGCAAGCTGCTACTGACGCAATGACACCCCTGACCTCATACATGAGCTACGCTGACGCGCAGCAGTACTTTTCCAGTAAGAAGCTCTGGGAACTTTTCGACGGTGACCGCGAACATCTGAACATCGCTCACGAATGCGTGGATCGCCATGCAGGCGAGGACCGCACCGCCGTCATCGTGATACACGCCGATGGGCGGGACGAGACGCTTAGCTTCCGCGCGCTCTCCGACGCCTCATCGCGGTTCGCCCATCACTTAAATGCCCTCGGCGTAAAGCCGGGGGAGCGCGTCGCCATCATGTTGGAGCCGTCAACGGCCTTCTACACGGCTGTGTTCGGAGCAATCAAGCACGGCGCTATCGTTGTGCCGCTATTCACCTTGTTCGGTCCGGACGGGATTCGCCTGCGTGTCGACGATTGCACGCCAAAGTTGCTCGTCACAAATGCTGAAAAAGCGCCGCTTTGCGCGGACCTGAAGGGAGTGCAGTTACTTGTGGCTGACGCGGAATTGAGCGCAACGCTGGCACCTTACCCGGCGCGCTTCGAGCCGCACACACGCGGCGACGATGTCGCGATGTTTCAGTACACGTCCGGAACCACACGCGAACTCCCGGAAGCCGTCAGACACACCCATCGCTCCCTCGTGACGCTGATGCTCGCCGCGCTCTACGGCACCGGCCTGCGGCCCGGAGATCTCTTCTTCTGCCCCTCATCACCAGCCTGGGGACATGGGATGTGGTACGGCACGATGGCGCCGCTGGCGCTGGGCATCACGATCGGCTCATATGCCGGCCGCTTCGATGCCGAACGCATGCTGCAGGCCCTGGAGAAGCACCAGTTCACCAACTTGTCGGCCGCAGCGACGCATTACCGCATGCTGAGACGGTCTGGCGCGGCGTCCCGCCATCGTTACGCCATCGAAAAGCTGTCCTTCACTGGCGAGCCGATCGACAGCGAAACCGCCTCCTTCGTACTCGAAACGTTTGGCCACCCCGCTTCCAGCATGTACGGCACCACCGAGGTCGGCTGCGTACTGGTGAGCTATCCGGGCGCGCCAGACTATGCTTTCAAGCCAGGATCGCTTGGCAAGCCCCTCCCGGGCAACCGCGTTGAGGTCCAGGACGCCCAGGGGCGACCCTGTGCGCCCGGCGTGATCGGGGAACTCAAGGTTTGGCGACGCGATACATGGATCCCCACAAAGGATCTGGGTCGCATCGATCAGGATGGCTACTTCTTTCACGCGGGTCGGGCCGACGACACCATCATCTCCGCCGGCTGGACCATGAGTGCAGTTGAGATCGAGGACGCGATCCTGAAACACGCCGCCGTCAACGAGGCCGCGGCGATCGGTGTACCCGACGAATTGCGCGGCCAGGTCGTCAAAGCGTTCGTGGTTGCAAGCCGGCCAGGGGACGAGGCCTTCGCGCTTGAGATTCAGGATCTGGTACGCAGCAGCTTGAGTCAGCATGAGTACCCACGCCAAGTAGAGTTCGTTGCCGAGCTACCTAAGACTCCGGCCGGCAAAGTCAACCGCAAGGTACTGCGCGAACGCGAGCGGCTCGCCACGAACCCGCGTTCCACCTAGCACTGCTTTTCACCACGGCTGTTCGCCTATTTCTGCTCTTCATCTCAAGACACACCACCACTACTCGCACCGAAAACCATGTCGACAATCACGCCACGAGAATTCCCGAAAATCACCGACCAAGCCTTGGATGACCTGCGCCGCCGAATTGGCGTCAAGATCACTGTCCCCGATGAGCCTTGGTGCACCGAAGCCACGCGCGACAACATTCGCCATTACGCACACGGCATCGGCGATGACAATCCCTTATGGTCCGACCCGGAGTACGCGGCCAGCACACGTTACGGGGGCATCATCGCCCTCCCCAGCTTCCTCTATTCTACACACCGGACTTTCTACGTCTGCGGTCTGCCTGGCGTACATGCCATGTGGTCCGGCGCAAACTGGACGTGGCACAAACCACTACGTCGGAATGACGCAGTCCGCACCGAAGCGCGCCTGAAAGATCTGGTCGAACACCAGACCCGTTTCGCCGGCCGCGCCATCCAGCAGACCTACCACGTCGACTTCTTTAACCAAGATGGCGACATGGTGGCTGGTGCCGACATGTGGGCCTTCCGCACCGAGCGCAACCATGCGCGCGAGAAGGGCACCAAGTACACCGACATCAAGACTCGCGCGCCGCGCCGGTACAGCGCAGAGGAGTTGGCGGAGGCCTACAAGCTCTACCGTGATGAGGAGGTGCGTGGTGCCGAGCTGCGCTATTGGGACGACGTTGTGGAAGGTGAGAACCTGCCTACTATGCTCAAGGGCCCTATGACCGTGACCGGCTTCATCGCGTACGTGCAAGGCTGGGGCAGCATGTACATCCGGGCGAACAAGATGGCCTGGAAGCAGATCGACGCCCATCCAGGTCTTGGCATTACCAACCGCTTCGGCATACCCGACTGCCCGGAGCGCGTGCATTGGGAAGAGGAGTTCGCGCATGAGGTCGGTGCCCCGGGTGCTTACGATTACGGTCCAGAACGTAGCTCGTGGCTGATGCACCAACTAACCAACTGGATGGGCGACGACGGTTTTCTACGTGGCGCGAATTGCAAGATTCGTCGGCACAATCCGGAGGGTGACATGTTGTTCATTAAGGCCCGGGTGAAGCGCAAGTTCGTGGAGGATGGCCGCCATCTGGTCGAGATTGAGCAGGAGGCGCACAACCAGGACGACGAGCTATCGGTGCTTGGTGGCGGTTTGGTTGAACTGCCGAAGCGCACACAGAAGTGAAAGCCGGAGAGACTCCAGCCAGCGAGCTAGCGGTTGGCGCGATCGCCGGTCTGCGTGTGCTTGACCTCTCGCGCGTGGTCGCTGGGCCCTTGTGCGCACAACTACTGGCAGATCACGGCGCCGATGTCATCAAGGTCGAGGCGCCTAGCGGCGACGAAACTCGGCGCTTTGGCCCTCCCTTCGATGAGCGCGGTGAGGCGGCCTATTTCGGGTCGATAAACCGCGGCAAGCGGTCCATCGCCATCGACTTGGCCAGTGTGGCAGGTCGCAGCGTTCTGGAACGGCTGGTGGGCGACACCGATGTCGTGATCGAGAACTTCCTGCCCGGCACCATGGAGAAGTGGGGCCTGGGCTACCATCCCGTTCTGGTCGCCCGCCACCCGCGGCTAATTTATTGCAGCATCTCGGGCTTCGGTGCCGACGGTCCGTTGGGCGGCTTGCCCGGCTATGACGCCGTGCTACAAGCTATGTGCGGTTTGATGAGCATCAACGGCACCCCCCAGTCTGGGCCCTTGCGCGTGGGCGTCCCCGTGGTCGATCTCCTGACAGCCTACAACGCCTTCTCCGGTGTGCTGCTGGCTCTAGGAGTGCGCGAGCGCCGTGGACACGGCCAACGCGTCGAAACTACTTTGTTTGACACAGGCCTGAGCATGTTGGTGCCGCATGCGTCGAACTGGCTTTATTCAGGGGAAACACCACAGTTGCTGGGTAGCGCGCACCCGAACATCGCGCCCTACGACCGCTATGCGGGAAGCGACGGGGAGATGTTTCTTGGGGTCGCCAACAACGCCCAGTTTGAACGCTTTTGCGAATTCGTATCGCGTCCAGATCTGGCGGCAGACCCGCGCTTTGCCAGCAACCCGGCACGACTGACTCACCGGGAGGAGCTACGCGCCGAAATCGAGTCGATTCTGTCCCATTGGAAGGTGAGCAGCTTGTGCGAGAAATTAATGGCTTGCGGCGTACCGGCGGGGCCGGTCAATAGCGTCCCGCAGGCGTTTGCGCACCCCCACGCCGCACATCGCAAGATGCTGGTCGAGCAAGAAGGCCATCGCTCACTCGGTGTACCAATCAAACTGTCGGAAACACCGGGATACCCTGGCAGGCGCCCCCCACGATTAAGCGAGCATGCGAGTGAAATTTTGGAGGGACTTGGCTATGATGCCGCGGCCATCCAGCAACTTCACACCGCACGTGCGGTAGTTAATCCGTCTGTCTAGTAGATTTGGAATTCAGGAGTACGAGTGCGCGGCTACCGCGTCTCAGAGCCACCATTCATTTCACGCAAACCAAATTTGCCGGCATAGACCGGTCCAATTTTGAGGAGACATGTCATGAAGCTGTTTCAGCACGTTCGCACGCTCTTGGTCGCTGCGGCAATGTTTCCCTTGCCCTTGCTCGCAACCGCTCAGAGCTATCCAACCCGGCCGGTGCGGATTGTCGTGCCCTATCCGCCCGGCCAGGGTACGGACGTCTCGGCACGCTACTTCGCCGAAAAGCTATCGAAAGCGCTCGGGCAGACCGTCTACGTGGAGAACAAGGCCGGTGCAGGCGGAAACATCGGGGCCGATTTGGTGGCCAAAGCCCCCCCCGACGGCTATACGCTGATCATGGGTACAAATGCAACACACGCACAAAATGCCTTTCTCTTTTCGAGTGTCCCCTTCGACGCGGCCAAAGACTTTGAGCCGATTATCCTGACTGGCGTCGTTCCCATGGTCATTGCGGCAAATCCGTCGTTTTCTGCGTCGACGGTGCAGGAGTTGATTGCCATGGCCAAGAGCCAGCCGGGCAAGATCGACGTGGCACTGCCAAGCACAAGCGCACGCATCGTACTGGAACTGCTGCGCGAGCGCGCCCAGACGCCGCTATTCGGCGTGCCCTATAAGGGCTCGGCCGCGGCGACTACCGATGTGCTAGGCGGCCAACTGCCGCTGACCATCGACACGGTCACAGCCATGTTGCCGCAGATTACGGCTGGCAAGCTGAAGGTGATCGCCATCACCTCGTTGAAGGGCAGCGACTTGATGCCGGGCGTCAAGTCGGTCGCCGAGCAAGGGGTGCCGAGCTTTGAGATGATCGGTTGGAACGCGCTGTACGCGCCGCGTGGCACCCCGGCAGCAATCATCCGAACACTGAACGCCGAGATGGTGAAGATCCTCGCGCAGCCCGACACCCGTGAGCGCATGCTGCAGATCGGCTTCGAGCCGGCTGGTGGCAGTTCGGACCAACTTCGCGAGTTTGCCAACAAGGAGCGCGCCAAGTGGGGGCCGCTGATCAAGGCGGCCGGGATCAAGGTCGACTGATCTGCCGGGGGCGATTCGATTTCGCGAGCGCAATCGAATCGCCAGGCTGCGCCGGCTCGGCGCCCAAGCCGTCAGGCCGCGGCCTGTTGCGGCGCCTGCTCGTGGAGGTAGCGCCCGCTGGGCGTCCCGAGAATCGTGATCCTGTGCATGAGCCGGGGTTGGCCCGGAGCGTAATCCGCGGGCGCCATGTGCATGGCGCAGCGGTTGTCCCACATCAGCAGGTCACCCACCTTCCATTGGTGCCGATAGACAAACTCGGGCTTGACCGAGTGGGACCACAGGAACCGGAGCAGGCCGCGGCTTTCGTCTTCGGTCATGCCCACGAACCGGAACGTGAGGGCCTCGCTGACATAGAGCGCCTTCTTCCCCGTCTCCGGGTGCACGCGCACCACCGGCTGGGCCACCGCGGGATTGATGCGCCGCATCTCCGCCACCTGCTCCGCACTGCGGGTGCGGAACGGCGCGTAGTCGACGATGTCGTGCACCGCCTCCAGCCCGTCGAGAATCTTCTTCAGGGCGTCGGACAAGGTGTCATAGGCCATGTACATGTTGGAGAACAGGGTGTCTCCGCCGATCGCCGGGATCTCCTTGCAATACAGGGCGCTCGCCATGGTCGGGCGCGTCGTGAACGAATGGTCGGAATGCCACAGGCGGCCGGTGTCCTTGGTCTCGGAAGGCTTGCCGTTGACCTGCTTGTTGGTGATCAGGAAGATCTCGTGCTGGTCGGGGAGCCGATAGAACGGCAGGCTCTTGTGGTCGTCGAGCGGCCCCAGACGACGCCCGAACGCGACCTGCTGGACCGGCGTGACGTCCTGGCCACGGATCACGACGACCAGGTTCTCCATCCATATTCGCCGGATCTCGTCGACGGTCCGATCGTCCAGTGGATTGCGCAGATCGAGCCCGGTGATTTCCGCGCCCAGCGCATACGACAGCTTGTTGACCCCTAATGCCATGTTCGTCTCCTGCTTCAAAAAACCAAAACTAATTGACCTTCGGTATGTTTGCCAGCTTGATGACCTTCGCCCATTTCGCCGACTGGAGCTTGGCCGCCTCGGCAAGCTTGTCGGGAGTGCTGGTCACCACGTCCATGCCGGACTGGGCGAGCTGCTGCCTGACGCTGTCGGTCTGGACGATCTTCACGATCTCCTTGTGCAGCCTGTCGATGATGTCGCGGGGCGTTCCTGCAGGCGCATAGATCACCGCCTCGACGCTCGTGTCGAATCCCGGATAGCCGGCCTCGATGACCGTGGGCGTGTTCGGCAGGGCGGACGAGCGCTGGCTCGCAGCCACCGCCAGGGCACGGACTCTGCCGGCCCTGATCTGCCCCAGGGCCGACGGCACGGGTTCGACCATGGCCGACAGCTGGCCGCTGGCAAGGTCGACGAAGGCCGCGCTGGCATCCTTGTAGGGCACGGAGAGAAGTTCGACACCGGTGGTCTGCTTCAGCCATTCCACCGTGAGCTGCGCCGTCAACGACTTGAACCCCAGGGAGTACTTCCCCGGCTCGGCCTTGGCCAAGGCCACCAGTTCCTGCAGCGACGTGACCGGCAGGTTGTTTCCCACGATCAACACGAAGTCGGTGTTTCCGATCTTGGTGACCGGGACCAGATCCTTCACCGGATCGAATGGCATCTGGCTGTAAAGACTGACGCTCGAATACATGCTGCTTGGCGTAAAAAACAGGAGCGAGTAACCGTCCGGCGGCGACTTGGCGACGACATTGCTGCCGAGCAGGCCGCTGACTCCTGCCCGGTTTTCGACGAACACCTGCTTGCCGAGAGCTTCGCTCAATTGCTGCGCCACGATGCGGCCGGCAATGTCGAGCGTGGAGCCGGCGGGAAACGGCGCCACCAGGCGAACCGGCTTGTTCGGGTAATCCTGCTGCGCCTGAACGGCGGCCAGGAATCCAAGTCCGGCGACGAGCGCAGCAAGAATCTTGCGATACATGAAGTCCCCTTTCGATGATGGTCTCATGAGCAAGTGTGGCTCTGCCACTTTGCTCATACCCCCTCGGGGGGCGGACGACGTAGTCGTCGGCCTGGGGGCGCTCTCAGCCTCTCTGTCCTTCGGGCCGGCTGCGTCGCCGGCCGGGGCAACCCCGTGCGCCAGCGCGCACCACGGATTCATTTCCTGTAGTCCGGGTCCTCGCGATCCAGTTTGCGCAACAGCGCCTTCCATTCCCTCTCGCCGTCCGGCGACAGCCCGCCCTTGGAATAGATCTTCCTGCCGGTTTCGATCGTGCTCTGCACCACCGCCTGAGGCAGCGGATACAGCCTCTGGCCGCCCGACTGCGCCGCGATCTGCAACTCGCACGCCTTTTCAAGCCGGTACATCGTGACGAAGGCGTCGCCGACGGTGCGCCCGGCGGTCAGCGTGCCGTGATTGCGCAGCATCATGATGCGCTTGTCGCCCAGGTCGGCGACGAGCCGCTTCTGCTCGTCGCGATTGAGTGCCACGCCCTCGTAGTCCTGGTACGTGACCTGATCGTGGATCAGCAGGGCATTCTGGGTAATCGGCAGCAAGCCGCCTTCCTGCGTGGCCACCGCACTGCCATCCCGCGTGTGCAGGTGCATGACGCAACCGATGTCGTGGCGCGCGGCGTGGATGCAACTGTGGATCACGAACCCGGCCGGGTTGATGATGTGGTCGGTCTCGCTCAGTATCGTGCCGTTCTGATCCACCTTCACCAGGCTGGACGCGGTGATCTCCTCGAACATCAGTCCGTAGGGATTCAGGAGGAACTCGTCGTCCGTTCCCGGAATTCGCGCGGAGAGGTGGTTGCCGATCAGATAGGTCCAGCCGTACAGCGCCACGAGACGGTACGCAGCCGCCAGGTCGCAACGCAACTGCCATTCGGTGTCGGAAATGCCGCGCGGGGCGCTCCTGACTCCCCCGTTGGGGCTGGCACGGGAACGTGTCGCGGGATCCAACGAGCGTTGCGGCCGCTGCGTCGTCGATTCGGATGTCGTCATTGCCGGCTCCTGGCTGGAACGAAACAAGACTCGCTCGGAGCGAGCGAATCCGCGAGCTTCAATTTCTCGAGTCCGTCGCAGCCTGCCGCGACGACCGGAGGGCTGGCGGCGGGGGCTGCGATCCATTGCCGTGACTCGGCGACCGGGCTCAAGGGGCAAGCAGCCGCAACCCGATCAGCGTACCGATTCTAGAACGGCGTTCATATTTCGCCTCCGGCCAAACCCTTGGGTTCCCGGCTCGCGCCGTTGCGTTGTGGCTCACACCTGCGACGCGCACTTCTCTCCACCGGCGCAGCTTCGCCGACGGGGCGCAAGCCCACTGGGAGCCGCGGTCCAAGGCTGCCGGATCAAGGTCGATCGACCCGCCCCGCGGCGGGCCTCTTCACCGGTAGCGGCCGACGATCGAGATCCCCACCACGTTCTGGTGCGGGAAGCCGCCCAGGTTGTGCGTCAGGCCGTAGCGCGGATTCTTCAGCTGGCGCTCGCCGGCCCGGCCGAGCAGTTGCAGATACATCTCGTAGACCATGCGGATGCCCGAGGCACCGATCGGGTGGCCGAAGCACTTCAGGCCGCCGTCGATCTGGCAGGGGATTTTGCCGTCGGCGTTGTAGAAGCCGTCCATCACGTCCTTGATCGCGCCGCCCTCGGGCGACAGGCCCAGGTCCTCCATCGTCACCAGCTCGGTGATGGAGAAGCAGTCGTGCACCTCGAACATCGAGATCTCGTCGCGCGGGCGGCTGATGCCGGCCTCGGCGTAGGCGCGCTGCGACGCGACGCGCGTGGTGTGGATGTACGAGCCGTCCCAGTCGTTGAAGCCGCCTTCGGAGCCGTTGGACAGCGCCAGCTGCAGCGCCTTGACGGTGACCATCTGGTCCGGGTGCTTGCCCAGAGACTTCGCGATCTCCGGCGTGGTGACGATGGCCGCGGCCGAGCCGTCGGACACGCCACAGCAGTCGAACAGGCCCAGCGGCTCGGCGATCATCGGCGAGGCCATGATGACGTCGCAGCTCACCGGGTTGCGCAGGTGCGCCTTGGGGTTCTTCGCGCCGTTGGCGTGGCTCTTGGCGGATATCTCCGCCAGCGCGCGCTTGAGCACGTCGCGCGGCACCTTGTAGCGGTTCATGTAGGCGCTGGCGACCTGCGCGAACACGCCCGGCGCCGACAGGTTGGGCCACCACAGCGGCGGCAGCGTGCCGATCTCCAGCCCCGGCAGGCCGCCGTAGCCGGTGTCCTTGAGCTTTTCCACGCCGATGGCCAGGGCGATGTCGCAGGCACCGGCGGCCACCGCGTAGACCGCGCCGCGGAAGGCCTCGGTGCCGGTGGCGCAGTAATTCTCCACGCGCGTGACGGGTATGTTGTTCAGGCGCAGCGCCATCGACGCCGGCAGCGCCGACTTGCCGATGTTGACCTCGTCCATGCACGAGCCCAGCCAGGCGGCCTGGATCTGCTTGCGGTCGATGCCGGCGTCGCCCAGGGCCTCGGTGAAGGACTCGACCATCAGGTCCTCGGCGCCCATGTCCCAGCGCTCGCCGAAGCGCGAGCAGCCCATGCCCAGGATGGCGACCTTGTCGCGGATTCCGCTGCTCATTTCAGTTCTCCCCGGCGCCGGACAGCGGCGCGGCCTTCCAGAAATAGCGCACCATGCCGCGCTGTGCATCGCGCCCGCGCACCCGGAACACCATGCGCACCGGCTGGCCGACCTCGACCTGGCCGAGGTCCCAGTCGGTGATGTCGGCCACGAAACGGCCGCCGCGCTCGAACTCGACCATGCCGTAGTGGGCCGGCGGCTCCGGCGTGTAGGTCAGCCAGTCGGCCGACCAGGTCTTGATGTGCGCGGGCTCGTCGGCGAAGCGGTAGGGCGTCATCGGCCCCTGGTGATGGCAGGCCGGGTTGACGCAGATCTCGGCCGGCGGAAACTGCGCCGTGCCGCACTTCGTGCAGCTGCCGCCCACCAGACCGGTGAGCATGCGGCGGTTGCGGTACAGCGTCGACAGCGCGGTCTGCGGGTTGGCTTCGCCGCGCAGGCCCTTCTCGGTCGACATCGTTTCGTTGAAGGACAGGAACTTCGGATAGTTCTTCTCTTCCTTGCGCCGCGCGAGACTCCCGGCCACGCCGTGGCGCGAGCTCAACCGGGCCAGCGCCGCCGTGGTGCGGAAGGCCAGCACGTCGCAACCCTGGCCGAAGCCGACCACCACCACCGTCTGCCCAGGCTTGGCCGTGTCCAGCACCGCGGCCAGCATCAGCGGCGCGTGCGCGGCACCGGCATGGCCGACGACGCCCAGCAGGCTGTCGGCGACGGCGCCCTCGGCGATGCCGCAGCGCTTGGCCACCAGCGCAGCCAGCTTGGCCACCGGCTCGGCGAGCACGAAGTGATCGACCTGGCCCGGCGCGATGCCCAGCTTCTCCAGCGCCGCCTGCACCGCCGCCGGCACCCACTTCTGGAAGGCCTCGTCGCGCAGCCAGCGCTCTTCCCAGACGTAGTCGAAGTCCTGTCCGGCGGCGCGGTAGTGGTCGACGAAGTCGACCGACACGCTGTGGCTGCCCAGGAACTCGGCGACCACCGACGCGCTGCCGAGCGTGAAGGCCGCCGCGGCGTCGCCGTACTGCAGTTCCTGCGCGCTGCCGGGGCGCGCGCGGCGGTGCTCGGCGGCCACCACCAGCGCCTCGCCCGGCCGGCCCGCGGCGACGCGATCCAGCGCCGCCAGCAGCGCCGCGGTGCCGGCCTTCTGCGCGCCGCCCAGGTCGGCGGAGGCGATCGATTCGGACAGGTCCAGCGCCGCGGCCACGACGCCCGCGTTCTGCCGGTCGGCGAAGGGGTGCGTGCTGGAGCCGAAGTAGACCGCCGCGATGCCGTCGCTGCTGCGGCCGGACAGGGTGTCGCGCGCCGCCTCGACGGCCATCGTCAGGCTGTCCTCGTCCCAGTTGGCCATGGCGCGCTCGCCGCGCGCCTGGGCCATCAGGCCCGGGTTGGACCAGGCGTTGGCCTGCGCGGCCGCGGCGCGGTTGAGCCGCAGCCTGGGCACGTATGCGCCGTAGGAAGTGATGCCGATCATGCTTGCTCCTCGCTCTCTGCGAAACGCGTGGTCGGGTTCAGGGCCCGCTTTGCCGCGCGACGGACGGGCCGAAACTTCGCCCTGGGGTCATTCAGTACACGATCACGCCGCGCGCGTTGACACCCTTCTCGAGATCGGCGAAGGCCAGCGGTGCCTCGTCGATGGAATAGGTGCGCGTGATCAGGCGGTCGAGGTCGAGCTTCTTCTGGCGGTACAGGTCGAGGTACATCGGGAAGTCGACCTTGAAGTTGCAGCTGCCGTACATGCAGCCCTTGATGGTCTTGCCGGTGAACGGCACGATCATCGCGTTGAACGAGAAGCGGTCCTCGGCGCGGCCGACGCCGACCAGCACGGTCATCCCGTTCATGCGCGTGGCCTTGAAGCACTGCTCGACCAGCTTGCCGCTGCCCACCACCTCGAACGCGTAATCGACGCCGATGCCGCCGGTCAGGTCGAGCACTTGCTTGAAGGCCTCCTGCGCCGGGTCGACGACGTCGGTGGCACCGAACTCGCGGGCCAGCGCCATCTTCTCGACCGACAGGTCGACCGCGATGATCTTCGCCGCGCCGGCGATGCGGGCGCCCTGGATGACGTTGAGCCCGACACCGCCGCAGCCGAACACGGCCACGGTCGAGCCGGGTTTGACCTGCGCCGTCCGGATTGCCGCACCGACCCCCGTGGTGACGCCGCAGCCGACCAGGGCCGCAGCCTTGAAGTCGTGCGCCTTGTCGACAGCGACCACGCACACCGACGGCACCACGCAGTACTCGGCCATGTTGCCGAGGAAGGACATGACGGCGATCTCCTGGCCGTTCAGCTTCACCCGGCTGGTGCCGTCGAGCAGGCCGCCGTGCGGCTTGTTCTTCTGGCACAGGAAGGGTTCGCTGCGGTCGCAGTGGTAGCAGTGGCCGCAGTTCGGCACGAAGGACAGCACGACATGGTCGCCGGGCTTGACGTTGGTGACCGCATCACCGACCTGCTCGACGATGCCCGCACCCTCGTGCCCGAGCACGGATGGCAACTTGGCACGGAGGGTGCCGTTGATCATCGACAGATCGGAATGGCAGATGCCGGTGGCCTTCATGCGCACCAGCACCTCGCCGACCTTGGGCGGATCGAGTTCGACGTCGACGACCGAGAAGTCGTTGATGGCGTGGGCGACGACGGCTTTCATGGGTTCGGTCCTCCTGCGGTCTGGTGCATGTCATGGGTGCGGGTCGGGGTGCGCGCGCCGGGTCCGGTTGCGCGCGCCGGATCCGCGGCGCTCAGCCGCGGCGCTGGTCGAACGCCCGCCCGTAGACCATGGCCGCGATCGTGTTGCGCAGGATCTCGGTGGTGCCGCCGCCGAGCGCGAAGCCGCGTGAATCGCGCACCATGCGCTCCAGGGGCAACGCGCGCGTGAAACCGGCGTGGCCGTGCATCTGCAGCGCCTCGTTGGTGACACGCTGCACCATCTCGTTGGCGTAGAGCTTGGCCATCGCCGCCTCCAGCGGGTCGGGGAAGCCGTCGACCAGGTTGGTGGCCGCGCGGTAGATCATCAGCCGCGCTGCGTGCAGTTGCACCGCCATGTCGGCGATCTTCCACTGCAGGCCCTGGAACTCGCAGATCGGCCGGCCGAACTGATGGCGTTCCTGGGAATACGACTTGGCCTTCTCGTAGGCCGCCTGCGCAACGCCCAGGCACATCGCGGCATTGCCGACGCGCTCGGGTCCGAACGAGCTCATCAGGCGCTTGAAGCTGCGCGTCGACTCCGGATCGCCGGCGAGGATGATGTCCTTGCGCGGCACCCTGCAGTGGTCGAAATACAGCTCCACCTCGGGCATGCCGCGACCGCCCATCTTGCGGTCCGGATGGCCGACCTCGAACCCCGGCGTTCCGCGTTCGACGATCAGCGCCCCGATGCCGCGCGGGCCCTCGGTCTTGCCCCAGCGTGCGAACACGAAGACATGGGTGGCCAGGTGACCGCCGGTGCAATAGGCCTTCTGGCCATTCAGCACGATGTGGTCGCCGTCGGGCGTGGCGGAGGTGATCATGTCGGTCATGCCCGAGCCGGCGCCGGGTTCGCTGATGCCGATGGCGAAGTTGTACTCGCCGCGCGCACAGCCCGGCAGCCAGCGCTTCTTCTGTTCCTCGGAGGCGAGAATGGCGATGGCGCGCGACGGCCCGTTGAGCGCGATCTGCGCGACCAGCGCGGTGTTGAAGCACACGCGCGCGATCTCCTCGAGCATGATCGTGCCCTGGATCACCGGTGCGCCCGAGCCGCCGTACGCCTCGGGAATCACCATGCCCAGGTAGCCGAGCTTGGCGAGCAGTTCGCGGTTCTCGGTGGGGAACTCCTCCTTTTCATCCCAGTAGGCGGCCTTGGCGCTGAAAGCGCGCTCGGCGGTCTTGCGGATTTCCTGGCGGAAGGCTTCGAGATCGGGGTCGAGTTGGAACATGATGGGACTCCTTGATTCAGTGGCCGACGAAATTGGCTTTGCGCTTTTCCAGGAAGGCGGCGACGCCTTCCTTCCGGTCGTCGCTTTGCAGCACCAGATTCTGGGCCTGCGCTTCGTAGTCGAGGAAGGCCTCGAGGCTGGGCTGCATCGACGCGCGGAACATGCGCTTGCCCATGGCCAGCGCGAAGGTGGCCGATTCGGCCAGTTCTTCGGCCAGCGCGACACTGCGCGCATCGAGCTGGTCGTCGGGCACGACCTCGTTGACCATGCCCATCTGCCTGCCCTCCTCGGCCGGCACCATGCGTGCCGACATCATCAGCTCGCGCGCGCGCAGCACGCCGATGTATTGGGTGAGGAAGTAGGCCGCGGCACCATCGGGCGCCAGACCGATCTTCTTGAACACCAGGCTGAACTTGGCGTTGTCGGAAGCGAGGATCACGTCGCAGGACAGCGCCAGGCTCCAGCCCACGCCCACGGTCGCGCCGCGCACCGCGCAGATCACCGGCTTGTCCAGATTGGCCAGCCCGGCGATCACGCGATGCGCCCGCTGGATGCGCTGGCGACCGCTCAGGACGTCCAGGCCCTTCATCGTGCCCACATCGGCACCGGCGCAGAACGCGCGGCCCTCGCCGCGCAGCAGCACGGCGCGCACCTCGGGATCCTTCTGCAGGGTCGTGGTGGCTTCGGCGAGCAACTCCATCATCTCGGGCGTGAGCGCGTTCAGCCGCTCGGGACGGGCAAGAACCACGTGCGCTACCGCGCCATGGCGTTCGATTCGGACAGTCATAGGATTCCTCGTACAGTCAACGCAATTGGAAATCTGTCGCGCCCCGGGTCTGAAGCCCGCGCCCTGCAACAGCCGGCTGCGGCAATGGCCATGTAGCGAGATCAATCAAGCTTGATGCCCGCGTCTTTGACGACCTTGCCCCATTTGACGAGTTCGGTCTTGATGAACTCGGAAAAATACTCTGACGTGCTGCCAATCGGCTCGACGCCCTGGCTCGTCTGTCGCTCAGACACTCGGCGCGGCGGCGAGCGCCGCCGCCGCAGTAAACCCCAGGAGGTTGCGTTTCGTAATGCCTGGCAGGTGGTTCTCCTTTGCAAGCAGCGCGCCTGAGACGCGATAGCAACTGGCGCGGTGGATCCGACTCTCTGGCAGGGAGGGAAGCGCGGACTCCAAATCGGCGATCAGTCCCGGCCCCAGGGCGGCGCATACAGTGTCCTGCAAATCGTGAGAGTGGTGCCACCGGAATTCCACCCCGCCTGTCTCCTGTAACGGGCAGCCCGACGGTCAATCGATTTGCCCGTGTCGACTATTTGTTGCTGCCCTGGGCGTACTGCACGGCAATCCGGCCGACGCGCTCGCGCGCGATCACGAGCTTCATAATCTGCGCCGTGCCGTCGCCGATCTGCAGGCCCAGCGTGTCGCGCATGCGCTGCTGGTGCGGCAGGTCGGTGGTGTAGCCGTAGTGGCCGTGGGTCAGCAGGCACTGCGTGATGACCTCGTAGCTGATCTTGGGCACCCACCACTTGCACATCGCCGCCTCGGCGGTGTGCGGCAGGCCGGCGTCGCGCAGCCACAGCGTGCGGTAGCACAGCGCGCGCGCGGCGGTGAGCAGCGTGTCGGCCTCGGCCAGCGGGAAGGTCACGCCCTGGTACTGGGCCAGCGGCGCGCCGAAGGCCTTGCGTTCCTTGATGTATTCCCAGGATTCGTTGAGCGAGGCCTGCGCCGCTCCCAGGCACTGCAGGCCGATCAGCGCGCGGCTGTAGTCGAAGCCGTTCATGATCTGGAAGAACGCGCGGTTCTCCTCGCCCATGCGGTGGTTGGCCGGAATCTTGACGTTGTCGAAGAACACCGAGCCGCGGCCGACGATCTTGGTGCCCACGTCGCTGAAGCGGGCGCGGCTGACGCCTGGCGCGTTCATCGGGATGACGAAGGCGCTGATGCCCTTGGCCACGTCCTCCACCTTGCCGGTGCGGGCGAAGGACACGATGACATCGGCCTGCTCGCAGAAGCTGATCGAGGTCTTCTCGCCGTTGATGATGTAGTGGTCGCCCTTGCGCTCGGCACGCAGGATCAGGTTGGCAGCATCGGAGCCGCCGCGCGGCTCGGTCAGGCCCAGAGCCACGAGGGCTTCGCCGGCCGCCAGCTTCGGCACCCATTGGGCGGCCACGTCCGGCTCGGCGTACTTGCACAGGATCTGGCCCATCAGCCAGCTCACCAGCTGCACGTAACTCATGTTGAAGTCGCCGGCGGCGATCTCCTCGATGATCACGCCGGAGGTGACGCAGTCCACCCCCATGCCGCCGAATTCTTCGGGCAGCGCCGCGCTGATCAGGCCCAGGCTGCCCATCTCCTTGAGAATGGTGCGATCGATGGTGCTGGTTTTTTCCCGCTTCATGTAGTCGGGGGCCAGTCGTTCCTTGGCAAAGCGTGCCGCCATGTCGCGCATCGCGGTCTGTTCGGGGCTGAGTGAAAAGTCCATGTCTTGGTCTCCGTCGAATGGTCAAATCAAAGGGTTCAACAAGCCGGATCACGAATTCTGGAAGACGTGTCCGGCAATCACTTTCTTCTGCGTCTGGGCCGTGCCGCCGGTGAGCCTGCGCGGAGGCCGCGCCGCGCATTCGGGTGGCAGCCGACCACGGTAACCGCAACGGCTGAACATCGGCAAGTTGGCCACTTCATGTTTCATGGCGAACATCGAGCCGAACGGGGTGCGTGGCGCGTTCTCGGGGGGAGTTCATCGCCATCGCTACTCGCCCTTGAATACAGGCTTGCGCTTCTCCTTGAAGGCGGCCACTCCTTCACGGTGGTCGGCGGTTTCCATCATGTAGGTCTCCCCCACAGCTTCGAGTTCCAGAAAGCTCTCCAGGTCCATGGCCCAACCGCGATTCAGCATCGCCTTGTCGAGCCCGAATGCACGGGTCGGCCCGGCGGCGAGGCGCTCGGCCAGTGTCATGGCCTCGGCCATCAGTTGCTCGGCCGGATAGACCTCGCGGACGATTCCCAGTTGCCTGGCCTCCTGGGCCTTCAGCACATCGGCCAGCAGCACCAGTTCCTTGGCGCGTTGGCTGCCCACGATCCTGGCCAGCAGGTACAGACCGCCGCCGTCGGGAACCAGCCCCACGTTGGAATAGCTCTGGCAGAACCTGGCGGTGTCGGCGGCCAGGATGATGTCGGCCAGCATCGCGATGCTGAACCCCACGCCGAAGGCGGCACCGTTGACTGCGGCGATGACCGGCTTCTCCAGGTGGTACATGGACAAGGTGACGCGATGCTGCTGCTTGAGCCGGTCCCGCATCGCCACCGGAGTGGCGGTGGCGAAGGTGGTGATGTCACCCCCGGCGCAGAAGGCGTTGCCGGCACCGGTGATCACCAGCGCCCGGATCGCCGGGTCATCCCGAACCTCGATGACCCGATGCTCCATCTGCTGGCGCATCGCGGGGGTCATCGCGTTCAACCTCTGCGGGTTGTTGAACGTCATGACGGCCACCGCACCCCGCCTGTCCAGATCAATTGACATGATCGCTCCTTGCGCACCTCGATGAATGTCGCATCCGGATGTCTACCGCCGGCGGGCTCGCCACGCACAGCGCCGCAGCGCTGCGCGCAGATGCACCGGCTCGACACTGGCGTGCCCGCCAGATGCAGTCTTTCGACACGAGGGGCTGCCTGCGCTGTGGCATCAGTCCCCCTTGACTCCCGCATCCTTCACGACCTTCGCCCATTTGGTCATCTCGGACCGGATGAAGACGACCGACTGCTCCGGATTGGCGCCGATGGGCTCGATTCCTCCACTCGCGCTGAAGAATCGCTCCTTGATCTCGGGTGCGTTCATCGCCTTGATGATTTCCCTGTGCAACTTCGCGGCGATGTCGGTGGGCAATCCCGCGGGCGCGAGGATTCCCAGCCAGGCATAGGCATCGAATCCGGGAACGCCGGATTCCGCCACCGTGGGAGTGTCGGGTACCGCGGCCGAGCGTTGGGCGGTACCGACCGCCAGCAGCTTGAGGCGGCCCGCCTTGATGTGGGGCATGGCCGAGACCGGGTCGTTGAACAAGAGGGACGCGTGCCCCGCCAGCACGTCGGCCAAGGCCGGCCCCGCGCCTTTGTACGGGACGTGGATCAATTCGATGCCCGCCAGCGACTTGAACATTTCGCCGGCCAGATGGGAGCCCTGGCCGTTGCCGGCAGACGCGAACGACATCTGGCCGGGTCTGGCCCGGGCCAGGGCGACCAGTTCCTTCACGTTGTTCGCCGGCACGGACGGATGCGTCACCAGATACAGCGGAAGCCGCCCGACCATGGTGATCGGGGTGAAGTCCTTTTCCGTGTCGTAGGGAAGCTTCGGGTAAAGGCCGGGGTTGATGGCATGCGCGGTGGCCACCACCAACAAGGTGTATCCGTCCGCAGTGGCCTTGGCGGCCATCTCCGAGCCGATGATGCCGGCCGCTCCAGGACGATTGTCCACAACGATGGGCTGCGCCATGCTCTCCGACATCTTCTGGAACAGCGCGCGGGGCAGCACGTCGATGATGCCGCCGGCAGTGGACGGAATGATCACGCGAATGGGCTTGCTCGGATAGCCCTGAGCCAGGGCCAACGGGGCAACCATGCTCGACAGCAAGAGCGCCAGCACCCCCCGGACCCATCGCTTCATATGCCCTCCTGGCAACAAGTGCAGAACGCTGCGACCGCTCCAGCAGGCGGCGACCATCCGGTCGATTTTGCGCCGAAGGCCGGTCGTCCGCCGCAGGCCCCGAGCCATCGACATTCCCTACTTGTTCGGGAAGATGTGGTTGGCGATGCCGTTCTTCTGCGTCTGGGTGGTTCCCCCCGTGATGGTCAGCATCCGCACGTCGCGAACCATCCGCTCCAGGGGCAGGCCGCCGAAATAGCCGTAGCCGCCGAACATCTGCTGGCAATCGAGCGTGACCTTGATGGCCATCTCGGTGGCAAACACCTTGGCGATCGACGACATGCAGGGATCGGGTTTACCAGCATCCACCAGGGCCAGCGCCTTGTAGCAAAGGCAGCGGGCTGCCTCGATCTGGATCAGCATGTCGGACATCATCCATCTCAGACCCTGCATCTCGCAGAGCTTCTGCCCGAATTGCTCGCGTACCTGCATGTACTCCCTGGCCAGATCGAAAGCACCCTCCGCCACACCCAGGGCCAGGATGCCCATTCCCACCCGGGTGGCGTTGTAGATCGTCAGGGGCTGGACGAATCCCTTGGAACTTGTCGGGTCCCCCATCGTGACCACGTTGGCGGCGGGCACCCGGACGTTGTCGAAGAACATCTCGTTCTCGTTGGCGCCGCGCGCTCCCATCTTTCCGTCCAGAGAGTGGACGGTCACGCCCGGGCGGTTCCGCTCCACGACGATGGTACCGATGCCTTTCGCCCCCTTGGACGAACCGAAGCGGGCGTAGACCAGGTGCATGGACGCCCGATCGCCGAAGGTCGTGAAGACCTTGCGGCCGTTGACGATGTAATCGTCCCCGTCGCGCACCGCGGTGGTGGTGATCGCCGTCGCATCGGAACCCGCCTGCGGTTCGGTCCAGGCGATGCTGCATTCCGCCTCGCCGCTGATGAACTGGGGAATCAGGCGGCGCTTCATCTCCTCGCTGCCGAAGTTGGCGATGATGCGCGGCGACACATTCTGATCGTGGACGATCAGGGCGGTGGTCATGTCCACCTTGGCGATCTCTTCGACGACGAGGTAGGTGTCCACGAGGCCCAGTCCGGAACCACCGTACTTCTCGTCCACGCTCAGACCGAGATAGCCCAGCTTGCACAGGATTTCCTTGTTCTCCTCGGGAAACTCTTCGTGCTTGTCCCAGTAGGCAGCCTTGTCCTTGAACTTTTCCTGGGCCAGTTTTCGGGCCGCGTCGCGCAGTTGGATCTGCTGGGTGGTCAAGTCGAAATTCATGGGGCCCCTGATCGGTCAATTGCCTGCGCCGCGCGCCGCCGCCCAGGGAGTCGAGGTCTCCATCAACCTGGGGAGCCAAGCGGGCCTTCACGCTGGCATCGTGAAGCTCGGCATCGAGCTGTGAATGTTGATCCCAGCCGAGGTCACTGTCAAGCGTTTGTTAGGTACGTGTCCGTGGCCAATCAGTCAATCCGGAACTGCACCGAAACCTTGGTGGCATGATGCGCCTGGCGCGATTGCAGCGGCTTCAGCGAGGAGCGCGCAGCCAGCGCGAGGTGCCACCAGTGCCGGCGTGACCGCGCTGCGCAACGAGAGGCGCGCTCCAAGGCGCCCGGAGATTCGGCAGACGCAACAGGAGGAGCACAAGCCATGATTCGTCGATTCGGCAGAACACTGGGTGCCCTGCTCGCCACGGGCCTGATCTGCGTGACGGGCGCTGCGCGCGCCGAGACCTTCCCGACCAAGCCGCTCCGCATCGTCATGCCCTTCTCGCCCGGCAGCGGAGGCGACGTGATGGCCCGCCTGATCGCCCAGAAGCTCGGCGAGAACCTGGGCCAGACCGTCATCACCGACAGCCGGCCGGGCGCCAACGGCATCATCGCCACGGACCTGGTGGCGAAGGCGAATCCGGATGGCTATTCGATGCTGTTCACCACCGTCAGCATCCAGAGCATCAATGCCAATCTGTTCAGCAAGCTGCCCTACGACACGTTGAAGGATTTCGCGCCGGTCGGGCTGATGGGCAGCACCACGTACGTCCTGATGGCCAGAAACAGCCTGCCGGTCGGGTCGGCACGGGAACTGGTGAGTTTGGCCAAGGCCAATCCCGGAAAGTACAACATGGCCTACACAACGTCGACGCCGCAGCTCACCGAAGAACTGTTCAAGATGAGTGCCGGCATCGACATGATTGCGGTGCCCTACAAGGGCGCACCGCCGGTATTCGTGGATCTTCTCAGCGAGCGCCTGGACACCTACATGGAGGCACTGACCTCGGCGCTTCCGCAGATCAAGGCCGGCAAGGTCAAGGCCCTGGCCGTGACCTCGGCCAGGCGTTCGGTCTTTCTGCCGGACGTGCCGACGATCGCCGAATCCGGCTATCCCGGATTCGACTCCGTCACCTGGGCGGCATTCTTCACGACGGCCGGCACGCCCAAGGAGGTGATCGCCAGGTTGAACGCCGAGATCGTCCGGGTGCTGCAACTCCCCGACGTCAAGGGGACGCTGCTGCAAAACGGGTTCGAAGTGAGAACCAGCACGCCGGAAGAACTCGGCGACGCCGTGGCAGCGGACATCGCCAAATGGGCCCGGGTCGTCAAGGCCGCCAACATCCCCAAGCTCAACTGATCGGCCCTCGTCTTCAAGAGCGCCGGCAGGCCGATCTGGACGGCGTGCCAACGCCGCCAACCCACCACATCGAACAGAGCGCCATGGACAAGACGTTCCCATCGCCCGAACAGGCCATCGCCGACATTCCCGATGGCGCGACGATCGCGATCGCAGGTTTCGGTGTCATGCACCGCTTTGCCACCAGCCTGATCATTGCGCTGCGCGACAAGGGCACCAGGAACTTGAGCATTGTCTGCAATTCCCTGGGTGAGTCGGGCGAAGCGCGCGGTCAGATACTGGCCGAAAACAGGCAGGTGAAGAAGCTGATTGCCGCGTTCTCGATGCGCCCCGGCACACGCACCGCGAGCGAAGATCAAATCATGTCGGGCGAGATGAGCATCGAGCTGGTTCCGCAGGGCATCTTGGTGGAACGTTGTCGTGCCGGCGGCGCGGGAATACCCGCCTTCTACTCTCCGACCAGCGTCGGCACGGCCATCGCCGAGGGAAAGGAGATTCGTCTTTTCGACGGCAAGCCGCATGTCTTGGAACATGCGATTCATGTCGACTATGCATTCTTGAATGGATATCGAGCCGATCGCCTGGGTAACGTTCAATTCCGCGGCGGCAGCCAGAATTTCAATCCGAGTTTCGCCAAAGCCGCGCGCGTCGCGATCGTCGAGGTCGACGAGATCGTGGAGCCCGGCACGATTCCCCCGGAACTCATCGATCTCCCCGGTATCTTCGTATCGCGTGTCGTGAAGACGACGCAGGCCTTCAAGAGCCAGGCGCTGCTCCGGCCCGAACGGCGGCCCTCCGACAAGCCGCGGCTCTACAACGGAAAGCCCGGGCTCACCCGGACTGGCATCGCCAGGCGCGCTGCCGGCCTCGTCAAGGATGGCGCCTATGTGAACCTCGGCGTTGGCATCCCCACGATGGTTTCAAACTATCTGCAGAGCCGGGACGTCATCCTCCATGCCGAAAACGGAGTTCTTGGCTATGGTGAAATGGTGACGAGCAACGACGAAATCGATCCGGACATCTACAACGCCGCGGGTCAATTCGTATCGCTGCGACCGGGCGCGTCCTTCTTCGACAGCGTCACCTCCTTCGAGATGGCGCGTGGCGGCTGGCTCGACACCGTGATCCTCGGTGCGTACGAGGTCGATCAGCACGCCAGCGTCGCCAACTGGAGCACATCGGACACCCGGCGCGGCGGCATTGGCGGCGCGATGGATCTGCTGTCGGGCCGTGCCGAACTCATCATCGTCATGGAGCACACCGACAGCAAGGGGCGCCCAAAGCTGCGGCGCGAATGCACCTACCCCCTCACAGGCAGCGGATGTGTCACGTATGTGGTCACCGACCTGGCGCTGCTGCACTGGCAGGATGGCCGGTTTGTTCTGAAGGAAGTTGCGCGCGGTTTCAGCGCCGACGAGGTCATCGCACTGACCGAAATGGAGATCAGTGCAGCGGCAGACATCCGGGAGATGGATTGAGCCTTGTGAACGGTGCGCCAACACCGTCGAAGTTGCTCAGCGCACGAAGCCGGCCAGGCGTTGGCGGATGAGGGCGTCGGCCTCGGACATGATACGCTCGATCAGTCCCCTGCAACTCGGGATGTCGTGGATCAGCCCGGCCACCATGCCGCAGGACCAGACGCCGGCATCCATGTCGCCGTCCTGCATGATGCGCGGATAGACGCCCGCCACCTGTTCGCTGATGTCCTCGAACTTCAGCTTCGCGCCGAGTTCGCGCTCCTTCTCCAGCAGCTTGTCCACCGCGGCGTTGCGCAGCACGCGCTCGGTGTTGCGCAGGGGGCGCATCACCAGCCGCGTGTCCAGCTCGCTGGCGGCGACGATGGCCTGCTTGACGCGGTCGTGCACCGGCGCTTCCTTCGTGGCGATGAAGCGCGTGCCCATGTTCATGCCCTCGGCGCCGAGCGCCAGCGCCGCCACCAGCGAGCGGCCGTCGGCCATGCCGCCGGAGGCGACGAAGGGGATTTTCAGTTCCTCGGCGGCGCGCGGCAGCAGGATGAAGTTGGGGACGTCGTCCTCGCCCGGATGGCCGCCGCACTCGAAGCCGTCGACGCTGACGGCATCACAGCCGATCGCCTCGGCCTTCAGCGAATGGCGCACCGAGGTGCACTTGTGGATCACCTTGATGCCGGCCTCATGCAGCGCGGGCATCCACTTCTGCGGGTTGTTGCCGGCGGTCTCCACCGCCTTCACGCCGCCTTCGACGATGGCGCGGATGTAGCCCGGGTAATCGGGCGCGCTGAGCACCGGCAGAAAGGTCAGGTTCACGCCGAAGGGCTTGTCGGTGAGCTCGCGGCAGCGGCGGATCTCCCTGGCCAGCAGTTCGGGCGTGCGCTGCGTCAGGCCGGTGATGATGCCCAGCCCGCCGGCGTTGGACACCGCCGCGGCCAGCTCGGCAAAGCCGACGTAATGCATGCCACCCTGGATGATCGGGTGCTCGATGCCGAACAGTTCGGTGATGCGGGTCTTCATGGCGCTTGAACTCCTTTGCAGCGTGGGGTTGATCGACACATGCCGTGGCCTGAATTCTCGCCGACCGTGCGCGTTCTTCGCCGGGCACCCTGCCCGCCTCGCCTAACATCGCCGGTTCCATGAGCGAACCGACCCCGCCCTTGCCGCCCTCGCAGCGCGACCTGTCGGCGCACACCCCCATGATGCAGCAATACCTGCGCATCAAGGCCGGCTTCCCCGAGACGCTCGTGTTCTATCGCATGGGCGACTTCTACGAGCTGTTCTTCGACGACGCGCGCAAGGCGAACCACCTGCTCGACATCACGCTGACGACGCGCGGCACCAGCGGCGGCGAACCGATCCCGATGGCCGGTGTGCCGGTGGTCTCGGTCGAGGGCTACCTCGCGAAGCTGATCCGCCTGGGCGAGGCCGTCGCGATCTGCGAGCAGGTCGGCGATGTCGCCACCGCGAAGGGGCCGGTCGAGCGCAAGGTCGTGCGGGTCGTGACGCCGGGCACGGTGACGGACACGGAACTGCTGGCCGACAAGAGCGATGCGCTGCTGCTCGCGGTCTCGACGCAGGGCCGGCAGGTCGGCCTGGCGTGGCTCGCGCTGACCCGCGGCGAGCTCGGCCTGACCGAGTGCAGCGAGGCCGAACTGGGCGCGTGGCTCGCGCGTCTGGCGCCCGCCGAAGTGCTGGTCGACCGCGACCACGTGCCGGCCGCGCTCGCGAACGCGCGGCTCACGATCACGCAGCGCCCGGCCTGGCAGTTCGACACCGCGCTCGGCCTGCGCAAGCTGTGCGATCAGTTGCGTGTCGCGAGCCTCGCCGGCTTCAACGCACAGGATTTGCACGCAGCGCAGGCGGCCGGTGCGGCGCTGCTGAGCTTCGCCGAGCACACGCAAGGCCAGGCGCTCGCCCACGTGCGCACGCTGGCCGTGCAGCGCACCAGTGATCTGCTCGATCTGCCGCCGACCACGCACCGCAACCTGGAGCTGACCCAGACGCTGCGCGGCGACAACGCGCCGACGCTGCTGTCGCTGATCGACACCTGCCGCACCGGCATGGGCTCGCGCACCCTGCGCCACTGGCTCACGCACCCGCTGCGCGAGCGCCGCGTCGCGACCCGGCGCCACGACGCCATCGAGGCGCTGCCGGCCGCGCGCGTGAACGAACTGCGCGACGCGCTGCGCGGCATCTGCGACGTCGAGCGCATCACGGCGCGCATCGCACTGCGCCAGGTGCGCCCGCGCGAGTTGACCAGTCTGCGCACGACCCTGCAGGCGCTGCCCACGCTGCGCGAACTGGTTCCGCTCGGCGAGGCGTCCTTGCTCGACCTGCTGGCCGACGCGCTGCTGCCACCCGACGTGATCCTCGCACTGCTGGCCGCCGCGATCGCCGACGAGCCCGCCGTGCTGCTGCGCGACGGCGGCGTGATCGCCCCGGGCTTCGACGCCGAGCTCGACGAGCTGCGCGGCATCGGCCAGAACTGCGACGCGTACCTGATCGACCTCGAAGCCCGCGAACGCGCGCGCACCGGCATCGCCAACCTGCGCGTGCAGTTCAACAAGGTGCATGGCTTCTACATCGAGGTCACGCAGGGCCAGGCCGCCAAGGTGCCGGCCGACTACCGGCGCCGCCAGACCCTGAAGAACGCCGAGCGCTTCGTCACGCCGGAGTTGAAGACTTTCGAGGACAAGGCGCTGTCGGCACAGGACCGGGCGCTGGCACGCGAGAAGTGGCTCTACGAGCAGTTGCTCGATCGCTTGCAGGCCCATGTCGAACCGCTGTCGGCGCTGGCCCGCGCACTCGCGAGTCTGGACGCGCTGGCCGCGCTCGCCGAACGTGCGGTCACGCTGAACTGGTGCCGCCCCGAGTTCGCGCGCGAACCCTGCATCCGGATCGAGGCGGGCCGCCATCCGGTCGTCGAGGCGCGCCTGATGGAAACCGCGGGGGGCCAATTCATGGCCAACGACTGCCGGCTCGATGCGGCGCAGAAGATGCTCGTGATCACCGGGCCGAACATGGGCGGAAAGAGCACCTTCATGCGCCAGGTCGCGCTGATCGCGCTGCTCGCCGCGATGGGCTCGTTCGTGCCGGCGCGCGCCTGCCGGCTCGGGCCGATCGACGCGATCCACACCCGCATCGGCGCGGCCGACGATCTGGCGAACGCGCAATCGACCTTCATGCTGGAGATGACCGAAGCGGCCGCGATCATCCACTCGGCGACCGAACATTCGCTGGTGCTGATGGACGAGATCGGCCGCGGCACCTCGACCTTCGACGGCCTCGCGCTGGCAAGCGCGATCGCAGGCCACCTGCACGACCGGACGCGCGCGTTCACCCTGTTCGCGACCCACTACTTCGAGCTGACCGAATTGCCGGTGCGGCACGAGCGCGCCCTGAACATGCACGTGTCCGCGGCCGAGAGCGGCGACGACATCGTGTTCCTGCACGAGCTGCAACCCGGCCCGGCGAGCCGCAGCTACGGCATCCAGGTCGCACGCCTGGCCGGCATGCCGGCGAGCCTGCTGCGTCAGGCGCGCGCGACGCTGGAAGCGCTCGAAGCCGGCAAGCACGCCGCCGACGCGCAGATCGACCTGTTCGCCGCCCCGCCGCCTGCGCCGGCAACCGAGCTATCCAGGCTCGATGCCGCCGTCGCCGCACTCGACCCCGATATGCTCTCGCCCAGGCAAGCGCTCGCCGCGCTCTACGAACTCAAGGCCCTGCAAGGAAAGCAATGACAGCCCCCAAGCTCACTTCGTTCGCGCCCCCCCGGGGGGGCGCAGATCTCCGAGGGCCACGCAGGGGCCCGTTCCTGGCCCATGGCGGCCCGTCGGAAGGTCTGGAATGACTTACTGCGTAGGCATCAAGCTCGACGCCGGCCTGGTGTTCATGTCCGACTCGCGCACCAACGCCGGGCTGGACCAGATCAGCACCTATCGCAAGATGATGGTGTACGAGAAGCCGGGCGACCGCTTCATGGTGCTGCTGTCGGCCGGCAACCTCTCGATCAGCCAGTCGGTGCGCGAGATCCTGCAGGTCGAGAAGATCGAGGACCGCGACGGCGCGCCCGTCACGATCTGGAACGCGAAGAGCATGTTCGACGCAGTGCGCGTGCTCGGCGCCACGGTGCGCCGCGTCTACGACCAGGACGGCGCGGCGCTCGCCACCGCCGGCGTCGACTTCAACGCCTCGATGATCTTCGGCGGCCAGATCAAGGGCGAGGCGATGCGGCTGTTCCTGGTCTATTCGGCCGGCAACTTCATCGAGGCGACGCGCGAGACCTGCTATTTCCAGGTCGGCGAATCCAAGTACGGCAAGCCGGTCCTCGACCGCATGATCACGCCGGCGACCCCGCTCGACGAGGCCGCGAAATGCGCGCTGGTCTCGATGGACTCGACGCTGAAGTCCAACCTCTCGGTCGGCCTGCCGCTGGACCTGCTGGTCTACGAGGCGCACAAGCTGCAGACCGACCAGATCGTCTGCATCGACGATCACAACCCGTACTTCCAGATGATCCGCGGCAACTGGGGCCTGAAGCTGCGCGAGGCCTTCGAGTCGCTCGAAGACCCGCAGTGGAGCACCGGCCCGACGACCGTGCCGCTGTGCGTGCCGTCGACGCGCTTCGAGACGATGAAGAAGATCACGCACCCGGGCGAGAAGATCGTTTGATGCAGCGAAACCCGCATCTGCGCGCCGGGCGCCGGGTTTGCTGCGCGGCCAGGTCGGCAGCGTCATCGAGCGGCACGGAACACTGCACCGGCTGAGCGGCCGGAGCGCATTCCTGCGCCGGGCGTGCCTACCCCCACGCCTATAATCGCGCTTTACCACCACGGCATTTGCGTCAAACAGATGCCGCACACAATGACCAAGTATGTCTTTGTCACCGGCGGTGTGGTGTCCTCGCTGGGCAAGGGCATCGCTTCTGCGTCGCTGGGCGCGATCCTCGAATCGCGGGGACTCGAGGTCACCCTGATCAAGCTCGATCCCTACCTCAACGTCGATCCGGGCACGATGTCGCCGTTCCAGCACGGCGAGGTGTTCGTCACCGACGACGGCGCCGAGACCGACCTCGACCTCGGCCACTACGAGCGCTTCATCAGCACGCGCATGAAGCGCAGCAACAATTTCACCGCGGGCCAGATCTACAAGTCGGTGCTCGAGAAGGAGCGCCGGGGAGACTACCTCGGCAAGACGGTGCAGGTGATCCCGCACGTCACCAACGAGATCCAGGAGTTCGTCAAGCGCGGCGCGGCCGATGTCGATGTCGCGATCGTCGAGATCGGCGGCACCGTCGGCGACATCGAGTCGCTGCCCTTTCTCGAGGCGGTGCGCCAGATGGCGCTGCGTGCCGGCCCGAACAACTCGGCCTTCGTGCACCTGACCTACGTGCCGTGGATCGCCGCCGCCGGCGAGCTCAAGACCAAGCCGACCCAGCACACGGTGCAGAAGATGCGCGAGATCGGCATCCAGCCCGATGCGCTGCTGTGCCGCGCCGACCGCGAGATCCCGGACGACGAGCGCGACAAGATCTCGCTGTTCACCAACGTCGGCCTGCAGGGCGTGATCTCGATGTGGGACGTCGACACGATCTACAAGGTGCCGCGCATGCTGCACGAGCAGCGCCTGGACGAGCTGATCTGCATGAAGCTGCAACTGCTGACCAAGCCCGCCGACCTGCGGCGCTGGGACCGCCTGGTGCACGAACTGGCGCACCCCCAGCACGAGGTGCGGATCGCGATGTGCGGCAAGTACACCGACCTGTCGGACTCGTACAAGTCGCTGAACGAGGCGCTGCGCCATGCCGGCATCCACAACCACGCGCGCGTGACGATCGACTACGTCGACTCCGAGACCCTGACCGTCGACAACATCGGCCAGCTCGCGAAGTTCGACGCGATCCTCGTGCCCGGCGGCTTCGGCAAGCGCGGCGTCGAAGGCAAGATCCTGACCGCTCAGTACGCGCGCGAACACAGGATCCCGTACCTCGGCATCTGCCTGGGCATGCAGGTCGCGACGATCGAGGTGGCGCGCCACCTCGCGGGCCTGACGGATGCCAACAGCACCGAGTTCGATCCGCAGACACCGCACCCGGTGATCGCGCTGATCGACGAATGGCAGGACCGCGACGGCACGATCCAGAAGCGCGACGCGAATTCCGACCTCGGCGGCACGATGCGCCTGGGTGCACAGAGTTCCGACGTGATGCCCAACACCCTCGCCCATCAGATCTATGGCAAGGTCGTCACCGAGCGCCACCGTCACCGCTACGAGGCGAACCAGCACTACCTCGACCGGCTGCGCGACGCCGGCCTCGTGATCTCGGCGATCACGCAGCGCGAGAAGCTCACCGAGATCGTCGAACTGCCGCAGACCGTGCATCCGTGGTTCGTCGGCGTTCAGTTCCACCCCGAGTTCAAGAGCACGCCCTGGGACGGGCACCCGCTGTTCATCAGCTACGTGAAGGCGGCACTCGATCACCAGCGGGCGTCGCAGGCCGAAAAGGCCGCGGCATGAGGCTTTGCGGGTTCGACGTCGGCATCACCCGGCCGTTCTTCCTGATCGCCGGCCCGTGCGTGATCGAGTCGGAACAATTGCAGATGGACGTGGCCGGGCAGCTCGAGGAAATGACCGCGGCACTCGGCATCCCGTTCGTCTTCAAGAGCAGTTTCGACAAGGCGAACCGATCCTCGGGCAGCAGCTTCCGCGGGCCGGGCATCGACAAGGGCCTGGAGATCCTCGCCAAGGTCAAGCGCGCACTGGGCGTGCCGGTGCTGACCGACATCCACGACGAATCGCAGATCGCGCAAGTGAGCAGCGTGGTCGACGTGCTGCAGACGCCCGCCTTCCTGTGCCGCCAGACCGATTTCATCCGCGCCGTCGCGCAAAGTGGCAAACCGGTGAACATCAAGAAGGGCCAGTTCCTCGCGCCCCACGACATGAAGAACGTCATCGACAAGGCCCGCGCCGCGGCGCGCGAGAAGGGCCTGCCGGAAGACAGCTTCATGGCCTGCGAGCGCGGCGTGAGCTTCGGCTACAACAACCTCGTCTCCGACATGCGCAGCCTCGCGATCATGCGCGAGACGAACGCGCCGGTCGTGTTCGACGCGACCCATTCGGTGCAACTGCCCGGCGGCCAGGGCACGAGCTCGGGCGGACAGCGCGAGTTCGTGCCGGTGCTGGCGCGCGCCGCGATCGCGGTCGGCATTGCCGGCGTGTTCATGGAGACGCACCCCGACCCGGCGCGCGCCCTGAGCGACGGCCCGAACGCGGTGCCGCTGAAGCACATGCGTGCACTGCTCGAACAGCTCGTGTCGATCGACCGCGTGGTCAAGGCGCAGCCGCTGCTCGAGAACGATTTTTCCTGCTGAAGAAGACGGAGTACCTGAATGAGTGCCATTGTTGACATCGTCGGCCGCGAGATCCTCGACAGCCGCGGCAACCCCACGGTCGAGTGCGACGTGCTGCTCGAGAGCGGCACGATGGGGCGCGCGGCCGTGCCCTCGGGCGCCTCGACCGGCTCGCGCGAGGCGATCGAGCTGCGCGACGGCGACAAGTCGCGCTACCTCGGCAAAGGCGTGCTGCGCGCGGTCGAGCACGTCAACACCGAGATCAGCGAGGCGGTGCTGGGCCTGGACGCGAGCGAACAGGCCTTTCTCGACCGCACGCTGATCGACCTCGACGGCACCGAGAACAAGAGCCGCCTGGGCGCGAACGCGACCCTGGCGGTCAGCATGGCGGTGGCGCGCGCCGCGGCCGAGGAATCGGGGCTGCCGCTGTACCGCTATTTCGGCGGCATGGGCGGCATGCAGATGCCGGTGCCGATGATGAACGTGATCAACGGCGGCGCGCACGCGAACAACAACCTCGACCTGCAGGAGTTCATGATCATCCCGGTCGGCGCACCGAGTTTCCGCGAGGCGGTGCGCTACGGTGCCGAGGTGTTTCATGCGCTGAAGAAGATCCTCGGCGACAAGGGCATCAGCACCGCGGTCGGCGACGAGGGCGGCTTCGCGCCCAGCGTCGCGAGCCACGAGGCGGCGATCCAGATGATCCTGGAGGCGATCGACAAGGCCGGCTACACCGCCGGCTCGCAGATCGCGATCGGCCTGGACTGCGCCGCGAGCGAGTTCTACAAGGACGGCAAGTACCACCTCGAGGGCGAAGGCCTGACGCTGTCGGCGCCCGAGTGGACCGACATCCTCGCGACCTGGGTCGACAAGTACCCGATCATCAGCATCGAGGACGGCATGCACGAGGGCGACTGGGACGGCTGGAAGCACCTGAACGATCGCCTCGGCTCGAAGGTGCAGCTGGTCGGCGACGACCTGTTCGTCACCAACACGAAGATTCTGAAGGAAGGCATCGAGAAGCGCGTCGCGAACTCGATCCTGATCAAGATCAACCAGATCGGCACGCTGACCGAGACCTTCGCCGCGATCGAGATGGCCAAGCGCGCCGGCTGGACCGCCGTGATCTCGCACCGCTCGGGCGAGACCGAGGATTCGACCATCGCCGACATCGCGGTGGGCACGAACGCCGGCCAGATCAAGACCGGCTCGATGAGCCGCAGCGACCGCATCGCCAAGTACAACCAGCTGCTGCGCATCGAGGAAGACCTCGGCGACGTCGCGAGCTACCCCGGCCGCGGCGCGTTCTACAACCTGCGCTGAACCCGGTCGTTCTTTCGCCGTGCGCTACATCTCGCTCGCGCTGATCGCGCTGATCGCGCTGGTCCACGCCGAACTGTGGTTCGGCAAGGGCGGCGTGCCGCGCATGCTGGAGCTGCGGTCCAGGCTCGCCGAGCAGCAGGCCGCCAACCAGGCCGACCGGGCACGCAACGCGCAACTGGTCGCCGAAGTCAGCGATCTGAAGGAGGGCCTGGAGATGGTCGAGGAAAAGGCGCGCTTCGACCTCGGCATGGTCAAGCCGGACGAGATCCTCGTCCAGCTGTCGACGCTCAAGCGTTGATGCGCGCACACGCCGTTCGCTGAAGGGCGCCCGCGGTGGATGCCATGCTGCGCGACCTGCAGCCCCTGTTCGCGCCGGCTTTCACGCTGTGGGCCACGCCGGTGAGCTGGCTCGAGATCGTCGCGTTCGTGCTCGCGCTGGCGATGGTCGTGCTGAACATGCGCGTCAACCCGGTCGCATGGCCGCTGGCGATCGCCAGCTCGCTGCTGTACTTCGCGCTCTTCTGGAACAGCCGCCTCTATGGCGACGCGAGCCTGCAGATCTTCTTCGCGATCGTCGCGCTGTGGGGCTGGTGGCAGTGGCTGCGCGGCACGCAGGCCGACGGCAGCGCGCTGCGGGTGCGCGCGATGGGCCGGCACGGCCGCCTGTGGCTGATCGCGGTGCTGGCGCTGGCCTGGCCTGCGACCGGCCTGTTCCTGAAGAGCTTCACGAACACCGACGTGCCCTGGTGGGACGCCTTCCCGACCGCCGCCAGCGTGATCGGCCAGTGGCTGCTCGGCCGCAAGTACCTCGAGAACTGGCTCGCCTGGATCGTCGTCAACCTCGTCAGCGTCGGCCTGTTCGCCTACAAGGGCCTGTGGCTGACGACGCTGCTGTAC
Organism: Pseudomonadota bacterium; assembly: GCA_040388965.1. GTDB lineage: Bacteria > Pseudomonadota > Gammaproteobacteria > Burkholderiales > Burkholderiaceae_C > LMDS01. The sequence goes on along the minus strand of JAZKAV010000008.1, from coordinate 42,136 downwards.
AGCCTGTTCATCGCGATGTCGTTCATCGGCTGGCGCGCCTGGCGGCGGCTGATGGTCCCGGCTGCGGCCGCCTGAAGCGATGGCGGCCGACCGCGGCTTCGTGATCGCGCTGCTCGGCGCCGAGAGCACCGGCAAGACCACGCTCGCGCAGGCCTTGCGCGACACGCTCGCCGCGGGCTCGGGCAGCACGGTCGTCGTGCCCGAATACCTGCGCGAATTCTGCGACCAACACCGGCGCACGCCGCATCCCCACGAGCAGGCCGCGATCGCCGACGAGCAGACCCGCCGCATCGACGCCGCCGCCCGGAACCACGCCCTGGTGATCGCCGACACCAGCGCGCTGATGATCGCGGTCTACAGCGATCAGGTGTTCGGCGACACCAGCCTGTACGCGAGCGCCGAGGCCGCACACCGCCGCTGCGACCTGACGCTGCTGACCGCGCTCGACCTGCCGTGGCAGGCCGACGGCCTGCAGCGCGACGGGCCCCAGGTGCGCGAGCCGGTCGACGCCAGGCTGCGCGCGGCGCTGGCGCGCTCCGCCACGCCTTACGCTGTCGTTCTCGGCCACGGCGAGGCACGGCTCGCCGCGGCGCTCGCCAGCGTGCAGCGGGCCCGCGCGCCGCACCCGGGCGGTGCCGACGAGGCCGACGCGGTGCGCTGGCACTGGCAGTGTGAACGCTGCGGCGATGCGGGCTGCGAACGCCACCCGCTACTGCCCCGGGGCTGACGCGCGAGCCGCGCGTTTCACAGCCCGACGGCCGCGCCGAGCGCCATCGCCGCGACGATCAGCACGCCGAGCACCAGATTGACCAGGACCCAGCCGCGGATGCGCGCCAGCACCGCCGCCGCGGCCGGCCCGTCCTGGGCCCGAAGCGCCACCTGCAGCCGCGGGTAGAGCACCGCGCGCAGACAGGCGAAGACCAGCATCATCGCCACGCCGAGCACGACCATCAGCGTCCAGCTCGGCGGCATGCCGACGCCGGAGCCCGGTCCGGCGCCGTGCCGCGCGCTCCACAACATGCCGAGGCCGGTCAACAGCACCAGGCCGATCGCGACCTCGACGACCGCGAAGAAGCGACGCAGCACCGCACTCATCAGGCGTGGCCGGGCCGGCGCATCGAGCACGCCCAGCGCCGGCCGCAGGCAGACGAGCGTGAAGAACATGCCGCCGATCCAGGCGACCAGCGACAGCAGGTGAACGAGCTTCAACGCGGCATGCAGCATCGGTACCCCTCGCGTGCGGTGCACGCAGCGCAGCCGCCATTGTCCACCGCGGGCTCGCCAGGGCGATCACGCTTGCCCGGGCACGCGCTTTGCGATGAGAATGCACCGCACCACGCCGGAGGCCGTGTCGATGTCCAAGGACTGTCCGCAGTGCGGCGCACCGAATGCCGACGACGCGCGGTTTTGCCGCACTTGCGGCGCCGCGCTGGCGGCCGTGCCGGCGGTTCCGCAGGCAGCGCCGGCAACCGTCGCATGCATCGCGTGCGGCCACCCGAACCCTGCAACGGCACGCTTCTGCGCCCGCTGCGGTGTCGATCAGAAGAAGCCGGCACCGGCCATGGCCGCGCCGCCGTCAGCACCGGTGCCTTCCGCGCCCGCTGTCCCTTCCGCACATCCGGCACCGTCTGCAGCGCCGATGGCGGCACCGAAGCCGCCATTGCCACCGGTGGCGGCGCCGTCCGCGGCACACGCCACGAGCGCGACGACGCCCGCTGCCGGCGCAGGCCGCCCGCTGGGCCTGTGGATCGGTCTGGGCGCGGTCGTCGTCGCGCTGGCCGCCGGCGGCCTCTGGTGGCTGAACCACACGCGCTCCGGGACCACGCCGACCTTCGACGCCGCTCCACCGCCTTCCGTGATGGGCGCGAGCAGCCCGAGCGCAGCGGCGAGCACCGAGGCGCCGGCGCCGGCTGCCGCGCCGCCACTGCTCCCGGCAGTGCCGGCCGAATCTGCGGCGAGTGCAGGAATTGCAGCGCCGGTGGAGTCCACGGCGAGTGCACCGGCGCTGCCCGGAGGCCTGCGAGAGCCGGCCGGCAACAGCGCCTCCGCACCCGGCCCCACCGAGAGCGAGCAGCAGGCCGCACGCGACCAGGCAGCCCGCGACGCGAAGGCGAAAGCCTTGCGCGAGCGGCGTCAGCTCGCGGCCTCGCAGGCGGAGGCTGACCTGGCGCGGCGCCGCGCCGAAGCGGCGCGCGCCCGCAGCGAGTCGGCTGCAACCCTGCCTGCGCCGCCCCCGGCGCCGCGTGCGGCCGAGGCGATGCCGCCGCCCGAGCCGGCGCGCGGCGTGCAGGAGCGCTGCGCCGGGCGCAACCCGCTCTCCAAGGGCATCTGCGAAGCGCGCGAGTGCATGCGCGCGGAGCGTGCGAACGATCCCGTGTGCCAACGCATCCGCGCCGACGATGACCGGCGGCGTCAGCAGTTCTGAGCGCGCCCGGCCAGCCCCCGCGGGGTCAAGCACGCAGTGCCAGAGCCACATTTGCTTGAGCACCGCAGTGACGATCCCAGCACCAACAGACCGAGGAGGATTTCCATGAATCCCAACCAGCCCGCAGCGATCGGTGGCCTGTCGCCGGACGCGTTCTCGAGCCTGTTCCAGTCGATCAACGGGCTGCGCAACCGGCGCGCGCTGGCCGCGCTGCTCGGCTGCATGGTGGTCGGCATCCTGGTCGCCGGCCTGTTCTCGCTGATGGCCACGCGGCTGGGCTTCTTCGTGGCCTTTCTCGGCGGGCTGTTCCTGTTCGTCGCCGCGGCGACCGGCATCCATGCTGCCGGCGTGCTGCTGATGGACCAGGCGCGCGGCGCGCCGTTGCGGTCGCTGCCCGACGCGGTGGTCTACGGGCTGTTGTGCATCCCGAAGTTCATCGTGCTGGTGCTGGCGCTGGCGCTGGTCGCGATCGCGGTCTTCATCGTGCTGGCGATCGTGTACTTCATCTGCAAGATCCCGGTGCTCGGGCCGATCCTGTTCGTCGTCGTGTTCCCGCTGTCGGTCGTCATCTCGGGCCTGACCCTGTGCGGTCTGTTCCTGTGCATGTTTCTCGCGCTGCCGGCCATCTGGGAGGGTGCCACGATCACGCGCGCGATCGCGCAGGCGCTGGCGATCGCGCGCAGCCGGCTGGTCGAATCGATCCTGCTGCTCGCCGTGGTCGGGCTGCTGTCCGGCGTGATCGGCTTCATCGTGTTCAGCGTGCTGTTCACCGGGCTGATGCCGTCGATCGGCCTGTCGGCGTCGATCCTCGGCGGCGATGGGCTGTACTCGCTGATGGGCATGATGCGCCGGGGCGGCGGCGATTTCGGCGAGATGGGTGGCGGCATGGGCGGCGGCATCGGCGGCGGGGCCGGCAGCGCGGGCTACGCCATCGCGGCCGGCATCGGGGCCGGCCTGCTGTGGGCGCTGGCGGGTTCGCTGCTGTCGCTGGTCTACCTGCTCGGCCTGAACCTCGTGTACCTGCGTGTGACGGAAGGGCTGGATGTCGGCGCGACCGAGGCCGCGCTGAAGGCTCGGCTCGACGACGCGAAGCGTCAGGCCGCCGACCTGGGCCAGAAGGCGCGCGACGCCGCCGAGCGGGCTCGCGACCAGGCCCGCCAGTCGGCTGCGGCAGCCCAGGCCAGCGCAGCCGCCGCAGCAGCAGCGGCGGTGAGCAGGCCGGCGACGCCGGTCGAGCCGGCAGCGCCGCCGACGACAGCGAGTCCGCCTGACTTGCCGCCCGGCCCGGCCGCGCCGGCTGCCGCGACGGCGCCGACCTGCCCGCAATGCCTGGCGACAGTCGGCAAGGACGACCTGTTCTGCGGAATCTGCGGCTTCAGGCTGAAGTAGCCGCGCGCCGCCTCTGGCTCAGTGCGTCGCCGCGGAGCCCGGCGCCTGCCGGTCGATCGGCGTGAACAGCTCGGCCACGTCGACCGGGTCGAAGTGGTACTTGATGCCGCAGAAGTCGCAGCCGATCTCGACCCGCCCCTGCTCGCGCACGATGTCGTCGACCTCGCCGCGACCCAGGGCCTCGAGCATGTTGCCGACACGCGTGCGCGAGCAGCTGCACGCGAAGCGCGGGCCGTCGTCACCGCACAGCGGTGGGAAGCGCCGCAGCGGCTCCTGCCAGAACAGGCGCCGCAGGATCGCGTCCGCGCCCAGGCCGAGCAACTCCTCGCGCGTCAGCGTGCCGGCGAGCAGCGCGAGGCGGTTGAAGGCCTCGTCCAGCCCGATCAGATCCTCGTTGCGCTGGCCACCCTGAAGGTTGGCCCCGCCCTGCACCGGCAGGCGCTGGATCAGCAGGCCGGCGGCGATCTGGTCGTTCGCGGCAAGGATCAGGCGCGTGTCGAGCTGCTCGGACTGCAGCATGTAGTGCTCCAGCACCTCGGCCAGTTCCTGCAGCGGGGAGCAAAGGTCGCCGTGCAGCGCGACCACGCCCTGGTAGGGCTGCCGGCCGGGCCGCTTGCCCCGCGGGTCGAGCGTGATCGCGCAGCGGCCCTGGCCGTGCACGTTCAGCATGGCCTCGAGGCGCGCACCGTCGCTCACCTCGCCGATCACCTTCGCGGTGACGCGGAACGCGAGGTCGTTCTGCACCTCGGCGACCGCCAGCTTGACCGGCCCGTCGCCGAACATCTGCAGCACCAGCGCGCCGTCGAAGCGCAGGTTCGACTGCATCAGCACACCGGCCGCCGCCATCTCGCCGAGCAGCGCGCGCACCGGGGGCGGGAACGCATCGTTCGAGCCTGCCCGGCGCGCCAGCACGTCCTGCCAGCTGTCGGTCAGGCGCACCAGCATGCCGCGCACCGGCAGCCCCTCGAAGATGAACTTGTGCAGTTCGCTCATGACGGGCCCCCGCCTGGCGGGTACGGCAGTCGACCCCTCGAGAGGGTCTCGTCCGCCTTGGGGCGGCCCGGCGCCGGGCTCGCCGCGCCGATCAGCCGTCGCGCTTTCATCCGATCTTCTTCAGCCCGGCCCGGTAGCGCCTCGCGTTCGCGACGTAGTGCTCGGCGCTGCGCTGCAGCCCGGCGATCTGCTCGGGCGTGAGCTGCCGCACGACCCGGGCCGGCGAGCCGAGGATCATCGAGCCGTCGGGAAATTCCTTGCCCTCGGTGACCAGCGCACCGGCCCCGACCAGGCAGTGCCTGCCGATTCGCGCGCCGTTCAGCACCACGGCCTGGATGCCGATCAGCGAACCGTCGCCGACCGTGCAGCCGTGCAGCATCACCTGGTGACCGACCGTCACGTTCCGGCCCAGCGTCACCGGGTAGCCGGCATCGGCGTGCAGCACGCTGCCGTCCTGCACGTTCGAGCCCTTGCCGATGCGCAGCAACTCGGTGTCGCCGCGCAGGACCGCGCCGAACCAGATGCTCGCGTCCTCGGCGAGTTCGACCTGGCCGATGACCTGCGCGCTGTCGGCAACCCAGGCGCCTTCGGCCAGCTTCGGGGTGTGTTCGTCGAGTTGATAGAGGGCCATGGGAGTCACCATCGAGTCGTCGGAGTCGCCGATTCTAGGTGGGGGCCCCGGACCTTGCCGGGGGCTGTTCCAGCGAACCGGCGCTCGACGCCGGACCCTATGATCCGGGGCATGACGACCAGCGAGGAAGCCCGGCGGTGCGATGCGCGACCCGAGTCGATGCCGGCCCGGCAGCGCGCTCTCGCCATCCTGGCCACGACCGATCCGTTCGAGAAGTCCGCGCAGGCCCGCGCCCTGTTCGCCGGCCTCGACGAGGCGGCCATCGATCCGCTCGACCGCATCGTCCCGGCTGCCGCACTGCCCGGGCGCCCGCCGCTGCCGCGCCTCGTGCCGGCCAGGAACGTGCCCGCGCGCTCGCCATTCACGGTCAACGGTCGTGCCGCGCTGCTGCATGCCGTCGCGCACATCGAGTTCAACGCGATCAACCTCGCGCTCGATGCGGTCTGGCGCTTCGCCGGGATGCCGGTCGCGTTCTACCGCGACTGGCTGCGCGTCGCGAGCGAGGAGGCACTGCACTTCACGCTGCTGCGCGAGCACCTCGTCACGCTGGGCCACGACTACGGCGCGTTCGACGCGCACGACGGCCTGTGGGCGATGACGCAGCGCACCGCGCACGACCTGACCGCCCGCATGGCGCTGGTGCCGCGCACGCTGGAGGCCCGCGGCCTGGACGCGACGCCGCCGATGCAGGCCAAGTTGCGGCGCGCCGGCGACCTGCGCGCGGTCGAGATCCTCGACCTGATCCTGCGCGACGAGGTCGGCCACGTCGCGATCGGCAACCGCTGGTACCGGTGGCTGTGCGCGCGCGACGGGCTCGACCCGGTCGCGCACTACGCCGAACTTGCGCGGCGTTACGAGGCCCCTCGCCTGCGCCCGCCCTTCAACCACGCCGCGCGGCTCGCCGCCGGATTCACCGAGGCCGAGATCGCGCTGCTCGCGTGAGCCCGCTCGCGTTCGGCGCCGCGCACGCGTTCATCGCTGCAGCCGCGCCATGAAGGAGCGCTTCGGTCCGGCCGTTCCCGGCGGACGATCCAGCGGGCACGGCACTCTGAACCTCCTCGACTCGATCTGACTATGATCGCCGTCTTGTCAGCAGACGTTACGCTTCCAGGCCCATGGTCCAGCTCGCACTGAAGCGTCCCTACACGTTCATCGTGATGGCCATGCTGATCCTGCTCGCGACGCCGTTCGCGCTGCTGCGGATCGCGACCGACATCTTCCCCGAGATCAACATCCCGGTGATCAGCGTCATCTGGAACTACAACGGCCTGTCGGCGCAGGAGATCGGCAACCGGATCTCGGCACTGAACGAGCGCAGCCTGACGACCACGGTCTCCGACATCGAGCACATCGAGTCGACCTCGCTCAGCGGCGTGGCGGTCATCAAGGTCTTCTTTCAGCCTCAGGCCAACATCAATGCCGCCACGGCGCAGGTGGTCGCGATCGAGCAGACCGTGCTGCGCCAGTTGCCGCCCGGCATCAGCCCGCCGCTGATCATCAAGTACTCGGCGTCGAGCATTCCGGTCATCCAGCTCGGCCTGTCCAGCCCGATCCAGCCCGAACAGGCGCTGTTCGACGCCGCAGTCAACACCTTGCGCCCGCGCCTGGTCACCGTGCCCGGGGCGGCGATCCCGTTTCCGTACGGCGGCAAGAGCCGGCTGATCTCGGTCGACCTCGACATGCAGGCGCTGCAGGCCCGCGGGCTGGCGCCGGCCGATGTCGTCAATGCCGTCAACCTGCAGAACCTGATCCTGCCGTCGGGCACGGCCAAGTTCGGCGCGACCGAATACAACGTCAAGATGAACGGCTCGCCGGACGAGATCGGCGCGCTCAACGACCTGCCGATACGCACCGGCAACGGCAACACCACCTACCTGCGCGACGTCGCCTATGTGCGCGACGGCTTCTCGCCGCAGACCAACGTCGTGCGCCAGGACGGCGTGCGCGGCGTGCTGCTGTCGGTGCTGAAGAACGGCAGTGCGTCGACGCTGGACATCGTCGCGAACATCCGGGCGCTGCTGCCGCAGGTGGCACAGGTGCTGCCGGCCGACATCAGGATCACGCCGCTGTTCGACCAGTCGGTGTTCGTGAAGGCGGCCGTCAAGGGCGTCGTGATCGAGGCGCTGATCGCCGCCGCGCTGACCGCAGCGATGGTGCTGGTGTTCCTCGGCAACTGGCGCAGCACGCTGATCATCGCGCTGACGATCCCGCTGTCGATCCTCGCCTCGGTGCTGGTGCTGCAGATGCTGGGCGAGACACTGAACCTGATGACGCTGGGCGGGCTCGCGCTGTCGGTGGGCATCCTGGTCGACCAGGCGATCGTGACGATCGAGAACATCGAGCGCCACCTGCACCTGGGTACCGAGCTGAACGAGGCGATTCTCGTCGGCGCCCAGGAGATCGGCGCCGCCGCGTTCGTCTCGACGCTGTGCATCTGCATCGTGTTCGTGCCGATGTTCTTCCTGTCCGGCGTCGCGCGCTTCCTGTTCGTGCCGCTCGCCGAGGCGGTGGTGTTCGCGATGGTCGCCTCCTACCTGCTGTCGCGAACCCTGGTGCCGACGCTGGTGATGCTGCTGATGCGCGGGGCGCACGCCGCGAACGCCGCCGACGCCGAATCTGGCAAGCGCGCCAGCCTGCTGCAGCGCGTGTACCGCGGCTTCGACCGCCGCTTCGAGCGCGTGCGCCGCGCGTACGCGCTGGCGCTGTCGTCGCTGCTGGCGCATCGGCGCCGGTTCGCCGCCGGCTTCCTGGCGTTCTGCGTGCTGTCCTGCGGCCTGTACCCCTTCCTCGGGCGCGACTTCTTCCCGACCGTCGACGCCGGCCAGATCCGGTTGCACATGCGCGGGGCGACCGGCATCCGCATCGAGGAGATGGCGCGCCTGGCCGACCGGGTCGAGGTGGCGATCCGCGAGCTGGTGCCGGCCGACGAGCTGGAGACCATTCTCGACAACCTCGGCGTGCCCAACAGCGGCCTGAACCTGTCGTACAGCAACGCCGGGACGATCGGCACGCTCGACGGCGAGATCCAGCTCTCGCTGCGCGAGGGCCACCGGCCCACGGAGGAGTTCGTGTCGCTGTTGCGCGCCGAGTTGCCGAAGCGCTTTCCGGGCATCGAGTTCTTCTTCCAGCCGGCCGACATCGTCACGCAGATCCTGAACTTCGGCCTGCCAGCGGCGATCGACGTGCAGTTCACCGGCAACGACATCCGCGCCAACGCCGTGCTCGCCGCCGAACTCACCAAGGAGATCCGCCAGATCCCGGGGGCGGTCGACGCCCATGTCCACCAGCGCCTCGACAACCCCACGCTGAACCTGCAGATGGACCGCTCCCGGTTGCAACAGCTCGGGCTGACCGCCGCCAACGTCGGCCAGAACGTGCTGATCGCGCTGTCGGGCAGTTCGCAGACCGCCCCGGCGTTCTGGCTCAACCCGCGCAACGGCATCGTCTACAACATCGCGGTGCAGACGCCCCAGTACCAGATCGATTCGCTCGATGCCTTGTTGAACCTGCCGGTCGCCCCGGCGGGCGGCAATGCCGCGAACGCCGGCGGCGGAACGCAGCTGCTGGGCAACCTCGTCGAGGTCAGCCCGGCCCGGGAACTGGCGGTGGCGTCACGCTACAACCTCACGCCCGTGGTCGATGTCTACGTCAGCGTGCAGGGCACCGATCTGGCCAGTGTCGCGGCCCAGGTGCAGTACAGGGTCGACGCGATCCGGCCCAAGTTGCCGCGCGGCAGCCAGGTCGTGATGCGCGGCCAGGTGCAGACGATGCAGTCGTCGTTCATCGGCCTGGGCGTCGGGCTGGCGATGGCGATCGTGCTGGTCTACCTGCTGGTGGTCGTGACCTTCCAGTCGTGGATCGATGCCCTGATCATCGTCGCCGCGCTGCCGGCGGCGCTGGCCGGCATCGCCTGGATGCTGTTCATCACCGGCACCACGCTGAGCGTGCCGGCACTGACCGGCGCGATCATGACCATGGGCGTGGCCACCGCGAACAGCATCCTGCTGGTGTCGTTCGCGCGCCAGCGCCTGCAGGATGGCGTGCCGCCGCTCTCGGCCGCGCTCGAGGCCGGCGCGACCCGCATCCGCCCGGTTCTGATGACGGCGCTGGCCATGATCATCGGCATGATCCCGATGGCGCTCGGCCTGGGCGAAGGCGCCGAGCAGAACGCGCCGCTCGGCCGCGCGGTGATCGGCGGCCTGCTGTTCGCCACCGTCTCGACGCTGCTGTTCGTGCCGGCGGTGTACGCCGGCGTGCATCAGCGCCTGGCGCGCCGCCACGCGGTGCGCGCCGACCAGGCGCCGCCATCTCCCGCCCATTCCACGCTTCTGGAGTCCTGATTCCATGACCGAACAACGTCACGCGGCGCTGGGCATGCACCCGATCGCAGCCGACGGCGACACCGCAGAGCCCGGCGAACTGCTCCAGCGCCAGCAGATCGTGCGCCGCACCAGGATCATCACGCTGGTCGTGCTGATCCTGCTCGTGCTCGGCGCGACGCGCACCATCGTCAGCCGGATGGCCAACGCCAAGGTTCTGGAGACGGGCACGGCCGAGCGCGCGATCCAGTACGTGAAGACCACCGTGGCCAGGGCCAGCGACGCCGGCCAGACGATCGTGCTGCCGGGCACGCTGCAGGGCCAGGTTCAGGCACCGATCGCGGCGCGCGCCAGCGGCTACCTGAAGCGCTGGACGCGCGACATCGGCAGCCCGGTGCAGAAGGGCGAGCTGCTCGCCGAGATCGAAGCCCCCGAGATCGACCAGCAGCTGCAGCAGGCGGTTGCGGCCCGCGAACAGGCCGCGTCCAGCCTGAACCTGGCCAGGAGCACGCTCGCGCGCTGGGAAGGCCTGCGCCAGAAGGACGTGGTCTCGCAGCAGGATCTGGAGGAGCGCCGCAGTGCCGCGGCGCAGGCCGGCGCGAACCTCGCCGCGGCCGATGCCAACGTGCAGCGGCTGCGCCAGACCGAAGGCTTCAAGCGCGTGACCGCACCCTTCGCGGGCGTGATCACGCGCCGCAATGTCGATGTCGGCGACCTGATCGACGCCGGCGGCGGCAGCGGGCGAACCCTGTTCGTGCTGACGCAGACCGATCCGCTGCGGGTCTACGTCAACGTGCCGCAGTCCTACGCGCAGCTCGTCAAGACGGGCCAGAAGGTGACGATCATGCAATCCGAGCTGCGCGGCGAGCGCTTCGAGGGCGTGGTCGCACGCACCAGCGCGGCGCTGGACACGACCACCCGCACGATGCAGGTCGAGATCGCACTGCCGAACCCGGAGGGCCGGCTGCTGCCCGGCGCCTACGTGCAGGTGCAGTTGCCGCTGCAGGCGAATGCGTCGATGGCGATTCCGACGAACACGCTGCTGATCCGTGCCGAGGGCATCCGCGTCGCGCTCGTCGACGCGCAGGGAACGGTGAGGCTGCAGCCGGTCAGGGTCGGCCGCAACCTTGGCCAGAGCATCGAGGTGCTGGAGGGCGTCAAGCCTGCCGACGTGCTGGTGCTGAACCCCTCGGACTCGATCGCCGAGGGCGACAAGGTCGTGATCGCGGCGCCCGCGAGCGCTGCCTCGGCCGCGAAGGGGGCACCGTGACGGACCGGCTGCGCGCGATGGCGCGACGCGCCGGTCTCGCGGCGCTCGCCGTCGTGATCGGCGGTTGCGCGGCCGGGCCGGCGTACCGCAAGCCCGAGGTCGCGATGCCGCTTGCCTGGAAGATCGACCCGCCGTGGCGCGAGAGTTCGCCCGACGACGCCGCCGCGAAGGGCCCGTGGTGGCAGCGCTTCGGCGACCCGCGGCTCGACGCGCTCGAAGCGCAGGTGCTGGCGAACAACCAGACACTGCAGATCGCCGCGGCGCGGCTCGCGCAGGCGCGCGCCCTGGTCGCCGGCGCCTCCGCCAGCGTGTTTCCGCAGATCGGCCTGGGTGCGCGTGCATCGCGATTGAAGATCGCGGCGAACCGCCCGCTGACGAACTATGCATCGGTGAACCAGTCGACGGTCCAGAACGACTACGCGCTCGCCCTCGGCGTCAACTACGAAATCGACCTGTCGGGCCGCGTGCGCAGCTCGATCGAGGGCGCGCGCGCCTCGGCCGAGCAATCGGCGATCGACCTGGAGAACACGCGGCTGCTGCTGACCGCCGACCTCGCGACCGCCTACTTCGCGCTGCGCGGGCTCGACGCCGAACTCGAGGTGCTGGAGCGCTCGATCGCGCTGCAGCGCCGCGCCCTCGAGTTCGTCACGTCGCGCCACGACCTCGGCGCGACCTCGGGTCTCGATGTCGCGCAGCAGCAGGCGCTGCTCGACAACACATTGACCCAGGTCGACGTGCTGCGCCGTCAGCGCGACCCGTTCGAGCACGCGATCGCCACCCTGACCGGCACGCCCGCGCCCAGCCTCACGCTCGCGCCCGAGGTGCGCGACCGGGCGCCGCCGGCGATCCCGCTGGGCGTGCCGTCCGACGTGCTCGAGCGCCGGCCCGACGTGGCCGCGGCCGAGCGCGCGATGGCCGCGGCGAACGCGCAGATCGGCATCGCCCGTGCCGCGTTCTTCCCGAGCATCATGCTGGTGCCCTCGGGCGGCGTCGACAGCCGCGAGCTGTCCAGCCTGTTCAATGCGCCGAGTCTGCTGTGGTCGCTCGGTGTCGCGGCGACGCAGACGATCTTCGACGGCGGGCGCACCCGGGCCAACGTGGACTTCGCGCAGGCCGGCTACGACGCCACGGTCGCGAACTACCGCCGCGTCGTGCTGGCCGCGATGCAGGAGGTGGAGGACGGCATCACCGGCCTGGCGGCACTGGACCGGGCCTCGGCCCAATCGCGCCGCGCCGTCGACAGCTCGCGGCGCGTGCTCGAGATGGCGACGGCCCGCTACGAAGGCGGCGCGACCGCCTACCTCGACGTGATCAACGCGCAGCAGGCGCTGCTCGGCGTCGAGCGCCAGACCACCCAGCTGGCGAGCCAGCGCAACGTGACCTCGGTCTTTCTCGTCAAGGCGCTGGGCGGCGACTGGCAGCCTGCGCCCGAGCGGCAGTCCCGGGCACCGTAGCCCAGGGGGTCCGTCATTGCGCAGCGGGCCGCTGGGGCGACGGCGCCGTCAGCGGCGCCCCGGGCGCACCGGCCGGCGCGTGCACGACCCGCTGCGGGAACGGGATCTCGATGCCTTCGGCGTTCAGCACATCCAGCACCGCCAGGTTCACCTCGGAGAGCACGTTGCCCTGGCCGTTGTGCGGGTCGGCGATCCAGAACAGGAGATTCAGGTTCATGCCGTCGGCGCCGAACCCTGCCAGCTGCACAGCGGGGCCGGGGTCGGCCAGGACACGCGGCACGGCGCCGATCGCCGCGGCCAGCTTCGGCTGCAAGGAACGCACGCCGGTGCCGTAAGCCACCTGCACAGCCGTGCTCAGCAGCACCTTGGTGTCCGCCAGCGACGAGTTCTCGACCCGCTGCGTGATCAGCATCTCGTTCGGCACGATGGCCTCGCGGCCGTTGAGCGCGCGGATCACCGTGTAGCGGGTGCGGATGTCGGTGATGCGGCCCTCGAAGCCGTCGACCTTGATCGTGTCGCCGATGCGCAGCGAGCGCTCCGCCAGCACGACGAAGCCGCTCACGTAGTTGGCGGCGATCTTCTGCAGGCCGAAGCCGACACCGACGCCGATCGCGCCGCCCAGCACCGACAGCGCGGTCAGATCGATGCCGACCGCCGACAACGCGACCAGCAGGCCGATGAACAGCAGCAGCACGCGCACCAGGCTGGCGGCGATCTTGCGCAGCGACAGCGAGCTGCCGCTGCCGTGCAGCAGCTTCTTCTCGATCACCGACGAGACCCACAGCGCGATCACCATCACCAGGCCGGTCGAAAGCAGGCCCTCGACCACGTTGCGCAGCGACATGCGCGCGGTGCCGATGCGCCACTGCACATCGTCCATCGCGTCCATCAGGATCGGGAGCACGCCCGTGATCCACAGCACCACGGCGATCCAGGCCAGCCACGAGATGCTGCGCTCCAGCACGCGCACCCAGCGCGCATCCGGGAACGTGGCGCCGAGCACGCGCACGCTCAGGCGGATCACGACCAGCGAGACCAGCATCGGCAGCGCGAGCCGGAACACCGCCGCGTGGGCGGTCGCGTGCAGCGCCAGCCGCGCGCCGGTGGCCAGCGCCAGCGCGAGGATCGGGAACAGCACGCCGTCGACGATGCGCTGCCCGAACCAGATCGAGTCCTCGGGCGCTTCGGCGCCGCGGATCCGCCGCACCAGCGCCCAGGCCAGCACCAGGCAGCCGGCCAGCACCGCGAGTTCGATCAGCGCACCAGGCTCGAACAGCGAGCCCAGCAGATCGTTCAGGTTCTTCGCATCGAGGAGCGGCGCCGCCACGCCTCACACTCCGGCCAGCACGCGCAGGTGCACGGCGACGCTGCGCGCCAGCGCGCCGAGGTGGTAGCCGCCCTCCAGGCACGAGACGATGCGGCCCCGGGCGTGCCGGTCGGCCAGGCCCTTGATGCGCAGCGTGATCCACTCGTAGTCGGCTTCCACCAGGCCGAGCTGGCCGAGCTCGTCCAGGCGGTGCGCGTCGAAGCCGGCCGAGATGAAGACCATCTGCGGCGCGAAGGCTTCGAGGCGCGGCATCCAGTTGGCTTCGATCAGCTCCCGCACTTCGGCGCCGCGGGTGTAGGCCGGCACCGGCAGGTTGACCATGTTCTCGCCCTTGGGCACGCCGCCGCTGAAGGGGTACAGCTGGTCCTGGAAGATGCTGACCATCAGCACGCGGTCGTCGCCGGCGACGATGTCCTCGGTGCCGTTGCCGTGGTGCACGTCGAAGTCGACGATGGCCACGCGTTCGAGACCGCGCACGTCCAGGGCGTGGCGGGCCGCGATCGCGACGTTGTTGAAGAAGCAGAAGCCCATGGCCTGGTCGCGGGTCGCATGGTGGCCCGGCGGGCGCACCGAGCAGAACGCGTTGCCGGCGCGGCCGTCGATCACCGCGTCGGTCGCGGCCACCGCCGCGCCGGCAGCGCGCTGCACCGCGGCCCAGGTGCCGGCGTTGGCGCAGGTGTCGGGGTCGAACGCGCGCTGCGAGCCGCCGGCCGCCACGCGTTCGAGCGCATCGCGCAGTTCGGCGATGTAGCCGCTGGTGTGCGCGTGAGCGACGTCGCGCAGGTCGACCAGCGGCGCCTCGATGCGCTCCAGCGCCAGATCGAGCCCGGTCGCGAGCAGGTGGTCGTCGATCGCGGCCAGCCGCTGCGGGCACTCGGGGTGGCCGCGACCCATGTCGTGGCCGCGGCAGTCGGGATGGCTGTAGAAGGCGGTCGTCATCGGGCGTTCGCTTCGGGGCTTTTCGGGTAAGGTGGCGAGGATGGACAAAGGTGTGGACCCGAACCGGGCGCTGGCCTCGCAGCTCGGCCAGCTCGTCGACCAGATCGGCACGATTATCGTCGGCAAGCGCGCGCAGATCGAAGACTGCGTCGCCTGCCTGCTCGCCGGCGGGCATCTGCTGATCGAGGACGTGCCCGGCGTCGGCAAGACCACGCTGGCGCACGCGCTCGCGGTCTCGCTGGGCCTGCGCTTCTCGCGCACCCAGTTCACCGCCGACCTGATGCCGTCCGACCTGATCGGCGTCAGTGTCTACGAGCGCAGCCGGGAGACCTTCGTGTTCCATCCGGGGCCGGTGTTCGCGCAGGTGCTGCTGGCCGACGAGATCAACCGCGCGGGGCCGAAGACGCAGAGCGCGCTGCTCGAAGCGATGGAGGAGCACCAGGTCACCGTCGAAGGCGAGACCCGCGCGCTGCCCGAACCCTTCTTCGTGATCGCGACCCAGAACCCGAGCGACCAGCTCGGCACCTACCCGCTGCCGGAATCGCAGCTCGACCGCTTCCTGATGTGCATCACGCTCGGCTACCCCGACCAGGCCAGCGAACGCGCGCTGCTCGCCGGGCAGGACCGGCGCGCGGCGATCCGCGGCCTGCGCGCCGTGCTGACGCCGGTGCAGCTCGTCGCCGCGCAGCGTGCGGTGCAGGCGGTGCACGTCGCGGACGCGCTGCTCGACTACCTGCAGGCGCTGATCGCGGCGACGCGCTCGGGCCGCTGGTTCGTCGAGGGCCTCTCTCCGCGCGCCGGCATCGGCGTGCTGCGCGCGGCGCGCGCGCGGGCGCTGCTGGCCCAGCGTGACTACGTCGCGCCCGACGACGTGCAGTACGTGCTGCCGCAGACCATCGCGCACCGGCTCGTGCCGGTGGCCGGCGCCGGCCGCGGCCGCGTCGAGCAGGTGCGGGCGATGGTCGAGGCGGTGCCGCTGCCGTAGGCTGCACCGTGGCCGAAGCCGCCGCTGCCGTGGCGCCGGGTCCGAACCCGGCGGCACACCTGCGGGCCCGCTTCCAGGCCTGGGCCGGCTCGCGCCAGCCGCGCACCGACACGCTGCTGCTGACGCAGCGCAACGTCTACATCCTGCCGACGCGGGCCGGCTGGATGTTCGGCGCCACGCTGCTGGTGCTGCTGGTCGCCTCCGTCAACTACCAGCTGAACCTGGGCTACCTGCTGACCTTCCTGCTGGCCGGCAGCGGCGTCGTCTCGATGCACCTGACGCACGCCACGCTGCGCGGCCTGACCCTGCACCTGAAGCCGGTGGCGCCGGTCTTCGCCGGCGACCCGGCAGTGCTGGACCTGGTGCTGACGAGCCCCGGTGCCGCGCGCTTCGGCGTCGGGCTGAAGGTCGCGGCTGCGCCCGAGGCAACGCTGACCTGGATCAACGTGCCGGCGCTCGGCCAGGCCCACGCGCAGGTCAGCTTCGTGCCGGCCGCACGCGGCCTTCATCCGGCGCCGACGCTCGGCGCGGAGACGCGCTTCCCGCTCGGGCTGTTCCGGGTCTGGACGGTCTGGCGGCCGGCCGCGCAGCTGCTCGTCTACCCGCGGCCCGAGCAGCCGGCCGCGGCACTGCCCGCGGCGCGCCCGGTGCCGGGCGGACCGACCCGGTCGCGCAACGCCGGAGGCGGCGAGGTCGAGGGCGTGCGCGCCTACCGCCGCGGCGACCCGCTGAAGCTGATCGCCTGGAAGAAGGCCGCGAAGGCGCTCGACACCGGCGGCGACCTGGTGAGCCGCGACACCAGCGCGTCGGCGCACCAGGAGCTGTGGCTCGCCTGGCAGGCCTGCAGCGGCCTCGCGCCCGAGGAGCGGCTGTCGCGCCTGACCGCGTGGACGCTCGCTGCACACCGTGCGGGCGCCGACTACGGGCTGCGGCTGCCGGGCGTCGAGATCGCGCCGGCCGACGGCGACGCGCAGCGCCGCCAGTGCCTGGAGGCGCTCGCGCTGTGGCAGTGAGGCGCCCCGCCGTCACCGGTGGCCGGGCCGCCGCGCCGGGCCGCCATGGGCCGCGAAGGGGCCCACAGCCGTGGCCCCTGCAAGGCCCGACCAAGGGCCTCGAAGGGGCCCCTTGTGGCCCCTGGGAGGGTCGCTCGCCGTACACGGCGATCGGGGTGCCGTCATGACTCCCGGCTGGCGCCACCTGCCGCGCGACGCGCGCGACACGCTGTTCCTGCTCGCGGTGATCGGCTGGACCGTGCTGCCGCACGTCTCGCACCTGCCGCTGTGGTGCGCGCTGCTGACGCTGGCCGTGCTGCTGTGGCGGGCGCGCCTGGCGATCGTCAACGCGCCGCTGCCGAGCCGCTGGGTGCTGGTCGCGGTGCTGCTGCTCGCGGCCGGGCTGACGTTCTGGTCGCACCGCACCCTGCTCGGCAAGGAGGCCGGCGTGACGCTGGCGGTCGTGCTGATGGCGCTGAAGACGCTGGAGCTGCGCGCGCGCCGCGACGCCTTCGTCGTGTTCTTCCTCGGCTTCTTCCTGATCCTGACGCACTTCCTGTACTCGCAGTCGCTGCCGGTCGCGGCCGCGATGCTGGTCTCGGTCTGGGGGCTGCTGACCGCGCTGGTGCTCGCGCACATGCCGGTCGGCCAGCCGAGCCTGCGCCAGGCTGCCGCGCTGTCGGCGCGCACCGCGCTGCTCGGCGCGCCGATCATGGCGCTGCTGTTCGTGCTGTTCCCGCGCATCGGCCCGCTGTGGGGTGTGCCGCAGGACGGACAGGGCAGCACCGGCCTGTCGAACTCGATGCGCATGGGCTCGGTCGCCGAGGTCGCGCAGGACGACAGCGTCGCGCTGCGCATCCGCTTCGACGCAGCGCCGCCACCACCGGGCGCGCTGTACTTCCGCGGGCCGGTGCTGTCGCAGTTCGACGGCGTCGAGTGGCGCGCGGCGCCACCCTCCTTCGGCGCCTTCACGCCGCCGCGCCGCCACCTGCGCACCAGCGGTGCAGCCCTCGGCTACGAGATGACGATCGAGCCGTCGCGGCTGACGGCACTGCCGCTGCTCGAAGCCGCCGCCGACGCGCCGAAGCTCGAAGGCATGCGCGTGTTCGGCCTGCCCGATCTGCAGTGGCGCACCGACCGGCCGCTGTACGAGCGCGTGCGGCTGCGCGCCGAGGCCTTCATCGACTTCCGGCATGGCCCGGCGGCACGGGAGCCGGCGCTGCAGGACCAGCTCGCACTGCCGCCCGGCTACAACCCGCGCACGCTCGAGTGGGCCGCGGCGCTCAGGCGCGAACCGCGCTACGCGAATGCCGAGCCGCGCGTGCTGGCACAGGCGCTGCTCGCGCACATCCGCACGGCCGGCTTCAGCTACACGCTCGCGCCGGGCGAGTACGGGCGCGACGCGGTCGACGAGTTCTGGCTCGACCGCCGCGAGGGCTTCTGCGAGCACTTCGCCGCCGCCTTCGTCGTCGTGATGCGGGCACTCGACGTGCCGGCGCGCGTCGTCACCGGCTACCAGGGCGTGGATCCGTTTCCGGTCGACGGCTACTACATCGTGCGCCAGAGCTCGGCACACGCCTGGGCCGAATACTGGCAGCCCGGCATCGGCTGGGTGCGTGCCGACCCGACCGCGGCGGTCGCGCCCGAGCGCGTCAACCGCGGCGCGCGGCTGCTGCCGGTGCGCGGCATCGTCGCCGGCACGATCGGCGAGGTCGTCGGCCCGCAGCTGATGGACCGGTTCCGCAACGGCTGGGAGGCGCTGAACAACCGCTGGAACCAGTGGGTGCTGAACTACTCGCGCGGCCAGCAGCTCGACCTGCTGAAGGACCTGGGCGTGGCATCGCCGGGCTGGGAAGACCTGGCGCTGCTGCTGATCGGCGCGCTCAGTTCGCTCGCGCTGGTCGGCGCGGCCTGGGCCTGGTGGGACCGGCACCGCGTCGATCCGTGGACGCGCCAGATGGACCGCCTGCGCGCGGCGCTGCAGCGCGCCGGGCTGGGCGCCGCCGCACACGAGCCGCCGCGCGCGCTCGCGCAGCGGCTGCGCGCGCGCTTCGGCGCGCACGGCGAGCCGCTCGCCGAACTGCTGGAGACGATCGAACGCCAGCGCTACAGCCGCGCGCCGATCGCGCGGCCGGACGCGACGCTGACGCGCCGCTTCGTCGCCGGCGCACGGGCCCTGCGCCAGGCCGGCACCTGAATCGGCAGGCCGATAATCGGCCGATGCCATCCCTCCTTCCGCTGCTGCGCGCCCTGGCGCTGGGCCTGCTGTCGATCGCGTTGCTGAGCGCCTGCGCCGAGGCGCTGGCGCGCAAGAAGTCCGCCCCCGAACCGGTGCTGGCCGACGATGCGCCGACATCGTCACCTACGGCCGGCGCGACGACGTGATGCGCTTCGGCGCCGAGCTCGCCGAACGCCGCGGCCTCGACGCCGCCTGGGTGCAGGCCACGCTGCAGCGCGCCCGCTTCGTGCCGGCGGTCGCGAAATTCATCATGCCGCCGCCGGCCGGCACCGCGAAGAACTGGGCGCTGTACCGCAGCCGCTTCATCGACCCGGTCCGGGTGCGTGCCGGCGCCGCGTTCTGGCGCACCAACGAGAGGTGGCTGAAGCGCGCCGAGGAGCTGTACGGCGTGCCGCCCGAGATCGTCGTCGGCATCGTCGGCGTCGAGACGATCTATGGCCGGCAGATGGGCAACTTCCGCGTCGTCGACGCGCTCGCGACGCTGGCGTTCGACTTCCCGGCCGGCCGCAAGGACCGCAGCGCCTTCTTCCGCGACGAGCTCGAGAGCTTCTTCGTGATGTGCCGCAGCGAAGGCCTGGACCCGCTGGCGCAGACGGGCAGCTTCGCCGGCGCGATGGGCATGCCGCAGTTCATGCCGTCGAGCGTCAACAAGTATGCGGTCGACCTCGACGGCGACGGCCGCGTCGACCTGCGCGGCAGCCCGGCCGACGTGATCGGCAGCGTCGCGCACTACCTGGCCGAATTCGGCTGGCGGCGCGGGCTGCCGACGCGCTTCGAGGTCGCGGTGCCGGTCTCGACGACCGACCGCGCGACCCTGCTCGCCCCGGACATCCTGCCCAGCTTCACGCTCGCCGAGTTCGCCGAGCGGGGGGCGCAACTGGATGCCGCGGCCTTTGCAGCCGACGTGCGCCTGGCCGATGCGGGCGGCGTCGGCAAGCTCGCGCTGGTCGAGCTGCAGAACGGCGACGCCGCACCGAGCTACGTCGCGGGCACGGCCAACTTCTACGCGGTGACGCGCTACAACTGGTCGAGCTATTACGCGCTGGCGGTGATCGAGCTCGGCGAGGCGGTCGCGGCCGAGATCGAGCGCAGCGCGCGCTGAGCGTGCCCTCAGGCCAGCGCGAGACCCTCGATCCCGAACGCGTCGAAGGCGTCCGGGGGCTCCGCGACCACCGGCGGCGACGCGCGCAGCGCACCGCGGTTTCGCGCCGGCCGGGGCGCTGCCGCCGAAGCGCGGTCATCGCGCAGCCAGACCTCCAGCCACTCGTGCAGCTGCGCGTCGCCGGGCAGCCCTTCGCGCACCTCGAGACCACGCCGCAGGTCCCAGCTCGAGTCGAACCAGCCTGGGCCCTTGGTCAGCTCGACTTCTTCGTTCGCCGGCAACTCGTCGAGGCTGCGCCGCCAGGATTCGTGGCGCGCGACGGGTGGGGCGAAGAGGCTGCGCAAATTGAAGTGAAAGTGGCTCATTTCTCTGTCCCTTCGATGACGTTCGATGGGACAGAGTGTTGGCGCCGGCACGCCCTGCGAACATCCCCGCGAGGGCGGAGGCGGCGCCGGAAAACGAGGGCCCTCCGCCCCCCCCGGGCGAGGGAGATGGCCGGGTCCGTCGCTGTGCCGCGCAGGCGGCGACCCGATCACCATCAAAGCAAGTGATCGCCGAGCGGCGCCTCGCGGCCACAGTTCCAGTCGCTGGCCACAGACAGCTTCCTGGCATCTCGCTGGGCCTTGGTTGCCGCGCTGAAGCGCGTGCGTCGGCTGCATGCCCGAGACCGCCAGCTCGGGGAATTTCGTCTTGGCGGGCTGCTTTCTGGTGCGCACAGGCAAAGGCGCACCGCGCCTCAGATGCCCGCGCTCGTCGCAACTGCCGGTCGGGCTTGCAACAGCCTTGCGCCGGGACTCCGCTATCCCGCCGCCACGATCACATGCGCCTGAATCTTGCCGACCACCGGGCCTTCGCCATGGCGGCTGGCGATCGCCTGTGTCGCGCGGTCCGTGGCGAGCTGAAGCAAGCTGGCGTCGCGCGCCTCGATTTCGTTGCGCAGCGGCGTGCCCTGGCAATAGGCGCTGGCGGCGGCGCGTGCCGAAGGCGCGCGACTCACCTCCTCGCGCGTCTCGATCTCGATGTCGGCGAACCCTGCGCGGCTCAATTCCTCGCGGATCAGCGCGGTATCGTGATAGCCGTGCGGCGTGCGGGCGAGAAATCGCGGAGGGTCGTGCGGAAACACCGCGGCGACGGCGCTGGTAACGTCGTCGGCAAAGGCGTTCTCTTCGATGCGGTCCCAGACACTGAAGACAAAGCGCCCACCTGGCTTCAGCACGCGACGCGCCTCGGCGTAGCCGGCGACCCGGTTGGGAAAAAACATCGCGCCGAACTGGCAGCAGACGACGTCGAACGAGGTATCTTCGAACGGCAGGTCGAGCGCGTCCGCCTGCCGCCATTCGATACGGGGATCGGACCCCTGCCGGCTGGCGGCATAGTCGAGCATGGGCTGGTTGAGGTCGGTCACCACGTAGCGCGCGCCGGCGCCGAGTTTCGGCGCGAGCGCCCGCGCGACCACGCCGCTGCCGGCCGCCGTCTCGAGCACCGAGCCGGGCGAGGAGGAGGCGACAAGCTTCGCCACGTGGGCGGCATAGGCCTCGAAGATCAGGGGGACCATCAGCGTGTCGTAGAACTTCGGGATCGAGCCCGCGAACACCTTGTCGCTCTCAGCCATGAGACCCCCTTGACAGCTCTGAACGGCGCCCTTGACCACCCATTCCAGAGCGGGCCAGGCGCCTCCAACGAGTCCGCCGCCTGATTGGGCATTGGCAACGATGCGCTATGGTGGCCGCGCATGCCGGCCTCGTCAACGTCGTCCTGCGGTCTTCTCCATCATGCTTGCCGGCTACTTTGCCGGACATTCCCGCCCGCGTCAGGCGCCTCAGGCGCGTTCAGCCCATGGAGTCAGGGCGAATGGCTGATGACTGGCGTCGAACGACTGCTGACGTGGCCACCACCATCAGACCTTGCCGTGACCGACTTCGTCTTAGGACGGGATCACGCTGACTTCGACGTCCATGCGCTGCTCGCCACCGCCGAAGATGACGCCGCGCAGCGGCACCACGTCGGCGAAATCGGCGCCCCAGGTCAGCGTGATGTAGCGCTGGTCGGCGAGCTGGTTGTTGGTCGGGTCGAACTCGACCCAGCCGTGCTGCGGCGAGTAGGCCGCGACCCAGGCGTGCGACGCGTCCGCGCCCATCAGCCGCTCCATACCCGGCGGCGGGTCGGTCAGCAGGTAGCCGGAGACGTAGCGTGCCGGCAGGCCGTGGCCGCGCAGGCAGGCGAGCATCAGGTGGGCGAAGTCCTGGCAGACGCCGCGCTTCTGGTGGAGCACTTCGTCGACCGAGGTGCTGACGGTCGTCGCGCCGGGCTCGAATTCGAAGTCGTCGTGGATGCGGCCCATCAGCTCGGTGAGCGCCTCCAGCCACGGCCGCCCGCGCGCGAACGACGCGCTGGCGTACAGGCGCGCCCCTTCCGACAGCGGCACCAGCGGTGTCGGCTCGCTCATGCTGGCCGGGACCAGGTCGTCCAGCTGCGGCTCGCGACGGATCGCCTCGCGCACCGCCTCCCAGGCGAGCAGTGGCGCGCTCGCGGACCGCTGCACCTGCACCTGCATCGGCATCTGCACTGGCGCCGTCGCGTCGCCCCGCAAGGCCATCTGCTGCTGGACCATCGGCACCGGCACGGCGTCGACCGCCGGCCGCTCGCTCACCTCGACCAGGCACTCCATGCGCACGCGCAGCATGCGGTGCGCGCCGTGCAGGCCGAAGTGGGTGACCATGTTGCCGAAGCTGTCGAGTTCGTCGCGGCGCTCGTCGGCCTTCGGCTCGATCTGCAGCGAGTACGACAACAGGCGCTGCCACGGCAGCGTGCGCGGCGTCAGACGCGCCAGCTGCCACGACTGCGACACCGGCGCGGTGTATGCGTAGCGCGTCTCGTGATGGACCGTGTAGCGCTGAGCCTGGGTCATCGCAAGGTCACGCCACCAGCGACAACACGCTGCGCGACGCCGCGTGCGAGAAGAACTTCAGCGTCAGCTCGTCGGACACCGCGCCGGCGCATTTGCGCAGCTGCTCCAGCACCTGCGCGACCGCCTCGTTCTCGGGGTGCAGGTCCTGCGGCGCGAGATCGCGCAGCGCCGCCTGGGCCGGCGCCAGCACGTCGCTGGCGAAGCGGCCATGGTTCATCTCGAGCTTGGCGACGTATTCCGCGAGGCCCTTGACCTGGAATGCGATCGAGCGCGGATTGGTCTCGTCGCGCAGCAGCATGTCGAGCACCGGCAGCCATTCGGGCGCGACGAGGTAGCGCGAGCGGTAGGTGCCGGTCGAATCGGTCAGCTCGAGCAGCCAGTCCAGGCCGTGCGACGCGCCTTCGGTCGTCGCGACCTGCAGGCTCACGCACAGGTGCGACAGCCGCTCGATGCGCCGCCCGATCGACAGGAAACGCCAGCCCGCGCTGCGCGTCATGCCGTCGAGCACGTAGCCCGACAGGGTCACCATCGAGGTGACCGCGCGGTCCAGCCAGCTCAGCGCCAGCGGCAGCGCGGCGCCGCGCTGGAAGATCGGGTCCGCGGCAAGCTGGTTCAGCGTGCGCCAGTTGTCGGCGGACATCCGGTCGCGCAGGTTGAACGCGGTGCGCTGCAACTGGCGCAGCCGGTTCGCCAGCGCTTCGTCGGGGTGGGTCGCAGCGCGCAGCAGCGCCACGTCGGCATCGGCGGTGTCGTCGATCAGGCCGAGCCGCTGCGCCAGCACGATGGCCGGCGCGATCCCGTCGGCCGGCTCGGCCCGGTCGAGCACCCCGGCGATCGCGACGCGCAGCACGCGCACCGCGCTGTCGCAGCGCTCGCCGTAGCGGCCGTACCAGAACAGGTTCTCGGCCGCACGCGACGGCAGGTTGGCGCGCGAGCCGACCAGGTCCTCGGGCTTCACGGTGGTCGAGAGCAGCGAGAACGAGGCGTTGACCGGCGCGCCCGACAGCACCCAGGTGTCCTTCGATCGGCCGCCGCGCTGCATCGCGATCACGCGCGAATCGCCGTCGACCGCGACGCGCGTCAGCCCGCCCGGCATCACCCGGTAGCCCGAGGGCGTGGCGACCGCGAACACGCGCAGGCCGACGGCGCGCGGCGCGAGCGTGTCCGGCGCGCCGCGCGCCGGGCCGCTCGCGAGGCTGCGCTCCAGCACCGGTGC
Source organism: Pseudomonadota bacterium (assembly GCA_040388965.1). GTDB lineage: Bacteria > Pseudomonadota > Gammaproteobacteria > Burkholderiales > Burkholderiaceae_C > LMDS01. The sequence goes on along the minus strand of JAZKAV010000008.1, from coordinate 17,947 downwards.
CTGCGACACATGGACCCACTCCTGCGCCACATAGCGCTGCGGGCGCGCCGCGACCTTGGCGCGCAGCAGGACGCGTTCGTCGTGCGTCAGGTCGGCACCGAACAGCGCCGGCTCGCGAACGGAGCGCTCGAGCGGCTTGATCAGCAGCTTGTCGAGGCGCTTCCAGGCATCGTCGAACGCAGCCGGCTCGCCCAGCCACCAGGTCGCGACCGAAGGCAGGCGCAAGCGCTCGCCGAGCAGTTGCTCCGACAGCTTGGGCAGGTAGCCGAGCAGCGCGCCGGACTCGATCACGCCCGACCCGAGCGCGTTGCCGACGAAGACGTTGCCGCGGCGCGCGCAGTCGGTCAGGCCGGCGACACCGAGCGCCGAGTCGGAGCGCAGCTCCAGCGGGTCGCAGTAGTCGTCGTCCTGGCGGCGCAGGATCGCGTGGACGCGCTTCAGGCCCTCGACCGTCTTCATCCAGACGCAGCCGCTGCGCACGGTCAGGTCGCTGCCTTCGACGAGCGGAAAGCCCAGGTAGCGCGCCAGCAGCGCGTGCTCGAAGTAGGTCTCGTTGTACGGCCCCGGCGTCAGCAGCACCACGAGCGGCGCGCCCTCGCCGGGGCCGGGTTTCGGCGCCCAGTGCAGCAGCGCGTCGCGCGCCGCGGCGAAGAACGAGGCGAGGTGCTGGACGTTCAGGTCGGCGAACATCTGCGGGAACACGCGCGCGACGACGAGCCGGTTCTCCAGCGCGTAGCCCGCGCCCGACGGCGCCTGGGTGCGGTCGCTGACAACCCACCAGCTCCCGTCCGGCGAGCGCGCCAGGTCGGCCGCGTACTGGAACAGGTGCACGCCGCCGGCCGGCCGCACGCCCTTGACCGCATGCAGGAAGCCGCTGTGGCCGAACACCACCGGCGCCGGGATCGCGCCCGAACGCAGCAGCGTCTGCGGGCCGTAGATGTCGGCGAGCACGCGGTTCAGCAGTTCGGCGCGCTGCGCGATGCCCGCCTCGATCGCCTCCCACTCGCCCGCCGACAGCAGCAGCGGCAGCGGATCGACCTCCCACGGGCGGTCGGCCCCCTTGGGGTCGGCGTAGACGTTGTAGGTGATCCCGTTCTCGCGGATCTCGCGCTCCATCAGCGCCAGGGTGTCGCCGATCTCGGCGCCCTCGCGCGCCGCGAGCGCGCGCAGGAAGGCGTCCCAGTGCGGGCGCGGCAGCCCGCTCGACGCCAGCATCTCGTCGAAGCGGCTGTCGGGAACGGCGTAGGCAGCCAGCAGGTCTCTGAGCATCGGGCGGTTTCGATCGTCACTGGTCGCGCATTGTCGCCTCGTCGCGCCGCAGCGGCGTCGCGGCCGGCGATTCATCCTGCGAGCGCGGTGACCTCCTGGCTCAGGCGGTTCACGATCTCGTGGGCACTGCGCAGCATGTTCTTCAGCAGCGCGATCTCGATCGCCGGGTGGCTCGCGCCGAGGCGCGCGAAGGCGTCCGCGTCGAGCACGCGGCACTCGACCGCGGTGACCGCGATCACGTCGGCCGAGCGCCTGCCGCCGTTGATCATCGCGAGCTCGCCGAAGCTCAGGCCGGCGGACAGCGTCGACAACCGCTTCGGCGCACTCGTCACCGACGGCAGCGCGACCTTCACCTGGCCGCTGACGATCAGGTACAGCGCCTGCGCCGGCTCGCCGTGGCTGACGATGTACTGCCCGGGCGCGTACCGTTGCAGCGTCAGCAGCGGCTCGAGCACCTCGATCGCCGCGGCATCGAGATCGCGGCACAGGTCGTTGTCCGCCAGCGGCACGACCTCCGGCTGGCCGGGGCGGGCGCCGCGGGACAGCAGCCCGTTCTCGCACCATTCGATCGCGCCGTCGAGATCGGGCAGGCACACCAGGCGCCAGGCCACGCCGTGCAGCAGCCGCTGTTCTCCCAGCGTGCGCAGCAGGCGACCGTGCGCATCGCACGACGCGAGCACGACCTGCTGGCCGCGCTCGTGCAGGGCCGCGATCAGGTCGAACAGGATGCGCGCGGCCGGCCCGCCGACCGCGGTCACGCGCTTGAAGTCCAGCACCGCCGTTGCCAGCGCATCGCCCCGTTCGACCACGGCACTGACCACGGCCTCGATCGCGGGGAACAACAGGTCGCCCTGCAGCTCGTAGACCCGCACCGCGTGCCCGGCCTGACGGATCAGCGCGCGTTCGACCTCGGGCCGGCGCCGCTTCGAGTTCACCTCGGCGAGGCTGTACTGGGCCCGGAACACCGAGCGCGACGGGCGCGCGCTGCGCAGGAAATGCAGGTCGAGATCGCGCGACAGATCCTTGCAGACCTCCAGCCCGCGCACGCTGTTGCCGTGCGCGTCCAGCCGCGGCGAGAACACGCCGATGCCCAGCTGGCCCGGCAGCACCACCAGGATGCCGCCGCCGACCCCGCTCTTGGCCGGCATGCCGACGCGGAACACCCACTCGCCGGCCGCGTCGTAGAGGCCGCAGGTCGTCATCACGCTCAGCACGCGCTCGACGTGCACCGCCTCGAGCACGCGCTCGCCCGTCACCGGATGGACGCCGCCGTTGGCCAGCGTGGCCGCCATCAGGCCGAGGTCGCGGCAGTCGACGGCGATCGAACACTGGCGGAAGTACAGGTCCAGCGCCGGCTCCGGGTCGTCGAGGATGTCGAAGTTGCGCAGCATGTGGCCGATCGCGCGGTTGCGGTGACCGGTGCTGCGCTCGGACTCGAACACCTCCTGGTCGATCTCGAGCGGCCGGCCCGCGTACATCGAGTAGACGGCCAGCAGCCGCGCCGCCTTGTCCTGCGCCGAATGGCCGGAAACCATCGACGCCGCGGCGATCGCGCCGGCGTTGATCATCGGGTTCAGCGGCCGGCCGGTGCCGGGCTCGAGGCTGATCGAGTTGAACGCATCGCCGGTGGGTTCGACACCGATGCGCCGCAGCACCTCGTCCAGGCCGTGGTCGCTCAACGCCAGCCCGTAGGTCAGCGGCTTGGAGATCGACTGGATCGTGAAACAGTGGCGCGAATCGCCGACTTCGTAGACCCGGCCGTCGGTGGTCGCGATGCAGATCGCGAACTTGTCCGGATCGACCTTCGCCAGCTCCGGGATGTAGGTCGCGACCTGGCCGTCGCGCAGTCCGGCGTACCTGGCGTGCAGGCCTTCGAGGTAGCGCTGGATCGGCGAGCGCTCCAGCGGGCTCGCCGCCGCGCGCTCGCCGTGGAGCGAAGCGGCCGGCGCGGGCGCATCGGGACCGGCCCCCTTCAACGTTCAGGCCCGCCGCAGGTCGAGGGTGAACGGGAAGTTCGGGTTGCGTTCTTCCTTCGGCGCGGCCATGCGGCCCGGCGTGTGGCCGGTGCGGAAGAAGCGCGCGAGGCGCCGCGCCTCGGCTTCGTAGGCGTTGACCGGGAAGGTGTCGTAGCTGCGCCCGCCGGGGTGCGCGACGTGGTACTGGCAGCCGCCCATCGAGCGCTGCATCCAGGTGTCGAGCAGGTCGAAGGTGAGCGGCGCGTGCACGTCGATGCTGGGGTGCAGCGCCGACGGCGGGTTCCATGCCCGATAGCGCACCGCGCCGACGAACTCGCCGACCCGGCCGGTCGGCTGCAGCGGGATCGTGCGCCCGTTGCAGGTCAGCACATGGCGGTCGCCGACCAGGCCGGTGACGTACAGCTGGAGGCGCTCGAGCGACGAATCGACAAACCTGGCCGTGCCGCCGACCGCGCCTTCTTCTCCCATGACATGCCAGGGTTCGAGCGCGAGCCGCAACTCGACGTCGACGCCCATCGCCGCGAAATCGCCGAGCCGCGGGAAACGGAACTCGAGGTGCGGCGCGAACCAGTCGAGCTCGATCGGGTAGCCGGCGGCATGCAGCTCCTCGACCACGTCGCGCAGGTCCTGCCAGATGAAGTGCGGCAGCATGAAGCGGTCGTGCAGTTCGGTGCCCCAGCGCTTCAGGCGCTCGGGCCGGTACGGGGCCTGCCAGAAGCGCGACACCAGCGCGCGCATCAGCAGTTGCTGCGTCAGGCTCATGCGCGCATGCGGCGGCATCTCGAACGCGCGCATCTCGAGCAGGCCGAGGCGCCCGGTCGGGCCGTCGGGCGAGTACATCTTGTCGATGCAGAACTCGGCGCGGTGGGTGTTGCCCGACACGTCGATCAGCAGGTTGCGCATCAGCCGGTCGACCAGCCACGGCGGCACGTGGCCGTTGTGCGCGGTGATGCGCTCGAGCTCGGCGAACGCGATCTCGATCTCGTAGACCGAGTCGCTGCGCGCCTCGTCGACGCGCGGCGCCTGGCTGGTCGGGCCGACGAACAGCCCCGAGAACAGGTAGCTCAGCGCCGGGTGGTTGTGCCAGTACGCGACCATGCTGGCGAGCAGATCGGGCCGGCGCAGGAACGGCGAATCGGCGACGGTCGCGCCGCCGAGCACGAAGTGGTTGCCGCCGCCGGTGCCGGTGTGGCGGCCGTCGAGCATGAACTTCTCGGTCGACAGGCGCGTCTCGTGCGCCGCCTGGTACAGGTGCGTGGCCTGGTCGACCAGTTCGCCCCAGCTGTGCGCCGGGTGGATGTTGACCTCGATCACGCCGGGGTCGGGCGTGACGCGCAGGGTCTGCAGGCGCGGGTCCTTCGGCGGCTCGTAGCCTTCGAGGACCACCGGCAGCTTCATCTCGAGCGCGGTGTCCTCGACGGCGCAGACCAGTTCGAGGTAGTCCTCGAGCGCGCTCGCCGGCGGCATGAAGACATACAGGCGCCCGCCTCTGGGCTCGGCGCTGATCGCGGTGCGTGTGATGAAGCCGGCCGACTCGAAGCGTTGCGGCGCGCGCGGCGCGGCCGCGCTGCCGGTCGGCGAGCGGTCGCCGCTCAGGGCCGCGCGCGAACGGTCGGCGAAACTGTTCGAGGCCGGCGCACCGGCAGCCGAACGCATCCCCCCAGCGCCCGCCCCGGGCTCGGCGGAGCCGCTCGCGTAGCGCAGGCGCCGGTACGGCGGCAACGGCGCGAACAGCTGCGTCTGGTCGGGCGGATAGACCCAGGGCAGGTCGGTGTCCTTGGCCCAGGGCTGCGAATCCAGCGGCAGGCGGTAACCCATCGCCGAATCGCCCGGGATCAGGTAGCAGCGTTCGGCGCGCAGGAACCACGGCCCGGTCTGCCAGCGACGCTGGCCCTCCGAGCCATCCGAGCGCGGCGCGCCGGCCGGATTGCGCGCCACCGGGAACACATGGCCGACGACCTTGTCCAGGCCCTGGGTGAAGATCTTGCGGATGCGGTCGCGCTCCAGCGGATCGGCCAGGCGCGCATCGAACGGGTCGACGTTGGTCGGCAGCTTGCGCTCGCGCCACAGGTAGTACCAGGTGTCCTCGAATGCCGGGAACACGTACTTCGGGTCGAGCCCGAGGCGCTTGGCCACACCCGCCAGAAAGCGGTGCGCATGGGCCTCGGTCACGCCGTAGTCCTGGTGTTCGCTCGCGAACAGCTCGGGGTGCGTCCAGACCGGCTCCTGGTCCTTGCGCCAGAACAGGTTCAGCGACCAGCGCGGCAGCTGCTCGCCCGGGTACCACTTGCCCTGGCCGTAGTGCAGCAGGCCGCCCTCGCCGTACCTGGCGCGCAGCTTGTCCATCAGGTCGGCGCTGAGCAGGCGCTTGGTCGGGCCCATCGCCTCGGTGTTCCACTCCGCGCCTTCGCGGTCGTCGACCGAGACGAAGGTCGGCTCGCCGCCCTGGGTGAGGCGCACGTCGTTCCTGCGCAGGTCGCTGTCGACCTGGTGACCGAGCGCGTCGATCGCGCTCCACTGCTCTTCGGTGTAGGGCAAGGTGACGCGCGGCGCCTCCCAGACGCGCGTGACCGACATCGAGTGCTCGAAGGTCGTCTCGCACTCGTCGATCGCGCCGCTGACCGGCGCGGCCGAGCCGGGCTCGGGCGAGCACGCCAGCGGGATGTGGCCCTCGCCGGCCAGCAGCCCCGAGGTCGGGTCCAGACCGATCCAGCCGGCGCCGGGCAGGAAGACCTCGCACCAGGCGTGCAGGTCGGTGAAGTCGATCTCGGTGCCGCTCGGGCCGTCGAGCGACTTGACGTCGCTCTTGAGCTGGATCAGGTAGCCCGAGACGAAGCGCGCCGCCAGGCCGAGGTGGCGCAGCAGCTGCACCAGCAGCCAGCCGGTGTCGCGGCACGAGCCGCTGGCCTTGACGAGCGTCTCTTCCGGCGTCTGCACGCCCGGCTCCAGACGCACCAGGTAGCCGATGTCGCGCTGCAGCTTCTGGTTCAGCGAGACCAGCCAGTCGTTCGTCGGTGTCTTCGTGCGCGGGATGCCCGCGAGGTAGGCCTCGAACGCCGGCGTGGCCGGTGCCTTGATCAGGTAGGGCGCGAGCTCGGTGGCGACCTCGGGCTCGTAGCTGAACGGATAGTGCTCGGCCGAGGGTTCGAGAAAGAAGTCGAACGGGTTCAGCACCGCCATCTCGGCGACCAGGTCGACCTCGATGCGGAACGAGGTCGTCTTGTCCGGAAACACCAGGCGCGCGAGGTAATTGGACTGCGGATCCTGCTGCCAGTTGATGAAATGCGTCGCCGGTTCGACGCGCATCGAGTAGCTGAGGATGCGGGTGCGCGAATGCGGCGCCGGACGCAGCCGGACGATCTGCGGACCGAGCTTGATCGGCCGGTCGTAGCGGTAGTGCGTGACGTGATTCAGCGCGACGTGGATGGACATTGAGTCTCCGGATGGGCGTTCTATTTCTGGTGGGCGTTCACGCCGCCACCGGCACGAGGAAGTCGCGGCTGATGCCCACGCCCAGCGTGCCGACGCGTTCGAGGAATTGGGTGAGGTAGGCGTGCAGCCCGGTCGCGAGGATCTCGTCGATGCGGCCGTACTGCAGATCGGACTGCAGACGCCCGGCCTTGCGCAGCGTCTCGGTCGACTGCTCGTTCGCGACCATCTTCAGGTTCGTCACGACCTCCTGCATGCACGCGGCCAGCGAGCGCGGCATGTCGGCGCGCAGGATCAGCAGCTCGGCGACCTTCTCCGGCCGGATCACGTTGCGGTAGGCCTTGCGGTAGACCTCGAAGCCCGAGACCGAACGCAGGATGCCCGACCAGTGATAGAAGTCGACCTCGGTGTCGCGCGCCGCGGGGCCTCCGCCGTTCTGGCTCTGGGTCTGGAAGCCGTGGTACTCGCTCTCGACCGCATGGAACTTCACGTCGAGCAGCCGGGCGGTGTTGTCGGCGCGCTCCAAGAAACTGCCGATGCGCAGGAAGTGGAAGGCCTCGTCCTGGAGCATCGTGCCGACGCTCACGCCGCGTGACAGGTGCGAGCGGAACTTGACCCACTCGAACAGCGTGCTGGGATCGCGCAGGAAGGACTCGTTCGTCACCATGCGCTGGAACTCCAGCCAGGTCTGGTTCTGCGTCTCCCAGACCTCGGTGGTCAGCGTGCCGCGCACCGCACGCGCGTTCTCGCGTGCGGCCTGCAGGCAGTTGCGGATGCTGGAGCCGTTCTCGGCGTCGCTGACCATGTAGCGCATCACCGCGTCGGGCGTGACGTCGCCGTAGCGACTGGCGAAGTCGCCGCTCAGTTCGCTGATGCCGAGCAAGCCCTTCCAGCCCTTCTCGACCTCGGCCGCGGACTGCGGCATCAGCGAGGCCTGGTAGTTCACGTCCAGCATGCGGGCGGTGTTTTCGGCCCGCTCCATGTAGCGCGCCATCCAGAACAAGTGGTCTGCAGTCCTAGACAGCATCGCCCGACTCCCGTTGGCCGAAAACCCCGCACGCGCTGTCGCGCGCCACGGTGTTGTGGGCTTCGCCCCAGGCGCTGCGCGCCTGACCGGCCCGCTCCATGCAGCGCGCCATCCAGAACAAGTGGTCCGCAGTCCTAGACAGCATCGCTCGACTCCCATTGGCCGAAAACCCCGCACGCGCTGTCGCGCGCCACGGTGTTGTGGGCTTCGCCCCAAGCGCTGCGCGCTTGACCGGCCCGCTCCATGCAGCGCGCCATCCAGAACAGATGATCGGCAGTGCGTGACAGCATCGTGATTTCCTTCAGGCTTCCAGAACCCAGGTGTCCTTGGTACCGCCACCCTGTGACGAGTTGACGACCAGCGAACCCTCCTTCAGCGCGACCCGCGTCAGGCCGCCCGGCACCATCTGCACTTCCCGGCCGCTGAGCACGAACGGGCGCAGGTCGATGTGGCGCGGCGCGATGCCGCTGTCGACATAGGTCGGGCAGGTGGACAGGCTCAGCGTGGGCTGCGCGATGTAGCCGCCGGGATTCGCGAGCAAGGCCTTGCGGAAGTTCTCGATCTCGGCCCGGGTCGCGGCCGGCCCGATCAGCATGCCGTAGCCGCCGGCGCCATGCACCTCCTTGACGACGAGCTCGTCCAGGTTCGCCAGCACGTACCTGAGGTCGTCCTCCTTGCGGCACAGGTAGGTCGGCACGTTCTGCAGGATCGGCGTCTCGCCGAGGTAGAACTCGATCATCTTCGGCACGTAGGGGTAGATCGACTTGTCGTCGGCCACGCCGGTGCCGATCGCGTTGCTCAGCGTCACGTTGCCGGCGCGGTACGCGCCGAGCAGCCCGGCGCAACCCAGCGTCGAGTCCTTGCGGAAGGCCAGCGGGTCGAGGAAGTCGTCATCGACGCGGCGGTAGATCACGTCGACCCGCTTCGGCCCCTGCGTCGTGCGCATGTAGACGAAGTTGTCCCTGACGAACAGGTCCTGCCCTTCGACCAGCTCGATGCCCATCTGCTGCGCGAGGAACGCGTGCTCGAAGTAGGCGCTGTTGTGCATGCCGGGCGTCAGCACGACGACCGTCGGCTCGCTCACCGCGGCCGGCGCGACCGAGCGCAGGGTTTCGAGCAGCAGGTCGGGATAGTGCGCGACCGGCGCGACGCGGTGCTGGCTGAACAGCTCGGGGAACAGCCGCATCATCATCTTGCGGTCCTCCAGCATGTAGCTCACGCCGCTGGGCACTCGCAGGTTGTCCTCGAGCACGTAGTAGCTGCCGCTGCCGTCGGTGTTCGCGGCGCGGATGATGTCGATGCCGGAGATGTGCGAGTAGATGCCGCCCGGCACATCCACGCCCATCATCTCGGGGCGGAACTGCGCGTTCTTCAGGATCTGCTCGGCCGGCACGTGGCCGGCCTCGATGATCTCCTGCCCGTGGTAGACGTCCTCGATGAAGCGGTTCAGCGCGGTCACGCGCTGCGCCAGGCCCTTCTCCATCTCGGCCCATTCGTGCGCGGGGATCACGCGCGGGATCAGGTCGAACGGGATCAGGCGCTCGTTGCCGTGGCCGTCTTCGTCCTTCTCGCCGTAGACGGCGAAGGTGATGCCGACACGGCGGAAGATGACCTCGGCCTCCTCGCGCCGGGACAGCATCACGTCGTTCGGCTGCTGCGAAAGCCAGCGCTCGTAACCGCGGTAGTGCTCTCGCACCGTGTGGGCATCGGCGCGCATTTCGTCGAAGCTGGGTCTCATGGGCACGTCTCCTCGTGGACAGGGTAGCAAATTCCAGGCCAATGACCGCCTGCCTACTCACGGTAGGGCGCGCCGTGATGCCAGTAACGGCGCACGGTGTCGCGCTGGCAGGAGCCGCCGGCCGCCGTGTCGGCGGGCGTGCGGGCGGCGTCCCATCGGTAGGCGCCGCAGGCCGGGCTCGCCACGATCGCGATGCCGCGCTCGCGGTAGCGCTGCAGCACCTCCGGCGCCGGGTGCCCGAAACGGTTGCGGTAGCCGGCCTGGAACACCGCGACGCGCGGCTGCACCGCGGCCAGGAACGCCGGCGTCGACGAGGTCTTGCTGCCGTGGTGCGGCACGATCAGCACCTCGCTGCGCAGCGCCTCGGCGGCGTCGGCCAGCAACGCGGACTCCTGCTCGCGCTCGATGTCGCCGGTCAGCAGCACGCTGTGGCCGGCCTGAGCGCCGCGGGGCGCGCTGCTGACGCGCAGCACGCACGACATCGCGTTCGCCTTCAGCGTGCGTTCATAGTCGCCCGCTGCGGGCCGCAGCACCTCGAAGCGCACGCCGTCCCACTCCCATGACTGCCCGGCGCTGCAGCGCGTCGTGTGGCGGGCCAGGCCGAGCAGCGGATGCACCGGATCGAGGGAGCTGAGCACGTCGTCGACCGGCATGGCCCTGAGCACCGTGCCGGCGCCGCCGACATGGTCGAGATCGCGATGGCTCAGCACCAGCCGGTCGATACGGGACTCTCCGCGCGCGCGCAGCAGCGGCAGCAGCACGCGCTGGCCGGCATCGCTCTCGCGCGAATACTGCGGGCCGGCGTCGAACACCAGCAGGTGCGCGCGCGTGCGCACCAGCACCGCGGTGCCCTGGCCCACGTCCAGCGCAAGCAGATCGAACCCGCCCGGGGGCGGCAGCACGCGCGGCGGCCACAGCAGGGGCACGAGCAGCGGCAGCGCCAGCAGCCGCACGCGCCACGGCAACGGCAGCACCAGCAGCACGGCGCCGAGCAGCCCGGCGAGCTGGGCCCACGCGGGCGCGACCGGCACCACCCACACCGCACCCGGCCACGCAGCGAGCAGGCCCAGCGCCGCATTGAGCTGCTGCACGACCCAGGCGCCGACGCGCCACAACGGCAGCAGCGCGACCCCCAGCAGCGCCAGCGGCGTGATCACCAGCGTGACCAGCGGGATCGCGATCAGGTTCGCGACGAAACCGACGAGCGAGAGCTGCTGGAAGAACACCAGCGACAGCGGCGCCAGGCCGACGGTCGCCAGCAGCTGCGTGCGCAGCCCGGTGCGCAGCGTGCCCCAGGCGCGCCGCGGCCAGCCGCGCCAGCCGGCCGGAACGGCCACGGCGGAGCGATCGCCCGAGACCGACGACGCCATCAGCAGCCCGACCGCGGCGAAGGACAGCCAGAATCCGGCCTGCAGCAGCGCCCACGGATCGAACGCCGTGACGACCACCGCCGCGACCAGCAGCACCAGCGCCCACGGCCAGCGCAGCCCGCCGGCCCGTGCCAGCGTCACGACCGCGAGCATCCAGACCGTGCGCTGCGACGGCACGCCCCAGCCCGAGAACACCGCATACGCGGCAGCGCAGGCGAGACCGCCCAAACTTCCCGCCAGCGGCGCAGGCCGCCACAGCATCGCCCGCGTGCTGCGCCGCCACAGCCAGGCCACCACCGCGCTGGCGAGCCAGGCGAACATCGTGATGTGCAGGCCGCTGATCGAGACGAGGTGCGCGATGCCGGTGTTGCGGTACAGGTCCCAGTCGTCGCGCTCGATCGCACCTTGGTCACCGACCGCCAGCGCCGCCAGCACGCCGGCGGCGCGCGGGTCCGGCACGGTGGCGAAGATCGCATCGCGCACGCGCTGGCGCAGCCGCTCCACAGGAAAGCCCGCGGCGCGCTGCAGCAGATCGGGCACCGGTGCGTCACGAAGGTCCACAGGGCGCGCCGACGGTGCGTCACGACGGTCCACCCGGTGCGCCGACGCTGCGTCACGCACATAACCGGTCGCCCGAACCCCCTGCTCGAACAGCTGGAGTTCGTAATCGAAGCCGTGCGGGTTCAGGTTGCCGTGCGGCTGCCGCAGCCGCAGCGTGAAACGCCAGCGCTGGCCGGCGCGCAACTCGGTCTGCGGCTCGCTGAGCGCGGCGTCTTCGTGCTGGCCCCTGTACCAGCCGAGCGCGAGCAGCGCCGGCAGCTTCACCGCCTGCCCGTCCAGCGCCGCGCTGTCGACCTCGAAGCGAAAACGCAGCCCCGCGGCACTGCGCTGCGGCAGGCTCGCGACCACGCCGGTGACCGCGATGTCGCGGCCTTCGAGCGCCGGCGGCAGCGCATCGGCCAGGCGCAGCGACGCGCGCACGCCCGCCGCACCGAACGCCAGCAGCACCACCCCGGCGAGCCCGATCGCGAACGCGCGCCGCCAGCGCCACGCCGCCGCCACGCCGATGGCGCCCAGCACGGTCGCGGCCAGCTCGGCGTCGATCGGCCACAGCGTGCGCTGCTGCAGGTGCAGCGCGATGCCGGCAACCCAGGCGAGCGCCAGCGCCGCCAGGCGCACCCCGGTGTCGGCCCGTTCCTGCATTGCCGCAGTGTAGGATTTGCGCCTCTCCACCCGACCCGCGGCAAACCCATGTCCGATGCATCTCCTGCCGGTTCGATCTACGACCGCCTGACCGAGCTGGGCATCACGCTGCCGCCGATGGCCGCGCCCGCCGCGGCCTATGTGCCGTTCGTGCGCACCGGCAAACTGCTGTTCGTCTCCGGCCACATCGCCCGGCGCGACGGCAAGGCCTGGATCGGCCAGCTCGGGCGGGACATGGTCACGGCCACCGCCAAGCACGCGGCGCGCGCCGTCGCGATCGACCTGCTGGGCACCCTGCATGCCGCGGTCGGCGACCTGAACCACATCGAGCGCATCGTCAAGGTGATGAGCCTGGTCAACAGCGCACCCGACTACACCGAACAGCACCTGGTGACGAACGGCTGTTCCGAACTGCTGGTCGAGGTCTTCGGCGAGCGCGGCGCGCACGCGCGCAGCGCGTTCGGCGTGGCGCAGCTGCCGATGGGGTCCTGCGTCGAGATCGAGCTGATCGCGCAGGTCAAATGAGCGTCGGCGCGCGGGTCTTCGCGGGCGTGGGCATCACCAGCCTGGCCGCGGTGGGTGTGGCCCTGGTGTCGCAGCATGTCTTCGGCATGCAGCCCTGCCCGTGGTGCGTGCTGCAGCGCGTGATCTTCCTGGCGATCGCGCTGGCCTGCATGATCGGGCTGCTGTGGCGCAGCGCGAGCGGGCGTCTGATCGGCGGGGCGCTGGCGCTGCTGCTGGCGCTGGCGGGCATCGCGGCGGCGCTCTGGCAGCATTTCCAGGCCGCGGCGTCCGCGTCGTGCAACCTGACGCTCGCCGACCGGATCGTCAGCGGCTGGCTCGGGCTGGACAGCCTGTGGCCCGACGTGTTCTCGGCGCGCGCGAGCTGCGCCGACGCCGCCGTCAACCTGCTCGGCGTGCCCTACGACTTCTGGAGCCTGGCGCTGTTCGTGGCCTTGGCCATCGCGTTGCTTCAAGCTCTGTTCCGAGCGCCGCGGCGCTGAGCACCTCGGCCGCCGGCCGGTCGAGCGGCTTCAAGCATCGGCGGCCTCCTACAGCACGATGTCCGGCCGGCTGGCTTCCAATGGATGGCCGGGCCGCATCATCCTGTGACCTCTTTCATTGGGCGTGGACGCTTCGGGCGCGCCGTCAGCAACATGTGCACCCAGACCGCGGACGACAATCAAGACCAGCCGGAACAACTGCTCGACAATAGCGCCGCCCGGTACGGGCCGCCCGCATGAACAGCGCGGAGCGCGCCAGCGCCGGCGACTCCCTCGACGTGGCGCTGACCCATGCCTATCGCGCCATCGAGGACGGGCGTCCACAAGAGGCACGCGAAATGGCCCAGTCGGCATTGATCGCGGCCAAGGCCGGCGCCGACCGGTTCAACGAAGCGCGCGCGCTGGCTTGTCTGGCGCACTGCGACTACCTCGGGTCGCGGCTGCGGCGCGCGAGCGACACCAGTCGACGCGCGGCACTGCTGTTCGAGCGTCTGGGCAACGCCGAGGGCGAGGCCGCGGCACTGGCGACCCTCGCACAGGTCTCGATTCTGCTCGGTCGAAACGACGAAGCCGTCGAGGCGGCGCTGCTGTGCGTGCGCCTCTGCGACCACGGCGAAGCGCGACCCCAAGTCGCCCTGGCGCATAACTGCCTCGGGATGGCCTACGGCTGGAGTAGCAACTTCGAACGCGCCGACGCGTCGCTCGAAAGGGCGGTCGTGTGGGCGCGCCACTGCGTACCGGCCGTGAGTGGCTATCAACCGAAGCTCAACCAGTGCTGGGTCGAAGCCACGCGCCTCGTGGACGAGCGTTTCCGTACCGGGTCGATGGCGACACTGCAGAAGCTGGCCCGGCTGCTCGCGGACTGTCTGCGGCTGGAGATCGACGCCAGCGGATTGACCGCGCTGCCCGGGCCGCAACCTATGAATCAGACCGTCGCGCTCGTTCTGTCAGGCTTGCTGGCTGCATGGCAGGGCCACATGCCATCGGCGCGCGCGCTGTCGGAGCGTGCCGTGCGCTCGTTGAGCGGGACCGTGACCTGGCTCGACGCGGTGGTCTGTTGGGGCACGGCCGAGATCGCCCGGGCCGATGGTGACTGGAACGGCACAGAGCAGGCGCTGCTGGAAATGAAGGACCTGGCGCTTGCGGTCGAGCACGAGCAACTGGTGTCGCTCGCGCAACTGCTGCTGGCCGAGGCGTTCGAGCTCCAGGGAAAGGCCGACTCCGCGCTGGCGGTGTACCGTTCGCTGCGCGTCCGGGAGCGCCGGATGATCGCCGACAGCTTGCGCGCGCGGGAGGCGGCGGTCGAGTTCAGGCTCGACGCCCGACAGAGCGAGCGCCACCTGCATCAGGTCGTCGAGGAGTCCAAGCAGTTCGAGCGCCTGTCGCTGCAGGATCCGCTGACGGGCATTGCCAACCGGCGGCGCTTCGAGCAGGCGTTCGAGGACGAGGTTCGTGATTTCGATGCGAGTAAGCCCTTCGCGGTCGCGATGATCGACGTCGACCGCTTCAAGCTGGTCAACGACATCCACGGCCACGTCGTCGGCGACCGCGTGCTGAAGACGATCGCGGCGTTGACCCTGGCGCTGGTCCGCGAACAGGATCTGCTGGCGCGCTGGGCCGGCGACGAATTCGTGATCCTGTTCAGCGACACGTCGCAGGAGATCGCTACCGTCATCTGCCAACGCATCCAGGCGGCCATCGCCGCGTACGACTGGACCGGCATTGCCGCCGGCCTGCGGGTGTCGGCCAGCATCGGTCTGAGCCAGGCGCGCAGCGGCGACAGCGCCGAATCACTGCTGCTGCGCAGCGATGAGTCCATGTACGAAACCAAGCCGGCACGACTCCCGACGCTGTGAACCGCCGCAGTGTCCAGGGCCGTCGTTGGTGATCACACCCCCGTTCAAAGCGTCAGCGCGGCGGCCCCGCTTTCTCGGTGTGGATCATCTTCGGCAGGCTGAAGTCGGCCACCACCGCATCGAAGCCGCCCTTGGCAAACTCGACGATCGCGTCCTCGCCACTGGCGCATGTCACCAGATCGAGGCCCTCCTCCTCGAGCAGCCACCCGATCTGCTCCTGCAGATCGAGGTTGTCCTCGACAAACAGGGCACGCAATCGCATGGGCAGTGGCGCTTGGTCCGTGGTCCCCGGCGACGCGCAAACGCCACCCGAATCCGCAGGGAGGCCGGATTCGTCGTCACCGGCCTTGCTCCGACGCGCCGCCCCGTTGATCGGACCATGGCCCCGGACAAGATCGAGCACGGCACGCGCCAGCGCTTGCGGTGAGATCGGCTTCTGAATGACAGCCTGATAGCCGGCTTGCAGCGCCTGCTGTCGGTCCTCGCGCCGCACGAAAGCAGTGACCGCCGCCGCGGGGAGCTGGCCGGCAGCCAGGCCAAGTTCGGACCGGACGCGACCGATCAACGCGTAACCATCCATGCCGGGCATTCCGAGGTCGCTCAGCAGCACATCGAATGCCTCGCTGCGCAGGCATTGAAGCGCATCGATCCCAACGGCTCGTTGGCGTGTTCGGCAGCGGTGTTCATGGTCGCAGGACTCTCCGGTTCGGCAATGCCAGAAGGTGATACGTCTGATGGCCCGACGACTCTGCGCGCAGCGAGTCGCAGGAGTCCGCGTCGCAAGAAGGCCGCAACCCGAACGGCCGCCGGACGCCGCGCGGCGTTGTATCGGAGCGGCGCCGAAAATTCTGTAGGACGCCGCCGATCGCGCCAGGGTACAGCCTGGGGCAGCGACGATTTCCTACGGGAGCCTGCGGCGCCGACCGGCCGCCCGGTCGAGCGGCGATGCCGAGAATCATCGCAATCCGATGCGCGCCTGATCGGCTCGTGTCGCGCCGTCAGAAGGGTCGAGGCACCGAGGGAACCGTCGGGCAGCCGGCATGAGCGAACTCCCACCCACAAGGTTGGCATCAACATGACTCGGCAGCATTGCCGCACACCCCGCCAATGGTGGGGGTTGGTCCGGGCCGCGGCCGCCGCGTGGTCGGACGACTACGCACCCAGCATGGGGGCGGCGCTGGCGTACTACAGCGTGTTCTCGATGGCACCGCTGCTGGTGATCGTGATTGCGATCGCCGGCCTCGCGTTCGGCCAGGAGGCGGCGCGCGGGGAGGTGTTCGGCCAACTGCGCGGGCTGATGGGGGACGAACCTGCCGGTGCCATCGAAGCGCTGCTCGACAGTGCTAGCAAGCCGTCGCGCGGCATCGTCTCGGCGATTCTCGGCATGGTGGTTCTGCTGATCGGCGCAACCACGGTGTTCGGCGAACTGCAGGACGCGCTGGACCGCATCTGGCGCGCGCCGGCACGCGATCGGTCGGGCGGCCTGTGGGGGCTCGTCCGCTCGCGCCTGCTGGCGTTCGGGATGATCCTCGGGATCGCCTTCCTGCTCGTGGTCTCGCTGGTGCTGAGTGCCGCGATCTCGGCGTTCGGCCATTGGTGGAGCATTGGCCTCGAGGGCTGGGAAGCCCTGCTGCAGGTCGTCAACCTGGGGGCCGGCTTCGCGCTGACGACCGGCGTGTTCGCGATGATCTACAAGCTGTTGCCGCGCGTCGACGTGCGTTGGCCCGATGTCTGGCTGGGCGCCGCGACGACGGCCGCGTTGTTCACGGTCGGCCGTTTTCTGATCGGCTTGTACATCGGCCGGAGCGGCATCGCGAGCGGCTTCGGCGCGGCCGGATCGCTCGCGATCATCTTCGTCTGGGTCTACTACTCGGCGCAGATCTTCCTGCTCGGTGCGGAGTTCACCTGGGTCTATGCGAAGACCTACGGCTCCATGCGCGGGCTCGGCGCGCCGCCCAAGACGCCGGCGATCATCCCGACCGCCGCGGCGCCCGGTGCGGCCGGATCCGTGCCTGCACGCGACTGAGGCCTCGCGCAGCCGCGCCGTCGGCGCATGCGAGTAGGCCGATTCCTACTTCGGCGAAGCCGCTCCGGTGATCTGTTTTCAAGCCCTCGCCGAATTGTTGCCGGCTGGCCCGTTGCGTAGTCTGCTGGCGGGACCACTTCGCACGGAGTCTGTCATGGAGACAACCAGAACGATGGCCGAAGCCGACGCCAATGACCCGGCCCATCGGGATCCGCTCACACGTGAGCCGGGGGCGCACCCGCTCGGCACCGGGATGGGGGCGACGCTGGGCGGCATCGCAGCGGGCGCTGCGACCGGATCGATGGCAGGGCCGGTCGGCACCGTCGTCGGCGCCGCCGTCGGCGCGATCATGGGCGGCCTCGGCGGGAAAGCCGTTGCCGAGTTGATCGATCCCACCATCGAAGGTGCGTTCTGGCGCGAACGCTTTCGCGGGCGCCCGTACGTGGAGAACGAATACGGCTTCGAGGATTACGGACCGGCATACGACTACGGCACCGAATCGTACGGCCGGCACGCCGGTCTCTCGTTCGACGAGGTCGAAGCCGACCTCGCGCGCAACTGGCCGGCAGCGCGCGGTTCGTCGCGATTGAAGTGGGATCGCGCGCGCCACGCAGCACGTGACGCATGGGATCACATTGCCCTCGCGACGGAGCAGGCCGTGTCCGCCCGCAGCGCCACGGACGATCGATAGCAGCCTCGTCCGCTCCGATCGGCCCACATGTTCGGCATGTCTACCATACGGAAGAGTTGCTTATCCGCTTCCTTCGGCGCACGCGATGCCACCACCGGTCGACTCTGATCCGCATGCCCCTCGCGCATTGATAGCCGGCACCGGTGTCAATGCAGCGGGCTCGCTCCCCACCTCGTTCGAGTTCGAGCAGCGGGTGCAGGCCGAGGTCGAGCGGCGCTCGAAATTCGAAGTGCGCTACCGACTGCTCGTCGAGGCGATCACCGATTGCGCAATCTACATGCTGGATGCCGGCGGCATGATTACCCTATTTTCCTCAGTCACCCACTCGCCAAGGCGGTCAAACCGAGGTTCGGTTTGG
>JAZKAV010000007.1:0-130833 GCA_040388965.1 Pseudomonadota bacterium | reverse complement strand
GCAAGTAGCACGCGGCCTCGCGTGCGCCTAGCCCTGCGGCGTGCCAGGGACCGGCGCGAGGCCTCCCATAGCGTTAACAGGCCCTAACCGGAGACCCGCCGGGCCGTCCATGTCGGAGAACGGGAACCTTCTGCGCCTGCGGCGCATCGGCATCGACACCTACCAGGAGCCGGTGGTGTACATGCACCGCGATTGCGATGTCTGCCGCTCCGAGGGTTTCGAGGCGCAGTCGCGGGTCGAGTTGCGGCTGCGCGGCCGCACCGTGATCGCGACCGTCAACGTCGTCGTCGGCGCCCTGCTGGCACCCGGCGAGGCCGGGCTGTCGGAGTCGGCCTGGCAGCTGCTGCAGGCGCAGCCGGGCGACCAGGGCGCGGTGCGCCACAGCCCGCTGCTCGACTCGCTGAGCAGCATGCGCGCGAAGGTCTACGGGCATCGGCTGGCGGCGCGCGAGTTCGATGCCATCATTCGCGACATCGCGGCCGGCCGCTACTCGGACCTGCAGCTCGCGTCCTTCGTCACCGCCTGCGCCGGCGACCACCTCGACCTCGACGAGACCATCGCACTGACGCGCGCGATGGTCGCGGCCGGCGACCACATGCACTGGGGCGGGCGCCGCGTGATGGACAAGCACTGCGTCGGCGGCCTGCCCGGCAACCGCACGACGCTGATCGTCGTGCCCATCGTCGCCGCCTGCGGCCTGTGGATGCCCAAGACCTCGTCGCGCGCGATCACCTCGCCGGCCGGGACCGCCGACGCGATGGAGACGGTCGCGCCGGTCGACCTCGACGTGCCGACCATGCGCCGCGTCGTCGAGCGCACCGGCGGCTGCATCGTCTGGGGCGGCGCGGTGCGGCTGAGCCCGGCCGACGACATGCTGATACGCGTCGAGCGCCCGCTCGAACTCGACAGCGAGAGCCAGCTCGTGGCGTCGGTGCTGTCGAAGAAGGCAGCGGCCGGCGCGACCCATGTCGTGATCGACATCCCGGTCGGTCCGACCGCCAAGGTTCGCAGTGCATCGGCGGCGGCGCTGCTCGGCGAGCGGCTCGTCCGCGTGGCCGCGGCGCTCGGGCTCGAACTGCGTCTGGTGGTGAGCGACGGCCTGCAGCCGGTCGGCCGCGGCATCGGCCCGGCGCTCGAGGCGCGCGACGCGCTCGCGGTGCTCGAGCGCGCGCCCGGCGCGCCCGCCGACCTGCGCGAGCGCGCCCTCACGCTCGCCGGCGCGGTCATCGAGATGAGCGGCCAGCATCCCGCCGGTAGCGGCGCCGCGCTCGCGCGCCAGGTGCTCGACGACGGCCGCGCCTGCGCCAAGTTCGCCGAGATCTGCGAGGCACAGGGCGGCATGCGCGAACCGCCGCACGCCCGGCTTCTGGAACCGGTCGCGGCGTCGCGCACCGGGCGCGTGCGCGCCATCGACAACCGCAGCCTGGCGCGCGTGGCCAAGCTCGCGGGCGCGCCGAAGACCGCCGCCGCCGGCCTGGAGCTGCACGTGCGCCTGGGCGACCGGGTCGAACGCGGCCAGCCCCTGTTCACGCTGCACAGCGACGCGCCCGGCGAGCTTGCCTACGCGCGCCGGTATGTCGAGGCCCACGACCAGCTGATCGACATCGCGGTCACGACCTGAGCCGCGGCTGCCGCCGAGCCGGTGCGCGCATACCCGGCGAAGCTTGCCCGAGGAATCAGCGCGCATCGCAGGCTCGTGTGCCCCGGCCGCGGCTGTTCACACGCCCCGCGAAAGCGGTCCGAGCAACCCCTGCGCACCATCGTGTCATGTACCTCGGCGACACTCGGCTGCCGACGCGCAGGCCCGGGCCCGTGCGGAGGATTGAGCCACATCAAGCCGGCCGCCGCCGCCGATCCAGACACTGGGCACGCCTGCCCCGCCTCCCATGAGCATCCGCCATCTCGACCAACTCCTGAATCCCGGCTCCGTCGTGCTCGTCGGCGCCTCCGACCGCGCCGGCAGCGTCGGCGCGACGGTCTGGCGCAACCTGCGCGCGGGCGGCTTCGCGGGGACCCTCCATGCGGTGAATCCGCGTCGCACGGTGCTGGACGGCCAGCCGGTCTTCGCGCGCGTGGCCGATCTGCCGAGCGTGCCGGACCTGGCCGTGATCTGCACGCCGCCCGACACCATCGCCGGCCTGATCGGCGAGCTGGGCCGGCTCGGAACGCGCGCCGCGGTCGTGCTGACCGCCGGGCTGGGCAGCGTCCGCACGCAGGCGGTGCGCGACGCGGCGCGGCCCTATCTGCTGCGCGTGCTCGGGCCGAACTGCCTCGGGCTGCTGACGCCGCAGCTCGGGTTGAACGCGAGCTTCGCGCACACCGATGCGCTGGTGGGCGACATCGCGTTCGTGTCGCAGTCCGGCGCGCTCGTCACCGCGGTGCTCGACTGGGCCAAGGGCCGGCAGGTCGGCTTCTCGCACATGGTCTCGCTCGGCGAGCACGCGGACGTGGACTTCGGCGACCTGCTGGACCACCTGGCCAGCGACGCGCGCACGCGCTCGATCCTGCTGTACATCGAATCGATCGAGGCGCCGCGCAAGTTCATGTCGGCGGCACGCGCGGCGGCGCGCAACAAGCCAGTGATCGTCGTCAAGGCCGGCCGCGCCGGCAAGGGCGTGCAGGCCGCGGCGTCGCACACCGGTGCGCTCGCCGGGTCGGACGTGGTGATCGACGCCGCGATCCGCCGCGCCGGCATGCTGCGCGTGGACACGCTGCAGGAGCTGTTCATGGCCGCCGAGACGCTCGCGCGCTTCCGCGGCACCGAGAACGGCCAGCTGACGCTGATGACCAACGGCGGCGGCGCCGGCGTGATGGCCGCCGACTGCGCCGCGCTCGCCGACCTGCCGCTCGCCGACCTGGGCGACGCCCTGCGCGCGAAGCTCGACGCGTTCCTGCCGCCGACCTGGTCGCGCGCGAACCCGATCGACATCATCGGCGACGCGCCGGTCGAGCGCTACACCGCGACGCTCGAAGCGCTGCTCGCCGATCCCGACGCGGGCACCGTGCTGTTCCTGCACGCGCCGACCGCGATCGTGCGCAGCGACGCCATCGCGCGCGCCTGCGCGCCCATCGTGCGCCCGGCCGCGACGCGCGTGATGGCGAGCTGGCTCGGTGCCGCCGCGGTGGCCGACGCCCGCCGCATCTTCGCGGACGCCGGGGTCGCCGGCTACGAGACGCCCGAGGAGGCGATCCGCGCCTTCGCGATGGTCCGGACCTACCGGCGCAACCAGGCCCTGCTGTCCGAGGCACCGACCGCGAGCGAACTCGGCACCCCCGACATCGCCACCGCGCGCGCAACCATCCGGGCCGCGCTCGCCGACGGCCGAGACCTGCTCGACGAACTCGAGGCCAAGACCGTGCTGAAGGCCTGCGGCGTGCCGATCGTGCCGACGACCGCGGTCGGCGCGAGTGCCGAAGAAGCCGCCGCAGCCGCACGCGAGATCGGCTACCCGGTCGCGCTGAAGATCCTGTCGCCCGACATCAGCCACAAGTCCGACGTCGGCGGCGTGCACCTGAACCTGCGCGGCGAGACCGAGCTGCGGCAGGCGGCCGAGGCGATGCTCGCGCGCGTGCGCGCGGCGCGGCCCCAGGCCCGGATCAGCGGATTCACGGTGCAGGCGATGGTGCTGCGCCCGATGGCACAGGAGCTGATCGTCGGTGCCAGCGTCGACCCGACCTTCGGCCCGGTGCTGCTGTTCGGCCAGGGCGGCACCGCGGTCGAGGTGCTGGCCGACCGGGCGATCGCGCTGCCGCCGCTGAACCGCGTGCTGGCCCGCGACCTGATCTCGCGCACGCGAGTCGCGCGGCTGCTGGCCGGCTACCGCGACCACCCGCCGGCGCGCCTCGACGCGATCTGCGACGTGCTGATCGCGCTGTCGCAGATGCTCGCCGACCTGCCCGAGCTCGCCGAACTCGACATCAACCCGCTGCTCGCCGACGACCAGGGCGTGATCGCGCTCGATGCCCGGCTGCGCGTGAGCCGCTCGCCGGGCGCCGGCACCGGGCGCTTCGCGATCCAGCCCTACCCGGCCGAGCTCGCCGAGACCGTGGCCTGGCAGGGGCGCGAGCTGCTGCTGCGCCCGATCCGCCCCGAGGACGAGGCCAGCCATCGCGCCTTCATCGAGCAGCTGGAGTCCGAGGATCTGCGGCTGCGCTTCTTCAGCGTGCGCCGCGGCCTGCCGCGCAGCGAGATCGCGCGCCTGGTGCAGATCGACTACGCGCGCGAGATGGCCTTCATCGCGCTGGCCCCGGGGGCCGACGGCACGCCCGAGACGCTGGGCGTGGTGCGCGCGGTAGCCGACCCGGACAACCGCGAAGCCGAGTTCGCGGTCATCGTCCGCTCGGACCTGAAGGGCCGCGGGCTGGGCGACCTGCTGATGGGCAAGATCCTGCGCTACCTGAAGGCGCACGGCACCGGGCGCGTCGTCGGCGAGGTGCTGCGCGAGAACGCGCCGATGCGCGAACTGGCCCTGCGCCACGGTTTTCGCAGCGACCCCACACGACACGACGACAGCGTCCTGCACTTCGTGCTGGACCTGCAGCCCGGGGCCGGAGCCGCGGGCGCATGAAGCCCCCGTGCTCGGGCCGGTGGCTGCAGCGATCGGCGCACCCACCGGCGTCGCCGGACCGCGGCGGCAGGCGCGGGGCGGCCTCCAAAGCGATCCGCAAAGGTCTGTCGGGTCGACCGCGCGATTCGACGCCGGTCATTGCGCTGCATCAACCCGGCGCAGCCCGCGGTGCCTACGATGAACGAGGTGGCTGTCCATTGCGCCTCACGAGCCGGTCGGCCTGCAGGTGCAGACGCTTTTCACACTTGCCGTTCGGGAGCATTGCCATGTGTTCGACGCCCGTTCCGATCGCTGCCCCGGTTGCCGAGCCGCAGGACGGGTTCGACATGCTCGACCTGTGTCATCGGCACACGCTCGTCGCGCTGGGCAGGCTCGCCGCGTTGGTGAGGCATCTGGCCGACAAGGGCCATGACGGCGAAGCGCGCGCCATGGCGGGCGAGATCGTCGCGCATTTCTCCACCACCGTGCGCGCCCACCATGAAGACGAGGAACGGCACCTGTTTCCGACGCTGGTGTCGGCCGGCGACGCCGCCACGGTGCAGACGGTCCTGCGCCTGCAGCAGGACCACGACTGGCTCGAAGAAGACTGGATGGAACTCTCCCCGCACCTCGATGCGGTCGCCTGTGGCCAGACCTGGTACGACCTCGATGTGCTGCGCGAGGGCGCCGAGGTGTTCACTGCGCTCCTGCACGACCACATGGCGCTCGAGGAATCCATCGTCTATCCGCAGGCGCGAGCCCGTCTCGGCCTCGGCGAGCGGGCCGACATGGGGCGCGAAATGGCCGCTCGCCGGCGCGCGGACCAGGCTGCGCGCAAGGCGGAGCCCGCCCGCGACTGACGACCCGGCACCGGGCACGGCGCAGGTTCTGGCCGATGCGGTCTTGCTCGGACGTCCGTTGCGCGACAGCCGCCGGCACGGCGGGTCCCGCATCCCCCGACACGACCTTGCGCTGGGTCAAGCCCCGGCCGGCGCCGCCGGGCTAGTCTTGCTGCAATCGTCGACACGGCGCTGCCGGCGAACCTTCCGACCTCCATTGCCAGGAACCATTCCATGACCAGCTTTCACGCCGTCGTCCGCATCGATCACCAGAGTGCCGAACTGCTGCAGTTCGACGCCGGGCACGTCGAGGCCACGAAGGTCAAGGCGCACACGCACCATACCGCCCAGCACGGCAGCACGGTGCGCACCGAGCACGAGTTCTACGGCCAGGTCGCCGATGCGCTGGCCGGTGTGAAGGAAGTGCTGGTGGTCGGCCCCGGCACGGCGCCGGCCGCCTTCCGCTCGTACTGCGAGAAGCACCGGCCGCCCGTCGCGCGCCAGATCACCGGCATCGAGGTGGTCGATCACCCCAGCACGCCACAGCTGGTGGCGCTTGCGCACAAGTATTTCCTGGCCCGCGACCGCATGGCCGGCGTGCCGACACCGACCCGAGGCTGAGCGAGCCGGGGCCGTTCGGGCACCTCTGCCCGGCGCCTGCATCGGGTGCGGTGAGCCTCGCCCGCAAGTGCTCCCAACCTGGCGCCCTCCAGGGCAGGCCGGTGCGGATCACGACCCCGCGGTTTCGGGTGCACGCACCAGCAGCACCGGCACCGGTGCCAGACGCAGGATCTGCTCGGCATCGCTGCCCAGCAGCAAGCGCCCCACGCCTCGCCGGCCATGGGTGCCGATCACGATCAGATCGGCCGGCCAGGCCGTCGCCTCGGCGACCACGACCTCGCACACGCGGACGGCGAAGTCCTCGCGCAGCACGGTGTCGACGCCCACGCCGGCCGCCTCGGCCTGCGCCCGGGCGACGGCCAGGATCTTGTGGCCGCCCTCGCGCATCATCGGCACCAGGTCGCCGGGGTAGCCCGCCTCGACCCCGACTCCCATCGCGACGACGAACATGTCGACCACGCTGACCAGGCGCAGCCGCCCGCCGGTCAGCTTGGCGATCTCGATGGCCTCGGCGAGGCCGCGGTTCGAAGGTGGGCTGCCGTCGACCGGCACGAGAATGCGTTGGTACATGCGAACACTCCGTTGCCGCGCCATCGCGGCATCACGCCGCGAAGTCTGATGCACGGGCCGCGCCGCACGTTGACGGGCATCAAGGTCCGAGAGAACGCGGCCCGCCCGTGGCTCAGCCGGAACGGCCGGCCTCGGCGCTGAACTCCTTGAACGCCGCGAGCGCGTTGGCACTGTACATCAGTGCCGGGCCGCCGCCCATGTAGACAGCGACGGCGAGGGCCTCCTCGACTTCCGCCCGGGTCGCACCGAGCCGCACCAGCGCCTTCGCGTGGAATCCCAGGCAACCGTCGCAATGGGCCGCAACGCCGAGCGCCAGCGCCATCAGCTCCTTGAACTTCTCGGGGAGCACGCCGCTGGCCATGCTGGCCTTCGACAGGTCGCCGAACCCCTTCATGACGGAAGGCAGGCCGACGTGCAATGTCGCGAGCTGGGTCGAGATGTCGCGCGTCAGCGCGCGATATGAACCGGGCGTCTTTTCCATGGACAGATCATGCGCCGCCGCGCACGCGGCGACGTTGATCGCGGTCAATGCCGCGGCGCCACTGCCCGTATCATCGCCCGCACGTCCGGGGTCAGGGAGCGACGCCATCATGCAGAGCCAAGCACAGGCGGCAGTACAGGAACCGACAGGCCCCGCGCCCGGGCCGCGCGTCCGGATCGCGGTGATGGGCGCCGGGGCCGTGGGCTGCTACTACGGCGGCATGCTGGCGCGCGCCGGCCACGACGTGGTGCTGATCGGCCGCCCGCAGCACGTGCGCGCGATCGAACGCGACGGGCTGCGGCTCGAAGCGCACGGATTCGACGCGCACCTGCCGGTCTCGGCGAGCACCGAGGCGAGCGCGATCGGTGCCGCCACCCTGGTGCTGTTCTGCGTCAAGTCGACCGACACCGACTCCGCCGCGGCCCAGATGCGCGCGCAGCTCGCGCCCGACGCGCTGGTGCTGGCGCTGCAGAACGGCGTCGACAACGCGCAGCGATTGCGCGCGCTGCTGCCCCAGACTGTGCTGGCGTCGGTGGTGTATGTCGGTGCGGAGATGGCGGGCCCCGGCCACGTGAAGCACCATGGCCGCGGCGAACTGGTCATCGAGCAGTCGTCCGGCAGCGGCGCGCTGGCCCAGTTGCTGATCGCGGCGAACATTCCCACCGAGGTTTCCGACAACGTCGTCGGCGCGCTCTGGGTCAAGCTGATCCTGAACTGCGCCTACAACGCGCTCTCGGCCATCGCCCAGCTCCCCTACGGCCGGCTGGTGCAGGGCGAGGGCACGACGCAGGTGATCGGCGACGTGGTCGCCGAGTGCCTGGCGGTGGCGCGGGCCGACGCGATCCGGCTGCCGGGCGACATCGACCGCGCCGTGCGGCAGATCGCCGAGACCCTGCCGGCCCAGTATTCGTCGACCGCGCAGGACCTGGCACGCGGCAAGCACAGCGAGATCGACCACCTGAACGGCTTCGTCGTGCGGCGCGGCGCGGCGCTGGACATTCCGACCCCGGTCAATCGCACGCTGCACACGCTGGTCAGGCTGCTCGAAGGCAGCGGCGCCGTGCGGCCCCGGACCTGAGGCGGCGCCGGGGCGACGCGCACGGCACAATCGTCGAGTCCCTCATCGTCCCGCGCCGTGTCGACTGGCCGGCGCGAAGCCCCGCCAGAAAGGAACACCGATGTCCCTGTTCGACATGACCGGCAAGGTCGCCGTCATCACCGGATCGTCGCGCGGCATCGGCAAGGCCATCGCCGAGGAGATGGCGGTGCACGGCGCCAGGGTGGTGATCTCCAGCCGCAAGCAGGACGCCTGCGATGCCGTCAGCGCGGCGATCGATGCCCGGCACGGCGCCGGCACGGCGATCTCGGTGCCGGCCAACATCTCGTCCAAGGAGAGCCTGCAGCAGCTCGTCGACCGCACGCGCCAGGCCTTCGGGCGCATCGACGCGCTGGTCTGCAATGCCGCGTCCAACCCGTATTACGGGCCGCTGGCCGGGATCAGCGACGAGGCCTTCCGCAAGATCCTGGACAACAACATCCTCGCCAACCACTGGCTGATCTCGATGGTGGCCCCCGAGATGCTGGAGCGCGGCGAGGGTTCGATCACCATCATCTCGTCGATCGGCGGCCTGAAAGGCTCGACCGTGCTCGGTGCCTACTGCATCTCCAAGGCGGCGGACATGGAACTCGCGCGCAGCCTGGCCGACGAGTTCGGGCCGCGCGGCGTGCGCGTCAACTGCATCGCGCCGGGCCTGATCCGCACCGATTTCGCCAGGGCGCTGTGGGACAACCCGGAGACGCTCAGGCGCTCCACCGCCGTGGCCTCGCTCAAGCGCATCGGCGAACCGCACGAGATCGCCGGCGCCGCCGTGTTCCTGGCCTCGCGCGCCGGCGCGTTCACGACCGGGCAGACCCTGGTCGTCGACGGCGGCGCCACCATCAGCGGGGGCGCCTGATGTCGGCGCGGCTCGAAGGCAAGGTCGCGATCGTCACCGGCGCGGGCTCGGGAATCGGCCGGGCCGCGGCCCTGCTGTTCGCCGCCGAGGGTGCGAAGCTCGTACTGGGCGACCGCAGCGACACCGTGCACGAGACCGCCGGTCTCGTGATCGCCGCCGGCGCCGCCGCCATTGCGCAGCAGATGGACGCCGGCTCGCAGGCCAACGTCGCCGCGTTGGTCGCGGCGGCGCTGAATGCCCACGGCCGGCTCGACATCGCCTTCGCCAACGCCGGCATCTCCGGCGGCATGGCCGGCATCTTCGACCTGACGCCCGAGACGTGGACGGAAGTCCTGCGCGTCAACCTGATCGGCCCCTGGCTGATGGTCAAGCACGCTGGCAAGGCGATGGCCGACGCCGGCCGGGGCGGCTCGATCGTCTGCACCGCGTCGGTGGCGGGCATCCGCTCGGGTGCCGGCGGGCCGGCGTACTCGGCGTCCAAGGCCGGCGTGATCAACCTGGTGACGGTGGCGGCGCAGCAGCTCAGCGAGACCAACGTGCGCGTCAACGCGATCTGCCCGGGGCTGACCGAGACCGGCATGACCCGCCCGACCTTCGACATCGCGCGCGAGCGACACCTGACCGACAAGCTCGGCCGCCTGAACCCGCTGCGCCGCGCGGCGCAGCCGCAGGAGATCGCGCAGGTCGCGCTGTTCCTCGCCTCCGACGAGGCCAGTTACGTGAACGGCCAGGCCATCGCCGTCGACGGCGGGCTGTCCAGCTCGCATCCGGTGACCCGCCAGCGCATGGGCAAGACCGCCGTCTGAGACGGCCCGCCGGCCGCACCCGCCACCGGCTTCTACGGCCGCTGAAACGGCGGCCGGTGCCGCGCCCGCCTGCAAAGCA
The DNA here is from genome assembly GCA_040388965.1 of Pseudomonadota bacterium. Classification (GTDB taxonomy): domain Bacteria; phylum Pseudomonadota; class Gammaproteobacteria; order Burkholderiales; family Burkholderiaceae_C; genus LMDS01. The sequence continues at coordinate 120,935 of JAZKAV010000007.1, read as the reverse complement.
GGGTCGGCAGGCGCAGCACGAACTCCAGCATCAGCCGCGCGTGCATCCAGGTCAGCAGCAGGTTGTCGCGGCCGTACCGGAAGTGCGAGACACCGCCCTCCTCGGCCGACAGGTACCGGACCGGCGCCGCCAGGTTCAGCGGCCTGACGCCGCGCCAGGCCAGGCGCACGACGGCCTCGGTGTCGAAATCGAAGCGCCGCATCCAGGGCTGGCGGCGCATCACCGCGATCAGGTCGGCGACCGGGTAGACGCGAAAGCCGTACAGCGAGTCGGCGATGCCGGCGCCCAGCGTCTCCAGGTTCGTCCACCAGTTCGAGACACGCCGTCCGCGCACCCGCAACAGCGGCGCCGAGGCATCGAAGACCGGCCGGCCCAGCACCATCGCGTCGGGCCGGCGCATCGAGGCCTGCATGAAGTCGGGGATCAGCCCGGCCGGGTGCTGGCCGTCCGAGTCCATCGTCAGCGCGTGCGTGAAGCCGGCCTCGCGTGCGGCCTGCAGGCCGTGCAGCACGGCCGCCCCCTTGCCGGCGTTCGCGGGCAGCTCGAACACGGTCAGGCCCGGGTCGGCGGCGGCCATCGCGCGCAGGCCCTCGGGCGTGCCGTCGGTGCTGCCGTCGGTGACGACCCACACCGGGTTCCACTGCGCGCGCGCGGCGCGCACCGTCTCGTAGACCTGGGGACCGGTGTTGTAGCTGGGGATCAGCACCAGGTGGCTGCTCGATGCCGGATTCATGGCCGCAATTCTTCCGCGAAGTACGCCTCGATCCGCTTCAGCAGACCCTGGTGGTCGGCCTCGGGCGCAAAGCGCCGGCCGAGCCGCACGCCGATCACGACCGGAAACGGCGGCACGCGCCAGATCGGCCAGCCCTTGCCGAGGTAGGGCGAGCCGGATTCGATCAGCACGGTCTGGATCGGCACCTGCGCCATCTGCGCGATCAGCGTGAGGCCGGGGCGGAACGGGTTGATCGGCGGGCGCACCGTGCGCGTGCCCTCGGGGAAGAGCACCAGTTGCGCGCCCTCCTTCAGGTTCGCCACGCAGCCGCGGATCATGCGCCGCGGCGGCTCGTTGCCGATGTAGCGCGCCAGCCGCGCACCGGCGCCGAGAAAGGGGTTGCGCATCAGGCTGGCGCGCATGATGCAGATGCCGCGCGGCACGCGCGCGATGACGAGCAGCGCATCGAGCATGCTGGGGTGGTTGGCGGCGATGATCAGGCCGCCGTCGCGGCCGAGCGCATCGAGCGCGGTGTAGTCGATGCGCATCAGGCCCAGCCATTGGGCGAGGGTCCAGAAGCCGCGGTAGACCGACGAGATCGCCGCGCGCCCGACCACCACGCCCTGCGCGCGCGACAGGAACGGGTAGAGCACGATGCACACCAGGTTCCAGGTCAGCGACATCGCGCCGAGGTGGAACAGCAGCACATAGAACAGCACGCTCTGCAACAGACGGCGGAAGACACTCAAACGGCACCTCAGTCCGGACTGGACACGAGTTCGGACGAGGTCGCCAGGATCCGCGACACGCCGAAGCCGAAGCTCAGCGCCGAGTGGCGCCGCACCAGCGGGCTGTCGTCGAAGACCGCGCCCTGCAGCCGGTCGTAGCGCAGGAAGGCGCCGACCCAGGTGCCGGCGAAACGGCGCGAGGCGGACGCGAGCGCCTGCCAGCCGCCGTAACCGCCACGCGCCCGGTAGGCCGGCCGCCCGGTCGTCGCGTCGGCCGGGTCGACGCTGTAGTAGTACGCGTGGTACTTGCGATCGGCGAACACCGGGCCGCTCTGCAGGCCGAGATTCCAGCCACCGCCGACGCGGCCCAGGTCGAGATTCAGGTTCGGCGAGAACGTCGTGCCGACGTACTCCGGCGCGCGCTCGATCGTGATCGCGGCCCGCAGCGGCAGGCGCAGGTCGAGCTTCCAGTGGTCTGTCGGCGAACTCGCGAGCGCGAGGTTCAGGTTCGGGCCGACCTCGGCCGTGCCCGACAGGTCGGGCATGCCGGCGCGCGCCGGGTTGTCGCGGCTGCGCGCCGGCGTCGTCGCGGCGACGCTCACGTCGACCTTCAGGCGCGGGGTGTCGACCAGCAACGCACGCGCGCCGTCGCGGTCGGCCTTCAGCCAGGTGCCGCGGTACACGAGATAGGGCAGCGGCAGCACGTAGTTGCCGCTGCGATCGGAACCCCGGTAGTCGGGCAGGCGCAGGCCGGCGACGCCGAGGCCGAGTTCCCACAGCGGACGCTGCACATCGGACGTCGGCTCGGCGTCGGCCCCGGGCTCGACCGGCCCCGCGCGGGCGGCACCCGACAGCGCAGTCGCGAGGCACGCCGCCACGCACTGCAGGCGGGACGTCATGCCGGACTCCCGGCACGCGCGAACGCGTGCGCCTCGATCTCGACCAGCAGGTCGGTGCGGCAGATGTCGGCCTGCAGGTAGATCGCCTCGCGCGCCGCCGGGCTGTCGGCCCCGACCGCGCTCTCGAAGACTTCGCGCACGGCCGCGAGGTCGGCCGCACGGCGCAGATAGACCGTGCAGACGAGGTCGCTGGCCGCGAACGCGACGCCGGCACGCTCGGCCGCGACCTGTCGCAGCGTCGCGATGTTCAGCAGGCTTTCCTCGGTCTGGCGCCGCACGTCGCCGAGGTGCACGCTCGCGTGGCCGACGATGCTCGCGGTGCCCGAGATCAACAGCGCCTGCCGGCCGGCGCCGGCCTCGACCAGGGCCGCGCGCGAAAAGGTCGGGCTGCGCGGGCCGTAGGTCTCGGGGTAGCGGTAGGCGCTCACCTGACGCGGATTCTCGATCGCCAGCGGCGGCCGGCGCCCGGCGAGGAAATAGACGCGCAGCGGGCCCTCGCGCGTGCCCAGCGCACTGGCCGCCGGCGACCCCTCGAACGCGCTGCGGCGCGCCTCGACGAAGGCCTGCTGGCGCCCGACGTTGAACTGGCGGTAGCGTTCGATGCCCCCGGTCTCGAGATTGATGTCGGCGAAGTAGTTCCACGCCCGCAGCAGGTGGGCGCAGCGGCTCGATGCGAGCAGCTCGAACAGGTCGGTGTAGGCGCGATGCGCGGCGGCCCGCAGACCGCCCGCCCGGTCGTCGATCTCGGCCAGCCCGTGCAGCCAGTCGCCGTCGGTCGCGTAGCGCACGCAGCCGTGGCGCCGTTCGGCGGCTGCCGTGGCGTCGACCCAGGCATCGAACACGTCACCTTCGGGTGCGAGCAGCGCGGCGTTCAGCGCGCCGGCACCGGGCCCGACCCGACGCCCGATCGCCCACGCTGGCGGGGCCGCGCCCGGCGGCAGCCGCAGCCGGCGAAAGTTCAGCGCAGCAGGAACGGCGAGCGCGCGTGCAGTCGGCGCAACGCTCACGCGGCCGAGCCCTCGACGCCCCGGATGTTGATGCGCCGGCGCCGCCAGGCCCGCACTGTGCGGCGCAGGTTGGCGATCGAGACGAGGTAGTACAGCGCCTTCATGATCCGGATCGAGCCCCAGATCGGCGTCTTGCCGTAGATGTCGCCGGCGAGCAGCGACAGCAGCGCCTCTTTCACCCGCATCGGGTTTTGCGGCGACATGAAGAACCCGCGCATCGTCGGGTTCGTGACGCGGAAGATGAACCACGAGAACTCGCGCGGCCCGCGGCGCATGCGCGCATCGAAGCGGCGGCGTGCGGCGGCGTACTCGCGCGGCCGGTCGAGCGCGGCCTCGACCGTGTCGGCGCCCTCGAAGGCGCTTTGCATCGCGAGGTAGACGCCGCTCGAGAACACCGGGTCGATGAAGGCATACGCATCGCCGAGCATCAGATAGCGCGCGCCGCTGCAATGCGTGCTGCTGTAGGCGTAGTTGCCGGTCGCGTGGACCGCGTCGTCGACCAGCACCGCGCCGTCGAGGCGCCGGGCCAGCTCCGGACACAGCGCGAGCGTGTCGCGGAAGAACTCGACCAGCGGTTTCTGGTGACGCGACTTCAGGTAGTACGGCCAGCACACCGCACCGACGCTGGTCGTGCCGTCGGCCAGCGGGATGAGCCAGAACCAGCCGTGGTCGAACCACAGGATCGTGATGTTGCCCTCGAGCCTGCCTTCGAGGCGCTTCGCGCCGGTGAAGTGGCCGTACAGCGCCGAGCTGTTGTGGCGCGGGTTCTTCTGCTTGCACCGGAACTGGTTCGCGAGCAGCGTGTCCCGGCCCGAGGCGTCGACGAGGAACTTCGTGCGCCAGGTCCGGCGGGCGCCGTCGCCGCCTGCCGAATCGGCTTCGACCTGCACCGTGGCGCCGTCGGCATCGAACGCGACCTCGCGCACCCGATGGCCCTCGAGCGTGCGCGCGCCCTTCGCGGCGGCGTTGCGGAACAGCACGTCGTCCATCTCGGAGCGCCGCACCTGCCAGGCGTAGGGCATGCTCTTGTCCCAGGCATCGGCGAACTCGACGAAGCTGTGCTCGGCGTGGTCCGGCGAGACGAACTCGACCCCCCACTTCGGCATGCCGATCGCCTCGATCTGCCGGCGCACGCCGAGCCGGTCGAACAGCCGGACGTTGGCCGGCAGCAGCGACTCGCCGATGTGAAAACGCGGGTGCTGCGCCTTCTCCATCAGCACGACATCGCGCCCGCGTTCGGCCAGCAGGGCGCCGATCGTCGCGCCCGCGGGACCACCCCCGACGACGAGCACGTCGCAATCGAAATCGGCTTGCGCCGGGGCGGGAATGGGCATCGTCATCGCGGGCGCATTGTATCGTCCGCCCCCTGGCGCGGCCCGCCCTGGCGCCCCGGTCGATGGCTCACTCGCCCAGGTAGGCGGCGCGCACTTTCGGGTCGTTCAGCAGCTGCTTCGCATCGCCGCTCATCGTGACCTCGCCCGAATCCATCACGTAGCCGCGCGACGCGAGCTGCAGTGCGCGGCTCGCGTTCTGCTCGACCAGCAGCACCGTGCTGCCGCGGCGGTGGATGTCGGCGACGACCTCGAAGATCTTGTCGACCATGATCGGGCTCAGGCCCATCGACGGCTCGTCGAGCAGCAGCAGCCGGGGGCGGGCCATCAGCGCGCGGCCCATGGCGAGCATCTGCTGCTCGCCGCCGCTCATCGTGCCGGCGAGCTGGTGGCGGCGTTCCTTCAGGCGCGGAAAGATCGCGAACACCTTGTCGATGTCGGCGTCGATCTCGCGGTCGTTGCGCACGAAGGCGCCCATCTGCAGGTTCTCGGTGATCGTCATGCGGGTGAAGGTGCCGCGGCCCTCGGGCACCATCACCAGGCCCTGTTTGACCAGATCCCACGGCCCCTGGCCATTGATCGACCTGCCGAGGTATTCGATGTCGCCGCCGGCCGCGGGCTGGATGCCGGTGATCGCCTTCAGCGTCGTCGTCTTGCCGGCGCCGTTGGCGCCGATCAGGCTGACCAGCTCGCCCTCGAAGACCTCGAACGACACGCCCTTGACGGCCTGGATGCCGCCGTAGGCGACCTTCAGCCCGCCGACCTTCAGCAAGGTGTTTGCCATCTCGTGCTTCTCCGTCCGCCCGGGTCAGCGGTTCGCGTGGTCGGCGCCGAGGTAGGCCTCGATCACCTTCGGGTTCTTCTGCACTTCGGCGGCCGTGCCTTCGGCGATCTGCTTGCCGTAGTCGAGCACGGTGAGGCGGTCGCACAGGCCCATCACGAGCTTCACGTCGTGCTCGATCAGCAGGATGGTGCGGCCGTCGTTGCGAATGCGGTCGATCAGCTCGCGCAGCACCAGCTTCTCGCTTGCGTTCATGCCGGCGGCGGGCTCGTCGAGCGCGATCAGCTTCGGGTCGGTGGCCAGCGCGCGCGCGATCTCCAGGCGCCGCTGGTCGCCGTAGCTCAGCGTGCGCGCCTTGTACGGCGCGAATCGGCCGATGCCGACGTAATCGAGCAGTTCCCGGGCGCGCTGCGCGATCGCGGCTTCCTCGGCCTTGAAGCTGCCGGTGCGAAACACCGCGCCGACCAGGCCGGAGCCGGTGCGCACATGGCGGCCGACCATCACGTTCTCGAGCGCCGTCATCTCGGCGAACAGGCGGATGTTCTGGAAGGTGCGGGCAATGCCGGCCTTCGCGACCTCGTGCACCGCGCTCGGCTTGTACGGCTTGCCACCGAGCTCGAAGCGGCCGGAGTCCGGTGCGTACAGGCCGGTCAGCACGTTGAAGAAGGTCGTCTTGCCGGCGCCGTTCGGGCCGATCAGGCCATAGACCTGGCCCTTTTCGATCGTGATGCCGACGTCGGAAAGCGCCTGCAGGCCGCCGAAGCGCTTCGAGACGCCACTGACCTCGAGAACGATCTCGCTCATCGGCGCCCCCCGTTCGACGCGTGCACCGGCCGACCCCCCGAGGGGGTGCGGGCCGGCTCGGGGGCGGCACGGCGTCCGGCGCGCAGCGATGGCATCGTCTGGTTCATCGCAGGGCTCCGGTTCATTCCGAGGTCGGCACGATGGGCGTGGCGGACGGCGGGATCTGCTCGCCGGGCGCCAGATGTGCATGCGGGTTCACCGGCAGCGTGTCGGGCGTCACGTCCCGGCCGTGCTCGGGCGACGGCCACAGGCCGCGCGGGCGCGACAGCATGATGCCGATCATCGCCAGCGCGATCAGCAGCTGGCGCAGGATCGACGCATCGAGGCGCCCGCCGCTCCACTGCTGCAGCGGCCCGGCGACATAGCGCAGCACCTCGGGCAGTGCCGACAGCAGCAGTGCGCCGACGATCACCCCCGGCAGATGCCCGATGCCGCCGAGCACGACCATCGCGACGATCATGATCGACTCCTGCAGGCTGAACGACTCGGGCGAGATGAAGCCCTGGAAGCTCGCGAACATCGCCCCGGCCACGCCGCCGAAGGTCGCGCCCATGCCGAACGCGAGCAGCTTCAGGTTGCGGGTGTCGATGCCCATCGCCTTGGCGGCGATCTCGTCCTCGCGGATCGCCATCCAGGCGCGGCCGATGCGGCTGCGCTCCAGGCGGTGGCACACGACGATGCCGATCAGCACCAGCGCAAGGAACAAGTAGTAGTAGTTCGTGACCTTCGGGAAGTCCAGCCCGAATAGGCGACCGGTTTTGCCGAAGTGGATGCCGAACATCGCGATGTCGTCGATGCCGGTGATGCCCTTCGGGCCGTTCGTGATGTTGACCGGTGCATCGAGGTTGTTCATGAACACGCGCACGATCTCGCCGAAGCCGAGCGTGACGATCGCGAGGTAGTCGCCGCGCAGCTTCAGCGTCGGCGCGCCCAGCAGCACGCCGGCGCCGCCGGCGAGCACCGCGCCGAGCGGGATGACCACCCACCACGGCGTGTGCAGCCCGTTCGGGAACATCGCGGCGATCGCCGGGAAGGTGTCGGTGAGCTGCGACGACGCGAGCAGGCCGAACATGTAGGCACCGACCGCGTAGAACGCAACGTAGCCCAGGTCGAGCAGCCCGGCGTAGCCGACCACGATGTTCAGGCCGAGCGCGAGCAGCACGTAGAGCAGCGCGATGTCGATGATGCGGACCCAGGCGTTGCCGAAATCGAAGTAGCCCGGGATCAGCGGCAGGATCAGCAGCCCGGCGGTGATCGCGAGGTAGCGGCCGAGCCTGTTCATGGAGGTGGGCATGGCTTGTCCGGCGGCACGTCAGGCGCGATCCGCCACGCGCTCGCCGAGCAGGCCCTGCGGGCGCAGCGTCAGCACCAGGATCAGCACGATGAAGGCGAAGATGTCCTGGTAGTTGCTGCCGAGCACGCCGCCGGTGAGCGCGCCGATGTAGCCTGCGCCCAGCGACTCGATCAGCCCGAGCAGCACGCCGCCGACCATCGCGCCGGCGAGGTTGCCGATGCCGCCGAACACCGCCGCGGTGAAGGCCTTCAACCCCGGCAGGAAGCCCATCGTGTGTTGCACCGAGCCGTAGTTGGCGGCGTACATCACGCCGGCCAGCGCGGCCAGCGCGGCGCCGATGACGAAGGTCGCCGAGATCACCGAGTCGGGCTTCACGCCCATCAACCCGGCAACGCGCGGGTTCTCCGCGGTGGCGCGCATCGCGCGGCCGAGCTTGGTCTCGTTCACCAGGTACATCAGCCCGGCGAGCACGAGCGCAGTGACGACGAGAATCATGATCTGAACGTTGTTGATGACCGCGCCGCCGATCGTGTGCGGGTCGCCGGGCAGCAGGATCGGGTAGGGCTTGTAGTTCGGCTTCCAGACGATCATCGCCAGCGTCTGCAGCAGCAGGCTCATGCCCATCGCGGTGATCAGCGGGGCCAGGCGCGGTGCATTGCGCAGCGGCCGGTAGGCGACCTTCTCGATGCCGAAATTCAGCACGCAGCAGACCACGATCGCGGCAATCAGCGAGACCAGCAGCAGCAGCCAGCCCGGCAGCCCCAGCCCGGCCATCGCGGTGACGACCGTCCAGCTCGTCAGCGCGCCCACCATCAGCACCTCGCCGTGCGCGAAGTTGATCAGGTTGATGATGCCGTAGACCATCGTGTAGCCGAGCGCGACCAGCGCATACACGCTGCCAAGCACAAGGCCATTGACGACCTGCTGGATGAAGGTGTCCATGCGGCTGTTCTCCTGCGTTGTCGACTCGGGCCGCCGCCCTGGGCGCGGGGTGCGGCGGCCTTGCGGCGACCCGTCGTGCCAGGCCCGAGGTTCATGCCTCATCCAGTAGCAATATTCCGGCCACGGTCTGCGTCACCGGACGTCTGCCGCAGAGTGGCCGGGCGCAGCGGATTCTAGGAGCGTGCCGTCCGTTCCAGGCTCGGCCTCGTCGAACTGCCGCGCGCGACGCGGCACCGGGCATCGGAAATTCCGCCCTCTTTGCTATTCTCGGCCGGATGACCCCGACCTCACGCCGTGTTGTTCAAGCGCTCCTGTATGAACTCGGCGCCGTCGCGTTCACCGGACCGGTTCTCGGTGCGAGCTTCGACGCCCCTGCCGGCTCCGCACTGGCCCTCGCCGTGCTCATGTCGACGGTGGCGCTGGCATGGAACTGGCTCTTCAACTTCCTGTTCGAGCGCTGGGAATCCGCCCAGAGCGTCAAGGGCCGGTCCGTCCTGCGCCGCATCACGCACGGCACCGGCTTCGAGGCCGGACTGGTCCTCATCCTCGTGCCGTTGATGGCTGTCTGGCTCGACACGTCGTGGCGTCAAGCCCTGCTCGCGGAACTCGGACTGCTGGCCTTTTTCCTGATCTACGCCGTCGCCTTCACATGGGTGTTCGACAGGCTGTTCGGCCTTCCCGCCTCGGCGATGCCACGCTGAGGGCGGATCATCGGTTCGCCAGGGTCATGGCGGCCCGGCGTCGCGTTGCTGCAACCGGAAGTGGGTCATCGTCGATACCGGGCACCTGGCGCCGCTTCACGTGTGGAAGAAGCAGGAGCACGGCTACTGGGCGACGGGCCATCGGGCAAGTGGTCCACGGACCCCGCAGCCATGACGCCGCGAAGTTGGTTCGACCGATGTCGGTGTCTGATCCTCGTCGGCATTGGTGCGGCTGATGGCTGCGCTGGAAAGGAAAGCGGGCACCGCGCGGGTGCCCGCTTCTAGCCTGTCTTGGCTCCCCGACCTGGGCTCGAACCAGGGACCTACGGATTAACAGTCCGGCGCTCTACCGACTGAGCTATCGAGGAACAGCCGCGCATTATAGCTGGCCTTCCGCCGTGCTCAGAGGTCGACCTGGACCGACAGCCGCAGCGTGCGCGGCGCGAGCGGGTACAGGTAGACGTGACTGAATTCGTAGGGCGATTCGCGCCAGGCGCGCTTGTCGAACAGGTTGTCGATGCCGGCGCGCCAGGTGGTCGTTGTGCCCGCCACCCGTGTCGCGTAGCGCAGCGCAGCGTCGACGCGCGCGAAGCCGGGGATGGTCGCGCTGTTGTCCGGCAGCACCATGCGCCGGCTCTCGTAGCTCAGGCCTGCCTGCAGGTTCAGCCCCGGCAGCGCGGCCACGTCGTAGGCCGCCTGCAGCCTGAGCGTGCGTGCGGGCACGTTCGTCGGTTCCTTGCCGTCGACCAGCGGATCCTGGCTGTCTTCGACGCGCGCCCGCAGCCACTGCACCCCGCCCCGCAGCGTCCACGCGCCCTGCCGCCAGCCGGCGCCGGCCTCGACGCCGCGGTGGTGGTCGGTACCGTCGATGCGGGTGGTGCAGGTGCCGGCGGCATCGCAGCTGCCGAAGTCCTGGGTGCGCGGGCGCCGGATGTCGAACCACGCGAGGTTCCAGTCGACAGCGTCGCCGGCCCCCTTGATGCCGATCTCGGTCTGCCGGCTCTTCGTCGCGAAGACCTCGCCAGGGTTGGTGTAGCGCGGCAGGTTCGAGACGACATTCGATTCGACCCCGCGACCCCAGCTGGCATAGACCAGTTGGTCGCGGGCGAACGCATAGCTGAGCGCAACCGACGGCGTCGTGAAACTCTGCGTGTAGTCGGTCGGCTGCGAACCGTCGGTCTGCACGCTCTCGCGCTGCAGCCGGGTGTGGCGCAGGCCGAGCCAGGCGGTCAGGCGCTCGGTGAGTGCCGCCGCGTCGCGCAGGTAGAGCTCGGTCGACCGTTCGTCGCGGTTGGTGTTCGTGTATGCGAGCGTCGGGTCCGGCGGCGTCACCAGCGTGCCGTCGACATTGCCGGTGCCGACAAAGTTGTAGGCCTGCCCCTGCAGTCGGTTGCGCACCCGGCTTCGCAGCACGCCGGCGGTCAGCGTGTGCGCCACCGGACCGGTCGCCAGCCTGCCCTGCAGCGACAGGTCGATCGCATCGCTGCGGCGGTGCTCGTCCTCGCTGCGGTAGTCGTAGAGGTCGTAGCTGCCGTTCGGGCAGTAGCGGTCCGCGTAGTAGGTCCCGTCGGTGTCGGTGCAGCCGAACGGGAACGCGAGCCGGTCGTCGGTGCGCAGCCGCTGCGTCGCCGCGTGGGCGATGAATTTCCAGTCCGCGCCCAGCTTCTGCTGCCAGCGCAGCGAGGCGGTGGTCGCGTCGAACACCACGGGCAGCGACCAGGGCTGGTTGTTCAGGCTCAGGCGCGGGTCGCCCGGCACCGGCACGACGTTGCCGAGCATGCTGAAGCCCGGCTGGCTGGGCTGCGAGCGGTGGCTGGTCTCGACCTCGGCCTCGAGCAGCGTGTCGGGGCCGACGCGCCAGTCGGCGGCGAGCGCGAACAGGCTGCGGTTGCCTTCGCTGCTGCGCACCATCGGGTCGAGGTGCGCGGCGGCGGCGTTCAGGCGCACGCCGAAGGCCTGGCCGGCGCCGAAGCGCTGGCTCAGGTCGAGCGTGCCGGTCACCGTGCCGGGCTGGCCCCATTCGAGGCCCACCGAGCGCAGCGGCACATCGAGCGGACGCTTCACGACGTAGTTCACCAGCCCGCCCGGCGCGCTGGTGCCAGCCTGCATGCCGCTGGTGCCTTTCAGGATCTCGATGCGTGCCTTGTTGTCGAGCGGGATCGAGGTCTCGGCGTTGATCGGCAACCCGTCGCGCCGGAAGTTGAAGCGGTTGTCGAGCACGTAGCCGCGCACGGTCAGGAAGTCCCAGTAGCCCTCGGCGTTGTAGGCGTCGCTGACGGCCGGGTCGATGCGGGTCAGGTCGGACAGGCGCTGCGTGCCGCTGTCCCTGATCTGCTCGCTGCTGAACACGCTCGCCTGCAGCGGCGTCTTCGCGAGCGGAATGTCGCCCCAGCCGGCGATGCTGGCCGGCGGCGGCGAGCGGCCGGTCACCGTCACGGCGTCAAGCTGGGAGGGGGGCGCGGTCTGCGCCCAGGCCTGCGTGGCGGCGAGCCCTGCGGCGGCGGCGATCGAAGAAAGGCGGTGGTGTCGTGTGGTCTGGCGTGCCATCGTGGTTCCGTGGTCGATGGCAGGTCGGCGGGCCGGCGAGCGCCACGAGGCGTGGCGACACATTCGGCCGTGCTTCCCTGCGCGAGGATTACCTCAATCCCCTGTCGGGGACTTCGAGGCCCGCCAGCCGGCGAGCCTCGAACAGGTTCAAAGGGACTTTCTCAGTCGAACGATTCGCGGCGGAAGCCGCGGATCGTTCAACACCCCTAGCGAATGCCGCGCAGCGAGCCGCGCGACAGATGCGATTATTGCCCAGCCAGCGGCGCGACGCCGAGCGCCTTGTGCAGGCGCGGGCTGGTGGTCGTGTATTCGAGGTGGATCGGCCGGTCCGGGAACACGCGCTCGGCAGCGCCGAAGGCCGCCAGCGCGGCCTCGTGAAAGCCGCACAGGATCAGCTTCTTCTTGCCCGGGTAGGTGTTGACGTCACCGACCGCGAAGATGCCGGGCTCGCTGGTCTCGAACTTCGCGGTGTCCACGACGAGCTGCTTGCGCTCGATTGCCAGGCCCCAGTCGGCGATCGGGCCGAGCTTGGGGCTCAGACCGGTGAGCACGAGCAGCGTGTCGAGCGGCAGCGCGCGCGTGGCACCCTCGGCGGTTGCCACCCGCAACGCGGCCAGGCGGCCCTGCGAGATCTCGAGGCCCGTCGCCTGCGCGGCGACGAATTCGATCTGCCCGGCAGCGCGCAAGCGGCGCAGGGCCTCGGTGGTCGCGGGCGCGGCCTTGAACTCGTCGCGGCGGTGCATCAGCGTGATGGCGGCGGCCCGCGCCGGCCCGGCGGCGGCGAGGTCGAGCGCGGTCTGGAGCGCGGCGTCGGAGTCGCCGACGATCAGCACGCGCCGCCCGGCGAGCGCAGCCGCGTCGGGCACGGCGTGGAACAGCTGCGAGCCTTCGAACGCCGCCAGCCCGTCGACCTTCAGCCGCCGCGGCTGGAACGAGCCGACGCCGCCGGCGATGAACACGGTGGTCGCGATGAACTGCACGCCGGCCGAGGTCCCGACGCGAAAGCGTCCGTCCGCCTGGCGCGCCACGGTCTCGACCTGCTGGGCGAGGTGCAGCGTCGGCGCGAACGGCTCGATCTGCTGCAGCAGCCGCGCAACCAGCTCGCGGCCGGTGCACACCTTGGTGGCAGGGATGTCGTAGATCGGCTTGTCGGCGTAGAGCTCGACGCACTGGCCGCCGGCGAAGGGCAGCGAATCGATCACGTGGGCCCGAATGCCGAGCAGGCCGAGCTCGAACACCTGGAACAGCCCGACCGGCCCGGCCCCGATCACGACCGCATCGGTCGCGACGGCTGCGGCATTCGCGGAGCCCGGCGCGTCCGCGTTCATGTCGGTCAGCGGATCAGCTTGTCGAGCTTGCCGGTCCTGTCCTTCCAGTCGTCGGCATCGGGCAGCGGCTCCTTGCGCTTGGTGATGCTGGGCCAGTTCTTCGCCAGCTCGGCATTGAGCGGGATCATGTGCTGCTGATCACCGGGAACATCCTCCTCGGGGACGATCGCGTTGACCGGGCACTCGGGGATGCAGACCGCGCAGTCGATGCATTCGTCCGGGTCGATCGTCAGGAAGTTCGGGCCTTCGCGGAAGCAGTCGACCGGGCACACATCCACGCAATCGGTGTACTTGCAGCGAATGCAGGATTCGAGAACGACGTGGGTCATGAAGAGGGCTCTGGTGATGGGATCGGCCACGGCCCGTGGGCGCGGCGCGGGAGACAGTCGGGGGATTTTATGGCTTCACGTGCAGCACTCGCGCGGCAGGGTAGGCGCGGCCCGGCGTGCGGGCGAGTGCCGCCGCGCCGGCACCGACGGTCACGACCGTGGGGCGACCCGCGTGCAACATGGCCGCGCGGGCCAACTCCGCCACCGTGTGGTCGCTGTGCAGCTGGTCCGGCCAGCCGGCGTGCGAGACGACGCTGACGGGCGTGACCTCGCTCCAGCCGGCCGCGACCAGCCGGCGCGACAGGGCGGCAAGCTGTCTGCCGGCCATGTAGAAGACTTCGGTGTCGGCGTGGCGCGTGGCCTGCACCCGGCCTTCGCGAGTCATCGCGGTCGCCAGGCTGACGCTGCGGCCCTGGCCGCGACGCGTCAACGGGCGCTGCGTCGCGGCTGCGGCGGCGACGGCCGCGGTCACGCCGGGCACCACTTCGCAGTCGATGCCGGCGCGGGCGAGCGCCTCCAGCTCTTCCTCCAGCCGGCCGAACACGCTCGGGTCGCCGCCCTTCAGGCGCACGACCACCCGGCCCTCGGCCGCGTGCCTCACCAGCAGTGCGTTGATCGCGGTCTGGCCGGAGTGATCCCCCGCAGCGCCACCCTGAGATCCCCGCGGACCGGTGTAGCCGCGCTTGCCGACGTCGATCCAACGCGCGTGCGGCGCAAGCTCGCGCAGGGTCGGGTCGGTCAGCGCATCGACCAGCACGACATCGGCCTGCGCGAGGCGGGCCGCACCGCGCACGGTGATCAGGTCGGCCGCGCCCGGGCCGGCGCCGATGAAGATCACGCGGCCGGTCATGTCAGTTGCTCCACCGCGCTTCGCGCGACCCGCGGACCATGAGACGCTGCGGTGTGGCGGGCGTCCGCTGGCGGGGCGTTGCTGCCGTTCGTGAAGGTCTGCTGTCGAAGGTTGGCGCGAGATCAGGCCGGCGGGGCACTCTGCTCCGCTCATGTCCCCCGGCGCCGGCCTGCGGCCGACGCCTCCTCCTTGACTTCGCTGCGCAGAGCGCCCCGCCGGCCTGATCCTGAGCCGCCGTGGCGGTTCGGCACGCGGACGTCACCGACGCCTCATGCCAAGGACGCCGGGTGGCCGACGCAGCGAAGTCAAGGAGGAGGGTCGGGCGCAGCCCGGCCCGGGGGACATGAGCGGAGTCGGCCGCCCGGCGTCCTTGGCGCGCGCCGGCGTGGATGGCGAACGGCCAAAGCGCACCGAGACTGGCCGGTCGCTTCTTAGGCACGATCGAAGCTTCCAGTTTCATCCTAGGCCGCCCCCTTCACCAGCAGCGCGCCGCTGGTGCGGTTGCTGGCCGGGTCGACGATGATCAGCGCGCCGCCGACGCGGTTGGTCTCGTAGGCCTCGATCGGCAGCGGCTGCTGCGTCTCGATCACGACGTGCCCGATCTCGTTCACCGCCAGTTCGTGCGCGTCGGTCGCGCGCAGCGTGTGGATGTCCAGGCGGCTGTCGATCGCGGTGATGCGCGCCTGCACCCAGCGGTTGCCGTGGCGCACGGTGTACTTGCGCCCGATCACCGCGGGTTCGGTGTCGAGCCAGGCGAGCGTGGCGCTGAAACGGTTCGTCTCGTGCACGGTGCCGGGCGTGGCGATCCAGTCGCCGCGCGACACGTCGAGCTGGCGGTCGAGGCTCAGGCCTGCCGACTGGCCCGCCTCGGCGAACTCGACCCGCTCGCCGGCGACCCGCACCTCGGCGACGATCGCCTTGTGCCGGCTCGGGAACAGCTGCACCTCGTCGCCGGCCTGCACCCGGCCGTGGGCGATCCGGCCCCACAGCGTGCGCGGCTGGTCGCCGGTGCCGTCGCCGTCGCGCGCGACGTATTGCACCGGGATCAGCAGGTCGCCGACGGTGCGCTCCTGCACGGTCGGCAGGCTCTCGAGCAACTGCAGCAGCGACGGGCCCTGATACCAGGCGGCGTCCAGCGCCTGCGTCACGTTGTCGCCGCGCAGCGCGGACACCGGGACGATGCCGGCGACCTCGATCCCGGCCTCCGCGGCGAAGGCGAGCAGGGCAGCGCGCACGGCTTCATAGGCCTGCGCCGGGTCGTCGACCGCGTCGAGCTTGTTGATCGCGAACACGATGCTCGGCACGCGCAGCAGCTGCGCCAGCAGGGCGTGGCGGCGGGTCTGTGCGAGCAGCCTGACCGGCACGGCCGCGCTTGCCGACTTGGTGTCGAGCTTGGTGATGTCCACCAGCACGACCGCCGCGTCGCTGCCGGCCGCAGCCGTCACCATGTTGCGGGTGTACTGCTCGTGGCCAGGCGCGTCGGCGATGATGAACTTGCGCTGCGGGGTCGCGAAGTAGCGGTAGGCGACGTCGATCGTGATGCCCTGCTCGCGCTCGGCTTCGAGGCCGTCGGTCAGCAGCGACAGGTCGAAGCTCGGCCCGCCTGCGGCCTGGGACGAACCGGCAGCGCGCTTCTCGAGCGTGTCGATCTGGTCGGCGAGGATGGCGCGCGAGTCGTACAGCAGGCGGCCGATGAGCGTGCTCTTGCCGTCGTCGACCGATCCGGCGGTGAGAAAGCGCAGGGCGCGGTGGTCCTTGACCGGTGTGGCGTTCAGCGCAGTCATCAGAAGTACCCTTCCTTCTTGCGCCGCTCCATCGAGGCGTCGGAGGTGCGGTCGTCCATGCGCGTCGCGCCGCGCTCGCTGACCGTGACCTGCAGGGTCTCGGCCACGATCTCGGCCGCATTCGCTGCCGGGCTCTCGACCGGGCAGGTGCAGGTCATGTCGCCGACGGTGCGGAAACGCACCTCGACGGTCTCGACCGTCTCGCCCGGCTGGGCCGGCGTCACATCGGTCAGCGGAACCAGCAAACCCTTGCGGCGGATCACCTGGCGGTCGTGCGCGAAGTACAGGCCGGGCAGCGGGATGTTCTCGCGGGCGATGTAGAGCCACACGTCGAGCTCGGTCCAGTTGCTGATCGGGAATGCGCGCATGTGCTCGCCCGGCTTGATGCGGGTGTTGAACAGCGTCCAGAGTTCGGGGCGCTGCTCCTTCGGCTGCCACTGGCCGAAGCTGTCGCGGTGGCTGAAGATGCGTTCCTTCGCGCGCGCCTTTTCCTCGTCGCGGCGGGCGCCGCCCATCAGCACGTCGAAGCGGTGTTCCTCGATCGCCTCGAGCAGCGCGACGGTCTGGTGGCCGTTGCGCGATTCGAGCGGGTGGCTCAGGCGCACGCTGCCGCGCTTGATCGAATCCTCGAGGTGGCCGACGACCAGGCGTTCGCCCATCTCGGCGACACGCCGATCGCGGAACTCGATCACTTCCGGAAAGTTGTGGCCGGTGTCGACGTGCAGCAGCGGAAACGGCAGGCGCCCCTCGTACTGGCCCTGGGCGCCTCTGCGCTTGAAGGCCTTCTCGGCCAGCCGCAGCACGACGCACGAATCCTTCCCGCCCGAGAACAACAGGGCCGGGCGCTCGAACGCGGCGACGGTCTCGCGCAGGATGAAGATGGCTTCCTCCTCGAGCCAATCGAGGTGGGTGTGGTCGAGTGCGGGCAGCAGTTGCTCGACTTTCAGGGCTGCGTTCATGGCTGGGTTCCGATCATCGACACCTGGGATTCATCGTGGACATGC
Source organism: Pseudomonadota bacterium (assembly GCA_040388965.1). Classification (GTDB taxonomy): domain Bacteria; phylum Pseudomonadota; class Gammaproteobacteria; order Burkholderiales; family Burkholderiaceae_C; genus LMDS01. Next base: position 103,894 of record JAZKAV010000007.1, on the reverse strand, counting down.
AACCCGCATTCCTTCGCGTCCTCGCTCTCCCACCACCAGCGGCCAGCGCGGAAGTCCTCGCCCACCGCGATCGCGCGCGTGCAGGGCGCGCAGCCGATGCTCGGGTGGAACGCGTCGTGCAGCGGGTTGTAGGGAACGTCGCGGGTGGCGATGTAGTGCCACACGTCCGCCCAGCTCCAGTCGGCCAGCGGATTGAACTTGCTGCGGCCCTTGTCGTCGGCCTCGCGGAACGGCACCGTGCCGCGGTTCGCCGACTGCTCGCGGCGCATGCCGGTGATCCAGGCGCTGCGGCCGTCCAGCATGCGCGCCAGCGGCTCCAGCTTGCGGATCGCGCAGCAGCGCTTGCGCAGCTCGATGCTGTCGTACATCGCGCGCTCGCCGTGGCGGCCCACGAAGTGCACCACCGACTCGGACACCGGCTCGAAGACCTCGACGCGCAGCGTGTAGCGCGCCTCGATGCGCGCGATCAGCGCCGTCGTCTCGGCGTGCAGCAGGCCGGTCTGCAAGGTGCCGATCGCGATCGGCAGGTGGTGGCGCGCGATCAAATCGGTGACGACCATGTCCTCGGCGCCGAGGCTGGTCGCCTGCACGATGCGACCCGGGTGCTCGGCGGCGGCCTGCCGCAGCAGCGCCAGCGTGCTCGCCACGCGAGCCTCGAATCCCGGCGTCTCGCGTGCATACAGCGTGATCGCGTTGCCGCTCATATGTCGGCTCCGGCGTGCAGGAATTCCGCGCGTGCGCGCACCAGCGCGTCGGCGGTGCCGGGTGGCTTCGCGAACAGCGGCAGCGGGTCGTCGACCCCGCCCTGGTAGTACCCGGGGAAGAAGGTCAGCGCGCGACGCGCGGCCTCGAGGGATTGGTCGGCGCGCAGGACCGCGGCGTCGAAGCCGGTGCGCGCGAGCAGCAGCACCATGTCGACCAGCACCTCGCCGGTGGCGCGCACCTCGCCCTGGAAGCGGTAGCGCGCACGCAGCGTGCGGGCCTGGCTGTAGGCGCGGCCGTCGACCCAGGTCGGGAAGCGCAGTTGCACCAGGCTCAAACGCGGCAGGTCGACGGCGATCTCCTTGACCTCGGCGTCGTTGGCGAGCGTCACGCCCACCGCCATGCCCTGCGGCCACTGCGCGCGGAAGGCGTGCCATTGCTCGATGGTCAACAGCAGGTTCGGCACCGGGTTGATGCAGGCGGCGGGGCCATCCTCGCCGCCGAGCGCGTGCCACTGGTCCTTGTGCGGGTCGATGAATTTCATGGTCGGTTCCTGCGCGGCTCGGTCTCAGACCGCATGCGCGTCGTGGCGCGCCAGCGCGGTGCTGCGGCGCACCGCATTCGCCGAGGCCTTGAACGGCTCCAGGCCGACGCGCCGGACGGTGTCGATGAACAGTTCGTCGGCGGCACGCCGGTCGCGGTAGGTCTCGACCAGCGACTCGATCACGTCGGCCACCTCGTCGGCCGCGAACGACGGGCCGATCACCTTGCCGGGCACCGACGCGCCGCTCTGCGTCGAGCCGTCGGAGCCGCCGAGCGAGATCTGGTACCACTCCTTGCCGTCCTTGTCGACGCCGAGCACGCCGATGTGGCCGCTGTGGTGATGGCCGCAGGAGTTGATGCAGCCGCTGATGTGCAGGTCGATGTTGCCGATGTCGCAGAGCTCGTCGATCTCGTCGAAGCGCTGCATGAGCTCTTCGGCGATCGGGATCGAGCGCGCGTTCGCGAGCGCGCAGAAGTCGCCGCCGGGGCAGGCGATCATGTCGGTCAGCAGGCCGATGTTCGGCGTCGCGAAGCTCGCGTCGCGCGCGGCCTGCCACAGCGCGTGCAGGTCGCGCTCGAGCACCCACGGCAGCAGCAGGTTCTGCTCGTGCGTGACGCGCAGCTCGCCGTGGCTGAAGCGCTCGGCGATCACGGCCGCGGCGTCCATCTGGTCGGCGGTCGCGTCGCCCGGCGCCTGGCCGGCGCGCTTGAGCGACAAGGTCACCGCGCGGTAGCCGGCGAGCCGGTGGCCGTGCACGTTGCGTTCGAGCCAGCGGCCGAAGGCCTTGGGCGCATCGAACGCCGGCGGCGCCGACTCGCTTTGCGGCTGGACGCCAGCCGGCAGCGCGAAGCTCTTCGCGACGCGGTCGAGTTCGGCCTGCGGCAGCAGGTGCGCGGCGCCCGCGACATCGTTGTCGAGGATGTCGGCGAACTCGGCGTTCACCGCGTCGATGAACCTCTGGCCTTCGGCCTTCACGAGGATCTTGATGCGCGCCTTGTACAGGTTGTCGCGCCGGCCGTAGCGGTTGTAGACGCGCACGATCGCCTCGATGAACACGAGTATCTGCTGCCACGGCAGGAATTCGCGGATCGTGATCCCGATGACCGGCGTGCGCCCCATGCCGCCGCCCACCAGCACCTTGAAGCCGATCGCGCCGGTCTCGTCCTTCAGCAGCTGCAGGCCGATGTCGTGCCAGCCGATCGCGGCGCGGTCTTCGCTCGCGCCGGTGATCGCGATCTTGAACTTGCGCGGCAGGAACGCGAACTCGGGGTGCAGCGTGCTCCATTGACGCAGCAGTTCGGCGTACGGGCGCGGGTCGACGACCTCGTCGGGCGCGACGCCGGCCAGCGCGTCGCTGGTGATGTTGCGGATGCAGTTGCCGCTGGTCTGGATGCCGTGCATGTTCACGGCGGCGAGCGCGTCCATCACGTCGGCGGCGCGCGCCAGCGGAATCCAGTTGAACTGCACGTTCTGGCGCGTCGTCATGTGCGCATAGCCGCGGTCGTACTCGCGCGCGATGTGCGCCAGCGTGCGCAGCTGCGCCGAGCTCAGCTCGCCATACGGCACCGCGATGCGCGCCATCGGCGCGTGGCGCTGCACGTACCAGCCGTTCTGCAGCCGCAAAGCGCGGAACTCGTCCTCGGGCAGCCTGCCCGCGAGATGGCGCTCCAGCTGGTCGCGGAACTGCGCGGCGCGCTGGTGGACGAACTGTTTGTCGAATTCGGTGTATTGATACATCAGGCGATCACTTTCAAGCCGGCGCTCACGAGCGCGACGCACAGCAGCGTGCGCACCAGCCTTTCGGGCATCCTGCGGGTCAGCTGGGCACCGAGCCAGATGCCGGGAATGGAGCCGATCAGCAAGGCGCCGAGCAGGCTCCAGTCCACGTGGCCCAGCGTCGCGTGGCCGATGCCGGCGACCAGCGTGAGCGGCACCGCGTGGGCGATGTCGGTGCCGACGATCTCGTGCGATTTCAGTCGCGGATACAACAGCAGGATCAGCGTCGCGCCGATCGCGCCGGCGCCGATCGAGCTGAGCGACACCAGCACGCCGAGGAGCAGGCCGCAGGCAACCGTCAGCCACGGCTTGCGGCGTTCGGGAATCCAGCGCTCCAGCCGCAGGCCGACGCCCTGCCAGACGCGCTTGTAGGCCACGGTCACGGCGGTGAGCAGCAGCGCGATGCCCAGCGTGAAGGTCAGCGCCGCGGCCCAACCCTTGGTCACGCCGGTGAAGTGCATCAGCGCCACGGTCGCCAGCGACGCCGGGATGCTGCCGGCCAGCAGCAGCCCGGTGATGCGCCACTTCACATGGCCGGCATGGTGGTGCGAGGCCGAACCGGCGGTCTTCGTGATGGCGGCGAACCAGAGGTCGGTGCCGATCGCGACGGCGGGACTCAGCCTGAACACCGACAGCAGCAGCGGCGTCATCAGCGAACCGCCGCCCACGCCGGTCAGGCCGACGATGGCGCCGACGCCGAAGCCGCTCACTACCGCAATCCAGTCCATGCCGTCCGTGTACCCGCGATGACGCCCCCGCGGCGCCGAAGGCTGGAAATGTACGGACGCCATATATATTCGAGAACTACATTATCAAACTTTGCTTATGCTTCAATAGCATATGCAAGGCAGCACCTTCGCCCGCGCGGCGACGCCGGTTGACGGCCGCTGCAGCACGTCACCGTGCGCGCCCGGGTGATCCAGGCCGGGCGGGACGCTGCGCTGGCACAGCTCCCGATGCTGCGCCGGCGCATCGCGGCAAAGACGCACTGACGTCACGTGCCAAGCCGGGCACGGTGCAACGCACGAAAGACGACTGCGCGACCAGGCCCGCCGAGTCTAAGATCGGTACCAATGGGTCGGCAGGCGGGCTTGCAGCCCTGTGCGGCGATCCGGAGGGACACACCATGCCATCGAGCGTCCATGCAATCCATGATGTAGCGAATCGAATCCCGCTTCTCACGGTTCGGGATTTGCTCGAGGTCGGCAAACCGCTGCCCTTCCGGGTACTGGATTCCCTGGAGCGCCTCCTGCTGAATGAGGGGCAGGTACTGGCCGACGACACGCAGTTCGCGGGTCTGGTCGAGCGCGGCGCCTGGGCGGAACGGCATCTGGTCGAGGCCGAGCGGGCAGCGCGCCGGGCGGCACAGCGCACTGCGAGTGCGCCGCGGACGCTGTCCCTGTTCGACCGCTGGGAACGCCTGATCTGGGAATTCGACAAACTGAGCCGTGCGCTGGTGCGCCGACAGGCGCAGGCCACCGACGTGCCGCTGCTGTTTGCGACGCTGCGCGAGCTGGTCGACATCGACCCCGATGCGGCGCTGTTCCTGTGCGTTCGACAGGACGATCGCCGTTTCGCGCTCTACCCGCTGACCCACGCGCTGCACTGCGCCGCGCTTGTCCTGCTGACCGGGCGCCACCTCGGCTGGCCGCAGGCGCGCGTCACGTCGCTGGGCTGCGCCGCGCTCACGATGAACCTGGTGATTTTCGAGCTGCAGGCGGCAATGGCGGAGCAGGACACCGAGCCGAGTGCTCGGCAGCTGAAGGAGATCCGCGCTCATCCCCAGGCGTCGGTGACGTTGTTGAAGGACATCGGCGTTCACGACGAGGACTGGCTGGCGACCGTCGCCGAGCACCACGAGCAACCCGGTGGCGGGGGCTATCCGGAGGCGCTCACCGAGGTGTCCGAGTCCGCCCGGTTGCTGCACGCGACCGACGTGCTGATGGCGAAGATCAGCCCCCGCGCGAAACGCCCGGCGATGGCGCCGCAGGCCGCGGTCCGGCAGCTGTTCCAGCAGCGCCCCGGCGATCCGCTCGCCATGGCCCTGATCAAGACCTTCGGCGTTTACCCGCCTGGCAGCCTGGTGAAGCTGCGCTCGGGCGAGGTCGCGGTCGCGATCCGCCGGCCCGCGAGCGGCACGCATCCGCTGGTCGCCACGCTCAGCGACAGGAACGGGCGGCCCAGCGCGCAGACGCATCGCCGGGACTCGGCCCTGCCGGAGTTCAATATCCAGGGTCCGCTCGTCGACGTGCCGGGGTTCGCGCGGGTGCTGCCGGAACGCGTCTACGGGATCGTCGACGGCTGAGTTCGACGGCGATACCCGGAGGTCTGCGCAGTCTCGTTCCTGCGGCGCCGACAACGCTACCGCGTCAGCCAGCGCCGCAGCCCGTGGCTGAAGGCATCGACCAGCGCGACGAGAACCAGCATCGCGATCAGCACGGTGGCCGTCTTGCCCATGTGGAACAGGCCCATGTGGAACGCCAGCAGCTGGCCCAGCCCGCCGGCGCCGACCACGCCCAGCACGGCGGCGGCGCGGATGTTGTTCTCCCAGCGGTACAGCGTGTAGCTCAGCAACTGCGGCAGCACCTGGGGCAGCGTTGCGTACAGGAACACGCGCACCCGGCCCACGCCCTGCACCCGCAGCGCGTCGGCGGGGCCGGCGGGTGCGTTCTCGATCGCTTCGGCGAACAGCCGGCCGAGCACACCGGTGGTGTGCGCCGCCAGCGCCAGCGTGCCGGCGAACGGGCCGAGGCCCGCCGCGATCAGAAGCAGCCCGGCCCACACCAGCTCGGGCACCGAGCGCAGGGCATTGAACAGCAGCCGCACCGGCGTGCGGCCCCAGGCCCGATCGGCCGCGTGCATGCGGCTCGCCGGCAGCGCCAGCGCCAGCCCGGCCGCCGCCGCCAGCAAGGTGCCCAGCGCCGACATCGCCAGCGTCTCCCAGGTGCCGGCGACGACGCGCCTCAGGAACGCGCCTTGCACGTCCGGCGGAAAGAACTCGCCGAGAAAGCGCGCCATGCTGTGCACGGCCTCGGGCGAGAAGAACTGCGCCCACTGCAGGTCCAGCGTCCAGAAGCTGGCGACCACCAGCGCGGCCAGGCCGGCCATGAACCAGCAGGCCTTGCAGCGCGCGTCGAACAACGGCGGCGGCAGCTTGTACGGCGGGTTGGCCGCGTCGCGCCGATTCATGCCAGCGCCTTGCGCAGCCAGGTGCTGGTGCGATCGGCCAGCGCCACCAGCGCGAAGAACACGAGCAGCATCGTCAGCACCTCGCCGCCCGCGAACATCTTCATCGAGCCGTCGAGTTGCTGGCCCAGCCCGCCGGCGCCGACGAAGCCCAGCACCACCGACGAGCGGATCGCGCATTCCCAGCGGTACACCGTGTACGAGGTCAGCTCGGCGGCGTTCTGCGGCAGCAGGCCGTAGAGGAAGGTCTGCAATCGACTGCTGCCGTTGCGCAGCAGCGCCGCGGCAGCATGGCTGTCGCCGCTCTCGAGGATCTCGCCGTACACCTTGCCCAGCATGCCGCCGTAGGTCAGCGCGATCGCCAGCACGCCGGACGTCGGCCCGAGCCCGACGACACGCACGAACACCAGCGCCCACACCAGTTCGGGCACGCTGCGCAGCACGATCAGCAGCGCCCTCACCGCCTGCCGGGCCCAGAACGGGCCGCGCGCCATGCGGCCGCCGAGCGCCGAGACCGACAGCACGCGGGTCGACAGCAGCGTCAGCGGCCACGCGATCAGCAGCGCCAGCGTGATGCCGGCAGTCGCGATCGCGACGGTGCGCCAGGCCTCGCGCGCCACCATCGCGAGGAAGTCCGGCGCCAGCGTCGGCGGCAGGAAGCTGCGCAGGAAGCGCGCGCTGACCTCCAGGCTTCTGGCCTCGAACAGCGCCCACGGCCGGAACTCGGTGGCCACGAGAAGCGGCCACAGCAGCACCAGGGCCGCGGTGCTCCAGAAGACGCGGCCCAGCCACGCCGGGTCGCGCGCGGGCGCGGCGGTGGCGGCGAACGCAGCGGCGGCGCTCATCGGCAATGCATCACCGCCGGTGACGGCGCCACCACCACCGGGTCGACCGGCGCCGGCGCGGCGCCGCCGTGCAGTTCGTCCTCGTGCCGCGCGTACAACTGCTCGAGCAGGGCGGGCGTGACCTGCGAGGCCGGCAGGTCGAAGACGATCTCGCCCTCGCGCAGGCCGACGATGCGCGGAAAGTGCGCGAGCGCGGCGTCGACCTGGTGCAGCGTCGCGACCAGGGTGACGCCGCGTTCGCGCGCACCGTCGATCAGCGCGTTCAGCGCCTGGCGGGCGTGCGTCGGGTCCAGCGCCGACAAGGGCTCGTCGACCAGCCACAGCCGCGCCGGCGCGAGCAACGCGCGCGCCAGCCCGACGCGCTGGCGCTCACCGCCCGAGAGGCGGTCGACGCGCTCGAACAGCTTGTCCTCGAGGTCGAAATGCGCGAGCGCGGCATGGGCCGCCGGAATGTCGGCGGGGTAGAACAGCGAGCGCAGGCTCGCCAGCAGGCTCATCGCCGGCAGGCGGCCGGCCAGCACCGCCGTCACCACGCGCTGCCGCGGCGGCAACGGTGGCACCTGCGGCGCCAGGAACAGCCGGCCGCGCAAGCGCTGCAGCCGGCGCGTCGTCAGGCGCCACGGCATCTGGCCGTCGAGCCGGTAGTCGCCGGCCGCGGGCGGTAACGCACAGCCCAGCACCTGCAGCAGCGTCGTCTTGCCGGCGCCGGACGGGCCGATCACCGCGAGCTGTTCGCCCTCGGCCACCTGCAGGTCGATCGGCCGCAAGGCCGGCGCAGCGCCCAACCGCGCTGCCGGGTGGCGGGCCGAGGCGCCGTGCAGTTCCAGCCTCATGCGCGTGCCCGTCCGGGGTTCATCCGGCAAGCGCCGTGTTCCGGACGGCAGCGCGTTCGCCCCCGGGCGGCCAAGAGGTCACAGCAGGCCCGCGCTGCGCGCGGCGCTCTCGATCCCCTGGTAGTTCTCGGCCCGGGTCGGCACGAAGCGCGTCGCGCGCTGCAGGTCGAGCACCTCCTTGCCGAGCGGGTCGTCGCGGCTCAGCGAGAGCAGCGCCCGGGTCAGCTTCTCGCGCAGCGCGACGGGCATGTCGGCATGCACGGTCCAGTTGTAGTCGTAGTACGGCGGCGTGGTGTAGAACGCGGTCACCCTGGTGGTGTCGACCCGCTTCTCGGCGACGAACTTGTCCCAGACCGAGATGTTCAGCGCGCCGGCCTGCACCTTGCCGGCGGCGACCGCGGCGATCGTGGCGTCGTGCGCGCCGCTGTAGGCCACGCGACGGAAGTCCTTGTCCGGGTCCAGCCCGGCCTGCAGCAGGACGCTGCGCGGCATCAGGTGGCCCGAGGTCGAGCTCTGCGCGCCGAAGCTCACGTCCTTGCCCTTCAGGTCGCTCAACTGCCTGATCGCGGGGTCGGCGGTGATGAAGACCGAGCGAAACTTCGCGTCTTCCTCGCGCTGCGCGATCGGGATCACCTTGCCGCCGGATCGGATCTGCGCCTGCACGAAGGTGAAGCCGCCGAACCAGGCCATGTCGACCTTGCGGTTGACCAGCGTCTCGACCGCGGCGGCGTAGTCGGTGACCGGCGTGAACTCCACCTTCATGGCCAGCCTGGTCTCCAGGTACTTGACGAGCGGCGCCGCCTTGCGGGCCAGTTCGGTGGGTGACTCGTCGGGAATCGCGGTGACGCGGAATACCTGCTGCGCGGATGCGATGCCGCTGCACGCGAGCAGGGCGCAGGCCAACAGGGCCTTGAGCCAGGTCAGGGGCAACGGGGTCGAGCGTGAAGTCGTCATGGGCAGACTCTAAAGTTGGGCGGTCAGGCCGCAACGCGGCCCTGCCCCGGACTCTAGCTGCAGTGCCCGGTTCGCGTCGGCGCTGCTGCGGGCGGCCCGGCTACCGGCGGCAGGTGCGGAAACCCGCCGGCACGTCGTTGCGGTGCGCCATGAAGAAATTCCGGTAGCGCGGGTGCCGAAGGCGCGGCTGGGTCATGAACGAGGCGCCGCGCAGCACCGGGCGGTCGCCGAACCACGGCGCCGAATAGTCGCGGTAGGGGTGCGGCGCGAAGCCCGGGTACGGGGCAAACGTGCTTGCCGTCCACTCCCAGACCTGGCCCCACTCGAAGCGCCCGGGCCGCTCGATCGCGGCGCGCTCCCATTCGGCCTCGGTCGGCAGGCGCCGGCCGGCCCAGCGGCACCAGGCCTCGGCCTCGAAGGCGCTGACATGGCAGGCCGGCAGCGCCGGGTCCAGCGCCGACCAGCGGCCGTGCCGCCACTGCTGCCAAGCCGCGCTGCCGCCCGGCGAGCGCCGCAGGTAGCGCGGCGCGCCGACCTGCCCGGCACGCAGCCACCGATTCCCGGCCTCGCTCCACCACCGCGGCTGCGCGTAGCCGCCGGCCTCGACGAACGGCAGGTACTCGGCCCAGTTCAGCACGCGGCTGTCGATCTGCGTGGCCGGCAGCGCCACGGTGTGGGCACCGAGCTCGTTGTCGAATGCGAAGCCGTCCGCCTCGCTGCCCAGCCGCCAGGGTCCCGGCTCGAAGTCCAGCGCGGCGCGGGCGTCGGGCAGCGCGACGGGCTGCCAGCGCAGGTCGTCGTTCGGCAGGCCCAGCGCCTGCGCCATATAGAGCGCGGCCTCGTGGTGCATGTCCTCGTGCAGCAGCGCGAGCCGGAAGAAGTACAACGCCTCGGGTGTCTCGGACGCATCGCGCAGCAGCGCCAGCGACGTGTCGAGCTGGCGTGCGAGATCGGCGCGCGTCGGGTCGGCAGCGGGCAGCGGCAAGGACCAGCGCGGGGCGTGCGCGACCCGGCCCGAGTCGTAGAGCGCATCGGCGTTCTCGCGCATGCCGGGTGTGCGCGGCGCGCCCGGATCCGCGTGCGCACCCTCGTGGCGCTGCGGGTTGCGCGCGATCCAGAACTCCTGGAACCAGCCGATGTGGCCCAGTTCCCACAGCGGCGGATTCAGCGTCTCGCGCTGCGGCACCTGCAGCGCATCGAGCGAGCGTTGGCAGACCGCGAAGCTCGCGAGCGTGTCGCGCCGGCTGGCCTGCAGCGCGTCGGCCAGCCAGGCGCGGCCGGCGTGCCGCGCGGCATGGGCCGGCTGCAGATGGTCGGCGACAGGCGCTAAGCTCGTGGGGTGCATCGCTTGGACATCGTGATCGTGACGCCGGCGCTGGCCGACGCCAACAACGGCAACTGGCAGACCGCGCGCCGTTGGGCCGGCATGTTGTCGGGAGCTTACCGCGTGCGCCTCGCGTCGGCCTGGGAGCAGGGTGACGAGGCCCTGATGATCGCGCTGCACGCGCGCCGCTCGGCCGGCTCGCTGGCGGCCTGGCACGCGCAGCGCCCCGGTCGGCCATCGCTGCTGGTGCTGACCGGCACCGACCTGTATCGCGACATCGCCGACAACGCCGCTGCGCAGCGCTCGCTGCACAGCGCGGATCGGCTGGTCGTGCTGAACGAACTCGGCGCGCGGCAGTTGCCGCCGCCGCTGCGCCCGAAGGCGCGCGTGCTGCTGCAGTCCTGCACCGCACGGCGCACGCTCGCCAAGCCGAGGCGCCACCTGCGCGCGCTGATGGTCGGCCACCTGCGCGAAGAGAAGTCGCCGCAGACCTTCTTCGAGGCCGCGCGGCTGCTGGCGGACCGCCAGGACCTGCGGCTCGACCATGTCGGCGCAGCGCTCGACGCCACGCTCGGCGCGCAGGCGCGTTCCCTGATGGCGACCTGCCCGCACTACCGCTGGCTCGGCGCCCTGCCCCACGCTGCGACGCGCCGGCGCATCCAGGCTGCGCACGTGCTGGTGCACACCAGCCGCATGGAGGGCGGTGCCCATGTGGTCATCGAGGCGCTGCGCAGCGGCACGCCGGTGCTGGCCTCGCGCATCGACGGCAACGTCGGCCTGCTCGGAGAGCACTACGCCGGCTACTTCCCGGTCGGCGATGCACACGCCGTCGCGGCCCTGTTGCGGCAGTCGCGCGACGATCCCGCTATGCTCGCCGCGTTGCAGAATCAGTGCGCGGCGCGCGCGCCGCGGTTCGACCCCGCCAGCGAGCGCGCCACGCTGCTCGCGCTGGTGAACGATCTTCTGACCCGCGCCACGCCCCCAGGAGCCCGACCATGAACGCCCCGGAAAAACTCGCCGAACCCCGTCTGACCTCGCTCTCCCATGGCGGCGGCTGCGGCTGCAAGATCGCACCCGGCGTGCTGTCGGAGATCCTGAAGGGAACGGCCGCGATGCCGATCCCGAAGGAGCTGCTCGTGGGCATCGAGACCGCGGACGACGCAGCCGTCTATCAGCTCAACGACGAGCAGGCGCTGATCGCGACCACGGACTTCTTCATGCCCATCGTCGACGATCCGCACGACTTCGGCCGCATCGCCGCAACCAACGCGATCAGCGACGTGTACGCGATGGGCGGGCGGCCGATCCTGGCGCTGGCGCTGGTGGGCATGCCGATCAACGTGTTGTCGACCCAGACCATCGGCGGCATCCTCGAAGGCGGCGCGTCGGTGTGCCGGGCCGCAGGCATCCCGATCGCCGGGGGCCACACGATCGATTCTGTCGAGGCGATCTACGGCCTGGTGGCCTTGGGGCTGGTGCACCCGAAGCATGTCAAGCGCAACGCCGACGCACAGACCGGCGACGTGCTGGTGCTCGGCAAGCCGATCGGCGTCGGCGTGATGTCGGCAGCACTCAAGAAGGGCGAACTCGGCGACGCGGGCTACGCGCAGATGATCGCGACGACGACCAGGCTCAACACGCCGGGACCGGATCTGGCCGCGCTGCCCGGCGTGCACGCGCTGACCGACGTGACCGGCTTCGGCCTGGCCGGCCACGCCCTCGAGATGGCGCGCGGCGCGCGCCGCGAGGTGCATCTGGACTGGTCCGCCGTGCCGCTGATGCCGGGTGTGCGAGACCTCGCGACACAGGGCTTCGTCACCGGCGCGTCCGGCCGCAACTGGGCCGGCTATGGCGCCGACGTGGCGCTGCCGGCGGGCTTCGCCGAGGCCGACCGCGCGCTGCTCACCGACCCGCAGACCAGCGGCGGCCTGCTCGTCGCATGTTCGCCGGCGGCGCTGGACGAGGTGCTGGCGATCTTTCGTCGCCACGGCTTCGAACAGGCCGCGGTGGTGGGCGGCATTTCCGCCGCGACCGGCAGCCCGCGGCTGGTCGTGGCCTGACGCCCCACGGGCTGCTTCCAGCGCACGCCGGAAACGCGCCGTCACACATTGCGTGAACAAGTTGCGGGCGCACCCCCTCGATCGAGGGGCGGATCGGGGTGTTGTCCGACAGTTCGGGGAAATCGACTCCGCCATACTGCATTGCAGCGAAGGAGTGTTGTATGGACCTCGACCAATTGATGGGGCGGTACTTCCGGTTGAAGCAGGAGCTGTCGATCGCCTACAAGACGCAACCCTGGCACAGCGGCCGGATCGATCGCCTTGCCGACGAGATCGCTGCAACCGAGCGTGAGATCGCGGCGCGGCAGCCTGTCGACGAGCAGTGCAGTGAACCGATGCTGAGCTTCGCCCGCTGAACGGGCTGCACGCTCGATGGGCCGCGCCTGCGGATCGGCCGGCGGCGCGTGACCATGACGGAGGCCACCGGCCGACGCACTCGCCCCTGCAGCACTCACTTCCTCACTCGCCCACTCCTCAGCTTCGCCACAACGGGGCTTGCGCTGGCGGCCCCCGCGGCTGGTGGTCCGTCCCGGCGAGGTCGGCCGCCTGGGCGGCGTGACGCTGGTCGCGCTGGCGATCGGCCGGACGGGATCGCTGCGCCTCGCGCGGGACGACACTGCCATCGCCCCGGCCTGAGCTGAGCGGCACGGTAATCGCGCGCGGCGCGAGATTCAGCGCGGGCGACGCGGCGGCGCGGCGTTCGGGCCGCCGCCCTGGCGGCGCGGCCGGTCGACGGCGGGCGCACGGTGTGCCGGTGCGTCGCGGGCACGCTCGGCGGCTTCAGCGCGCGCGATCTCGAGCAGGCCGTCGAGTTCGTCCAGCGGCACGCCCTTGAGGGCGCAGAAGTTCGCCTGGGTCAAGGTCGTGGCCTGGAAGTCGCGCAGCAGGCCGGCGCGATTGCGGCGCTGCTGCTCCTCGAGTTCGCGGCGCGACTCCTGATTCGCGCGCCGCCGCGCGAGCTCGTCCAGCGCCACCTGGCGGTGCTCGTCGCTGATCTCGCCGCTCGCCTGACCGTCCAGGTCGAAGCGGTGCGCCGCCTTCGAGACCGCGATCAGGTACGAGGTGCTGCCGGTGTGGCGCCGGAAGAACGCCGACAGCGCCTGCTTGGTGAAGACGCCCGGCGCGCGCTCCTGGATGTCGACCTGGATGCGCAGCTTCAGCGGCTTGACCGGACCGCCGAACAGCGCCGGGAACCGCTGCTTGAGTTGCTGGGCGCAGTCGGCCGGGGTCATCGGCGCCGCGGCGCCTGCCGGGGCGGCTTCAGCAGTGGCGTCGTCGTCGCCAACCGGCGGCGGAGTGGTCTCGGGCATGAATCTCGAAGGCAGACGTGAGAGGGCTGGATTGTGCTTGCAAAAATGCGCGCCCGGCCGACTCCAAAACCCGGCGACGAAATCGCTCGCGGGAGTGATGACATGAAACGCGCCGATGGTCAGAACGCCGCGATCCCGGTGATCGCGCGGCCCAGGATCAGCGCGTGCACGTCGTGCGTGCCCTCGTAGGTGTTGACCACCTCCAGGTTCACCAGATGGCGCGCGACACCGAACTCGTCGCTGATGCCATTGCCGCCCATCATGTCGCGTGCGGTGCGGGCGATGTCGAGCGACTTGCCGCAGGAGTTGCGCTTCATGATCGAAGTGATTTCCACCGCCGCCGTGCCCTCGTCCTTCATGCGCCCCAGGCGCAGGCAGCCCTGCAGGCCCAGCGTGATCTCGGTCTGCATGTCGGCGAGCTTCTTCTGGATCAGCTGGTTCGCCGCGAGCGGCTTGCCGAACTGCTTGCGGTCCATCGTGTACTGGCGCGCGCGGTGGAAACAGTCCTCGGCGGCGCCGAGCGCACCCCAGGCGATGCCGTAGCGGGCCGAGTTCAGGCAAGTGAACGGGCCCTTCAGGCCGCGCACCTCGGGGAAGGCGTTCTCCTCGGGGCAGAACACGTTGTCCATCACGATCTCGCCGGTCACGCTGGCGCGCAGGCCGACCTTGCCGTGGATCACCGGGGCGCTCAGACCCTTCGCGCCCTTGTCCAGGATGAAGCCGCGGATCGCGCCCGCATCGTCCTTCGCCCAGACCACGAACACGTCGGCCAGCGGCGAGTTCGTGATCCACATCTTGGCGCCGCTGAGCGCATAGCCGCCCGAAACCTTCCTGGCGCGCGTGACCATGCTGCCCGGGTCCGAACCATGATCGGGCTCGGTCAGGCCGAAGCAGCCGATCCATTCGCCGGTCGCGAGCCGGGGCAGGTACTTCTGCTTCTGGGCCTCGGTGCCGAACTCGTTGATCGGCACCATCACCAGCGAACTCTGCACGCTCATCATCGAACGGTAGCCGGAGTCGACACGCTCGACCTCGCGCGCGACCAGGCCGTAGCAGACATAGTTCAGGCCGCCGCCGCCGTAGGCCTCGGGAATGGTCGCCCCGAGCAGGCCGAGTTCGCCCATCTCGCGAAAGATCGCGGGGTCGGTCGTGCCTTCCCGGAAGGCCGTCAGCACGCGCGGCGCGAGACGTTCCTGGCAATAGGCGGCCGCGGCGTCGCGCACCGCGCGTTCGTCGTCGCTCAGCTGCTCATCGAGCAGCAGCGGGTCGTCCCAACGGAAGGATGCTTTGGTCTTGGCCATGGTCGGATGCTCCGGTAGAGATGGGGATCTGCAAAGAATACGCGACTCCACGCCACGGACGGACGCGCCGGGAGAATGCGCTGTAGGACAGCCACCACAGCAACGCACGCCCGTCGCCCACAGCCGAGCGCGCGTTCGTCACGTTCCAACCGCAGCCGCCGCTGCGTAAGGTCTCGCTCACCCTGCAACCGTCGGAGACCGACATGACTCTTGGCACCATTCTTCTGATCATCCTGATCCTGATGCTGATCGGTGCGCTGCCGACCTGGGGGCACAGCAAGGCATGGGGCTATGGGCCGAGCGGGGGTCTCGGCCTCGTGCTGATCATCGTGATCGTGCTGCTGCTGATGGGCAGAATCTGACGCGCTGATCGGTGACCACCGGGCCGCCGATTCGGCGTGCTGGCCCGCGCTATGCTTCGTGTGAGAGCCGCCGATCCGGCGGCGACGAACGCCGCCCCCAACCCATGAGCTCGCGCCCGACACACCCCCGCGCTGCGCGCACGGGGCATGCGCCAGGAAGCCGGACCGATGATCGACGGCGAGCGGTACCGGGATGCCGGCCGCGCCGACATGGCGCACACGCTGCACGACCCGCGCTGGATTCACCGCGAGCGCAGCGCGACCGGCATGCACGCGTTCGACCTCACGTCCGACAGCCCGTCCCCCCGCTGAGCTGCGCGTGACGATCGACGACCCCACCGACACCCGATCGCTCTCAAACCCACAGGAAGCCACTCCCATGAAGCTCCAAGACAAGGTCTGCATCGTCACCGGCGCCGCCAGCGGCATCGGCAAGGAAATCGCCTTCACCTACGCCCGCGAAGGCGGCAAGGTCGTGATCGCCGACATGAACAAGGCGGCGGCCCAGGCCGCGGCCGACGAGATCGTCAAGGCCGGCGGCACCGCGATGGCGGTGGCGATGGACGTGACCAGCGAGGAGCAGGTCAACGCGGCCGTGGCCGAAGCCGTCGCCGCCTATGGCGGCGTCGATGTGCTGGTCAGCAATGCCGGCATCCAGATCGTCCATCCGGTCGAGGAGTTCCCGTTCGCCGACTGGAAGAAGATGCTCGCGATCCACCTCGACGGCGCGTTCCTCACCACCAAGGCCTGCGTGCCGCACATGCAGCGGTCCGGCAAGGGCGGGGCGATCATCTACATGGGCTCGGTGCACTCGAAGGAAGCCTCGGTGCTGAAGTCGGCCTACGTCACCGCCAAGCACGGCCTGATCGGGCTGTGCAAGACGGTCTCGAAGGAAGGTGGCAAGCACGGCATCCGCGCCAACGTGATCTGCCCGGGCTTCGTGCGCACGCCGCTGGTCGAGAAGCAGATTCCCGAGCAGTCCAAGGCGCTGGGCATCAGCGAGGACGACGTGATCAAGAAGGTGATGCTCAAGGAAACGGTCGACGGCGAATTCACGACGGTGCAGGACGTGGCCGAGGTCGCGCTGCTGTTCGCCGGCTTCAACTCGAACGCACTGACCGGCCAGTCGCTGGTCGTCAGCCACGGCTGGTTCATGCAATAGGCCTGCGCGCGGCATGCGTTGCGTTGCCCGGCAGGCCCGGCGCAGGGTCAACCACGCGACAATGTTCCATGCCGAACATTGAAGGTTTCGTGTCGTGATCCACTGGCTGCGCGGTCCCGACGATCCGCTGCCGGCCACCAGCGCGGCGCTGCCGCCCGGCAGCGATGCGCCGGGCCTGCTCGCCGCAGGCGGCCACCCCACGCCGCAGCGCCTGGCCGAGGCCTACTCGAAGGGCATCTTCCCCTGGTACAGCGAGGGCCAGCCGGTGCTGTGGTGGTCGCCGGACCCGCGCATGGTGCTGCTGACCGACGAGTTCCGGCTCTCGCGCTCGCTGCGCAAGACCGTGCGCCGCTTCGCCGCCAGCGCCGGCTGCGAGATCCGCGTCGACAGCGCGTTCCGGCGCGTCATCACCGCGTGCGCACGGACACCGCGCGACGGCCAGGACGGCACCTGGATCGTGCCCGAGATGATCGAGGCCTACTGCGACTGGCACGCGCTGGGCAGGGCGCACAGCTTCGAGACCTGGGTCGACGGCGAGCTCGTCGGTGGCCTGTACGGCATCGGCCTGGGGCGCATGTTCTTCGGCGAATCGATGTTCGCGCACCGCACCGATGCCTCCAAGCTCGCGTTGGCGGCGCTGGTGTGCTTCTGCCGTGAACACGGGGTGACCATGATCGATTGCCAGCAGCACACCCGCCACCTCGAGTCCATGGGGGCGCGTGAACTGCAGCGCCCCGAGTTCGAGGCCCGGCTGGCGCTCGGCGTGGGCGCGCCGCCGATCATCGATTGGACCTATGATTTGAGCCTGTGGCGGCACCTGGGGCCCGCCACCGAGGAACCCGGCCCGTGACGCACCCGAAAGAACTTCCACTCGCTTCACTGCAGTTCTACGCGACGGCGCCCTACCCGTGCAGCTACATCGAGGGGCGGATGGCGCGTTCGCAGGTCGCCACGCCCAGCCACCTGATCCACGCCGACGCCTACTCGGGGCTGGTGGCGAACGGCTTCCGCCGCAGCGGCATGTTCACCTACCGCCCCTACTGCGACGGCTGCAAGGCCTGCCTGCCGCTGCGCATCCCGGTCGCCCGCTTCGAGCCCACGCGCAGCCAGAAGCGAGCGCGCCGTGCGCACCGCAATCTCCAGGCGCGCGTGCTGCGCCTGTGCTTCGTGCCCGAGCACTACCAGCTCTACCTGCGCTACCAGTCGGGCCGGCACCTGGGCGGCGGCATGGACCACGACAGCGTCGACCAGTACACCCAGTTCCTGCTGCAAAGCCGCGTGAACTCGCGCCTGGTGGAGTTCCGCGAACCCTCGGCCACGGGCCTGGGCGCGCTGAAGATGGTGTCCATTCTCGATGTCCTGAACGACGGCTTGTCGGCCGTCTACACCTTTTACGAACCCGAGCCGCACACCAGCTACGGCACCTACAACGTGATGTGGCAGATCGAGCAGACGCGGCTGTTGAAGCTGCCGCACGTCTACCTCGGCTACTGGATCGGCCAGAGCGGCAAGATGGCCTACAAGTCCCAGTTCCGGCCGCACGAGCTGCTGGTCAACGGGCGGTGGCAGGCGCCTTCGCCCGCCGATGCCGCGTCCCCCGGCGCTACAGACCCAGTCGGATGAGTGCTTCGTCGGCGAGCGCCAGGCCAGCGGTCAGCCCGGGCGATTCGATGCCGAACAGGTTCAACAGACCCGCCACGCCGTGTTCGGCCGGGCCCTGCAGCATGAAATCCGAAACGGCCGCCCCCACGGTTCCGGCGACCTTCAGCTTGGGCCGCACGCCGCTGTAGGCCGGCTGCAGCGCCCCGGCCGGCAACCCGGGCCAGTAGCGGCGGATCGCCGCCTCGAACGCTGCGGCGCGCTGCGCATCGACGCGGTAGTCGATCGCGTCCGGCGTCGCCGGGGCGATCCATTCCACATCGGGGCCGAATCGCGCCTGGCCTGCGAGATCGAGCGTCAGATGCACGCCCAGCCCGGCCGCCTCGGGAACCGGGTAGATCAGGCGCGAGAACGGCGCGCGGCCGGCGAGCGAGAAGTAGTTGCCCTTGGCATAGCGCGCCTGCGGCACGTGCTGCGGCGCCAGCGCGGCGATCGCCGCCGCGAGGCCGGGCGCCCACAGCCCGGCGGCGTTGACGACGAAGCGTGCGGTCAGCGCCATCGGCGCCGCGCCGCCGACCTCGATCACGTGCGCCGCGCCGTCAGTCAGCACCGACAACGCCGGCGACAACAACGCCAGCGCGCCGCCGTGCCGCTCCAGATCGCCCCGCAGCGCGCGCATCAGGCCGTGGCTGTCGACGATGCCGGTCGACGGCGAATGCAGCGCCGCGACCGCGGCCAGCTCCGGCTCCAGCGCGCGGGTCTCGGCCGCATCGAGCGCACGCAGGTCGGACACGCCGTTGCGCACGGCCTGCGCATGAATCTGCGCGAGCTGGCCGCGCTGGGCATCGTTCGTCGCCACCAACAGCTTGCCGCAGCGGCGGTGCTCGACGCCGTGCGCTTCGCAGTAGCGGTAGAGCAACTCGCGGCCGGCGACGCACAGCCGCGCCTTCAGCGAGCCCGTGGGATAGTAGACGCCGGCGTGGACGACCTCGCTGTTACGCGAACTGGTCGCGGTGCCGATCGCGTCTGCGCGCTCGAGCACGACGGTCTCAAGCCCGCGCAGCGCCAGCGCCCGGCCGATCGCCAGACCCACGATCCCCGCGCCGACGACGACCGCGTCGACCCGGTCCATCAAGGACTGGCGCCGGGTCCGATATGGGCCGCGAACTTCGCGATGAACCCGGAAAGGAACTCGCGCGTCTTCTCGTCGGCGATCGAGAAGTCGTCGCCGATCAGGCCCGGTCGGGTCTGCAGGTAGACCTCCGGCTGGCCGAGCAGACCGACGCCGCAGCCAACGAGAATGCTGCGCAGCTGCGCCTGCGCGACCGCCGTGCCGATCACACCCGGGCTGGCGCCGACGATCGCGCCCGGCTTGCCGGCCCAGGAGTTCTGACCGTAGGGCCGCGAGCCCCAGTCGATCACGTTCTTCACGACGGCCGGGATCGAGCGGTTGTACTCGGGCGTCACGAACAACACCGCAGCGGCGGCATCGACCTCGCGCTTGAGCCGCAGCACGCCTTCGGGCGGCTGCTGCCAGAGGTCTTCGTTGTAGAGCGGCACGTCGGTCAGGTCGACGAGCCTGAACTCGAGCGTCGGCACGGCCAGCCTGGCGAGCGCCTTCGCGAAATGCCGATTGATCGATTCGCGCCGGAGGCTCCCGACGATGACGGCGACCTGGTGCATGAACTCTCCTTGTCGGCCCACAAGTGGCCGCATGATCGAATTCTGCAGTTTAGGCCCGTGCGGGGCGACACGTGATTTGGTGGGCGGTGAGGGTTTCGAACCCCCGACCCCAACAGTGTGAATGTTGTGCTCTACCCCTGAGCTAACCGCCCGAATTCCGTGGCTCGGCAGTGCCTTGGGGCAGGCGCCGAGCAGCGCAAAATTATGCCACAGGCGCGTCTGCGAGCCGCCGCCAGAGGGTCTTGCCGCCGCTCGCCTTGTCCAGTTCGGCGAGCACCGCCGCATGGGCCGCCGCCTCGGCATCGTCTGCACGCAGAACGCGCAGGTCGAGGCGGCCGAAATCGACCGCCTCGAGCGCGGCCTGTGCGGCGCTCGCCTCGCCGGCGTCGATCACCAGCGAGTTCTGGCCGCGCGTCATGCGGATGTAGACCTCGGCGAGCAGGCCGGCATCGAGCAGCGCGCCGTGCAGCGCGCGATTGGAGTTGTCGACCTCGAGGCGCCGGCACAGCGCGTCGAGCGAGTTCGCCTTGCCGGGGAACATCTCGCGCGCCAGCGCCAGGCTGTCGGTGATCCGCGCGACGAAGCCCGGAAACCTCGGCCGATCGAGGCGGCGCAATTCCTCGTTCAGGAAGCCGACGTCGAATGCCGCGTTGTGGATGATGACTTCGGCGCCGTCGACGAATTCGAGCAACTCGTCCGCGACGCTCGCGAACAGCGGCTTGTCGGCCAGGAACTCGTCGGTCAGCCCGTGAACCTTGAGCGCATCCGGATGGCTGCGCCGTTCCGGGTTCAGGTACAGGTGCAGGTGGCGTCCCGACAGGCGCCGGTTCAGCATCTCGACGCAGCCGATCTCGACAATGCGGTCGCCCGCTTCGGGGCTCAGGCCGGTGGTTTCGGTGTCGAGAAAGATCTGGCGCATCGATGAATTCCAGAAGGTGGGCGGCCGGAGGATTCAGCGCGGCGGGCGGCCCCGACCCCACCACCACATCGCGATGCCGGCAGCGATCATCGGCACGCACAGCCATTGGCCCATGCTCAGGTTCAGCGCGAGCAGCCCGAGGAAATCGTCGGGCTCGCGGAAATATTCGGCGCTGAAGCGCAGCACGCCGTAGCCGAACAGGAACGCGCCGGAGACCTGGCCCAACCCGCGCGGCGCCCTTGCGTAAATCCACAGAAGAATGAACAACAGCACGCCCTCGAGTGCGAACTGGTACAGCGACGACGGATGGCGCGGCAGCGGCCCGGCGTTCGGATAGACCATCGCCCACGGAAGGGTCGGGTCGGCCAGGCGCCCCGGCAATTCGCCGTTGATGAAGTTGCCGATGCGCCCCGACGCGAGGCCCAGCGGCACGCACGGCGCGATCAGGTCGGTCACGTCGAGGAACCGGCGACCGCGCGTGCGCGCGAACAACGCCACCGCGGCCAGGACGCCCAGCATGCCGCCGTGGAACGACATCCCGCCCTTCCAGACCGCGAAGATTTCCAGCGGGTGCGCCGCGTAGTAGCCCGGCTTGTAGAACAGCACGTAGCCCAGCCGCCCGCCGAGCACGACGCCGAGCACGCCGTAGAACAGCAAGTCCTCGATATCGCGGCGCGACCAGTCGCGCGTCGCGAACTGCGCGAGCCGGACGCGCTTTGCGCCGAGCCAGATGAACAGCACGAACGCGACGAGGTAGGTCAGGCCGTACCAGTGGATCGCGATCGGGCCGATCTGCAGCGCGACCGGGTTGAACTGGGGGTAGGCAATCATCGGCACAGGGGCAGCGGAAGTCAGCGCGAACGATACCGCAGCGGCCGGGCCGGAACCGCACGCACGAACGCGACGAAGCGCCCGACCGCCGGCGCCGCCCGGCCCGACCACAGCAGGCTGGTCTCGCATGTCGGCGCCCCGACGCCCAGCTCGCCGCGCAGCGGTCGGTAGACGACACCGGGCCGCTGCAGTTGCGTCACCGCCTCGGGCACGAGCGCGATACCCAGCCCGGCCGACACCAGGTTGACGATGGTCTGCATCTGGGTCGCCTCCTGCGCAATCACCGGCGTGACGCCGTGGCGGTGATAGTAGGCCAGCACCGCGTCGTGCAGCGACGGCGTCGCGCTGCGCGGAAAGATCACCAGCGGCTGCGCCAGCACATCGGCCGGGCGCAGCCGGCGTGCCGCCGACCACACAGCACCATCGGGCAGCGCGAGCACCAGCGGCTCGACGCCGAGCGACAGCCGCTGCAGCGCCACCGGCGCGGCGGGCGCCAGCCCCGGCGCGTGCAGCATGAAGCCGACATCGATCTCGCCGCGCTCGAAGGCCTCGAGCTGCACGTCGCTGGTCGCCTCGATCAGCTCGATCGCGATGCCCGGGCAGTGTTCGCGAAACGCCCGCAACCACAGCGGCAGCGGGCCGAAGCCCACCGTCGAGACAAAGCCGATGCGCACGCGCCCGAACTCGCCCGCCGCGGCGTCGCGCGCGCGCGTCTGCAGCGCCGCCGCCTGCTGCAGCAGCTGACGCACCGGCTCGACCAGGGCCGCGCCGGCAGGCGTCAGCGCGACGCTGCGCCGTGTGCGCTCGAACAGCCGCGCTCCCAGGCGCCGCTCGAGCTGCTGGATCGCCTGCGTCAGCGGCGGCTGCGTGATGTGCAGCTGTTCCGCCGCATGGCCGAAGTGCAAGGTCCGGGCGAGCGTCAGGAACTGGCGCCAGACGCGCAACTCGATGGCCGGCTCGGCCGCATGGAATTCATGATCACTCATCTTTCAAGCATATCAATGCCTGCTCGGATATCTATTGGACCCAGACTCGTCAAGCCCCGATACTCTGCACTCCCCGCCTTGGAGACCGACCGTGACCGACGCCCTCAAGATCAACCGCCGTTCCGCCAACATCACCGAGGGCGTCGCGCGCGCGCCGAACCGCTCGATGTTCTACGCGATGGGCTACGAGGAAGGCGACTTCCGCAAGCCGATGATCGGCGTGGCGAACGGCCACTCGACCATCACGCCCTGCAATTCCGGGCTGCAGAAGCTTGCCGATGCCGCGGTCGCGGGCATCGAGGCTGCCGGCGGCAACGCACAGATCTTCGGCACGCCGACGATCAGCGACGGCATGGCGATGGGCACCGAGGGCATGAAATACAGCCTGGTCTCGCGCGAGGTGATCGCCGACTGCATCGAGACCTGCGTCGGCGGCCAGTGGATGGACGGCGTGCTGGTAATAGGCGGCTGCGACAAGAACATGCCCGGCGGCATGATGGGCATGCTGCGCGCCAACGTGCCGGCGATCTACGTCTACGGCGGCACCATCCTGCCGGGGCGCTACAAGGGCCAGGATCTGAACATCGTCAGCGTGTTCGAGGCGGTCGGCCAGTTCAGCGCCGGCAACATGAGCGAAGAGGACTTCTGCCAGATCGAGCGCCGCGCGATCCCGGGCACCGGCTCGTGCGGCGGCATGTACACCGCGAACACGATGAGCTCGTCGTTCGAGGCGCTGGGCATGAGCCTGCCGTTCTCCAGCACGATGGCGAACGTGCACGACGAGATCGTCGCGCACGCGGCCCAAGCGGCGCGCGTGCTGGTCGAGGCCGTCAAGGCCGACCTGAAGCCGCGCGACATCGTCACGCGCCGGAGCATCGAGAACGCTGTCGCGGTGATCATGGCCACCGGCGGCTCGACCAACGCGGTGCTGCACTTCCTCGCGATTGCGCACGCGGCGCAAGTCGAGTGGACGATCGACGACTTCGAGCGCGTGCGCCAGAAGGTGCCGGTGCTGTGCGACCTGAAGCCGTCAGGAAAGTACCTCGCGGTCGACCTGCACCGGGCCGGCGGCATTCCGCAGGTGATGAAGACGCTGCTGGCGGCCGGGCTGCTGCACGGCGACTGCATCACGATCACCGGCAAGACGATGGCCGAGAACCTGGCCTCGATCCCGGATACCCCGCGCGCCGACCAGGACGTGATCCGTCCCGTCACGAACCCGATGTACGCGCACGGTCACCTCGCGATCCTGAAGGGCAATCTCTCGCCGGAGGGTTGCGTCGCCAAGATCACCGGACTGAAGAACCCGGTGATCACCGGCCCGGCACGCGTGTTCGACGACGAACAGTCGGCGCTCGCCGCGATCATGGCGAAGAAGATCGTGGCGGGCGACGTGATGGTCCTGCGCTACCTCGGCCCGAAGGGCGCGCCGGGCATGCCCGAGATGCTTGCCCCCACCGGGGCGCTGATCGGCCAGGGCCTGGGCGAGTCGGTGGGTCTGATCACCGACGGGCGCTTCTCCGGCGGTACCTGGGGCATGGTGGTCGGCCATGTGGCACCCGAGGCCTACGCCGGCGGCAATATCGCGTTGATCCGGGAAGGCGACTCGATCACGATCGACGCCCACACGCTGACGCTGCGATTGAACGTCGGCGACGCCGAACTGGCACAACGCCGCGCCGCGTGGAAGGCGCCCGCGCCGCGCTACACGCGCGGCGTGCTCGCCAAGTTCGCGCGCAATGCGTCGAGCGCCAGCACCGGCGCGGTCCTCGACGGCGACGCCTGACGCCGGTACCGCGGCCGCGGCTCAGGGCTTCTTCGTCGGGTCGGCGGGCTCGCTGGCAGCGGCCTGGCTGTCGAACCGGCTGCCGAGAATGGACTCGCGGTTCTTCGCGCGCTTCTCGGCCCGTTTGCCTTCGATCTTGTCGATCTCGCGCTGCCGCGCTTCGAGGAACTTCTGGGCCCGGCGGTCCGCCTTGCCGCTCGAGCGGTAGCGCAGGCCGAGACGCTCCATCGCCGTGCGGCGGCGCTGGTCCTTCCGGTCTTCCATGCGATCCATTTCGCGCCGCTTGGTCCATCCCGACGCGTCGGCATACCACCACCAGAGCATCGCAAGACCGAACGGCGCGAGCACCAGCCACCACGACCACGCGGCGACCGGCCCGAACTCGAAGTACTTCATCGCCAGCAGAACACAGCCCAGCACCACGAAAACCATCTCGACCCCCCTGCGTTCGCAAGCTGCCCGTGCAAGGGCGTCAACCGTCGAACGCTACAATGCGTTGGAGGCAATGTAGTCCAAATGAGGCGCTCTGCGGGGCGAAGTAAGGCATGAAAAGATCGATAGTTCTGCTGCTTGCCGCGCTCGCGGGGCCGGTTTTCGCGCAGGCTGACTTTGCGCAGAAGAAGAATTGCCTGGCTTGCCACGCGGTCGACAAGAAGGTACTGGGCCCGGCCTACAAGGACGTTGCTGCCAAGTACGCGGGCCAGAAGGACGCGGTCGACAAGCTGGCCGCAAAGGTCGTCAAGGGCGGCAGCGGTGTCTGGGGCAACATCCCGATGCCAGCCAACCCCCAGGTCACCGAAGCCGAGGCGAAGCAGCTCGTCGGCTGGATCCTGACCCTGAAGTGAGCGCCGCGCCGGCGCTAGGCCGAGGCCCTGCATGCAGGGCCTTTTTCACGGGTCCGGTGAACGTTCGCCCGCGATGAGCAGCGTGCTCGTCGAACGCGGTGGCCCGGTCTGGACCGTGACGCTGAACCGCCCCGAGTTGCGCAACGCCGTCGACGGCGCGGCGGCCCATGCGCTGGCGCAGGCGTTTCGCGAATTCGACGCCGATGCGCAGGCCTGCGTCGCGGTCCTGCACGGCGCCGGTGGTCAGTTCTGCGCCGGTGCCGACCTGAAGGCATTCGCGAGCGGTTGCGGCGGCAACCCGCTCGATGCCGACCTGCGCGCCGACGGCCCGATGGGCCCGACGCGGCTGCAGCTGACGAAGCCGGTGATCGCCGCCGTCGAAGGCCACGCGGTTGCGGGCGGGCTCGAGCTGGCGCTGTGGTGCGACCTGCGGGTGGCCGGCCGCTCGGCGGTCTTCGGCGTGTTCTGCCGGCGCTTCGGCGTGCCGCTGATCGACGGCGGCACGGTGCGGCTGCCGCGCCTGATCGGCGAGAGCCGCGCGCTCGATCTGATCCTGACCGGGCGCGCCGTCGCGGCCGACGAGGCGCTCGCGATCGGGCTGGCGAACCGCGTCGTGCCCGCGGGCGAAGCACTGACTGCCGCGCAGGCGCTGGCACGCGACATTGCCGCGTTCCCGCAGCAGTGCCTGCGCCATGACCGCGCGAGTGTCGCGGCCCAGCACGGCCTGTCGCTGCGCGATGCGCTCGCGCAGGAATTCGCGCTCGGGCAGCGCACGCTCCAGTCCGGCGAGTCGGCCCGTGGCGCGCGGCGCTTCGCCGACGGCGTCGGCCGCCACGGCAGGTTCCCCGCGTCCTGAACCGCGGTGCGGGGCTGCCTGCGGCATTGTCACGTGTCCGGAAACGGCGAGTCGCTACGGGCCCGCTGCCGATAATGGCGGCATGGATCGCGCCACCGTTTCCCTGGACGACGACGCCGCCTATCGCGTCATCACGGCCCGCGACGCGCGCTTCGACGGGCGCCTGTTCGTCGGCGTGACCTCGACCGGCATCTACTGCCGGCCCATCTGCCGCGTGCGCACACCGAGCGCGCGCAACTGCCGCTTCTTCGCGACACCGGCGCAGGCGGAGGCCGCGGCATTCCGCCCCTGCCTGAAGTGCCGCCCCGAGATCGCGCCCGGCGCACCGCTCGCGTGGACCGTGATGGACGCGTCGCGCACGCTCGCGCGTCAGGCCGCCGACGCGCTCGATGCGCGCGCAGCGAGCGCAGAAGCAGCCAGCCTCGTCGCCGTCGCCGAACGGCTCGGCGTCAGCGACCGCCACCTGCGCCGCATCTTCCAGGCCGAGCACGGCGTGACGCCGCTGCAGTACCTGCAGACGCGCCGCCTGCTGCTCGCCAAGCAGTTGCTGACCGACACGCGGCTGCCGGTCGCGCAGGTCGCGCTGGCAAGCGGCTTCAACAGTTTGCGGCGCTTCAACGCGGCCTTCGTCGAGAGCTATCGGATGAGCCCGAGCCGGCTGCGCGGCGCGGCCGGCGCGGCGCATTTCGATGTCGGTGCCGCCCTCACCGTCAAGCTCGGCTACCGACCGCCATACGACGTGCCGGCGCTGCTGCGCTTCCTGTCGCAACGGGCGATTCCCGGTGTCGAAGCGATCGACGGCCCGCGCGTGCGACGCACGCTGCGCGCCGGCACCGTCGCGTCGGTGGCGGGCTGGGTCGAGGCCGAGTTCCCGGCGGCCGCGCCGGTCGTGCTGCTGCGGTTTGCGCCCGAACTCGCCGGGGCGAGCGGGCGCGTCGTGGCCGCGGTCCGGCGCTGGCTGGACCTCGATGCCGAGCCGCACACGATCGCCGCGGCGCTCGTCGCGCTGCCCGGTGCGCCGGGGCTGCGTCTGCCCGGCGGCCTCGATGCGTTCGAGCTCGCGGTGCGTGCGGTGCTCGGCCAGCAGGTCACGATCGCGGCGGCACGCACGCTGGCGCGCCGCATCGTCGAGCGATTCGGCGCGCCGTTGCGCACGCCGTGGGACGAACTGGGCCGCACCTTTCCCGCGCCGGCGGCACTCGCAACGGCGGAAATCGGGCACATCGCCGGGCTCGGCATCATCCGCAGCCGCGCCGGCGCGATCCAGGCGATCGCCCGGGCGTGGCCCGAGATCGCCACACTGCTCGCACCGGGCGCGTGGCCCGAGCCGCTGATCGCGCGCCTGTGCGCGCTGCCCGGCATCGGACCCTGGACGGCGCACTACATCGCCATGCGCGCGCTCGGCTGGCCCGACGCCTTCCCGCCGAACGATGTCGCGGTGCTGAAGGCGCTGCGGCTGCGGGGCGGCACGACGCAGACCCCACGCGAGGCCGAATCACAGGCACAGGCCTGGCGGCCATGGCGTGCGTATGCCGTGCTGCGGCTGTGGAACTCGCTCGAAGGAATGCCCCCATGAACAAGACGACCGACTCGATCCACAACGCCTGCACCGCCCAGGCGACGATCACGACACCGCTCGGCACCATGCTGCTGGCGCGCACCGGCCGCGGCATCGCCGGCGCGTGGTTCGACGGGCAGAAGCATCACCCGCGGGAACTTGCCGCAGCGCATCGGCCCGACGATGAGCTGCTGCGCCGCGCGGCCGACCAGCTGCACGAGTACTTCGCCGGCACGCGCGAGGCCTTCGAGTTGCCGCTCGACCTGCATGGCACGCCGTTCCAGCGCGCGGTATGGCAGGCACTGCTCGCAATTCGAGGCGGGGGCACGCGCAGCTACCGCGAGATCGCCAACGCGATCGGCACGCCCTCGGCGCTGCGCGCGGTCGGCGCCGCGGTCGGCCGCAATCCGGTCTCGGTGATCGTGCCGTGTCACCGCGTCGTCGGCCGCGACGGCTCGCTGACCGGCTATGCCGGCGGCGTCGAACGCAAGCGCGCGCTGCTGGCGCTCGAGCGCGTGCCCGCGGCGGCGTGAATCATGGCCGCGGCACGAATCCGGGACAGCGCGCCGGCACGCGCCGACGACGGCTTGATCGCGCGCAAGAAAATGAGCACGCAGCCGGCCGCATAATCGCCTGCCTTCTTGTCGCGATCGAGGGTGCCGCGTGTGTATGCGTCAGCGCGCATGGACCGTCGCGACTGCGCGATCACCATACAGATCAGGGTTCCTCCATGAAGATTCTTGTCGCTACCGATGGGTCCAAGCCGGCGCTTCACGCCGTCAAGCACGCTGCCAAGCTGGTGCAGCAGCTGTCGGCGACGTCGAATTCGATCACGCTGATCAGCGTCCATGACGATGCCGGGCTGCGCCACGCGAAGGCCTTCGTCGGCCGCGATGCGGTGGCCGACTACCTGCGCGAACTCAGCGAGAAGGAGTTGCAGCCGGCGCGCAAGCTGCTCGACGCCGCGGGCATCAAGCACGACATGGAGGTGCGCACCGGGCACGTCGCGCAGGAGATCGTCGACTGCGCAAGATCGGGCAAGTTCGACCTGATCGTCCTGGGTGCCAAGGGGCGCGGAGCCATTGCCGACCTGCTCCTGGGCTCGGTGGCCCAGCGCGTTCTCGCCACCGCCCAGGTCCCGGTCCTGCTCGTCAGGTAGTGCCCGGCGCGGCAGCAGCGGAGTCGGCGCGACGGGTGCTTGCCCCGAGCGCCGTGCTCTCGCCGGCGCCATGCAGCGATCGGGTCACGGCGGGACAGTACCTGTGCCCGACACATGGATGTGCCAGACGGCCATGAACATCGCGGCGATCACCGGCCCGAGGACGAAGCCGTTGACACCGAACACCGCCATGCCGCCGAGGGTCGTGATCATCACCACGTAGTCCGGCATGCGGGTGTCCTTGCCCACCAGCGCGGGGCGCAGCGCGTTGTCGACCAGACCGATGACGAGCACGCCATACGCGACCAGCGCAGTGCCCTGCCACAGCGCGCCGGTGATCAGCAGGTAGGCCGCCACGGGCAACCACACCAGCCCGGCACCGACCGCCGGCAAGAGCGACAGGAAAGCCATCAGCACGGCCCACAGCAGGGCGCCGCGGATGTCGAGAAACCAGAACGCGAGGCCGCCGAGCGACCCCTGGACCGCGGCGACCACGAGATTCCCCTTCACCGTCGCCCGGACCACGGTTGTGAACTTCTCGAGCAATTCCTGTTTGTCCGCCGGCGCCAGCGGGATCGCCTTCAGCATCGACCGGGCCAGGCTGTCGCCATCGCGCAGCAGGAAGAACGCGAGGTACAGCGTGATGCACAGGCTCGCGACGAACTCGAAGGTGTTCTGACCCAGGTTCAGCGCCTGGGACGCGATCCACTGGCTGGCTCGCGCCAGCAGGGCCGAGAGCCGCAGCTGCAGGGTGCCGAAGTCCTCCAGCCCGAATCGACCGAGCAGTGCGGTCATCCACTCGGGCAGCCCGGCGAACAGGCCGCGAAAGAAGAGCTCCGGGTTCAGTTCCCCCGACTGCACCTGCTGGTACAGAAGCGTCGCTTCTCGCGTCAGTGTCGCCATCACGAGAATGAACGGGAGGACGACGATGACCAGCACGACCAGCATCGTCAGCAGCGCCGCCGCCGTTCGCGATCCCCGCAGCCGCGACAGCAGCCGGCCCTGCACGGGCCGGAACAGCAGCGCGATGATCGCCCCCCACATGATCGTTCCGTAGAACGGCCACAGGATCCAGCCGAGCGCGAGCGACACCGCCACGAGCAGCAGAATCGGCAGCCGGCTCGCGGCCGACAGCGGAGAGCTTGTTGTCCTGTCGGGCAGGTTCATCGGCGTGCCCCAGGCGATCCGCGTGGCCCCGTCTTGCCCGATGGCCGAACCAGCAACTTCATCATCGCTTCCTCCCATCGGCGCCCCGCGCCTGCGCAGTCAGAGCGAACGGGTTCTGCGCGGGAACAGGGGTCATGCAGTGGCGCCTTGCGGCGCATCACCCACCCGGCCATCGACCAGCACCGGTTCGGACAGGAACGCCGCCCAGGACTGCTGTCCGAACGCGGTGGCGGGCAGTTCATGGACATGGCCTCGATGCCGTCGTCCCAGGCCGGGGAACTGCGGCCCTCGGTGCAGCCGAGTGCCGCGCCGCAGAAGCGGCGCGCTTCGGCGAGGTCGCGCACATGGAAGGCGGGGTGGAAAAGGGACAGGGCGGTCGCATCGGGCACTTTCGGCAGGCGAGCGGCGATCGTAGCCGGCAGGCCGATCATTCATGCCGCTAAAATCGCGCCACCATGGCCAACCCCACCCCCGACGAAGTCCGGCGTTTCATCGCGCAAGGGCTGGCCTGCGAGCACATCGATGTCGAGGGCGACGGGCAGCATTTTTTCGCGACCATCGTCGCGGCCGAGTTCGAGGGCACGAGCCGGGTCGCGCGCCAGCGCCGGGTCTACCAGGCGCTGGGCGATAGAATGCGCGAGCAAATCCACGCCCTGTCGATGAAGACGCTCACGCCCGCCGAATGGGCCCGAACCTCGCAGGCTGCCGAGCCCGGTTCGGCGTCCGCACACCACCACTGAACACCGGCCGCAGGGCTTGCTGCGGCTGACGGCGTGGTGTCGGCTGTGCTCCGAATCCTCCGCGCCGAAGGTCGTGTGAACCCCGGGCCTCAGCGATCCACATGGACAAACTCCTGATCCGCGGCGGCCGCCGGCTCGAAGGCGCGGTCGCGATCTCCGGCGCGAAGAATGCCGCGCTGCCCGAACTCTGTGCCGCGCTGCTCACGGCCGAACCGGTGAGCCTGCGCAATGTGCCGCGGCTGCATGATGTGAGCACGGCGTTGAAGCTGCTGGGCAGCATGGGCGTGGCGATCGAGCGCAGCGCCGTGCGAGCGGATGTCGTGACGCTGAGCGCCGCTGCGCTCGGCGCCAAGGAGGCGTCGTACGAACTCGTGAAGACGATGCGTGCGGCGATCCTGGTGCTCGGTCCGCTGCTCGCGCGCTTCGGCGAGGCTCGCGTGTCGCTGCCGGGCGGCTGCGCGATCGGCTCGCGGCCCGTCGACCAGCACATCAAGGGCCTGCAGGCCATGGGCGCCGAGATCACCGTCGAGCACGGCTACATCGTCGCGAAGGCGGCGCGCCTGAAAGGCGCACGCATCACGACCGACATGGTGACCGTGACCGGCACCGAGAACCTGCTGATGGCCGCCACGCTCGCCGAGGGCGAGACCGTGCTCGAGAACGCCGCCCAGGAGCCCGAGATTCCCGACCTGGCCGAGATGCTGATCGGCATGGGCGCGAGGATCGACGGCCACGGCACGAGCCGCATTCGCATCGAGGGCGTCGAGCGCCTGCACGGCGTGACGCACACCGTGATCCCCGACCGCATCGAAACCGGCACCTTTCTTTGCGCGGTGGCCGCGGCGGGCGGCGAGGTCCTGTTGACCCGCACCAACGCGCTCCACCTCGAGACGCCGATCGAGAAGCTGCGCGAGGCGGGCGTGCAGATCGAGGCCGGCGCCGACTGGATCCGCGTCCGGAGTTCCGGCCGATTGAGGCCGGTGAACTTCCGCACCAGCGAGTACCCGGCGTTCCCGACCGACATGCAGGCGCAGTTCATGGCGCTGAACTGCATCGCCGAAGGCACCTCGGTCGTGACCGAGACGATCTTCGAGAACCGCTTCATGCACGTCAACGAGCTGCTCCGGCTGGGCGCGAAGATCGATGTCGACGGCCACACTGCGGTCGTGCATGGCGTCGAACGCCTGTCGGGCGCTACCGTGATGGCGACCGACCTGCGTGCGTCCGCGAGTCTGGTGATCGCCGGGCTGGTGGCCGACGGCGATACGGTCGTCGACCGCATCTATCACCTCGACCGCGGCTACGACCAGATGGAAACCAAGCTGCGCGGCATCGGCGCCGACATCGAGCGAGTCCGATGATCACGTTCGCCCTGCCGAAAGGCCGCATCTTCGACGAGATCGTCCCGCTGCTGAAGGCCGCGGGGATCGACGTTGCCGAGGACCCCGAGAAGACGCGCAAGCTGATCGTCGGCACCAGCCGGCCCGACGTGCGGCTGGTGCTGGTGCGCGCCTCCGACGTGCCGACCTATGTGCAGTACGGCGGCGCGGACATGGGTGTGGTCGGCAAGGACACCCTGCTCGAGCACGGCGCGACCTTCGCCGGCGGTTCCTTCGGCGCCGGGGGCCTGTACCAGCCGCTGGACCTGAACATCGCGAAGTGCCGCATGAGCGTGGCGGTCAGGGCCGACTTCGACTACGCGGCGGCGGTGAAGCAGGGCTCGCGGATCCGGGTGGCGACCAAGTACACCCAGATCGCGCGCGACCACTTCGCGAACAAGGGCGTGCACGTCGACCTGATCAAGCTCTACGGCTCGATGGAACTGGCGCCGCTGACCGGACTGGCCGAGGCGATCGTCGACCTGGTCTCGACCGGCAACACCTTGCGCGCGAATCACCTGGTCGAGGTCGAGCGGATCATGAACATCTCGTCGCGCCTGATCGTGAACCAGGCGGCGCTGAAGCTCAAGCGCGAGCCGATCCGCGCGATCATCGACGCGTTCGAGGCGGCGGTGGGGCCCCTGTCATGATCGTGAACATCCGCGGGCTCGACACGACGGCTGCGGACTTCGAGGCCGCGTTCCGGCGCGTCCTGCACTGGTCGGCCGAGACCGACGCGGCGATCGAGGAGCGGGTGGCCGCGATCCTCGCCGACGTGCGTGCGCGCGGCGACGCGGCCGTGCTCGACTACACGGCCCGCTTCGACGGCGTGACAGCCCCGAGCGTGGCCGAGCTCGAGATCCCGCGCCGCGAACTGCTCGCCGCGCTCGATGCCGTTCCCCTTGCCCGGCGCCATGCGCTCGAAGCCGCCGCGCAACGCGTGCGCAGCTACCACGAGCGCCAGCTCGAGGCCTGCGGGCGCTCGTGGAGCTACCGCGATGGCGACGGCACGCTGCTCGGCCAGAAGGTCACGCCGCTGGACCGCGTCGGCATCTACGTGCCGGGCGGCAAGGCGACCTACCCGTCGAGCGTGCTGATGAACGCCTTGCCGGCCAGGGTGGCGGGCGTCGGCGAGATCATCATGACGGTGCCGACCCCGGGCGGCGAGCGCAATCCGACGGTGCTGGCCGCCGCGGCGATCGCCGGCGTCGATCGCGTGTTCGCGATCGGCGGCGCGCAGGCAATCGGCGCGCTCGCCTACGGCACCGCGACCGTGCCCGCGGTCCACAAGATCACCGGCCCCGGCAACGCCTACGTCGCGAGCGCGAAGCGGCGCGTGTTCGGCGTCGTCGGCATCGACATGATCGCCGGGCCGAGCGAGATCCTGGTGCTGGCCGACGGCACGACGCCGCCGGACTGGGTCGCGATGGACCTGTTCAGCCAGGCCGAGCACGACGAGCTGGCGCAAAGCATCCTGCTGTGCCCGGACGCCGCCTACATCGCCGCGGTGAGGGTCGCGATCGACCGGCTGCTGCCGGCGATGCCGCGGCGCGACGTGATCCGCGCCTCGCTCGAAGGCCGTGGCGCACTGATCCGCACCCGCAGCATGGAAGAGGCCTGCGAGATCAGCAACCGCATCGCACCCGAGCACCTCGAGGTCAGCTCGCGCGAGCCGCAGCGCTGGGAGCCGTTGCTGCGCCATGCCGGCGCGATCTTCCTCGGCGCGTTCACGAGCGAGAGCCTGGGCGACTACTGCGCCGGGCCGAACCATGTGCTGCCGACCTCCGGCACCGCACGCTTCTCGTCGCCGCTGGGCGTCTACGATTTCCAGAAGCGCAGCAGCCTGATCGAGGTCAGCGAGGCGGGTGCACAGGTGCTCGGTCCGATCGCCGCCGAACTGGCGCAGGGCGAAGGGCTGCAGGCACACGCGCGCGCGGCGCAGATGCGCCTGACGAATCCAACCGGGAAGGACGCGTGATGGCGACGCTGGACCAACGCCTGAAGAAGACGATCCGGCAGGACATCCGGTCCATGCACGCCTACCTGATCCAGAGCAGCGCCGGCCTGGTCAAGCTCGACGCGATGGAGAACCCGTTCCGCCTGCCCGAGCCGCTGCAACACGAACTCGGGGCGCGGCTGGGCCGTGTCGCGATCAACCGCTATCCGGTCGCCTGTGTCGCGGACGTGATCTCGGCCTTGTCGGCCCACGTGAACCTGCCGGCCGGCTGCAAGCTGATGCTGGGCAACGGGTCGGACGAGCTGATCTCCC
This sequence comes from Pseudomonadota bacterium, assembly GCA_040388965.1. Lineage (GTDB taxonomy): Bacteria > Pseudomonadota > Gammaproteobacteria > Burkholderiales > Burkholderiaceae_C > LMDS01. The sequence continues at coordinate 69,758 of JAZKAV010000007.1, read as the reverse complement.
TGCTGGCGCTGGCCTGCGACGTCCCGGGCGCCACGGTCCTCGCGCCGCTGCCGGGTTTCGTGATGTACGAGATGTCGGCGAAGCTTCAGGGGCTGAAGTTCGTCGGCGTGCCGACCACCGCCGACTTCGAGCTCGACGAGGCCGCGATGCTGGACGCGATCGAGACCCATCGCCCGGCGATCACCTACCTCGCGTACCCGAACAACCCGACCGCGAACCTGTTCGACGATCGCGTGGTCGAGCGCATCGTGGCTGCGGTGGGCCGGCAGGACGGGCTGGTCGTGTTCGACGAGGCCTACCAGCCGTTCTCGTCGCGCAGCTGGATGGACAGGTTGCGAGACACCCCAGCCGCGCACGAGCACGTGCTGGTGATGCGCACGCTGAGCAAGTTCGGCCTGGCCGGCGTGCGGCTGGGCTACCTGGTTGGTGCCGCCGCGCTGATCGACGAGGTCGACAAGGTGCGCCCGCCGTACAACGTCAGCGCGCTGAATGCCGAGGCGACGCTGTTCGCGCTGGAGCATGCGGATGAATTCGCGCGCCAGGCCCGGGTGCTGTGCGCCGAGCGTGCGAAGCTGCTGCAGGCGTTGAAGGAGCTGCCCGGCGTCGAGCCGTTCCCCAGCGAAGCGAACATGATCCTGGTGCGCGTGCCGGACTCGAAGAGGAGCTTCGAGGGCATGCGCGCCCGGGGGGTGCTGGTGAAGAACATCGAGGGCCTGCACCCGCTGCTGACGAACTGCCTGCGGCTGACCGTGGGCACGCCCGAAGAGAACACGCTGATGATGGCGGCGCTGAAAGCGAGTCTGTGATGACGATGACGAGTGTCGAACGCAGGGTGGAGGTGGTCCGCCACACCAACGAGACGCAGATCCGCGTCGCGCTGAACCTCGACGGCACCGGTGCCGCGACCTTGGCCACCGGCATCGGTTTCTTCGACCACATGCTCGACCAGATCGCGCGCCACGCGCTGATCGACCTCGAGATCGACGCCCGGGGCGACCTGCACATCGACGGCCACCACACTGTCGAGGATGTCGGCATCACGCTCGGTCAGGCGATGGCGAAGGCCGTGGGCGACAAGAAGGGCCTGCGGCGCTACGGCCATGCCTATGTGCCGCTCGACGAGGCGCTGTCGCGCGTCGTGATCGACTTCTCCGGCCGGCCCGGGCTGCACATGCGCGTCGACTTCAAGAGCGGGATGATCGGCGCGCTCGACACGCAGCTGGTCTACGAGTTCTTCCAGGGCTTCTCGAACCATGCCGGCGTGACCCTGCACATCGACAACCTGCAGGGCGACAACGCGCACCATCAGTGCGAGACGATCTTCAAGGCCTTCGCGCGCGCGCTGCGCATGGCGCTGGAGATCGATCCGCGCGCGGCCGGGGTGATTCCGTCGACCAAGGGGAGCCTCTAGGGTGAGACGCACTCTTGCGGTCGTCGACTACGGCATGGGCAACCTGCGCTCGGTGTCGCAGGCGGTGATGCATGTCGCGCGCGATACAGGCGTCGACGTGATCGTCACCTCCAGACCCGACGAGGTCTTCGCCGCCGAGCGCGTCGTGCTGCCGGGCCAGGGTGCGATGCCCGACTGCATGCGCGGGCTGCGCGAGTCCGGCCTGCTGGACGCGGTGCTGCACGCGGCGGCCCACAAGCCGCTGATCGGCGTGTGCGTGGGCATGCAGATGCTGCTGACGCGCAGCGACGAGGGCCCGACCGAGGGGCTGAACCTGATCGCCGGCGAGGTCGTGCGCTTCCGGCTCGAAGGGCAGCTGCAGCCCGACGGCAGCCGTTACAAGGTGCCGCAGATGGGTTGGAACCGCGTGTTCCAGTCGCGGCCGCACGCCATTTGGCATGGGGTGCCGGACGGCGCGTACTTCTACTTCGTGCACAGCTTCTATGCCCGCCCGTCGGACCCGCGCCACAGCGTGGGAGAAACCGAGTACGGAACACGCTTTACCTCGGCGCTGGCGCGCGATAACATTTTCGCTACGCAGTTCCATCCTGAAAAGAGCGCCGAACACGGCTTGGCGCTGTATCGAAACTTCCTCCACTGGAACCCATAAGCGGTCCCTCGCCCTGCCGGCCATGCTGCTCATTCCCGCGATCGACCTGAAAGACGGTCACTGTGTGCGCCTCAAGCAAGGCGACATGAACGACTCCACCACCTTCAGCGAAGACCCTGCGCAGATGGCACGGCGCTGGGTCGATGCCGGTGCGCGGCGCCTGCACCTGGTGGACCTGAACGGCGCGTTCGCCGGCAAGCCGGTCAACGAAAGCGCGATCAAGGCGATCCTGGCCGAGGTCGGCGAAGAGATCCCGGTGCAGCTCGGCGGTGGCATCCGCGATCTCGACACGATCGAGCGCTACCTCGACGACGGCCTGAGCTTCATCATCATCGGCACGGCGGCGGTCAAGAGCCCGGGCTTTCTGCGCGACGCCTGTTCGGCGTTCGGTGGACACATCATCGTCGGCCTCGATGCGAAGGACGGCAAGGTCGCCACCGACGGCTGGAGCAAGCTGACCGGGCACGAGGTGATCGACCTCGCCCGGAAATTCCAGGACTACGGCGTCGAGGGCGTGATCTACACCGACATCGGCCGCGACGGCATGCTTTCGGGCATCAACATCGACGCGACCGTGAAGCTGGCGCAGGCGCTGACGATCCCGGTGATCGCTTCGGGCGGCCTGAGCAGCCTCGCCGACATCGAGCGGCTCTGCGCGGTCGAGGATCAGGGCATCACCGGCGTGATTTGCGGGCGCGCGATCTACAGTGGCGATCTCGACTTCGCCGCGGCGCAGGCGCGGGCCGACGCACTGGCCGCGTGAGGCGTCGCGGTCAGACGGCCGGCCGGCGCCGGCGCGCCGCCAGCCCGGCGACCATCGGCGCAGAGGTTTGCGGCTCCGGCATCGGCGCCAGCAAGCCGCGCATTTCGCCGCTGCGAAGGTGCCGCTGTCGGCGTTGAACTCGGGCGACTTCGTTTCTCCTGGCAGGTGCGCGCGCTGCTGCTTTTGCCGGACACCGGTATGCGCTGGTCGACCCGCGTTGCGTCTACCCTCCTCGAACAGGAGGTGCGCCTCGCCGATAATCCGCGTTCTTCCCACCCCACGCCATGCTCGCCAAACGCATCATCCCCTGCCTCGACGTGACCGGCGGCCGCGTCGTCAAAGGCGTCAATTTCGTCGAGTTGCGCGACGCCGGCGACCCGGTCGAGATCGCGGCGCGCTACAACGACCAGGGTGCCGACGAACTGACCTTCCTCGACATCACCGCCACCAGCGACGGCCGCGACCTGATCCTGCACATCATCGAGGCGGTGGCCTCGCAGGTGTTCATTCCGCTGACGGTCGGCGGCGGCGTGCGCACGGTCGAGGACGTGCGGCGGCTGCTCAACGCCGGCGCCGACAAGGTCAGCTTCAACTCGGCAGCGGTCGCGAACCCGCAGGTGATCCGCGACGCCTCGCAGAAGTATGGCGCGCAGTGCATCGTCGTGGCGATCGACGCGAAGCGTCGCGTGCCTGCCGATCCTGTTGCCGCTGCCGGCACGCAAGGCCCGGGCTGGGACGTCTATACGCACGGCGGGCGCAAGAACACTGGCCTCGATGCGGTCGCGTGGGCGCGCACGATGGTCGAGCACGGCGCCGGTGAGATCCTGCTGACCAGCATGGACCGCGACGGCACCAAGAGCGGCTTCGACCTGGAGCTGACGCGCGCGGTCAGCGACGCGGTCAGCGTGCCGGTGATCGCGTCCGGCGGCGTCGGCGCGCTGGAGCACCTGTCCGACGGCATCCGCATCGGCGGCGCCGACGCGGTGCTGGCGGCGAGCATCTTCCACTACGGCGAGTTCACGGTCGGCCAGGCCAAGGCCCTGCTGGCGCGCGACGGCATTCCGGTGCGGATGTGAGCCGTGTGTCCGGGCGCGGGGCGCTGATGAACGAGGTGCGCGTGATCGGCGGCCGGTGGAAGCGCAGCAAGCTGCCGGTCGCTGATGCGCCGGGGCTGCGCCCGACTCCCGATCGGGTGCGCGAGACGCTGTTCAACTGGCTGGGCCAGGACCTGAGCGGCTGGCGCTGTCTGGACGCGTTCGCCGGTTCGGGCGCGCTGGGCTTCGAGGCCGCGTCGCGCGGTGCCGACCAGGTCGTGCTGCTGGAGCGTGATCGCCGGCAGGCGCGCAGCCTGACCGAATCGACGCAGCGCCTGAAGGCCGATCAGATTCGCGTCGAAGCCGTCGATGCGATGGCGTGGATGGCGCGCTGCCCGCCGGCGTCGTTCGAACTGGTGTTCATCGACCCGCCGTTCGACGCGGCGCTGGTCGACCCGGCGCTGGCGCTGGCCGCGCGCCTTGTCGTTCCGCAGGGCTTTGTCTACGTGGAGGCCGGGACGGCGTTGGCGCCGGCGTCGCTGGGCGCGCACCACCTGGCGCTGCATCGCCAGGGCCGCGCCGGTGCGGTGCACTTCCATCTGTTGCAGCGCGTCGACGCCCGCTGACCGGGCGCGGCTACACTGCGGCCAAATTCAACGTTGGGAGCACACTTGACCTCCGTGACCAAACTCACCGCCGTCTATCCGGGCACCTTCGATCCCATGACCCTGGGTCACGAGGATCTGGTGCGCCGCGCCAGCCGCCTGTTCGAGCGCCTGATCCTGGCGGTCGCGGCCGGCCATCACAAGCGCACGATGTTCACGCTCGACGAGCGGATGGACATCGCGGCCGAGCTGGCGGCGAAGTACCCGAACGTAGAAGTGATGGCGTTTCGAGGGTTGTTGCGCGACTTCGTCGTCGGCAACGGCGGCAAGGTCGTGGTGCGCGGTCTGCGTGCGGTCAGCGACTTCGAGTACGAATTCCAGATGGCCGGCATGAACCGCCAGCTGATGCCCGAGGTCGAGACCGTGTTCCTGACGCCGGGCGACCGCTACCAGTTCGTCTCGAGTACCTTCGTGCGCGAGATTGCCTCCCTGGGCGGCGATGTCTCCAAGTTCGTGTCACCTTCGGTGCTGAGCCGGCTGCACCAGCGGGTCAAGTCGACGGACGCTTCAGCTTGAACCTCAGATCGGAATTGAGATTGAAATGACCCGCCTGATCACCGACACGTCCGGCGGGAATCCGCAACGCATGCGTTGTGCCGCCGGGCGCGACTTGCGCTTGCAAGCGCAGGTTGTATTCGTTGGTCTGCAGGGGGGACGATGGCCCTCCTGATCACCGACGAATGCATCAACTGCGACGTCTGCGAGCCCGAGTGCCCGAATCAGGCGATCTCGATGGGTGCGGATTTCTATCGGATCGACCCGGCGAAATGCACCGAGTGCGTCGGTCATTTCGACGAGCCGCAGTGCGTGCAGGTGTGCCCGGTCAACTGCATCCCGATCCATCCCGAGCATGTCGAGTCGCAGGAGTCGCTCTGGGCCAAGTACCGCCGGCTGCAACAGGCGGCAGGCGCGGTGGCATCGACCGGCGCTTGAGCGTCAGGGCGCGGTGTCGCGCCGCTTGCGGCTGCCCGAGTCCATGGCGAGGACCAGGATTCCCGTGGGGAGTTTCGTCCGGGCCCGCTTCTTCGGGTGGTGGGGCACCGTGGCCAGTGCGCTGGTCGCAGGCACGGGCCCGCTGAGACTGGTCGCGCCGGACGGCTTCAGCGCCTTCTCGTCGGCGAGCCGGTCGCGTCGCAACTCGGCCGCGAAGCGTCGCTCGTCGGCGGCGACCCGACGAGCCTCGGCGAGCTGAGCCGGGCTGCGGGTGTCCGTCGCATCGACCACCCTGCCGCCCTCGGCGCAGGGCGACTCCGAATACGAATTGCCGCAGCGGTAGATCGATTGCGCGCTCGCGAGCGAGGTCATCAGGCACAGCAACAGGGCAGCGGTCGGCTTCATGTCGGATCCTTCAAGGTGGCGGTGTCCCCGGGTTTGGGCGGTTTGGGGCGCGGCGGCTTCGCGTGCACCTTCATCAGCGCGCGCTCCATCTCGCCCGCGAGCAGCAGATCGAGCGCGGAGACAGACTGCTCGATGCTCTTGCCGATCGCGTCGCGCTGCTCGGCGATCGGCTTGCGGAGCACGTAATGGACGACCTCGGACTTCACCCCCGGGTGGCCGATGCCCAGGCGCAGGCGCCAGAAGTCGGCGCTGCCGAGCTGGGCCTGGATGTCTTTCAGGCCGTTGTGGCCCGCGCGGCTGCCGCCGAACTTCATCTTGACATGGCCGGGCAACAGGTCCAGCTCGTCGTGCGCGACCAGGATCTCCCCCGGCGCGATCTTGAAGAAGCGCGCCAGCGCCGCAACCGACTTGCCCGACAGGTTCATGAAGGTCATCGGCTCGAGCAGCCAGACCGGACCATGGGGCCGGTTCACCCGCGCCACCAGGCCGAAGTAGTTTCGATCCGGCGCCAGACTCGCGTGCAGCTCCCGGGCCACCGCGTCGATGAACCAGAACCCGGCGTTGTGCCGCGTCGCTTCGTATTCGGGGCCCGGGTTGCCCAGGCCGACAAGGAGTCGAATCATGGCGCGAATTATCGAGCCCGCTCAGCGCAAGAAAAAGCCCCACCGAGGTGGGGCGTCGCATCACCCTTGCGGGTGGTTCTTCTTGTTTCTTACTTCTTGTTCTGCTTCTCGGTCTTCTTGGCCTTGCTCTTCTCGGCCGGCGCTGCCGTGACCACCGGCGCTGCGGCGACTTCTTCTTCGGCGGCCTGCGCCACCACGGACACGATCACCGGGTTCGGCTTGCCCTGGGTCATCACCTTGATGCCGGCGGGCAACTTGATGTCATTGACGTGCAGGGTCTGGCCCTTGGTCAGATCGCCTAAGTCGATCGTCAGGAATTCGGGCAACTGCGACGCCAGGCACGAAATGCGCAGTTCGGTGACCACGTGGTTGACGATGCAGGCATCGGTCTTGACGGCCGGCGAGTTTTCCTCGTTGACGAAGTGCAGCGGCACCTTCTTGACGATCCTGGTGGTTGCGTCGACGCGCTGGAAGTCGACGTGCAGCACGATCGGGCGGAACGGGTGCATCTGGTAGTCGCGCAGCAGCACCTGCTCGCTCCTTCCGGCGAGTTCCATCTCGAGAATCGACGAGTGGAAGGCTTCCTTCTTCAGCGCGAAGAACAGAGCGTTGTGATCGAGTTCGATCATGGCCGGGGTACCTGCACCATAAACGATCCCGGGAACCTTTTGCGCATTGCGCAGGCGGCGGCTCGCTCCGGTCCCCTGCAGCGTGCGCTCGAAAGCGGTGAATCTCATCTGTAGCTCCAAAGTGTGAAGGCCCGCGACCAGGTCCTTCGTTAAGACGGGGCGAAGCCCCGCAACCGATCAGGGCTCCGCAACGCGGAGCCCGCTGTCCATCAGAAATTGCTGTTCTGCTCGGCGAACAGCGACGTGACCGATTCGCCGTCCGAAATGCGACGGATCGTCTCGGCGAACAGGAAGGCCACCGACAACTGGCGCACCTTCGGGCAGCTCGTGACATCCTGGTTCTGCGGAATGGTGTTGGTGATCACGACTTCGTCCAGCTGCGAGTTCCTGATGCGCTCCAGCGCCGGGCCGGAGAACACCGCATGCGTGCAGTACGCATAGACGCGCTTGGCACCGCGCTCCTTCAGTACCTCGGCAGCCTTGACCAGCGTGCCGGCGGTATCGGTCATGTCGTCCATGATCACGCAGGTGCGACCGTCGATGTCGCCGATCACGTGCATCACTTCGGAGACGTTGGCCTTCGGGCGGCGCTTGTCGATGATCGCCAGGTCGCAGTTGAGCTGCTTGGCCAGCGCGCGAGCGCGGACCACGCCGCCCACGTCGGGCGAGACGACCACCAGGTCGTCGTAGCGCTTCGATTGCAGGTCGGACAGCAGCACCGGCGATGCGTAGATGTTGTCGACCGGGATGTTGAAGAAGCCCTGAATCTGGTCGGCGTGCAGGTCCATCGTCAGCAACCGCTCGACGCCGACGGCCTCGAGCATGTTCGCGACGACCTTGGCGCTGATCGGCACGCGCGTCGAGCGCGGGCGGCGATCCTGCCGCGCATAGCCGAAGTAGGGGATCACGGCCGTGACGCGCCGGGCCGAAGCGCGCCGCAGCGCGTCGACCATGATGCACAGCTCCATCAGGTTTTCGTTGGTCGGCGCGCAGGTGGGCTGGACCACGAAGATGTCGCGGGCACGCACGTTCTGCTGGATTTCGACGTCGACCTCGCCGTCGGAAAAGCGACCGACGCGCGCCTTGCCGAGCTCGACGCCAAGATGCGTGGCGATCTCCTGCGCCAGCGCAGGGTTCGCATTCCCGGTGAACAGCAGTGTGTTGAAAAGCACGTTCCCTCCGACGAGGCCTTGTGGGCGCAAACTGCGGCCCTCCGAATCAGCCCCGGCCCGCACTTGGAGGGACCACCGGGTTCAGAAAGTCTGGCAGGGGAAGAAGGATTCGAACCTTCGCATGTCGGAATCAAAATCCGATGCCTTAACCAACTTGGCGACTCCCCTACACCGGTCGACAGACTTTCGTCTGCCCACCGCAACCACGCTCCTCAGTCTGCGGCCCACCCCACCAAGGGGTGCTCACCCAAGCTGCGGCACATCCTGCCCACCCAGCCCGGCGCAAGATCGGACGGCATCGCCGCCGAGGGTTGGTTGCCGGTGCCTGCTCTCGCAAACACCGCGCTGCCCGAACCGGTCATGCGGCTGTTGCCGAAGCGCTGGTGCAGCGCCGAAGCCGCCTGCACCACCTGCGCGCATTCTGCCTCCGCTGCGGCCTGCAGATCGTTGGTCCCGAAACCGGGTGCCAAGACGACTTGCTGGCCATTCACAGCGAAGCTTTCAAGTATAACAGCTTCGGTATCGCGCACCAGCTTCGGGCTGCCGAAAATGACACGGGTTTCGATCCCGGCGGGCGGCTTGAGAACCGCCAGCCATTGCGCCGGCACCGGCACAGGTGTCAGTCGCTCGCCGATCCCCTCGACGATCGCGTTGTGTCCGCCGATGAAGAAGGGCACGTCGGCACCGAGGCTCAATCCGAGCGTCAGCAGGCGGGCGCGCGGCCAGTTCAGGCCCCACAACCGGTTCAGCGCGAGCAGCGTCGAGGCCGCGTCCGAACTGCCGCCGCCCATGCCGGCGCCCCAGGGAACGGCCTTTGCGATCGAGATGTCGGCGCCGAGCGCGGTGCCGCTCGCGGCCTGCAGCGCCCGCGCTGCGCGCAGGCACAGGTCGTCCGCCGGCAGTGCCGGGCCGAGGTCGTGGCGGGCAAGGCGCCCGTCGGTGCGCCGCTCGAACTGCAGCGTGTCGCACCAGTCGATCAGCACGAACAGCGATTGCAGCAGGTGATGGCCGTCGGCACGGCGACCGACGACGTGCAGGAACAGGTTCAGCTTGGCCGGCGCGGCCACGTCGTACAGGGCGCTCAGTGCCATGGCCGGTCGAGCTTGGCGCGCACCGTGACCGTCGGGGCGCGCTCACGCCGCGCGACCACCCAGCCTTCGTCGAAACGCGCGAGGTTCACGGCCCAGCCGAGCTGCGCGAAGCCGGGCTCGGCGGGCGCGATGCTGGCGGTGCTGGACGCGCCGGGCCAGGGCCGGCCGCGCAGCCAGTCGAACAGCGCGGCGACCGGCACGCTCTCGCCGAGCACCTCCCGGGTCAGCGCGTCCAGGTCGGCGAAGCTGCGCTCGCCCTGCGGCGTCGCCAGCACGACGGAGCCAGGTGCCCAGCGCGCCTGCGCGATGACGCTGCCCAGTGGGGTCGCCAGGTTCAGCCGGCCGGCCTGCGGGCCGCCCTGCAATTCGAACGCTGCATTCTCGGAGCGCGGCGCAACACCTTCGGCGCCGTCGACGCGCACCGCCAGGCGACCCGACAGCGCCTCGCCCGCCGGCGTTGCGCCAGGCGGGACCGATGCACACCCGGCCATCACAAGCGACGCGAGCAGGGACGCGACCCGAGCCCGCCGGCTCCTGAGGAAACACCAGGCCACCCGAAGTTTCCTCATCCCTCTCGACCACGAAGGGGCCCGTTCCGGATCTTGGGGACGGTCGACGCATGCCGCCGGTCTGGGGGAGGCGCTCACAGATTGACGCGCAGCCGCGCCAGGGTTTCGCGCAGCACCTCGTTGGACGCGTCGCGCTTGCGCGCCTCGCTGAAGATGCGCCGGGCTTCGTCGGTCTGGCCACTGACCCACAGTACCTCGCCGAGATGCGCGGCGATCTCGGCATCGGGCTGGCCGCGATAGGCCTCGCGCAGCAGGCGCAGCGCTTCCTCGCGGTTGCCCAGGCGGTACTCGACCCAGCCAAGGCTGTCGGTGATCGACGGCTCGCCGGGGCTGAGTTCCAGTGCCTTCTTGATCAGGGTCCGGGCCTCCGGCAGGCGCATGTTGCGCTCGGCCAGCGAGTAGCCGAGTGCGTTGTACGCCTGCTGGTGATCGGGCTTGATCTCGATCACACGGCGCAGCAGCCGCTCCATGTCGGCCAGGCGATTGAGCTTCTCGGCCATCATCGACTGCTCGTACATCAGGTCGACGTCGTCTGGGAACTTCTTGTTTCCCTGCGCCAGCACATCGTTCGCGTCCCGCCACAGCTTCGCGTCGCGCAGGACCTGCGCCTCCGCCAGCACCTTGGCGCGCGCGTCGTCGGGCGACTTCTCGGGCAGGCGGCGGATCAGCTCGCGGGCCTGCGCGACCTTGCCCTCGCGCGCCAGCAGCGAAGCGCGCCGCGCCTGCACCTCGAGGGCGCGCTTCGGGTTGTCGATCTTCGCCAGCCAGGCCTCGGCCGCCTTGAAGTCGCCCTGCTGGTCGGCGGCCTGCGACAGCAGCAGGTAGCCGCGCGTCAGTGCCTCTTCCTTGGAGGCCGGCGCCGCGTCCTCTTCGTCACCGCCAGCGGCGGACGCGGCGACGGCGGGAAACTCCGTCGTCTGCACCAGCTCGACGTACTTCTGCAGCGCCTCGGTCGCCGGAACGGGTTCACGCAGTTGCAGGTGCAAGGCGCCGAGCGTCAACCACGCCTGCGCCAGTGTCGGCGCGTGCTGCGTCAGCGTCTCGAGCTGCCCGGTCGCGTCGCTCAGGCGCTGTGACGCCAACAGCGTGCGCACATAGAGCAGACGCACGCCGTTGCTGTCGGGCCTGGCGGCCAGGTGGTCCTTGACGATCTCCTCGGCGGCCGGCGTGCCGGGCATCATCTGGAGCGCGAGGCCGGCCGGGGCCTCGGCGCCGCGGTCCAACTCGTGCGCGCTCTGCGCCAGCGCCAGGGCCTTCTCGCCGTTGATCGCGGCCAGCCAGCCCTGGCCGATGGCGACGCGCGCCGCGACACGCGTCTCGGGCGCGTCGGCATAGGGCAGCAACACCTGCTCGATGATCTGCGCGGCCTGATTGCGGTTGCTGCTGCGCACGAGCAGGCGTGGCACCGCATCGATCAGCGCCGGGCGCTGGGCGGCCGGCGTCGCCTTGACCAGCGTCTGCAGCGGCTCGACGACCTCGGCCGTGCGGTTCAGCTGCACCAGCAGCTGCACCTGGTAGCGCAACGCGTCGGGCGAGTCGGGGATCGCCAGGCGCCAGGCCTTCACCGCCACCATCGCTTCGTCGCCGGCCCGGCCTTGCAGCGCAATCTCGGTGGCGCGGCGGAACAACTGCTCATCCTTCGTGCGCCGGGCCGCGTCGAGGATCAGCTGATAGGCCGTCCCCAGATCGCCTTCGCGCAACTCGATCTCGCCGATCAGCAATTGCTGGAACAGCGGCCCGTTCAGCGCCGAGTTCTGGATTTTCTCGGGCGCTGCCTGGGCGTCCTGTGCGCAGGCCGTCGAGACGAGGAGAAGCGACGCCAGCAGCGCGGACAATGCGTGCGCGCCGCCGGTTCGGGGATTGAAGATCGGCATCGGCTCACTCCTGAAGCTGCAATTGATTCTAGGTCGCGGGAGTCCGATCGCTCGCCCGCCCGATAATTCCGCGCATGCCCGAACTTCCCGAGGTCGAGGTCACGCGCCAGAGCTTCGCCGACCGCATCCGCGGCGCCCGGGTTCAGGCGGTGCGTCTCGGCAAACCCTTGCGCTGGCCGCTGGGCTGCGCCCCCGAATCGCTGGTCGCGCAGGCGGTCGGGGAGGTCGCGCGCCGAGGTAAATACTTGTGGCTCGCGCTCGATCGGGGTGGCTTGCTGATGCACCTGGGCATGTCCGGTTCGCTCGCGTTCGACGGGCGTGATGCGGCCCCCGGACCGCACGATCATTTCGACCTGTTGACGACGCACGGGACGCTGCGCCTGACCGACCCGCGGCGCTTCGGCGCGGTCGTCTGGTCGCCGGCGCTCGATACCGGTGCGGCTGCGAAGCTGCTCGCCGGCCTCGGGCTCGAACCCTTCGACCCGGCCTTCACCGGGGCGCATCTGCACGCCGCCCTGCGGGGCCGGCGCGTCGCCATCAAGCAGGCGCTGCTGGGCGGCGCGATCGTCGTCGGTGCCGGCAACATCTACGCCTGCGAGGCGCTGTTCGAGGCCGGCATCGATCCGCGAACCCGCAGCGACCGCATCGGCCTGGCGCGCTGCGAGCGGCTTGCCGCGGAGGTGCGCGGCACGCTTGCGCGGGCGCTCGAACTCGGCGGCTCGACCCTGCGCAACTTTCGCGACGCGCACGGCATGGCCGGCGAATTCCAGACCCAGGCCCGCGTCTACGGCCGCGAGGGGCTGGCCTGCGTGCGTTGCACCGGTGTCATCCGGCGCATCGTCCAGGGACAGCGCGCGACCTATTTCTGCCCCGGCTGCCAGCGCCGGTAGTCGGAATTGCGCACTGAGTCGCGCTTCGTCGCGAAACTCGGTGGTGAGCAGATGTATTGCGCGGTCGCGCCTCGGACCCTTGCGCTACGATGACGCGCCACTCCCGACCCACGCCGACGCACCCGCCATGACGCCTTCGTTCGCCATCAGCCTGGACGCCCTGAGCGGCTGGCGGACGACGCTCGGGCGGCGGCTCGACGAGGTCTCGCGCTACCTGGCCGATCGCGAGATGGTCGACCCGCCCGCTGCCGCGCAGATGGCGGCGCTGCGCGAGCGACTCGGCAACGAGAAACTGGTCGTCGCGTTCGTCGCCGAATTCTCGCGCGGCAAGTCCGAGCTGATCAATGCGATCTTCTTCGCCGACACCGGGCGTCGCGTGCTGCCGGCCACGCCCGGCCGCACGACGATGTGCCCGGTCGAGCTGGCGTGGGACGCCGAAGAGGACGCCGCATTGATGCTGCTGCCGATCGAGACGCGGCTCGACGGCCTGTCGCTCGCCGAGCTTCGGCTGCAGCGGCGCGCCTGGACGGTCCGGCCGCTGCAGATCAGCGACCCGCAGCGCCTGGCCGAGGCACTGCAGGAGGTCACGCGCACCCAGTGGGTCTCCAGGGAACGGGCGCGCGATCTCGGTTTCTGGGACGATGAACTCCCGGACGACAACCCGCCGGTCGACGCCGCCGGCCGGGTCGAGGTGCCGGCCTGGCGCCACGCGCTGATCAACTACCCGCACCCGCTGCTGAAGCAGGGCCTGGTCGTGCTCGACACGCCGGGTCTGAACGCGATCGGTGCCGAACCCGAGCTGACGCTGAGCCTGCTGCCGACCGCACACGCGACCGTCTTCATCCTCGGCGCCGACACCGGCGTGACCCGGTCCGACCTCGGCGTCTGGCGCGATCATCTCGGCACGCATGCGCTGTCGCGCTTTGTCGTGCTGAACAAGATCGACGCGCTGCGCGACCCGCTCGCGAGCGTCGAGCAGGTCGATGCGCAGATCGCCACCCAATGCCTGGAGACGGCGCGCACGCTGGAGATCGGCGCCGAGCGGGTGTTCCCGCTGTCGGCCCGGCAGGCGTTGGCGGCGCGCGTGGCCGGCGACGATGCCGGGCTGCTGGAGAGCCGTCTGCCGGCGCTCGAGGCGGCGCTCGGCTCGCAGCTGCTGCCGCAGCGCCGTCAGGTCATCGAACAGGCCGTGGTCGAGGGGGCGCAGCAGCTCGAGACCCATGTCGCACGGCGCCTCGGCGACCAGCGCCGCCAGCTGGCCGAACAGACGCTCGAACTGCGCGGCCTGCGCGGCAAGAGCGCCGGCAAGCTGCGTCTGATGCTGGAGCGCATCGACCTCGAAACCGGCGAGTTCGAGCAATGCACGGTGCGGCTGCAGGCGCTGCGGGGCGTGCACAGCCGCATGCTGAGGGAGGCGCTGGCGGACCTGTCGACCGACCGCCTGCGCGACGAGGTCGTCGCGATGCAGGCGCAGATGAGCGCTTCGCTGCTCAACCTCGGCGCGAAGAAGGCCTTCGTCGCACTCTGCGCCCGGCTGTGCGCGCTGCTCGGCGACGCGCAGGTTCGCAGCAACGAGATCCGCGACATGCTGGGCGCATCGTTCGGCAAGCTCAACGGCGAATTCGGCTTCAGCTTGGCGATGACGCGCTCGCCCGACCTGGCGCGCTTCACCGCCGAGTTGCGCGAGATCGAAGGCAGCTATGTGCAGTACCTGGGCCTGACGCAGGCGCTGCGCCTGGCGCAACCGAAATTCCTGGAGCAGTTCCGGCGCATGCTGATGTCCAAGCTGCGCGTCGTCTTCGAGAACGCCAGTGCGGAGATCGAACTGTGGAACAAGGCGACCTCGTCGCAGGTGGATTCGCAGCTGCGCGAGCGGCGTCGCAATTTCAGGCGGCGGCGCGAATCGCTGGAGCGGGTGCAGGCGGCCGCCGGCGAGCTGGAGGTGCGCATCGCCGAACTCGAAGCGCAGGACGAACGCCTGCAGGGCGTGCTGCGCCGGGCGCGCGAGCTGTTCGACGCACTGCGCGAGCAGGCGAAGGCCGGCCCGGTCACGGGCAGCGACCTGATCTCGCTCCAGATCCCGGACGAGGACCTTGCCGCCACCGTGCACGACGCGGGCGGCAGCGCGCGGCGACGTGCGCAAGCCTGAGCCGCCGACCGCGTTCTCCGCGCCGCTGATCGCCTGGCAGCGCGCGCATGGCCGGCACACGCTGCCGTGGCAGAACACCCGCGATCCCTACCGCGTCTGGCTGTCGGAGATCATGCTGCAGCAGACACAGGTCGCGACCGTGCGGGGCTACTACGAGCGATTCTTGGCGCGCCTGCCCGATGTGGCCGCGCTTGCCTCAGCCTCGCTCGACGAGGTGTACGGGCTGTGGAGCGGCCTGGGCTACTACAGCCGCGCGCGCAACCTGCATCGCTGCGCACAGGCCGTCGTCCAGCAGCACGGCGGGCGCTTTCCGGGCAGCAGCGCGGCACTCGCGCAATTGCCGGGCATCGGCCGCTCGACGGCCGCGGCGATCGCCGCGTTCTGCTTCGGCGAGCGGGTCGCGATCCTCGACGGCAACGTCAAGCGCGTGCTGACGCGTGTGCTCGCGTTCGACGGTGACCTCGCCGAAACGAAGCACGTGCGCGCGCTGTGGGACGCGGCCACCGCGCTGCTGCCCGAACGCGACATTCAACGCTACACCCAGGGCCTGATGGACCTGGGCGCGACGCTGTGCACGCAGCGCGCGCCGGCCTGCCTGTTGTGCCCGGTGCAGGCGGACTGCGCGGCGGCGCGCGCCGGCACGCCCGAGCGCTACCCGGTCAAGACGCGCAAGCTCAGGCGCGGCACGCGCGAGCACGTGTGGCTGTGGCTGCAGTGGCGTGACGACGTCTGGCTGGTGCAGCGCCCGCCCACCGGCGTGTGGGCCGGCCTGTGGAGCCTGCCGGAGTTCGATTCCCCCGCCGACTTCGAGATGGCACGTGCGGGCTGGCCGGGACAGGGCGAGTCGCTGCCGAGCTTCACGCACGCGCTGACACACCTGGACTGGACGCTGCACCCGGTTCGCTGGCGTCTGCCCGATCGCCTGGGCGCCGCGCGGCGCGGCGCCCTGCTGCGCGCGTGGCCGACCGGCCGTTGGTTCGGGCTCGACGAAGCGCTGGCTGCCGGACTGCCGGCGCCCCTGCGCAAGCTACTGGCGGCGGCGAGCGAGCCGCTGCGCTGAGGGTTCACCCGCGCGCGTCGAGTTCGCGGTGGCGGATCAGCGTCGCCCAGCGGTCGCGGAAACGCTGCGCCAACACCTGCGCGAAATACACCGAGCGGTGCTGGCCGCCGGTGCACCCGATCGCGACCGTCAGGTAGCTGCGCTGGTCGTTCTCGAACGCCGGCAGCCAGCGCGCGAGAAAAGCTTCGATCTGCGCCAGCATCTCGCCGACCTCGGGCTGCGCGCGCAGGTACGCGGCCACCGGCTCGTCGCGGCCGGTCAGCGGGTTCAGCTCGGGCACGTAGTGCGGATTCGGCAGCACGCGCACGTCGAACACGTAGTCGGCGTCCAGCGGCACGCCGTGCTTGAACGCAAAGCTCTCGAACACCAGCGTCAGCCGGTTGCCGCCGGCGCGCACCATGTCGCGAATCCAGACGCGGAGCTGGGCGCTGCGCAACTGGCTGGTGTCCACCACGGTGGCAACCTCGCGCAGCTCGGCGAGCAGCTCGCGTTCGAGCTCGATCGCCTCGACCAGCGCGCGCCGGTCGTCGGGCAGGCGCTCGCCGGCGCGCTGCGTCGGCATGCCGGCCGGCGGCTCGGCCGACAGCGGGTGCGGGCGGCGCGTCTCGGAGAAGCGGCGCACCAGTGCATCCGTGCTGGCGTCGAGAAACACGACCTGGATCGCGACACCCTCGCCGCGCAACTGCTGTATCAGCGGCAGCAGGTGCGGCAGCGAGCCGACGCTGCGCACGTCGACCGCGATCGCGAGGCGCCGGCCGAACCGGTCCTGTTCGAGCCTCAGGAAATCGCGCAGCAGTTCGGGCGGCAGGTTGTCGACGCAGAAGAAGCCGGCGTCCTCCAGCGCATGCAGCGCGACCGACTTGCCGGAGCCCGAGATGCCGGTGACCAGCACGACCTCGCGCAACGACGCTGTCGCCGGCGTGGGTTCGGTGCCGGTCATGATCGCTTGCGCCCGCGTGCCGCCGGCGCGTCGGCGCCGACCGCGAGCATCTCCTGGGCGTGAGCGAGGCTGGTGTTCGACAGGCGCTCGCCGCCCAGCATGCGCGCCACCTCGGCGACGCGCAACTCGCCGCCGACCGCGCGGACCTCGCTCAGCGTCAGCCCGTCGCGCAGCTGCTTCGAGACGACGAGGTGGTGATCGGCGCAGGCCGCGACCTGGGGCAGGTGCGTGACCGCGAGCACCTGCCGGTCGCACCCCAACTGCTTCATCAGCCGGCCGACGGTTTCGGCGACCGCACCGCCGACGCCGGCGTCGATCTCGTCGAAGATCAGCGTCGCCGGAGCAAGCTCGTCACCTGCAACGGCACCGCCCGCGCCGCGCTGCGGCTGACTCGTCGTGACCGCGATCGCCAGCGCGATGCGCGAAAGCTCACCGCCCGAGGCGACCTTGCCCAGCGGCCGCGGCGTGCTGCCGGCGTGGCCGGCGACGAGGAACTCGGCCGACTCCGTGCCGAACGACTGCGGTGCATCCTGCTCCAGCAGCACGACCTCGAAGCGCCCGCCGGCCATGCCCAGCTGCTGCATCGCCTGGGTGACCGCGCTGGCGAGCCTGGGCGCGGCGGCGCGGCGCGCGGTCGAGATGCGCTTCGCCTCTGCTTCGAAGGCCGCGAGCGCGCGGGCCAGTTCATGTTGCAAGGCCTCGAGGTCGGCCGCGGCGTCGAGCGCGCGGAGTTCGTCGTTCCATTGCGCGAGCAGCGCCGGCAACTCGTCCGGCGGACGGCGGTAGCGGCGCGCCAGGCTCAACCAGGCCGACAGCCGATCGTCCAGCGCCTGCAGCCGTCCGGGATCGAGGTCGGTGTGGTTCAGGTAGCTGCCCAGCGTGTGCGCGGCATCCTGCAGCTGCGCCTGCGCGCCTTGCAGCACGTCGATCGTCGACGCGAGCCGCGCATCGAACCCGGCCACGCCCTCGAGCGCGTGCAACGCGCGCCCGGTCAGCGCGCCGGCGTTGGCGTCGGCTTCCGAGACTGCGTCGAGCGCCGTGCGCGCCGCGTCGATCAGCGACTGCGCGTTCGCCAGGCGCTTGTGCTCGGCCTCGAGTTCTGCCCACTCGCCCGCGCCCGGCCCGAGCTTGTCGATCTCGCCGATCTGCCAGGCCAGGCGCTCGCGTTCGCGCGCCAGGCCGGCCTGTTGCTCACCGGCGGCGGCAACCCGTTCGGCCGCATGCTTCCAGTGCGACCATGACGCCGCGAGCGGCGCTGCATCGACGCCGGCGAACGCGTCGAGCAGGCCCCGCACGGCGGGGCCGCGGGTCAGGCTCTGCCACGCGTGCTGGCCGTAGATGTCGACCAGGTGGTCGGCAGCCTCGCGCAGCTGCGCGATCGTCGCCGCGCGGCCGTTGATCCACGCGCGGCTCTTGCCCTGTACGTCGATCGTGCGGCGCAGCAACAGGCGTCCCTCGTCGTTGGGGCCACCCTCGAAGCCGCCTTCGGCGAGCCAGGCCGCGAGGCTGGCCGGCGCGCCGAACTCGGCGCCAATCTCGGCGCGCGTCGCGCCCTCGCGCACCACGCCGGCGTCGCCGCGGCTGCCGAGCGCGAGCTGCAGCGCGTCGACCAGGATGGACTTGCCCGCGCCGGTCTCGCCGGTCAGCACGGTGAAGCCGGCGTCGAACTCGACGTCGAGCGCGGCGACGATGACGAAGTCGCGCAGCGACAGCCGGCGCAACACCTCAGTTCACCCCCGAATTCCAGTGCAGCTTGCGCCGCAGCGTGGCGTAGTAGCTCCAGCCGCGCGGGTGCAGGAAGCGCACCTGGTGCGCCGAACGGCGCACGCGGATACGGTCGCCGTGCAGCAGGCTGGCGAGCGACTGCATGTCGAAGCTGACGCTGGCGTCGCGGCCGGCGACGATCTCGATCTGGATCTCGCCGGTGTCGGGCAGCACGATCGACCGGTTCGACAGATCGTGCGACGCGATCGGCACCAGCACGAAGCCGGCGATGCCGGGGTGCAGGATCGGCCCGCCGGCCGACAGCGCGTAAGCCGTCGAGCCGGTCGGCGAGCCGATGATCAGACCATCGGATCGGAAGTTGGCGACGAACTCGGTGCCGATGTCGACCCTCAGCTCGACCATGCTCGCGGCGGCGCCGCGACTGACGACCACGTCGTTCATCCCGAAGCCCTCGAAGATCGATTCGTCGTCGCGCCAGACCTCGCCTTCGAGCATCGTGCGGCGCTCCTCCTCGTAGTCGCCGGCAATCATCGGCGCGAGCGCCTCGGCGAACTGGCCGATCGCGATGTCGGTGATGAAGCCCAGCCGTCCCTGGTTGATGCCCACCAGCGGCGTGCCGAAGCGGGCCAGTTGGCGCCCGATGCCGAGCATCGTGCCGTCGCCGCCGACGACCACCGCGAGGTCGCACTCGCGGCCCAGCTCCTCGGCGCTCAGCGCGCCGTGATCGGCGATGCCGGTGTTCAGCGCGGTCTGGCGCTCGAGCGAGACTTCAAGGCCCTGGCGAAGCAGGAAATGCGCGATCTCCTCCAGCAGGCTGCGAATGCCATGGGCCTGGTACCTCCCCACGAGCGCGGCATGACGGAAGCGGCTGGCCATGCGCGGGATTACACCACAGCGACCCCTCGCGGACCGGCCCGAAAATGCCCTGCAACCTAGAATGAAAGCCATGCTGGACGAACGCGCCAAGACACTGCTGAAGGCCCTGGTCGAACGCTACATCGCCGACGGCCAGCCGGTGGGTTCGCGCACGCTGTCGCGTGCCAGCGGGCTGGAGCTGTCGCCGGCAACGATCCGCAACGTGATGGCCGACCTCGAAGACCTCGGTCTGATCGCGAGCCCGCACACCAGCGCCGGGCGCATCCCGACGGCACGCGGCTACCGCCTGTTCGTCGACACGATGCTGACCGCCCAGCCGCTGACCCCGGTCGCGGCCCCGCAGCTGTCGCCGGACCAGCCGCAGCGCGTGATCGCGAACGCGGCGCAGCTGCTGTCGAGCCTGTCGAACTTCGTCGGCGTGATCACCGCGCCGCGCAAGGCGAGCGTGTTCCACCACATCGAGTTCATGCGCCTGTCGGAGCGGCGCGTGCTGGTGATCCTGGTCGCGCCCGACGGCGACGTGCAGAACCGCGTGATCTTCACCGCGCAGGACTACACCCAGTCGCAGTTGGTCGAGGCGAGCAACTACCTGACGGCGAACTACCGCGGCCTGACGATCGAGGACGTGCGCGAACGCCTGAGGACCGAGGTCGACGCGCTGCGCAGCGAGATCGCCACGCTGATGCAGGCCGCGGTCCAGGCCGGCAGCGAGGCGCACGCCGACAGCCAGGAGCAGGTCGTGATCTCGGGCGAGCGCAACCTGCTGGCGGTGCAGGATTTCTCCAGCGACATGGGGTCCCTGCGCAAGCTGTTCGACGTCTTCGAGCAGAAGACCCAGCTGATGCGCCTGCTCGAGATCAGCAGCCGCGCCGAAGGCGTGCGCATCTACATCGGCGGCGAGAGCATGGTGGTGCCGTTCGAGGAACTCTCGGTCGTCTCGGCGCCGTACGAGGTCGACGGCCAGATCGTCGGCACGCTCGGCGTGATCGGGCCGACGCGCATGGCCTACGACCGCATGATCCAGATCGTCGACATCACCTCGCGGCTGGTCTCGAATGCGCTAAGCACCAAGTAGGCCGGTCGGCCCCGCCTACAATCCGCAACGCCGGGCCGCTAGCTCATGATGGTTAGAGCAGCAGACTCATAATCTGTTGGTGCCGTGTTCGACTCACGGGCGGCCTACCAGGCAAATGCAGCTCCCGTCTGAAAGGCGCCAACGTCACAGGGACGCTGGTCACGGCTGGATCAGGGGCAAGGTCAGAAGGGTGGCAATCGAGTGAATGCCGAGGTGGCCATCGCTTGCGCAGCCCCGACATATTCCAAAGTCGATTCCAAATTCCAAAAGACAGACGGGGCGACCACCGCAAAGTGGTTGCCCCGTCTGAATTTTCTGGCGGAGTGGACGGGGCTCGAACCCGCGACCCCCGGCGTGACAGGCCGGTATTCTAACCAACTGAACTACCACTCCATATGGCTTCCGAGGCGCTCTTCGCGCCGCGCAAGTGCCACAAAACTTGGCGTCCCCTAGGGGATTCGAACCCCTGTAATCACCGTGAAAGGGTGGTGTCCTAGGCCTCTAGACGAAGGGGACTTCAATCATCTTCGTGGCTCGATGTTGCGGTGTGCCCAACCGGCATTTGGTGGAGGTAAGCGGGATCGAACCGCTGACCTCTTGCATGCCATGCAAGCGCTCTCCCAGCTGAGCTATACCCCCTGATCCGTTGAACAGCACCGGTTGTAGCCACCGCACTACCAAGCGAGACTGCGATTATAGCCAGCTTTTCAGACCCCTTGCAAACGCGCGACGACCACATCGCGTGCGAAGAGTTCCAGCACTGCATCGATGGACGGGGTCTGCGCGCGGCCGCACACGAGCACGCGCACCGCGTGCGCGAGCTGTGGCATCTTCAGGCCGTGCGCCGCGAGCGTCTCCTTGATCGCGGCGGCGATCGCGGCCTTGTTCCACTCGATGCCGGCGAGACCGCGCGACAGCGTCCGAAGCGCCGGGCGGACGGCATCGGTCACGTGCGCCGCGACGTCCTCGGCCGACGGACTCACCGGCGCGAAGTACATCGCCAGCCACTGGGCCAGTTCGACGGTCGTGGTGCAGCGATCCTTGTACAGTGCACACATCCGGCGCAACGTCTCCGCTGCTTCGCCATCCAAGCCGAGCCTCTTCAGCTGTGCCGCCACCAGCACCGCCAGCGTCGCATCGTCGGTGTGCTTGAGGTAATGCGCATTGACCCAGGCCAGTTTGGCCGCGTCCCATTGCGCCGGGCTCTTCGACAGGTGCTGGCCGTCGAACCACTGCACCAGTTGCTCGCGGCTGAACAGTTCCTCGTCGCCATGGCTCCAACCCAGCCGTGCGAGGTAGTTCAGCATCGCCTCCGGCAAATAGCCGGCCTCCTCGTACGCGGTCACGCTGACCGCTCCGCGGCGCTTGGAGAGCTTCTGCCCGTCGTCGCCGAGGATCACCGGCACGTGCCCGAACAAGGGCAACGGCGCGCCGAGCGCGTTGAAGATGTTGATCTGCCACGGCGTGTTGTTGACGTGCTCGTCGCCGCGGAACACGTGCGTGATCGCCATGTCCCAGTCGTCGACGACGACCGCGAAGTTGTAGGTCGGCACACCCAGGCCGTCGGCGGCACCTTCCGTGGCCGGTCGCATGATGATCAGGTCGTCGATCTCGCGGTTCTTGATCGTGATGCGGCCCTTGACCAGATCGTCCCAGTTCACCTCGCCCTCGGTTGGGTTGCGAAAGCGCACAACCGGCCGCGCGCCGGCCGGCACGGATGGAAGCACCTTTCCGGGCTCCGGGCGCCAGCGGCCGTCGTAATGGGTCTTCTCGCCCCGCGCCTTCTGTGCCTCGCGCATCGCAGTCAGCTCGTCGGGCGTGCAGTAGCAGTGGTACGCGGTGCCGGCGGCCAGCATCTGCTCGATGACCGCGCGATAACGGTCCAGGCGCTGCGTCTGGCAGATCGGACCCTCGTCGTAATCGAGCCCCAGCCAGTCCATCGCAGCGAGGATCTGATCGACCGACTCCTGGCTCGAGCGCGCGACGTCGGTGTCTTCGATGCGCAGCACGAACTCGCCGCCGTAGTGGCGGGCATAGGCCCACGAGTAGAGCGCGGTGCGCGCCGTGCCGAGGTGCAGGAAGCCGGTCGGCGACGGCGCGATGCGGGTGCGTACCTTGCCACTCGTTGTCATGCGCGTGCCGCGGTGGGAAGCGTGCCGAGGCCGCGCAGCAGATCGGCCTTGATGTCTTCGATGTCGTCCAGGCCGACCGCGACGCGGATCATGCCCTGCGTGATGCCGGCGGCCTGGCGCTGCTCTTCGCTGAGCCTCCCGTGCGAGGTGCTGCCCGGATGCGTGATCGTGGTCTTGGTATCGCCGAGGTTGGCGGTGATCGAGCAGACCTGTGTCTGGTCGATGACATGGAACGCATGGCTGCGCGCCAGCGCCGGCCCGCCCTGCTGCTGACCCTTGACGATGAACGAGACGACCGCCCCACCGCTGCCGCTCTGCTGCGCCATCGCGAGCGCGTGCTGCGGGTGCGACGTCAGGCCGGGATAGAAGACGCGCTCGACATGCTCCTGCGTCTCCAGCCAGCGGCCGAGTTCCAGCGCGCGCTCGCTCTGCGCGCGCATCCGGATGGCCAGGGTCTCCAGCCCTTTCAGCACGACCCACGCATTGAACGGCGACAACGCCATGCCGGCACTGCGCAGTACCGGCATCAGCCGCTCGTCGACGAGCTGGTTGCTGGCGCAGATCGCGCCGGCGATCACGCGGCCCTGGCCGTCGAGGTACTTGGTGCCGGAGTGGATTACCAGATCGGCGCCATACTCCATCGGCCGCTGCAGGGCGGGCGAGCAGAAGCAGTTGTCGACGGCGAGCCAGGCGCCGGCGTCCCGTGCGATTGCGGAAAGCGCACGGATGTCGCACACCTCGGTGAGCGGGTTCGTCGGCGACTCGGCAAACAGCAGCTTCGTGTTGGTCTTCAGCGCACGCCGCCATTCGTCGGGATCGGTCTGCGAGACGAAGGCGGTCTCGACGCCGAACTTCGCGAACTCGCGGCCGAACAGCATGATGGTCGCGCCGAACACGCTTCGCGAGCAGATCACGTGGTCGCCGGCCCGAAGCAGGCCCATGCCGAGCAACAGGATCGCACTCATGCCGCTCGCAGTCGCAATGCAGGCCTCGGCCCCTTCGAGTGCGGCGAGGCGCCGCTCGAACATCGTCACGGTCGGGTTCGTGAAGCGCGAGTAGATGAAGGCCTCTTCCTCGTTCGCGAAGCGCGCCGCCGCGGTCGCGGCATCGGGCTGCACGAAGCTGCTCGTCATGAAGATCGCTTCGGAGTTCTCGCCCCACGCGCTGGGCGGCAAGCCCTCGCGCACGGCAAGCGTGTCGCGCCGCACATCGGCCGGAAGCTGCACGCGCGGAATGCCGCGCGACACGCCCTTGTCTGGTGTCTGGTCGCTCATGATGGAATCTCTGTCGCGCTCTGCAATGCGAGCCGCGAACGGTCGCCGCCCTCTTCGTCCTCGCCCTGCGCCTTGCGCTGTGCGGCCATGGCGGTGAAATCGGCCGCACTCACGTCGCCGGTGATGTAGACACCGTCGAAACACGACGCCTCGAACCCGTTCAGCGCCGGGTTCAACGCACCGACGACTCGCTTCATCGCGTTCACGTCCTGGTAGATCAGCGCATCGGCGCCGATGAAGGCGCGGATCTCCTCGATACTGCGGTTGTGCGCGATCAGCTCCTCGCTGGTCGGCATGTCGATGCCGTACACGTTCGGATAGCGCACCGGCGGTGCGGCCGAGGCCATGTAGACCTTGCGGGCGCCGGCATCCCGCGCCATCTGCACGATCTCCTTCGAGGTGTTGCCGCGCACGATCGAATCGTCGACCAGCAGCACGTTGCGGCCCTTGAATTCGACGCCGATCGCGTTGAGCTTCTGGCGCACCGACTTCTTGCGCGCACCCTGCCCCGGCATGATGAAGGTGCGTCCGACATAGCGGTTCTTCACGAAGCCTTCTCGGTAGGGCTTGCCGATGCGCTGCGCCAGTTGCATCGCCGAGGGGCGGCTCGACTCGGGGATCGGAATCACGACGTCGATCTCGTTCGGCGGGATCGTCGAGATCAGCCGCTGCGCCAGGGTCTCGCCCATGTTCAGGCGCGCCTGGTAGACCGAGATTCCGTCCATCACCGAGTCGGGCCGGGCCAGGTACACGAACTCGAACATGCACGGGTTCAGGCTCGGCTTGTCGGCGCACTGGCGCGCATGCACGATCCCGTCAAGGTCGATGAACAGGGCCTCGCCCGGCGCCACGTCGCGGATCACGTGATGGCCGGTCCCTTCGATGGCGACCGATTCGCTCGCCACCATCACCTCGCGACCTTCGGGGCCGGTGCCTTCGCCCACGCACAGCGGCCGGATGCCGAACGGGTCGCGGAATGCGAGCAGCCCGTGGCCGGCGATCAACGCCACCACGGCGTACGAACCCTTGACACGCTTGTGCACCGCGCGCACCGCAGCGAACACCAGGTCCGGCGTCAGCGGCTGATCACGCGTCGTCAGCGCCAGTTCGTGCGCGACGACGTTGATCAGCACCTCGGTGTCGCTGGCGGTGTTGATGTGGCGGCGGTCGACATCGACCAGTTCCTGCTTCAGCGCGAGCGCGTTCGTCAGGTTGCCGTTGTGCACGAGCACGATGCCGAACGGCGCGTTGACGTAGAAGGGCTGCGCCTCTTCCTCGCTGTAGGCGTTGCCGGCAGTCGGGTATCGCACCTGGCCCAGGCCCACCGTGCCGAGCAGGCCGCGCATGTTGCGGGTGCGGAACACGTCTCGCACCATGCCGCGCGCCTTGTGCATGAAGCACTTCGTGCCCTGCATCGTGACGATGCCGGCGGCGTCCTGCCCACGGTGCTGCAAGAGCAGCAGCGCGTCGTAGATCAGCTGGTTGACCGCGCCCTTCGAGATCACACCGACGATGCCGCACATGTCTTCTACCTCGATTCAGCCCCGCCCGCGCGTCACGCCGCCAACGATTGGGGAACTTCGTTGATGAACAGCGGCTTCAACTCGTGCAGCACCCCGTTCAGCCAGGCCACGCCCTGCGAGCGCTGCCATGCGGGCAACTGCCCCCAGGGCGAAATGCCGACGACGATCGCCACCACCAGCAGCACGACCAGACCGCGCACGAAGCCGAAGCCGCCACCGAGCAGCCGGTCGATCGGGCTCAGCGGCGTGGCGCGGATCAGTGCTCGCACGAGGCGCGCCCCGAGACTCCAGACGACCAGCGTCAGCAGGAAGATGCCTGCGAACGTCACGCCGCGGTTCAAGGTCGACCCGGCCCCGCCGACGTGGATGTAGGCCTGAAGCGACGGCGTGAGCCAGAGGCCGACGCCATAGGCAGCGAACCAGCCGGCCAGCGAGAGCAGCTCGAACACGAAGCCGCGCAAGAGACCCACCATCACCGAAAGCGCCAGAAAGAAGGCCAGTGCGATGTCCACCCAGCCGAGGTCGATCGCCATCAGGCCGCCTCACAGCGTGAGCACGACCGCGCTCAGGCCCGCGCCACGGGCCTTCGCCATGGCCTTGTCGGCTTCGTCGCGGGTGCCGAACGGCCCGACGCGCACACGGATGCGGTTACCAGCCGTGGTGCTCGCGACCTGGGTGTAGGTCTTCAGCCCGAGCTTCTCGACCTTCAGACGCGTCTCGCGCGCCGCGCCCGGGTCGGCGAACGCGCCCACCTGCACCACGAATCGCCCTGATTGCACGGCTGCCGCGGTCGGTTTGCCGTCGAGCAGCGCGCGCGCGCGCGCGCCATCGGTGGGCGCCGGCCCGGGCGCGGGCTGGTGATTGGCCGATGGAAGCGGCGCGTCGGCGACCGTCGCCGACGCAGGCTTCACGGGCGGCTTCACACCGGACCGCACTGCAGGGGACGCGACCATTGCCGGCGGCGCCGCGGTGACGCTGCCACCAACTTCGCGGCCCGCCTCCTCGCGCGATTCGGTGATCTCCGCACTCGGCGTCTGCGGAGCAGAGGCCGCGGATGCAGCCGGTTGCACAGCCGACGAAACCGCGGAGGCTGCCGGGGTTGCGGCCGGCACGCGGGCCGGCGGCATTACCAGCGCCGGGGCACCGTCCCGGCGCGGCAGCTCGATCGGGATGTCGACCGGTATCGGCCGCGGCTGGGTCTCGAACACCAGCGGGAATCCGATGATGCCGATCACCACCAGCACCGCGGCGCCGATCAGGCGCTGGCGGGCACGGGTGCGGGCGCGCAGCACTGCCTCGGACGTGTCACTCGCGGCGGCGGGCTTCGGCGGGGCCTCGGCGCGGCGCTTGAAGATGGACAACAGACCCATGCGATGCGAGTTCCGGTGGTACGAGAGATGGGCGTGGCGCCGGTTTCGATCCACTGCAGCCCGGCGGGTCGAGTGGCAGGCCCGGCTTTCGGGGCCCCGCACGCAGCCCTCAGGCTAGGTGCTTGCCGATCAATCGGGGCACACCGTTCTTCAGCACGCCACCGACAGTGTGGAACGATCCGAAAGCGACGATTCTATCAGCGGGGTCGGCGACCCTCAGCGCCGCGTCGAGGGCCTGGATCGGGCTGGCGTGGCAGTGCGCGGTGACGGGGCCGGGGCCCCGCAGCGCCAGCGCCGCGTGCGTCGCTGCGAGATTCGCGGCGCGCGCCGCACGGGGCACCGGCAGATCGGCGAAATGCCAGTGGTCCACGAGCGGCGCCATGCGGGTCAGGATCGCCGCGATGTCCTTGTCGGCCATCGCGCCGAACACTGCGTGGGTGCGCGGGAAGAAACCCATCTGGTCGAGGTTCTGGGCCAGCGCCGCGACGGCGTGCGGGTTGTGCGCGACATCGAGCACCAGCGTCGGCTGGCCGGCGACGATCTGGAACCGGCCGGGCAGCTCCACCGTGGCGAAACCCTGGCGCACCGCCTGGGCCGTGATCGGCAGCCGCCCGCGCAGCGCCTCGAATGCCGCCAGCACGCCGCCGGCGTTGAGCAGCTGGTTTGCGCCGCGCAGCGTCGGGTAGGCCAGCGCGTTGAAGCGCCGCGTGCGGCCCGTCCAGTTCCACTGCTGCTTGTCACCTGAAAAATCGAAGTCGCGCCCGACGCGCCACAGATCGGCGCCGATGCGCGCGGCTTCGTCGGCCAGGCTTTGTGGCGGCATCGGGTCGCTGACGATCACCGGCTTGCCGGCGCGCATGATGCCCGCCTTCTCGATCGCGATGGATTCGCGGTCGGACCCGAGGTACTCGGCATGATCGATGTCGATGCTGGTGATGATCGCGCAGTCGGCGTCGAAGGCGTTCACGGCGTCGAGCCGCCCGCCCATGCCCACCTCCAGGATCACGAGGTCGAGTTCGGCGCACGCGAGCAACCGCGCGATCGCGAGCGAGGTGAACTCGAAGTAGGTCAGTGTGTCCTCGCCGCGCGCCTGCTCGACGGCCGCAAAGTGCGGCAGCAGATCGTCCGCGCTCGCCATCTTCCCGTTGACGCGGCATCGCTCCTCGAAATGCACGAGGTGCGGCTTCGAGTACAGCCCGACGCGGTAGCCCGCCTGCAGGGCGATCGACTCCAGCATCGCGCAGGTGGACCCCTTGCCGTTGGTGCCGGCCACCGCGATCAGCGGTGCGCTGAAACGCAGGTTCAGGCGCTCCTTGACGCGGCGCGTGCGCGCCAGCGTCATGTCGATCTCCTTCGGATGCAGCCGCTCGCAGCGCGCGAGCCAGTCGGCCAGGGTCGTGGGCAGCGGGAGCGTCGCCGCCTCAGGCAACGGCATCGGCGCTCTGCCTTTGCAGCATCGCGATCGCCCGCGCGATGCGCCCGCGCAACTCGCGCCGGTCGACGATCGTGTCGATCGCGCCGGTCTGCAGCAGGAACTCGGCGCGCTGGAAGCCATCGGGCAGCTTCTCGCGCACGGTGTTCTCGATCACCCGCGGCCCGGCAAAGCCGATCAGGGCCTGCGGCTCGGCGATCACCATGTCGCCCAGGAACGCGAAGCTCGCTGACACGCCGCCCATCGTCGGATCGGTCAGCACGCTGATGTAGGGCAGGCGCGCTTTCGCGAGGTGCGTCAGTGCCGCGTTCGTCTTCGCCATCTGCATCAGGCTCAGCAGGCCTTCCTGCATGCGCGCGCCACCGGTGGCGGTGAAGCTGACGAAGGGCGTCTTCTGTTCGATCGCGGTATCGACGCCGCGCACGAAGCGCTCGCCGACGACCGAGCCCATCGAGCCGCCCATGAACTCGAACTCGAAGCAGGCGGCGACGATCGGCATGCTGTGCACGGCGCCGCCCATCACGACGAGCGCATCGGTCTCGCCGGTGGCCTCCAGCGCGTCCTTCAGCCGCTCGGTGTACTTCTTGCTGTCCTTGAACTTCAGCGCATCGACCGGCAGCACCTCCTGGCCGATCTCGTAGCGGCCTTCGGCGTCGAGGAAGGCGTCGAGCCGCGCGCGCGCGCCGATGCGGTGGTGATGGCCGCATTTCGGACAGACGTTGATGTTCTGCTCGAGATCGGTCTTGTAGAGCACGGTCTCGCACGACGGGCACTTGATCCACAGCCCCTCGGGCACCGTGCGGCGATCCTGGCGCTCGTTCGGCTGGATCTTCGGGGGCAGCAGTTTTTCGAGCCAGCTCATGGAAGCTCTCCGATCACCGCGCAGAACGATCGACCCGGCAGGAGGGTCCGGCCTTGTCCGGGGCAGCGCGGCGCGGCAGCCCGAAGAACAGCTGAATCTTTCATGTGAATCCTTTCAGGAATCGAGCGCCGCACGGATGCCGGCGATGAACTCGCCGGCCACAGCGGCGACATTGTCGCGCGTGCAGCCTTCCAGCAATTGCACCAGGGCCGTGCCGATGACGACCGCATCGGAAACGGCCGCGACCGTCCGCGCCGTCTTCGCGTCGCGGATCCCGAAGCCCACGCCGACGGGCAACTTCACGAACTTCCGGATGCGCGGGATCATCGTCGCGACCGCGGCGGTATCGAGGTGGCCGGCGCCGGTCACGCCCTTGAGCGACACGTAGTACACGTAGCCGCTCGCGATGCGGCCCACCTGGGCCATGCGCAGTTCGGTCGAGGTCGGCGCCAGCAGGAATATCGGGTCGAGGCCATTGGCGCGCAAGGTCGCGGCGAAGGCCTGGCACTCCTCGGGCGGGTAGTCCACGACGAGCACGCCGTCGACGCCCGCGGCCCGCGCATCGAGGACGAAGCGATCGATGCCGTAGCGCTCGACCGGGTTCGCGTAGCCCATCAGCACGACCGGCGTGGTGTCGTTCTTCAGCCGGAAACCGCGCACGAACGCCAGTACCTGCGGCATGCCGATGCCGCGCGCGAGCGCCCGGTCGCCGGCCTTCTGGATCACGGGGCCGTCGGCCATCGGGTCGGAGAACGGCACGCCGAGCTCGATCACGTCGGCGCCGGCTGCGGCCATGGCCACCATGATGTCGACGGTCGCATCGGCGAACGGGTCGCCCGCGGTCACATAAGGGATCAGCGCCTTGCGGCCGCGCGCCTGCAGGGCCGCGAAGGTGGCGGCGATGCGGCTCATCG
Organism: Pseudomonadota bacterium; assembly: GCA_040388965.1. Taxonomy (GTDB): domain Bacteria; phylum Pseudomonadota; class Gammaproteobacteria; order Burkholderiales; family Burkholderiaceae_C; genus LMDS01. The sequence goes on along the minus strand of JAZKAV010000007.1, from coordinate 39,718 downwards.
AGTGCCCCTCAGCGCCGCAGTGGCACCCTTGACGCTCTGGCCGCCCATCGATGGCCGATCCAAATACTGCGCGCCCGACAAGTCTGCGACGGTGCCGATATCCTTGTCGCCGCGCCCCGAAAGGTTGACGAGCAGATGTTGGTCGGCGCGCATCGTCGGCGCGACCTTCATCGCGTGCGCGACCGCATGGCTCGATTCGAGCGCGGGGATGATGCCCTCGGTGCGGCACAGGCGATGAAACGCCGTCAAGGCCTCGCTGTCGGTCACGCCGACATACTCGGCCCGCCCGATGTCCTTCAGGTACGCATGCTCGGGACCGACACCGGGATAGTCCAGGCCGGCCGAGATCGAGTGCGTCTCGATGATCTGGCCGTTCGCGTCCTGCAGCAGATAGGTGCGATTGCCGTGCAGCACGCCTGGCGAGCCGGCAATCAGCGACGCGGCGTGCCTGCCGGTGTCCAGCCCCTGCCCCGCGGCCTCGACGCCGATCAGGCGCGTGCCCGCATGGTCGATGTACGGGTAGAAGATGCCCATCGCGTTGCTGCCGCCGCCCACGCAGGCGATCACCGCGTCCGGCTGGCGGCCGGTCATCTCGGGCATCTGCACCAGGCACTCGTCGCCGATCACGCGCTGGAAGTTGCGCACCATCGTCGGGTACGGATGCGGGCCCGCGACCGTGCCGATGATGTAAAAGGTGTTCTCGACGTTCGTCACCCAGTCGCGCAGTGCCTCGTTGAGCGCGTCCTTCAGTGTCCTGGAGCCGCTCTCGACCGGCACCACGGTCGCACCGAGCAAGTTCATGCGGTACACGTTCGGCGACTGGCGCTTCACGTCGTCGCTGCCCATGTAGACCACGCACTCCATGCCGTAGCGCGCGCAGATCGTCGCGGTGGCCACACCGTGCTGCCCGGCGCCGGTCTCGGCGATCACGCGCGGCTTGCCCATGCGGCGCGCGAGCATCGCCTGGCCGATGGTGTTGTTGATCTTGTGCGCGCCGGTGTGGTTCAGGTCTTCGCGCTTCAGGAAGATCTGCGCACCGCCGAGTTCGCGGCTCAGCCGCGCCGCGTGGTAGACGGGGCTCGGACGGCCGACGAAATGCTTCAGCTCGTAGTGAAATTCTTCGATGAACGCCGGGTCGTTCTGCACTTCGGCATAGGCGCGCTTCAATTCGTCCAGCGCATGGACCAGGGTCTCGGCGACGAAGCTGCCGCCATACGGGCCGAAGTGGCCAGTTGCATCGGGTTGCTGGTAGTTCGACATGTGATGGAAAACGTTCTTCAGGCCAGCGACGCCGCGCCGCGGGCATCGGCCTCGCGCACGGCACTGCAAAACCGGCGGATCGCGTCGGCATCCTTGATGCCCTTCGCGGATTCGACGCCGGAACTCACGTCAACGGCCCAGGGCCGCAGCAGGTGAATGCCTTGGATCACATTTCCGGCATGCAATCCACCAGACAAAACGACTGGAAGGGGCACGGCGGAGCGAACAAGAGACCAATCGAAAACCTTTCCACCGCCACCGTATCCGTCGACGTGCGCATCGAGCAGGAGGGCTTGGGCATGTGCGAAGCGGGACGCGAAGTCTAGCAAATCGAAGCCCGCGTCGACTCTCGCGGCGCGAATGAACGGCCGGCCGTGACGGGCACAGTCCGGCGGCGACTCGTCGCCGTGGAACTGCAGCAGCAGTTGCGGGATCGCCGCGACGGCAGCAGCGATGACGGCGTCGCTCGCGTTCACGAACAAGCCGACCGGCGTCACGAACGGCGGCAGGCGGCGCGCCAGTTCGGCGGCCCGCGCAAGTTCGACGTGGCGCGGGCTCCTGTCGTAGAAGACGAAGCCGACCGCATCCGCCCCGGCCTGCACGGCGGCGTCCACGTCGGCCGCGCCGGTCAGGCCGCAGATCTTGATGCGGGTGCGCTGGTTCATCGAAGCACGGGTTCAGGGCAGCCAGTCGAGGGCGGCGGTGCGATGCGGGATGGCATGGGCCGGATCGTAGTACGGCCCGGCGAAGTACAAGCCATCGGCCGGAAAGGTCGGCGCCGCCAGGCTGCGGTCCCTGGCCGCCAGCACGCCGCCGAGCCAGGCCTTGTCGCGCACGCCCGCGCCGACCGCTATCAGCGCACCCATCAGGTTGCGCACCATGTGGTGCAGGAAGGCGTTCGCGTCGAACTCGAAACGCCAGTAGGCACCACGACGCGAAATCGCAATCGAGCGGATCGTCTTGACCGGGGTGGGCGCCTGGCATTCCGACGAGCGAAAGGCGCTGAAATCGTGCTCACCGACCAGCAGGCTCGCCGCCGACTGCATGGAGGCCTGGTCGAGCGCTCGAAAGCTCCACCCGACCGAGCCGGCTTCGACCGCCGGCCGTACCGGCGACTCGAGCAGCACGTAGACGTAGCGCCGGCCCACGGCGGAATAGCGCGCGTGGAACGAGTCGTCGGTCAGCCGGCACCACTGCACCGCGATGTCGGGCGGGAGGAACCGGTTGGTGCCGCGCACCCAGGACGAGTCGGCGCGCACGATCGGCGTGTCGAGGTGCACCACCTGGTTCAGCGCATGTACGCCGCTGTCGGTGCGGCCGGCACACACGGTGCGCAACGGGCGATCAGCGAAACGCGCCAGCGCCGCCTCGAGCTTGTCCTGAACCGTCTGCCCGTCGGGCTGGCTCTGCCAGCCCCGGTACGCCTGCCCGCGATAGCTGACGCCGAGCACCACCCTCACGCCGAGGCTCCGGCCGACAGGGGCGGATGCCTGCGGCAACCGCCCCGGATCACCCGAGGTCGGCCAGCATGTTCTGCGCGCGCGTCTTCACGGTGCCGCTGGACTTGGCGACCACCTCGTGAAGCAGGTCCCGGGCACCGTCGGTGTCACCGATCTGGCGGAACTCTTCGGCCAGTTCGAGCTTGCGCGACAGCGGGTCGTCGTCGTCCTCGGCGCCGAGCGGCGGCAGGCCGGTGTCGCCGAAGCCCGAGGCTGGCGCAGCGGCAGGGGCCGATACGGGGCTCGGCGGCGGCACGTCGAGGTCGAGCGAGATGCCGGACAGGTCGAAGGTCGAGGGCTCGATCGCAGGCGCCGCCTTGGGCGGGACCCGCGGCACCTCGGGCAATGCGAAGTCCAGCGACATCGCATCGTCGGCCACCTTCCCTTGCGGCAAGGGTTCGAGGGCCTGCGTCGCTTCGAGCGAGCCCGGTGAACTCACTGTTCCTGCCGCCGCGTCCCCCAGGTCCAGATCGAGGTCCTTCGCCACGCTGCTGCCGCTGTCGGGCGGCAAGTCACCACGCACGGAGTTGCCGAACTGCGACGGCGACGGCAGCACCGATTGCGGCATCGTGCTGGCATCGAGCGCCTCGACGAGTTCGCCGCCGCCGTGCATCGCCGCCGGCGTGCCGCCCGGCTTGAACAGCGGATTCTCGGGGTCGATCTGGGCCCCGAGCTCCTGCGCCTTGGCCCAGTCTTCGCCGATCCCGTGGGTCAGCGCGAAGAGCTGCGTGGCCAGCATCTCGAAGCCCTTGGTGTCACGCCGCTTGGCATAAACCTCGAGCAGCTTGGTGCGGATCGCCAGGCGGTCCGGGTTGCTGCGCATCGCCTCCTTCAGGATCTCTTCGGCCTGCAGATCGCGACCGTAGGCCAGATAGACATCGGCCTCGGCAACGGGATCGACATCGCCGATCGCGTCGAGTTGGCTCAGGGAGTAGCTCATCGACGACGAGGTGCCGCCGGCATCGCGCGTGTCGATGCGTTGGCCGCCACTGGCGCCGAAGAACGAATCGGGCTGCAGACGACTTTCGAGGAACGAAGTCTCTCCGCTGTCCTTGCGGGCGCGTCTCGTGAACCGGTAGACACCGAACCCCGCGAGCAGGGCGATCGCGAGACCACCGAGGCCCAGGGCCATCGGGTTGTCGTCGAGCATGGAGCCGATCAGGCTCGGCTCCCCGGCCGGCACCGGCAGCTTCGCAGGCGGCTTGGCCGCGGCGACGGCACTCGCTGCAGGCTTGACCACAGGCGCTGGTGGCGGCGCCACCGCAACCGGCAACGCCGGCATCGTGGCAGCGGATGCCGCCGAAGCAGGGGCCGGCGCGGAGGTGACTGCAGCCACCATCGGCGCAGGTGCGGCACTGGCCACCGAGGCCGGTGCGGGCACCGGCGCCGGTACAGCCTTCGCCGCAGCCGCCGGCGTCGATGTCACTGCCGCCTTGGGCGCAGCCGCGCTGGCGGCGGCACCGGACAGCTTCTTCAGTTCGTCGACATTCTTCGACAGTTCGGCGACCCGCACATCGTCGGCCTTCTTCGCCCGGTCCTTCGAGATCTGCTCCTCAGCCGACGACTTTCCGGTCGCGGCTCCCTTGCTCAGGGTCAGCTTGTCGGGCGTGGCCGCCGCGCCCTGCTTGCGATCATCGACCGAGGCCTGAACCTTGCCGCTGGCCTGGCGCGCCGAGCCCTCCGGCTTGGCGGTCGGCACGGCACCGGCCAAGCGCTGGCGGTAGGCGCCGAAATCCGCGCTCTGCGCTTCGATCACCTGCCGCGCTTCGCTGGGCGCCACGGCCTTTGCGGCGTCGGCGCTCGGAACCGCCAGCACCACGCCAGCCTTCAGCCGGTTCATGTTGTTGTGGATGAAAGCCTGGGAGTTGCCGCGGTACAGGGACACCAGCATCTGGTCGAGCGACACACCTGCACGCTGGGTTCGCGAGGCGATCTTCGACAGGGAATCACCCGGCTTCACCTTGTACTCGTCGGCGCCGGGGCCGGCTTCGGCCGGCTTGGCGGCGGTACGCGGCTCGCGCGGCGCGACCGGTTCGGCAGGCATCGGACGCGCCGGCATGGGTCGCCGCTCGACACTTCGAGCGGCCGGCGGCGCAATCGGCACCGGAGTTGCGGCAGCCATCGCCGGCGCCGTGGTCGGTACGGGAGCTGGCGTCGAAGCGCGCGCGCTAACAGGTGGATCGAACAGCATCGTGTACTCGCGCACCAGCCGACCAGTGGACCAATTCAGCTCGAGGATCACGTCGACGAAGGGCTCCTGCACGCCGCGATCACTGGTGAGCTTGAGGTACGGCCTGCCGTCGGGCCGGCGCAGCATTTCGACTTGCGTGCTGGGCAAGACCGCGTTGTAGTCGACGCCTTGCGCCTTGTACGTCTCCGGCGTCGCGACGCGCACCCGCAGATTCGATGCCTCCTCGGGGGTCAGGCTCGTGACATCGATCTCGGCGCGCAGCGATTCACCCAGGGCCGACTGCACCTGGAGCCGCCCCAGACCCAGCGACCAGGCCGACGGCGCAAGCATGCACAACGCGGCGGCTGCCACCCCAGTCAGGGCAAAGCGCCCCGAGAACGTCAAGCTTCTTTTCAAGGCGTCTCCCAATAAGACGAGGCGCGCGCCCGCGCGCGCCCACCGATATCGACAGCGTGATTGTCGCGACTTTTTCCACCCATCCGGTAACGCTTGGGCGGATTCCGAGAAATCACAATAGCATCAATGAGATACGCTGACAAGCTAATGCAATGGCTGACATCGGGAGGTCTGCACGTACTGGCCCATCGCCAACAGAGGTGGCGCCGGCCGCGGACCGAGGCCGACCTTGAGGGCCCGGGCCATCGTCCGGGAAATGCTCGGGCCGATCGCCCCTTGGTGCAGGGCGACGACGGCGCGACCTGCGCCGAAATGACAATCCCCGCCGGACAGTTGCTTGCTTGCTCGTGAATCCATGACGCCGACCCCGACTGACGATTCTTGAGGCCGAATTTGACAGCGAGTATCTGCAGACTGACGAGGACGACGCGGCAATCCTGTGTGCTGTCACCGGCAAGCCGCGTTCTGCGCGCGTTGCCGCGGCGTCTTGCGTCGTCGAGGCTGTTGTTGCCCACGCCGCAACGCTCGCTGAACGCGATTTTCAGGATCCGTGAGGTGGACGAGCCTGTCGTGCTTGCGCTATGTGCCCGCGGCGAACAACTCGCCATGCACTCTGGCGAAGGCCTTGGCCGCCCTGTCGTTGGCGCCCAGCCCCAGGATCAACCGCCGGCCTGTCTCGATCAGCCGCCCGGCCCGGTAGATCAGCTCCTGCATCACCGTCTTGATGCGCCGGCGCTTGGCGCTGTGCCTGACGGGCGCATCGGGACCGAGCAGCCCGCGCTGGCCCATCAGGCGCAGGATGTTCATCGCCAACGCGGCGAGCTGGCACACGAGGTAGTTGGTGTCGAACTTGCCCGAAGGCAGCCTTGTCAGATCGAGGTCGGTCTTGAACTCGGAGTGGAACCGCTCATGCGTGCCGTGATCGGCGTACAGCGCAATGATGTTCTTGGCATCGAAGCCGGCCGGCAGGCTCGTCGTCCAGCCTTCCAGTGTCAGCTCGGGCACGATCAACACTTGACCGTGCTTGTCGATGCGTCGCTCGATCAGGCGCAGCACGCGGCGCACGGGCCGCTGGGTTCCTTCGATGGTTACGGCTTGCTCCCACAGGGTCACGCGCTTGCCCGCACGCGGTGTCTCCCAGCGCGTCGTCGCATCGGCATCCAGGCGCGTCCACAGCGCGGCCACGTCGGTGGTGCGCGGGTTCCACTTGATCAGCCAGTCTACCTGCGGCATGCCGGCGCGCTTGGATGCCTCGATCACGCGCATCAGGCGCGCGGAGTCGAAGCCCGAGTCGAGCCGCGCCAGGATCGGCGCCTTGGGGCCGGCCGCGCTGAGTTGCTGGGCCATCGGGATGACGCGCTCGAAGTTGAAGTCGCTCTCGCTGGCCGAGTGCTGCACGCCCGGGCGCAGCGCCAGCTCCAGACACAAGCCGTGGCTGCCCAGATAGGCCGCCAGTGGGCAGTAGCCGTCCACGCCCGCGTAGGTGCGCCCGACGCCTTCCTTGGCGGTGCCGCCGTTGTCTCAGCAGGGGGAGGGGCCCCTGCACCCCTGTGTCGCGAAGGTGTCGATGTCCAGTGACAACCAGCCGCAGGGCAGGACGCCGTAGTCGGGCCGCTGGCCGGCCAGCAGGGTCTGGATCATCGAGGGCACGAAGTCGAACAGCTCGACCGCGCGGGCATCCATGCGCTGACGCAGCGTGGGGCTGGAGGGCAGCAGGCCGATGCCCAGCGCTTGCTTGAAGAAGGTGTCGCCACGGAAGTTCTCGATGGCGTCGAAGTCGGACTTCCCCTGCACGAGCAGGCCGAGGTGGCTGCGGATGATGTCGCTGTTGGCAACGCCGCCCGTGACGGGCAGTGCGGCGTCGAGCCGACCGAACACGGGCTGCAAGACCCTCAGGCAGTGGCCCGCCAAGGCCAGGCCGGCCACCGGCGTGAGGTCATAGGCGAGCTGCTTGACGATCAACTCGCGCATGGTCTTCGGCGGGGCTGGCAGTATCGAAAGAGATGCCACAACTCAACTCACCACCAGGGTGATCGGCTGTCAGGATCAACCCTGACAGATTTGCCATTCAGATCAACAACCTGCCGGCGCCTGCGCTCGGTGACGTCACGGATTCAGGGCTAGGCGACGAAAACCCAAGAAGATTCGCAGAAAATCCAAACGAATCAAAGCACTAGAAACCTCATGAAACTCGCGACCTGGAACGTCAACTCGCTCGCCGTGCGCCTGCCCCAGGTGCTGGACTGGCTTGCGTTGCACCGGCCCGACGTGCTGTGCATGCAGGAGACCAAACTCGCCGACGACAGGTTTCCGCACGCCGAGATCGCCGCGGCAGGCTACCAGGCGCAGTGCTTCGGGCAGAAGACCTACAACGGCGTCGCCCTGATCAGCAGGCTGCCCGCGCTCGATGTGGTGCGCAACATCCCCGGCCACGACGACCACCAGGCGCGCGTGATCGCCGGAACGGTGGCCGGCGTGCGCATCGTCGGCGCCTATGTCCCGAACGGGCAGTCGGTCGACAGCGACAAGTTCCCGTACAAGCTGGCGTGGCTCAGCGCACTGCGCGGCTGGATCGCCAAGGAACAGCAGAGCCACCCGCAGCTCGCACTGCTCGGCGACTACAACATCGCGCCGGAGGACCGCGACGTCCACGACCCGGTCGCATGGGCCGGCCAGGTGCTGTGCACGCCCGAGGAACGCGCGGAGTTCAAGAGCCTGATCGCGCTCGGCTTGCACGATTCGTTCCGGCTGTTCGAGCAGCCTCCCAAGCAATACAGCTGGTGGGACTACCGGATGCTCGCGTTCCGCAAGAACCAGGGCCTGCGGATCGACCACATTCTGGTCAGCGAGGCGCTCAGACCGCGCGTGACGAGCTGCACGATCGACAAGCAGACGCGGAAGAACGAGCGCCCGAGCGACCACGCGCCGGTGATCGCCGAACTCGCGGACTGAGTATCGAACCGGGCGCCGCGCCGCCGAGCCGCTCAATCGTCGAGCCCGAGCTCCTGAATCTTGCGCGTGATGGTATTGCGCCCGATGCCGAGTTTCTGGGCTGCCTCGATGCGTCGGCCGCGCGTGATCTCGAGCGCGGTTCGGATCAGCTGGGCCTCGAACTTGTGGGTCAGCGTGTCCCAGACCTCCGGGTGGCCGACCTGCAGCAGATGGCGGGCCTCCTGCTCGAGCCCGCTCATCCAGCCGGGCGCCGCAGCAACCGGCGCCGGTGCGGCCGACGCAGCCGGAGCAGCCGACGCAAGCACCGGCGGCAGCGGCTCGGCCGCAGGCGAGTCCTTCACACTGCGTGCCGGCACCGGAAGTGCGGCGTCCGCCAGCGACGCCTCGGCCGCGAGTTCCGGCGGCAGATCCTTCGCCTCGATCATCTGCGCCGGCGCCATCACGGTCAGCCAGTGACAGATGTTCTCGAGCTGGCGCACGTTGCCCGGAAAGTCGAAGCGCATCAGGCGGGCGAGTGCGGCATCGGTGATGCGCTTGGCCTCGACGCCGAGTTCCTTCGCGCTCTTCTGGAGGAAGAAGCGCGTCAGCGACGGCACGTCTTCGGCGCGCTCGCGCAGCGCCGGCAGGCGCAGCCGGATCACGTTCAGGCGGTGAAACAGGTCTTCGCGGAACACACCCTGCCGGACCCGGTCCTCGAGGTTCTGGTGCGTGGCCGCGATCACGCGCACATTGCTGCGCATCGGGTTGTGGCCGCCGACGCGGTAGAACTGTCCGTCGCTGAGCACGCGCAGCAGGCGCGTCTGCAGGTCGAACGGCATGTCGCCGATCTCGTCCAGGAACAGCGTGCCGCCGTCGGCCTGCTCGAAGCGGCCGCGGCGCGTGGTCTGCGCGCCGGTGAAGGCGCCGCGTTCATGGCCGAAGAGTTCGGACTCGAGCAGGTCCTTCGGGATCGCCGCGGTGTTGATCGCCACAAAAGGCCCGCTGGCGCGCGGGCTGTGCTTGTGCAGCGCATTGGCGACGAGTTCCTTGCCGGAGCCCGATTCGCCGGTGATCAGCACGGTGACGATGCTCTGCGAGAGCCGCCCGATGGCGCGGAACACGTCCTGCATCGCCGGCGCCTGGCCGAGCATCTCGGGCACCTGCGCCGCCTTCTCGTCGCGCACCTCCTCGCGCAGACTCTCCTCGACCGCGCGGCGGATCAGCTCGACCGCCTTGGGCACGTCGAAGGGCTTGGGCAGGTACTCGAATGCACCGCCCTGGAACGCGCTGACGGCGCTGTCGAGGTCGGAGTACGCGGTCATGATGATGACCGGCAGCGCCGGCATGCGCTCGCGGACCTTGGCCAGCAGTTCGATGCCGGAGCCGCCGGGCATGCGGATGTCCGAGACCAGCACCTGGGGCTCATCGTCGTCGAGCGCGGCGAGCACGTCGCGTGAATTCGTGAAGCTGCGCACCGCGAAATCTTCGCGTCCGAGTGCCTTCTCCAGCACGAAGCGGATGGATTGATCGTCGTCAACGATCCAGATGGGTTTCATGCCCTGCCCTGCGTTCTCTGTCGGTCGGTCGATCGCCGCTGCCGCTGGCCGGCTCTTGGCGGCGCTTCCGTGAATCAAGGCAGCGGGATCACGATCTTGAAAATTGTCTTGCCGGGTTCGCTCTCGCAGTCGATCGTGCCCAGGTGCTGCTGCACGAAGGTCTGCGCGAGCGTGAGCCCGAGTCCGGAGCCACCGTCCCGCCCCGAGACCAGCGGGTAGAAGATTCGATCCCGGATGGACTCGGGCACGCCCGGACCGTTGTCCTCGATATGCAAGTCCAGTGCCAGACGGTAGCGCTGCTTGCCCAGCGTCACCTGGCGTGCGATCCGCGTGCGCAGCAGGATCTTCGCGTCGCCGACCGCGATGCGCTCGGACAGCGCCTGCGCCGCGTTGTGCGCGATGTTCAGCACCGCCTGGATCAGCTGCTCGCGGTCGCCGCGAAAATCGGGGATCGAAATGTCGTAGTCGCGCTCGATCGCCAGGCCGCGCGGGAACTCGGCCTGGATCAGTGCCCGCACCCGCTCGCAGACCTCATGGACGTTGACGTCGCCGACCACGTGCGGCTTGCGGTGCGGCGCGAGCAGCCGGTCCACCAGCGCCTGCAACCGGTCGGCCTCGCCGATGATGACCTGGGTGTACTCGTGCAGTGCGCGCTCCTGCACCTCCATCTCGAGCAGCTGCGCCGCGCCGCGGATGCCGCCCAGCGGGTTCTTGATCTCGTGCGCGAGGTTGCGAATCAGTTCCTTCGTGACTTGCGCCTGGCCGAGCGCGCGCTCCTCGCGGTCCTGGCGCGTCTGCTGCTCGATCTCGACCAGTTCGACGATGACATGCGGCGACGCCTCGATCTGGTTGACGATCACGTGCACCGGCAGCGGCTCGCCGTGCAGCGCGCCGGGGCGTCGCAGCAGCGCTTCGAGCCGGCTGGTGGCATAGTCGTTGCGGCACACGGCCACCACGGTGTCGTGGACGCGCTGCGAGTCGACGAACCAGTCGAACACCGACCCGCGCTGCACGCTGCGGCGCGACAGGCCCAGCACGTTCTCGAACGAGGCGTTCGCGAACACGCACTGGCCGTCGACGCCCACGACCGCGACCATGGTCGCCAGGTGATCGAATGCCGCGTACGCCACCGCTCCCGCGGCATCGCGGGCGGGCATCGACACCAGCGACGGGCGCTTCACTGCGGCTGCTTGGCGATCTCGCGCTTCAGCGCCGCGATGTCGCTTTCCTTGCGGCCGATCGCGGCCTTCATGTCGGCCACGCGGTCCAGGTATTTCTGGTAGTTCTTCTCGTTGCCCTGGCGTTCGGGCTGGCCGTTGTTGTAGTCGGCCTTCATCTCGGCGAGCCGGTCTTCCTCGCGCTTGAGCTCGGCCTCGAGGATGCGGCGCGCATCGCTGTCGCGGGCGCGCTGCTCGGCCGGGTCGACCTTGCTGCCCGCCACGCCGGAGCCGGCCGCCGGCACGCGCGGCTTGACGGTCTGGATCACGGTGATGGGTGCGCCCTCGATCGTCCTGCAGCCCTTGTCCTTGGCCTCTTTCGGCGACAGCGTGTTGTTGTACTCGTTGCCGGGGCAGCGGTACATCACGCTGCCCTCGGCGGCCCGGGCCGTGCCGGCGAGCCCGAGCGCCAGCGCCGCGATCGACGCAAGCACGGCCGAGACGATGAATTTCATGCGGGGATTCTCCTGACCTGCCCAACGCGGTGCGGGGGCGCCGCGCCTACAGCGCGAGAGTCGATTGTGTCGCAGCTTGTTCCCGTGCCCACGCCGGAAATGGCGAAGGGGCGGCTCGTGCCGCCCCTTCCACCGCGTGCGACGCCGCGCACCAGCCCTTTACAGGGAGTAGTACATGTCGAACTCGACCGGGTGCGTGGCCATGCGGAAGCGGGTCACTTCCTGCATCTTCAGGTCGATGTAGGCGTCCAGGTAGGCGTCGGTGAACACGCCGCCCTTGGTCAGGAAGGTGCGGTCCTTGTCCAGGTACTCGAGCGCCTGATCGAGGCTGTGGCAGACCGTCGGGATCAGCTTGTCCTCTTCCGGCGGCAGGTGGTACAGGTCCTTGCTCGCGGCCTCGCCCGGATGGATCTTGTTCTCCACGCCGTCCAGACCCGCCATCAGCATTGCCGAGAAACCGAGATACGGGTTCATCAGGGGATCGGGGAAGCGCGCCTCGACGCGGCGGCCCTTCGGGTTCGCGACGTGCGGGATGCGGATCGAGGCCGAGCGGTTCTTGCTCGAGTACGCGAGCTTGACCGGCGCTTCGTAGCCCGGCACGAGGCGCTTGTACGAGTTGGTGCCCGGGTTCGTGATCGCGTTCAGCGCGCGCGCGTGCTTGATGATGCCGCCGATGTAGAACAGCGCGAACTCGCTCAGGCCGGCGTAGCCGTCACCGGCGAACAGGTTCTTGCCGTCCTTCCAGACCGACTGGTGCACGTGCATGCCCGAGCCGTTGTCGCCGACGATGGGCTTGGGCATGAAGGTCGCGGTCTTGCCGTAAGAGTGCGCGACGTTCTGGATCACGTACTTCTGCAGCTGGACCCAGTCGGCGCGCTGCAGCAGCGTGCTGAACTTGGTGCCGATTTCCATCTGGCCGGCATTCGCGACCTCATGGTGATGCACTTCGCAGGGAATGCCCAGCGATTCGAGCACCAGGCACATCTCGGAGCGCATGTCCTGGAACGAATCGACCGGCGGGGTCGGAAAGTAGCCACCCTTGACCGTCGGGCGGTAGCCGGAGTTGCCGTGCTCGTATTCCTTGCCGGTGTTCCAGGCCGCCTCTTCGGACTCGATCTTCGAGAAGCAGCCCGACATGTCGTTGCCCCAGCGCACGCTGTCGAACACGAAGAACTCGGGCTCCGGGCCGAAGAACGCCGTGTCGCCCAGGCCCGACGCCTTCATGTAGGCCTCGGCGCGCTTGGCCAGCGAGCGCGGGTCGCGCTCGTAGGGCTTGCCGTCGCCCGGCTCGACCACGTCGCAGGTCAGGATCAGCGTCGGCTCTTCGAAAAACGGGTCGATGTTGGCGGTGTTCGGGTCGGGCATCAGCTGCATGTCCGAGGCCTCGATGCCTTTCCAGCCGGCGATCGACGAGCCGTCGAAGGCGTGACCCGCGGTGAACTTGTCTTCGTCGAAGTGCGACACCGGCACGCTGACGTGCTGCTCTTTGCCGCGGGTATCGGTGAAGCGGAAGTCGACGAACTTGACTTCGTTCTCCTTCACCATCTTCATCACGTCGGCAACGGTCTTGCTGGCCATCTGGAACTCCTGGTGGAATGCTTGTTCGGGGGAGGTAGGGATTGAGGACTGCGGACTTCGGGCCTTCAGGATGCCTGCAGAGAGGCCCAAAAAAAGCGCACAAGAAATTAGCAGAAAGCATGCCCGCGACAGCCGGTGTGCACCCTGGCAACCCCTGTTGGTTCACCGAGGGCCGAGTAGCGGCAGCTGGCCGATATTTCGCCCCACAATGGGGAATTCTATGCGCACTGGTTACGAGCGATTCAACGCACCAATTCAGGGCCAAGTCTAGCGCCCTCGGACGCCAGCCCGACCAGCATGGCGCGGTACGCAGCGTCGAGTTGATCGCCACGGCCTTTCACACCGAGCTCGATGTGATGGCCGAACGAAGGGTGGTCGACGCTGGGCAGGCTGAACACCTTGACGCCCTCGAACTGCGCTTCGATCCGCTCCATCAGCGGTGTCAGCGTCGCCTCCATCGCCCCGAACACGATCACCGACTTCTCCCGCCGCGCGCCCTGCCCCTGGAGTGCCGCATGGTGGTGGTCGAGCACCCATTCGATCATCGGCCAGGCCATCACCGGGAAGCCGGGAACGAAGTGCACCGCACCGACGCTGAAGCCGGCGATCTTGTTGTAAGGGTTCGGGATGATGGCGGCGCCCTCGGGGAACACGCCCATGTTCAGACGGTGCTGGTTGTCGGGCCGCTCGGGTTCGAACGGGACGCCCTGCTCGCGCGCGGTGTCGCGCATGCGCTCGACGATCAGGTCGCGCGCCTGCGGGTGCAGCACGAGCGGGACGCCGAGTGCCGCGGCCGCGCACTGGCGCGTGTGGTCGTCGGGCGTGGCGCCGATCCCGCCGCACGAGAACACCACGTCGCCGGATTCGAACGCATGCTTCAGGTCGGCGGTGATGCGCGCCGGATCGTCGCCGACATAGCGCACCCAGCTCAGGCCGAGACCGCGCGCGCCCAGCAGTTCGATGACCTTGGCCAAGTGCTTGTCGGCGCGCTTGCCCGAGAGGATCTCGTCGCCGATGATGATCAGACCGAAGTTCATGTCCCGGTCCCGGTGGACAGGCCGGGTACCGCGCCGGATGCTTCGTCCGGCACGGCGGCGAGCAGGCGCGCATCGTCGATCGGCTCGGCGTCGGGCGCCCGGCCGCGCCGCGTGGGCGGCAGGATCTCGAACGGCTCCCCCTCGGCGCGCAGCGCCTGCAGCGCGGCCAGCCCGAAGTGCGCGAACCACAGCGCCGAGAACGCGAACACCAGCGTGTAGATCCAGACCGCAACCGGCACCAGCACCGGCGCGAACACGATCGCCAGCGCCCCCGAGGCCCAGATCACCGACGGCGCCGCACCGAGGTAGCCGGTGAGCACCCCCATGCCGAGCAGCGTGCCACGGTGGCGCCGCACGAGTTCGCGACGCTCGTCGGCGCTGGCATGCTCGGCGAGCACGTCGTAGATCATCACGCGGTAGGTCAGCCAGCCCCAGATCAAGGGCGGCAGGATCAGCACCAGCGGCGGCACGAACCACAGCGGGATCGACACGACCAGTGCCAGCAGTGCCGCCACGGTGGCCCACAGCGCGCCGAAGGTGCTGCCGAGGAACGAGCCGCCGTGCTTTCGCTCGAGGCGGGGGAAGCGGCGGCCGGCCACCAGTGTCAGCATCGCCGGCGTCATGAACACGGCCACCAGCAGCAGCGAGAACACGACGATCAGTGGCGTGGTCAGGAACACCACCACCATCGGCGCGAGTACGGTCTTCAGGTTCGCGAGGCCCACGCCTTCGAGCCAAGCGGTCAGCGTCTTCAGCGACGCCCACGAGTCGAAGCTCGCACGCACCGCGTCGATCGCCGACTCCCAGAAGAAATAACCCAGGCCGAGCGCGAGCCCGGCCATCAGCACCAGCGGCAGCAGCGACAGCACGATCACGCGCGGGTGCAGGCAGTAGGCGGCGGCGCGCCAGAAGGCGTCGAACAACCGTTTCACCGCATCCCCGTGCCGAAAGCGAGCCATCGGGCCTGCGGCGTGACGGCCCCCCTGGTCGGGGCCAGGCGCCCACCCGACTGCCATTGCACCCCGCCGCCTGCAGACATCATCGATGCCGTCAGCGCAGATTCCCGGTGTGACCGAGCGAGTAACGCCCCGGCTGCGGCCACACGGTCAGGCCGTGCGGCTCGGCGCCGACCTTGACCTGCCGGACTGCACCGCTGGTGGTGTCGAAACGGTAGATCACGTCGTCGAAACGCCCCGCCAGCCAGAGCCACTTGCCGTCGGCACTGACATTGCCCATGTCCGGGCTGCCACCGCCCGGCACGCCCCAGCGGGCGACGATCTTCTCGGAGGCGAAGTCGATGACCGTGACGCCGCCGTCGCCGAGCCTCGCGCCGTGGATCTTGTGCGAACCGCGGTTGGCCACATACAGGCTCCTGCCATCGCGGCTCGGGTACAGCCCGTGCGCGCCGATGCCGGTGGCAATGAAACCGACTTCGGTGAAGGATTCGACATCGACGATGTGCACACCGTCCGCATGCATGTCGGCCACGTAGAGCCGTCGGCCATCGGGCGAACTGCGGATGTCCTGCGGCATGCCTTTCGTGACCGTGCAGATCTCCGACTCGCCGGGCTCCCAGACCTTGCCGGCCGCGGCCTGAGACTTCTTCGACTCCCTGAATCGCGTGGCCGGCATCTGCAGCGTCAGATAGCCCAGCACCTTGCGGTTCACCAGGTCGATCTTCACGAGACTGCCCGAGAACTCGCAGGTGAACACCGCCGTGCGCCCGTCGATCGAGAAGTCGGCGTGATTGATGCCGGGACAGCCCGGCGTGTCGATGGAGAACTGCATCGCCATCGTCCGCGGATCGCGAAAGTCCAGCCGCTTGCGCGCCTCGGCCACCACGATCGCCGACTTGCCGTCGGGCGTGTAGTACATGTTGTACGGGTCGTCGACCGGCACCGGCTTGCCCGCCTTGCCGGTGCGCGGATCGATCGGCGTCAGGCTGCCGTCGGTGCGGCCTTCGGCATTGTTGGTGACCCACAGCGTGCGCAGGTCCCACGACGGCACGATGTGCTGCGGTCCCAGACCGACCTTGAGGCGATCGACCACCTTCAGCGTCGCCGGATCGACCACGACCACGTCGTTCGAGCGCAGGTTCGGCACGTAGATGCGCTCGAGATCGCCGCTCAGCGCCGGCGCCAGCTTGCCGGCCGCGGTCTCGCTGTACAGGTTGCGCGGATCGATCACCGGCGGCATCCCGGGCAGCGTGACCACCGCCGCCGGCGCTGCACCGGTCGCGCTCGCAGCCGGTGCCGCGTTCGCCGCACCCTGCACGCGGCCTGCCGTCGCCCCGATCAAACCCGCCAGGGCCAGCAGCGCCAGCCCCGCCGCCAGCTTCTTGTCGCTCATCGCCCGCTTCATCTGCACCGTTCGGCCCTGTCGTTCGTTGCTGTCTGTGCCCTGGCCTTCACCGCACCCGCGTCAGCTCGCGCAGCGTCGCCACCGACTTCTCGATGATCCGCTCGACACCGGCCCGGCCCAGCTCGGCCGTCGCGCGGCGCGGATCGCCGTACACGCCATCGCGCACGCGCTCCTTCGGGCCCTGCGCCAACCGGTCCTGCCGCACCAGGCCGGGATCGATCGCGAGACTCAGCGCGGTGTCCGCCAGGCCGGCATGGCTACCGATCTCCTCGGGCGCAAAACCTCGCGCCTTCAGCCACTCCACATACGCGGTCTGGGTGACCCGATAGTAGTCGACCAGCGCGTGCACGCGGCACGCGGGCGCCCACTGGCGGGTCAGCCGCGTCGCGACGCGTTCCTCGCTGAGCTGATAGCCGCCATGGTCGCCGAGGAACACCACGTCGCGAAAGCCGTGCTGCCTGAAACTGCGCGCCGTCGCCTCGAGCACTGCCTCGAAGGTCGCCTCGGGAATCGAGATCGTGCCCGGGAAGCGCATGTGCGCCGCCGGCGGCGTGATCGACCCCTCGGGCACATAGGCGATCACGGGCGCCACCACCGCATTGCCGAGTTGCTCGGCAATGCGCCCGGCGAGGATGCGGGCGCGCACGTTGTGCTTGCCCAGCACCATGTGCGGACCGTTCTGCTCGGTGCCGCCGATCGGCACGAGGATGGTGGTCGCGCCGGCGGCAACCCGGTCGCGCAGTTCGGGCCAGGTCATGTCCTCGATGAACGGGCTGGCCGGCCGCGGCGCCGCCAGCGCCGACTCCGGCATGGACACAAGCACCAGCAGCGCGCTCGCGAGCAGCGCAGACAGGGAACGAAGAAACGATCGGCCAGGCACCTTGCGAACACCTTCCCGGCGGCTCGGCCGAGTGAACAGGGCGAGAGTGTACGGGCCGCGCCCCGGCATGCGAAGGACTAGTCGTCGTCACCACCCAAGACGCCGCCGAGCAGCCCGCCGGCACCGAAGCCCCCGAGCAAGGAGCCTTCCTCGCGCGAGCCGCCGCGCTGCGGCGCGGCCGCGAACACGCGCGAGGCCAGGCGCGAGAACGGCAGGCTCTGCAGCCAGACCGTTCCCGGCCCGGTGACCTTGGCGAAAAACAGGCCCTCGCCGCCGAACAGTGCAGTCTTGATCTTGCCGACGTACTGGATCTCGAAGTTCACGTCGGGGGTCATCGCGACCAGGCAGCCGGTGTCGACCAGCAGCGTCTGCCCGGCACGCAGTTCGCGCTTCACGACGGTGCCGCCGGCGTGCACGAAGGCCAGGCCGTCACCGTCGAGCTTCTGCATGATGAAGCCCTCGCCGCCGAAGAAGCCGACCGACAGCTTCTGCTGGAAGTAGATGCCCAGCGAGACGCCACGCGCCGCGCACAGGAACGCGTCCTTCTGGCAGATCAGCGTGCCGCCGAGCTGGCGCAGGTCCATCGGCAGAATCTTGCCGGGGTACGGCGCGGCGAACGCGACGCGCAGCTTGGCCGCGCTCTGGTTGGTGTAGACGGTCGTGAACAGCGATTCGCCGGTCACCAGCCGCTTGCCGGCGCCGAGCAGCTTGCCGAACAGGCCGCCGCCGCTGCCCTGCGAGCCGTCGCCGAACACCGTGTCCATCGCGATGCCGGCATCCATGAACATCATGCTGCCGGCCTCGCCGACCGCCGCCTCGCCGGGGTCGAGCTCGATCTCGACGAACTGCATCTCCGCGCCCTTGATCTCGTAGTCCACCACGTCCATCGCCATCGCTCTTCCTTTCGGGGATTTCCTCACCCCGGCATCGTAGTTCAGGCACGCAACGCGTCGGATCGCCGCGGATGATTCGGCCAGGAACATCCGTCCGCTACCGGACACTTCGGCATTGCGACGCCCTCTCGAACCAGTACGCGACATTGCCGGCGACCACGATGGTTCCGGAGATGACGACCGAGGCGGCCGTGGCAACGCCCGCACCGACGATCAGGGCGATGCAGCCCTGGTTCGAACAGCTCTGGATGGCCGCCACCTGAACCGGCTCGAGAACCATGTGATTCGCCATGACCCGGCACTCCGGATCGAAGACCTGGGTCGTTCGGGGCACATACACGCAGGCTTGCACAACGACCAGTGGCGCGAGCGCCAGGAGCCGGAGGTGACGCGCGCCGACGATCGAAGCGTGCAACCCCGGCACGCGCTAACCCGCCGACTCGAGAAAATCGCAGGCCAGGTGCGCCAGTGCGCGCACCCCGAGCAGCAGCCCGGCCTCGTCGACGAAGAAGCGCGGCGAATGGTTGGGGGCCGCGGTCGCCGGGTCGGTGCCGTGCGGCGTGACACCGACGAAGAAGAACACGCCCGGCACCATGCGCTGGAAGAACGAGAAGTCCTCCGAGCCCATCACCTTGGGCACCAGCATCAGGTGCTGCGGCCCGGCCACGCGCGCCAGCGTGGGCCGCATCGCCTCGGTCAGCGCCGGGTCGTTCACCGTGACCGGGTAGTTCTTCTTGATGCACACCGTGCAGCCGGCGCGCGAACCGCGGCTGATCGCCTCGGCCAGCGTCGTCACGCGTTCGTGGATGTCGTCGCGCATCGCCTCGTCGAAGCTGCGGATCGTGCCGCGCATCTCGACCGAGTCGGGGATGATGTTCTCGCGCACGCCGCCCTTGATCGCGCCGATCGTCACGACAGCCGGCTCCTGCGTCAGGTCGACCTGCCGGCTGACGACGGTCTGCAGACCGAGCACGACCTGCGCCGCGGTGACGATCGGATCGACGCCGAACCACGGCATCGCGCCGTGCGTCTGGCGGCCGTGGACGGTGATCTTCAGGTTGTCGGCGCTGGCCATCGTCGGCCCCGGCCGGTAGCCGATCACGCCGCTCGGCAGGCGCGAGGTCACGTGCAGCCCGAAGATCGCCTGCGGCACCGGGTTCTCGAGCGCGCCCTGCTCGATCATCAGCTTCGCGCCGCCCTCCTCGCCCTCGGGCGGCAGTTCCTCGGCGGGCTGGAAGATGAACTTCACCGAGCCGCGCAATTGCGCGCGCAGCCCGGCGAGCAGTTCGGCCACGCCCATCAGGATCGCCGTGTGCGCGTCGTGGCCGCAGGCGTGCATCACGCCGACCGACTCGCCGTTCCAGTCGGCGCGCGCCTTCGACGCGAACGGCAGGTCGACCTCCTCTGCGACCGGCAGCGCGTCCATGTCGGCGCGCAACGCCACCACCGGGCCCGGCAGCGCACCTTTCAGCATCCCGACGACGCCGGTGTGGGCCACGCCGGTACGCACCTGGTCGAAGCCCAAACGGCGCAGATGCGCGGCAACGATGCCCGCGGTGCGGTGCTCGCGGTTGCCGAGCTCCGGGTTCGCATGGAAGTCGCGCCGCCAGGCGATCACCTGCGGCTCGATTGCCGCCGCGCGGGCGTCGATCCGCTCGGCCAGCGAGCTCGGTGGGCGGCAGAGTTCGGGCATGGTGCTTCGCTCGAAGAAAGGCGGCAGGCGGGGCCGGTCAGGCGTCGCGGACCGAACGCGCGGCGGCCAGGAAGTCGTGCAGGATCGGCCCGCCGTCGAGCTGGGACCGGTCCGGCGGGCTCAGGGCCATGAACTCGGGGTGCCACTGCATGCCGAACACGTAGCTGGGCCCGCGCCAGCGGATCGCCTCGACGATGCCGTCGGGCACGCCCAGCGCCTCGACCACGAGGTCTCGGCCCAGGCCCTTGACGGCCTGGTGGTGGATCGAATTGATCCTGGCCTGCTGCACGCCCGGGTACATCTGCGACAAGCGCGTGCCCTGGACCAGGCTCACGTCGTGCAGCGCGCGCTCGTAGAGCTCGTTGTCGCGGTGCGAGATCGCCTGCAAGACCTGAGTGGGGATGTCCTGGAACAAGCTGCCACCGAGCGCCACGTTGATCAGCTGGCAGCCGCGGCAAATGCCGATCACCGGTTTGCCGGCGGCGACGAAGGCGTTGAACAGGTCGATCTCGTAGCGGTCGCGGATGCGGTCGCCGGCCCAATCGGGGTGCAGCGGCGTCTCGCCATAGCTCTCGGGCGCGATGTCGGCGCCGCCCTGCAGCACCAGGCCGTCGAGGTGCTCGGCGTAGGACGCCAGGCTCATGTCGCCGCGACCGATCAGGCCCTCGCTCTCGATCGCCGGGATCATCACGGCGAGCACGTCCTTCGCGAGCACCCAGTGCGCGACCGATTGCTCCAGGTAATGCAGGGTCTTGGTGTAGACGCCGCCGAGGTCGAGCACCGGCCCGACCGGATGATGGATGCGCGCGGAGATGCCGATGATCAGCGGCCGGGACATCATCCGCGCTCCCGCCGCACCGCACGCGCGGAGGTGCCTCCGGGGCGGAGGTCGCTCGCCGCGACGTCGCCGCACGCGATTGCGCAGGTGCCGCACGCGCCCGGCGCCTTCGATGCGCCGTCCTCCCGCCCCGACTGCCTGCCCGACTCCCAGTTTGCCACGGTCATCCCCTTGCCGACTGCCCGACTCCTCGCGCCGATTCTGATGCCTGTCGGCGCCGCCGTCATGCCGACCGTGGCAGCCGGCCGCAGTCGCCAGCGCGGGTCGACGAGGCCCTGCAGCCGGCGCCCGGCCGCGACCCCGACGCTGCGCCGACCATTCTTGACGATTGTTGACAATCGACAAGCTCGTCCCCTACGCTGTGCGTCGATGAGTGCCGCCCTGCTGCCCCACCCCACGATCGCGCTGCTGCAGACCAGTTCGCTGACCAGCGTCGTGCAGGGCGAGCTCGAACGCATGATCCTGGCCGGCGAGCTCGCGCCCGGTGCCCGGCTCACCGAGGTCGCGTTGGCTGCGCGCCTGGGCGTCTCGCGCGGGCCGCTGCGCGAGGCCTTCCGCATGCTCGAGCAGGCCGGGCTGGTGCGCATCGAGAAGAACCGTGGCGTGTTCGTGCGCGACCTGCCGATCGACGAAGCGGTCGAGATCTTCGACCTGCGCGCGGCGATGGACGAACTGGTCGGCCGGCGTCTGGCGCAGCAGATCACACCGGCCCAGCTGACGGAGCTGCGCGGCCTGGTCGACCTGCTGGAGCAGGCCGTGAAGGCCAGGGACGCGAGCCGCTACCACCCGCTGAACCTGGCGTTCCACGACCGCCTCGTCGAGTGGGCCGGCAACCGCAAGCTGACGGCGATCTCGCGCAAGCTGATCAAGGAGTTGAGCCTGTTCGGCCGGCTGACCCTGGCCGACGGCGGGCCGATGCCGGCGTCGGTCGGCGAGCACCGCCGGATCGTCAGGGCGATCGCGTCGGGCGACCCCGCGGCCGCTGCCAGGGCGATGTCCGACCACGCGGTCGCCAGCAAGCAACGCACGCTCATGAACAAGCCGCAGCGCGCCCGCGGCCGACGCGCCCGGGACGCCCCGGCGGCCAAGGCAGGCACCGCCGGATGATCCATCTGCTGAACCTGCTCGCCGCGATCGCGCTGCTCGTCTGGGGCACGAACATCGTGCGCACCGGCGTGATCCGGATCTTCGGCGAGAACCTGCGCCGAGTGCTCGCCGCCAGCCTGAGCAACCGCCTGCGGGCCGTGCTCGCCGGCCTCGCGGTCACGGGGCTGGTGCAGTCGAGCACCGCGACCGCGGTGATCATCTCGTCCTTCGTCGGCAGCGGGCTGGTCGGCATGGCCGCGGGCCTGGCGGTGATGCTGGGCGCCGAGATCGGCACCAGCCTGATGGCGGTGGTGTTCTCGTTCGACCTGTCGTGGCTGTCGCCGCTGCTGATCTTCAGCGGCGTGGTGCTGTTCATCTCGAACGAGAAGAGCAGCGCCGGGCGCTTCGGGCGCGTCGCGATCGGCTTCGGGCTGATCACGCTCGCGCTGCAGCTGATCGTCGCGGCAACGCAGCCGATGATCGCGTCGCCGGCCATCCGCGGGCTGATCGTCGGGCTGCCGAACGACGTGTTCCTCGACATCGTCGTCGGCGCCCTGCTGACGATGGCCTGCTACTCCAGCCTGGCGTTCGTGCTGCTGACCGCGACGCTGGCGGCCTCGGGCATCCTGCCGGTCACGGTCGCGCTGGGCATGGTGCTGGGCGCGAACATCGGCAGCGGCATCCTCGCGATGCTGACGAGTTCCGGCCCGCCGACCGTGCGCCTGCGCCTGCCGCTGGGCAGCCTGCTGTTCAAGCTCGGCGGCTGCGCGCTCGCGATCCCGCTGCTGCCGCAGATCCACGTGCTGCTGCAGAACCACATCCCGACCGTCCACGCGCAGGTGATCGCCTTCCACCTCGGCTTCAACGTCGTCCGCGCGGCGCTGTTCATCGCTTTCACGCACCCGATGGCGCGCCTGGTCGAGACGCTGCTGCCGGCGCCCGTCGCGCCTGCCAGCGCGACACGCCCGCGCCATCTCGACCCCTCGGCGCTGCAGACGCCCTCCCTCGCGATCAGTTGCGCGGCACGCGAGGCCCTGCACCAGGCGGACGTGGTCGAGACCATGCTGAACGGCATCCTGCCGGTGCTGCGCGACAACGACCTGGTGCTGGCCGAGCAGTTGCGCAACATGGACGACACGGTCGACGAGCTCTACTCGGCAATCAAGTTCTACCTGACGCAGATCTCGCGCGAGGCCCTCTCGCAGGACGAAGGCCGGCGCTGGACCGACATCGTCTCGTTCACGATCAACATGGAACAGATCGGCGACATCATCGAGCGCGTGATCCAGGACATCGAGGACAAGAAGATCCGCAAGAACCGCCGCTTCTCGGATGCCGGCATGGCCGAGATCGTGCACCTGCACGAGCGCCTGACCGCGAACCTGCGCCTGGGCATGAGCGTGTTCCTCGACGGCCACGTGCGCGACGCGAAGAGACTGCTCGAGGAGAAGGCGCGCTTCCGGGACCTGGAGCACGAATACGCCGCCAGCCACATCGCGCGGCTACAGGACCACACCGCGCACAGCATCGAGACCAGCTCGCTGCACATCGACCTGATCAGCGACCTCAAGCGCATCAACTCGCACATCTGCTCGATCGCCTACCCGATCCTGGAGTCGGCCGGCGCGCTGACCAAGACGCGCATCCGTGCCTCGCAGCACGGCGCACTGACCGGCCCCGAGAATCCGCCCGCCTGAGCTTCGCCCCGCCATGCTGCCTGTCGCTGCGAAACACTGCCTGTGCCGCACTGCCCGCTGCCGGCCCGGGCCGGCGAAGGCGGCCACGGCATGACCCTGACCTGGCCGACCGTCCTGGCGGTGCTCTGCGCGGCGATGCTGCATGCCTCCTGGAACGCCATGATCAAGTCGGGCGGCGACAAGAGCGCCGACACCGCGCTGCTGACGATCGCCGGCGCGGTGCTCGCGCTGCCGCTCCTGCTCTGGACCGGTCTGCCCGGCGCCGCCGTCTGGCCCTATCTGCTGGCGACGCTCGTGATCCACGTCGGCTATTACGTCGCACTGGTGGAAGCCTACCGGCACGGCGAACTCGGCCTGACCTACCCGATCATGCGGGGCTTCGCGCCGCTGCTCGTCGCGCTGGGCAGCAGCGTGTTCGTCGGCGAAGTGCCGTCGGCGGCAGCGTGGCTCGGCATCCTGGGCATCGCTGTCGGGGTCGCGCTGGTCGGCCTCGCGCATCCGGGCGAGGCGCTGCACCACCGCCGGGCGCTGGCCTTCGCGTTCGCGAACGCCGCCGTGATCGCGACCTACACCACGATCGACGGGGTCGGCGTGCGCGCCGGCGGCAACGCGGCGCGCTATGCGCTGCTGCTGTTCGCGCTCGACGGCTTTCTCTACCCGGCGCTGGTGTGGCTGCGCCGCAGCCCGGCGCAGCGCATCGAGCTGGTCGCCTACACGCGCCGCCGCTGGCCGGTGGTGGCGGTGGGTGGCATCGCGTCGCTCGGTGGCTACGGCGTCGTGCTGTGGGCGATGACGCGCGCGCCGGTCGCGTCGGTGG
Source organism: Pseudomonadota bacterium (assembly GCA_040388965.1). Lineage (GTDB taxonomy): Bacteria > Pseudomonadota > Gammaproteobacteria > Burkholderiales > Burkholderiaceae_C > LMDS01. Next base: position 15,333 of record JAZKAV010000007.1, on the reverse strand, counting down.
CCGCGCTGCGCGAAACCTCGGTGCTGTTCGCCGCGGTGCTCGGAACGCTGCTGCTGAAGGAACGCTTCGGCCTGCAGCGCGCCATCGGCACCGGCGTGATCGTCGCCGGGGTGATGGCGCTGCGATTTGGATGAAACCGACCGGCCCGCCTCCTGTCGTTGCAGAATCCCGCTCACGGCGGCAATGACCGTAAAGGCGCAAGAAGCATGATCGTGAGCAGCATCAAGTTGAAAAACTGGCAGAACTTTCGCGCAGCTGAAGCGCGTCTGCGTGAACGCGTCTACATCATCGGTCCGAACGCTTCGGGAAGATCGAACTTGCTGGGAGCTCTGAGTGCCCCCAGGGCCGGGCTGCGCCCAGCCCGCCCCCCGCGGGGGTTCAAGGAAAGTGGCAAAGCCACATTTCCTTGAGAGATTCCTGCGCGACATCTGCAAGGCCGAAGGAGGAGGCTTTCGAAAGGCGGCAAGAGACAGAGGTGGTGTGCCGAAGCTTCGCTGCCTCGCCGCGCGTCGCGACCCGGAGATTCGGATCGAGGTCGAGCTTGCGGAATCCTCCGACGTTGCACCGACCTGGCGCTATTCGCTGGCCTTCAAGAGCGAGGGGAAGGGTCAGCAGCGAGCTGTCATCAGCGCCGAAACAGTACATGAGCTGACCACCGGAAGGCTATTGCTCGACAGGCCAAACAATGCGAAGGACCAGTCCGATCGCGAACGACTGACTCGGACAGCGTTGGAGCAGATCGGCGAAAACCGGCCGTTCCGCCCTATCGCGGACTTCTTGGGCGCAATTGCTTATCTGCACCTCGTCCCTCAGCTCCTCAAGTACCCCGCCAGCGCAACCGTTTCGGTTGTCGTCGGCGGTGTTGGCGATTCTTTGTCGCTCATGGCTTTAGCCTTCCCGACTTCGCCAGGAACTCGCGGAAATGCCTTTCAATGCTGTGGGTCTGGGGCACAGATCACACCAGCTCAATCTGCACCTTGCGGCCGACCAGGGCAGCGGCGCGTTGCAGGGTCGAGAGCGTCACGTCGCGTGTCGGGTCGAGCAACCGGTCAACCTGCGACCGGCTGGTTTTCAGCAGGGTAGCCAGACGCGCCTTGCTCAACGACTGCTTCTCCATCGCTTCGGTCAACTGCCAGACCACGACTTCCTTGATCGCCAGCGCCTGGGTTTCCTCAAAGACGCCTTCTTCCTTGAGCAGGCTGTCGAGGCTCGATCCGTGATGCTTCTTGCTCATGACTTCAACTCCTTCTGGCGCTTGCGCGCCAATGCCAGTTCGTCGTCGGGCGTCTTCTGCGTCTTCTTGATGAAGGCATGCAGCGCCACCAGCGTGCCCTCATCCAAACAGAGCAGCACCCGCGCGATCCGGTTGCTGGGCAGTTCGGTACGGATTTCCCAGAGCCCCTGCCCCATGGCACGGCACAAGGGCATGCCTACCGGCCAGCGCCACTGCGCCCGCATCAGGTCTTGACCGACTGCAAGCCGGTCCGGCGCGTCCAGGGCCTTGAGCCACTCGCGTACGGGTTCCTTGCCGTTGCCGCTGCGATAGAAAACCAGCGGCGTCTTCTGCGTTCCGTCTTTGACCATTCCTCACCGTCCGTCATATGTACCATAAAACGTACATCCGCGCATGCCATTTCTTCGGGCGCGGCCTCGCAGAAGGTGCATGACCGTCTGCCTCGCTCGTGGCGGCATCTGGACTTCTTCCAGTACGAGGCGTGGCTGCATGCCGCGGTGCCGCGCGTAGGTTGCACGGCCTGCGGGCAAGACCACGCAGGTCAACGTGCCGTCGGCGCGCGAGGGCATCGAGGGCGGCCTGATTCGCGGATCCGTTCCGATCGCCATCGAGCACCTGGTGTCCGCGGAGGGCCCCCGAACGACTGGTCGCCTCCTGAGGAAACGCCCGGCCGCCCGAAGTTTCCTCATCCCCCTGGGCCAAGAAGGGGCCCGTTCCGGACCTCGGGGGCGGACGACGTATGTCGTCGGCCTGGGGGGCTCTCTCAACGCGGCGCCGGTACCTCGGTAAGGATCAGCGCGACGCTTCAGCGTGAACGCGCGCTGCTCGACGCGGCGCCGCGATGACCATCTCTCGGCCACCAGGGCCGGCTCGACGGAACCGATCTGCATACCGGCGCCGCACGCCAGAGCGGCGGATCGCGGAGGGCAGCGGCTGCGTGTCCGAGCGCGCGGCTTCACCGCTTGCCGGAGGATGGCGCCGAACATGAGGCTCCCTACCGCGTTGCGGGCGCACCCAGCAACGCGAGCAACGCCGCCTCGTCGAGCACCGTGATGCCCAGCTCGCCGGCCTTCGCGAGCTTGCTGCCGGCCTCGGCGCCGGCGACGACGAAGTCGGTCTTCTTCGAGACCGAGCCGCTCACCTTGCCTCCTGCGGCTTCGATGCGCTCCTTCGCGTCGTCGCGCGTGAGCGTCGGCAGGCTGCCGGTCAGCACGAAGGTCTTGCCGGCCAACGGCCGGGGCGCCGCATCCGCGGCCGCGCCCTCGTGCTCGGACCACCGGACGCCGGCCGCGCGCAACTGCTCGACGACCTCGACGTTGTGCGGCTGGTCGAAGAAGGTGCGGATGCTCTGCGCGACGATCGGGCCGACGTCGGCGACCTCCAGCAACTCGTCGACGCTCGCCGCCATCAGGCGGTCGAGCCGGCCGAAGTGCTTCGCCAGGTCGCGCGCCGTGCTCTCGCCGACGTTGCGGATGCCCAGGCCGTAGAGAAAGCGCGCCAGCGTCGTGTGCTTGCTCGCCTCGAGCGCGGCGAGCAGGTTGAGCGCGCTCTTCTCGCCCATGCGCTCCAGCGCGGTCAGGTTCGCGAGACCGAGCTTGTACAGATCGGGCAGGGTGCGGATCGTGCCGCCATCGACCAGCTGGTCGACCAGCTTGTCGCCCAGGCCCTCGATGTCGAGCGCGCGGCGCTGCGCGAAGTGCAGGATGGCCTGCTTGCGCTGCGCCGGGCAGAACAGGCCGCCGGTGCAGCGCCAGGCGGCCTCGCCTTCCTCGCGCACGATCGCGCTGGCGCAGATCGGGCATTTGCCGCCCAGCTGCCTGCAGAGATCGAAGGGCGCGCCGACCGCGGCCGGGCGCCGCTCCAGCACGACGCCGACGACCTCGGGAATGACGTCGCCGGCGCGCCGCACGATCACGGTGTCGCCGACGCGCACGTCCTTGCGGCGCGTCTCGTCCTCGTTGTGCAGGGTCGCGTTGCTGACCGTCGTGCCGCCGACGAACACCGGCTCGAGCTTCGCGACCGGCGTGAGCTTGCCGGTGCGCCCGACCTGGATGTCGATGGCGCGCACCACCGTCAGCTGCTCCTGCGCCGGGAACTTGTGCGCGACCGCCCAGCGCGGCTCGCGCGAGACGAAACCCAGCCGCTGCTGCAGCGCGCGCGCATTGACCTTGTAGACGACGCCGTCGATGTCGAACGGCAACTGGTCGCGCTTGGCGCCAATCGCCTGGTGGAATGCGACCAGGCCGCCGGCGCCCAGCACCACCGCGCGGTCGGCGCAGACGGGCACGCCCAGCGCGGCGAGCGCATCGAGCAGCGCGCTGTGGGTATCGGGAACCTGCCATCCCTGCACCTCGCCCAGGCCGTAGGCGAAGAAGCTCAGCGGGCGCTTCGCGGCGATCGCCGGGTCGAGCTGGCGCACCGCGCCGGCGGCGGCATTGCGCGGGTTCACGAAGGTCTTCTCGTGCTTGGCGCCGCTCGCGATCAGCTCGCGCTGGCGCTCGTTCAGCGCCTCGAACTGGTCGCGCCGCATGTAGACCTCGCCGCGCACTTCGAGCACCGGCGCGCTCACGCCGTGCAGGCGCAGCGGAATCTGGCCGATGCGCCGGATGTTCTGCGTCACGTCCTCGCCCTTCTCGCCGTCGCCGCGTGTCGCGGCTTGCACCAGCACGCCCGCTTCGTATCGCAGGTTGATCGCCAGACCGTCGAACTTGAGTTCGGCCGCATATTCGACCGGCGGCGCGGACTCGTCGAGCTCGAGCTCGCGCCGCACGCGCGCATCGAAGGCCAGCGCGCCGCTGGCCTCGGTGTCGGTCTCGGTGCGGATCGACAACATCGGCACCGTGTGCCGCACCGGCGTGAAGCCGGGCAGCACCTGGCCGATCACGCGCCGGGTCGGCGAATCGGCGGTCAGCAGGTCGGGGTGTTCGGCCTCGATCGACTGCAGTTCGCGGAACAGCCGGTCGTACTCGGCATCCGGGATCTGCGGGTCGTCGAGCACGTAGTAGCGGTGGGCGTGGTGCTGCAGTTGCTCGCGCAACTCGGCCGCGCGCCGCGCCGGGGTCGAAGAGGCTTTGTCGGGCATGGCCCGCAGTGTAGACAGCGGCGTGCCTCGTGAGGAAACGCCCGGCCGCCCGAAGTTTCCTCATCCCCCTGGGCCACGAAGAGGCCCGTTCCGGACCTCAGGGGGCGGACGACGTATGTCGCCGGCCTGAGGGCGCTGTCGGCGTCTCAGCTGAACAGGCGCCGCGCCGCCGCCGAGCCGGCCGCGAGCTCGCGGGCTTCGAGCGTCGCGTAGAGCCGGCCGAGCTCGTCGCCGATCGCCACGAAACTCTCGGTGCCGAGCGTGCGGCCGTGGTCGTCCACCACCGTCGCGTCCATCGCCTGCGCCAGCGCCAGCGCGGCGGACTGCCAGGCGGCGAAGGGCTGCGCCGACGGGTCGGTCTGCGGCACGTCGAAACTCAGCGTCACGTCGCGCACCGCGGCGAGGTTCGGGTCGTCGGCGAGCGCCGCCTGCGAATCGAAGCTCAGCGTCAGCACCGGCGGCGCGCCCTCTTCGGCCGCCGGCATCACCAGCCGGCCCGGCACGACGCCCGGCACGAAGCCGTGGCGGCCGGCCTGCTGCTGGATGTAGCCGACGCTCCATGCCGAGCCGCGCGAACACAGGCGCAGCGCGAGCTGCGCATCGTGGGCGCCGGCGAACTGGTCGAGCTCGCGCGCCGCCGCCACCGCTTCGAGCATGTCCGGAAAATCGGCCATCGCACCGAGGCCGTCGGCGAAGGCCTGGACCTTCTGCACGAACTCGGAGTACTCGATCTCGTTCAGCGCGCCGGTGCGGTTCGCCAGCTGCACGCCGGCCTGGAACTCGCCGTAGCGCTGGCCGGCGGCGGGCGGCTCCCACTCGCCGGTCTCGCTGTTCAGGCCCTCGATCATGAAGGTCTTGCCGCCAGCGCGGCGCGTCGTCGGCAGGTGCGCGAGCACCTGCGCGCCAGCGATCGGCGCCTCGATGGTGAGCGCGGCGATCGAGTCGATCAGCGCATCGAGCCGCGGCACGACGCGCCGGTTGGCGCGGCGTTCCGGCGCCGGCACCGACAACTCGGCAAGCAGGCTCGTGCCGGAGGACCCGGAATCCTCGGGCGGCGGCGCGTCGTCCATCACCGGCTCGCGCGGCTCGATGCGCGGCTCAGGTGCGCGTTCGGCGCGCTTGGGATCGGCCCGGCGCGCCTGCCAGGCTCCATGCGCGATCACGCCGGCCAGCACCACGCCCCCCAGGGATGCGAGGGCGATCGTCAGGGTGTTGCTCATCGAAGGTCCGGTTGCGCGCGGTCGGTCAGGCGGCTTCGGCGAGGCCGACGGCGGCGTCCATGTCGACCGTCACGATGCGCGAGACACCCTGCTCCTGCATCGTCACGCCGATCAGCTGCTCGGCCATCTCCATCGCGATCTTGTTGTGGCTGATGAACAGGAACTGGGTGCTGCGCGCCATCTCCTTGACGAGCTTGGCGTAGCGCTCGGTGTTGGCGTCGTCGAGCGGTGCGTCGACCTCGTCGAGCAGGCAGAACGGCGCCGGGTTGAGCTGGAAGATCGCGAACACCAGCGCGATCGCGGTGAGCGCCTTCTCGCCGCCGGAGAGCAAGTGGATCGTGCTGTTCTTCTTGCCCGGCGGCTGGGCCATCACCTGCACGCCGGCGTCGAGGATCTCGTCGCCGGTCATCACCAGCTTCGCGGTGCCGCCGCCGAACAGGGTCGGGAACATGCGGCCGAAGTGGGCGTTGACCTGCTCGAAGGTGCTCGCCAGCAGGTCGCGCGTCTCCAGGTCGATCCTGCGGATCGCGTCCTCGAGCGTGGTCATGGCCTCGATCAGGTCGGCGTTCTGCGCGTCGAGGAAGGTCTTGCGTTCGCGCGAGGTCGTCAGTTCGTCGAGAGCGGCGAGGTTGACGGCGCCCAGCGCGTCGATCTCGCGGTGGATGCGGTCGATCTCGCCCTGCAGGCCGGTGGGCCTGACGCCGTCACGCTCGATGCCGGCGGCCAGCGCCTCGAAGTCGGCGTTCGCGGCGACGAGCTGCTCGAGATACTGCGCACCGCCGAGCTGCGCGGCCTGCTCCTCGAGCTGCAGCTTGACGATCCGCTCGCGCAGCGGCTGCAGGCTCTGCTCGTGCTGCAGTCGCTGCTCGTCGGCGCGCTTCAGGCGCAGGGTCAGGTCGTCGTACTCGCTGCGCTTCGCACCCAGCGCGGCTTCGCGGTCGAGCTTCAGCGCCAGGGCCTGCTGCAGCCCGGCCTGCGCCGAGGCATCGGTCAGGCGCGTCAGTTCTTCCTGCAACGATGCTCGCGACTGCTCGTTGCCGGCGAGCTGCTGCAGCGCGGTCTCGAGGCCGCGCTGCAGTTCGCCGCGGCGCGCCGCCAGCGAGCGGGCCGCGAACTGCGCTTCCTGCGACTCGCGCTCCAGCGCACGCAGCTGCTCGCGTGCCTCGGCGAGCCGGCGCTCGGCGCCGATCACCGCGTCGTCGAGTTCGGCGTGGCGCTCCTGCGTGACGCCGAGCTGCATGTCGAGTTCCTCGAAGCGGGCCTCGCCGGTCGCGCCGCGTTCGGCCAGTTCCTCGAGCTGTGCGTCGACGTCGGCGAGCTCGTCGTCGAGCTGCGCGCGGCGCGTGCTCGTCTGCTCCGCCAGCTGCGACAGCCGCAGCCACTCGACCTGCAGCTGGTGCGCCCGCGTCTGCGCCTCGCCGGCGTCGCGGCGCGCGCCGATCAGGCGTTGCGCGGCGTCGGTGCAGGCGGCCTCGGCGCGCACCAGGGCGCTGCGCGCCTCCCCGGCAATCAGCACCTGCGCACGCAGCTGGCGCTCCAGGTTCTCGATCTCCTGCGCGCGCGCCAGCATGCCGGCCTGCTCGGAGTCGGGTGCATAAAACGCGACCGCGAACGGGCTGACCGCGTGGCCGTCGCGCGTCATGATGAGTTCGCCGTGGGTCAGCTTCGCGCGCTCGGCCAGCGCCGCGTCGATGTCGCCGGCAACGTAGACACCCTCGAGCCAGTCGTTCAGCAGCGCCTTCAACCCCGCGTCGCCGAGGCGCAGCAGGTCGCTGAGCCTGGGCAGGGCCTGGTGCGTGTTGGCGATCGCGGCCTGCGGCAGCGTGTAGAACGCGAGCTTGGCCGGCGGCGCGTCGGTGGCGAAGGCGCGCACGGTCTCGAGCCGGCCGACCTCGAGCGCGCCCATGCGCTCGCGCAGCGCCGCCTCGAGCGCGGTCTCCCAGCCCGGTTCGATGTGGATCTTCGTCCACAGCCCCGGCAGGGCGTCGAGGCCGTGCTTCGCCAGCCAGGGCTCGAGCTTGCCTTCGGTCTGGACCTTCTGCTGCAGCGCGCGCAGCGCGTCGAGGCGCGCGCTCAGATCCGCCTGCTTCGCGCCTTCGGCGTTGACGCTGTCCTGCCGGACGCGGCGCTCGTCGTCCAGCGCCGGCACCTGCTCGCCCAGCTCGTGGAGCCGCGCGTCGGCGACCGCAAAGGCCGCGTCGGCAACGGCGTGCTGCCGCTTCAGTTCGGCCTGCCGCTCGGCATCGGGCGCGGCGAGTTGATGGCGCTCGGCGGCAAGCCTGTCGCGGCGCGCGTTGAACTGGCGCTTCTGGTCGTCGAGATTGCGGCTCTCGGCCGCGAGCAGCTGGATCTGCTGCTGCACCGCGGCGACCTTGCTGCGCTGCTCGTTGCTGGCGTTCTGGGCCGCGCGCAATGCGTCTTCCAGGGTCGGCAGCTGGCCCGACTGCTCCTCGGCCTGCGCGGCCAGCAGCTCGCCCTGCTCGTCGGCCGCGGCGATCTGCCCGGCGATCTGGTCGAGCTCGAGCCGGGCGTCGGACTGGCGCGCCAGCCACTGCTCGTTCTGCGCCGTCAGTTCGAGCAGCCGTTGCTCGACGCGCGCCCGGCCCTCGACCACATAGCGGATGCGCTCCTCCAGCCGGCTCACCTCGAGCGCCGCCTCGGCCAGCGCGCCCTGGTGCAGGTGCAGTTCGTCGCTCGCGGCGTAGTGCCGGGCGCGGATCGTCTCGAGCTCCGCCTCGCCGTGGCGCAGTTCGGCGGTGCGCGCCTCGAGCGCGTTGACGGCCTCGGCGACGGCCTGCCTGACGCGCGCTTCCTCGCTCGCCGCGTCGCGGTGCTTCAGGAACCAGAGCTGGTGCAGCTTCAGCTCGCCCGATGTCTGCAGCGCGCGGTACCGGCTCGCGACCTCGGCCTGCTTCTCGAGCTTGTCCAGGTTGCTGTCGAGTTCGCGCAGGATGTCTTCGACGCGGGTGAGGTTCTCGCGCGTGTCCTTCAGGCGCGTCTCGGTCTCGCGGCGGCGCTCCTTGTACTTCGAGACGCCGGCGGCCTCTTCGAGGAACAGCCGCAGCTCCTCGGGCTTGCTCTCGATGATGCGGCTGATCGTGCCCTGGCCGATGATCGCGTAGGCGCGCGGCCCGAGGCCCGTGCCGAGGAACACGTCCTGCACGTCCCGGCGGCGCACCGGCTGGTTGTTGATGAAGTAGCTGCTGCTGCCGTCGCGCGTCAGCACGCGCTTCACGGCGATCTCGGCGAACCGGCTCCACGGCCCGCCTGCGCGGCCGTCCTCGTTGCTGAACGCCAGCTCGACGCTCGCGCGGCTCGCCGGCTTGCGCAGCCCCGAGCCGTTGAAGATCACGTCCTGCATCGACTCGCCGCGCAGCTCGCTGGCCTTGCTCTCGCCCAGCACCCAGCGCACCGCGTCCATGATGTTGGACTTGCCGCAGCCGTTCGGCCCGACGACCCCGACCAGTTGCCCCGGCAGCTGGAAGTTGGTGGGCTCGGCGAAGGACTTGAAACCGGAGAGCTTGATCGAGTTCAGGCGCATTGGGCGGGTGACAGGCTGGCGCCTAAGTGCTTGATTTATCTGGACAAAACCCATTCTCTGCGGGCTTCCGAGAAGGCTGGATGATAGCATCCGACCCTTCGCCGACAGCGCTTTGCACCCCACCCTCATGGCCAAGTCCGCCGCCCCTCGACCCCCCGCCACGCAGCGCCTGAAACCCGCTCGGCCGCCCAGCGCGCCGAGCCGGGACCTGCAGGTCTTTCCGAACCCGGCACCGAAGCGCGACTACGTGATCCAGTTCCAGATCCCGGAGTTCACCTGCCACTGCCCGCTGACCGGCCAGCCCGACTTCGCGCACTTCACGATCGACATGGTGGCCGACCAGCTCTGCGTCGAGCTGAAGAGCCTGAAGATGTACATGTGGAGCTACCGCGGCGAGGGGGCGTTCCACGAGAAAGTCACGAACGACATCGTCGACGACATCGTTCGCGCCACCGACCCGCGCTTCATCCGCATCACCGCGAAGTGGTACGTGCGCGGCGGCATCTACACCAACGTCGTCGCCGAACACCGCAAGAAGGGCTGGAAGCCGCAGCCGGTGATCGAACTGCCCCGGCATCCGCACGCGACCGGCCTGGCCTGAGCTATACCGGGTTGCCCCAGCTGTCGGACTCGAAGGTCGTGACCTCGAAGCGCGCCAGCGTGTTCTGCCCGAATGCCATCGTGAGCGGCACGTCGCCGGCATCGCGGCCACGCGCCATCACGATGCGGCCGATGCGCGGCACGTTGTGGCGTGCATCGAAGGTGTGCCATCGATCGCCGAGGAAGACCTCGAACCAGGCGCTGAAGTCCATCGGATAAGGCACCGGCGGGATGCCGATGTCCCCCAGGTAGCCGGTGCAGTAGCGCGCCGGGATGTTCATGCAGCGGCACAGCGTGACCGCCAAGTGGGTGTAGTCGCGGCACACGCCGACCTGCTCGCGGAAGCCTTCGACGGCGGTGCGTGTCGCCCGCGCCTGGCTGTAGTCGAAGCGGATGTGCCGGTGCACGAAATCGCAGATCGCCTGGACCCGTGGCCAGCCGAGCGGCGTATGGCCGAACTGGTTCCACGCGAACTGCAGCAACTCGCTGTCGACTTCGCAGTAGCGGCTCGGCAGCAGGAACTGCAGGGTCGCAGGCGGAAGCTCGGTCGGGTCGTGCTGATACGCGAACCGGTCGACCGGGTCCGGTAAGCCGGAATCCCGGATCACCGCGTCGCTGCGAAAACGCAACCGATCGGCACCGGCCGGCGCGTTGACGCGGCCGCACTGGTTGCCGAAGCCGTCGAGGTACTCGTCGACCACGAAGTTCGGGCTGACGTCGACGACCTGCGGCGCCATCAGGTCGCCGCGTCTCGACGGATGCACGTGCAACAGGTAGATCAGCGCCATCGGCGAGCTGATGGCGAGTTCGATATCGAAGCCGATCTTGATGAACATGGGCGATCCGGCGGCAAAAGGGGTGGGGCCGCGTGGCGGCCGGGCGCAACTGACGCTTGCGCAAGGCTATCGGCGGATCACGGCCGGCATCAGCGGCCTACGGCCTGTCCGGGACGGGGGCAAGCCCGCGTCGGACCGTAGTCGCCTTCCTACGCATGAAGCGGGCCAGCCGGCGCGCGCCCCGATAATCGAGCCATGAACCCGCTGCTGTCGCGCCTGCACCCCTACCCGTTCGAGCGCCTGCGGGCACTGACCAAGGACATCGTCCCGAACCCGGCATTCAAGCCGGTCGGCCTGGGCATCGGCGAGCCGCGCCACGCCACGCCCGAGCTGATCAAGCGGGCGATCGTCGAGAACCTGAACGGCCTGGCAAGCTACCCGGCGACGGCCGGCGAACCCGCGCTGCGGCAGACCATCACGGCATGGATCGAGCGCCGCTACGGCGTCACGGTCGACCCGCTGACGCAGGTGCTGCCGGTCGGCGGCTCGCGCGAGGCGCTGTTCGCGCTGGCGCAGACGGTGATCGACCCGACACGTCCCGGCGCGACCGTCGTCTGCCCGAACCCCTTCTATCAGATCTACGAAGGCGCGGCGCTGCTGGCGGGGGCGCAGGTCGCGTTCGTCGGCAGCGACCCCGAATTGTCGAAGTCCGGCAACTTCGCGTCCGACTGGGACAGCGTGCCGGACGCGACCTGGGCGCGCACCCAGCTGCTCTACGTCTGCTCGCCCGGCAACCCGACCGGCGCGGTGATGCCGCTGGCCGAATGGCAGCGCCTGTTCGATCTCAGCGAGCGGCACGGCTTCGTGATCGCGTCGGACGAGTGCTACTCGGAGATCTACTTCCGCGACGAGCCGCCGCTCGGCTCGCTCGAAGCGGCCACGAAACTCGGCCGCGGCTTCGACCGGCTGATCGCCTTTACCAGCCTGTCGAAACGCTCGAACGTGCCGGGCCTGCGCTCCGGCTTCGTCGCCGGCGACGCGGCGGTCCTGAAGGCCTTCCTGCTGTACCGCACCTACCACGGCAGCGCGATGGGCCCGGTGGTCCAGCAGGCCAGCATCGCGGCCTGGAACGACGAGGCCCATGTCGTCGCGAACCGCGAGAAGTACCGCGCGAAGTTCGCGCAGGTCACGCCCCTGCTGGCGGCCGTGATGCCGGTCCCGCTGCCCGACGCCGGCTTCTACCTCTGGGCCGATGTCTCGCGCATCGCCGCGGACGGCGACGATGTCGGGTTCGCCCTGGAGCTGCTCGCAAAATACAATGTCGCGGTGCTGCCCGGCAGCCTGCTGGCCCGCGCGGCGCACGGCGTCAACCCGGGTGCCGGGCGCATCCGCCTCGCGCTGGTCGCGGAAACCGCCGAATGCGTCGAGGCGGCGCAGCGCATCGTCTCCTTTGTCCAATCCCACTGAGCCCCAGCCATGACCCCAGCAAGCACCCAAGAGCTGCAGAGCACGATCGATCTCGCCTGGGAAAACCGCGCGTCGATCAACGCTGCCAACAGTCCGGAGATCTACCGGGCGGTCGAGCAGGTCATCGCCGACCTGAACGCCGGCCGGCTGCGCGTCGCGCAGCGCGAAGGCGTCGGCCAGTGGACCGTCAACCAGTGGGTCAAGAAGGCGGTCCTGCTGAGCTTCCGCCTGAACGACAACAAGGTGATCCGGGCCGGCGACCTGGGATTCTTCGACAAGGTGAGCCCCAAGTTCGCGCACCTCGACGAAGACGCGATGCGCGCCACCGGCGTGCGCGTGGTGCCGCCGGCGGTCGCGCGCCGCGGCTCCTACATCGCCAGAAACGTGGTGCTGATGCCCAGCTACGTGAACATCGGCGCCTACGTCGGCGAAGGCACGATGGTCGACACCTGGGCGACCGTCGGCTCCTGTGCGCAGATCGGCAGGAACGTGCACCTGTCCGGCGGCGTCGGCATCGGCGGCGTGCTGGAGCCGCTGCAGGCCAACCCGACCATCATCGAGGACAACTGCTTCATCGGCGCGCGCAGCGAGGTCGTCGAGGGCGTGATCGTCGAGGAGAACTCGGTGATCTCGATGGGCGTGTACATCGGCCAGAGCACGAAGATCTACAACCGCATGACCGGCGAGATCGGCTACGGGCGCATTCCGTCGGGCTCGGTGGTGGTCAGCGGCTCGCTGCCGGCGGCCGACGGCAGCCACAGCCTGTACTGCGCGGTGATCGTCAAGCAGGTCACGGCCGAGACACGCGCCAAGACCAGCATCAACGAGTTGCTGCGCAGCTGATCACGGCGGCGGCGGTTTGCGTGCCCGCCCGGACGCGATCTGCCGCCGCGAAGCGTGAAATGATCGCGCGGTCCCAGCCTGAAAGGATTCCCATGAGCGGCGGAAACATGGAGCGCGTGCTCCGGCTGATGTCGGAGAAGGGTGCATCCGACGTGTACCTGTCGGCGAGTTCGCCGATCCTGATCAAGATCAACGGCCAGTTGCTGCAGCTCAGCGATCAGCCGCTCACGCACACCCAGCCGCGCCAGCTGCTGGCCGAACTGCTGACGCCGAGCCAGCTCGAGGAGCTCGAGGACACCGGCGAGCTCAACATCGGCGTCGGCATCGCCGGCGTCGGCAGCTTCCGTCTGTCGGCATTCCGGCAGCGCGGCTCGATCGCCGCGGTGTTCCGCTGCATCCCGTTCATGATCCCGACGCTCGAGAGCCTGAACCTGCCGCCGGTGCTGAACACGATGATCCTCGAGAAGCGCGGGCTGATCCTGATGGTCGGCGCCACCGGCTCGGGCAAGAGCACCACGCTGGCGGCGATGCTCGAGCAGCGCAACCAGCAGCTCGCCGGCCACATCCTGACGATCGAGGATCCGATCGAGTTCCTGTTCAACAACAAGAAGTCGGTGGTGAACCAGCGCGAGGTCGGGCGCGACACGCACTCGCTGCAGGTCGGCCTGAAGAACGCGCTGCGCCAGGCACCCGACTGCATCCTGATCGGCGAGATCCGCGACCGCGAGACGATGACGGCGGCGATCTCGTACGCGCTGTCGGGGCACCTCGTGCTGTCCACGCTGCACGCCAACAACAGCTACCACGCGCTCGGCCGGATCCTGTCCTTCTATGCGCCGGAGGCACGGCCCGCGCTGCTGGCCGACCTGGCCGCCGGCCTCAAGTCGATCGTCTCGCAGCGCCTGCTGCGGGCCACGGCCGGCGGCCGCGTGCCGGCGGTCGAGGTGATGCTCAACACCAAGCTGGTCTCCGAGCTGATCGAGCAGGGCGACTTCTCCGGCGTCAAGGAGGCGATGGAAAAGTCGCTGGCCGAAGGCTCGCAGACCTTCGAGCAGGACCTGGCGCGCCTGATCAACACCGGCGTGATCACGCGTGACGAGGGCCTGGCCTTCGCCGATTCGCCGACCAACCTGATGTGGCGCCTGCAGAACGACATGACGCCGGTGTCGCGCGTCACGCCCAAGCGCGAAGAGCAGGACGACCAGCCCAGCTTCACGGAGATCACGCTCGACGTGCGCCCGGAGCCGGCCACCACCGCGGCAGCCAGCCTGCGCCGGCTCTGAACGCGCCGGGATCGCCCTTGCCCATGTCCCGCACGCTGGCGCTGACCGAACAGCTGATCGCGCGCCGCTCGGTCACGCCCGACGACGGCGGCTGCCAGGCGCTGATCCGCGAGCGGCTCGCGCCGCTGGGCTTCGCGTGCCACACGCTCGAGCACGGCCCCGAGGATGCGCGCGTCACCAACCTGTGGGCCGTGAGGCGCGGCAGCGCCGGCACGGCGGGCAAGCTGCTCGCGTTCGCCGGCCACACCGACGTGGTGCCGACCGGCCCCCTGACGGCCTGGGGCAGCGATCCGTTCGTGCCGACGCACCGCGACGGCCAGCTCCACGGCCGCGGCGCCGCCGACATGAAGAGCTCGCTCGCGGCGATGGTGGTCGCGGTCGAGGAATTCGTCGCCGCCGTGCCCGGCCATGGCGGTTCGGTCGCCTTTTTGCTGACCAGCGACGAGGAAGGCCCGGCGGTCGACGGCACGGTCAAGGTCTGCGAATGGCTGGCCGCGCGCGGCGAGCGCCTCGACTACTGCATCGTCGGCGAGCCGACCTCGGTCGGGCGCCTGGGCGACATGATCAAGAACGGCCGGCGCGGCACGCTCTCGGGCCGCTTGCGCGTGATCGGCGTGCAGGGCCACATCGCCTACCCGCACCTGGCGAAGAATCCGATCCACGCGCTCGCACCGGCGCTGGCCGAGCTGGTCGCGACCCGCTGGGACGAGGGCAACGCCTACTTCCCGCCGACCAGCTGGCAGGTCTCGAACATCCATGCCGGCACCGGCGCCAGCAACGTGATCCCGGGTGACGCGGTGATCGACTTCAACTTCCGCTTCTCGACCGAATCGACCCCCTCGTCGCTTCAGGCGCGCGTGCGTGCCGTCCTCGAGCACCACGGCGTGCAGGGCGACCTGGACTGGACCCTGGGCGGCGAACCGTTCCTGACGCCGGTCGGCGAGCTGAGCGACGCGCTGGTTGCGGCGATCCGCGACCAGACCGGCCTCGCTGCCGAACTCTCGACGACCGGCGGCACGTCCGACGGCCGCTTCATCGCGAAGATCTGCCCGCAGGTGATCGAGTTCGGCCCGGTCAATGCCACCATCCACAAGATCGACGAACGGGTCGCGGTCGCGAGCCTCGACCCGCTGAAGAACATCTACCGCGACACCCTGCGTCGCTTGCTGGGATGAAACCGCAAGCTCCGATCGTGCCTGGGAAGCGACCGACCGGTCTCGGTGCGCTGTGGTCGTTCGCCATCCACGCCGGCGCGCGCCAAGGACGCCGGGCGGCCGACTCCGCTCA
>JAZKAV010000006.1:0-16936 GCA_040388965.1 Pseudomonadota bacterium | reverse complement strand
AATTCGGCGGTCACGATGCCGAAACGGTCGGTCACGCTCTTCCGAAATACGCACTTACGGGGCGGCGAGAGAGCAGCTTCGAGTGACCACGCGGCGGCTTGCCGATCGTCGGTCCCCCGTATGCTTCGCGCTATAGTGCCGCCTCTGCTCGGTCCGAAAGGGCAATAGGGACACCGTGACTGAAACGAATCGCACCGCAATCGCGGATCATGTCGTTGGCAAATTGGCGTCCGCGGTGCAAGCACTGACAGAGCAGTGGAATCGCAGCGGCGGGGTGCAACACTGCTGGATTGACGATCTTCTGCCTGAAGACCTTGCGCTTCAGATTCGACGCGCTTTCCCGTCCGGCGGTGCGATGAGGACGCGTCGCAGCTTGCGCGAGCTCAAGTACGTGGCTGCTCAGATGGATCAGTACGATCCGCTTCTGGAAGAGACGCTGTTCGCTTTTCAGGACCCGCGGGTCGTCGAATGCATCGGGCAAATCACGTCGTTGAGATCCCTGGAACCGGACAGCCTGCTCTATGCAGGCGGCATCTCGATGATGGCCCAAGGGCACTTCCTCAACCCGCACATCGACAATTCACATGACAAGGCGCGCGAGCGCTATCGGGTGCTGAACTTGTTGTACTACGTGTCACCAGGCTGGTCGCTTGCGTGTGGAGGCAATCTGGAATTGTGGCCGCAGGGCGTGGATGGCCCGCCCGTCACGTTAGAGAGCCGTTTCAACCGGCTGGCCATCATGGTCACCAACCAGCATTCCTGGCATTCGGTCTCGCCGGTCGTTGCCAACGAGTCCCGGTGCTGCGTGTCGAACTACTATTTCTCACCATATCCAGCGGAGACGAGTGACTACTTCCATGTCACATCGTTCCGCGGCCGACCCGAGCAAAAGTTTCGTGACCTTCTGCTGCAGGCGGATACCGCACTGCGCACCAGCGTACGCAAGCTCTTTCCCAAAGGCATCGTCGAGACGCGTCATTTCTACGAGAAATCAGACAAGTGATAGTGCTATGCGCCAGCAGGCCGGTGACGTCCACACCCTGGCCACGCTGCGAAGATGCCATCGCAAGTGCCGGCCCGAGCGATGGCTGTCCCTACGTGCGTCGTGAATCACGCGTACATCGGGATGAAGCTCAAGCAAGTGGCCAGCGATGTACAACCGCGCGCACAAGTCATAGTCCTCGCAGTACATAAAAAAGCGCTCGTCGAATCCACCGACTTCGGCGAAGGCCGAGGAGCGCAACATCAAAAACATGCCGGCCAGCCAGTAAAACCGTTTGCCTCTATGTGCAGGGCCCGTCACCTGCGCGGCCCGTCGACGCCCTAGCGCGCGCCGAAACAAGAGCGAAATTGGCGTCAGGTTATCCCGCACCGAGTCTTCCTGACCACCAGCTGGATTCAGAATTGTGGGGCCGAGCAGTGCCAGGCCCCGACGCGCGTGCGCTCGTTCCAGCAGCGCGGGGAAGGGGTCTTCCTGTATGCGGAGATCCGGATTCAAGACCACGAACCACGGTGTAGTGCAGCGCTGGAACGCAGCGTTGTGATTTGCGCCGAAGCCCTTGGGCGTTGCATTGCGCAGCAGTTCGATGTTCAGCGCGGGGAATGCCGCGGCATCGAATCTCTCCGGAATGTTGAGCGTGACAACAACCTTGGCACCACTGAGGCTGGGCAACTCCGCCAGGTCCTGGAGCAGACGCCGCAGCAACTCAGCGTGACCGTGGCTCACGATCGACAGCGAAATCGAATTGGCGACAGCGGTGCTCATCTCAAAGGCCCTGCGTGAGCAGTTTGATCAGTGATGTCCAGTCCGGTGCATAGGGTTCGGCTGGGGGGGCTGGAGCCTGACCAGGGAAGACCATCGTGCCATCGCAGATGGCTGCCATCTTCTGCGCCAGCTGTTCGGGATCGTCGACGTCGAAGAAGTCCACGCGCTCGTAGGTCCCGATCGACTCGCGAGCGTAGTGGATATCGGCTGCCAGAATGTCCAGTCCGAGGGCCTTGGCTTCGGTGAGCGGCAGGCCCCAGGTCTCACGACGCGACGGAAACACAAGGCAGTGGCTCTGCGCGTACTGCTGACGCATCCCCTCGGCATCCTGCAGGCCGATGAACCGAATTCCGGTACAAGCACCGTAGCGACGCACGAGCTTGCGTGCATAGGCATTCTCGTTGCCGTCGACGGTCAGCCGCAATTCCCCGTGCCACGCGCGTCGGGAGTTCAGAAGCCGCACCGCCTCGCACAGCAACTCGAAGTTCTTGAACGGCCGTGCCAGCGCGGGATAGAAGAAGATGCTCGTCGAGCGATCCGTTCTGCGATGCTCACCCGCGCGAAACTCTTCTACCGGATGGGCGACCACAACATTGGACGCGCCATATCGGCGACGGAATTCCTGGCGAAGCCACTCCTGCTGGACGATGACTGCATCGTTGCGGCGGATGTTGATGCGGTACACCCACCCGTACAGCCACTTGAATGCCAAGAGCTTGGGATCAAGCCACGCCTCGCGCAGCGTCACCTTATAGAACGGCGCAGGATTGTGGCAGTACACCGCCTGCCGGCGAGCTTGCACACGCGGTGTCATGTCGTGCAGGGCAACCCAGATATCGGCATCGAGTTGGCGAGACAACGCCTGACATTGCCAATACTCGAACCAGAGTCGACGCACCCAGCCCGTTTTGATGCGTGGAAAGGCAAGCGCTTCAATGCCCTCAACCTGAAGAAGCGACGTTCTGTTCACCAGCGCAATGATTCTCCATTCGGGCCCCAACTGCTCGCGAGCGCTGCGCAGGAAATGCTGCATTACCTTGAGAGTGCCGCCTTCCACCAGATTGACGCCTGATACGACGAGCACCTTGGCTCTTCGGACGTCAACCATCTTTGCGGCGCAGATGGCGGACGACGAAGAACTTGGACAACCGAAGCAGAAAGATGAGGTACTGCAGCGACACGAATCGCTCCGTCCGTACCTGAGACCGAAAAATCTCTGTCAGAACACCGAGCGGATCGTTTCCGGAAGTTCCATCGGTACCGAACTCACCCGCGACGAATTGCGCGCGAACGATGGTGGCACCTTGCCTGAGGGCGGTCTTGACGAAGAGCTGATCGGCGGCAATGGGCAGCTTGCGCGAATACATGCCGAAGCGGTCATGCAGGTTGCGTTTGATGAGCAGTCCCACGGAATGGCTGCTCGCGACGCCCTGGAGGCCGTACAGCCAGCCCAAGCCTTGTCTCGGCCAAATCGTGCGACCGTCTTGTCGAATTCCCGCGGCAACCAAATCCGGCTGCCCCGCGTTCTGCGCGGCATGGCGAAAGCTTGCCACCGCGTCAGTCTCCAAGGTGTCATCCGCGCCCACCACAAGATAGTAGCCGTCCGACACGAGGCTCACCGCCCGATTCAGTGCGTCGTAGATTCCGAAGTCTCTGGCTTGCGTCAAATGGATTTGCAGGCCCGATGCATGGCCTAGCAATTCCTGTGTCCCATCCGTGGACCCGCCGTCTGCGACGATCCATTCGAAATCCCGATCCGTCTGAGCCTGCAGGCAGGTCACAAGACGTGGCAAGACGTGCGCCGCATCAAGCGTCGCGGTGATGAGGGTGACCCTCGGTTCGGCCCTGGCGGGCCGCAGCATCACCTGGAGCATGAGTTTCGTTCCGCCACCCACTTGGTAGCTTGTGTCGAATGGCGCCGGTCGTGCCAGCAGTTGCCAGCGATCGCGTTCAACGGCACGGCGCCATGCGTCAGGGCGCGGACTGAACCCGCATTGGTGAAAAGCGCGCTGACACCGTTTACCGTCGAGGAAATGAGAGAAACGATCGTAGGCACATTTAACACGTAGGAGATTCCATCTTGTGGTTCCTTAAGTCAAAGGACACGGCTCTTCGCCAGGCGATTAGTCGAGGCGTGGCCGTGTTCGGGCGAGTGAACCACTGTTCGTGCTCATGAGCGTAACGCCCGAGGCAGGCCGTAGCCCAACCTGTCCACGTACCAAGCTACACAGGACCGGACCGCGAATGCGGCGCAGGGCGGGGCAGATTGTCGGAACCTCGCAATGTTGCGCTACCGAGCCGGATCGGCGTTCGCACGTGCGACATCAGCAAGAGCAGCAAGAAGGTGATGTACCCATAGCCGCCGAACCCGAAGTACGGCCGCTGCAGAAGCAGCAAGGTCAACGCCAGCGCACTGAAGCGGAATCGTTTGCGGCGGAAGAATGCTGCGATCAGGCCGGCATGCACGCTGAGCTGCACTATCAACGCTACGAGGCCGCCGCGGTAGGTAGGTGTGACCGGGCTGGAGGTTATGTCGCCATGCTCGTCGCAGATACCCTCGGGGCGGGCATCGCACTCGATATTGCCGAACAGCACCGTACCGGGGTTCACTACGGCGAGGAAGTTTTCGATCTGGTTGCTACGGTTGTCACCCTCGAGTTTGCCGTCCTCGAACGCGAAGCGGTTAACCAGGAAATTCAACTCTTCGACGTGCGCCGCCAGTGGCGCCAGCGGGATCAATAGCGTCGCCACCAGCGCAACCGTCTTTAGCGGGCCGATGCGAAAAATGAGGTAAATCAGCATGATCAGAAAGTGGGTCAGGCTCAGCGTGACCAGCCCGCCGATCATGAGCAGAACCGAAGCGTGGCGACCACGGCCCAGCACCTCGCGCAGCGCGACAGTGGCGCAGACAATGAACGAGAAGGCGCCGGGTTCGTCGTAAATGAAGCTAGGGCGGATGAGGCCCAGGACGTTGAAATTGCTCATCGTCGTCAGATACAGGCTGTTCTCGCGTCCGTCGATGTTATCGATGCTCAAGATCGGTTCGCCACCCGCCAAGGCATAAAACTCCCCTACCAGTGCGCCCGCCACGCCAACCATCAGGAATACGGTCATCAGGTGACACAGCCTCTGCGGCAGTCCGTGCACGGCGATGGTCTGCCTGGCCGCGAAGATCAGCAGCGGCAATGGCGCCAGGCGCAGCAGCAACTGTGGAGACTGACTCAGCAGCATCATCAGGAAGCAAGCCGAAAGCAGCATCAGACACAGTAGCGCGATACGCAGACTGACGCCGCCCTCTAGCGCTGTCAGGCCGGCCAGCACCACGAAGGCTGAAAACAGTGCCACATTGAATGGCAGGCCCAGCAACTTGGGCAGCAGCGGCGACCACGACAGCGCCAGCAAGAAGAATGCTGTGGCCGTGATCGCTCGGCGCCTCATCGCCGGCCAGATCGGCGAGGGGGCAATCTGGGCATAGAAGGGAAAAGACACGAGGGAGCCCGATCTACGCGCCGCAGCCTGCTGCGTTGGCCGGTCGGTCCTCATGCGATCCCCGCGGCGCCACGCAACTCGGCAACGATGCGTTCATAGGTACGGGCGAATTCCGCGGTGCGCAAACGGTGCCGATCAAGCGCTGCCCGGGGATCCACCCTCGGCGAGCTTGATTGATGCGCCAAGAGCATCGAGCGCATCCGATCGGCCAGCGCGGACGGCACCAGGGGCTCGAAGAACGTGGCTTCCCCGTGTTCGCACTGTTCGCGATGCACGTCGAGGTCCGACAGGATCAGTGGCACGCCCAATGCCTTGGCCTCTTCCACCGTGGTGCTCCAGCCCTCGAACAGCGACGGGTTGATGACCGCCACCGAATTCAACATCAGTCGCGCGATGTGCGGGTAGGGGACAAGGCCGAGCAGGGTGAACCTCTGGGCCAGCCCGCGTTGCGCGATCTCCGACCGCAGGGCCTCGATGTGATACGGATTCCTGTAGTCCGACAGCGAGCCACTGCATACGACCTTGACGTCCGGATAGGCGGTCGCCAGTTCGGCAAGCGCGCGGACGGCGGTGAGGTGGTTCTTGTGCGCCCAAACCTGGTTCGGGATGTAGAAGTAGGGCGCATCCAGACCGTAGATCGAACTCAGGTCGACCGAGGCGCTTGCCTCCAGGTTGGGCGGCATGGCACAAAACCGCAGCACCCTTGCCTTGTCGGCGAACCGGGGAGCAAACCGTTGCAGGTCGTTGCGGGCCGATTCGCTGCTGACGATGACGAGCGCGCTGTGCTCCGCCAACTGGTGGTACAGCCTGTCGCGCCCCCGCAGTTCCTCGGGAGCGAAGAAGTGGGGCAGGTGCAGATGCTGGAAATCAGGAATCCAGGCGATCGTGCGGATCGCGGCGTGGTGGCTCGGCCACCCGTGCGAGACGATCTCGGCGCCGTGGCGCAGCAGAACGCGGTTCGCGAGCCACGGCATTCCCAGGTACTTCGCGGCGAGTTTGTTCAATATCCACTTCAGGCTGAACCGGTCGAACACGCGGTCCCGCACGACCCGGACATTGGCCGGGAACTGGTAGCCGGCCAGATCGGCTTTCATGCCGATGAACGCGACCGGCTGCACGTTGCTGCAAGGCAGCGACTGCAGGGCCAGAAACAGCGACCGGAAATAGTTGACACCACCGTGCCACTCGGCTCCGCCAGCGACGAACGTGAACGCGACAGGGTACTTCGTGGCGGTGGACATGATGTGGCCGGTGGGCGGGATGGCGTCGAGCGGGATCAGGCGGCGGGTCTGTCGAGGCTGGCATCGTTGAACCACGCGACATAGCGCGAGAGGCCTTCTTCCAGCGTGATCCGGGGGCTCCAGCCGAGTTGGCGCATGGCGCGTCCGCTGTCCGAGGTCAGCCGCCGCGGGTTGCCGGTGTGGATTTGGCCGTTGAAGCCGGGTTCGATGCCTCTGCCGAGGGCGCGTGCCAGCCGCGACAGCACCTCGTGCGTCGTGGCCTTGTGGTGCCCACCGTTGTAGACCTCGAAGTTGGCTTGGGGCGCACAGGCGGCCGTACAGAGCAACCGGGCGGCGTCGTCCACATGGACCCAGTCACGCAACTCCTGACCCGTCCCGAAGAAGCGACTGTCGCCGCGATCGAACTTGTTCGCCGCGTCCCAAAGCAACTGCTTGCGCAGCCCTTCGCCGTAGACGGAGAACAGCCTCACGATGCTGACCGGCACGGCGAAGAACCGGGCATAGGAGTCGCACAGCTGTTCGGCAAGCAGCTTGTGGAAGCCATAGGGCGAGATGGGCGAGCGGGTCGAGGTCTCGAGCAGGTCGACGTCGCCCTGGTCGCCGTAGACCGCCGCGCTCGAAGCGACCACGACACGCGGTGCGCCGCCGGGGCACGAACGCGCGAACTCGAGCACGTCGGCTGTGCTGTCAACGGAGCGCTGGAAGTCTTCGCGCGGCGCGGAATAGGACCGCGACACCGCGCTGCTGCCGCCGCAGTGGATGACAGCCCGGACTTCTGCGCCGCGCACGAGCAAGCGCAGCGCGTCGGGGCCGATGTCGGCCTCGAGCCATCTCGAGATGCCCCATCGCCGCTGCTCGGCGGCGTCCCATGTGCCATGCCCGAGGCCCAGCACCGTCATGCCCTGATCGGCCAAGTGGCGGCAGACGTGCCGGCCAATGAAGCCGGCCGCGCCGAGCACGAGGCCGGTTGATCCTGGACTCACAGCGCATCCCTCAGCGCCAGTTGACGGCCCGTGACCACGTCGACGACGGGCAGGTGACCGATGGCGCGTTGGCGTTCGGCGAAGCTCAGCGACTGGACCGCGCCGTGCTCGTCGCGGGACTCGCGGAACGCCGCCTGGACGTAGGCCTGTTCAATGATCTGCGGTTGCAGTGTGCCCAGGGAGTCGTTGCGGACAAAGAAGACATTGTTGCCGGCGCTGTTGCCGGCCACGAGTGTGTAGCCGCGCAAGCGGGCCAAGCGGTCCAGCGCTGCGATCGAAGCGCCATAGTACATGTTCGACGGGTGTGCGTTGGTGCGGTAGAAGTCCGGTTGGTACGGCGTCGACAGGGTCGCCGTGGGCCCGAAGAGGCTGTTGTACTCGCTGACGATGATGATCGGCTTGACGCAGGTGATGGCTTCCCACACCCAGTAGTCGTTGCCGTCGATGTCGATCGAGAGCAGCCCGAGTTCGCCTTCGAAGCCATTGCGCGAGATGATCTCATTGATGTTGTCCCTGGTGATGAAGGACGCATCGGCGCGCAGGTCGTACTTCCAGAAGACGCTGCTGGCCTTGAGTTCCTTCATTTTCTCCGGCGAACCGTCGATCACCAAGCCGCGCCAGTTCCGGTGCTTCAGCAGGAACAGCGTGTTGGCCTCGGTGTAGGTCTCGACACCGAACTCTACGAATGTCTTGCTCGGAATCGGAATGCGGGTAACCAAGTGATCGATGATTCCGTCTTCGCCCCATTGCGAGTAGACCTTAAATTCATGGTCGCGCGGATTGCCCGCGGGCCGGCCGGAATTGAGTGTCGACTCGATTCTGCCCAGTGCCTCCTGGATGGCGTCCAGACGGCTCGGCTTGATTAGTTGCCGGCGGACTTTTTCGACGATCTGCTTGGCGAACTTCATTGGCGTTTTCCGTGATCTTGAGGTGGGTTCGTTACGGACCTGTGGCCCGCGTCCGGGGGGCGAGGATCTTCTGGGCGCTGAGAGGCAGCACCCACGCCGAGGTGATGACAAAAGACAGAACGAGTGCGAGCAGGATGCCTTCGATGCTGAGTGATTCGGAAAGAGCCCACTGGAGGCTCGCGCTGACCAAAGCCTGAGCGGTGGCGCACCAGATGAGCGGGGTGAGCCGACCGATGCTTTGAAGGAAGATTGCGAAGGGATCCGTGAGGCAGCGGATAAGCGCCACGGCGCCGAACCCGACGATCACCCAGCCGCGAAATGTAATCGGGGTCCCCGGCGTGACGAACATTGCCAAGTGATCCTTGGCCAGCAGAATGACTGCGGTGGCCCCCAGGGTGACGGTTCCGCTCCACAGCACCAGCCTCTTCAACTGGGCCCGAATCTCTGGCAGCGCGCCGGCAGAAAATCTCGCCGTCATCGTGGGCCACGCGGCGAACAGGATGGCTTGATTGAAAAAGGCGATGAAGGAGAAAAACTTCGCCAAGCTGTAGTATTGGATGATCTCCATCGGCGTGACCTTCTGCGACATCACGAGGTAGTCGATCTGGAGCGCCGCCGCCCCCAGCAGGTTGAATACGAAGAAGCCTCGCGAGGCTCTTGCGAGACCAGAAAAGGTTGAGTACGGCAGTTGGGGCTTCTCGTGCAGGGCCCGCGCAATCTGCCACGCAGCGAGCCCGCAGCAGACGAGTGCGTTGGGGCCGTACAGGGCAACGACGGCATAAGTTACCCTGTCGTCCGCGGACGACAAGCCGATCGTCAGGAGCCAAGCGCCGATCGCCGAAGAGGCGGCCGCCACGGTGTTTGCGACATATCCTCGTTGCTTCCCGTACAGGATCTTGGTCGATATCGCCGCGGAAGCACCCACGGTAAACAGCAGCGCGGAGCGGAAGAACGTGTCCGCGCCGCTTGCAGGTTGGGTGGCTGCGATCTTGGCGAACAGCAGGCCCGCAATCGGACCCTTGAACACGAAGATGGCAAGGACAACTGCGCAAGTCGTGAGGAGCACCATCACGTACGCGCTGAGTACGTCGCCAGCGCCAGACGAGCCCGAAGAGAGACGGTTCGTTACGGCGTTCTGCACTGCATAGCCGAGCCCGAAGTCGCAGAGCGCGAACCAACCGGCCAGGCCGACCATCACCACGAACGTTGCATATTCCTGGAAGGCCAGCGTGTTGCTCAGCACTCGCAGCGAATAGATGGTCGCGAATGCCCCGACGAGCCTGGAGATCCAGGCCGACAGAACGACGAGCTTTGTCGATGAAATCGAGGCGGTCAAATGACATGCGCCCGCATGAGCCTGAACTGCGCGACTTGCAAGAGACAACGGAGAAACTCGGCGACGGACATGCGACGGCGGTACACGTGCCTGAGGCGGCTGAGGAGCATTTGAAAATTACCCCGCTCCACCAGTCGAAGGATTCTCTGCTTGTCGACATTATCGATTGACGAAGCACCTTGCAAAGCGCGCGCGCAGTCGCTCGTGTACGCGCGCGTGGCCGCGAGCAGGGCCGAGAACGGCGTTCCGAGCCCCGTACTCGTGAGATAGACCCGGTAAAACATTAGGCTAGAACCCAGAGCAACATGCCCGCGGAGCGCAAGGTTGAAGAAGAGGAAATTGTCGGCGTGAGAACCGTCGGGGTAGTCTTTGAATGCCCCAGCCCGCAAGACATGGTCCTTTCTCGCGAACAAGGAGATATAGGTGAGCACTTGGGATTGGAGCGTGCCGGACAGCGTCCCTTTGAGGAACTCGACACCATTGATGACGCGCTGAGTCAGAACGGGTGAATCATCCGAAACCATTCCTTGGTCGTCCTCTTTGATCTTGACCTGGCGTCCCAGAGCCACGGTGACGTCGGGTCGGGAAGTTAACAAGCTCACCATTTCTTCGATGTAACCAGCCGCGATCTGATCATCGTCCGAGAGGATCATCAAATAGGTTCCTCGGGCTTGGGCGATGCAGGCATTCATGTGAACCGAACTTGCAAGCCGTTGTGCCCGCTCAACTACCTCGATGCGGCAGTCAGTGATGCCAGCCGCCACGAGTAGCGGGACCGTTGCCACCGTTGGGGCATTGTCTGAAATCAGGATTTGCAGATTCGAGTAAGTTTGGATCAGCACGCTTCGGAGCGTGTCCACGACGTATCGAGGGCGACCGATCGTGGGGATGATGACTGTCACCAGCGGCGATGCGTCGGCGGTGGCTGGAGACGATGATTGAAATTCCATGGCTTGTTCTTCGTCAAAGCGTTCTTGTCTTGTGCTTCACGGACTGGGCATCTCTTCCATCCACGGAACGCGATGAACACTGCTGCTACGGGCATGAACCGGATATTAGGAGTTCGTCATCTGGACCCCCACTCGGGGGCGAGATATGCGCATCAGCGTTGGCCCTCAGCGGCTTCGGCCAGCATATGACGTAACCCGCTGTGAAAATCGAACTTTGGCAGCCAACCTGGAAGGGGTGGCTCCGCCGACGGGGACGGCGTCATGACTTCACGACGGCGATACGGACGGCCACCGAACACCACGTCGACAGGAGTCGACATCACCTCGCTGACAATGGCGACGACTTCCCGCAGGGTGTGACGACTCCCCGAGACGAGGTAACGAGCCGAGACCTTGTCCTCGGAGGACGTGACGATGTCGACCGCCCGCTCGAATGCGGCGCTGATGTCGTCGATGTACGTCAAGTCGAGCGTCTGTTCGCCGGGCGACAACTGGAGCTGTTCCTGCGAGAGGGCAGCCTCCACGAGCAGGCCGACGAGTTTGCGGCGCTGGTCGTTTGGCCCGTAGGAGTCGCACAGCTTCAAGGTCACCTGGGAGATGCCGTGCGCGTCGTTGTAGTGGTCCACGAGCGTGTCGAATGCCTGCTTCGTTGCCGCATACAGGTTCACGGGTCGCACGGCCGCGGAATCGAAGTGCTGCCAGCACGTCCCTGTGTTCACGAAGCATGCCACCTTCGCCTGCCGCATGGCCTCGAGCAGTTGGGTGCCGAACAGCACATTGGATTCGATCAGCCCCGCGACTTGCGCGATGGTGTGATCCGAGAGAAACAGTGAGGCCATGTGCACGACGACGGTGGGGGCCGCATGCTGCACGATCTCGCACAATTGCTCTGTGGTTCCGTCGTGGCGATGGACTTGAACGGCGTGCGGGATGCGCGCGGCATCGGACTGCTCGCGCAGAATGGCATGCACCGCATGACCCGAATCAACGAGCCGGCGGGCCACCGCGCACCCGATGAAACCGGTGGCGCCTGTGAGCAGGATGTTCATCGACTGCATTCCCATCAGAAGGGGCTCTCGAACGACGACAGTGCAGGATGCTGGGTGTCTCGATCCGACAGAATGGGCGACGCGCATTGCCAGTCGAAGCCGAAGCTGTCCCAGCGAACGCCGCTGTCGTGCGCCGGTGCATGTTCGGTGCTGGTCTTGTAGACCATCACGCTGCCATCGGACAGCGATCGGAAGCCATGCGCCACACCTCGCGGAATGAGCACCATCCCGGGGTTCCGCTCAGACAGTTCCGCGCTCGCCACCTTGCCGTAGCCTGGGCCCGCCCGCAGGTCAAGCAACACGTCCAGGACGGCGCCGACCGGGCAGTACACGAGCTTGACGTGGTCGTGCGGCGGCAACTGGAAGTGCATTCCGCGGATGACGTCCTTGTGCGACGACGAGTAGAACTCCTCCGCCAAGTCGAATTGCACGCCGTGGCTCGCGAGTGCACTCCGGAGGTACGTCTTCACGAAGGACCCTCGCAGGTCCTCGAACCTGGGCAGGCGGTACAACCACGTGCCAGACAGCAGCTCTTCGGTGGGCGTCATGTCGATCAGAAGCTCAGGCCAAAGAACTCTTCGAGGCGGTCGGCGATGAAGCCGAGCTGCGGCTCGCCGAGCGCCGGGTACACGCCGAGCCAGAAGGTCTGGTTCATCACGGTGTCGGTGTTCGTGAGCTCGCCGCTGACCCTGAAATTGCGCCCGATCATGTACGGCTGGCGTGTCAGATTGCCCGCGAACAAGAGGCGCGTGCCGATCTTGTTCTGGTCCAGGTAGTTCAGCAGGTCGACGCGTTTCACGCCCGACTCGGGCTTCAGGATGAGCGGAAAGCCGAACCACGACGGGTCGGACTTCGGCGTGGCCTGCGGAAGGTGCAGGAACTCTTCGCACGACTTGAGCCGCTCCTTGAGGTAGGCGAAGTTGCGCTTGCGCGCAGCGATGAACTCGTCGACCCGGTCCATCTGCGCCAGCGCGCAGGCGGCCTGCATGTCGCTGATCTTGAGGTTGTAGCCCAGGTGCGAATAGGTGTACTTGTGGTCGTAGCCCTCGGGCAACTCGCCGAGCTTCCAGCAGAAGCGCTTGTTGCAGGTGTTGTCCTTGCCCGGTGCGCAGTAGCAGTCGCGGCCCCAGTCGCGGAACGACTCGGCGATGAGCTTGAGGTCGGGGTTGTTCGTGAACACGGCGCCGCCTTCACCCATCGTGATGTGATGTGCAGGATAAAAGCTCAGGGTGCCGATGTCGCCGAAGGTGCCGACTAGCTTGCCGTCATAGGTCGAGCCTAGCGCGTCGCAGCAGTCCTCGATCAGCCACAGGCGGTACTTCCGGCACAGCGCCGTCACCACGTCGAGGTTGAAGGGGTTGCCCAGCGAGTGGGCCAGCATGATGGCCTTGGTCTTGGGACCGATCGCCGCCTCGATCAGGCTGGCATCGATGTTGTGCGTGGCCAGGTCGACGTCGACGAACACCGGCACGGCGCCGAACTGCAGGATCGGATTGACGGTGGTCGGGAAGCCCGCGGCCACGCCGATGACCTCATCGCCCGGCTTGATGGCCCGATCGCCCAGCCGCGGCGAGGTCAGGGTCGAGAACGCCACCAGGTTGGCCGACGACCCGGAATTGACGGTGATCAGGTACTTGACGCCCAGGTATTTCGCAAGGCGTTCCTCGAAAGCCGCATTGAAGCGGCCGGTGGTCAGCCAGCCGTCCAGCGAGGCCTCGACCATCAGCTGCAACTCCTTGGCGCCGATGACCTTGCCGGACACCGGCACGACCGATTCGCCCGGAACGAAGGGCCTGGGCGCCAGCGTGAGGTCGGCGAACTGCTGCACCAGCGCGGCGATCTGTGTGCGCAGCGCTGCTGCCGGGTCGGCGGACACAATGGCAATGCTCATGCAGCTTCCTTGTCGATCGAGTTCGTGTACTGCCCGATCTGGTCGAGGCAGTGTGCGCGCATGTCGTCACCGGCGATGCAGGCCTGGTGCCAGCTCGTGATGTGCGTCAGCGCCGTTGGCAGGCTCCAGCGCGGGCGCCAACCCAGCCGGTGCTGTGCCTTGGAGATGTCGAGCTTGAGGTAATGGGCTTCGTGCGGGTGGTCGCCGGCATCGATGCGCCAATCGGCCCCCGCGCCCCACGCCTGGACCATGCGCTCGACGATCCATTGCACCGGGCGCGCGTCGTCCTCCCGCGGCCCGAAGTTCCAGGCTTCGGCAAAGGCCTGCCCTTCATGCCAGAGCTGCTCTGCCAACGTCAGGTAGCCCGACAGCGGCTCCAGCACGTGCTGCCATGGCCGGATCGAACCGGGGTTGCGAATCAGCACCGGCTCGCGGCGCTCGAAGGCGCGCAGGATGTCCGGCACCAGCCGGTCCGCGGCCCAGTCGCCGCCGCCGATCACGTTGCCGGCCCGTGCGGAGGCGAGCGCCACGCCCGCCTTCGCGAAGAACGAGCGCCGGTAGGCCGCGGTCACCAGCTCCGAGCAGCCCTTGCTGCTGCTGTAGGGGTCGTGGCCCCCCATCG
This sequence comes from Pseudomonadota bacterium, assembly GCA_040388965.1. GTDB lineage: Bacteria > Pseudomonadota > Gammaproteobacteria > Burkholderiales > Burkholderiaceae_C > LMDS01. The sequence continues at coordinate 2,702 of JAZKAV010000006.1, read as the reverse complement.
GCTCGTCTTCGCGGTAGCCCCAGGCCCATTCGCGGTTGTCGTAGCACTTGTCGGTGGTCACGTTGACGATGCAGCGCACCGAGTCGACACGGCGCGCCGCGTCGAGCACGTGCACGGTGCCCATCACATTCGCCGCGTAGGTTTCCACCGGCGCGCTGTACGACAGACGTACCAGTGCCTGCGCCGCCGCGTGGATGACGATATCGGGCCGGAACGCGGACATGGCGTCGCGCACCGCATCGGCGTCGCGGATGTCGGCGATCACCGACGACATGCCGTCGCCGACCCTGGCCACGGTGAACAGGTTGGGCTCGCCGGCCGGCGCCAGCGCCAGGCCGCAGACCTCGGCGCCGAGCGTCTGCAGCCACAGCGACAGCCAGCTCCCCTTGAAGCCCGTATGGCCGGTCAGAAACACGCGCTTGCCGCGCCAGAAATTCGCGTTCATCGCCTTCAGTCCCAAGTCTTCCAGGGCGCCTTGCCGGAGGCCCAGAGATCTTCGAGCAAGTGCTTGTCTCGCAAGGTGTCCATCGGTTGCCAGAAGCCTTGATGCTCGTAGGCCATCAGCTGACCTTCGGCGGCCAGGCGCGTCAGCGGCTCGCGTTCCCAGATCGTCGTGTCGTCGGTGATGTACTCGAGCACGTCGGGCTTGAGGACGAAGAAGCCGCCATTGATCATGGCGCCGTCGCCCTGCGGCTTTTCCTTGAAGCTGCGCACCTGGCCGTCGGCGATGTCGAGCGCGCCGAAGCGGCCGGGCGGAAAGGTGGCGGTCAGCGTTGCCGCCTTGCCATGGGAGCGGTGGAAGTCGAGCGTGGCGCCGATGTCGAGGTCGCTCACACCGTCGCCATAGGTGAAGCAGAACGCTTCGTCGTCTCGCACGTACTGCGCCACCCGCAGCAGGCGTCCGCCGGTCATCGAGTCGTCGCCGGTGTCCACGAGCGTCACGTTCCAGGGTTCGGCGCGCTTGTGGTGCACTTCCATCCGGTTCGAGCGCATGTCGAACGTGACGTCGGACATGTGCAGGAAGTAGTTGGCGAAGTATTCCTTGATGACGTAGCCCTTGTAGCCGCAGCAGATCACGAAATCGTTCACGCCGTGACGAGCGTAGCCCTTCAGGATGTGCCACAGGATCGGCTTGCCCCCGATTTCGACCATGGGCTTGGGTCGTGTCGCGGTTTCTTCGCTGAGGCGGGTGCCCAGGCCACCGGCCAGGATCACGGCTTTCATGTGCAGGTTCTCCGGTGGAGTCAGGTGGGGGCGGAGCAGACGAAGGCGTCCGAATGGAAATCGGCCGCGGCCAGCCCGGCCGCCAGCAGCGCCTCGCGTGCGCCGTGGATCATGGCGTCGGAACCGCAGGCGTAGACCACGGTTCGGTGCAGCGCGGGCGCATCGGCCAGCAGAATGTGCTGCACGTGACCGCGTGCACCGTGCCACTCGTCGCCGGCGCGCGAGAGCACGGGCACGAAGCGGTGCTCGACCTCGATGTCGCCCGGGTTCCAGTACAGATCGGCCACCGTGCGGCCGCCCCAGTAGGCCGTGACGGAGTCGGGACGCTCGGCCTGCGGCAGCGCCGCAAGGCCTTCGATCATGGCCTTCACCGGAGCGATGCCGGTGCCGGTCGCCAGGAACACGAGGTCCCGCCCCGCGATGGCGCGCAGGAAGAAGGTGCCCAGCGGGCCGTGCAGGCGAAGCAGGTCGTTGACCTGCGCGTTGTCGAACCAGTAGCGGCTCATGGCGCCGCCACCGACCTGGCGGATGTGCAATTCGATCAGCTTGTCGGCGGCCGGCGCGTTGGCCACCGAGTAGCTGCGCCGCGCGCCGCCGGGGCCGATGATCTCGATGTACTGGCCGGGGTGGAAGCTGAAGTCGCTCGTGGGCGGCAGTCTGAGCACCACCTCGAGCACATCGGCGGCCGGGCGACGCAGCGCCTGGATGCGGCAGGGCCAGGTGCGCGCCGGATACAGCCGCACACCGCTCAAGTCCTGCACATCGAGCCGCACGTCCGTGGTGGCGGTGCGCACGCAACTGAGGATCCAGCCGGCCTCGCGCTCGGCGGAATCCAGCCCGGTTTCATCGTGCAGGGCGAGGGTCGAGCCGCTCGGCACCTGCGCCTTGCACGTGCTGCAGCGGCCGGTGCGGCAGCTGTACTGCAACGACACACCGGCACGCAGGGCAGCATCGAGCAAGGTTTCGCCGTCTTGGGCGGCAAACTGGTTGCCGCTGGAAATGGTGACGAGAGGCACTGGCGTCAAATCCGGGCTGCTGCGGCAACAGTCATTCGTGATAGTCGTAGGCCTGGAAGCCGGCCGACTTGACCAGGCTGTCGCGCCGGGCCGACGCGTAGTCGGCCTCTACCATCTCGCGCACCAGTTCGTCGAAGCGAGTGGTGGGTTCCCAGCCGAGCTTCTGCTTGGCCTTCGTGGGGTCGCCCAACAGCGTCTCCACTTCGGTGGGGCGGAAGTAGCGCGGGTCGACCTTGACGATCACGTCGCCGGGTTTGCATTTCGCCCTGTCGCCTTCGACCTTGACGACTGTCGCCACTTCGCGATCGCCGCTGCCGCTGAACGCGAGCGTGATGCCCAGTTCCTTGGCCGCAAACTCGACGAATTGCCGCACGCTGTACTGCACCCCGGTGGCGATGACGAAGTCCTCCGGCTGTGCCTGCTGCAGCATCAACCACTGCATCTGCACATAGTCCCGCGCAT
>JAZKAV010000005.1:0-163459 GCA_040388965.1 Pseudomonadota bacterium | reverse complement strand
TTGCCCAGCGAGGCGCCGATGCCGCCTTGCGCCGCCACCGTGTGCGAGCGGGTCGGGAACACCTTGGACAGCACCGCGACGTTGAGGCCCGCGAGCGAGAGTTGCAGCGACGCGCGCATGCCCGAACCGCCGGCGCCGACGATCACCACGTCGAACTTGCGCCTGCTGAGCGAGGCCGTGCCGGCCGTCATCTGGGGAATACCGGCTTGCATCAAAGCCTCCAAAGAACCTGGATGGCCCAGCCGGCACAGCCGACCAGCCAGACGATCGTCGCCACCTGCAGCGTCAGGCGCGCGCCGACGCTCTTGACGTAGTCCATCAGCACATCGCGCACGCCGACCCACACGTGCACGAGCAGCGAGACGATCACGACGAAGGTCAACAGCTTCATCCACTGGTGCGAGAAGATGCCCGCCCACTTGTCGTAGCCCATCTCGCCCGGCAGCAACACCTGGACGATCAGCGCCAGCGTGAACAGGGCCATCAGCGCCGCCGTGACGCGCTGCGAGAGCCAGTCGCGCAGGCCGTAGTGCGCGCCGACGACGGTGCGCCTGGAACCGAAACTCTGTGCCATCGTTGCGTGCCTCAGAAGAAGAACAGCTTCGCGCCGAGCGCGAGAGTGAGCAGGACGCTGACGACCAGCGTGAAGATCGCAGACGAGCGCCCGAACTGCAGGCTCACGGCATGCGTCGCGTCCATCCACAGGTGGCGCAACCCGGCGATCAGGTGGTGCAGGTAGGCCCAGATCAGCACCAGCGCGACCAGCTTGACGAACCACCCCGGCAGAAAACCGGCGCCCGCGCTGAACACCGAAGTGAACTGGCTGTAGCTGATCTCGGAGCTGAGGCTGGTGTCGAACATCCAGATGATGAAGGGCAGCAGGATGAACATCACCAGGCCGCTGGCCCGGTGCAGGATCGACACCCAGCCGGCCAGCGGGAGCCGGTAGCCGAGTGCGTCCGTCAACTTCATGTTCCCGCCGGGTCTTTGTCTTCTTGCTGTGTCTGCCATGAGCAACCTTGTTGACCAACCTCGCGTTGTAATCGGAACGAACCGCCGCGCAACCGAAGGATTTTATTGCAACGCAGCACCCTTCACCGGCGCGACCTGCGATGGGGTCCGAACAGGCACCCCGCGCGCTCAACTGAGATCATTGCGATAGTAATGCGACGCCGTGCTGTACAGGCCGCGGCGCAACTCGACCGGCTTGTCGCCATAGGTCATCGACAGCCGCTCGACGCTGAGCAGCGGCGAACCCGGGGCCAGCGCCAGCAGGTCGGCGGTCGCAGCGTCGGCCCCCACCGCACGGATCTTCTCCTCGGCGCGGATCATGCGCACACCGAACTCGGCCTCGAACAGGCCGTACATGGGGCCGCGGTTGGCCGCGAGCACTTCGGCCGTCAGGCCCTTGAACAGGCCGGCGGGCAGCCAGATGTCGTCGAGCACGACCGGCGTGGCCCGAAACGACAGCAGGCGCCGCACGCGGATCACCGGATCGCTCGCGCGCAGGTGCAGCGCGCGCGCGGCGTCGACCGGGGCGCGCTGCCGCCGGCAGTCGATCAATCGGCGCGTCATGCCGCCCGGCTCGGCGCTGTCGGGCGTCAGGCGCAGGAAGCGGAACTGCACCTGCTCCTCGGTGTGTGTCGCAACGAAGGTGCCCTTGCCTTGGCGGCGCACCAGCAGGTTCTCGGCGGCGAGTTCGTCGATCGCCTTTCGCACGGTGCCCTGACTGACCCCGAACCGCGCGGCCAACTCCATTTCGCTCGGAATCGCCTCGCCCGGCCGCCACTCGGCGTCCTGCAGACCGCGCATCATCAGCCTCTTGATCTGCTGGTACAGCGGGCTGAACGCGGGGCTGCCGGGTGCATCCGGCGCAGCGGGCGGTGAAGTCACGGACATGACGGGATTGCAGCACAAACGACGGCGCTGTGCGGGCCGAATGCATGAAAGATGTCTTATATAAGACAGAAGAATCGACGGTCCGGGCGGGAAAACCGGATCCGCGGCGCGGCGCGGCCGGCGGACTGGCCTAAACTGGCGGTCGATGGTGGCCGGTCGCCCGGCGTTGTACGACCCGTTCACGACCTGCCCACGCCCGCACTTCACTCACCCGCCCCTCGGAGAATCCCGCATGAGCAAGAAACCCGTTCGCGTCGCCGTCACCGGTGCCGCCGGCCAGATCGGCTACGCCATCCTGTTCCGCATCGCCTCGGGCGAGATGCTCGGCAAGGACCAGCCGGTCGTGCTGAGCCTGCTCGAAGTGCCGATGGAAAAACCCCGGCAGGCGCTCGCGGGCGTGATGATGGAGCTGGAGGACTGCGCGTTCCCCCTGCTCGCCGGCATGGAGGCCCACAGCGACCCGATGACCGCGTTCAAGGACGCCGACTACGCGCTGCTGATCGGCTCGCGTCCGCGCGGCCCGGGCATGGAGCGGGCCGAACTGCTCGCCGTCAACGCCGAGATCTTCACCGCGCAAGGCAAGGCGCTCGACAAGGTCGCGAGCCGCAACGTCAAGGTGCTGGTGGTCGGCAACCCGGCCAACACGAATGCGTACATCGCGATGAAGAGTGCGCCAGGGCTGCCGCGCGAGAACTTCACCGCGATGCTGCGCCTGGACCACAACCGCGCGCTGAGCCAGATCGCCGCGAAGACCGGCAAGGCGGTCGCCGACATCGAGAAGCTCGCCGTGTGGGGCAACCACTCGCCGACGATGTACGCCGACTACCGTTTCGCCACCATCGGCGGCAAGAGCGTCAAGGACATGATCGACGACCAGGTCTGGAACGTCGACACTTTCCTGCCGACGGTCGGCAAGCGCGGCGCGGCGATCATCGCGGCGCGCGGCGTCTCGTCGGCCGCTTCGGCCGCCAACGCCGCGATCGACCACATGCGCGACTGGGCGCTGGGCACGAACGGCAAGTGGGTGACGATGGGCGTGCCCTCGGACGGCCAGTACGGCATTCCGAAGGACGTGATGTTCGGCTTCCCGGTGACCACCGAGAACGGCAAGTACCGCATCGTCGAGGGTCTCGCGATCGACGCGTTCAGCCAGGAGCGCATCAATGTGACGCTCGCCGAGTTGCAGGGCGAGCAGGACGGCGTGAAGCACCTGCTTTGAATCGGGTCGGCGATGGGCAAGGGCCAGCGGCATCGCGGGCGCCGCCACCGATTCGGCGGCGACGCCCGCGCGCCGCGGCCCGACGGCAGGGAACGCCTCGCCTGCGCATGCCCCTTCGTCGCCACCTCGCTCCCCTGACTACCTGAGCCGCCGATGCCGACCCATCCCCGTGACGCGCTGTTCGACAGCACCGACCTCGCCCCGCCGCTGCCCGTGTGCGACCACTACTGCGGTGTCGAGTTGCGCATGCGCAAGAGCCTCGCGCTGCAGGCCGAGCTCGGTCCGGTGTTCGACATCACCCTCGATTGCGAGGACGGCGCGCCGATCGGCGGCGAGGCCGCGCATGTGCGGATGGCGGCCGAGCTGGCGATGTCCGCCGAGAACCGCTTCGGCCGCGTCGGCGCGCGCGTGCATCCGGTCGACCACCCGAGCTTCGCGGACGACGTTGCCACGCTCGTGGGCTGCGCCGGCACACGGCTGGCCTACCTGATGCTCCCGAAGTCGCGCAACTTCGACGACGTTCAGCGCGCCTGCGCCGAGATCGATCACCAGGCGCGCGTCGCCGGGCTGGGTCGTCGCATCCCCGTCCACGCACTGGTCGAGACGCACGGCGCACTGCGCGCGGTCGATGCGATCGCCGCACATCCGCGCATCGAGTCGGTCTCGTTCGGGCTGATGGACTTCGTCTCGGCGCACCGCGGCGCGATTCCGGCGCACGGCATGAGCGCCGAGGGCCAGTTCACGCACCCGCTGGTCGTGCGCGCGAAGCTCGAGATCGCCGCTGCCTGCCACGGCCATGCCAAGGTGCCGTCGCACTGCGTCGTCACCGAGTTCAACGACCTCGACGCGGTCTCGGCCGCCGCCAGGCGCGCGGCGAACGAGCTGGGCTACACGCGGATGTGGAGCATCCACCCGAACCAGATCCGGCCCATCGTCGCGGCCTTCGCGCCCGGGGCGGACGAGATCGGGCAGGCGGTCGAGATCATCGGCGCCGCGCAGGCGGCCGACTGGGCGCCGATCCGTCACCAGGCGCGCGGCCGCGATACGCTGCACGATCGTGCCAGCTATCGCTACTTCTGGCAGGTGCTGGAACGCGCCCACCGCACCGGGCAGGCGATCCCCGCCGCGGCCCGCAGCGCCTGGTTCGACACGCCGCACCCGTGAGATCACCCGCCACGGGCGCAATGCGTCGCTTCTGTTCGCGAAACGAAACGGCGCCTCCGGCGCGCGAAGCCGCCCGGTGACCTGGCTCCAGTGGACGCGCCGCGCCGGCGCGTGAGCTTGCTCACGCGGCGCGACGAGTGCGGCGGGGCGATCCGGCAATCTTTCGCACATCGGCGCGCGGTGGCGCGACAATCACCCGGCCCGTGCGGATTGCTTCTTGTTGCAATCCCCCGCAAGGAACGTGTCGACAACCGCTGCGGATGCCCACAATCCGCTCGCGTCTTTGCGTAAGAGATAGGAAACCCCGACATGAAGCAACCATCGACCATCGCCCTGGCCCTGGCCCTGTGCACTGCGAGTTTTGCCAGCATGGGCCAGACCGCCACGAAGCCGGCCAAGAAGTCCACCCGCCCGGCGACGATCGCCGTGGCGCCGGCCGAGCCCGATCTGGCATCGCCGGCGCAGCTCGCCGCCGCCGAGCGCGTGTACTACGGCACCTACGCCTGCGAGTTCGACAAGACCGTCCACGTGTCCACGCTGCCCAAGTACCCCGGCTACGCGGAGTTGCGTTTCGGCAAGTCGGTGTATGTGATGAAGCCGGTCGAATCCCCGACCGGCGCGGTCCGCCTCGAGGACGTGAAGGGCGAGGCGCTGGTGGTGCAGATTGCCGCCAAGTCCATGCTGCTGAACGTCAGGACCGGCCAGCGACTCCTGGACGGCTGCGTCAGCGAGCAGCAGGCCAAGTTCGCCGCCGCGAACTGAGCATCCGCCACCGCGCACACGGCTCGCAAGCCGCGTGCAGCGGGGCGGCCTCGCCTCGGCAGCGTCGCCACCAACGCAAGTACGCCTTTGGAAGTATGTAGAATCGATGCATACTCAACCGGAGGCCGCGCCATGGAAGCGACCGTTGCCGAACGCGGCCAGATCACCCTGCCCAAGGCGGTGCGTGATGCACTGGGACTGACCAAGGGCACCCAGCTCAAGGTCGAGATCGACGGTGCGCGCATCATCCTGCGCAAAAACGTCGACGACGCGATCTCGCGGGCACGCGGCCGCTTCAAGCTGCCGCCAGGCGTGACCACCGATGACGTGATGCGCGAAGTGCGAGGCCGCGCGCCGGGCGATCCGACCGACGCCTGATGATCGCGATCGATTCTTCCGTGCTGATCGACCTGCTCGGCGACGACGCGATGGCCGATGCCGCGCAGACCTGCCTGCGCGATGCCCTGGCCCACGGCCCGGTGGTGCTGTGCGACGTGGTGGTCGGCGAGATCACGGCCGGCCTCGGTCACGGCGCCGAGATCATGGACGTGGTCGAGGAGATGGGCATGAGCTACCTGCCCGTCGAGCGCAAGGCCGCGATCCGCGCCGGCGAAATGCAGCGCCGCTACAAGCAGCGGCTGCACACGCTCGGCAAGGCGGTGGCGATTCCGCGCACCGTGCCCGATTTCATCGTCGGGGCACATGCCTTGCTTCAATGCGGCGCCCTGATCACCCGCGACGCCGCCTTCTTTCGCGACTACTTCAAGGGCCTGAAGCTCATCGTGCCGGCAGCGCCCTGACCCGCCCGTCCGCCGTCACCCACCCTCTTCCCACGAACACTCCAAGGAGATACTGATGCTGCAAGCCTACCGCCAACACGTCGCCGAGCGCGCCGCCCTCGGCATCCCGCCGCTGCCGCTGTCGGCGCAGCAGACCGCCGCGCTGGTCGAGTTGCTGAAGGCGCCGCCCGCGGGCGAAGAAGCCGCGCTGGTGGAGCTGATCACGCACCGCGTGCCGGCCGGCGTGGACGATGCCGCCAAGGTCAAGGCGAGCTACCTCGCCGCGGTCGCGCACGGCACCGAGATCTCGCCGCTGATTTCGCGCGAGCGCGCCACCGAACTGCTCGGCACGATGCTCGGCGGCTACAACATCGCCCCGCTGGTCGACCTGCTCGACGACCCGCGGGTGGGCCAGGTCGCGTCCGAAGGCCTGAAGAAGACGCTGCTGATGTTCGACCAGTTCCACGACGTGCAGGAGAAGGCCGAGAAGGGCAACGCGTTTGCTGCGGCGGTGCTGCAGAGCTGGGCCGACGCCGAATGGTTCACGTCGCGCCCCGAGGTGCCGAAGTCCATCACCGTCAGCATCTTCAAGGTCGCCGGCGAGATCAACACCGACGACCTCTCGCCCGCCCCCGACGCCTGGAGCCGCCCCGACATCCCGCTGCACGCGCTGGCGATGCACAAGAACGCGCGGCCCGGCGTCACGCCGGAAGAGGATGGCAAGCGCGGCCCGGTCAAGTTCATCGAAGACCTGCGCGCCCGCGGCCACCTGGTCGCCTACGCAGGCGACGTGGTCGGCACCGGATCGAGCCGCAAGTCGGCGACCAACTCGGTGCTGTGGTTCACCGGCGAGGACATCCCGTTCGTGCCGAACAAGCGCTTCGGCGGCGTCTGTCTGGGCGGCAAGATCGCGCCGATCTTCTACAACACGATGGAAGATTCGGGCGCGCTGCCGATCGAGCTCGACGTGAGCCAGATGAACATGGGTGACGTGGTCGAGCTGCGCCCGTACGAAGGCAAGGCGCTGAAGGACGGCAAGGTGATCGCCGAGTTCAGCGTCAAGAGCGACGTGCTGTTCGACGAGGTGCGCGCCGGCGGCCGCATCCCGCTGATCATCGGCCGCGGCCTGACCGCGAAGGCGCGCGAGGCGCTGGGCCTGGCGCCGAGCACGCTGTTCCGCCTGCCGCAGAATCCGGCCGACACCAAGAAAGGCTACAGCCTCGCGCAGAAGATGGTCGGCAAGGCGTGCGGGCTGCCGGTCGTGAACGGCCAGCAGCAGGGCGTTCGCCCGGGCACCTACTGCGAACCGCGCATGACCAGCGTCGGCTCGCAGGACACGACCGGCCCGATGACCCGCGACGAGCTGAAGGACCTGGCCTGCCTGGGCTTCAGCGCCGACCTCGTGATGCAGAGCTTCTGCCACACCGCGGCCTACCCGAAGCCGGTCGACGTGAAGATGCACCACGAGCTGCCCGAGTTCATCAGCACCCGCGGCGGCATCTCGCTGCGCCCGGGCGACGGCGTGATCCACTCGTGGCTGAACCGCCTGCTGCTGCCCGACACCGTCGGCACCGGCGGCGACTCGCATACGCGGTTCCCGATCGGCATCAGCTTCCCGGCCGGTTCCGGTCTGGTCGCGTTCGCCGCGGCCACCGGCGTGATGCCGCTGGACATGCCGGAGAGCGTGCTGGTGCGCTTCAAGGGCAAGATGCAGCCTGGCGTGACCCTGCGCGACCTCGTCAACGCGATCCCCCTGTACGCGATCAAGGCCGGGCTGCTGACGGTCGAGAAGAAGGGCAAGAAGAACATCTTCAGCGGCCGCATCCTGGAGATCGAGGGCCTGCCGGACCTGAAGGTGGAGCAGGCCTTCGAGTTGAGCGACGCCTCGGCCGAACGCAGCGCGGCCGGCTGCACCGTGCACCTGAACCCCGAGCCGATCAAGGAATACATCAACAGCAACATCACGATGATGAAGTGGATGATCGCGAACGGCTATTCCGATCCTCGCTCGCTGGAGCGCCGGATCAAAGCGCAGCAAGCCTGGATCGCGAACCCGCAGTTGCTGAAGGGCGACGCCGACGCCGAGTACGCCGCGGTGATCGAGATCGATCTGGCCGACGTCCACGAGCCCATCGTCGCCTGCCCGAACGACCCGGACGACGTGAAGACGCTGTCGGAGGTCGCGGGTGCTGCGATCGACGAGGTCTTCATCGGTTCGTGCATGACCAACATCGGCCACTTCCGCGCCGCCAGCAAGCTGCTCGAGAACAAGCGCGACATCCCGGTCAAGCTGTGGGTCGCCCCGCCGACCAAGATGGACGCGAAGCAGCTCAGCGACGAAGGCCACTACGGCGTGCTCGGCAATGCCGGCGCGCGCATGGAGATGCCGGGCTGCAGCCTGTGCATGGGCAACCAGGCGCAGGTCAAGGAAGGCGCGACGGTGTTCTCCACCAGCACGCGCAACTTCCCGAACCGCCTGGGCAAGAACAGCAACGTCTACCTCGGCTCGGCCGAGCTGGCGGCGATCTGCTCCAAGCTCGGCCGCATCCCGACGCGCGAGGAGTACATGGTCGACATGGGCGTGCTGACGGCCGCCAGCGGCACGGTCTACCAGTACCTGAACTTCGACCGGATCGAGGAGTTCACCGACGCCGCGGCCGGCGTCGCCGCGTGAGCGGCGCGCCCCGCCACGTGGTGTTCGGAGCGCTGCCGCCGATGAGCCAGTTCCCAGTGCTGCCGCAGCCCCCGCGGCGCGCGATGGGTACCGACGCGCGCCTGCACGGCGACACGCTGGCGCGCTCCGTCGTCGACAAGATCTTTCCCGTGGAGACATGAGCACATGAGCAAGACCCTGAAGGGCAAGACCCTGTTCATCACCGGCGCCTCGCGCGGCATCGGTCTGGCGATCGCGAAGCGCGCGGCGCGGGACGGCGCCAACATCGTGATCGCTGCCAAGACCAGCGAGCCGAACCCGAAGCTGCCGGGCACGATCCACACCGCCGCGGCCGAGATCGAGGCCGCGGGCGGCCACGCCCTCGCGCTGCAGACCGACATCCGGGACGAGTCCAGCGTGCTCGCCGCGATCGAGCAGGCGGTGGCGCGTTTCGGCGGCATCGACATCCTCGTCAACAACGCCAGCGCGATCAGCCTGACGCCGACGACGGCCACGCCGATGAAGCGCTTCGACCTGATGTTCGGCGTCAACGTGCGCGGCACCTACCTGTGCACGCAGGCCTGTCTGCCCGAGCTGATCAAGGCGGCGCAGGCGGGCCGCAACCCGCACGTGCTGAACCTGTCGCCGCCGCTGTCGATGCGCGAACAGTGGTTCGCGCCGCACGTGGCGTACACGATGGCGAAGTACGGCATGAGCGAATGCACGCTGGGTCACGCAGGCGAGTTCAGGCCGCACGGCATCGGCGTCAACAGCCTGTGGCCGAAGACCGTGATCCTGACCGCGGCCCTGCAGATGATTCCGGGCGTCGACGTCGCGCGTTGCCGCAAGCCGGAGATCCTGGCCGACGCCGCGCACTTGATCCTGACCAGCGATGCCCGCTCGACCACCGGCAACTTCTTCATCGACGACGAGCTGCTCCTGAGCAGCGGTGCGACCGATCTGGACAAGTACAGCATCACCCCCGGCACGACCGACTTCGTGCCCGACTACTTCGTCGACTGATCCGGTTCGCGCCCGCAGTCTCCCGCCGCTTCGCTGCGGCTTTCCGGACGCTGCCGACGCCATCGCGGCGCAGTCTGCTACGGTCGGTGCGTGCACACACTGACAGACCCTCCACCGCTGGCGCAGTCGGCGGCCCTGTTCCTGGACTTCGACGGGACGCTGGCGCCGATCGCGCCGCGCCCGCAGGACGTGCTCGTGCCGCCCTGGGTGCTGCCCACCCTGGAGGCCCTGGTGGCACAGCTGCAGGGCGCGATCGCGATCGTCAGCGGCCGGTCGCTCGAACAGATCGACGCGTTTCTCGCGCCGCTGCGCCTGGCCGCCGCCGGGGCGCATGGGGCCGAGTGGCGCGACGCCTCGGGGCGCGTCGAGCGCCGCGTTGCCGCTGCGCCGCAGCGCGTCGTCGACTGTGCCCGCGCGCTGGCGCAGCGCCATGCCGGCCTGCTGCTCGAGCCCAAACCGGGTGGGCTGTCGCTGCATTACCGCGCCCGCCCTGAGCTCGAGGCCACCTGCCGAGATGCGCTCGTCGCCGCGCTCGCGGCCGACGCCGGGCGCGCGGCCGGCTGGGAATGGCTGCATGGGCAGTGCGTCTTCGAGCTGAAGCAGCGGTCGGTGTCCAAGGGCGTGGCGGTGGACTCGCTGCTGGCGCATCCCTGCTTCGCCGGCCGGCAGCCGGTGTTCGTCGGCGACGACCTGACCGACGAGGACGGCATTCGCGCGGTGCAGGCCGCTGGCGGCTTCGGCGTGCGTGTCGGCGCCGGCCCGACGCAGGCGCGCTATCGCGTGGCCGATACCGAGGCGGTGGGCCGCTGGCTGTGCGCTGCGGCGTTCCCTGCCGCGGCAGCCCGCGCGGCGAGCGGCGCCGACCCGGTCTTGCACGCACCGCTCGGTCCCGCCGACGGAATCGGCGCGGACGGGGGACTCCATTGAGCAGGCTGGTCGTCGTCTCGAACCGCGTCGGCGACCCGCGCAAGCCGGCTGCCGGCGGCCTGGCGGTCGCGCTGGGCGACGCGCTGGCGCAAAGCGGCGGCCTGTGGTTCGGCTGGAGCGGCCGTGTCGTCGAGGGCGGCGCGCGCGGCGAGGGCGATCCGGACGAGCAACGCTCCGGCGCGGTGACGCTGGTCACGATCGACCTGTCGCGCGCCGATCACGACGCCTACTACACCGGCTACTCGAACCAGGCGCTGTGGCCGGCGCTGCACTACCGGCTCGACCTCGCCGATTTCGGCGCCGGCTTCTTCGCCGGCTACCAGCGCGTGAACCGGCTGTTCGCGCGCAAGCTGGCGGGGCTGCTGAGGCCGGACGACGTGATCTGGGTCCACGACTACCACCTGATCCCGCTCGCCGCCGAACTGCGCGCGCTCGGCTGCCGGCAGCGCATCGGGTTCTTTTTGCACATCCCGCTGCCGCCGCCGCCGATCCTGGCCGCGATCCCTGGCCATGAGTGGCTGATGCGCTCGTTCTTCGCCTACGACCTGGTCGGATTGCAGACGCGCGTCGACGCCGACCACTTCGCGCGCTTCGTGCAGGAAGAGGCGAGCGCCACCGCGCTCGGCGACGGCGAGTTCGAGGCCTACGGCCGGCGCGTCGTCGCACGCGCGTTCCCGATCGGCATCGACGTCGACGAGTTCCGGCGCCTGGCCGGCAGCGCCGAGTCGCGCGAGACCGACGCGATGCTGCGCGACCAGTACAGCAAGCGCCGGCTGCTGGTCGGCGTCGACCGGCTGGACTACTCAAAGGGCCTGCCGCGGCGTTTCCGCGCATTTCGCGAACTGCTCGCGAGCTACCCCGAGAACCGCCACAGCGCGACGCTGATCCAGATCGCCTCGCCGACGCGCGAGAACGTGCACGCCTACGACGACCTGCGTCACGATCTCGAAGGCCTGGCGGGCGAGATCAACGGCCACTACGGCGAGCTGGACTGGATGCCGATCCGCTATATGCACCGCGTCTGGGCGCGGCGCCGCCTGCCGGCGCTCTACCGCCGCGCGCGCGTCGCGCTGGTCACGCCGCTGCGCGACGGCATGAACCTGGTCGCGAAGGAATACGTCGCGATGCAGGACGAGGCCGATCCGGGCGTGCTGGTGCTGTCGCGCTTCGCGGGTGCGGCCGAACAGATGCGCGAGGCGCTGCTGGTCAACCCCTACGACATCCCCGCGACCGCGCAGGCGATCCAGCGGGCCTTGCAGATGCCGCTCGACGAGCGCCGCGCGCGCCACGCCGCGCTGCTCGCGCAGACCCGCGCGCAGGACGTGCACTGGTGGCGCCGCAGCTTTCTCGATGCGCTGTCCGCGATCGAGCCACGGGCGCGCGCCCCGGCCGGCTCCGCGTCCTCGGGCGGCGGCCTGCTCAACTCTTCGGGATGAGGCGCCGCTGCCCCTCGAGGTCGATCGCGACATAGGTCAGCGTCGCCTCCGTGACCTTCACGACCTCCAGGTTGGCCGGATTGCGTTCGGCGTAGACCTCGACCTTCACGGTGACCGAGGTCTTGCCGATGCGCTCGACCCGCGCATAGAAGCTCAGCAGGTCGCCGATCGACACCGGCTGCTTGAACACGAACTCGTTGACCGCGACCGTCGCGATGCGGCCCTTCGCGATGCGCGCCGGCAGCACCGCGCCGGCGATGTCGACCTGGGCCATGATCCAGCCGCCGAAGATGTCGCCGTTGCCGTTGGCGTCGGCCGGCATCGGCATCACGCGCAGCACGAGCTGCCGGTCGTCGGGCAGGCGCAGCGGCGCGAGCGAACTCGGCAGCGGGTCGGCCGCGCTACCCTGGGCTGAAATCTCTGCCATATTGCTTCCCCTGCCGGCGTGGTTCGATCGCCGGCGCGATTCTTTCACCTTTCGGATATTCCTCCCCCCAATGCGCCCCGCCACGCTTGCCGCCCACCCGTTGCCGGGCCCGCCGTCCTCCGAACCGCGCTCCGACTGGGCCACGCTCAGGCGCCTGTTGCCGTACGTCTGGCAGTGGCGCTGGCGCGTGCTCGTCGCACTGAGCTTCCTGGTCGCCGCGAAGCTTGCGAACGTCGGCGTGCCGCTGGTGCTCAAGCAGCTCGTCGACGCGCTCGACCTGAAGCCGGGCGACCCGCGCGGCACGCTCGCGGTGCCGGTGGCACTGCTGATCGCCTACGGCGCACTGCGCCTGTCCATCACCGCGTTCACCGAGCTGCGCGAGTACCTGTTCTACCCGGTGGCGGCGCGGATCGCGCGGCGCGTCTCGCTCGAAGCCTTCGAGCACCTGCTCGCGCTGAGCCTGCGCTTCCACCTCGAGCGCCAGACCGGCGGCGTCTCGCGCGACCTGGAGCGCGGCTCGCGCTCGATCCAGTCGCTGCTGAACTACACGATCTACAACATCCTGCCGACGCTGGTGGAGATCACGCTCGTCATCGGCCTGCTGTCGACCCGGTTCGACGGCTGGTTCGCGCTGATCGCGTTCGGCGCGCTGGTGGCCTACATCGTCTTCACGGTCAGCGTGACCGAGTGGCGCACCCACTTCCGGCGCGCCATGAACGAGCAGGACAGCAAGGCCAACACGCGTGCGGTCGATGCACTGATCAACTACGAGACCGTCAAGTACTTCTCCAACGAGCGCTTCGAGCAGGGCCGCTACGACGAGAACCTGCAGCGGCTCGAGAAGGTCTCGATCCGCTCGCAGACCTCGCTGTCGGTGCTCAACGTCGGCCAGAGCCTGATCATCGCGACTGCGGTGACGCTGCTGGTGTGGCGCGCGACCCTGGGCGTGGTTGCCGGCACGCTGAGCCTGGGCGACCTGGTGCTCGTGAACGCGCTGATGATCCAGCTCTACATCCCGCTGAACTTCCTCGGCGTGATCTACCGCGAGATCAAGCAGGCCATGATCGACATGGAGAAGATGTTCGCGCTGCTCGGGCAGAACCGCGAGATCGCCGATGCGCCCGACGCGAAGCCGCTCGTGATCGTTCAGAACGCGCGCGGCGGCACGGTGCGCTTCGAGCATGTGCGCTTCGGCTACGACCCGGACCGTTTGATCCTGCACGACGTGAGCTTCGAGATCCCGGCCGGCAAGACGGTCGCGGTGGTCGGCCCGTCGGGCGCGGGCAAGAGCACGCTGGCGCGGCTGCTGTTCCGCTTCTACGACGTGAACGCCGGGCGCATCTCGATCGATGGGCAGGACATCCGCGCGGTCACGCAGCTGAGCCTGCGCCAGGCCATCGGCATCGTGCCGCAGGACACGGTGCTGTTCAACGACACGGTCGAATACAACATCGCCTATGGCCGCACCGGTGCGAGCCGCGCGGACGTGGAAGCCGCGGCGAAGGCGGCGCACATCCACCGTTTCATCGCGTCGACGCCGAAGGGCTACGACACGATGGTCGGCGAGCGCGGCCTGAAGCTCTCCGGCGGCGAGAAGCAGCGCGTCGCGATCGCGCGCACCTTGCTGAAGGACCCGCCGCTGCTGGTCTTCGACGAGGCGACCTCGGCGCTCGATTCGGCCAACGAGCGCGCGATCCAGGAGGAGCTGCGCAGCGCGGCGCGCAACAAGACCGCGCTGGTGATCGCGCACCGGCTGTCGACCGTCGTCGACGCGCACCAGATCCTGGTGATGGAGCAGGGCCGCATCGTCGAGCGCGGCACGCATGCCGAGCTGCTGGCGGCGAACGGGCGCTACGCCGAGATGTGGCGGTTGCAGCAGAGCGGCGAGGGCGCCGAGGGCGGCGAGCGCGGGGAACGCGGGGAACGCGGCCTGGCCATCGCGGGCTGACCGCGCCGAGTCTCGTCCGCGCGTGCCGCGTCGCTACACTGTCCGGCGTGGAGACCAAGTGGCTCGAAGACTTCGTCAGCCTGGCCGAGACGCGCAGTTTCTCGCGCTCGGCGCAGCTGCGGCACGTGACGCAGCCGGCGCTGTCGCGGCGCATCCAGTCGCTCGAGGCCTGGGCCGGCATCGAGCTGGTCGACCGCTCCTCGTACCCGACCCGCCTGACATCCGCCGGCGAAACCCTGCATGCCCAGGCGCTCGAGATCCTCGACGCCTTGCAGGCTGCCCGCAACATGATGCGCAGTCACAAGGCGGCCAGCCTCGACATGGTCGAGTTCGCGGTGCCGCACTCGCTCGCGTTCACGTTCTTTCCGCACTGGCTGATGGACCTGCGCGAGCGCTTCGGGGCGATGAAGAGCCGGCTGATCGCGCTGAACGTGCACGACGCCGTGCTGCACCTGACCGAAGGCAGCTGCGACCTGCTGCTGGCCTACCACCACCCCTCGCAGCCGCTGCAGCTCAGCCCCGACCGTTACGAGATGCTGAGCCTGGGGCACGAGACGCTGGCCGCCTACGCGAAGGGCGACGCGGCCGGTCAACCGATGTTCAGCCTGCCCGCGCCGAGCGGACACAGCGTGCCGTTCCTGAGCTACGCGCCAGGGGCCTACCTGGGGCGGCTGGTCGAGGTGATCGCGAAGCTCGCGCCGCAACCGCTGCAACTCGAGCCGTTCTACGAGACCGACATGGCCGAGGGCCTGAAGGCGATGGCGATCGAAGGCCACGGCCTGGCCTTCCTGCCCGCGAGTTCGGTGCGCAAGGAGCTCAAGAGCAAGCGCCTGGTGCGGGCCGCGCCGCCCGGCATGCACGAGTTGCAGATCGACATCCGGCTGTACCGCGAGCGCCCCGAGCTGGCGCGCCACACCAAGCCCGGGGCCCTGGCGCTATGGAACTTCCTCGCTTCGCCGCCGTAGCCGGCTGGCGCGGGCGGCGCTGTGTCCACAGGCGGACCGGACGTGGCACGAAGTTTGCGCCATCATTCTCATCGGCGCTCGGGCGTTACCGTCGGTTCACGGGTGCGCACCGATCCCGGGTCGATCGACATCCGCAACAATTCGCCGTTGGCGTCCCGTCAGTTTCGCAACCCTTGAAGGATTCCCGATGAAGAAGATCGCTCTCGCGCTCGCCGTCGCGCTGGCATGCGGTGGCGTCAACGCCGCCGACACGCTGGCCAAGATCAAGTCCGCCGGCAAGGTCATGATCGGCACCCGCGACTCGTCCGCACCGCTCGCGTACACCATCGGCGACGGCAAGTACGTCGGCTACCACGTCGACGTGTGCCTGAAGATCGCCGATGCGATCAAGGCTGCGCTGAAGGCGCCGGCCCTGCCGGTCGAGTACACGGTCGTGACCTCCGCCAACCGCCTGCCGCTGGTGCAGAACGGTACCGTCGACATGGAGTGCGGCTCCACCACCAACAGCACGGCGCGTGCCCAGCAGGTCGCATTCGCGCCCACCACGTTCGTGACCAACGTGCGCACCGCGGTGAAGGCCAGTTCGGGCATCACCTCGATCGCGCAGCTGGGTGGCAAGACCATCGCCACGACCACCGGCACGACCTCGGTGCAGCTGCTGCGCAAGCACGAGAAGGCGGGCGGCGTCGACTTCAAGGAACTGTTCGGCAAGGATCACGCCGATTCGTTCCTGCTGCTCGAATCGGGCCGCGCCGACGCGTTCGTGATGGACGACAACATCCTCGCCGGGCTGATCGTCAACTCCAAGAACCCGGCCGAGTTCAAGATCGTCGGCGAGTCGCTGTCGGAGGAGCCGATCGCGATCATGATCCCCAAGGACGACCCGGCCTACAAGAAGCTGGTCGACGACACGGTGATCGGCCTGATGAAGAGCGGCGAGCTCGAGAAGATGTACACGAAGTGGTTCATGTCGCCGGTCCCGCCGCGCAACGCGATCGTCGGCATGCCGATGTCGGCCGCGCTGAAGAACGCGATCGCGAACCCGAACGACAAACCCGTCGAGGCCTACAGGAAGTAGCAGTGATGCCCCGCGCAGGAGCGACGCTTGGGTAACTGGAACTGGCAGGTCTTCCTGCAGGACACCGGCGGCGGGCAGACCTACCTGCAGTGGCTGATGTCGGCCTGGGGCTGGACGCTGTCGGTGGCCCTGCTGGCGCTGGTGATCGCGCTGGTGGTCGGCTCGGTCATCGGCGTCCTGCGCACGCTGCCGAACCGGGCGCCGGCCCTGTTCGGCGAGGCCTGGACCGAGCTGTTCCGCAACGTGCCGCTGCTGGTGCAGCTGTTCGTCTGGTACCACGTGCTGCCGGCGATCTTCCTGTCGCTGCGTTCGGTGCCGAGCTTCCTGCTGGTCGTCTTCGGCCTGGGCTTCTTCACCTCGGCGCGCATCGCCGAACAGGTCAAGGCCGGCATCCTGACGATCCCCAAGGGCCAGCGCTACGCCGGCCTGGCGATGGGGCTGACGCTGCCGCAGACCTACCGCTACGTGCTGATGCCGGTGGCGTTTCGCATCGTCATCCCGCCGCTCACCAGCGAGTCGATGAACATCGTCAAGAACTCGTCGGTGGCGTTTGCGGTGAGCATTGCCGAGCTGACCTTCTTCGCGCAGCAGGCGGCCGAGGAGACCTCGCGCGGCATCGAGGTCTACCTCGCGGTCTCGTTGCTGTATTTCATTTCGGCGTTCGCGATCAACCGCATCGCGCTGGCGATCGAGCGCCGCGTGCAGGTGCCGGGCATGGCGGGGGCGGGCCGGTGACGGCCCTCGACCTCGGTTTCCTGAACTGGAACCTCGTCACCAACTTCATCCTCAAGGGCCTGATCTTCTCGGTCCAGCTGACGCTGATCGCGATGGCCGGCGGCGTCGTCATCGGCACGCTGCTGGCGCTGATGCGGCTGTCGGGCAGCAAGCCGCTGGTGCTGGCGGCGGCGTTCTACGTCGACAAGCTGCGCTCGATCCCGCTGGTGATGGTGATCCTGTGGTTCTTCCTGCTGATCCCGCTGCTGATCGGCAAGTCGCTCGGCGCGGAGCTGTCGGCCATCATCACCTTCACGGTATTCGAGGCGGCCTACTACTCCGAGATCATGCGCGCCGGCATCCAGTCGGTCCCGAAGGGCCAGGTCAACGCCGGCTATGCGGTGGGAATGACCTACCGGCAGTGCATGCAGCTGATCGTGCTGCCGCAGGCCTTGCGCAACATGCTGCCGGTGCTGCTGACGCAGACCATCATCCTGTTCCAGGACACCTCGCTGGTCTACGCGATCGGCGCCTACGACCTGCTGAA
This sequence comes from Pseudomonadota bacterium, assembly GCA_040388965.1. GTDB lineage: Bacteria > Pseudomonadota > Gammaproteobacteria > Burkholderiales > Burkholderiaceae_C > LMDS01. The sequence continues at coordinate 145,918 of JAZKAV010000005.1, read as the reverse complement.
GGGTTTCGAGGTCGCGGGCAAGAACTTCAACCGCCCGGTCGAGGCCTACCTGCTCGCCGCGGTCGTCTATTTCGTGATCTGCTTCAGCCTGTCGATGCTGGTGCGCCGGCTGCAGAAGAAGATCGCCATCATTCGCTGAATGTCGGCCCCCGCTGCGCGGTGCCGCAACCAGCCTCCCGCGGTCGCTCGGATGGCTCTTGGGGGCGGCCCGGCGCCATCCGGGCCTAACAGGAGCAAGGAGCCTCTCGTGATCGACATCAAGAACGTCTCCAAGTGGTACGGCAGCTTCCAGGTGCTGACCGACTGCACGACCAGCATCCGCAAGGGCGAGGTCGTGGTGGTCTGCGGCCCGTCGGGCTCGGGCAAGTCGACCCTGATCAAGACCGTCAATGCGCTCGAGCCGATCCAGCAGGGCGACATCGTCGTCGACGGCATCAGCATCAAGGACCCGAAGACCGACCTGCCGAAGCTGCGCGCCCGCGTCGGCATGGTGTTCCAGCACTTCGAGCTGTTCCCGCACCTGAGCGTGACCGAGAACCTGACGCTGGCGCAGATCAAGGTGCTGGGCCGCAGCGCCGACGACGCGAAGGCGCGCGGCCTGAAGATGCTCGACCGCGTCGGCCTGCTCGCGCACCAGGACAAGTTTCCCGGCCAGCTCTCCGGCGGCCAGCAGCAGCGCGTCGCGATCGCCCGCGCGCTGAGCATGGATCCGATCGTGATGCTGTTCGACGAGCCGACCTCGGCGCTCGACCCCGAGATGGTCGGCGAGGTGCTCGACGTGATGGTGCTGCTCGCCAAGGAAGGCATGACGATGATGGTCGTCACCCACGAGATGGGTTTCGCGAAGAAGGTCGCGCACCGCGTGATCTTCATGGACGCGGGCAGGATCGTCGAGGACTGCAGCCGCGACGAGTTCTTCGACAACCCCGACGCGCGCGCCCCGCGCGCGAAGGAGTTCCTGTCGAAGATCCTGCAGCACTGATCGCGCGCGGCGCCGCACGAGCCGGGCACCTGCGGGTGCCCTCTCTGTGGCGGGTGCGAGAATCGAAACCATGATGGACGAGCTCACGATCACCCGCCCCGACGACTGGCACCTGCACGTTCGAGACGGCGCCGCGCTCGCGGCCGTGCTGCCCCACACCGTGCGCCAGTTCGGCCGCGCGATCATCATGCCGAACCTGAAGCCGCCCGTGACCACCGCGGCCCGGGCACTCGCGTACCGCGGGCGCATCCTCGCCGCCGTGCCGGCCGGTGCGATGTTCGAGCCGCTGATGACGCTGTACCTGACCGACACGCTGCCGCCCGACGAGATCGTGCGCGCGAAGGCCGCCGGCGTGGTGGCCGTCAAGCTCTATCCGGCCGGCGCAACGACGAACAGCGATGCCGGCGTCACCGGCCTGCGCAACACGTACCCGACGCTCGAAGCGATGCAGCGCGCCGGCCTGCCGCTGCTGGTCCACGGCGAGGTGACCGACACCGCCATCGACCTGTTCGACCGCGAGAAGGCGTTCATCGACACCAGGCTGATCCCGCTGCGGCGCGACTTCCCCGAGCTGAAGATCGTGTTCGAGCACATCACGACGCGCGAGGCGGCACAGTACGTGAGCGAAGCCGACGCGCGCATCGGCGCGACCGTCACCGCGCACCATCTGCTCTACAACCGCAACGCGATCTTTCTCGGCGCGGATGGGTCGGCCGGCCTGCGCCCGCACTACTACTGCCTGCCGGTGCTCAAGCGCGAGGCGCATCGCCGCGCCCTGGCCGCCGCGGTCACCTCGGGCAGCAGCAAGTTCTTTCTCGGCACCGACAGCGCGCCGCACGCCGCGCACCTGAAGGAGCACGCGGTCGGCTGCGCGGGCTGCTACACCGCCCTGTCCGCGCTCGAGCTGTACGCCGAGGCTTTCGACGCGGCGGGCGCGCTGGATCGCCTGGAAGCCTTCGCCAGCTTCAACGGCCCGGCCTTCTACGGCCTGCCGCGCAACACCGGCACCGTGACCCTGCGGCGCCAGGCCTGGACCCTGCCTGAATCCTTGCCTTTCGGCGAGGCCTCCCTCAAACCGCTGCGCGGCGGCGAAAGCCTGGCGTGGCAACAGCTGGACCGCACCCCATGAACGACACCCGCGTGGCGCTGCTGATCGACGCCGACAACCTGTCCGGCGACGTCATCGAGCAGGCCGTGGAACACCTGCTGAAGATGTACGGCGCGATCCATTTCCGGCGCGCCTACTCGAGCCCGCAGAAGGTCATCGAGCACACCGATCTGTTCCGCCGCCACTCGATTCGGCCGATGGTGAACGTGCCGACCGGCAAGAACTCGACCGACATCGCGCTCGCCGTCGACGCGATGGATCTCGCGATCGGCGAAAGCCCCGACGTGGTCGTGATCGCCTCCAGCGACTCCGACTACGCGCCGCTCGCGCAGCGCCTGCGCGAGAAGGGCTGCCGCGTGCTCGGCATCGGCCAGGCCGGCAAGACCGGCAGCGAGTCGCCGCTGGCCTACGACGAGTTCATCGACCTGGCGCACCGCAAGGCTCGGGACAACAGCGCGCGGGCCGCGGACGACGCGCGCCCGGCCCGTGCCCGCACGCCGCCGGCGCGCACGCGCGCCGCGAGCGCGCCGGTCGCGTCACCGGCCCCGCCTGCGACGGTGGCGCTGCCGCCGGAGGTCGCGAGCATCCTGCAGGCCGTGCCGGCGCTGCGCAGCGGTGCCGCGCTGCAGCTCGGCGAAGTCAGCGAGGCACTGCGCCGCCACGAGCTGCTGACCAGCAAGCGCGCATCGGCCAGCGGTTTCCTGAAGCGCTACGCCGCCCACTTCGAGCTGGTGCCCGCCGACCGTCCGCGCACCGTGCGCTTCCGCGGCCAGAATCCGGCGCGATAGGCAGCGGCCGCTTCCGCGGCGCGCTGCGAGGGCGATGGCTTGCGCAGCCCCTCGTCGGTCGCGAGTGCTGCATGAGACCGGAGGCCCCGATCGCGACTGGGAATCGATCGACCGGTGTCGGCCTGTTGCGGTCGCTCGTGATTCGCGTTGGTGCGCGCCAAGGATGCCGGGTGGCCGACTCCGCTCATGTCCCCCGGGCCGGGCTGCGCCCGCCCCTCCTCCTTGACTTCGCTGCGTCGGCCACCCGACATCCTCGGCATGAGGCGTCGGTGACGTCCGCGTGCCGAACCGCCACGGCGGCTCAGGATCAGGCCGGCGGGGCGCTCTGCGCAGCGAAGTCAAGGAGGAGGCGTCGGCCGCAGGCCGGCGCCGGGGGACATGAGCGGAGCAGAGTGCCCCGCCGGCCTGATCTCGCGCCAACCTTCGACAGCAGACCTTCACGAACGGCAGCAACGCCCCGCCAGCGGACGCCCGCCACACCGCAGCGTCTCATGGTCCGCGGGTCGCGCGGCGCGCGGTGGAGCAACTGACATGCCGCGGGGCACGCGGCGGTCGGAGCGTCGCGTTCCGGTGCCATCGGCCCCGGGAACAGGGCACCGTCAGCGCGAGGCCACGACGTCCCGAGATGAACGCGCGCGCATCTGCAGGGTCGGGTCGACGGCGCCGAGGGTGATCGTCACCACCCGCCGACCGGGAGCCGGACCCGGGGGGAGCGCGAAAGCCAGCCGGGCCGGCGGCACAACTTGCGCTCAGCGGACGACGGCTCGAGATCGTCCTCGTCATTCTCTCGACGGGCATGTTCGCGCGCCGCGGCACGCTGCCGCGCGCGACGGGGGCCGCGATGGCGACGACGTCAGAACAGCGCCATGCTCAGCTTGCGCCGATAGGCATCGACGACTGGATCGGAGGGCGCCGCGGCCACCTTGCCGGCGATCTCGACCGCACCCTTCGGCGCCGCGGCGGGCGCAGCCTTCGCGGGGGCCGCCTTGGTCATCAGCTCCAGGATCGCCACGTAGTTCTTGCGCGCCAGCTCGTCGCGCCAGGCCTTGTCGCGCATCACGATCTCGAGCAACTCGTCCATGGCCTGGGTGAAACGCTGCGCGGCGAAGTGGCGCTGGGCCAGCTCGAAACGGGCATCGAAGTCGCGCTTGTTCGTGGCGATCGCCGCGGCCAGTTCGTCCGGCGTGCGTGCCTGCGCCTCGCGTTCGCACGCGGCCAGCCAGTGCCCGGCCGCGGCCAGCCGAGGGTCCAGCATCGTCTTCGAGGCGACCGGCCCGTAGGCGCGGCGCGCTTCATCCGTGCGATGGGCGCCGAGCAGGGCACGAAGGTACTCGTAGCGCGCGGTGTCGTCGCCCGGATTCACGGCCACGGCTTCCTGGAGTTTCTCGAGGGCCTGGCCGGCATCGCCATCGGCCAGCAGCGCCTGGGCCGCTTCCACGTCCTGTGCGGCTGCCGTCGCCTCGGCACTGGGCACGTGCTTGTCGAGAAACGCGCGCACCTGCGCCTCGGGCAGCGCGCCGACGAAGCCGTCGACCGGCTGCCCGCCCTTGAACAGCACGCAGAACGGGATGCTGCGCACCCCGAACATCTGCGAGAGCTGGCCGGCGATCTCGGGTTGCTCGTCGGAGTTGAGCTTGGCCAGCGTGAAGCGGCCTTCGTAGTCGGTCTCGAGCTTCTCGAGCACCGGCCCGAGCGCCTTGCACGGGCCGCACCACGGTGCCCAGATGTCGAGCAGCACGGGTTGCTGCGTCGACGCGGTGATCAGGTCGGATTCGAAATTCTGGAGTGAGATGTCTTGCATGGTCGGTGGTTCCGGCGGCGGGTCGGGCCCGGGGAGATGGCGCTGCGGCGCCTACAATTCAAGTCTCGATCAGCCCCCTGGAGCGAGCCTTGAGCAGCGCCCCCGTGGTGGTCGGCGTGGTGATGGGTTCCAGCAGCGACTGGGACACGCTGCGCGCGGCCACCGAGATTCTCGCCGAGTTCGGCGTCCCCCACGAAGCACGCGTCGTCTCGGCCCATCGCATGCCCGACGAGATGTTCGCGTACGCGCAGGAGGCTGCGGCGCGCGGCCTGAAGGCGATCATCGCCGGTGCCGGCGGCGCGGCGCACTTGCCCGGCATGCTGGCCGCGAAGACGACGGTGCCGGTGCTCGGCGTGCCGGTCGCGAGCCGACAGCTGCAGGGCCTGGATTCGCTGTACTCGATCGTGCAGATGCCGCGCGGCATTCCGGTTGCGACCTTCGCGATCGGCGTCGCCGGGGCCGCGAACGCGGCGCTGTTCGCGGTGGCGATGCTCGCCAACGAGGACCCGGCGCTGCGCGCGAAGCTCGACGCCTTCCGCGCCCGCCAGACCGACGCCGCACGAGCGATGACGGCCGAGCTGAAATGACCCCGGCCATCCCGCGGGGGGCGACGCCCGGGCAGGGTCCACAGGCGACCCCGTTCGTCGCCCCCGGGGCGACGCTCGGGCAGGGTCCACAGGCGACCCCGTTCGTCGCCCCCGGGGCGACGCTCGGGCAGGGTCCGCAGGCGACCCCGTTCGTCGCCCCCGGGGCGACGCTCGGGGTCATGGGCGGCGGTCAGCTCGCCCGCATGTTCGTCCACGCTGCGCAGCAGATGGGCTACGCGACCGCGGTGCTCGATCCCGATCCGGCGAGCCCGGCGGGGCTGATCGCGCACCACCACATCCGCGCCGACTACCTGGACGCGCAGGGCCTGGCCCGACTCGCCGACCTGAGCGCCGCGGTGACCACCGAGTTCGAGAACGTGCCGGCGCTCGCGCTCGCGCTGCTGGCCGAGCGCCGGCCGGTGGCGCCGGGCGCGGCGGCGGTCGCGATCTGCCAGGACCGGGTGGCCGAGAAGGCGCATTTCGAGCGCAGCCTCGTCGCCTGCGCGCCCTACGCGGTGATCGCGTCGGCCGAAGCGATCGACGCGGTGCGCGACGATCTGTTGCCCGGCATCCTGAAGACTGCGCGCCTGGGGTACGACGGCAAGGGTCAGCGGCGCGTCGCGAACCGGGCCGAGCTGGCGTCGGGCTGGGCCGCGCTCGGCGGTGTCACTTGCGTGCTCGAGAAGATGCTGCCGCTGGCGCACGAGATCAGCGTGATCGTCGCGCGCGGCGCCGACGGCCGGATCGTGAACCTGCCGGTACAGCAGAACCTGCACCGCGACGGCGTGCTCGCGGTCACCCGGGTCCCTGCGCCCGACGTGCCCGCCGCCGTCCAGCAGCGTGCGGTCGAGAGTGCGCGAAAGATTGCCGCCGAGCTCGGCCACGTCGGCGTGCTGTGCGTCGAGTTCTTCGTGCTGCAGGACGCTTCGCTGGTCGCCAACGAGATGGCGCCGCGGCCGCACAACTCGGGCCACTACAGCATCGACGCCTGTGACGTGTCGCAGTTCGATCTGCAGGTGCGGGCGATGACCGCTGCACCGCTGATCGCGCCGCGCCTGCATTCGCCGTGCGTGATGCTGAACCTGCTCGGCGACCTGTGGTTCGACCGCCGCGGCGAGGCGCGCCCGGCCGGCCCGGACTGGGCCGGTGTGCTCGCGCTTCCGGGTGCGCACCTGCATCTGTACGGCAAGGCGCAGCCGCGCCCCGGGCGCAAGATGGGTCACCTGACGGTCACCGCCGCCAGCGCGGACCAGGCCGATGCGGTCGCGCGCGAGGCTGCGGCCTGGCTCGGTCTCGACGGCGGGTAGCGATGCGACACGACGGCTCCGATGCCGCGGCCATCGAGCAGGCCGCCGAACTGCTCGCCGCGGGCGAGCTCGTCGCTTTCCCGACCGAGACGGTCTACGGCCTGGGTGCGCGGGCCGACGACGCCGGCGCGGTCGCGAAGATCTTCGCTGCGAAGGGCCGGCCGGCCGATCACCCGCTGATCGTGCACGTGGCCGAGCCGGCGCTGATCGCGCCGTTCGCCGCCAGGGTGCCCGTGGTGGCGCAACGCCTGACCGACGCCTTCTGGCCCGGGCCGCTGACCGTGATCCTGCCGCGCGTGCCCGGCATGGCCGAGGCCGCAGCCGGCGGCCAGGCGAGCATCGGCCTGCGCTGTCCGTCGCACCCGGTCGCGCGTGCCCTGCTCGCGGCGGCGCAGCGGCGCGGCGTGCCGGGCGTGGCCGCGCCGAGCGCGAACCGCTTCGGCCGCGTCAGCCCGACCACCGCGGCCCACGTGATCGCCGAATTCGGCGGCGCGCTGATGGTGCTCGACGGCGGCGCATGCGAGGTCGGCATCGAATCCAGCATCGTCGACTGCACCCGCGCTCGCCCGGTGCTGCTGCGCCCCGGCGTGCTGACACGCGCGCGCATCGAGGCCGCGGCCGGCGAGGCACTGCTCGAACCCGACTGCGCTGCGCCGCGCGCGCCCGGCACGCTGGCCGCCCACTACGCGCCGAACGCCCGCGTGCGCCTGATGCCGGCGGCGGCGCTTCACACGGCTTTGCAGGTGCTGGGCGATGAGGCGCCGAAGCTGGCGGTATATTCACGCGGCACGTTGCCTGCGGCCGCCCGGGGCATTCGGCACCGGCGCATGCCGGCGCAGCCGGACCAGGTGGCGCATGAGCTGTTCTCGGTGTTGCGTGAACTGGATGCCGAGGGCGTGCAACTGATCTGGGTCGAGGAGCCCCCGCCCGAGTCCGAATGGGACGGCGTGCGCGACCGCCTGGCGCGCGCCGCCGCCGCCTGACCTGCCATTCCCCAAACGCTGCTGACCTGCCGCTGATTCTCCGGAGCCCTGAATGAAGTTGAATGTGAATGGATTTGCGCGTGCCGTCGTCGGTGCCGGCGCGCTGGCGGCGGCAGCGCTGCTGGCGTCGTGCGGTGGTGGATCGCAGGTGGAAACCTTCCGCCCGAGCCGGGTGATCGCGTTCGGTGACGAGTTCAGCGTCATCAACCCCAACGGCAGCAAGTACACCGTCAACGCCCTGGCCGCCGGCAGCACGACCCAGTTCGACTGCGGCTCGAATCCGCTCTGGATCCAGGTGCTCGCGGTCGGCTACGGCCTGGTGTTTCCGCAGTGCCCCGGCACCGGCAGCACTGTGCCGGTCAGCCGGATCTATGCCGCCAACGGCGCGACGGTCGCCGATCTCACGGCCCAGATCGACGACCATCTGAACAACGGCGGCGGCTTCGCCAACGGCGACCTGGTCACGGTGCTGGTCGGCGCGAACGATGTCGTCGCGCAGTTCCAGCAGTACCCGGCCGTGGGCGAGGATCAATTGGCCGCGAACCTGGCCGCCGCGGGCACGGCCCTGGCGCAGCAGGTCAACCGCCTCGCCGGCTACGGCGCCAAGGTGCTGATCGTGACCGTTCCCGACATGGGGCTGACGCCGTTCGCCGGCGACCGCTCGGCCGGCTCCACCAACAGCAACCCGGCACTGCTGACCCGGCTATCGACCCAGTTCAACGATGCGCTGCTCGCCAAGATCCTCAACGACGGCCACAAGATCGGCCTGGTGCAGCTCGACCAGTATCTGAAGGGCGCCGACACGGCGACGATCAATGGCAACAGCGGCTATCCCTACACCAACACCACGCTCGTCGCCTGTGCGGTGGCCCTGCCCAACTGCAGCACCGGCACGCTGGTACCGGCTGCGGCGAGCGCGAACTGGCTGTGGGCCGACAACCGGCACTTGAGCGCAACCGGCCAGGCCAGCCTCGGCTCGCTGGCACTCAGCCGGGCGCAGAACAACCCGTTCTGAAAGTCGCCGGCACGGGCGGCCCCCAGCCGGCCGCCAGTGCTTCAGCGCCGCGCCGGCCGGTTCATCAGCCGCAGCTTCATCGCCAGGATGCCGGCGGCCAGCAGCAGCGTCACCGCGTTGGCGACAACGATCGGCCACGCCTGCAGCAGCACGCCGTAGGCCAGCCACAGTGCGATGCCGAGGGTGAAGACGCTGTACATCGCGAGCGAGATGCCGCTCACGTCGCGGGTGCGGTAGGTCAGCCAGGCCTGCGGCACGAATGCGGCGGTGGTCAGCGTGGCGGCGGCGTAGCCGAGGAAGTCGATCAGGGTCATGGCGGGTGCGGGCCTCGGTTCGGTGATCGCAGCGACCCGACCGGCAGCGCCGTATCCTGCGCGACCCATTGGACCAGCGCCTCGAAGGCCGGCCGGGCGGCGTTCGCGTCGGCGTGGTTCGCGATCGCGACGACCGTGTAGCGTCGCCCAGAATCCGCGAGCACGTAGCCGGCGATGCCGGCAACATCGCGCAGCGAACCGGTCTTCAGGTGGGCACGACCCGGCGTCGTGCGCGCGCGCTTCAGCGTGCCGTCGACGCCGCTGACCGGCAGCGAGCCGACCAGCTCCGGCATCACCGGCCCGGCCCAGGCGGCGAGCAGCAGCCGCGCCAGCAACCGCGCACTGAGGCGCGTTTCGCGCGACAGCCCCGAGCCGTTGCCGACCACCAGTGTCTCGGCGCTTGCGCCGAAGCGCTCCGCCGCCCACTGGCGCAGCACCTCGCGCGCGGCCTCGGGCGTGCCGCTGCCGCGCTGCGTCAGGCCCAGGGTCAGGAACAGCTGCTGCGCCATCACGTTGTTGCTGTGCTTGTTGATGTCGCGGATCACCTCGGCCAGCGTCGGCGAGATCGACTCGAAGCTCGGCGGCGCGGCGGGCGCCGGGCCGTCGCGCACGCGGCCGTCGAGCCGCCCGCCCATCGCCTGCCACAGGCCCAGCAGTGCGCGTTCGTTGTAGCGGCCCGGCTCGGGGTAGGCCGCGGCCCAGGTCTGCTCGCCGCAGGCCGGGGCGTAGCTGCCGGCAAAGCGCACGCGCAGCGGGTCGGTGAAGTCGGCGCGCAGTGCGGTGCGCCAGTCCTCGCACGGGCCGGGCCGCAGCGGCACGCTCGCGTCGACCTGCACGCCGGCCAGCGGCGGATCGGCGGCGATGGACGCGACCCCGCGCGCCGCATCGGGCGTGAACGTGAAGACCACCGCATGGAAGTTCAGCAGCAGCGCATCGGCGCCGACGTTGTAGGGGCGCAGCGCCTCGCCGTCGAAGTCCGCCGGGTTGCGCTCGGGCACGACGAACGCGCTGCGGTCGAGCACGATGTCGCCGCGGATCTCGCGCACGCCGAGCTGCTGCACCCGCCGCAGCAGCAGCCAGAGGCGTTCCATCACGAGCGTCGGGTCGCCGCTGCCCCTGATCACGAGGTTGCCGTCGAGCACGCCGTCGCGCACGCTGCCCTGCAGCCAGACCGGGGTCGACCAGCGCCACGCCGGCCCGAGCAGTTCCAGGCTCGCGAAGGTCGTCAGCAGCTTCATCAGCGAGGCCGGGTTGACCGGCTGATCGACCTGCCACGCCAGGCGCGGGCGGGTGCCGCCGACCTCCTGCACCATCGCGACCACCGCGTCGCGCGGCAGCCTGGCACGGCCGAGCGCCGCAGCCACCGGCGCGGGCAGCGCGTCGGCTGCGGCGTGGGCCGTCGACAACGCCCACAGCAGCGTCAGCACGGCGCTGCGCAGCGCCTGTCGAACACGGGGGAAGGGCATGCGTCGATGATCGCACGAGGCCTCGCCGGCTAAACTGCGCACATGACCCCAAAGCATCCGCGGGCGGGTCGCCGCCGCGCAGGATGTGCGGGCTGCCGGCGGCCCGCATGACCCTGTCGCTGCTCGCCTTCGACACCGCCACCGAGCACCTGAGCGTCGCGCTGTCGGTGCGCGGCGAGGTGTTCGTGCACGAGGGCGAGGGCGGCGCCCGGGCGTCGGCGACGCTGATCCCGGCGATCCTCGCGCTGCTGGCCGAGGGCCGCGTCACGCTGGCCGATCTCGACGCGATCGCGTTCGGCCGCGGCCCGGGCGCGTTCACCGGCCTGCGCACGGCCTGCTCGGTGGCGCAGGGCCTGGCCTTCGGCGCCGCCAGGCCGGTGCTGCCGATCGACAGCCTGCTCGCGGTCGCCGAGGATGCGCGCGGCGGGGCTGCGCGCGCGCAGCGCGTCTGGGTCGCGATGGATGCGCGCATGAACGAGGTCTATGCCGCGCAGTACGCCTTCGCCGAGGGCCGCTGGGCCACGCTCGACGCCCCGATGCTGACGACCGCCGAGAGCCTGAACGAACGCTGGCAGGCTCGGCCCCCCGAGCTGATCGCCGGCAACGCGCTCGCGGTCTTCGGGCCCCGGCTGGTCGCCGGCACGGCGCGCTGCGCACCCGGCGCGCTGCCGCGTGCGCGCGCGATGCTGCCGCTGGCGCGGTCGCTGTGGGCCGCGGGCGGTGCGGTCGACGCCGCGCTCGCGCTGCCGCTGTACGTGCGTGACAAGGTCGCGCAGACGACGCTCGAACGCGACGCCGCGCGCGCCGCGAAGGCCGTGCCGGAGCACGCGAGATGAGCGCACTCTGGCGCGATGGCGCCGAGCCCGGCACCCCGCCGCCGGCGCTGCTGCCGATGACGGTCGCGCAGATCGATGCGGTGATGGCGATCGAGGCCGCCGCCTACGCCTTCCCGTGGAGCCGCGGCAACTTCATCGACTCGATCGCCGCCGGTTACCCGGCCCGCGTGCTGCAGGGCGCGCGCGGCGAGCTGCTCGGCTACTTCGTCGCGATGGGCGGTGTCGACGAGATGCACCTGCTGAACATCACCGTCGCGCCGCCGGTGCAGGGCCGCGGCCACGGCCGCGTGCTGGTCGACGCGCTGATCGCGCTGTGCCGCGAGCAGCGCTCGCGCAAGCTGTGGCTCGAGGTGCGGGCGAGCAATGCGGGGGCGCGGGCCATGTACGCGCACCTCGGCTTCGAGCAGGTCGGCGTGCGCAAGGGCTACTACCCGGCGCCGTTCGGCCGGCGCGAGGATGCTGTCGTGATGAACCTGCGGATCGATGCGGGATCGGGGGCGGACGATGCGCTGGGATGAGCGCCAGCGCGCGATGCTGGGCGAGATGGGAATCCGCTGGTGGTCGCCGCCATCCGACCCCGCGCCGGCGCCTGTCGGTGCCCGAGGGCGCCCCGCCGAGCCGGCAACGGGCGGGGCCGCCGCCCCGCCGCAGTCGCCCGCAGTTGCCCCGCCCATGCCGCCGCAGCCGCCCGCCGCTGTCGCGGCGCCCGTGCCGCTGCAGGTGTCCGCCGTCGCCACGCTCGACTGGCCCGAACTGCGCGCGGCCGTCGCGTCCTGCACCGCCTGCAAGCTCTGCGAGGGCCGGCGCCAGACGGTGTTCGGCGTCGGCAACCCGCGCGCGCACTGGATGATCGTCGGCGAAGCGCCCGGCGAGCAGGAGGACCGCGAGGGCGAACCCTTCGTCGGCAAGTCCGGCCGGCTGCTCGACAACATGCTGCGCGCGATCGGGCTGACCCGCGGCGAGGCCGAGCCGGCACGGCAGGTGTACATCGCCAACACGGTCAAGTGCCGCCCGCCGGGCAACCGCAACCCCGAGGCCGGGGAACTCGCGGCCTGCGAGCCCTTCCTGATCCGCCAGGTGCAACTGGTGCAGCCGAGGATCGTCCTCGCGCTGGGGCGATTCGCGGTGCAGAGCCTGCTGCGCAGCCACGAGCCGATCGGCCGGCTGCGCGGGCGCGTGCACCGCTACCAGGGCGTGCCGCTGATCGTCAGCTACCACCCGGCCTATCTGCTGCGCAACCCGGAAGACAAGGCCAAGGCCTGGGACGACCTGTGTCTGGCGGTCGAGACCGTGGCCGCCGAGCGTGCGGCGGCGGCACCGGGCTGAGGCTCGCCCCGAGCGCGCAGGGCGCGCCGGCCAGCGCCCGCGCCGACGCCGCTGCGGCAGGCTCCGGTGGCCGGCGTCTACTTCTTCCGGACCGGCCGCTTCCAGCCCGCGAGCGACACCTGCTTGCCGCGCGCGACCGTCAGCTGCCCGGCCGGGGCATTCTTCGCGATCGTCGAGCCGCCGCCGATGGTCGCTCCGTCGCCGAGCGTGATCGGCGCGATCAGCACGCAGTTGCTGCCCACGTGCACGTCGGAGCCGATCACGGTGCGGTGCTTGTTCGCGCCGTCGTAGTTCGCGGTGATGCTGCCGGCGCCGAAATTGACCCGCTCGCCGACGCTCGCGTCGCCGAGGTAGGCGAGGTGGTTCGCCTTCGCGCCCTTTGCCAGCGTCGAGTTCTTGACCTCGACGAAGTTGCCGATGTGCACCTCCTCGGCCAGCATGGCACCGGGCCGCAGCCGCGCGAACGGGCCGATCAGCGAGCCGGCGCCGACGCGCACGCCGAGCAAGTCGCCGTCGATGTGGGTGAATGGGTGGATCACCGCGCCGGCCCCGATCACCGCGTTGCGGATCATGCAGTTCGCGCCGATGCGAACCGAGTCGCCGAGTTCGACCCGGCCCTCGAACACGGCGTTGACATCGATCTCGACATCCGTGCCGCACACCAGTTCGCCGCGCAGGTCGAAGCGTGCCGGGTCGGCCAGGCGCACGCCGGCCTCCATCAGCGCGACCGCCTGGCGGCGCTGGAAGCGCCGCTCCAGGTCGGCGAGCTGCACCGGGCTGTTGACGCCCAGCACCTCGGTCTCGCTGCCCGCCTTCTCGGTGACCACGGCCATGCCCTCGGCGACCGCCATCGCGACCACGTCGGTCAGGTAGTACTCGCCCTGGCTGTTGTCGTTCTTCAGTGCCGCCAGCCAGCGCCTGAGCCGCGCGGTCGGCGCCGCCATCACGCCGGTGTAGACCTCGCGGATCGCACGCTCGGCGGGGGTCGCGTCCTTGTGTTCGACGATCGCGTGCACGCGACCGCCCTCGTTTGCCGCGCGCCCGGCCGGGTCGCCGCGGATGACGCGGCCGTAGCCCGCCGGGTCGTCCAGGTCCACGGTCAGCAGCGCCAGGCGCTGGCCGCCGCAGGCCTCGATCAGCGCGCGCGCGGTCGAGGCCTCGATCAGTGGCACGTCGCCGTTCAGGATCAGCGTCGTGCCTTCGTCGTGCAACAGCGGCGCGGCCTGCTGCACGGCGTGGCCGGTGCCGAGCTGCGGCATCTGGCGCACGAAGCGCAGCCGCGGCGCAGCGACTGCGGCCTCGACCTCGTCGGCGCCATGGCCGGTGATCGCCACGATGCCGTCCGCCCCCAGCGCGGCGGCGGTCTGCAGAACATGCTGCAATAGGCTGCGCCCGGCCAGCTGATGAAGCACCTTCGGCCGGGCCGATTTCATCCGCGTGCCTTTACCTGCGGCCATGATCACGATGTCGAGCGCCATGTCGTCTGTCTTTCGAAACTGCGGATTGCGGCCGCTGATTATCGTGGTGCTCGCGGCCACGCTCGCGCTCACGTCGGGCTGCAGCGCGCTGCGCATCGGCTACGCCACCGCGCCCGATCTGACCTACTGGTGGCTGGACCGCTACGTCGACTTCAACGGCGCGCAGACGCCCCGGGTGCGCGAGGCGATCCGGCAGTGGTTCGCGTGGCATCGCCGGACCCAGCTGCCCGATTACGCGGCATTGCTGGCGCGCGCGCAGGTCGAGGTGCTGGCCGACACGACGCCGGCGCGCGTCTGCGAATGGCAGGCCGAGTGGGTCCGCCGCGCCCGTTCGGCGTTCGAGCAGATCGCGCCCGCCGCTGCCGAGGCGATGCTGACGATCACCCCGAAGCAGATCGACCACCTCGAGCAGCGCTATGCCAGGTTCAATGCCGAGTTCCGCGACGACTACCTCCAGGCCGACCCGCGCAAGCGCGCCGACGAGGCCCTGGACCGCACCCTCGATCGCGCCGAAATGCTCTACGGACGTCTGGCCTCGGCGCAACGCGAGCGCATCGCCGACGGCCTGCAGCGCTCGCCCTTCGATCCGGAGCGGTGGCTGGTCGAACGCCGCCAGCGCCAGCAGGACGCCCTGCAGATCCTGCGCCGTCTGGGCGCCGAGGGAGCGAGCCGCGAGCAGGCGCTGGCGGCGTTGCGCGGCTACGCCGAACGGCTGGAGCAGTCGCCGCGCGAACCCTATCGGCGCTACTCCGAGCAGCTGACCGAGTTCAACTGCGCGTTCGCGGCCGAGGTGCACAACGCGACCACCGCGGCGCAGCGCCGAATCGCGGCGAAGAAGCTGGCGGGCTGGGAAGCCGACCTGCGAGCGATCGCCGCCGCCGGTGTGTCGACCAGCGACGCGGCGCGCAGCGACTGAGCCTTCTATGAACACCACCGGCGTGCTGCCGCGCCCGTCGCTGCCGAGCAAGAGACCGATCGCCAGCTCAGCGTCGGCTCAGCGCCCGCATCACGGCAGCCGTGCGCGTTTCCACGCCCAGCTTCACGTACACGCGCTGCAGGTGTTTGTGGACGGTGCGCGGACTGCATCCGAGCTGAAGGGCTACGTCGGCGTCCGTCTTGCCGGCAGCGACCCATTGCAGCACCTCGCCTTCGCGCGGCGTCAGCTGGAACCGGGCCAATGTCTGGCCGTCGAGCGTCGGCGTTCGCGGCTGCCTGGCATCGGCGATGTCGAACAGGCGCTGCAGCGGCCTGCGCATCATATCGAGAAGCGCCAGTTCGCGGGGGTCGAAGTCTCTGCCTTGGCGGTTGAGAACAAAGCTGGCCAGTTCATGCCCGTCCATCCGTAGCGGCAACGCCAGGGCGTGGGTCAGGCTCACGCGCCGGTAGTAGTCGTTGTAGAGCGCGGTCTCGACGAAGTGCGCCTGCGGCATCGAATCGGTGATCCGGTGTGCGCACGCGCCGCGTTCGACCGCGTGGTAGCGCACCAGTGGGTGCTCGTAGAAATGGCGGTCGAATGCAGCTCGTTCGTCGGCACCGACACTGCCGGGTCGCACCCCGATCACGCTGCGCTTGCCGCTGTGCAGGTCGCAACGCGACAGGCTGGTGAGTTCGCTGGGCACCAGGCGGGACAACACCTGAACCCCCACCTCGGCGAAACGGATGGCGTCGTCGGCCGCGTCCGCGATATCGCCCAGCGCCGTCAGCGCGGCGCGCAGATCGCGACTGCGAAGCAATTCGTACCGTGGGCTCGCCATCACCACCCCCGAGACAGGCCGTGTACGCAATCCTGAGTATCGACAGGCCGCGCCGTGCTGCGTACAAACAAAGTATAGGACTCGGACGCGGGGACGGCGATGGAATGGCTGAGGCTTGGCGAAGTGACCTGCATGCTGCCGGTGAAGGATCTGGGACGCGCCCGGCGCTTCTACGAGGAGGGGCTCGGCTTCCAGCCGGGGCAGTTGCGGCCCGACGGCAAGTTCACCTACCGCGTCGGCGGGACGACGCTGGCGCTGTTTCCGAAGCCCGAAGGCACCAAGGCCGAGCACACGGCACTGAGCTTTCGGGTCGATCGCATCGAACCCGTCGTGTCGGCCCTGAAGGCGCGCGGTGTGCACTTCGCCGACTACGATCTTCCCGGCTTCAAGACGATCGAGCACGTCTGCGTGCTCGGCTCGGAGAAGGCCGCGTGGTTCGAGGATCCCGAGGGCAACATCCTGTGCCTGCACGAGGACATCGAGCCGGCGGGCCCGATGCGCTGATCGGTACGTTCAAGGAGAGTGGCGATGGCCGTCGACGACGCGAAGCTGAACGACTTCATGGGCAAGTTCGTGCTCGACCTGGGCGCGGTCATGCACGCCGCGACCGTGGTCGTCGGCGACCAGCTCGGCCTCTACAAGGCATTGGCCGAACGGCCGGGCACCGCCGCGGACCTCGCGCGGCGCACCGAGACCGACGCCCGGTACCTGCGCGAATGGTTGTCCAGCCAGGCCGCGAGCGGCTACGTGCGGTACGACGCTACGAGCGAAACCTTCGGCCTGACCGAGGAGCAGGCTTTCGCGCTCGCCGTGGAAGGCAGCCCGGCCTTCATCCCCGGCGCGTTCCAGATCGCGGTCGCGCAGTTCAAGGCGATCCCGAAGATGACGCAGGCGTTCCGCACCGGGTTGGGCCTGGGCTGGCACGAGCACGACGTGTCGCTGTTCCACGGAACCGAGCGCTTCTTCCGGCCCGGGTACGCGGCGAACCTCGTGTCCGGCTGGATCCCCGCGCTCGAGGGTGTCGAGGCTCGCCTGCGCGCCGGCGCCAGCGTCGCCGACGTGGGCTGCGGCCACGGCGCGTCCACACTGATCATGGCGCAGGCGTACCCGGCATCGACGTTCGTGGGCTTCGACTACCACGCGCCCTCGATCGACCATGCGCGCGAGGCCGCGCGCAGTGCCGGACTCGGGAACCGGGTGCGCTTCGAGGTGGCGACCGCCAAGTCCTATCCCGGCGACGGCTACGATCTGGTCACGGTATTCGACTGCCTTCACGACATGGGCGACCCGGCGGGCGCGGCGGCCCGCGTGCGACGCAGCCTGCGCGACGACGGCACCTGGATGATCGTCGAGCCCTTCGCGAACGACCGACTGGAAGACAACCTCAATCCGGTGGGTCGGATTTTCTATTCGGCGTCGACCTTCATCTGCACGCCGGCCTCGCGGTCGCAGGAGGTCGGGCGTTGCCTCGGGGCGCAGGCGGGTCAGGAGAGGCTGCGTGCGGTCGTGTCCGAAGGCGGGTTCTCCAGCTTCCGCCTTGCAGCACAGACACCGTTCAACCTCGTCCTCGAAGCGCGACCGTAGTGGCGGAGCAGAACGCGCTCGGCCTCGGTGGGCCGCGGGCGGGCAAGAGTCACGGCTTCGAGATCTTCGTCGTCACGCGATGCGGGTTCGGGTCGACGTTCGGAAAGTCCTTGAGCGCGGCCTCGAACATCGCGGGCAGCAGGGCGTCGATGGCTGCCGACGGGCCGGTGTTGGTGGCCCGCGCCTCGTACAACAGCTGGCCGCTCGGGCGATCACGGATCAGCAGGGCGATCTCGCGGTCGTAGCGCGGGGTGTCGTACGGGGCCCAGCCCGGCCCCCACCAGCCCGGGCCCCAGCCGGGTCCCCACGCCGGGCCCCAGAAGCCGCTGCGGCCGAAGCGGCCGTACCCGTAGCCGTACCCGTGGTACCCGGGGGGCCAGAACAGCGGGTCGTTGTAGATCCACGGGTCGGCGGTGGTGACGCGCGCGCCGACCTGCACCAGGTACTGTGCCGCGCCCGCGTCCGCCGTGGCGCGGAAGCCTGCGGCCTCGAGCGCGCCGCGCGCGGCATCCTCGAGTTGTTGCAGGCGCTCGGGGTGGGCCTGCTGCGACGGCAGGCGCTCGAACACGAAGCTCCCCGGCTCGCGTCCGGCGGGCCAGGCGCCGTAGGTCGAGACCTCGTTGCCCAGGTTGTCGAGGGCGGCGCAACCGCCCAGCACCAGAACCAGGGTGGCGGTGGCGAGCAGTCTGATCATGGTGCGTCTCCTTGGGGGTCAGGGCGCGGCCTGCCAGCGGATGGTCGACGGCGCCGGGGTCGTGCAATCCTCGCCGTCGAAGGCGCGATCACCGGCGGCGTCCGCCACCCCGCCCGCTTGGAGCGTCGTGAACGGGTAGAGGTTCCGGTCCATCAGGTGCGAGGGCACGACATTGGCCATCGCGTTGAACATGTTGTCGATGCGGCCGGGGAAGCGCCGGTCCCAGTCGCGCAGCATCTGCCGGGTCTGCACGCGTTGCAGGTTATCCTGGCTGCCGCACAGCGTGCACGGGATGATCGGGAACCGGCGGTGCGCTGCCCAGCGTTCGAGATCGAGCTCGTTCACGTAGGCGAGCGGGCGGATCACGACATGGCGGCCGTCGTCGCTGACCAGCTTGGCCGGCATGCCCTTGAGCCTGGCGCCGAAGAACATGTTCATGAGCAGGGTCTGCAG
Organism: Pseudomonadota bacterium; assembly: GCA_040388965.1. Lineage (GTDB taxonomy): Bacteria > Pseudomonadota > Gammaproteobacteria > Burkholderiales > Burkholderiaceae_C > LMDS01. The sequence continues at coordinate 127,442 of JAZKAV010000005.1, read as the reverse complement.
CATGTCGTCGCGGTGGTGGCCGAGTGCGATCTTGGTCGCGCCCAGCTCGTCGGCGACGCGGTACAGGATGCCGCGCCGCAGCCGCGAGCACAGGCTGCACATCGTCTTGCCCTCGGGGATCACGCGCTTGACGATCGAGTAGGTGTCCTGCTTCTCGATGTGGAACGGGATGCCCAGCGTGGCCAGGTACTGCGGCAGCACGTGCTCCGGAAACCCCGGCTGCTTCTGGTCGAGGTTGACCGCGACGATCTCGAAGCGGACCGGCGCGCGCGCCCGCAGATCGATCAGCAGGTCGAGCAGCGCGTAGCTGTCCTTGCCGCCCGACACGCAGACCATCACTTTGTCGCGTTCCTCGATCATGTTGAAGTCGGTGATCGCCTGGCCGGCCAGGCGGTGCAGGCGCTTCGAGAGCTTCGCCAGCTCGACCGGAAGCTTCTCCTTCGCGGGCCGGCGGTCGTCGAGCACGACGCTCACTGGCGCATCGTCGTGCTGCGCACTCCGGCATTCGCCCGTGGGGCGGCCCGGCGGTCTCATGACTTCTCCTTCATTCCGAACACCTCGCAGCCGACCGAGGCGCAGTCGGGGTACACGTCGGGCTTCTCGGTCGACACGCGCGCGGCGCGCACCTTCGGGTGCGCGAGCATCAGCCCGAGCACGTCGTCGCACAGCGTCTCCTGCAGGTGGATGTGGCCCCGGCCCACGCGCGCGGCGATGCTGCGGCGCATGAAGTCGTAGTCGAGCACCTCGTCGAGGTCGTCGGCCTTCGGCGTCGACAGCGCGAGCGGGACGTACAGGTCGACGTTGATCAGCACGCGCTGCTCGCCGCTCTTCTCGAAGGCGTGCACGCCGATGTTGATGAAGACCTCGTAGTCGCGCAGGAACAGGCGCCGGCAGTCCATCAGGCTGGGGTGGCTCAGCAGGCTGTGCATTCAGTTCTTCCCGGCGAGGTAGAGGACATCGCGCGGCTGCGCGGTCAGGTGCTGGCCGCCGTCGACCAGCAGCGTCGTGCCGGTGATCGCCGGCGACTCGATCAGGAAGCGCACCGCGCGCGCGATGTCCTCGGGGGTCGACGAACGCGCCAGCGGCGTCATCGCGTGGGCCGCCGTGAACTCGTCGGCGCTCATCGGCCCGGAGAGCATCGTCACGCCCGGGGCCACGCCGCACACGCGCACCCGCGGCGCGAGCGCCTGCGCCAGCATCACGGTGGCGGCCTGCAGCGCGGCCTTGGAGAGCGTGTACGAGAAGTAGTCGGGGTTCGGGTTCCAGAGCTTCTGGTCGACGAGGTTGACGACGCAGCCGGTCCCGGCACCACCATCGAGCTGCGCGTGCAGCGCCTGCGCGAGGATCACCGCCGGCGCCGTGTTGGCGCGCCAGTGGCGCTCCATCGATGCGGCGCTGAACGTGGCCGGGTCGTCGTACTCGAAGGTCGACGCATTGTTGACGACCGCATCGCAGCGCCCGAAGCGCGCCGCGACGGCCGGCAACAGCGCGCGGCAGGCGGCCTCGACCGACAGATCGGCCTGGAACGGCTCGGCGCGCGCCCCGAGCGCGCGCAACTCGGCCGCAGTGGCCTGCGCTTCGGCGGCCGAACCGCGGAAGTGCAGCGCCACGTCGAAACCATGCTGCGCCAGATCGAGCGCCATCGCGCGGCCGAGCCGCCGGGCGGCGCCGGTGACGAGCACGACAGGGCGTGAGTTGGCGACCATGGTTTCTACAATGCGGCGATGCAAGCGAACGAAGGCGCCAGTGTATCGGCGGCATGCGCCAGGCTGATCCACGCGGCGATTGCCCGCGCCGACGGCTGGCTGCCGTTCGACCGCTTCATGGCGCTGGCGCTGTACGCGCCCGGGCTGGGCTATTACGCGAACCGCAGCCGCAAGTTCGGCATGCTGCCGCAATCGGGCAGCGACTTCGTCACCGCGCCCGAGCTCTCGCCGCTGTTCGGGCGCGCGCTGGCGCGGCAGGTCGGCCAGGCCCTGCGCTCGAGCGACACGCGCGAGGTCTGGGAGTTCGGCGCCGGTTCCGGCGCACTCGCGGGCCAGCTGCTGGACGCGCTGGGCGCGCGGGTCGAGCGCTACACGATCGTCGACCTCTCGGGCAGCCTGCGCGAACGCCAGCGCGAGCGCCTCGCGGCGCAGGGCGCGCGGGTGCGCTGGGTCGACGCGCTGCCCGAGGCGATGCAGGGCGTGGTCGTCGGCAACGAGGTGCTCGATGCGATGCCGGTGCAATTGCTGCACTTCGACGGCGCGCGCTGGTTCGAGCGCGGTGTCGTCGCGCGCGGCGAGGCGTTCGCGTGGAGCGACCGCCCGACGACGCTGGTGCCGCCGCTCGATGCCGCGCTGCTGGCGCGCATCGAGCCCGGCACCGTGACCGAGATCCACCCGCAGGCCGAGGCCTTCATCGCCACGCTGGCCGAGCGCCTGACCCGGGGTGCGGCGTTCTTCATCGACTACGGTTTCCCGCAGGCCGAGTACTACCACCCGCAGCGCAGCGGCGGCACGCTGATGTGCCACCGCGCGCACCGCGCCGACACCGATCCGCTGGTCGACGTCGGCGCGAAGGACATCACCGCGCACGTCGACTTCAGCGCCATCGCGCTGGCCGGGCAGGAGCACGGGCTGGACGTGCTCGGCTACACGACGCAGGCGCACTTCCTGATCAACTGCGGCGTGATGGAACTGCTGCAGGGCGCCGACCTGCCGGCGCGCGCGAACGCGCAGAAGCTGCTGACCGAGCACGAGATGGGCGAGCTGTTCAAGGTGATCGGCTTCGCGAAGGGCGGGTTCGCCGACGCGCCGATCGGTTTCAGTCACGGCGACCGGACGCACACGCTGTGATTCGCTGGCTCCTGGTCGTCTTTCTGGCGCTGCTGCTGTTCAGCGGCCTGCGGCCCTGGCTCGACAAGCTCGGGCTGGGCCGGCTGCCCGGCGACTTCCGGTTCCGGCTGTTCGGGCGCGAATGGTTCTTGCCGTTCGCCAGCAGCGTCGTGCTGAGCGTGCTCGCGATGCTGCTGATCAAGGTGCTGTGAGGCTGCCGGCGCGCCGGCATCACGCGGCGCCGCTCGGGTGTGAGCACCGCGCTCGCCCGTCGCGCGAACGCGCTGCGCCGCGCCTGCCGCCGCGGTGCGCCGGCCAGCGCAGCTCAGTCGGTCTCGTCCGCGGGCCACGCGGCGGCGTCGTTGGCCCAGAGCTGCAAAGCGGGGCCGCGGCGCTTCAGCCGGGCGGCGAGCTTGGGCAGCGCCTCGTCGGGCAGGTGCGCCCACGCGGGCGGAACCTCGCCACGGTCCAGCGCCTCGCCATGCAGGACCCAGCGCCTGCCGAACGCGCGCAGCGCGGCGCGCGGCGTCGGCAGGTCGTGCGCGGCGACGGCGTCGGTCGGCAGGTCGCCGGCGATGACCCACCAGCCGATCCACTCGGGCCGGTGTGCGCTCTCGACGGCCCACAGGCTCGCGTACGGCATCGCGAACCAGGCCGGGCGCTCGCCGATGCGGCCGTGTCCGGGCGCGAGCCGGTCCGCGCAGCGCGCGACCTCGACGGCGCACTCGGCGCACCAGCGCTCTTCGTCGCTCGGGTCGGTGCCGGTCATCGGACCTGCAGCCGGATTGTTCCAACGCAGGGCAGCGCTCCCTCGGAGCGCAGCGAACGAAGCGAGCTTGGGGTTGGCATCTCAGGGGCGCCGCGGCGGCAGCGGGATGAATTCGGTCTCGCCGGGCACGCGCTCGAAACGCTGCGCTTCCCAGTCGTCCTGCGCCTGCACGATGCGCTCCCTGCGGCTGGAGACGAAGTTCCGGACGATGAAGCGGTGGCCCAGCGGCGTGCCGCCGATCGGCACGATGCGGCCGCCGCGCGGCGCCGTCAGCAGCGGTTCGCTGCCCGGTTCGAGCACGACCATCGCGCGTGCCGGCAGCAGCGCGCCGTCGAGCTCGACATCGTGGTCGACACTGTACAGCGCACGCTCCTCGGCGGCATCGGGAATCTTCAGCGACGCGCCCGAGGCGGGCCCGAAGTTCAGGTCCAGGTGCATCGCGCCCTCGAACAGGCAGGTCACGGTCGCCAGCCCGATGTGCGGGTGCGGGCGCACGTCGTGGTCGTCGCCGGGCTGCGCGGTGATCGGACCGAAGTGGTCGAAGAACACGAACGGGCCGACCGACTGCCGCAGTGCCGAGGGCAGCGAGCGGCGGACCATGAAGCCGCCGCCCGGATCCTTCTCGTGCAGGTTGAGGGTTTGTAGCTCGGGCATGGACTCTCCGGCAGGCAGTCCGGCGAGTGTAGGTCGGTCGCCTAAAATTCGCGCTCCGCCCGCCGCCCTCCGGCGGGAAATTCCAGAAAGTCCCCCATGAGTCTGAAATGCGGCATCGTGGGCCTGCCCAACGTCGGCAAGTCCACCCTGTTCAATGCCCTGACCAAGGCCGGCATCGCCGCCGAGAACTACCCGTTCTGCACGATCGAGCCCAACGTGGGCATCGTCGAGTTGCCCGACCCGCGGCTGCAGGATCTGGCCGCCATCGTCAAGCCCGAGCGCATCGTGCCGGCCATCGTCGAGTTCGTCGACATCGCCGGGCTGGTGGCCGGCGCGTCGAAGGGCGAGGGCCTGGGCAACCAGTTCCTCGCGCACATCCGCGAGACCGACGCGATCGTCAACGTCGTGCGCTGCTTCGACGACGAGAACGTGATCCACGTCGCCGGCAAGGTCGACCCGATTTCGGACATCGAGGTGATCCAGACTGAGCTGTGCCTGGCCGACATGGGCACGGTCGAGAAGGGTTTGCACCGCTACAACAAGGTTGCCCGCTCCGGCGACAAGGAAGCGCAGAAGATCGTCGCGGTACTCGAGAAGTGCATGGCCGCGCTCGACGAAGGCAGGCCGGTGCGCACCGTCGCCTTCGGCAAGGAGGAGTTCGCGCTCGTCAAGCCGCTGTGCCTGATCACCGCGAAGCCGGCGATGTTCGTCGGCAACGTCGACGAGAGCGGCTTCGAGAACAACCCGTACCTCGACAAGCTGCGCGCCTACGCGCAGGGCCAGGGCGCGCCGGTGGTCGCGATCTGCGCCAAGACCGAGGCCGAGCTCTCGGAGATGAGCGACGAGGACCGGCTGATGTTCCTGTCCGAGATGGGCCAGACCGAGCCGGGGCTGAACCGGCTGATCCGTGCCGCCTACACGCTGCTCGGGCTGCAGACCTACTTCACCGCGGGGGTCAAGGAGGTGCGCGCCTGGACCATCCACGTCGGCGACACCGCGCCGCAGGCGGCCGGCGTGATCCACACCGACTTCGAGCGCGGCTTCATCCGCGCGCAGACGATCGCGTTCGCCGACTTCATCGCCTTCAAGGGCGAGCAGGGCGCGAAGGACGCCGGCAGGATGCGCGCCGAGGGCAAGGAGTACGTGGTCAAGGACGGGGACGTGTTGAACTTCCTGTTCAACCCGACATAAGCACGTATGGACAGTCACACCGGAGTGTCCCGTCCTATGGACATTCCTTGCCAGCTTGCGGTGCAAACCCGCAGTGGTTCCTGACCGGGTTGTATTGGGACGTCTTCAACCTGGTGAGTGGGTGCCTGTGGAGCTTGTGGGTGTTGGCTGAGTGTTCTGCTCGCATTCTGCGGGTTGCTCGTGCTCGCTTTGGATCTGGCGCGTCATCGCCATCCGTGGAAAGCTCCGGGCGCTTGGCTCCCGAGAAGCAGGACGCCCCGAGCGAGTTCGACGCGGAAGTTGCTCAACGCCCCTGGCCGGCCAGGTGAAAGACGGGCCCATCCAGCGAATTGGCCCGAGAACTCCGGGCTTCAATCGAGCATCACCATCGCCAGCTTGCGCAAGAATGGAGCGGGGCGAATTGTGAGACTGCCCTCGAAAGCTTGCCATGCGATCAGCTCCCCCGCGAAAGAACGAGACCGAGAGCCTGGAGGCCCTGAGGGCACTGGAGGTTCTCGACAGCGACCCCGAGGCCGAGTTCGACGCCCTGGTCAAGGTCGCCACCATCGTCTGTGGCGTACCGATCTCGCTCATCAGCCTGATCGATGTCGACCGCCAGTGGTTCAAGGCCAATGAAGGCCTGACCGGTGTGACCGAAACGCCGCGGGACCTTGCGTTCTGCGCTCATGCCGTGCTCGGGGACGACATATTCGAGGTGCCGGATGCTACGCAGGACGCCCGGTTTGCCGACAACCCGTTGGTCACGGGACAGCCCGACATTCGTTTCTATGCCGGTGCTCCACTCCGACTGAGTAATGGGGTTCGGGTCGGCACGCTGTGCGTGATCGACCGCCAGCGGCGCACGCTGAACGAGACCCAGCGCGGCGTCCTGAAGCAACTGTCGGTCGCGGCCGCCCGGGCGCTCGAAGGGCGGCTGGCAATGCGCAAGGTGCAAGAGGCTGCCCAGGCGTTGCAGGCCAGGGAGAAGAACCTCAGCCTTATCGTGGACCAATTGCCTTCAATGATGGCGTACTGGAACGCCGACCTGCGCTGCCAGTTCGCCAACTCGGCCTACGAGCACTGGTTCGGCGTCAAGCCCGAAGCCTTGGTCGGCACGCACATTCGTGATCTGCTCGGAGCCGAGCTGTTCGCCCTCAACAGGCCATACCTCAAGGCGGCGCTGCAAGGCGAGCGGCAAACTTTCGAGCGCGTCATCCCCGGACCCGATGGACGCAATCGCTGCAGTCTGACCATCTACGTCCCTGACGTCGTGGCCGGCAAGGTGGTAGGCGTTCTCGTGCAGGTCACCGACGTCACGAAGGTCAAGGAGACCGAGGCGGCCCTGCGCGTCGAAATGGCCGAACGCGAAAGGGTGAGTGAGCTGCTTCGCGTCAACGCCGCGTCGCTGCAGGAGGCCCAGCGCCTTGGAAAGATCGGCAGTTGGGAATGGCAGAAATCCCCCGATGTCATGACCTGGTCGGACGAACTCTATCGAATCCTGGGTCGTGATCCGGGAACGCCGGCCCCCACCTATGCCGAGCACTCGACAATGTACGTCGCGGAGAGCTGGTCCCGGCTTCAGGCAGCGGTCGAATGCGCGCTGCAATCGGGCGAACAATATGCGCTGGAGCTTGAGTTCATCCGCCCGGACGGCCGCCGGGGCTGGATCGATGCCCGGGGGGCGGCCCTCCGTAACGAGGCCGGCACGGTTGTCGGCCTTCGCGGAACGGCGCAGGACGTCAGCGAGAAGAAGCAGCTCATGCTCGATCTCGCACATCAGCACGAATTGCTTCGCGTCACGTTGCAATCGATCGGCGACGCCGTCATCACGACCGATGGCGCCGGCCAAGTCACCTGGTTGAATCCGGTGGCCGAACGAATGACGGGCTGGCTGACTGCGGAAGCCGAGGGCCGGCCCCTCGCGCAGGTGTTCCACATCGTCAACGAAGAGACCCGCGAGATCACCGAAAGCCCGGTCACCCAGTGTCTGGCACAGGGCCGCATCGTGGGACTGGCCAGTCACACCGTACTGATCTCGCGCAACGAAAGCGAGTTCGGTATCGAGGACTCCGCGGCGCCGATTCGCAACGACGATGGCGCGGTGCTCGGCGTGGTGCTGGTGTTCCACGACGTCTCCGAGCAGCGCCGCATGTCGGGAGAAATGAGTTATCGCGCGACCCACGACGCCTTGACTGGGCTCGTCAATCGCGCCGAGTTCGAGACGCGCCTGACGCGTTGTCTGCGCAAGTCGCATGAGGAGCAAAGCGAGCACACGCTGCTGTACATCGACCTCGACCAGTTCAAGCTGGTCAACGACGCGTGCGGGCACGCTATCGGCGACCAACTGCTGCAGCAAGTCAGCAAGTTGCTGGCCGGCACCGTTCGTGCCCGCGACACGCTGGCCCGCTTGGGAGGCGACGAGTTCGGGATCCTCCTGGAGGCCTGCACCGCGGATCAGGCGCGTCGCGTCGCGCAGAAGATCTGCGACAGCATGGATGACTTCCGATTCATTCACGAAGCCCGCCGGTTTCGGATCGGTGCGAGCATCGGTCTCGTGCCGGTGGACATGCGCTGGACCACCACCGCGGCGATTCAGCAGGCCGCAGACACCGCCTGCTATGCAGCCAAGGAGGCGGGACGCAACCGGGTTCATGTCTGGTTCGACACCGACGCCGCGATGCGTGCACGGCAGGGCGAGATGCAATGGACATCGCGGATCGAGCATGCGCTCGACGAAGACGGCTTCGTTCTCTTCGCTCAGCGCATTCAATCGCTGCGCGGCGACACCGGCCGGGTACATGCCGAAGTGCTGCTGCGGATGAAGAATCCCGACGGATCGCTCGTGCCTCCCGGGGCATTTCTGCCGGCAGCCGAGCGGTTCAATCTGGTCTCGCGCGTGGATCGGTGGGTGCTCGAGCACGCTGCTGCGTGGATGAACAATCTGCCGTCGCTCGACGTGATTGAATCCTTGAGCGTCAATCTCTCAGGCCAGTCCGTGGGTGATCGATCGTTTCACGGCTGGGCCTGCGGCCTGCTGGCCGAGATGGGGCCGGCCGTCTGCTCGCGACTTTGCCTTGAAATCACCGAGACCGCGGCAGTGACGAACATGGCGGACGCCGCCATGTTCATCCACAAGGTTCGCGCGATGGGCGTGAAGGTTGCACTGGACGATTTCGGGGCAGGCGCTTCGTCGTTCGGTTACCTGAAGAACTTGACTGTCGACTATCTGAAGATCGACGGCCAATTCGTTCGAGACGTCGTAAGCGATCCGCTGGACGAAGCCGCGGTTCGATGCTTCACGGACGTGGCTAAAGTGTTGGGCGTAAAGACAGTGGCCGAGTTCGTCGATCAGGTCGACGTTCTGGAGCGACTGCGTGAGATTGGCGTGGACTTTGCCCAAGGTTTTCTGATCCACCGACCGGCGTCCATCGACGAACTGCTCGTGACGAGCGAGATGGCGGGTTGATTCAGGTTGCACTCCCTTTCGCGAACACTCAGAACCGCTCGCGGGGTGTCTCGGACCTGGGGAGTACGACGCGCGGTGCCTGGCTCCCGTGCCGGACTATTCAAGCGAGCACATCCGCGCGCTGCGCGATCGATTGAAGCTCAGTCAGGCCGTTCTTGCCACCGTGCTCAACACCAGCCTGTCCACGGTGCGACAGTGGGAGATCGGCGAGAAGCACCCAAGCGGGTCCTCGCTCGAGTTGCGCCGCCCGCTGTTGTCGAGCTGCGCCGGTACCTCCCGCTGCTAGCATGCCCGCATGCTGGCCCGGCTGCAGAAGTTCATCTCGATCTCGCTGTTCCTCTGTGCGGGCGCCTGGGCCTTCTTCGTGGCGGCTGCCGGCCACCCCGCCTGGGCCGCGATCGGTGCGGCGGCGGTCCTGTTCGGCTACGCACTCTTTCTCGCCGCCGAATTCACACTGCTGTACTGCGTGCAGGACGCGGACGCCGCGCCGCGCCCGTCGGTGCGCCAGTTGGGCCGGGCCTGGTGGGGCGAGGTGCTCAGCACGCCTCGCGTCTTCCTGTGGCGCCAGCCGTTTCGCTCGAGGGCCGAGCCGGACCACCTGCCCGCCACCCATGCGGCCGGCCCGGGCGTCGTGCTGGTCCACGGCCTGGTCTGCAACCGCGGCCTGTGGAACCCGTGGATGCGCGAACTGCGCGCGCGCGACCTGCCGTTCGTGGCCGTGAATCTGGAACCGGTGTTCGGCTCGATCGATCACTACCCCCGCATCATCGAGGACGCCGTGGCCCGCGTCGAAGCCGCGACCGGCCAGCCGGTCGTGCTCGTCGGCCACAGCATGGGGGGGCTGGCGATCCGCGCCTGGCTCGCGCGCTTCGACGCCGACGCGCGCGTGCGCCGCGTGATCACGATCGGCAGCCCGCACCATGGCACCTGGCTGGCGCGCTTCGGCCTGACCGTCAATGTCCGGCAGATGCGGCCGGGCGCGCCCTGGCTCGCCGACCTGGCGCGGCGCGAGCCGCCCGCGCGCTACACGAGGTTCAGCTGCTACTTCGGCCACTGCGACAACATGGTGTTCCCCGCCGGCTCGGGCACGCTGCCGGGTGCCGAGAACGTGCACGTGCCGGCCACCGCCCACGTGCACATGGCGTTCAGCCGCGTCGTCTTCGACGGGGTGTTGCGCTGGCTGCGTTGAGTGCGGCGAGCCCGGCGCCCGCCGGTCAGATCTCGCGCACCAGCTGCAGCGTGGCCGCCTGCGACAGGTTCAACAACTGCGCGATGTCGGCCACGTCGTCCGGGATCGCCGGGTTGTCCCAGCCCTGCGCGGTGTGGCGCGCCAGGCGCAGCGCGAGCGCGACGCTGCGCACGCTGGGGTTGTCCGCGTGGCGGTCGTCGCTGATGCGGGTCAGCAGTTCCGGCAGGCGCCAGGCCTTCATCAGCGCCTGCTGCAGGTCGGCCAGCTCGATGTTCAGCAGCGCGCGCTGCGCGGCGCTCGAACGCAGCGTCGGGTCGGCGCGCTGGGCGGCCCGGATGCGCAGCGCCAGCATCGGCGCGTGGCACCACAGCAGCATCTCGGCGAAGTCGTGCAACAGCGCGGCGGCATGGATCACCGCCGCGTCGTGGTCCATGCGGTGCACCGCGAAGCCGAGCGCGAAATTGGCGCCGCGGTGGGCGCGCCGCAGCGTGTCGGTCAGGCCCTGCAGCGCCTCGGGCTCGCCCGCGAGGCGGTCTTCCACCGTCGGCTGAGGGCCGAACGCCGCGAAGAACGGCGAGATGCCCATCATCACCAGCGCCGAGGTCACGGTCTCGACGTCGGTGACGACGCGTTCGCTGCGGTGCGCGGACGCATAGGCCAGCACCTTCAGCGTCATCAGCGGGTCGCTCGCGATCGTCTCGCCGATGCCGTTCGCGTCGACCTTGTCTTCGTTGGCGCGCAGCGCTTCGAGCGCGTCGGCGGTCTGCGCCAGCACCGGGATCTCGGCGTCGCGAAAGTGCGCGGTCCACGCTGCCAGGTCACGCTGCGGCTGCGTAAGCTGGATGCCGGGTGCGATGGGAAGGACGGTCATGGCCGGGGTCGGTTCTCTGGGCGCTGCCGGTCATATCGGCGCGATCGGCGCGGCACTTGAGGCCGATCGTCCGGGCCGCGCGCCGTGTGGCGCATCAGTCTTCGTCCTTGGCGCGGTACTGGCTCGTCAGCGCGGCCTGCGCCGACGGCGGCACCGCTTCGTAGTGGCTGAGCTCGAGCGTGTAGCGGCCTTCGCCGCCGGTCATGCCGTTCAGCCGCGCCTGGTAGTTCACCAGTTCCGACAGCGGCGCCTGCCCGGCCACCACCACCACGCCGGCCGCGAGCGCTCGCGTGCCGCTGACCTGGCCGCGCTTGGCCGCGAGGTCGCCGGTCACGTCGCCCATGCAGTGCCCGGGCGCGGTGATCTCGACCTTCACGATCGGCTCGAGCACGATCGGGCTCGCCTTCCTGACCGCGTCGATGAAGGCCTTGCGGCCCGCGGTGGCGAACGCGATGTCCTTGGAGTCGACCGCGTGCGACTTGCCGTCGTAAACGATCACGCGCACGTCCTGCAGCGGGTGGCCGGCGATCACGCCGCTGTCGAGCACCTGGCGCACGCCCTTCTCGACCGCCGGGATGAACTGGGTCGGGATCGTGCCGCCCTTGACCTGGTCGACGAATTCGAAGCCGGCGCCGCGCGGCAGCGGCTCGATGCGCAGGAAGACCTCGCCGAACTGGCCGGCGCCGCCGCTCTGCTTCTTGTGGCGGTGGTGGCCCTCGGCCGGCGCCGTCACGGTCTCGCGATAGGCGATGCGCGGCGGCCGGGTGTCGACCTCGCACTTGTGGACCTCGGTCATGCGGTCGAGCAGGGTGCGCAGGTGCAGCTCGCCCAGGCCGTAGACCACGGTCTCGTTGGTGGCACCCACATGCTCGACCTTCAGGCACGGGTCTTCGTCGACGAGCTTCTGCAGGATCTCCCACATGCGCTGCTCGTCGCCGCGGCGCTTCGGCTCGATCGCCAGCCCGTGCACCGGCACCGGGAAGGGCAGCGGCTCCAGGTGCAGGTGGGCGTCCTCGGCGGCGTCGTGCAGCACGGCGTCGAAGTGCATCTCGTCGACCTTGGCGACCGCGCAGATGTCGCCCGGCACCCCGGCGGCGACTTCCACGTGCTCCCTGCCCTGCAGCATGAACAGGTGACCGACCTTGAACGGCTTGCGCCCGTCGCCGATGTACAGCTGGCTGTCCTTGGTGACCGTGCCCTGGTGGATGCGGAACACGCCCATCTTGCCGACGTAGGGGTCCACGGTGACCTTGAAGACGTGTGCGATCACGTGCCGGGCCGGGTCCGGTTGCGCGTGAAGCTCCTTCGCTTCGGTGCCTTCGCCCCCCGGCGCTGTGCCAGGGGCGCCCTCGTGGACCATGAACTGCGGCGGGTTGCCCTCGGCCGGGTTCGGCAGCAGCGCCTCGAACACATCGAGCAATTCGGCCACGCCGGCGCCGTTGCGTGCCGAGACGAAGCAGATCGGGATCAGGTGGCCCTGGCGCAGTGCTTCCTCGAGCGGCGCATGCAGCTCGCGCGGGTCGACATCGCCGTCGTTCAGGTAGCGCTCGACGAACTCCGGGTCGACCTCGACGACCTGTTCGACGAGCGCGCGGTGCGCCGTCTCGACATTCGAGAAGTCGGCCGTGCCCGACGGGTTGAAGAAGCAGTCGACGACCTTCGTGCCGCCCGCCGCCGGCAGGTTCAACGGCAGGCACTCCTTGCCGAACGCGGCCTGGATCTGCTGCACCAGCGCGGCCAGGTCCACGCCGGCCGCGTCGATCTTGGTGACGATGACCATGCGGCACAGGCGCCGTCCGGCGGCCCACTCCATCATCCGCGCGCTCATCGTCTCGATGCCGGCGGCCGCGTTGATCACCACCGCGGCGGTGTCGACCGCTTCGAGCGCGGCCATCGACTGGCCGACGAAATCGGCGTAGCCCGGCGTGTCGATCAGGTGCACGCGCGTGCCGCGGTGCCTCAGGTGCAGCACCGCGGAATTCAGCGAGTGCTGGGCCCGGCGCTCCATCGGGTCGAAGTCGCTGACGGTGGTGCCGCGCTCCAGGCTGCCCGGCGCGCCGATCGCGCCGGCCTGGCACAGCAGCGCCTCGGCGAGGCTGGTCTTGCCCGCGCTCGTCTGGCCGACGAGCGCGACGGTTCGGATGGCCTGGATGGCGGCGTTCGGGGTCGGCTGCGGCATGGCACTCTCCTGGGAGGGGCGGCGCTCGCGGTCGGTCGCATCGCGTGCCCGGGGTGGCTGGGCTTGCTGGTGTGGGGAACAGCGTAAGGGATCGCGGTGCGCCGGGCAATCGGGGGTCACCTGCGGGAGCGCCACCTCGACCGAGCTGTGCAGCCTGCGGTGCAGCGGGTCGACCCCGGCCTCTCGCGCAGCCGCACGGGCCCGGCGCCTGTGTCGTGGGCTATGCCGCGTGCCGGATGGTCAGGGCCTCGATGACGCCAGGCACATACCAGTCCTCATCGATCGCAGGCCAGTGCAGCCCCAGCCCGGAATCCACGATCTCCACCCGTTCACAGTCCTCCACCGAGGCCGTTGCCAGCCGCGCCGAGAACGAACGCGGCACCTGAACGCTCCAGCCCGACGCCAGGTCGATCTCGACCCGGTCGCGCGCCGGCAAATACCGGGCCGCAACCGCACGCGGTGCCTGCATGCTGGCTTCTCCGGTGGCGCGAGCGGCGGCGATCTGCGCGTCATCGGTGATGTCGGTCGGCTCAGCCATGATGCTTCCTCCAAGAGCAGTTCGGACTGTCTGTCCCTTGCGATCTGCACCACCTTGCGAACCTGGGCGTCGGTGAGTGGGCCGCGTACCGCGCGCAAGGACAGCGGTTCGATCAGCAATTCCACCGCACCACCGTGGCCAAGCACATGGATGTGCGCTGGCGCGTGGTCATGCACGCAGATCATGAACCGGAATCCGGCTTCGTTGAAGATCGTCGGCATGCGGCAGTGTAGAGGTGGCGGCCGGCATCGCGGGCGGCTTCGCGCTACTGAAACGCCACCTCGGCGAAGCTGCGCAGCTTGCGGCTGTGGAGCTGGTCGACCCCGGATTCGCGCAGCAGCTCGATCGCGCGGATGCCGATGCGCAGGTGCTGGTCGACGCGCTCGCGGTAGAAGTGGTTCGCCATGCCGGGCAGCTTGATCTCGCCGTGCAGCGGCTTGTCCGACACGCACAGCAGCGTGCCGTAGGGCACGCGGAAGCGGAAGCCGTTCGCGGCGATCGTGGCACTTTCCATGTCGAGCGCGATCGCGCGGCTCTGGCTGAAGCGGCGTTCCGGCGTGCTGGCGGCGTGGTGCGAGGGCAGCAACTCCCAGTTGCGGTTGTCGGTGCTCGCGACCGTGCCGGTGCGCATGATCCGCTTCAGTTCGTAGCCCTTCAGCCGGGTGACCTGCTCGACTGCCGCTTCGAGCGCGACCTGCACCTCGGCCAGCGCGGGAATCGGCACCCACAGCGGCAACTCCTCGTCGAGCACGTGGTCTTCGCGCACATAGCCATGGGCCAGCACGTAGTCGCCGAGCTGCTGGGTGTTGCGCAGCCCGGCGCAGTGGCCGAGCATCACCCAGGCGTGCGGGCGCAGCACCGCGATGTGGTCGGTGATGGTCTTCGCGTTCGCCGGGCCGACGCCGATGTTGACCATCGTGATGCCGCTGCCGTCGGCGCGCACCAGGTGGTAGGCCGGCATCTGCGGCAGGCGCGGCGGTGCGGCGCCGAGATCGTCGCCCGGCTGTGCCGGCTGCCCGGCGCGGCGCGTGATCACGTTGCCAGGTTCGACGAAGGCGACATGGTCCTGCGCCGTCGCGCACGGTCCATCGGGCGCCCCCTGCCCGGGGGCGCGGACCATGGCCTCGTGCCCGAGGCGCACGAATTCGTCGATGTAGAACTGGTAGTTCGTGAACAGCACGAAGTTCTGGAAGTGCTCGGGCGCGGTGCCGGTGTAGTGGCGCAGCCGGTGCAGCGAGTAGTCGACGCGCGGTGCGGTGAACAGCGCCAGCGGCTGCGCTTCGCCCGGGCCGGTTTCGCGCGTGCCGTTGGCGATGCCGTCGTCCATCGCGTTCAGGTCGGGCAGGTCGAAGCGGTCGCGCATCAGCGTGCGGCGCTCGGCGCTGAGGCTGCCCTCGATGTGGTCGTTCTCGGCGAACGAAAAGTGCACCGGGATCGGCTGCGCGCTGGTGCCGATCTCGATCGGGACCTGGTGGTTCTTCAACAGCAGGCGGAACTGCTCGAGGTAGTAGTTCGCGAACAGGTCGGGCCGGGTCAGCGTGGTCTCGTAGGTGCCGGGGCCGGCGACGAAGCCGTAGCTCAGGCGCGAGTCGGCGCGCGCCACCGTGTCGGTGTGCGCGCGCACGAACGGGTAGCAGGCGCGCACGCGCCCGCCGGCCAGCTCGTCGCCGCCGACGAAGGCCTGCAACGCGCTGCGCAGGTGCTGGATGCTGCCGTCGTAGATCGCGCGGACCTGCTGGAGCGCGGCGGCGGGGTCGGTGAAGCGGGCCGGGGCGACGTAGTTCGGAACGACGGGCATGGGGATCCTTTTTCGATGGGTTCCATTATCCGGCGGCGTTCGGAATGCCCCGCGTCGGTGGAGCCTGCGCGGCGCCGCAGGTCGTGCAACGGCATCGCCGCGCCGGCCGCGTCGTTCGAGCGCGTCATCCGACGCCCCTACACTGGCCGCAGGCACGAACGGTGCATGGAGCGTGACCATGAAGGTGTTGGTCCTCGGCAGCGGTGTGATCGGGGTGTCCTGTGCCTACCAGCTCGCGCGGGCCGGCCACGAGGTGACCGTCGTCGACCGCCAGCCCGCCGCCGCGCTCGAGACCAGCTACGCCAATGCCGGCGAGGTCTCGCCCGGCTATTCGTCGCCCTGGGCCGCGCCCGGCGTGCCGGTCAAGGCGATCAAGTGGCTGCTGATGCGGCACCGGCCGCTGGTGATCCGGCCCGGCATCGACCCGAGCCTGCTGCGCTGGGGCGTCGCGATGCTGCGCAACTGCACCCAGGCGCGCTACGAGCTCAACAAGGGGCGGATGGTGCGGCTGGCCGAATACAGCCGCGACTGCCTGAAGCGCCTGCGCGCCGAGACCGGCATTCGTTACGACGAACGCATGCAGGGCACGCTGCAGCTGTTCCGCCGCCAGGCGCAACTCGACGGCGCCGCCGCCGACATCGCGGTCCTGCGGCGCTACGGCGTCGCGTTCGAGCTGCTGGACCGCGACGGCTGCATCCGCCGCGAACCGGCGCTTGCCGGCGTGCGCGAGAAGTTCGCCGGCGGCCTGCTGCTGCCCGGCGACGAGACCGGCGACTGCTTCAAGTTCACGCAGAGCCTGGCGGCGCTGGCGGCGAAGCGGGGCGTGAAGTTCCGCTACGGCACGCCGATCCGGCGGCTGCTGCTGGCCGGCGGGCAGGTCGACGGTGTGGACACCGAGGCCGGCACGCTCCAGGCCGACGCCTACCTGGTCGCGCTCGGCAGCTACTCGCCGCTGCTGCTCGGGGGTGTCGGCATCCGCATCCCGGTCTACCCGGTCAAGGGCTACTCGATCACCGTGCCGATCACCGAGCCGGGCGGCGCGCCCGAATCGACCGTGATGGACGAAACCCACAAGGTAGCGGTCACGCGCCTGGGCGACCGCATCCGCGTCGGCGGCACGGCCGAGCTCGGCGGCTACTCGCTGAAGCTGCACGACGCGCGGCGCCGCACGCTGGAGCATGTCCTCGCCGACCTGTTTCCGCGCGGCGGCGACCCGGCGCGCGCCGAGTTCTGGTGCGGGCTGCGGCCGATGACGCCGGACGGCACGCCCGTGGTCGGCGCCACGCGGCTGCCGAAGCTGTTCCTCGCCACCGGTCACGGCACGCTCGGCTGGACCATGGCCGCCGGCACCGGGCGGGTGATGGCCGACGTGATCTCGGGCCGGGCGCCCGAGATCGACATGAACGGGCTGACGGTCGAGCGCTACCCGAACGCCTGCGTCTGAGTGTCGCCTGCTGCCGTCAGTCCGGCGTCGCCGACGCTGCCGCGCGGCGCGTCCGGCCAGTGGTGCGCCTGCAGCGCCGGGTGCGCGGCTTCGTAGCCGAGTTCGACCGTCTCGTCATCGTCGCCCGGGGCCTCCGAGTTCGAGCCGGCGTTCTGACCCGAGAAGTACCAGCGCCGCACGTCTGCCACCCAATCCGCATCGTTCGCCATCATCGCCTCCGCGCGGGGCGCGGCATGCGGCCCCGATAGGACGCATCGTCCGCGAGGCGCGCGCGACGCACCATCGGCAGATCGGGCGACCCGCTGTAGGGGTTCGCCTACCCGTCGTGTCGGCCACCCGGCGCCGAGGTCGCTGCCGGCCCGGCCGTGGCGCGCGATACTCGCCACTGTCGCGACAACACCCTTTCACGGGACACCATCCCCGGCGCGACCCCGCGTGCTCGAGGTCGCGCACGAGATCCGGGGCCGATCGAACCGAAGCGAACCGAGATGACCATGAAGCAAGCCAGCGACACCGTTGCGTCACCGAGCCCGTCCGCGGACCGCCCGCCCCGCCCCGCCGCCACCATCGTGGTCGTGCGCGAGGGCGGCGGCGGCATCGAGGTGCTGCTGTCACGGCGCGCCGAGCGCGGCGACCACAACAGCGGCGCCTGGGTCTTCCCGGGCGGCATCGTCGATGCCGGCGACCGGCATTCGCATGCCTGCTGCGCCGGCCTCGACGACGCGAGCGCGAGCGCGCGCCTGGGCCTGGCGGCGAACGGCCTGGACTATTTCATCGCCGCGGTGCGCGAGTGCTTCGAGGAGTCCGGCCTGCTGTTCGCCACCGACGCCAGCGGTGCGCTGGTGGGGCTGGACGGCGCCGCCGGTGCGGCCCTGGGCGCGTGGCGCGGACCGCTGCACCGTGGCGAGCGCGCGCTGGGCGAGCTGTGCCGCGAGTTCGGGCTGACGCTCGCGCTGGACCGGCTGGCCTACCTGAGCCATTGGCTCACGCCGCTGGGCCGCGCCAAGCGTTTCGACACGCGCTTCTTCATCGCCGCCGCGCCGCGCGCGCAGACCGCCGCGTTCGACGGTACCGAGATGGTCGAGCAGCTCTGGCTGCGTCCTGCCGATGCGCTGGCGCGCGCGCACGAGCTGAAGCTGATGACGCCGACGCGCAAGACGCTGGAGCTGGTCGGCCGGCACGACACGGTCGCGGCGTTGCTCGCCTGGGCACATGCGCCGCGCGAGGTGGTGCTCACCATGCCGCGCATCGCCGACGGCAGGCAGGGCTCGCGCCCGGTGCTGCCCGACGAGCCGGCCTACGCCGAGCTCGGCCGCACCGACCCTGCCGGCCAGGGCGACGGCTGTTACGACATCCAGGTCGGGACGCCGGTGCGGCTGTCGCCGCGATTGATCCGCGTGACCGCGGACAACGGCAGCATGATGACCGGGCCGGGCACCAACACCTACCTGGTCGGCGGCGGCGCGCGCAACGAATGGGCGGTGATCGACCCCGGTCCGCTGGAGCCGGCCCACGTCGAGGCGATCCTCGCTGCGGCACCGGGGCCGATCCGCTGGATTTTCGCCACCCACACCCACAAGGACCACTCGCCTGCGTGCGTGCCGCTGAAGGCGCGCACCGGGGCGCTCGTCCATGGCCGCCAGCCGGATCATCCCGAGTGGCAGGACGCGAGCTTCGCCCCCGACGTGCACCTGCGCGGCGGCGAGCGCTTCGAGCTGCCCGGCCACGATGGTGGGGCGACGACGCTGTGCGCGATCCACACGCCCGGCCACGCGTCGAACCACCTGTGCTACCTGCTCGAGGAAGAGAAGCTGCTGTTCACCGGCGACCACGTGATGCAGCTCTCGACCGTGGTGATCAACCCGCCCGACGGCGACATGGCGGCCTACATCGCGTCCCTGCGCGAGGTCGCGCAGTTCGATCTGGAGTGGCTGGCGCCGGGTCACGGCTTCCTGATGGCGCAGCCCCGGCGCGCGATCGAGGCGATCGTCGCGCACCGGCTCGGGCGCGAGGCCAAGGTCGTCGATGCGCTGCGCGCTCTCGGCCCGACGGATGTCGACACGCTGCTCGCGCGCGTCTACGACGACGTCAAGCCGCAACTGCTGACGATGGCGATGCGCTCGCTGCGCGCCCATCTGTTCAAGCTGCGCGACGACGGCGTCGCGCGCGAGCGCGACGGGCGCTGGGAAGCGGCGCCGGGCTGAGCTGCTTCAGCCGCCCGACAGGGCCCGCGCGTCGTCGCGCGCGCCGGCGTCGAGATGCCGGGTGCAATTGAGCAGGCTGACCCGGTGCGGGGGGTGGGCTTCGACGATGCTCAGCCCGGTGTTGCCGAGGTGCGCGGGCGCCGGCACGCCGTGGGCCAGGCGCAGCGGCCCGGCCAGCAGCGCGCGGAGCACGAGACCGTGGGTGACGACCGCGAGCGCGCCGTCGAGCGCGGCCCGGCGTTGCACCGCGAGCGCGAACGCGGCCGTCACGCGCTGCTCGAACGCCGCGGCCGATTCGCCGTTGGGCGGCGCATCGGCCGTCGTCAACGGGTCGACGCCCAGGCTGTCGTAGGGCCGGCCGCGCCAGTCACCGAAATTGCGCTCGCGCAGCAGCGGCGTCGTCTCGATCGGCGCGCCGGTCGCGGCGGCGATCGCTTCGGCGGTGCGCAGCGTGCGCGGCAGGTCGCTGCTCAGGATCGCGCGCACGCCCATCGTCGCGAGCCGCTCCGCCAGCGCGTCGGCCTGCGCGATGCCGCGCTCGCTGAGCGGTGTCGCGGGCGGTTGCAGCACGCGCGCCACGTTCAGCGCGGTCTCGCCGTGGCGGATCAGCAGCAGGCTCACGAGTCGGTCCGCGGGCGGCGCGCTTCGGCCGGGCCCGCCGGCGGCCGGCCGGCATCCGCCGGCAACAGGTGCTCGCCGCGAAACAGATCGACCGCCCGCTCGCGATCCCGGATCACCCAGGCCCGGTCGCCGGCGACCATCAGCTCGGCCGGACGCCCGCGCGTGTTGTAGTTGCTGGCCATGCTCATGCCGTACGCGCCCGCCGACAGCACCGCGACGAAATCGCCGGCACGCACCGCGAGCGCGCGGTCCTTGCCGAGCCAGTCGCCGGATTCGCAGACCGGGCCGACCACGTCGACGGTCACCGGCGGATCGGCGCGCCGCTGGCAGGCGACGATGCGCATCCAGGCCTGGTACATCGCCGGGCGCATCAGGTCGTTCATCGCCGCATCGACGATGCAGAAGCTGCGTTGCTCGCCGGGCTTCAGGTAGAGCACCTCGCTGACCAGCACCCCGGCGTTGCCGACCAGCGAGCGACCCGGCTCGAACATGATCTTGCGGTGGCCGTGGCCGCGCGCGTCGATGCGCGCCAGCAGGCTCGTCACCAGCACCTCGGCCGAAGGCGGCGACTCGTCGGCGTAGGTGATGCCCAGGCCGCCGCCGAGGTCGAGGTGGTGAATCGGGATGCCGTGCGCCTCGATCGTCTCGATCAGGTCGAGCAGCCGATCGAGCGCGTCCAGGTAGGGACCGGTGTCGGTGATCTGCGAGCCGATGTGGCAATCGATGCCCGCCACCTGCAGGCCCGGCAGCGCGGCGGCGCGCTGGTAGCTGGCCAGCGCCTCCTCGTGCGCGATGCCGAACTTGTTGTCCTTCAGGCCGGTCGAGATGTAGGGGTGGGTGCCGGCATCCACGTCGGGGTTCACGCGCAGGCTGACCCGGGCCGTGCGACCGGTGGCGATGGCGACCGCCGACAGCACCTCGAGTTCGGCCGCGCTCTCGACGTTGAAGCACAGCACGCCGAGATCGAGCGCACGCTTCATCTCGGCGCGCGTCTTGCCGACGCCGGAAAAGACGATCCTGGCGGCCGGTGCCCCGCAGGCAAGCACGCGTTCGAGCTCGCCGCCGGAGACGATGTCGAAGCCGCAACCGGCCTGCGCGAAGGTCTGCAGCACGGCCAGGCTGGAATTCGCCTTCATCGCGTAGCAGATCAGGTGGTCGCGCCCGGCGAGTGCGCGCTGGTAGCCGGCCAGCGCCGCGAGCATCGCGCCGCGCGAATACGCATACAGCGGCGTGCCGTGCGCGCGCGCGAGGGCGGCGACGGGCCGGTCCTCGATGAACAACTCGTCGCCGCGGTAGGCGATGTGCGGGGAGCCGGGCAGCGTCATCGGGCCGTCGGGGGAGACGCGGCGGGCGCGGCGGCAGAGGCCGAAGGGGACGCAGCGGGCACCGGCGCCGGTGGTTTCGGCAACATCAGCGGCCCCTTTTGGCCGCAGCCCGCGAGCAACGTGGCGGCGACCACCCATGCACTTACTGCCGACGCAGCCTTCGAGGCCGCCGCTACACTGAACTGGCGCTGCAACATCACCGGGATTCTATCGACCATGACCGCCGACTCCTCCACCCGTGCGTTGACCGACAGCGAGTACGACGCCCGGGCGCGCGCCGTGCTGGCGAGTGTCGAGGCGAGCATCGATGCCTGGCTGCAGGACGACGTGGTCGACATCGACACGCAGCGCAGCGGCGGCCTGCTGGAACTGAGCTTTCCGAACGGGAGCAAGATCGTATTGAACACCCAGCCGCCGCTGCACGAACTCTGGCTGGCGGCGCGCTCGGGCGGGTTCCACTACCGGTACGCCGACGGCGCCTGGCGCGACACGCGCGACGGCCGCGAGCTGTTCGAGGCGCTGTCGGCCTGTGCCAGCGAACAGGCGGGCCGGCCCTTGCGTTTCGCGCCGCCGGGCTGAAGCGCGCCGGCGCGCTTCAGCGCCGGAACAGGTCGAGGATGCTCTTGCGTTCCTCTTCGTCCGGCGCGGCGGGCAGCTTGTCGTCCAGGCCGACGCTCGCGACCCCGGCGCCCTTCGTGTATTCGTCGTAGAACCACTCGTCGCCGATGTTGACCACACCCTCGGGCACCGGGTACTCCGCCACCGGCACGCCGTTCAGCGCGTGTTTCATGTACTCGATCCAGATCGGCAGCGAGAGGCCGCCGCCGGTCTCGTTGTCGCCGAGCTTGCGCGGCGTGTCGTAGCCGATCCAGACGATCGCGACCAGGCCGGGCTGGAAGCCGGCGAACCAGGTGTCGATCGAGTCGTTGGTCGTGCCGGTCTTGCCGTAGAGGTCGGGACGGTTCAGCGCGCGCCGCGCCGCGGCCGCGGTGCCGCGCAGCGCGACCGACTGCAGCAGCGAGTCCATCACGAAGGCGTTGCGCGCGTCGAGCGTGCGCATCGATTCGTCCAGCACCGGCGGCGTCGCCTGGTTCAGCACGCGGCCCTTGCTGTCGGTGATCCGGCTGATCAGCATCGGATTCACGCGGTAGCCGCCGCTGGCGAACACGCTGTACGCCGAGGCCATCTGCAGCGGGGTGACCGAGCCGGTGCCCAGCGCCATCGGCAGATAGGCCGGGTGCTTGTCGGCATCGAAGCCGAAGCGCGTGATCCAGTTCTGCGCGTAGGGCGCGCCGATGGCCTGCAGGATGCGGATCGAGATCATGTTCTTCGACTTCTCGAGCCCGCGGCGCATCGTCATCGGGCCCTCGAACTTGCCGTCGTAGTTCTTCGGCTCCCAGGGCTGGCTGCCGGTCGAGCCGGCGTCGAAGAACAGCGGCGCGTCGTTGATCACGGTGGCCGGCGTGAAGCCCTTCTCGAGCGCGGCCGAGTAGATGAAGGGTTTGAAGCTCGAACCGGGCTGGCGCCAGGCCTGCGTCACGTGGTTGAACTTGTTCTTCGCGAAGTCGAAGCCCCCGACCATCGCGCGCACGGCACCGGTGCGCGGGTCCATCGCCACGAACGCACCTTCGACCTCGGGCAGCTGCGTGATGCTCCAGTCGCCGGGCTTGCCGTCCTTGCCGGTGCCGCGGATCAGGCGGATCACCGCGCCGGGGCGGATCTGCGTCTTCGGGTTGCCCTTCGGCGCCAGGCCCGAGGTGGCCGGCTTCAGGCCGTCGCCGGCAATCGTGATCGCCTCGCCGCTTTGCAGCACCGCCACCACCCTCCTGGGGCCGGCCTCGGTCACCACCGCGGCCTTCAGCTCGTCGTTGTCGGGATGGTCCTGCAGGGCCTCGGCAATGCGGGCGTCGACTTCGCCGGCATCCGCCGGCAGGTCGACATAGTCCTCGGGGCCGCGATAGACCTGCCGGCGCTCGTAGTCCATGATGCCGCGGCGCAGCGCGCGGTAGGCGACCATCTGGTCGTCGGACCTGAGCGTCAGGGTGACGTTCAGCCCGCGCGTGTAGGCGTCTTCGCCGTACTGCGTGAAGATCAGCTGGCGCGCCGCCTCGGCCACGTATTCCGCATGCACCGCCACCTCGTTCGGCGCGCGGTAGTGCAGGGTTTCGGTGCGTGCGGCGTCGCGCTGGCCGGCGGTGATGTAGCCGTTGTCGAGCATCCGGTCCAGGATGCGCAATTGGCCGGTCTTCGCGCGCTCCGGGTTGTTGATCGGGTTGTAGGCCGACGGCGCCTGCGGCAGGCCGGCCAGCATCGCCGCCTCGGCGATCGAGATGTCGCGCAAGGGCTTGCCGAAGTAGATCTCGCTGGCCGACGCGAAACCGTAGGCGCGCTGCCCCAGGTAGATCTGGTTCATGTAGATCTCGAGAATCTGGTCCTTGGTCAGGATGCTCTCCATCTTGAAGGCGAGCAGCATCTCGTAGATCTTGCGGGTGTAGGTCTTCTCGGTCGACAGGTAGAAGTTGCGCGCGACCTGCATCGTGATCGTCGAGGCGCCCTGGCTGCGCGAGCGGTTGAATTGCGCCAGCGCGGCGCGCAGCACGCCCTTGATGTCGACACCGCTGTGCTCGTAGAAGCGCGCGTCTTCCGATGCCAGCACCGCGTGCTGCATGACCTTGGGGATCTGCGCCAGCGGCAGGAAGTTGCGCCGCTCCTCGCCGTACTCGCCGAGCAGGACGCCGTCCGCGGAGAACACCCGCATCGGCAGCTTCGGCCGGTAGTCCATCAGGCCGCCGATCTCGGGCAGGTTGGGGTACGCGACCGCCAGCGCGATGCCGACCAGCACGACCACCGCCGCCGCGCCGGTGGCCGCCAGGCCGATGAGCCACAACGTGCTGCGGCTCAGCCAGCGGGCCCAGCCCGGCATGGCGGCGTCACGGCGCGCGGGGGGATCGGCGGGCCGCCTGGCCGCGCGCTCGGGTTCGCTCATGAAACTCCACGTTGCAAGTCTGCATTATAGAAAGCGCGACTGCGGCCGAAGACCCGGGAAGGTGCAGCGATCCGCACCGTCGGACGTGGCGCAGATGATGCTTGGGCACACCTGCGCAAGAGTCCGGATTCAAGCCCTGCCGACGTGTGAGTTTTGCAACGAGCCGGCGTGCGCACAACGGGATTTTTCTTTGTGGCACATAGGCTTTACTGCTAGCATTGAAGTAACTTATTAACAATCCAGCACGCTTCTTCACAGCTGGGGAAAGGCGCCGTGAGCTTTCTAGACACGCTGTTGGGCCGCAAGAATCCGCCGATGATCGGGCTGGACATCAGCTCCTCCAGCGTGAAGCTCGTGGAACTCGGCCAGAACGCTGCCGGCGAGTACGTGGTCGAGCGCTTCGGCATCGAGAGCTTCGAGAAGGGCTGGATCACGGACGGCCAGATCGAGAAATTCGACGAGGTCGCCGAGGCCGTCAAGCGCGTCGTCTCCAAGAGCGGCACGAAGACGCGCCAGGTCGTGATGGCGATGCCGCAGTCGTCCGTCATCACGAAGAAGATCATGCTGCCGGCCGGCCTGCGCGAGGAAGAGCTCGAGCTGCAGGTCGAGACCGAAGCCAATCAGTACATTCCCTTTTCGCTGGATGAAGTCAGCCTCGACTTCTGCGTCGTCGGGCCGAGCCCGACCTCGGTCGGCGACGTCGAGGTGCTGATCGCCGCCTCCCGCAAGGACCGGGTCCAGGATCGCCAGGGACTGGCCGAGGCCGCCGGCCTCACGCCCGTCGTGCTCGACATCGAATCGCACGCCTCGCGCCTGGCGATGAGCCGCGTGATCGCCGCGCTGCCCAACGAAGGCAAGGATGCGCTGGTCGCGCTGTTCGAGATCGGTGCCGACACGACCAGCCTGAAGGTCCTGCGCGACGAAGACATGCTCTACGACCGCGACCAGGCCTTCGGCGGCTCGCAGCTCACCCAGCTGATCTCGCGCCAGTACGGTTTCTCGTACGAAGAGGCGGAGCAGAAGAAGCTCGCCGCCGACCTGCCGGACGACTACGAAGCCACGCTGCTGGCGCCCTTCGTCGACAGCCTGTCGCAGGAGATCGGCCGCGCGCTCCAGTACTTCTTCACCAGCACGCCGCACCACAAGGTGCACTACGTGATGCTGGCCGGCGGCACCGCCACGCTGCCGGGGCTGAAGGATCGCGTCACCGAGCTGACCGGTTTCGCCTCGATGGTGGTGAACCCGTTCGAGAACATGCGGCTCGGCGGTGCGGTGCGTGAAAGCAAGCTGCGCCGCGAGGCGCCGTCCTATCTCACGGCCTGCGGCCTGGCCATGCGGAGGTTCGTGCAGTGATCCTGATCAACCTGCTCCCGCACCGGGAAGAGAAGCGCAAGCGCCGAAAGATCGCGTTCTACGCGGGGCTGGGGGTGGCGGCGCTCGTGGGTCTGGCGATCACCGGCGGCTGGTATGCCGTGGTCGAGCAGCTGAAGTCCGCGCAACAGGACCGCAACCGGTTCCTCGCCACCGAGATCGCCAAGCTCGACCGCGAGATCAAGGACATCGCGACCCTGAAGGCCGAGATCGCCTCGTTGATGGCGCGGCAGAAGGCGGTCGAGGATCTGCAGACCGATCGCAACGTGCCGGTGCACATCCTCAACGAGCTGGTCAAGCAAACGCCCGAGGGCATGTACTTCACGGTGCTGAAGCAGGACGGGCAGATCCTGAGCGTGACCGGGATCGCCCAGACGCAGGAGCGCATCTCCGAGTTCCTGCGCAACACCGCCTACAGCTCCGAATGGTTCGAGAAGCCGGACCTGATCGAGAGCAAGGCCACCGTGGTCGGTGGCGCCAATCGCGAGCAGAAGCGCCTGTACGACTTCTCGATGCGCCTCAAGGTGAAGCGCCCGCAAGACAGCGCCGCGGTGGCCGCACAGGCAGCGCCGGCCAGCGCGCCGGCCAGCGCGGCCGCCGCGAACAAGGCTTGAGACCGACATGGCGACCAAAGCAGCCCCGATCAACGTCGATCTGAACTCGGTCCTCGAAGGTGCGGTCTCGCAGTTTCGAAGCCTGAACCCCAACGAGCCGGGGCAGTGGCCCCTGCTGCCCAAGCTCGCGGTCTGGTCCCTGGTGGCCGTGGCCGTGGTGGTGGCCGGCTGGTTCACCGTGCTTTCCACGGCGCACGACGAGCTCGACGTCGAGCGCGCGAAGGAGCCCGGTCTCAAGCAGGACTACCGCGCCAAGCTCGCGCAGGCCGTCAACCTGGCGGAGCTGCGCAAGCAGAAGCTGCAGGTCGAGGGCTATGTCACCCAGCTCGAGAAGCAGCTCCCGGGCAAGGCCGAAATGGACGCCCTGCTCTCCGACATCAACCAGGCCGGACTGGGCCGGGGCCTGCAGTTCGAGCTGTTCCGCCCCGGGCAGGTGGTCGTGAAGGACTACTACGCCGAGCTGCCGATCACGATCCGCGTGTCGGGCCGCTACCACGACATCGGCGCCTTCGCCGCCGACATCGCGAACCTGTCGCGCATCGTGACGCTGCACAACCTGAACATCACCGGTGCGCAGCGCGATGCCTCGGGCGCGCTGGCGATGGACGCGACGGCGCGGACCTACCGCTACCTCGATGCCACCGAGGTCGAGCAGATGCGACAGAACACGGCCAAGGCCAAGCCGGGGGCGAAGAAATGAGGGCTACACCTGCACCGCGCCGGCTGCTCGCGGCCATCGGCATGGTCGCGATCACGCTGACCGCCTGCGGCGGCGACCAGGAGGAACTGAGCCAATGGATGGAGCAGCAGCGCCGCGAGGCCAAGCCCAGCGTCGAGCCCCTGTCGCCGCCGAAGAAGTTCACGCCGCAGCCCTATGTGGCCCTGGGCAGCGTCGAGCCGTTCAGCAGCCAGAAGCTGACCGTCGCGCTCAAGCAGGAGGCGAAGCAGCCGAACTCGCTGCTCGCGGCCGAGCTGAACCGCCGCAAGGAGCCCCTCGAGGCCTACCCGCTCGACAGCATGTCGATGGTCGGCAGCGTCATCCGGGGTGGCCGGCCCTACGCCCTGCTGCGTGTCGACAGCCTCCTGTACCAGGTCAAGCAGGGCGACTACCTCGGCCAGAACTACGGGAAGATCACGAAGATTTCCGAGACCGATGTCTCGCTCAGGGAAATCGTCCAGGATGCAGCCGGGGAATGGATCGAGCGCACCAGCGCCCTCCAGCTTCAGGAGAAGGCGCGATGAAGAGCAATCAGGAGAATCAGATGACAGCCAAGTGGCGCGCCCGGGCCTTGACGCTCGCGTTGTCGTTGGGAGCCTGTGTTTCGGCGCTGGCCCAGAACGCCATTCAGTCGATCAACAGCAGCCAGCAGTCCGGCTCCGAAGTGGTCCGGATCGAGCTGTCGGAGCCGCTCGCCGCGGTTCCCGCGGGCTTCACGATCCAGACGCCCCCGCGCATCGCGATCGACCTGCCCGGCATCACCAACGCCATGGGCAAGTCCAGCGTCGAGCTCAATCAAGGCAACCTGCGGTCCGTGAACGTGGCGCAGGCCGGCGAGCGCACGCGGCTGGTGCTGAACCTGAAGAAGCCGGTGAACTACCGTGCCGAGTTGCAAGGCAAGGTGCTGCTGCTCGTGCTCGACCCGTCGGGGCCGCCGGAAGCCGCGGTCGCGGCAGCCGCCTCCCCGAGCGCGCCGGTCCACTTCGCGCCGAGCCAGAACGCCAGTGTGCTGGCCCTGAAGGACATCGACTTCCGGCGCGGCGCCGACGGCGCCGGGCGCGTCATCGTCGAGCTGCCGAACAGCCAGGTCGGTGTCGACATCCGCCAGCAGGGCCAGGGCCTGGTGGTCGAGTTCCTTCGCTCGACGCTGCCGGACAACCTGCGCCGGCGCCTCGACGTGACCGATTTCGGCACCCCGGTGCAGTCCGTCACCACCACGCAGAACGGCGACCGCGTGCGCATGGTCGTCGACCCGCGCGGCAACTGGGAGCACAGCGCCTACCAGAGCGACAACCAGTTCGT
This sequence comes from Pseudomonadota bacterium, assembly GCA_040388965.1. Classification (GTDB taxonomy): domain Bacteria; phylum Pseudomonadota; class Gammaproteobacteria; order Burkholderiales; family Burkholderiaceae_C; genus LMDS01. The sequence continues at coordinate 99,407 of JAZKAV010000005.1, read as the reverse complement.
GCTCGAAGTGCGCCCGCGCAAGATCGACCCGAACAAGCTGACCCAAGGGCCGGGCTACGCCGGCGAGAAGCTGTCGCTGAACTTCCAGAACATCGAGGTGCGGGCGCTGCTGCAGGTCATCGCCGACTTCACGAACTTCAACGTCGTGACCAGCGACACCGTCACCGGCAACGTCACGCTGCGGCTCAAGGACGTTCCCTGGGACCAGGCGCTCGACATCATCCTGCAGGCCAAGGGCCTGGGCCTGCGCAAGTCGGGCAACGTGATCCTGATCGCCCCGAAGGACGAGCTGAACGCGAAGGAGAAGGTCGAACTCGAGGCCAAGGCGCAGATCGCTTCGCTGGAGCCGGTGCGCACCCAGTCGTTCCAGCTCAACTACGCCAAGGCGGCGGATGTGGCCAATGGGCTCACCGGCCAGACGACCGGGCAGGGCGGCGGCGGCACCAACACGCGCATCCTGTCGACCCGCGGCACCGTGCTGTTCGAGACGCGCACCAACCAGCTGTTCGTCAGCGACACGCCGGCCAAGCTGCAGGAAGTCCAGGACATGATCACCAAGATCGACATCCCGGTGCGGCAGGTGCTGATCGAGTCGCGCATCGTGATCGCCGACGATTCGTTCGGGCGTTCGCTCGGCGTCAAGCTCGGCTTCAACGACCTGCGCGGCATCCGCGGCGGCATCCCGGGCTACAACGTCGGCGGCAACAACTACGCGACCATCGGCGGCAACCTCAATGCCGTGGGCTCGCAGACGCTGCAGCCCGGCGCGACCGGCTCGTTCAACGACAGCAACTTCGTCAACCTGCCGGCCGGCAACCCCCTGGGCGGGGACGCGAGCCCGGCGACCTTCGCGCTGTCGCTGTTCGGCGCGAGTTCGAACCGCTTCCTGAACCTCGAACTCTCGGCGCTCGAGGCCGACGGCAAGGGCAAGATCGTCTCCAGCCCGCGCGTCATCACGGCCGACCAGCAGAAGGCGCTGATCGAGCAGGGCGAGGAGATTCCGTACCAGTCGGCCACGTCCAGCGGCGCGACCGCGGTCAGCTTCAAGAAGGCCAACCTGAAGCTCGAGGTGACGCCGCAGATCACGCCCGAGGGCAGCGTGATCCTCGATGTCGACGTCACCAAGGACAGCCGCGGCGCTTCGGCCGGGATCGCGGGCTTCGCGATCAACACCAAGCACGTGCAGACCAAGGTGCTGATCGAGAACGGCGGCACCGTGGTCATCGGCGGCATCTTCGAGCAGATCGAACGCGAGGACGTGTCCAAGGTGCCGTTCCTCGGCGACGTGCCCTTCCTGGGCAACCTGTTCAAGACGCGGACCAAGTCCAACACCAAGACCGAGATGCTGATCTTCCTGACGCCCAAGGTGGTGGCGGATCGGTCGGCGGCGGTCCGCTGAAGCGCTTCCGACGCACAAGACTAAACACTGGCTGCTTTTGAGATGAATATGTTCAAACGACTCGCATCGCTGTTGCTTATCTCTCTTGCTGCGGCCTGTGGTGGAGGGGGAGGCGACGCCGGCACGTCGCCCTTTGTAAATGGCTCAGGTTCTGGCTCCGGGGCGAGTACCACGGCAGCAGACCTGCTGCTCGTGCTAAGCAAGAGCAACATTGCGAACACAGGCTCCGACAGTGTCCTGATCACCGCGACGGCGTTAGATGCAGGTCGCAACACAGTCGCGGGGGCCAAGGTCACGGTAAGTGCCGATAGCGACGCCATAGTGACTTCGCCGGGCAGTGTGACCGGCGCAGACGGAAATCTGCAAGCGACGTTGACGGTCGGGGCGAATCGTGCGAATCGGGTCGTGACGGTCAGCGTCACAACTGGCTCGGTCACCAAGAGCGCAACTGTGCAGGTTTTCGGTGCGAAATTGACAGCAACACTGGTTCCCGCCGTTGTTGCGCCCTCCGCTGCGGCCAAGATTCAGTATCGGTTGCTCGATCAAGCCGGAAATCCAATGGCCGACCAGGATGTTCAGGTGGTCGCGGCCGGACTGACCCCAGCGAATGCGTCAGGAAAGACAGGACTGAACGGAGACTTTGAGTTTGCGTACACGGCGCCAGCAGCGGCCGGTTCGTATGAGGTCACCGCTACTGCGGGCGGTTATGCTGATCCTGAAATTGTACAAGTGCAAGCGGCGAACTCTGTGGATCCGGTAACGACGGCCATAACGTCCGCGTCCGTTTCTGCCAATCCAAGTGTCGTGGGCACAAATGTTTCTGGATCGTCGGCCAACCGATCCGAAATTCGCGCCTTATTTCTCGGCGCGAACAATCTGCCTATCAAGAACGTGCGAGTTCGTTTTGACCTAGATGGCGATCCGAACTCGATTGGCGGGTCGTTTACCACCGGGACCGAGACGCTGTACAGCGATGTCAACGGGGTAGTCACTACTTCGTATGTTCCGGCCTCTCGGTCGAGTCCGACCAATGGCGTGACGATCCGGGCGTGCTATGGCACCACCGATACAAATCCGAACCTTCTCACTTGCACGACGAGTACCAAGGTCACTCTGACGGTAACCTCGGAACCCTTGGGAATTTCCATCGGCACCAATGAGCTGATCATCGTCAACGAGTTGACGTATACGAAGAAGTTCATCGTCACTGTGGTTGATGCCGCGGGGGTCGCCAAGCCGGACGTCAACTTGGCGGTGTCAGTCGACCTCCCGCAGTATCGGAAGGGCTTCTACGCCCTGGCAGGGGACACGTGGGTCAAAGTAGGCGGGCTCCCCAGCGGTGACGCCGCGATTTGTCCCAACGAGGACACGAACCGCAACGGGGTGCTCGAGACGGGTGAGAACGTCAATGGCTCAATTCCCTACCCGGACGGTACCTTCAATGCGCGCCTTGACCCGGGCAAGTCGGACGTCAGCGTGTCGCTGCTGCAGACAAAGACCCGAGCCGACGGAACGGCAGAGTTGCAGTTGCTCTACCCCAAGAACTTTGCCACCTGGGTAGATGCCAAGATCACTGTTTCCGCGTCCGGCGTGTCTGGCACGGAAGGGCGAGCCAGTTACCTCGTGGCGCCGGTCGCGGCCGATGCTGCGTCAGTGAAGAACAAGGATGTGGCGCCCGCATTCGTTATCAGTCCTTACGGCAAGGCGGCCAGCTGCTCTAATCCGAACTGAGTGGCAAGTTCGATCACGCTGATCGGCATGCCCGGCGGTGGCAAGTCCACCGTCGGCCGGCATCTGGCCCGGCGCCTCGACGTCCCCTTCGTCGACACCGATGCCGTGATCGAGAGGCGCATCGGCTGCTCGATCCGCGCGTATTTCGAAGAAGAGGGTGAGGCCCGCTTCCGCGACCTGGAAGCCGCCGTGCTCGAGGACGTGCTCGCCGAGGGGCGCGGCGTGGTGGCCACCGGCGGCGGCATCGTGCTGCGCGACGGCAACCGGCGCCTGCTGCACGAGCGCTCGGTCTGCGTCTACCTGCATTCGACCCCCGAGGAACTCTTCCGCCGCCTGCGCCACGACACCAGGCGCCCGCTGCTGCAGGTGGCCGATCCGCTCGTGCGCCTGAGGCAGTTGTTCGCCGAGCGCGATGCGCTGTACCGCGAGGCCGCCCACTACGTGATCGAGACCGGTCGGCCGTCGGTGCCCACGCTGGTCAACATGATCCTGATGCAGCTGGAGCTGGCGGGCGCGATCGAGCCGCACGACGCGCCGTCGCGGGCCGGCGCCGCGCCGCGCGAACCGGGCTGACGCACCGGCCGGCCTCGTACACTTGGCCGATGCACGAAGTCCCCGAACACGTCCGCATCGACCTGGCCGAGCGCAGCTACGAGATCCTGATCGGCGAGCGCTTGCTCGATGCGCCGCAGAGCTACGCCGGGCTGGGCGGGACCGGCGCCACCGCCACCGCCGCGGTCGTCACCAACACCACGGTCGCGCCGCTGCTGGCGGAGCGCCTGCGCGCCGCCCTGCGCACGCAGTACGCGCGGGTGCTGCTCGTCACGCTGCCGGACGGCGAGCAGCACAAGACCTGGACTACGCTGAACCTGATCTTCGACGCCCTGCTGCAGGCGGGCTGCGACCGCACCACCACGCTGTTTGCCCTCGGCGGCGGCGTGATCGGCGACCTGACCGGTTTCGCCGCGGCCTGCTTCATGCGCGGCGTGGCCTTCGTGCAGGTGCCGACCACGCTGCTGGCGCAGGTCGACTCGTCGGTCGGCGGCAAGACGGGCGTCAACCACCCGCTGGGCAAGAACATGATCGGCGCGTTCCACCAGCCGCTGCGCGTGATCGCCGATCTCGGCGTGCTCGACACCCTGCCCGAGCGCGAGTTCAACGCCGGGCTGGCCGAGGTGATCAAGTACGGGCCGATCGCCGACGCCGCCTTCCTGGGCTGGATCGAGGCCAACCTGCCGGCCCTGCGCGAGCGCAGCAAGCCGGCGCTGCGCCACGCGGTGAAGCGCTCGTGCGAGATCAAGGCCGCGATCGTGGCGCAGGACGAGCGCGAGGCGGACGTGCGCGCGCTGCTGAACTTCGGCCACACCTTCGGCCACGCGATCGAGAGCGGCCTGGGCTACGGCGAGTGGCTGCACGGCGAGGCGGTGGGCTGCGGCATGGTGATGGCGGCGGACCTGTCGGCCCGGCTCGGGCTGGTCGATGCGGCCTGGGTGCAGCGCATCCGCCGCATCGTCGAGCGCGCGGGCCTGCCGGTGACCGGGCCGCGGCTGGGCGCGGCGCGCTACCTCGAGCTGATGCGGATCGACAAGAAGTCGCGTGGCGGAGAGATCCGCTTCGTCGTCATCGAGGGGGCGGGCCGCGCCGGGGTGCGCAGTGCGCCGGACGCGCTGGTCGCCCAGGTGATCGAGGCGAACACGGCGTGAAGCCGGTGGTGCAGCCGGCCGGGCTCGGCGCGTGGGCCAGCCATGCGGCCGACTCCCGAGGCCGGCGCCACGCCGAGCCGCCGGCGCCGACCCGCGACGACTTCCAGCGCGACCGCGACCGCATCGTGCACAGCACCGCGTTCCGGCGCCTGGTCTACAAGACCCAGGTGTTCCTGAACCACGAGGGCGACCTGTTCCGAACGCGCCTGACGCACTCGCTCGAGGTCGCGCAGATCGCCCGTTCGGCGGCGCGCGCGCTGCGGCTGAACGAAGACCTGTGCGAGGCGATCGCGCTGGCGCACGACCTCGGCCACACGCCGTTCGGCCATGCCGGCCAGGATGCGCTCGATGCCTGTCTGCGCGAGGCGCAGCCGGACGGCGGCGGCTTCGAGCACAACTTCCAGAGCCTGCGCGTCGTCGACGATCTGGAGGAGCGCTACCCCCGCTTCGATGGCCTGAACCTCACGTTCGAGTCGCGCGAGGGCATCCTGAAGCATTGTTCGGCGCGCCATGCGCGTGCGCTGGAGGCGCGCGAACCCGGCGGCGTGGGCCGGCGGTTTCTGGCCCGGACCCAGCCGAGCCTGGAGGCGCAGGTGTGCAACCTGGCCGACGAGATCGCCTACAACACGCACGACATCGACGACGGCGTGCGCTCCGGCCTGCTGGCGTACGAGCAGCTGCTGGAGCTGCCGGCGTTCGCGGGCTTCCATCGCGAGGCGCTCGGTGCGTTCGCGGATCTCGGCGGGCGCCGGCTGCTGTTCGAGGTGCTGCGCCGGATGCTGTCGGCGCAGATCCACGACCTGATCGGCTGCAGTGCGCAGCGCATCGCCGAACGCGCACCGGAAGACGCCGACGCGGCCCGCCGGTCGGGCCCGCTGGTGGCCTGCAGCGGCGACGGGACGCAGGCGACGCAGGCCGTGAAGGCCTTCCTGCGTTCCGGCCTGTACCGCCATCCGCGCGTGGTGGAAACCACCGCGGCGGCGCGCGCGGTGGTCCGCGATCTCTTTGGCGCGTACACGGGCGATCCGCTGCAGTTGCCGTCGCCGCATGCCGCGCGCCGGCCGCTGCATCGCGCGGTCGCCGACTACATCGCCGGGATGACGGATCGTTTCGCGCTGCGCGAACATGCGCGCCTGTTCGGGGCCGGGCGCAGCGGGCTGGCCGGCGGGCTCTGAGCCAGGTCAGCGGAAGGATCGCCGTGGCCCGTCTGCGCCGCATCGTGCTGCCCGGGCAGGCGCACGTGATCATCCATCGCGGGCACAACGGGCAGAGCGTGTTCGTCGACGAGCACGACCGGGAAACCTACCTCGCCAGCCTGCGCGAGGCGGCGCGCGAGGCACGGGTCGCGATTCATGCCTACGGCCTGCTCGGCACCGAAGTGCGCCTGCTGGCGACCCCGAGCGACGCGGCCGGGCTGGCGCGCATGATGCAATCGGTCGGGCGCCGGTTCGTGCGCCTGTTCAATCTGCGCCACGGCCGCAGCGGCACGCCCTGGGAAGGGCGTTTCCGTTCCGCGGCGATCGAGGCGCCTGCGCATTTCCTGGACTGCCTGCGATTCGTCGAGGAGGCGGGGGGCCGTTCGACGGCGCGAGGCCCCGGCTCCGAGGGCGTGCGCAGCAGCGCGGCCCACCACCTTGCGGGCCGGGACGATGCCGTCGTCCAGGCCCACCCGGCCTACTGGGCCCTGGGAAACACGCCGTTCGAGCGCGAGGCCACCTACCGGCAGCTCGCATCCCAGCCCATTGCCGCGCCGCGGTTGGCCGCGATCTTGCATGCGGCCATGCACGGGTGGACGCTCGGATCCGACGCGTTTGCGGCGCAGGCGGCCGATCAGGCGCAGCGCAAGGCGCGGCCATCGTCTCCGGGCCGCCCTCGCAAAAGCTCCAATTGATCTGTCCCCAATAATTTAGACAGTTCGACGGAAGCCTCTTTTAATTGGTGTCAGACCCCGATTGTTTGGGTTGAGATCGATGCTGCGCTGCAGTATGCTTCTCGGCCGTCTTCAGCCCGGAGTGCGTCATGCCCCATGCCACCGCCACGCCATCGACTCCCGCCACGCTCGCCGAACGCTCGGCGGCGCATGCGCAGGGCCTGTACCACCCGGGCTGCGAGCATGACGCCTGCGGCGTCGGCTTCGTCGCCCACATCAAGGGGCAGAAGGCCCACAGCATCGTCGAGCAGGGCCTGAAGATTCTCGAGAACCTCGACCACCGCGGCGCGGTGGGTGCCGACAAGCTGATGGGCGACGGGGCGGGCATCCTGATCCAGATTCCGGACGAGTACTACCGCGCCGCCATGGCCGAGCAGGGGATCGAGCTGCCGCCCCCGGGCGAGTACGGCGTGGGCATGATCTTCCTGCCGAAGGAGCAGGCGTCGCGGCTGGCGTGCATGCAGGAACTGGAGCGGGCCGTCAAGGCGGAAGGGCAGGTGCTGATCGGCTGGCGCGATGTGCCGGTCGACACCGACATGCCGATGTCGCCGACGGTGCGGCTGAAGGAGCCGGTCATCCGGCAGATTTTCATCGGCCGCGGCCCGGACGTGATCGTGCCGGACGCGCTGGAGCGCAAGCTCTACGTGATCCGCAAGACCGCGTCGAGCGCGATCCAGGCGCTGAAGCTCACGCACAGCCGCGAGTACTACGTGCCCAGCATGAGCTGTCGCACGATCATCTACAAGGGCCTGCTGCTGGCCGACCAGGTCGGCAAGTACTACCAGGACCTGCAGGACCCGCGCGTCGTCTCCGCGCTCGCGCTGGTACACCAGCGCTTCTCGACCAACACCTTCCCCGAGTGGCCGCTCGCGCACCCGTATCGCATGGTCGCGCACAACGGCGAGATCAACACCGTCAAGGGCAACTTCAACTGGATGCGCGCGCGCGAGGGCGTGATGAAGTCGCCGGTGCTGGGCGACGACCTGAAGAAGCTCTACCCGATCAGCTTCGAGGGCCAGTCCGACACCGCCACGTTCGACAACGCGCTCGAGCTGCTCGTGATGAGCGGCTACTCGCTCGCCCACGCCGCGATGATGATGATCCCCGAAGCCTGGGAGCAGCATTCGGCGATGGACGAGCGCCGCCGCGCCTTCTACGAGTACCACGCCGCGATGATGGAGCCCTGGGACGGCCCGGCCGCGATGGTCTTCACCGACGGCCGCCAGATCGGCGCCACGCTCGACCGCAACGGCCTGCGCCCGGCGCGCTATATCGTCACCGACGACGACCTCGTCGTCGGCGCCTCCGAATCCGGCGTGCTGCCGATGATCGCGGAGAACCGCATCGTCAAGAAGTGGCGCCTGCAGCCCGGCAAGATGCTGCTGATCGACCTGGAGCAGGGCCGCATCATCGAGGACGAGGAACTGAAGAACCAGTTCGCCTCGGCCAAGCCCTACCGCCAGTGGATCGAGAGCGTGCGCGTCAAGCTCGAGGACGTGCCCCCGGGGCCGCTCGCGCCGGCCCACCCCGAGTCGCTGCTGGACCGCCAGCAGGCCTTCGGCTACACGCAGGAGGACCTCAAGTTCCTGCTCAGCCCGATGGCGCAGGCCGGCGAGGAAGGCATCGGCTCGATGGGCAACGACTCGCCGCTCGCGGTGCTGTCGGACAAGAACAAGCCGCTCTACAACTACTTCAAGCAGCTGTTCGCGCAGGTCACGAATCCGCCGATCGACCCGATCCGCGAGGCGATCGTGATGTCGCTGGTGTCGTTCATCGGCCCGAAGCCGAACCTGCTCGACATCAACGCGGTGAACCCGCCGATGCGGCTCGAGGTGCCGCAGCCGATCCTCGACTTCGAGGACATGGCGCGGTTGCGCGAGATCGAGAAGCACACCGGCGCGAAGTTCAAGAGCTACGAGCTGAACATCGCCTACCCGCTGGCCTGGGGCGACCAGGGGGTCGAGGCGAAGCTCGCGTCGCTGTGCGCGGAAAGCGTCGACGCGATCAAGAGCGGCCACAACATCCTGATCATCAGCGACCGCCGGATGAACCGCGACTGCGTCGCGATTCCGGCGCTGCTGGCGCTGTCCGCGATCCACCAGCACCTGGTGCGCGAGGGCCTGCGCACGACGGCCGGGCTGGTGGTCGAGACCGGCTCGGCGCGCGAGGTGCATCACTTCGGCGTGCTCGCCGGCTACGGCGCCGAGGCGGTGCACCCGTACCTCGCGATGGAAACGCTCGCGTCCATGCACAAGGACCTCGGCGGCGACCTGTCGCCCGAGAAGGCGTGTCTCAACTACGTCAAGGCGATCGGCAAGGGGCTGTCGAAGATCATGTCCAAGATGGGCGTGTCGACCTACATGAGCTACTGCGGCGCGCAGTTGTTCGAGGCGATCGGGCTCGAGAAGGACCTGGTCCAGAAATACTTCCGCGGCACGGCGAGCCAGGTCGGCGGCATCGGCGTGTTCGAGGTCGCCGAGGAAGCGATCCGCATGCACCGGTGCGCGTTCGGCGACGACCCGGTGCTCGAGACCATGCTCGACGCCGGCGGCGAGTACGCCTGGCGCGTGCGCGGCGAGGAACACATGTGGACGCCCGACGCGATCGCGAAGCTGCAGCACAGCGTGCGCGCCGACAGGTACGAGACCTACAAGGAATACGCGCAGATCATCAACGACCAGTCGCACCGCCACATGACGCTGCGCGGGCTGTTCGAGTTCAAGGTCGACCCCGCGAAGGCGATCCACATCGAGGAGGTCGAGCCGGCGAGCGAAATCGTCAAGCGCTTCGCGACCGGTGCGATGTCGCTCGGCTCGATCAGCACCGAGGCGCACGCCAACCTCGCGGTCGCGATGAACCGCATCGGCGGCAAGTCGAACACCGGCGAGGGCGGCGAGGACCCGGCGCGCTACCGCAACGAGCTCAAGGGCATCCCGATCAAGCAGGGCACGAAGTTCAGCGACGTGATCGGACCGGGCAACATCCAGGTCGACTTCGAGCTGAACGAGGGCGACTCGCTGCGCTCGAAGATCAAGCAGGTCGCCTCGGGCCGCTTCGGGGTCACGACCGAGTACCTGTCCAGCGCCGACCAGATCCAGATCAAGATGGCGCAGGGTGCGAAGCCCGGCGAAGGCGGGCAGCTGCCGGGCGGCAAGGTGACCGACTACATCGGCATGCTGCGTTACTCGGTGCCGGGTGTGGGCCTGATCTCGCCACCGCCGCACCACGACATCTATTCGATCGAAGACCTGGCGCAGCTGATCCACGACCTGAAGAACGCGAACGCGCGCGCCAGCATCAGCGTCAAGCTGGTCAGCGAGATCGGCGTGGGCACGGTCGCCACCGGCGTGGCCAAGGCCAAGGCCGACCACGTCGTGATCGCCGGCCACGACGGTGGCACCGGTGCGTCGCCGTGGAGCTCGATCAAGCACGCCGGCACGCCGTGGGAACTCGGCCTGGCCGAGACCCAGCAGACGCTGGTGCTGAACCGGCTGCGCTCGCGCATCCGCGTGCAGGCCGACGGCCAGATGAAGACCGGGCGCGACGTCGTGATCGGCGCGCTGCTCGGCGCCGACGAGTTCGGCTTCGCGACCGCGCCGCTGGTGGCCGAGGGCTGCATCATGATGCGCAAGTGCCACCTGAACACCTGCCCGGTCGGCGTGGCGACGCAGGACCCGGTGCTGCGCAAGAAGTTCACCGGTCGGCCCGAGCACGTCGTGAACTTCTTCTTCTTCGTCGCCGAGGAGGCACGCTCGATCATGGCGCAGCTCGGCATCCGGACCTTCGACGAGCTGATCGGCCGCGTCGACCTGCTCGACACGAAGAAAGGCGTCACCCACTGGAAGGCCAGGGGCCTGGACTTCAGCCGCGTGTTCCAGCCGGCGCTCGCGCCGGCCGAGGTTCCGCGCCGCCAGACCGAGGAGCAGGACCACGGCCTGGCGAAGGCGCTGGACGTGAAGCTGATCGAGAAGTGCCGCCCCGCGATCGACCGCGGCGAGAAGGTGCAGTTCATGGAAGAGGTGCGCAACGTCAACCGCACCGTCGGCGCGATGCTCTCCGGCGAACTGATCCGCGTGCGTCCCGAAGGTCTGCCCGACCAGACGATCTTCATCCAGATGGAAGGCACGGGCGGCCAGAGCTTCGGCGCGTTCCTTGCGAAGGGGATCACGATCTACCTGATCGGCGACGCGAACGACTACACCGGCAAGGGCATGAGCGGCGGGCGCATCGCGATCCGCCCGAGCATCGAGTTCCGCGGTGATGCGACGCAGAACATCATCGTCGGCAACACCGTGCTCTACGGCGCGACCAGCGGCGAGGCCTTCTTCCGCGGCGTGGCTGGCGAGCGCTTCGCGGTGCGGTTGTCGGGCGCGACCGCGGTCGTCGAAGGCACCGGCGATCACGGCTGCGAGTACATGACCGGCGGCACGGTCGTCGTGCTCGGCAGGACGGGCCGCAACTTCGCGGCCGGCATGAGCGGCGGCATCGCCTACGTCTACGACGCGGACGGCAGTTTCGCGACGCGCTGCAACACCTCGATGGTCTCGCTCGGCAAGGTGCTGACGACGGCCGAGCAGGAGGCCGAAGCGGCGATCTGGCACCAGGGGCAATCCGACGAAGCGATCCTGAAGAAGCTGATCGAGGACCACCACAAGTGGACCGGTTCGCTGCAGGCGCGTCACATCATGGACCACTGGGTCGAGTCGCGCGCCAGGTTCGTCAAGGTGTTCCCGAACGAGTACCGGCGCGCGCTCGGCGAACGCGCCGAGAAGGCCGCGCGGCTGGCCGGCGACGCGAAGGTGGCCGGGGAGGCGGGCGGCAAGGGCGCGAAGGCGAAGGCCACCGCGCCGGCCAAGTAGGCATCGCCGCCCGATCGAACACGCCACACATCGAACAGACGAGACATCATGGGAAAAGTCACCGGCTTCATGGAATACGAGCGCCTCGAAGAGGGCTACGCGCCCGTCGCCGAGCGCAAGAAGCACTACAAGGAATTCGTCATCGGCCTGAAGGAGGCCGACGCGAAGATCCAGAGCGCGCGCTGCATGGATTGCGGCACGCCGTTCTGCAACAACGGCTGCCCGGTCAACAACATCATTCCGGACTTCAACGACCTCGTGTACCGGGCCGACTGGAAGAATGCGTTCGCGGTCCTCGACTCGACCAACAACTTTCCCGAGTTCACCGGCCGCATCTGCCCGGCGCCCTGCGAGGCGGCCTGCACGCTGAACGTCAACGACGACGCCGTCGGCATCAAGAGCATCGAGCACGCGATCATCGACAAGGCCTGGGCCGAGGGTTGGGTCGTGCCGCAGCCACCGAAGCGCAAGACCGGGAAGAAGATCGCGGTCGTCGGTTCCGGTCCGGCGGGCCTCGCCGCGTCGCAGCAACTCGCGCGCGCCGGGCATGACGTGACGCTGTTCGAGAAGAACGACGCCATCGGCGGGTTGTTGCGCTACGGCATTCCCGACTTCAAGATGGAGAAGTCGCACATCGACCGGCGCATCCGGCAGATGGAGGTCGAAGGCGTGACGTTTCGCACCGGCGTGCTGATCGGCAGGATGCCCGAGGACAGCAAGGTCACGAACTGGGCCCGGGAAACCATCGAACCCGAGCAGTTGAAGTCCGAGTTCGACGCGGTGCTGCTCACCGGTGGCGCCGAGCAGTCGCGCGATCTGCCGGTGCCCGGCCGCGATCTCGACGGCATCCATTTCGCGATGGAGTTCCTGCCGCAGCAGAACAAGATCAACGCCGGCGGCAAGGTGAAGGGGCAATTGCGCGCCGACGGCAAGCACGTGGTCGTGATCGGTGGCGGCGACACCGGCAGCGACTGCGTCGGCACGAGCAATCGCCACGGCGCGGTCAGCGTCACGCAGTTCGAGTTGCTGCCGATGCCGCCCGAGCAGGAGAACAAGCCGCTGGTCTGGCCCTACTGGCCGATCAAGCTGCGCACGTCGTCGAGCCACGACGAGGGCTGCGAGCGCGAGTTCGCGATCGCGACCAAGGAGTTCCTCGGCGGGGAAGGCAAGGACAAGGGCCGGGTCAAGGCCCTGAAGGCGGTGCGCGTCGAGTGGCAGGGCGGCAAGATGGTCGAGGTGGCCGGCTCCGAGCAGGTGCTGCCGGCCGACCTGGTGCTGCTCGCGATGGGCTTCGTCGGCCCGGTCGCCAGCGTGCTCGAGGCCTTCGGCATCGAGCGCGACGTGCGCGGCAACGCGAAGGCGACCGTGGACGCCGTCGGCGGCTACGCGACCAGCGTCGAGAAGGTGTTCGCCGCCGGCGACATGCGGCGCGGCCAGTCGCTCGTCGTCTGGGCGATCCGCGAAGGGCGCCAGGCGGCCCGGGCGGTCGATCTGTTCCTGATGGGCGCGAGCGAGCTGCCGCGCTGATACCGGCGCGCCGCCGAGGCGCAACGCATCGCCGGGCAGCGTGAGAGAATGGCCCGACACCGGCGCACGCCGAGCAGCCGGGCGTTGGTGCTGACCTGGCCCGCGACAAGACCACCTTACGAATGCCGAGCGAACCCAGCCGCGAACCCATCGATCACCCGAATTCCGATGCGCTGATCGAGGTCGACCACGTCACGTTCGGCTACGAGCCCGGCAGAAGCATTCTTCGCGATGTGTCGATGCGTTTCGGGCGCGGCCAGGTCACCGGCATCCTCGGCGGTTCGGGCTGCGGCAAGACGACCGTGCTGCGCCTGATCGGCGGCGTGCACCCGGTCGGCACGGGCAGCGTGCGCTTCGATGGCGAGATCGTCGACACGCGCAACGCCGAGCAGCTCTACCGCCTGCGCCGGCGCCTGGGCATGCTGTTCCAGTTCGGCGCGTTGTTCACCGATCTGTCGGTGTTCGAGAATGTCGCGTTCCCGCTGCGCGAGCACACTGACCTCATTGAGCCGATGATCCGCGACATCGTGCTGATGAAGCTCAATGCGGTGGGCCTGCGCGGCGCGGCGAACCTGCGCATCGCGGAGATCTCGGGCGGCATGGGCCGCCGGGTCGCGCTGGCGCGCGCGATCGCCCTCGACCCGGCGGTGCTGCTGTACGACGAGCCCTTCACCGGGCTCGATCCGATCGCGGTGGGCGTGACCGCGAACCTGATCCGCAAGCTCAACGACGCGACCGGCGCGACCTCGCTGGTCGTCTCGCACGACGTGCAGGAGTGCTTCGCGATCTGCGACTACGCCTACATCATGGCCGCGCCCGGCATCGTGATCGCGCACGGCCGCCCCGGCGACCTCAACGCCAGCGACGACCCGCAGGTGCGGCAATTCATCCGCGGCGAGCCCGACGGGCCGGTGCCGTTCCACTACCCCGCGCCACCGCTGGCGCAGGACCTCGGCCTGCGGGGTGCCTGACGATGGGCTGGCTCGCCGCGATCGGCCGCTACGTGCTGGACGGCCTGCGCGCGCTCGGCCACCACGCGTTCTTCTTCGTCGCGCTGCTGCGCACGCTGCCGACGGCGCTGCGCCGCCCCTACTTCGTGCTCGTGCAGGTGCATGAGCTGGGCAATCTGTCGCTGCTGGTCATCATGTCGTCGGGCCTGGCGGTCGGCTTCGTGCTGGCGCTGCAGATCTACTATGCGCTCGTCACCTACGGCGCGGCCGATTCGGTCGGGCTGGTCGTGAACCTGTCGCTCGTGCGTGAACTCGGGCCGGTCGTCACCGCCTTGCTGTTCGCGGGCCGCGCCGGCACCTCGCTCACCGCCGAGATCGGTCTGATGAAGGCCGGCGAGCAACTGGCGGCGATGGAACTGATGGCGGTCGATCCGAAGAGCCGGGTGCTGGCGCCGCGCTTTGTCGGCGGGGTCATCGTGATGCCGATCCTGGCGCTGCTGTTTTCGGCGGTCGGCCTGCTCGGGGCGTATGTGGTGGGCGTGGTGATGATCCGCCTGGACCCGGGCAACTTCTGGTCCGTGATGGAAACCGGCGTCGACGTGAAGCGCGATCTCGGCAACGGCATCATCAAGAGCATGGTGTTCGGCGTGGTTTGCAGCTTCATCGCCGTCTATCAGGGCTACGAGGCGAAGCCCACGCCCGAGGGCGTTGCGCGTGCGACCACGCGCACGGTCGTGGTCTCGTCGCTGTGCGTGCTGGCGCTCGACTTCGTGCTGACGGCATGGATGTTCTCGACGCGCTGAACCGGCAGCCAGGAAAGGAAAGAGAGGCAATTCATGAAATCAGGTCTTGGCGGGGGCACACCATGAGCAGAAGGGGCATCGAGACGATGGTCGGCTTCTTCGTGCTGCTCGGCATCGCGGCGCTGGTGTTCCTCGCGCTGAAGGCGGCCAACCTGAGCAGCTTCACCGGCGGCGAGACCTACCCGCTGGTCGCCAGGTTCGACAACATCGGCGGGCTGAAGGTGCGCGCGCCGGTGCGCAGCGCGGGCGTCACGGTCGGTCGGGTCGCGTCGATCACGCTGGACCCGAAGACCTTCCAGGGCGTCGTCGCGATCGACATGCAGAAGTCGGTCCTGTTTCCGGTCGATTCCTCGGCGCGCATCCTGACCTCGGGCTTGCTCGGCGACCAATACGTCGGGCTGGAGCCGGGGGCGGAAGAGAAGAACTTCGGGCCCGGCGATACGATTCGGCAAACCCAGTCGGCGATCGTTCTCGAAAGTCTGATCAGCCAGTTCCTGTTCAACAAGGCCGCCGACGCGGGCTCGGTGCTGCCGGCGCCTGCGGCCACCAACGGAGGCAAGAAGTGAACAAGGGCTTTCCTCGGATGCGCCTGTTGCCGGTGTTGATGTTGGCAGGTCTGCTCGGCCTCGGCGGATGCGCATCCACGAAGACGCTGATCACCGATGCCCGTGGCGGCCCCGGGGCGAGGCTGGACCCCTGGGAAAACTGGAACCGCAAGGTCTTCGCGTTCAACGAGGGGCTGGACAAGAACGTCCTGAAGCCGGTGGCCACCGCCTACGCGAAGGTCGTTCCCGAGTTGGTGCGCCGCGGTGTCGACAACTTCTTCTCGAACGCGGCCGATGCCTGGTCGGCGATCAACAACGTGCTGCAGGGCAAGCCCGAGCCGGCCTTCACCGACATGGTGCGCTTCACCACCAATACCGTCTTCGGCATCTTCGGCATCCTCGACATCGCGAGCGAGTTCGGCCTCGAGCACCGCTACGAAGACTTCGGCCAGACGCTGGGCCGCTGGGGCTTCGGCGCGGGTGCCTACGTCGTCTGGCCGCTGATCGGGCCTTCGACGGTGCGCGATTCGATCGCGCTGCCGCTGGACCGCGCGGCGTCGCCGGCGGTCTACCTCAACGACGGTCGTTGGCAGTTCGGCATCGTCGGGCTGCAGATCATCAACACCCGTGCGAAGCTGCTCGGCGCGAGCCAGGTGATCGACGACATCGCGCTCGACAAGTACACCTTCCTGCGCGATGCGTACCTGCAGCGCCGTCGCAGCCTGGTGTTCGACGGCGACGCACCCGAGGCGCCGGACCCGTCGGTCCCGCAGGACACGCCCGAGTCGACCCCGGCTGCACCCGAGCCTGCGGCCTCGGCGACCAAGTGAACCGTGGCGGCCGTCCGCGCGTTGAATGGTGCGGGCCGTGCTGAACCAAATCGCCGTGAGCGGCCTCCGACACAAGCCAGGTGCCACCAGGCACGGCGTACCGAAAAGGGGAAACAAGATGTTGTCGAAACGAATCCTGCCGTGGCTCACCGCCGCGATGTTGACGGCGGCATGCGTGCTCGCGCAGGCCCAGGCGGACAAGACACCCGACGTGTTGATCCAGGAAGTCTCGACCGAGGTGCTCGATGCCTTGAGGGCCGACAAGTCGATCAAGCAGGGCGACGTCCAGCCGATCATCGCCCTCGTCGACGCCAAGGTGATGCCCCATGTCGATTTCCGGCGCATGACGGCGTCCGCGGTCGGTCGCTACTGGCGCCAGGCCACACCCGAGCAGCAAAAGCGCCTGCAGGACGAATTCAAGCTCCTCCTGGTGCGCACCTATTCGGGCGCGCTCGCGCAAGTGCAGGACCAGACCGTCGAGCTCAAGCCGATGCGCAGCGCGCCGACCGACAAGGAGGTCGTCGTGAAGACCGTGGTCAAGGGCCGCGGCGACCCGATCCAGCTCGACTACCGGCTCGCGCAGACGCCCGGCGGTTGGAGGATCTACGACGTCAACGTGCTCGGCGTGTGGCTGGTCGAGAACTACCGCAACAGCTTCTCGCAGGAAATCAGCAACGGCGGGATCGATGGCCTGATCGCCAAGCTCGAGGCCCGCAACAAGTCGGCCGGCAACGCCAAGAGCTGAGCGCACCATGTTGCTGCTGCCGGCCAGCGTGACCGCGCGCGAGGCGAACGACACCCGGCGCCTGCTGTTGCAGGCGCTGAAGGGGGAGGCCGCGGCGGTCGTGGCGGTCGATGCGTCGAACCTGCAGCGTTTCGATTCGTCGGCGCTGGCGGTGCTGATCGAATGCCGGCGCGCCGCGCAGGCTGCGGGCAAGTCCTTCGAGTTGCGCCGGGCGCCCGCGAAGCTGGCGGCGCTGGCGCGGCTCTATGGCGTCGACGTGCTGCTGGTGCCCGAGCCGGCCACTGGCACACCCGCAGCCGCCTGACTCACATGGCGCGCCGCGCGCGCCGCGCCGCGCGGGCCCGGTCGACCACGCGCCAGCCCAGCAACAGCGCGACGATCAGCGCGTAGACGGTGACCTCGGCGTAGTTGCTCTTCGCCGAGCGCATCCAGAAGAAGTGCAGCAGCCCCAGCAGCACCACCGCGTAGACGCTGCGGTGCAGCGCCTGCCAGCGAACCGGGCCGAGCGCCTTGATCGCGCGGTTGAACGAGGTGGCGGCCAGCGGCGACATCAGCAGCAGTGCGCTGGTCCCGACGAGGATGAACGGCCGCTTGGCGATGTCGTGCACGATGTCGTCCCACGCCAGCCCCATGTCGAACCAGCTGTAGCAAAGAAGGTGCACGCAGCCGTAGAAGAAGCCGAACAGCCCCAGCATGCGCCGGAAGCGCGCCAGCGCCGGCTGGCCGGTGAGCTTGCGCAGCGGCGTGACCGCCAGCGTGAGGCACAGGAAGCGCAGCGTCCAGTCGCCGGTGGCGCGGATCAGGGTTTCGGCCGGATTCGCCCCGAGCGCGTTCTCACCCAGTGTGCTCAGGACCGCGCCGCGCAGCAGCCAGGCGAACGGCAGCAGGCACGCCGCGAACAGCACCAGCTTCGCAGTGGGCCGCATCAGCAGCGGCTTGCGTCGCGCGGGGCGCGGCACGCGGCCGGCGAGCCGGGCAGTAGTGGCAGAGTCCATCGGAAAAGCGCGCCGCGGTGCCGTTCAGAAGTTCTTCTTCAGGTCCATCCCGGCATACAGCGAGGCGACCTGCGGCCCGTAACCGTTGAACAGCAGCGTCGGGCGCCTCTTCGCGAAGAGGCCGTCTTCGCCGATGCGGCGCTCGGTTGCCTGGCTCCAGCGCGGATGGTCGACCTCGGGGTTCACGTTCGAGTAGAAGCCGTATTCGTTGCGCGCGCTCTTGACCCAGCTGGTCGGTGGCTGCTTCTCGACGAAGCGGATCCTGACGATCGATTTGCCGCTTTTGAACCCGTACTTCCACGGTACGACCGCACGCAGCGGTGCGCCGTTCTGGTTCGGCAGCACCTCGCCATACATGCCGAACGCAAGCAGGGTCAGCGGGTGCATCGCCTCGTCCAGGCGCAGGCCCTCGACATAGGGCCAGTCGAGCACGCGCGAGCCGCCGACGTAGGGCATGGTCTTCGGGTCGGCCAGCGTGACGAACTCGACGTATTTCGCGTTGCCGGTCGGCTCGACGCGCCTGATCAACTCGGCCAGTGAATAGCCGACCCATGGAATGACCATCGACCAGCCTTCGACGCAGCGCAGGCGGTAGACGCGTTCCTCCATCGGGCCGAGCCTGAGCAACTCGTCGATGTCGTAGACCTTGGGCTTCTTGACTTCGCCCTCGACCGCGACCGTCCAGGGCCGCGTCTTCAGCGTGTGCGCGTTCTGCGCCGGGTCGCCCTTGTCGGTGCCGAACTCGTAGTAGTTGTTGTAGCCGGTCGCGTCGGCGTAGGCGGTGGCCTTCTCCATCGTCGCCGCGCCGGAGACTGCGCTGCGCGCGCCGGGCAGCGGCGCCAGCTTGCCGGGGCGTGCGGTTTGTGCGTGTGCCTCGCGCGTGGCCCAGGCCGCCAGTGCCGCGCCCGCCACGCCGCTGCCGAGCAGCTTCAGCAACTCGCGCCGGCGCTCGCAGACGGCCCGGGGCGTGATTTCGGACGCGGCCGGATGATCGAAGCCGCGGTTGCGCAGAAGGTGCATGGTGATGCTCTCCGGTGTCCTGCGGTTCCGTCGCGGCGCGGCGGAGCTTCTTACATCGGTCGACACCCGCAGGGTGTGTCGACCGATGCCGAGATTCGGGTCACAGCGTCCCGTAGGAATGCAATCCGGACAGGAACATGTTCACGCCGAGGAACGCGAAGCTCGTCACGACCAGCCCGGTCAGCGCCCACCACGCCGACACGTTGCCGCG
This sequence comes from Pseudomonadota bacterium, assembly GCA_040388965.1. GTDB lineage: Bacteria > Pseudomonadota > Gammaproteobacteria > Burkholderiales > Burkholderiaceae_C > LMDS01. The sequence goes on along the minus strand of JAZKAV010000005.1, from coordinate 80,159 downwards.
CAGCCCCTTCATCAGGCGCATGTGCAGCCAGGCGGCGTAGTTGAGCCAGACGATCAGCGCCCAGGTTTCCTTCGGGTCCCAGCTCCAGTAGCCGCCCCAGGCCTCGGCGGCCCAGAACGCGCCCAGGATGGTCGCGATCGTGAAGAACGCGAAGCCGACCGCGATCGACTTGTACATCAGGTCGTCGGCGATCTCGGCGCTCGGCGTGCGCGCGTTGATCCACCGGCGTGCCAGGATCGTGAACGCGAAGAAGGCCATCGTGCCGACCACCATTCGCCCGGCCTTCGCGACCGCGCCCATGCCATCGGGCGACAGCCCGCCGAACAGCGCGAAGCCGAGCAGCGGCAGCGCGATCACAACGCCGGGCACGCCGAGCAGGCCGATCCACAGCGCGCGCGTCGTCGAGTTCTTCAGCACGCAGGCCAGCGCCACCATCGCCGACAGCGCGAAGCTGCCGTAGCCGATGAAGTTGGCGGGCACGTGCAGCTTCATCCACCAGCTCTGCAGTGCCGGGACCAGCGGCTGGATCTCGCTCGCCTCGCGCGCGACCGTGTACCAGATCAGGAAGCCGACCGCGGCGCTGACCACCAGCATCACGAACGCGCCCAGCGACTTGATCCGGTAGTGCTGCTCGTAGTACAGGTAGAACAGTGCGGTCAGCCAGCAGAACAGCACGAACACCTCGTACAGGTTGCTGACCGGGATGTGACCGATGTCGGGCCCGATCTGGTGGCTCTCGAACCAGCGCACCATCGTGCCGGTCAGCGCCATGAAGACGGCGCCCCAGGTCAGGCCCGAGCCGATGCGCACCGCGGTGTTGTTCTCGGTCGCAGCCGTGAAGCCGATCCAGTAGAACGCCGTGCTCATGAAGAACAGCACGCACATCCACATGATCGCGCTCTGGCTCGACAGGAAGTACTTCAGCATGAAAACCTTGTCGCCCTGCGCGAGGTCGGCACCGAAGCCGTCCAGCTGCCGGTTGTACAGGCTGATCGCGATCAGCGCGGCCGCCGCGACGCCCAGCATCAGCACGCGCAGCGGGCCCCAGAACCAGCCCAGCAGCACCGCGACCGGCAACGCACCGGTCAGGATCGCCTTCTCGTACCCATCCATCGCCGCGGCATAGCGCGAGAACGCGTAGGCGCCGCCCGCGAGCACGAGGGCGGCGAACAGCCAGTCGAACCACGAGCGGTCCGAGAAGAAGCCGATCGGGCCCGACGGGCGGCCCAGGGTCATCGTCTTCAGGGTCGTGGTGTTCATGGCGCTTCCTTCAGGATCTGCCGCTTCAGCTGCTCGAACTCGGCATCGGCGTCCAGCGTGCGGCGCGTGGTGGACATCGCGATGGCGACTTTGGTTCCGGCACCCGGGGTGCTGCTGTTGGCGGGCGCGAGCCAGATCCACAGCCGCCGCTCGCGGATGTAGAGCATCGCGAACACGCCGACGATCAGCAGCACCGCGCCGAGGTACACCAGCTTCTTGCCGGGTGCGCGGGCGACCTGGAACACGCTCGCCTGCACCTGCTTGAAGTCGGCCAGCTCGAACAGCACCGGCGCCGGATAGAAGAAGCTGTCGGACAGCGACAGCACCGATTGGGTCATGAAGGCCTGGGTCTTGTCGTCGGGCTGCAGCGGCGCGAGGCCCGCGTTCTCGCGTGTCAGGTTCAGCAGCTCGAACAGGCTGCCGTTGAGGATGCGCAGCAGGACGTCCGAGATGCGCCCGCGGTCGGCCTCGGGCACGCCGGCTTCGATGAAGTCCGAGATCGCCTGCAGGCCGCCGCGCGGCTTGCCGGGATCGGGGTTGCCCTTCGCGCGCGACCGGTCGGCGCCGGCGAACAGTGCCAGCGCGGAGCCGGCGGTGGTGGTGAGCTGCGCGGCCATCTCGGGCTTGTCGGGTGGCGTCGCATGGGCGACGTAGCGGGCCGCCGCCTCGGCGCGCAAGGCGGGGTCGAGCAGGCCGGCGCGCAGGCGGGCCCAGCCGTCGATGCTGTCCTTCTCGTCGGCGGGAATGCGCAGGTAGCGCATCTCCTGGTCGGGCTTGTCGCGCGCGCCGGCGAGAAAGACGCGATGGCCGTCGAGCTCGACCGGCAGCATGTAGTTGTTGAACTCGCGCGCCTGCCCGGCGGCATCGCGCAGCTTGTAGCTGACAGACGGGCCGACATTGCGCAAGATCTTCTTGCCGCCACCCTTGGCGCCAGAGCCGAGGTGGTTGCGCAACGAGCTGACGAGGTCGACCTTGCGCACGTCGGTCGCGCCGCCGGCCGCCGCAGCGCTTTCCGCGCCGGCGCCGAGGTTCTCGACGTTGATGACGCGCAGACCGGTGAATTCGAGTGTCATTTTCGCGTCGCCGTTCGAGATCTGCGTGCTGCCGCCGACCACGCCGTCGACCTCGAACGGCTTGCCGCCGCTGACCATCGGCAGGGCGCGCAGCTTCAGCGACGAACCACCGTCGTCGAAGCTGCTCTGGTAGATCGCGACGCCACGGTGGAACGCGGGCTCGTTGACCTTGACCGTGGCCGGGATCGCCGCGCCGGTGTCGCGGTCGTGGATCACGATCTCGCTCGCGAACAGCTTGGGCATGCCGGTGTCGTAGTAATCGACGATGAACTTCTTCAGCTCGACGTCGAAGGGCAGGTCCTGCAGCACGACACCGTCCTGCATGCCGATCACCGCGGTGCCCGAGCGCGAGCCTTCGGGCACCAGCAGGTTGGCGCGAAAGGTCGGCGTGCCGGGCCCCAGGCGGTGGCGATCCGGCACGTCCTTCATCAGGCCGCCGCCGGTGTAGCTGCTCTTGCCCTGCAGGGCCATCTGTGCGCGCACGATCAGGTCGCCGTCGAGCAGGCCACCGACGCAGATCAGCACGATGGCCGAATGCGCCGCGATGTAGCCGAGCTTGTTGGCGGCGCCGCGTCGCGCGGCGATCATCGTGCCGTTTTCCCGAACCTGGACCTTGGCCTTCCAGCCGCCGTGCACGAGCAGCGCGCCGATGCGCTCGAAAGCCTGATCGCGCGATTCGGCGACCTCGGCTTGCCCACGGTGATGGAACGAGCCCAATGCCTGCTCGCGCACCTGCTCCTTGTAATTGCGCAGGTCGTGGATGATCTTCGGCACGTTGCGCGCGATGCACAGGCTGGTGGAGACGACCAGGAACGCCAGGATCAGCAGGAACCACCAGACGCTGTAGACGCTGAACAGCCCGACCCGGGAGAACAGCTCGGCCCAGAACGGCCCGAACTGGTTGACGTAATTGCCGTAGGGCTCGTGCTGCTTGACGACCGTGCCGATCACCGAGGCGATGCAGATCACCGTCAGCAGCGAGATCGAGAACCGCATCGACGACACCAGTTCGACACACTCGCGCACCCAGCGCGACTGCGTGCGCACTTCGATGCCGGCGGCGGTGGCGGTCATGGGCGGATTATCGGGTTCGGGTGCCGATGCGAGCGGCGTCGACACAAAGGGCCGGTGCGAGACCGGCCCTTTCGACGGGGGGGAGCACGCGAATCAGTGCAGGCCGGCGATGTAGTCGGCCACGGCCTTGATCTCGCGGTCGTTCAGCTTCGCGGCCACGCCCGTCATCGGCACGCTGTTGTTGCGCGCGCCGCTGCGGAAGGCGACGAGTTGGGCCTCGGTGTAGTCGGCGTGCTGCCCGGCCAGGCGCGGGTACTGGGCCGGGATGCCGGCGCCGCTCGGGCTGTGGCAGCCGGCGCAGGCCGGGATGCTGCGATCGGCAATGCCGCCGCGGTAGATCTTCTCGCCGAGCTCGACCGTGGCCTTGTTCTTCGCGAAGCCGGGCTTGGCCTGCTTGCCGGCGTAGAACGCGGCGACGTTCTTCATGTCGTCTTCGCTGAGCGCGGCGACCATGCCCGACATCACGGCATTCTGGCGCTTGCCCGACTTGAACTCGGTCAGCTGCTTGACCAGGTACTCCGGGTGCTGGCCCTGCAGGATCGGGTTCGCCGGGCTGCCGCGCGAGCCGTCGTTGGTGTGGCAGGCCGCGCACACGCTGGTCGAGGTGGCCTGGCCCTTGGCCAGATCGGGCGCGGTGGCAACTTTGGCGACGGATTTGGCCTCTTGCGCGAAGGCCGTGCAGGTGCAGGCGGCGAGCAGCAGGGAGGCAAGGGCGGGAGCAAGGGACTTCATGAGCGCAGCGGTTTCTTGTGCAAAACCCGGTGATTTTACAATGACGGCTTTGGGCGACTCCATGGCCGAGCAAAACAAATCCGATGCGGCGCCTGTTGCCCCCGTCGACGAAGCCAAGCGCGCGCTCGGCTGGGCGCACACCGCGCGCTTTCGTACCACCGCCAGCCAGCTCGACCAGTTGCCGCAGACCGAACTGCCCGAGATCGCGTTCGTCGGCCGCTCGAACGCAGGCAAGTCGACCGCGATCAACACGCTGACGCAGCAAAAGCGCCTGGCCTTCGCGTCGAAGACGCCTGGCCGCACCCAGCACATCAACCTGTTCGATCTCGGGCCGAAGATGGCGCCGGACGCACTGTTCGCCGACCTGCCGGGCTATGGCTACGCGGCGGTGGCGCGCGGCGCCAAGCTGCGCTGGCAGAAGGTGATGGCCGACTACCTCGACGTGCGCCGCAGTCTCGTCGGCGTGGTGTTGATGGTCGATTCGCGCCTGGGCTTCACGGACCTCGACCAGCAGCTGATGAGCTTCGTGGCACCGCGCGTCGGCAACGGCGCGGTCAAGCTGCTGGTGCTGCTGACCAAGTCCGACAAGCTCAACCGCGCCGAAGCCGCCGCGGCGCTGGTCGGCGCGCAGGCACTGCTCGGCGAGATTGCGACCGACGAGGCCGATGTCGCGGTGTCGCTGTTCTCCGCGCTGAAGAAGTCCGGTGTCGATGACGCCGCCAAGCTGCTGTACGGCTGGGTGCATGGCGGTTGAGACCGGTGTTCGGCGGACGATGGGGCGCTCATGTCGGCAGATCGACAGGGGCTGCTCCGGACTGGACCGTCCACGAACAGCTGGGGTTCATCGCGGTCGAGATCGCGGCTCACCACCGCGCCCCTGGTGCGTTGGCAGCGCACATGAAAAAGGGCTGCCGAAGCAGCCCTTTCGTGTTGACGCAATGGCCTGGATTACATGTCCATGCCGCCCATGCCACCCATCCCGCCCATGCCACCCGGCATGCCGCCGCCGCCGGCCGACTCTTCCTTCGGCGCTTCGGCAATCATCGCTTCGGTGGTGAGCATCAGCGAAGCAACCGACGCGGCATTCTGCAGCGCGGTGCGCGTCACCTTGGTCGGGTCCAGGATGCCCATCTCGATCATGTCGCCATAGGTGTCGTTGGCCGCATTGAACCCGTAGTTGCCCTTGCCGGCCAACACTGCGGCCACGACCACGCTGGCTTCGCCGCCGGCGTTGTAGACGATCTCGCGCAGCGGCGCTTCGATGGCCTTCAGCACCAGCTTGATGCCGGCTTCCTGGTCGGGGTTGTCGCCCTTGATCGTGCCTGCAGCCTGCTTGGCGCGCAGCAGCGCGACGCCGCCACCGGCCACGATGCCTTCTTCGACGGCCGCACGGGTGGCGTGCAGCGCATCTTCGACGCGGGCCTTCTTCTCCTTCATCTCGACTTCGGTCGCAGCGCCGACCTTGATCACCGCCACACCGCCGGCCAGCTTGGCCACGCGCTCCTGCAGCTTCTCGCGGTCGTAGTCGCTGGTGGCTTCCTCGATCTGCACGCGCACTTGCTTGACGCGCGCCTCGATGTCGCCCGCGGCGCCCGAACCGTCGATGATCGTGGTGTTTTCCTTGCCCACTTCGACGCGCTTGGCCTGGCCCAGATCGGCCAGCGTGACCTTCTCAAGCGTCAGGCCCACTTCCTCGGCGATGACCTTGCCGCCGGTCAGGATCGCGATGTCTTCGAGCATCGCCTTGCGACGGTCACCGAAGCCCGGCGCCTTGACGGCCACGACCTTCAGGATGCCGCGGATCGTGTTCACGACCAGGGTCGCGAGCGCTTCGCCTTCGACTTCTTCGGCAATGATCAGCAGCGGGCGGCCCGACTTGGCGACTTGCTCCAGCGTCGGCAGCAGATCGCGGATGTTGCTGATCTTCTTGTCGAACAGCAGCACGAACGGGTTGTCCAGCGTCGCGGTCTGCTTTTCCGGGTTGTTGATGAAGTAGGGCGACAGGTAGCCACGGTCGAACTGCATGCCTTCGACGACTTCGAGTTCGCTGTTCAGGCTCTTGCCGTCCTCGACGGTGATAACGCCTTCCTTGCCGACCTTGTCCATCGCGTCGGCGATGATCTTGCCGACTTCTTCGTCGCTGTTGGCCGAGATCGTGCCGACCTGCGCGATTTCCTTGCTGGTCGTCGTCGCCTTCGACTGCTTCTTCAACTGCTCGACCAGAGCGTGCACGGCCTTGTCGATACCGCGCTTCAGGTCCATCGGGTTCATGCCCGCGGCCACGTACTTCATGCCTTCGCGAACGATCGCCTGGGCCAGCACGGTCGCGGTGGTGGTGCCGTCACCGGCGATGTCGCTGGTCTTGGAAGCGACTTCCTTGACCATCTGTGCGCCCATGTTCTGGAGCTTGTCCTTCAGCTCGATTTCCTTGGCCACGGACACACCGTCCTTGGTCACGGTCGGGCCGCCGAACGAGCGCTCGAGCACCACGTTGCGGCCCTTCGGGCCCAGGGTCACCTTGACGGCGTTCGCCAGGATGTTCACGCCTTCGACCATGCGGGCACGTGCCTCGCCGCCGAAGATGACGTCTTTTGCTGCCATGTTTATTTCTCCGAATGCTTAAGAGTTGAATGCTTCAGGAAGGAGAAGACTTACTTCTCGACAACCGCGAACAGGTCGTCTTCCTTCATCACCAGCAGTTCTTCGCCATCGACCTTGACGGTCTGGCCGCTGTACTTGCCGAACAGCACGCGGTCGCCGACCTTGATGTTCAGGACGATGAAGTCGCCCTTGTCGCTGCGCTTGCCGGGACCGACGGCCAGCACTTCGCCCTGGTCGGGCTTCTCGGCGGCGTTGTCGGGGATGACGATGCCCGAGGCGGTCTTGGTTTCCTGCTCGAGGCGCTTGACGATCACGCGATCGTGCAACGGACGAAGTTTCATAACATCTCCTGGTGAATTGACAATGATGTTTCGCTTGCGACTGAGGCGAAGTGTGCACTCAATCACTTTCGATGCGTTCGTGACCGGAGTCACTTCTGCACCATTAGCACTCGCCTTTGCTGAGTGCTAGCAAGGCGGATTATAGGGTGGCGGCCCGATCTTTCAAGGGCCGGGTTCGCCGCCGAGGTGGCGATTCACGGCCATTGCCCTCGGTCCGCGGTCGGTTTGCGGTCGGCTGTGCTTCGCCCTGTCGCTCGGCCGGTGCAGCACCGGGCGGGAATCGCCAGTTTGGTTCTCGAGCGGCAGTCCGCGGGTCGCGTGCCGGGCCGCATCTGCGCCGGCGTCGTCAACAAGACCGGCGCCAGGTGATGCAGCGGTTGTTGGCCGGCATCGCGCGGTCTTCGACCAGCCGCAGGTCGACCGAGCGGGCCAGCGCGTTCACTGCTTCGAAGTCGCGAATACCGCGTTGTGGATGCTCGGCCCGAAGCGAAGCATCGAATGCGGCGTTGCTCGCGCTGGTGAACGCGCCGCGGTAGTTGAACGGGCCGTAGATCGTCAGCAAGGCCTGCGCGCTCATCAACGCGGGCAACAGCGCGAACAGGCGTTGCACCTCGCTCCAGCCCATGATGTGAAGGGTGTTGGCACTGAAGATGGCGTCGTACCGACCCGTGGGCGCTGCGCCATTGATGTCGAAGGGCAGCGGCGGCGGCGTGTTCGATCGCTGGTGGGCCTCGGCGAGCCACTGGCGGATGCCGGGGAGCCTGGACGGCACATCCGAGGCCTGCCAGACCAGATGCGGCAGTGCGAGCGCGAAATGCGCCGCGTGCTGGCCGGTGCCGCTGCCGATCTCCAGCACCCGGGTTCGATCGGCGAACTGCTCGCGCAGCAGCCCGAGGATCACGTCCTGGTTGCGCTCGCAGGCGGGCGAGAAGGGCTTGTGCATCGCCCGATTGTCGTCCGGCAGGCGACAGCGCGCCGCTGCGTGGCCCGCTACAGTCGATGCATGGCTTCACGACCCCTGATTGCCCTCGATTGCGACGGCGTACTGCTCGACTTCCAGCTCGGCTATGCGTCGGCCTGGGCGCGCGCGTTCGGCCGGGCGCCAGTCGAACGCGATCCGCTTGCGTACTGGCCGATCGACCGCTGGGAGGTCGAGCGCCTGACACCCGAGCGTCGCCCGCTGTTTCGTGCCGCGTTCGACGAGCGCTTCTGGACCACGCTGCCACCGATCGAGGGCGCGCTCGATGCCTGTCATCGGCTGCACGGTGCCGGCTTCGAGCTGGTCTGTGTCTCGGCCCTCGATCTCGAGTTCGAAACCCCGCGACTGCGCAATCTTCGCAACCTCGGCTTCCCGATCGAGCGCGTGATCGCGACCGGCCACCACGAAGGCGCGCGCAGCCCGAAGGCCGATTCGATCGAGCGCCTGGACCCGACCGCATTCGTCGACGATTACCTGCCGTACATGCGCGGCCTGCCGGGCCATGTGCACACGGCGCTGGTGCTGCGCGCGCCGAATGGCAGCCCGAATACCGGTGCCGACATGGCGTTGGCGAAATCGGTTCACGGCGACCTGGCCGATTTCGCCGATCACTGGCTGTCGCGCTGAGTCTGCGCGATCAGTGCGTCGGCGAATCGCCGCGATCGAGGTCAGGCTCGGGCAGGTCGGGGTCCGGGTCGGCCGGGACCGCGTAACCCTCGCTGGCCCAAACGCCGAAATCGTTGTTCTTGCAGCGCGCGCTGCAGAACGGGCGAAAGGCGTTCTCGGCCGAGTACACACTGGGGCCGCCGCAACCGGGGCAGCGGATCACCCGCGCCTCGGCCGCTCCGGCACTCACGCGCAAAGCGTCAACTCGAAGTTGGCGTCCTGCTGGCTGGGCTTGAGGCGGCCTTCGGCGTCCTGCCGCATCAGCCGCACCGAGACCATCAGCCGGTGGCCGCTGATCTCGGGGATGATGTCTTCGGCCACGTCGAGCCGAACCCGCATCAACTGGTAGACGCGCCCCTGCGCCAGGCTTTGCTGGTACTGGCCGGCGGGTGCCACGACCTTCTGCGGCACGCCGGAGTCGCGCAGCAGACCGAGCAGCACCTGCAGCGCCTCGGCCAGCGGCATCAATGAGGCGACCCATTGCAACAGGTCGGCGCGGCGCCGCTGCGGCTCGAACTTCTGCCACGCGTAGTACGCCGGCAGGTCGAATTCGCAGGTGCCGCCGGGGATGCCGATGCGGCTGCGGATGCTCATCAGCCACTCGTTGGTGTTGAGTGCCGCGCCGGCCTTGCCCTGCACCTCGTTCAGGCCGTTGAAAGCGTGGTCGATCTTGGCGATCACGTCGTCGAGTGCCGCTTCCGAGATCGACGGGTTGCCACGGTAGCCATTGAACTGCTGCCGGTGCTTGTCGAGTTCCTTCAGCAGGTCGGACTTCAGGTCGGCGCGCGACGACACGTCGAGGATCTCGAACAGCGTCGCGAGCGCATAGTGGTGGTCGACGGCAGCATCGCGCGAGATCAGCTGGCCGAGCCGGTCGAACAGGTGCTCGAGGCGCAGCATCGTGCGGATGCCTTCGTTGAACGGGTATTCGTAGAGGATCACGATGGGAGTCCTGCACAGGCGAAGCGGACCTGTCGAGGCGCGATTGTTCCACAGCGGGACGCGGTGCCGCTCGATCGTCAGGGCAATGGTCGGGTCCAGCGCTGCCACAAGGAGTCGACCTCCTCGGCGAGCTGATCGCGTGTGATCGTGTCGTTGCAAATCACGGCGTCGGCCGCCGCGCGCCGCCGCGCCCGCGAGGCCTGCTGGGCGATCACGGCTTGCACGGCGTCGACGGCCCAGCCGGACCTGGCGACGACACGCTCGACCTGTGTCGTTTCCCGGCAATCGACGACCAGCACCTTGTCCACCTGCGCGCGCCAGCGGCCGGATTCGACCAGCAAGGGCACATCGAAGACGATGACAGGTGCCGTCGAGGCGGTGGCCTGACGCTGCGCCTCGATCCCGATCAGGGGATGCAGGATGGCTTCGAGGCGCCGCTTGGCCGATGCGTCTGCGAACACGATGTCGCGCATGCGCGCGCGGTCCAGCGCGCCGCTCGCGTCGATCGCGTCGGCGCCGAACGCGGCCGCGACGGCGGGAATCGCGGCGCCGCCCGGCGCGGTCAGTTGCCGCGCGATCAGGTCGGTGTCGACGATCGTGGCACCGTGCTGCGCGAGCAGGCCCGCGACCGTGCTCTTGCCGCTGCCGATGCCGCCCGTCAGGCCGACGCGCAGCGGCGCGCCGCTTAGATTGGCGGCATCCACAGGCGCGACAACGGTTCGCCGAAGAACAACGCGGCGATGCCGCCGCCCGCCAGGTAGGGGCCGAACGGGATCGGCACATCGCGGTCGTGGCGGCGGAACACGATCAGCGCAATGCCCACCAGCGCACCGACCGCCGACGCCAGCAGGATGATCGACGGGATCGCCTGCCAGCCCATCCAGGCGCCGAGCGCGGCGAGCAGCTTGAAGTCCCCCGCGCCCATGCCCTCCTTGCCGCGGATCAGGCGGTAGGCATGGAACACGAACCACAGCGACAGGTAGCCCGCCACCGCGCCGCCGACAGACGCGGTCAGCGTCACCGGGATCCAGCCGAGCGCGGCCGAGACGATGCCGGCCCACATCAGCGGCAGGGTCAGGTCGTCGGGCAGGAAGCTGGTGTCCAGGTCGATGAACGCGAGGGCGACCAGCACGGCGGCCAGCCCGCACCACAGCAGCACGGCGGGTTGTGCGCCGAAGTGCAGACCGCACGCTGCGAACAGCAGCGCCGTGAGCAGCTCGATCGAGGGGTAGCGCAGCGAGATCGGTGCCGGGCAGGCCGAGCACTTGCCGCGCAGCACGAGATAGCTGACGACCGGGATGTTCTCGTACCAGCGGATCGGGTGGCCGCAGGCCGGGCAGCGCGAGCGCGGTGTCGACAGCGTGATCGCGGGCGTGTCGGCGATCTTCACGCCCAGCAACTCGGCGCTCTCGATCCGCCAGCCACGTTCCATCATCAACGGTAGGCGGTGGATGACGACGTTCAGGAAGCTGCCGATGCACAAGCCCAGCAAGGCCAGGACGAGCGGCGACAGCAAGACGCGGACGACTTGCGGATCCATAAAGGGGAAGGGCGTGATCAGACGACCGCGCCGAGCTTGAAGATCGGCAGGTACATCGAGACCACGATGCCGCCGACCAGCACCCCCAGGATCACGATGATGAATGGCTCCATCAGGCTGGACAGGCCCTTGACCGCTTCGTCGATCTCGTCTTCGTAGAACTCCGCAGCCTTGCCGAGCATCGCGTCGAGCGAGCCCGATTCCTCGCCGATCGCGCACATCTGTACCACCATGGTCGGGAACACGCCGGTGGTCTGCATCGAGGTGGTCAGGGCCGAACCGGTGGACACGTCCCTCTGGATCTGTTCGGTCGCCTCGGCGTAGACCGCATTGCCCGAGGCACCGCCGACCGAATCGAGTGCTTCGACGAGGGGCACGCCGGCGGCGAACATCGTCGACAGCGTGCGCGTCCAGCGTGCCACCGCCGACTTGCGGACCAGATCGCCGAACACCGGCACGCGCAGCAGCAGCCGGTCCATGAACTTCTGCATCTTGACCGAGCGCCGCCAGGACTGGATGAAGAAGTAGGTGCCGCCGATGAGCACACCGAAGATGATGTACCAGTACTTGACGAAGAACTCCGACATCGCGATCACGACCAGCGTGGGCGCCGGCAGGTCGGCGCCGAACGAGGAAAACACGTCCTTGAACGCGGGGATCACGAAGATCATGATGACCGCGAGCACGATGAAGGCCACCACGATCACGGCGATCGGGTAGATCAGCGCGGACTTGATCTTGGCCTTGATGGCCATCGTCTTTTCCTGGTAGATCGCCAGGCGATCGAGCAACTGCTCCAGGATACCGCCGGCTTCGCCGGCCTCGACCAGGTTGCAGTACAGGGCGTCGAAATACAGGGGGTGCTTGCGGAACGCCGACGACAGGCTCGTGCCGGTCTCTACGTCGCTGCGGATGTCGGTCAACAGCCGCGTCATCCGGGGGTTGGTGCTGCCGCGGGCGACGATGTCGAAGGCCTGGATCAGCGGCACGCCGGCGCGCATCATCGTCGTCAGCTGGCGCGTGAAGATGGCGATGTCCTTCTGCTTGATCGCCTTGCCGCCGTGCATGCGGCGCTTCTTGACCTTGTTGACCAGGATGCCCTGGCGCCGCAGGCTGGCGCCGACCACGGCTTCGCCGCCGGCACGCATTTCGCCACGAACGACCTTGCCGTTCTTGTCCTTGCCCTCCCACTCGAAGACAAGTTCCTTGAGGTTTTTCGCGGCCGCTGCAGTCGCCATGGTGACCTTCGAGGAATGTCTTCCTCGTCCCTTCGATGTGTTGGTGTGTGCGCTCTTGTCTATCCCGGCGGGTTCATTCGTTCGTCACCGAGATCACTTCTTCGAGTGTCGTGACGCCAGCACGAACCTTGACCAGACCCGATTGGCGAAGATCGCGCACGTTTTCACGCTGCGCCTGTGTCGCGATGTCCATCGACGTGCCTTCGTTCAGGATGATTCTCTGGATCTCTTCGGTGATCGGCATGACCTGGTAGATGCCGACCCGCCCCTTGTAGCCGTTGCTGCAGGCTGAACAGCCGACCGCCCGGTAGGGGCGCCAGGTGCCGTCGAGGTCGTGCTCGGCGAAGCCTGCCTTCAGCATCGCTTCGCGCGGGTAGTCGGCTTGGGCCTTGCAGGTCTCGCAGAGCTTGCGTGCCAGGCGCTGCGCGGTGATCAGCAGCACACTCGAGGCGATGTTGAACGGCGCGACGCCCATGTTCAGGAGCCGCGTCAGCGTCGTCGGCGCGTCGTTGGTGTGCAGCGTCGACATCACCATGTGACCGGTCTGAGCGGCCTTGATCGCGATGTCGGCGGTCTCGAGATCCCGGATCTCGCCGACCATGATGATGTCCGGGTCCTGGCGCAGGAAGGATTTCAGGGCGGCCGAAAACGTGAGCCCCGCCTTGTCGTTGACGTTGACCTGGTTCACGCCGGGCAGGTTGATTTCGGCCGGGTCCTCGACCGTCGAGATGTTGACGCCAGGCTGATTCAGGATGTTCAGGCAGGTATACAGCGACACCGTCTTGCCACTGCCGGTGGGGCCGGTCACCAGCACCATGCCGTAAGGCCGCTGGATGACCTTGAGCAAGCGGTCCTTCTCGATCTTCTCGTAGCCCAGCGCCTCGATTCCGAGCTTGGCGCTGCTTGGATCGAGGATCCGGATCACGATCTTCTCGCCGAACAGCGTGGGCAGGGTGCTGACGCGAAAGTCGATCGCCTTGGCGCCGAACTTGAGCTTCATGCGGCCGTCCTGCGGCACGCGCTTCTCGGCAATGTCCAGGCGCGAGATGACCTTGATGCGCGAGGACAGCTTGTCCTTGATGGCGATCGGTGGCTGCGTGATCTCGCGCAGTTCGCCGTCGACACGGAATCGCACTCGGTAGTGGTATTCGTAGGGCTCGAAGTGCAGGTCGGACGCGCGCAGGTTGATGGCGTCGATCAGCATCTTCTGCAGAAAGCGCACCACCGGCGCATCTTCGACCTCGGAAGAGGTCTCGTTCGTCTCCTGCGGGTTCGTGACGTCGTCGGTGACATCGAACTCGAAGTCGCCGGAGGACAGCGACTCCAGCGTCTCGTTCGCGCTGGCGCTGCTCAGATCGAGCATCTTCGCCAGCTTGTCGTGTTCGACGATCACCCATTCGGGCGACAGCTGGGTGGCGAACTTGATGCGTTCGACCGCTTCCTGGTCGGTCGGATCGGCACCGCCGATGAACAGGCGGCTGCCGCGCTTGCCCAGCACCACCACCTGGTACTGGGCAGCGAGCTTGGCGTCGATCACGTTGCGCGGCAGCCGTTGCGCGTCTACGGACGACAGGTCGAGCAGTGGAAGCGCGAGTGCGCTCGACAGAGTGTGCGCCAGGTCCGCCGGGGATACCGCGCCAGCGGCGATCACCGAGGCGACGAAGCTGTTGCGCTTGTCCTTGGAACTGCGAACCAGGTCTTCGGCAATCTTCCCGTTCAGCTTTCCGGCGTGCACGAGAACGCGTGCGACGCCGGAAAGTGCGGAATGCGAAGCTTCTGCCAATGTGTCCACGGTTCGCCGATTCAATCCATGCTTCGTAAACGCGGAATCATCCTTGATCCGTGAAAGACTGTAAACGCGGCGCCAAGTTGGCTAGGCCAACAATTCACGGCTCTTTCGGGCCAATTGAAACAGACTGAATCTGCGACTTCCGCTCTGGCGTCGGTTATCCGACCGGCCTGAGATGGTCGACAGACCAATGAAAATCAACGTATTAGAGCGAATTGTAAAAGAAAGACATTCGAATTGGGCGGACTTGATAGGCAGGTGATCAACCGGGCCTATCCCAAACAAGAACAGCGGCCGTTGGCCGCTGTTCGGTAGTGCGGGACGCTGAATCAGCGTCCCGATCACGCGCTCACTTCTTCGCGGGCTCTCCGCCTTCGGAGGCGGGAATCAGCTTCTTGTCCTTGATGTCGGCCCTGGTTTGCGCCTTGCGCGCTTCCTTGGTCAGGGTCGATTTCGCAGCGGGCTTGTCGGTCGGAGCTGCCCCTTCGCTGGGCGGAATCAGCTTCTTGTCCTTGATGTCGGCCCTGGTTTGGGCCTTGCGTTCTTCCTTGGTCAGCGTCGACTTCGCAGCGGGCTTGTCGGTCGGAGCTGCCCCTTCGCTGGGCGGAATCAGCTTCTTGTCCTTGATGTCGGCCGCGGTTTGGGCCTTGACGTCTGCGCGCGAGGCCGGGGCCGACGCCTGGGCGAACGTGGCTTGGGCAAACATGGCAGCGGCGACAGCGGCCACAACGGACAGGGCATTCTTCATCGTCATGTCAATCTCCTTTTTGATAACGAGGGTAAGGGCAATCACGGAAGCGCAACGCACTCGAAGCGACATGCCCTCATCAAGTCGACTGGCTGTCGGGCTGCGGCTGCAGACCGGTGGAGCGCGGCACGTATTAGAACGCGGGATCGCATGAATGGTTGACGAAACCAGACTTTTTTCCGCGCGATCACCCGCCGCAAACGGCTGGTTTGTTGCGCCAACGCAGCACCCGAAATGCCGCGCGAACATAATCGCGGCGGTGAAGCGAGCCAGACCGCCGCCGGTGCGAGGCCCGAAAGGGCGCACGGGAGGAAGGTCCGGACTGCGCAGGGCAGCGTAGCAGCTAACGGCTGTCCACCGCGAGGTGAGGATCAGAGCAACAGAGACGAGTCCCTTGGGGCCGGGGTGGCGGCGCAAGCCGGCGCCACGGGCGCCAAGGGGGTGAAACGGGCAATCTCTACGCGCAGCAATACCAAATAGGCACACGATGACTCGGCCCGAGGAGTGTGCGGGTAGGTAGCACCGAGCCGTGCAGCGATGCATGGCCCAGAGGAATGGCGGTCACGGCCGGCGCTTCGCGAGAGGCGCCGGCCGCACAGAATCCGGCCTATCGGCTCGCTTCACACTTTTTCGATGCCACACGCGTAGAACCGATGGGGCAATGTCCTGTCGGCACCGACGCCCCTGCGGGGCATCGGCAGATGGCATGCGTCGGGCAGCCCCGCGACGAGGTTCTTGGCGAGCGAGACGCGGGGCGAACGGTTCGTTCCGAGCGCCCCCAGGGCCGGGCCGTGCACTGCCCGTTCCCGCGAGGCCATCCAGGTCCCGCGCGGCCGGCTTGGTCGGCGGCCGCCCGGTTGCTCACGGAGTCGAACAGTGAAAGCAGTAGTCGATCCCGGGGCGCAGGCGGCGGATCGCCGCCGTTGCAGCGCCGCGGCGGGGCGATCAGGTCGGTTTTCGTCGGTCTTTCGCGGCTGTCGGGGCGAGCGGTGTCACGTGGCGTAACGGACCCGCCCCATGTCCTACAGTCGATTCGCACCGGGCCCGACAGACCCCGCCCTTCTTCCCGGTGACAGTGGAGCCATCGATTCGGCGGGGGCGGACAGGCACCCTGCGCAGTCGATGCAACTCTCCACTGCAAAGGAAGCACCATGAATGAGGATCAGGTCAAGGGCCGCGTCAAGCAGGTCAAGGGCAGCGTGAAGGAAACCGCCGGCAAGGTTGTCGGAAGCAAGCGGCTCGAAGCCGAGGGGACGATCGACAAGGCCGTCGGCAAGACCCAGGCCACGTATGGCGATCTCAAGGAGGATGCGAAGGATGCTCTCGGGAGGCGCGAACACGGGAAAATCGATCGGCCCTGAGTCGGCGTGGTTTGGCGGGCGGAAGCGCCCTTGACGGCCGCGGGCGATCCATGCGACGAGCGGCGGAGGCTGCGGCGGCTTCCGCGTTCGCCAAGGTGCGGCTGGTTGCCTGCACGCCGAGAAGTCGCGGCCCAGGCTGGAAGTCTCGGGGTGGTCACTGCGCTTGGCACGGGCAACGCCGGCCGTCTACAATGCGCACACTTTCCGAGGAGCGTTGCAAGGCCCGCCGCTGATAGACCAGCGATTGTCCCCAGGCTCGGAATGCTTGCTGCAACCGCGCTCACCCGCACGACTCGACCTCGTGGGTGAGTAGCAACTTCCCTCCGTGTCGCCGTGCGGGTTCCTCAGTTCCTGGAGCCCGATATGAACGCCGTCCTCAAATCTCCCGCCACTGATTTCGCCATTGCCGACCCGTCGCTCGCCGCCTGGGGTCGCAAGGAAATCAGGATCGCCGAAACCGAAATGCCCGGTCTGATGGCCATTCGCGAGGAATTCGCGAAGGCGCAGCCGCTGCGCGGCGCGCGCATAGCCGGCAGCATCCACATGACGATCCAGACCGCCGTGCTCGTCGAGACGCTGCAGGCGCTCGGCGCGAGCGTGCGCTGGGCCTCGTGCAACATCTTCTCGACCCAGGATCACGCCGCCGCGGCGCTGGCCGAGAAGGGAACGCCGGTGTTCGCGCACAAGGGCGAGACGCTGGCCGAGTACTGGGACTTCACGCACCGTATCTTCGAGTTTGGCGAAGGGCCACGAGGCGGCGCCGCCGGTACCGCTGGCGAAGGCCCGAACATGATCCTCGACGATGGCGGCGACGCGACGCTGCTGATGATCCTCGGCCAGCGCGCCGAGAAGGACGCCTCGGTGATCAGCAGGCCGACCAGCGAGGAGGAGACCTGCCTGTATGCCAGCATCCGCGCGAAGTTGGCCATCGATCCGACCTGGTACACCCGCAAGGCGGCACAGATCATCGGCGTGACCGAAGAGACCACGACCGGCGTTCACCGCTTGAAGGAGATGGCCGCGCGCGGCGCGCTGCCGTTTCGCGCGATCAACGTGAACGACAGCGTCACCAAGAGCAAGTTCGACAACCTCTACGGCTGCCGCGAATCGCTGGTCGACGGCATCAAGCGCGCGACCGACGTGATGATCGCGGGCAAGGTCGCGCTCGTGGCCGGCTACGGCGACGTGGGCAAGGGCTCGGCGCAGGCGCTGCGGGCCCTCTCGGCGCAGGTCTGGGTCACCGAGATCGACCCGATCAACGCGCTGCAGGCCGCGATGGAAGGCTTCAAGGTCGTGACGATGGAGTACGCGGCCGACAAGGCCGACATCTTCGTCACCTGCACCGGCAACAAGGGTGTCATCCGCCACGAGCACATGATCGCGATGAAGGATCAGGCCATCGTCTGCAACATCGGCCACTTCGACAACGAGATCGATATCGCGTCGCTCGAGAAGTACGAGTGGGACGAGATCAAGCCGCAGGTCGATCACGTCACGTTCCCGGACGGCAAGAAGATCATCCTGCTCGCCAAGGGGCGCCTGGTGAACCTGGGCTGCGGCACGGGGCACCCGAGCTTCGTGATGTCGAGCTCGTTCGCGAACCAGACGATCGCGCAGATCGAGCTGTTCACGCACAGCGACTACTACGAGGTCGGCAAGGTCTACGTGCTGCCCAAGCACCTGGACGAGAAGGTCGCGCGGCTGCACCTGAAGAAGGTCGGCGCGATGCTGACCGAGCTGACGCAGGAGCAGGCCGGATACATCGGTGTGCCCAGGCAGGGTCCGTACAAGCCCGATACCTACAGGTATTGAGCCCCGGTCGCTTCGCTCATGCCCCCAAGGGGCACCTCGCCTGCGGCCGGGAAACCCGACCGCGACGAGTAGCTTGATACTCTTCCATGCGCGCTGACCAGTTGCTTGTCCAGCAAGGCCTTGCGCCCACGCGGTCGGCCGCCCAGCGGCTGATCGATGCGGGCGCGGTGCGCTGGCTCGGCCCGAAGGGCTGGGCCCTGCCGCGCAAGGCGGGTGAAGACCTGCCTGAGGCTTGCCAGCTCGAGATCACCGACGACGCCGAGCTGCGCTTCGTGTCGCGCGGGGGCCTGAAGCTGGACGCGGCGCTGACGCAATGCGGCATCGCCGCGACCGGCGCGAACTGCCTCGACGTCGGCCAGAGCACCGGCGGCTTCACCGATGCGCTGCTGCGGCGCGGCGCGCGGCGCGTCGTCGGCATCGACGTGGGCCGCGGCCAGCTTGCGGCGTCGCTCGCGGGCGATCCGCGCGTGCTGAGCTTCGAGGGCCTGAATGCGCGCGACGTGGCCGGCTCCGGGTTCGAGCAGGCCGAGCCGGCGCACTCGTTCGACATCGTCGTCGCCGACCTGTCGTTCATCTCGCTGACCCTGGTGCTGCCGACGATCGCGCGCTGCCTGGCCCCGGGCGGGAGCGCGCTCCTGCTCGTGAAGCCGCAGTTCGAACTGCAGCCGGCAGACATCGGCAAGGGCGGGCTGGTGAAGCACGCGTCGGCGTGCGTGCGCGTCGAGCAGCGCATCCGGGAGGCCTGTGCCGCGCAGTCGCTCGGCGTGCGCAGCTACTTCGCCAGCGCAGTCGCGGGCGGTGATGGCAATCGCGAATTCTTCGTGCGGGCACAGCCCGCATGACAAGGGAGTCGATGTGAGCAAGACCCTTCCCCCGATCAGCCTGGAGTTCTTTCCGCCCAAGACGCCCGAGGGCGTCGCCAAGCTCGCTGAGGTGCGCCGCCAGCTGTATGCGTTGAAGCCGCAGTTCTGCTCGGTGACCTACGGTGCCGGTGGCTCGACGCAGGACGGCAGCTTTGCCGCGGTGCGGGCGATCCTCGAGGAAGGATGCGAGGCCGCCCCGCACTTCTCGTGCATCGGCGCGAGCCGGGAGTCGATCCGCGCGACGCTGGCGCAGTTCAGGGAGCACGGCATTCGCCGCATCGTCGCGCTGCGCGGCGACCTGCCGAGCGGCTATGGTGGCGGCTCGTCCGGTGTGGGCGAGTTCCGCTACGCGAGCGATCTGGTCGCGTTCATCCGTGCCGAGTCGGGCAGCCATTTTCACATCGAGGTCGCGGCCTACCCCGAGATGCACCCGCAAGCCCGCTCGCCGCAGGCCGACCTGCACGCCTATGTCGCGAAGGTCCGTGCCGGCGCCGACTCGGCCATCACGCAGATGTTCTTCAACGCCGACGCATACTTCCGTTTCGTCGACGAGGCACATGGCGCCGGCGCGACAATCCCGGTCGTGCCGGGCATCATGCCGATCACGAATGCGGGCGGGATCATCCGCTTTGCCGACAGCTGTGGGGCCGACATCCCGCGCTGGATCCGCCTGCGGCTGCAGGGTTTCGGCGAGGACGGCGACTCGATCAGGGCTTTCGGCCTGGACGTGATCTCGAGACTGTGCGAGCAGTTGCGCGCCGGCGGTGCGCCGGGGCTGCACTTCTACACGATGAACCAGAGCGCGGCGACCCTGGACCTGGTGCGACGCCTCGGCTGATCGCGGGTCGGGTCGGCTACGGCCGTTGCCACATCACGCCGTCTTCGGTCAGCATCGCGTCGAGCGGGCGGTCCGCGGTGCCGGATCGCAGCAGCGGCAGGAAACCATGCCCGAAACTGACACCCACCGTGACCGGGGATGGATCGAGCGAGGCCAGCGTCCGGTCGAAGAAGCCGCCGCCGTAGCCCAGGCGCACGCCGCCCGGCCCGAACCCCAGACAGGGCACGACCAGGATCTCGGGCGCGAACTCCTCGGTGTCCTTCGGCTTCGGGATGTCGTAGGCGTCGAGTTCCATCGGGCAGCCGGGATACCAGACGTGGAAACGCAACTGGCCGGTCCGGCGGTTCGCCACCGGCAGGCCGATGCGCCGCGCAATCGCGTCGGGCGCGCCTTCGGCCCAGCGGTAGAGGGCCGGCAGCGGATCGAATTCGCCCTTGATCGGCCAGTACGCGCCGATCGTGGTTTCGCGCCGGCCCACCAGCCAGACGCGCAGCACGTTCTGCAACTGCACGGCGCGCTCGAGCCGGTCGGTCAATGCGAGCCGTGCCTTGATCAGTTTCCTTCGCAAGGCGTCTTGGTCGGGCGCGGGTTGCTGCATGCAGGCTCCATCCGGGTTGAGGTTCGCGCCGCGATTGTGCAAGACAGCGCAGCGAGCCCGCCGGGCTGTCACGGGCCACGACGTGGCCCCCCACAGATCCTTGGGCAACTACCGGAGGGCGCAGCGCGAAGGTAGACCAGTGAGCACTGTCGCGCTGTGGGTCGTGACGCACGCGCCCGACGACGCTATGGAGTCTGCGCCGCTGATGCAGCCCTGGGCGCGGCTCGCACTGGCCGCCGCACTGCGCGCCAGGGCTGCGAAACCACGGGCTGCCAAGCCAGCCAGGAAGGCCAGGCTGCGCAAGGGCGTTTCGACCAGGGCGCCGACGAAGCTCTGATGGCGCGGGTTCCAGCGCACCGTGATGGTGTCGCCGGTCCGCGCCGGCTCGATCACGGCGTTGGCGTCGACCGGCAGGTGCACGCGCTGGCCGGGCTCCAGGACGTGATCGCCGAGGTCGCCGTCGCGCGTCAACCAGACGCGCCCATCCACCACCGTCAACTCGCCGCCGAGGCGCCCGAGGCGCAAGGCCTGCCCCGAAGCGAGGTGGTGAATGGCCTGATGCGAGTGCGCATCCATCATCAATCTCCGGTGTTGCGTGCCGCTATGATCTCCATTGTTGGCTGGGTAATCCAATGAAACCGAGACAGCCGATTGATGCGGATTCGATATGAATGGCAGGTCGCGTCGACCCCTGTCGCTGGGCAACTTGCGCGCCTTCGAGGCAGTGGCACGCCGGCTCAGCTTCAGCGGGGCTGCCGAAGAGCTCTTCGTGACGCAGTCGGCGATCAGCCGCCAGATCAAGAGCCTGGAAGATGAACTCGGTGCGGCCCTGTTCGTGCGCGGCACCCGCCACGTCGAGATGACGCAGAACGGGCAGACGCTGTTGCGCGCGGTCGAGGTCGGCCTGTCGAAGATCGACGCCAGCGTGCGTCAGATTCGCGCCGAGCGCAGCCGAAAGCGTGTCAGCGTGACCACCTTCGCGTCGTTCGGTTCGCTCTGGCTGCTGCCGCGCATCGAGGCGTTCCAGCGGCAGCACCCGGACATCGACATCCGCGTCTCGGCCGCCGACGCGATCGCGGACCTGGACGATCCGGATCTCGACCTCGCCCTGCGCTATTGCCGCCCGGCGCAGGCGCCGGCGGGTGCGATCCGCCTGTTCGGCGAACTGCTCACGCCGGTCGTGAGCCGTTCGCTGGCCGAGCTGATCCGGCGCGGCGCGGCGCCGCCGCTGTCGCGGCCGGCCGATCTGGCGCAGCACACGCTGGCCGAGGAGGACGACATCCGGACCAGCACCGAGTACCTGAGTTGGCGCCGCTGGTTGAGCCTGCACGGCCAGCCCGGGCTGCAGCCCAAGCGTTGGCTGTACCTGAATTTCACCTACCAGCAGGTGCAGGCGGCGCTGGCCGGTCATGGTGTGGCGCTGGCGCGTATCGCACTGGTGTTCGAGGCGCTGCAGCGCGGCGAACTGGTCGAGCCGTTCGGCATCGAAGGGCGGGTGGACAGCCCCTACCTGTACTGGCTGGTGATTGCGCCTGGCAGCCGGGCGCGGCCTGAGGTCCGGGGGTTCTGCGACTGGGTGCTGCTGCAGGCCGCGGACACGCGCCGCGCTCTCGGCGAAGCCGAGCCGGTGACCTGAGCATGTCGCGTGCCCATGAGAAAACGTCCGGCCGCCCGAAGTTTCGTCAACCCCCTCGAGGGGCGGACGAACGCGTGTCGTCGGCCTGGGGGCGCTCAGACAACGCCGCGTTCGGTGACAATCACGGTCAGCGGCTGGTCGTGCGCTTGCGGCTCGAACACGGCGTCCTCGATCGCGCCGACGCTCCACGCGACGCCGATCGCGGTCACGGCCGGGTGCTGCGCGAGCCAGCGGTCGAAGTAGCCGCCGCCGTACCCCAGTCGATGCCCCGAGGTCGTGTAACCCACGCAGGGCACGAGCACCACGTCGGGGACGACCGGCGCGCCGGCACTGGCTGGGATGCCGCATTCGTCGAGCGCCGTCGGCGGGCGGCCATCCCAGCGGCGGTAGTGCATTTGCGCCGGTGCACGCTGTGCATACGGCAGCGCGATTGGCAACGTTGCGAGCGTGGAGTCGGCGGCGAGCGCGGCTACTGCGTTAAATTCGCAGCGATGAGGCCAATACACGCCGAGGCACGAGGGCTCCAGCGCCGACAGCACCGCCTTCAGATGATGCGCCAGCGCCGCGCCGGCCTCGCCCGACGTGGCACCAGTGACGAACTGTTCGCGCTGCTCGAGCAGGCGCTTGCGCAGGTCCGGTCGCGGCGCGGGTGGCGCATCGTGTGGTGCTGAACTCAAGATGATCCCGTGATGGCGCTGAACCCGACGATATTTTCCGAACCAGTATATGGGTGGGCCCGGCGCAGGGTCGCGGCGCTGCTCGCGGCGCTGACACTGGGAGCGGTCCTCGCGAGTGCCGCTCCCGCCACGCGCGCCGACGACGGCGACCAGACCATCGTCGACGCCCGCGAAGCCCTGCGCAAGAACGACCGCACGCGCTTGGCCGCGCTGCGCGGCGTCGCGGTCGCGAGCAGGCTGCCGCTGGCGATGTGGCCCGACTACTGGGAGCTGACGAGCCGCATCGGCGAGGTCCGGCAGGCCGAGGTCGACGAATTCAGCGCGCGTTGGCCCGGCACCTATGTCGAAGACCGTTTCCGCAACGACTGGCTGCTCGAGCTCGGCAAGCGTCGCGACTGGGTCAACTTCGCTGCCGAGTACCCGCGCTTCCGGATGAACGACGATCGCGAGGTCAGCTGCTACGCGCTGCTCGTCGAACATCAGGCCGGCAAGGACGTGCGCGAGCCCGCCCTCGCTGCCTGGCTGGCGCAACGCGACGCCGACGACGGCTGTGCGCTGCTCGCCGCGACGCTGACCGACGCGAAGCAGTTCGGCCCCGCCGATGCCTGGCGCAAGGCGCGCGTCGCGATCGATGCCGGCCGGCCGCGCGCGGCGCGCCAGGCCGCGGCGCTGGTCAGCATCGCAGCGGCCGGCGCGGTCGGCGAGTTGGTAGACAACCCGGCGCGCTACCTCGCGCGCCGCGCCTCGGCGGCGAACCGCCATGCCGCGGAACTGGCGACCCTGGCCTTGATGCGCATGGCCTCCAGCGACCCCGATGCCGCCGCCCGCCAGCTCGACGGCCAGTGGGATCGCAATCTGCCGGCCGACCTGGCCGCGTGGGCCTGGGCATCAGTCGGCAAGCAGGCGGCGATGAAGCTGCAGCCCGACGCGGCCGACTACTTCCAGCGCGCGGCGCAGCGAGCGGCGAAGGCCGGTCGCGATGTCGAGTGGCCCGACGACACGCTCGCATGGAAGGCCCGGGCCGCCCTGCGCGCCGACAACGGCAAGGCGCGCTGGCAGCCGGTGATGCAGGCCATCAATGCGATGGGCCCGAGTGAGCAGCGCGAACCGGCGTGGGTCTACTGGAAGGCGCGCGCGCTGACCGCGCTGGCTTCCGACTCGCAGGACGGCGACGCGATGCGCAGCCTTGGGCGCGACCTGATGGAGGGCATCGCCGGGCAGCTGAATTTCTATGCGGCGCTCGCCGCCGAGCAGCTCGGGCGGCCGGTCTACCTGCCGCCGCGGCCGGCGCCGCTGAGCGCCGCCGAGCGGGAATCGGTGCAGCGCAATGCGGGCCTGGCGCGGGCACTGCGGCTGATCGCCATCGGGCTGCGCAGCGAAGGCGTGCGCGAGTGGAACTTTTCGATCCGCGGCATGGGTGATCGCGAGCTGCTCGCCGCAGCGCAGCTGGCCTGCGACCGCGAGGTCTGGGACCGCTGCATCAACACCAGCGAGCGCACACGCAACGAGATCGACATGGAACAGCGCTTCCCGATGCCACACCGCAAGGACGTGATTTCGAAGGCCGCCGAGATCGGCCTCGACCCGGCGTATGTGTACGGGCTGATCCGTCAGGAGTCGCGCTTCGTCACGGATGCACGCTCCAGCGTCGGCGCATCCGGTCTGATGCAGATCATGCCGGCCACCGCGCGCTGGACCGCGAAGAAGATCGGCCTGCCCTACAGCCACGATCTGATCGCCGACCGCGACACCAACCTGCGCCTGGGCACCAGCTACCTGAAGCTCGTGCTGGACGATTTCGGCGGTTCGCAGGCGCTCGCCGCAGCGGCCTACAACGCCGGGCCCGGCCGGCCGCGCAAGTGGCGCGACGGGCCGGTGCTCGAACCGGCGATCTGGGCCGAGAACGTGCCCTTCGCCGAGACCCGCGACTACGTGAAGAAGGTGCTCAGCAACGCCACCTACTACGCCGCGCAGCTCGGCGCGCTGGCGCCTTCGCTGAAGGAGCGGCTCGGGCGTGCGATTGCGCCGGCCGCGCAGGACGTCCCGCTCGACAAGGAACTGCCCTGACGCGCTGCCGGGGGGCACGCCACTCCGGTGCGAATGACGTGCCGGCATCAATCCGATGCCAAAGCGGATTCCCTCGGCGGGCCCGTCCCCGCTAGGATGACGGGCTGACTGACCCCCTGCGAGACGCCCATGCAGCTCTACATCGGCAACAAGAACTACTCCTCCTGGTCGATGCGCGCCTGGGTGCTGATGACGCAGGCCGGCATCCCGTTCGAGGAGATCCGGCTGCGGCTGTCGTCCGAGCCGGGTTCGCCGTTCAAGCTGGCGCTCGCGCCGGTCGGCGCGGCCGGCAAGGTGCCGGTGCTGGTCGACGACGGCTTCGCGGTCTGGGACACGCTGGCGATCGCCGAGTACCTGGCCGAGCGCTTCCCGGCCAAGCAGCTCTGGCCCGCGGAGCGGCGCCAGCGCGCTCGCTCGCGCTCGCTGTGCGCCGAGATGCACAGCGGCTTCCAGGCCCTGCGCCAGCATTGCGGGATGAATATCGAGGCCGAGCTGCCCGAGATCGGCGCGCGGCTGCTGCGCGACGAGCCCGGCGTGGCCGCCGACCTGGCGCGCATCGTGTCGATGTGGCAGCAGGCGCTGGCCGACAGCGGCGGCCCGTTCCTGTTCGGGGACTTCGGCATCGCCGACGCCTACTTCGCGCCGGTGGGGTCGCGCATCCGGACCTACGCCTTGCCGGTGCCCGCGGAACTCACCGCCTACATCGGGCGGGTGCGCTCGCTGCCGGCGGTGCAGGCTTGGTGCGAAGCCGCGCGCCACGAGCATGACTTCATTGCCGAGGATGAACCTTATCGAACGCGTCCGACGGGTTGATGCTGGAAGCACCGAAGAACGAAAATGGCGGACCCAAGGTCCGCCATTCTTCAGCCCTCGAAGGGCACTTTCAAAGGAGCGCGGTCTATCAGGCGTTCTTGCGGCGGCGTGCCACAAAGGCCATCGCGCCCAGACCTGCGAGCATCAGCGCATAGGTTTCGGGCTCCGGGACCGGGTTGGCGACAGCCGTTTCAAATGCGATCTGCCCGGTGCTGAAGGCGATGGTATTCAGGAAGTCGCCTCTGGTGGCGGTGATCCTGGACCACTGCGTCTGGGCGTTGTCGCTGGTGGCCACCAGGGCGCCGAGCAGCGTCGTCCCGTCGCCCAGCAGGCTGCCGTTGACAGCGATCGCGTTGCTCGGGTCGGGCGAGCCCCACAGGAAGTTGAACTCCGTGGTGTTGGCTGCCAACGTGAAGGTGACCGTCTCACCCTTCGTGACCACAAAGTAGTTGTTCGTGTCGTACAGTGGCTTGAGGTAGGTGTCCACCACACTGGTCGTCTGCGTGGAGCCTCCGCCGGAATGCGCGTAGACATCGCCCGTGGAGATGTAGTCGCCAGGGGACGCTGCCACGCTGGAGAACGTGATTGCCGCGTTCGCGCCGAATGACGCGACCAGTGCCGCAGCAGCCAGTAGAGTCTTTGAAAATTTCATGATGAGCCTTTTCGATGAAGTTGACGGGCCGTGCATACCGGGAAGAACTTTGCACCGCACAGGTTGCGTTTATAGACAAGTGCGCTCGAATTTGGTCCCCCGTAACTAAGGGGGCGGCCTGATCAACGTGTAACTTGAGCCAATTTTCTGAACCCGGGGTCATGAATTTCTACGTCGTCGGCGGAGCGGTACGGGACGAGTTGCTGCGCCGGCCCGTGGTCGATCGCGACTGGGTGGTCGTCGGATCGAATCCCCAGGCGATGCAGGAAGCCGGCTTCACTGCCGTCGGCGCGGACTTTCCCGTCTTCCTGCATCCCGTCACAAGGGAGGAATACGCGCTGGCGCGTACCGAACGAAAGACGGCGCCGGGCTATCGCGGGTTCAGCTTCCATGCCGCGCCGGACGTCACGCTGGAAGAAGATCTGTACCGCCGCGATCTGACCATCAACGCGATGGCGCGTGACGAAGAGGGCTCGCTCGTCGATCCCTGGGGCGGCCAGCGCGATCTGGCCGCGAAGGTCCTGCGGCACGTGTCGCCTGCCTTCGCCGAGGATCCGGTGCGCATCCTGCGCCTGGCCCGGTTTGCGGCACGCTTTCCCGATTTCGGCGTGGCGGCCGAAACGCGCGCACTGGCGGCGCACATGGTCGACAGCGGCGAGGTCGACGCGCTGGTCCCCGAGCGCGTCTGGCAGGAACTTGCGCGCGGGCTGATGGAAGCCCGGCCTTCGCGCATGTTCGAGGTGCTGCGCGACTGCGGCGCGCTGGCGCGGCTGCTGCCCGAGGTCGATCGGCTGTGGGGCGTGCCGCAGCGCGCGGACTACCACCCCGAGATCGACACCGGCGTGCACCTGATGATGGTGCTCGACATGGCGGCGCGCCTGGACGGCAGTCTGGCGGTGCGCTTCGCGTGCCTGGGCCACGACCTCGGCAAGGGCACGACACCGCCCGATGTGCTGCCGCGTCACCTCGGCCACGAGCAGCGCAGCGTGGCGCTCGTTCGGGGGATCGGCGAGCGGCTGCGCGTCCCCTCCGCCTGTCGCGAGCTTGCGGAGATCGTCGCGCGCGAGCATGGCAACGTGCATCGCAGCGCGGAATTCGGCGGCGCCGCCCTCGTGCGCCTGCTCGAGCGCTGCGATGCGATCCGCCGGCCGGACCGCTTCGCGGAATTGCTGCTGGCCTGCGAATGCGACGCCCGGGGCCGGGCCGGGCTGTCCGAAGCACCCTATCCGCAGCGCGAGCGGCTGGGTCGAGCGCTCGAGATTGCGCTCGGCGTCGACAGCGCCGCGGTCGCCTCCGAAGCGGCTGCGCGCGGCCTGCGAGGCGCGGCGCTCGGGGAGGCGATCCATGCGGCGCGCGCGCAGGCGGTGGCCGCGGGGCTGGACGCGCCGGCCTGACGTGGTCGGCTCCATGCGACAGATCGGCGGCAGTCGGCACGCGCCGATGCGGCTTGCCGGCGCGTGATGTCCCGGCCGCATGGCCGGGTGCGCTATCGTCCGGCGCCATGATCGACACCCGTGTCCTTGCCCACCGTCCGCATCTCTGGGCCTTCGTCGCCGGCTGCATCGCCGTGACGATCGGCGTGCTGATGCACCTGCCGATGTTCTGGATGGGCCGCGACATGGGGTTTCGGCTCGCCGACATGCCGATGGACGCCGAGATGATCTGGGGCATGGGACTGATCGTCGTCGGCATCGCGATCGCGGGCTACGGCCTGTTGCCGCGCAAGCCGTCGGTGGGCACGGTGGCGGCGCGGCGGCTGCGCGTTTCGGCGCCCGAAGATGCGCCCCTCACGCGCGCGCACTGGCGCCTGATGGTCGTGCTCACGGTCGCGCTCGTGATCGACGTGATGAAGCCCGCCAGCCTGGGCTTCGTGGTGCCCGGCATGAAGGCGGAGTATGGCGTCTCGAAGGCGATGGTCGCCTGGCTGCCATTCGCGGCGCTGTGCGGGACGGTCGTCGGCTCGGTCGTGTGGGGCTGGCTGGCCGACATCTACGGGCGGCGCGCATCGATCCTGCTGTCGGCGGTGATGTTCGTCGGCACCGCGATCTGCGGCGCGATGCCCTCGTTCTGGTGGAACGTCGGCATGTGTTTCATGATGGGTGCGGCGGCCGGCGGCATGCTGCCGGTCACCTACGCACTGCTCGCGGAGACGATGCCGTCCAGGCACCGTGGCTGGGTCCTGGTGCTGGTCGGTGGGCTGGGTGCGGCCGGCGGCTACCTCGCCGCGAGCGGCTTCGCGGCGTGGCTGGAGCCGATCCTGAGCTGGCGCGTGCTGTGGTTCTTGAACCTGCCCACCGGACTGATGCTGATCTTTCTGAACGTCTTCATCCCCGAGTCGCCGAAATTCCTGCTTGCCATGGGCCGGAACGACGAGGCGTACGAGACCCTGCGCGGCTTCGGATGCCTGATCCACGACGGCAGTGCCGCGACTGCGCCGACGCGTGCCTTCGAGCGCAACGGCGACTTCGACATCTCGCACGGCATGGCAGCGCGCACTTGGGCCCTGAGCATCACCGCACTGTCGTGGGGGCTGATCAACTTCGGCCTGCTGCTGTGGATGCCGGCACACCTGATCGAGAAGGGCTACAGCATGGCGCTCTCCGGCGAATTACTGGGGGCCTCGGCCTTGATCGCGATCCCCACGGTGTTTGTCGCCGCGCTGCTGTACAGCCGCTGGAGCAGCAAGGGCGCGCTGCTCGCCGCGATCGCGGTCACGGCTGCAGGGCTGATCGGGCTGATCCAGCTCGAGCTCGCGACGCCCGGCCGGATCAGCCCGGTGTGGGCGATTGCGCTGCTGATCATCGGCATCAACGGCATCATCGCGATGCTGCTGCCCTATGCGGCCGAGAGCTATCCCCTGGCCATCCGGGGTCGCGCGGCCGGCTGGATCGCGGCCTGCACCAAGGGCGGCGGGCTGGTGGCTCAACTGCTGAGCCTGCTCGGGCTCGTGCCGGTGCTTTTCATCGCGGCGCTGCTGATCCTGATTCCGGTAGCGCTGTCGCTGCTGCTGGTGTGGTGCTTTTGCATCGAGACACGCGGGCGCGACCTGCGGGATCTGGAGCGCCGCCCGGTTCCGGCGCGCTGAATCAGTGGCAGGGCTTCGGCGCGTCGATACAATCCCGCCCTCTGCAACCCCGCGTGCGCGCCTTGTCCGATCGTCTGAGAGTGCTGCCGCAATACCTGCTGCCGAAGCGTGCGCTGACGGTCTACGCGGGCTGGCGGGCCTCGCGGCAATCGGGTGCGCGAACGACCAAGCTAATCAGCTGGTTCGTGGCCAAGTACGGCGTCGACATGAGCGAGGCCGCCCAGCCCGATCCCGCGAGCTATGCGAGCTTCAACGATTTCTTCACCCGGGCATTGCGGCCGGGTGCGCGCCCGCTCGCGCAGGCCGATCTGGTGTGCCCGGTCGATGGGGCGATCAGCCAGTTCGGCGCGATCCGCCACGACCAGATCCTGCAGGCCAAGGGCCACGACTATTCGACGACCGCGCTGGTCGGCGGCGACGCAGCGCTCGCCGCGCAGTTCGAGGACGGCCACTTCGCGACGCTGTACCTGAGCCCGAAGGACTACCACCGCATCCACATGCCCTGCGACGGCCGGCTGCTGCGCATGATTCATGTGCCGGGCGATCTGTTCTCGGTGAACCCCGTCACGGCACGCGGTGTGCCGGGCCTGTTCGCGCGCAACGAACGTGTCGTCTGTGTGTTCGAGTCGGCGCGCGGGCCGTTCGTGCTGACGCTGGTCGGCGCGACCATCGTCGGCAGCATGGCGACCGTGTGGCACGGCGTCGTGAACCCGCCGCGCAGCGCGCGCCTGCGCGAGTGGCGCTACGACGACCGGAGCATCGCGCTGAAGCAGGGCGACGAGATGGGGCGCTTCCTGCTCGGCTCGACCGTGGTGATGCTGTTCCCGGCAGGGCCGCTGCAATTCGATCCGGCCTGGGCGCCGGCCCGTTCCATCCGTCTCGGCGAGGCGATGGCCAACTATGCGCCGGCTTGATCGGCCCATGGCCGGCGCGGCCAGGCGGTGGCGCCGAACCGCTGCGGCAATCCGGTCCGGCGTCGCGGCCTGCGTTGCATCGGTGCCGGCGATCTTGAAATCCTGCGTTCGTGGCCCAAAATGCCGCGTTTCCGGGCGGCGCTGGGCCGCTTCCGGCAGCACCCTCGAAGAATCATGGACAAACAGACGCTTTCATTCCAGGCCGAGGTCAAGCAGATCCTGCACCTCGTCACGCATTCGCTCTATTCGAACAAGGAGATCTTCCTGCGCGAGCTGGTCTCGAACGCCTCCGACGCGTGCGACAAGCTGCGCTTCGAGGCGCTGAACAATCCGGCGCTGCTCGAAGACGCACCGAACCTCGACGTGCGCGTCGCCTTCGATGCCGATGCGAAGACGATCACGATCACCGACAACGGCATCGGCCTGTCGGCCGACGAGGCGGTCGCAAACCTGGGCACGATCGCGAAGAGCGGCACGCGCGAGTTCATGTCCGCGCTCGAGGGCGACCAGAAAAAGGACGCGCAGCTGATCGGCCAGTTCGGCGTCGGCTTCTACAGCGGCTTCATCGTGGCGGACCGGATCACCGTCGAATCGCGCCGCGCCGGGCTGCCGCCGGAGCAGGGTGTGCGCTGGAGCTCCGAAGGCAGCGGCGATTTCGAGGTCGAGACGATCACGCGTGCCGCGCGCGGCACCAGCGTCACCTTGCACCTGCGCGACGGCGAGGAAGAGTTCCTGAGCGGCTGGAAGCTGAGATCCATCATCGGCAAGTACTCCGACCACATCTCGCTGCCGATCCTGATGCAGAAGGAAGAGTGGGATGCCGAGGCGAGCAAGCAGGTGACCAGAGACGAGTGGGCGCCGGTCAACAAGGCTGCGGCGCTGTGGACGCGCAGCAAGAGCGACATCACCCCCGAGCAGTACGCAGAGTTCTACAAGCAAATCAGCTACGACACCGAGCCGCCGCTGGCCTACACGCACAACCGCGTGGAAGGGCGCAGCGAATACACGCAGCTGCTCTACATCCCGGCCAAGGCGCCGTTCGACCTGTGGAACCGCGACAAGCGCGGCGGCGTGAAGCTCTACGTCAAGCGCGTCTTCATCATGGACGATGCCGAGGCGCTGATGCCGGTCTACCTGCGCTTCGTCAAAGGCGTGATCGACAGTGCCGACCTGCCGCTCAACGTGAGCCGCGAACTGCTGCAGGAGAGCCGCGACGTGAAGGCGATCCGCGAGGGATCGACCAAGCGCGTGCTCGGCATGCTCGAAGCACTGGCCGACAGCGAGGACAGCGCCGAAAAGGCCAGGTACGCCGCGTTCTGGAAGGACTTCGGCGTGGTGCTGAAGGAAGGCGTCGGCGAGGACCACGCGAACAAGGAACGTCTGACGAAGCTGCTGCGCTTCGCGTCGACACACGCCGACGAGGGGGTTTCGTTCGCCGACTACGTGGGCCGGATGAAGGAGGGGCAGGAGGCGATCTACTACGTTACGGCCGACAGCCTCGCCGCTGCGAAGAGCAGCCCGCAGCTCGAGATCTTCCGCAAGAAGGGGATCGAGGTGCTGCTGCTGGTCGACCGTGTCGACGAGTGGATGCTCAGCCACCTGTACGAGTTCGACGGTCGCACGCTTGCGAGCGTCGCCAAGGGATCGGTCGACCTCGGCAAGCTGCAGGACGAGGCCGAGAAGAAGCAGGCCGAACAGGCTGCGACCGCCTTCAAGCCGGTGCTCGATCGGCTCAAAGAGACGCTGAAGGGTCGCGCCAAGGACGTGCGCGTGACGACGCGCCTGGTCGATTCGCCGGCCTGCCTGGTGGTCGACGAAGGCGACATGAGCGGCCACCTGGCCCGGCTGCTCAAGCAGGCCGGCCAGACCGCGCCGACATCTCTGCCGACGCTGGAGGTCAATGCCGAGCACGCGCTGGTCAAGCGCCTGGACGCGAGCGCGCATTTCGACGACCTCGCCAACATCCTGTTCGATCAGGCACTGCTGGCCGAGGGCGGCCAGCTCGATGACCCGGCGGCCTATGTGAAGCGCGTCAACGCGTTGCTCGTCGCCTGATCGGCCGGCTTTGCCAGCGGCGGAGTGCCTACCAGCCGCCCAACGCCGGTTCGGCCATCGCGTCGATTTGCTGGCGCAGGCGCGTCGTCTGCTCGGCCCAGTACTTGGGGCTATCGAACCAGGGGAAGGCGATCGGAAAGGCCGGGTCGTTCCAGCGGCGCGCGATCCAGGCGCTGTGGTGGATGATGCGCAGGGTGCGCAACGGCTCGATCAGGCGCAACTCGCGCCAGTCGAAGTCCATGAAGCCCTCGTAGCCCCCGAGCACGGCCGCGAGCTGGCCCGTCATCGCGGCGCGATCACCCGACAGCAGCATCCACAGGTCCTGCGTGGCCGGCCCCATCACCGCGTCGTCGAGGTCGACGAAGTGCGGGCCGTCGGCGGCCCAAAGCACGTTGCCCGGATGGCAGTCGCCGTGCAGGCGCAGGCTGCGCACAGGCGGGCCGCGATCGAAGGCCTCGCGCACGGCGGCGAGCGCCTCGTCGGCGACCTGGCGCCAGGCCGGTTCGGCGTCGGGCGGGATGATGTCGTGCGCCAGCAGCCAGTCGCGGTTGTCGGTGCCGAAGGTGGTCGCGTCCAGGGTCTGCCGGAACTCGAACGGCCGGACCGCGCCGACGGCGTGCATGCGGCCGATGAATCGGCCGAGCCACTCGAGTGTGCCGGTGTCCTCGAGCTCCGGCGCGCGACCGGCCAGGCGTGCGCTGACGCTGAAACGATAGTCGCCAAGCGGGGTGGCGAACTGCGCGAGTGTCGCGCCGGGCAGGCTGACGCGGTCCGCGTGGCGTGAGTCGCGCTCGATGGTCAGCGGCCACACGGCCGCCACCGGGATCTCGCCCCGTGCAAGCTCGTTCGCGAACGCATGCTCTTCGAGGATCTGCGCGTCGCTCCAGCGCTGCGGCCGGTAGAACTTGGTGACCACGACGCGACCGTCTTCGAGGAACACCTGGAAGACGCGGTTCTCGTAGGAATTGAGCTGGATCAGGCGGCCGTCCCCGCGCAGACCGACCGCGTCGAGCGCGTCAAGGACGGTGTCGGGGCCCAGGCCGGCGTAGGGCGTGTCGGAAGGCGAGTCCGACGCAGATGGGATCTCGCGGGGCTCTGTCATGCGCGCATGGTACGCGCCGCCTCCGCTGAAACGGTTCAGTGCCGCGAGCCGCTGGAGAACTTCGGCGTGTCGACGGTGACACCAGCACTCGGCTCGTCGCCATCGAGCTCGCCGAAGCTCGAGGGCTCAGCCCGCCGCACGGACGGCCGCAGCGGCTTCGCGCGAGGCAGTGGCGCCAGCTCGCTGTTGCTGAAACCGTCGCGCGAATCGGGGGCGAAGAACGAGTCCTGGAAGACGGTCGAGTCCTGCCACAGCGTGGTGCGCTCGGCGCGGCGCGAAGCGCTCGAGCCGCGCGCCTGCTGCAGCTTGGTGGTCGGTGCCGGCGCCGGCTGCGGCCCGCGAGCCGGCGCGCTGCTGCTGGGCACCAGCAATTGCAGCTCGGCGACCGACGGCAGCTGGTCCACCGGGCAGCGCAGGTAGCGCACCCGGCAGGCGCTCAGCACGGACTGCTTGATCTGCATCACGCGGCGCGAGTTGCCGCGGTCGGTGTCGAGGTCGATCGCTGCCAGCACCCGGCCGTTGGCACTGCACACCGCGAAGGTCACGTGGCTGGTGCCGAGCAGGTCGAACCAGTAGCGCACCTCGCTCGGATCGGTGGGCTGGCAGAACCGAACCAGCGGCAATTTGGACAGGACGATGTGGTGCGGCAGTGCTTCACGCAGCAGGCGGTAGACGCGGCGTTCGTCGGTCGAGAACACCGGTCGGGGCGCCAACGCCCATTCGGTCGGCAGCGCCAGCGACTTCCTGGGGGCGCGTTTCAGTGCCCAAAGGACGAGTACGACGACCAGCAGCACCAGGGCAACGAGCGCGACGATCCAGGGAAGCATTTGCATGTCGGACAGCGCGGTTCAAAGGGCCGGTGGCCACGTCGGAGCGACGGGCCGATCACGGACTGTACCGGAGTTGAACCGCCTCGTCGGTTCCGCTGCATCCCCCGACACCGGGGGGCTTTCCGGGGCCGGGGTGCCGCGTGCGGAATGCACGGCGCCGCGTCACTCTTGTGCGACGTGCGTGGAAATCTGTGCGCCCGTCGCCAGGTGGCCGAATCCGAGATGGCGGCCCCTTGTTTCCAGGGCAAGCAGGTAAGACGTGATGCGCTCGCGATGCCGAGGGCCGAGAGAGCGGATGGGAACCCAACTCCAAGCCGGCCCGGCGGGTCTGGCGGGCGACGGAGCGAAGGGGTGGGACGACAATGCGTTCCTCGTGTCAGGAATGCTCATCGATGAATTCTCCATCTGGGGTTAACCCCAGCCCAGGCTATTCGACTGGGTCGTGCTCCCGATTGGTCGCAGCGCAGCAAGGATCGAAGGGGCCGTCTCTGGTATAGTTATAGGCTTTCCCGAAATTGACCCCGCGGGAAAGACACCCGTGCGAGAGTCCACCATGACGAGAAGTGAGACCGAGCGCGGCGCATTGCCGGGGCCTGACAAACCAACTTCGACTGCTTCCATGAAAACCTTCAGCGCCAAACCGGCCGAAGTGACGCATGAGTGGTTTGTGATTGACGCGACCGACAAGGTTCTCGGAAGGGTGGCCAGTGAAGTCGCCCTCCGCCTGCGCGGCAAACACAAGGCCATCTACACGCCTCACGTCGACACCGGCGATTTCATCGTCATCGTGAACGCC
The DNA here is from genome assembly GCA_040388965.1 of Pseudomonadota bacterium. Classification (GTDB taxonomy): domain Bacteria; phylum Pseudomonadota; class Gammaproteobacteria; order Burkholderiales; family Burkholderiaceae_C; genus LMDS01. The sequence goes on along the minus strand of JAZKAV010000005.1, from coordinate 45,077 downwards.
GACAAGATCCGCGTCACGGGTAACAAGGCCAATGACAAGGTGTATTACAGCCACTCCGGTTACCCGGGCGGCATCCACGCCACCAAGTTCAAGGACATGCAGGCCAGGCACCCCGGTCGCGCCATCGAGAAGGCCGTCAAGGGCATGCTTCCGAAGGGTCCGCTGGGCTATGCGATGGTCAAGAAGCTGAAGGTCTACGCCGGTGCCACGCATCCGCATGCCGCGCAGCAGCCCAAAGTGCTCGAACTGTAAGGAGCCGCGCAATGATCGGTAATTGGAATTACGGAACCGGCCGCCGCAAGTCTTCGGTGGCTCGTGTCTTCATGAAAAAGGGAACCGGCGTGATCACCGTCAACGGCAAGGCCGTCGACGAGTATTTCGGCCGCCAGACGTCGATCATGGTGGTGCGCCAGCCGCTGGTGCTGACCTCGAACGACGCGGCCTTCGACGTCAAGGTCAATGTGCATGGCGGTGGCGAATCGGGCCAGGCTGGCGCGGTGCGTCACGGCATCACCCGTGCGCTGATCGATTACGACGAAACGCTCAAGCCGCCGCTCAAGCACGCCGGCTTCGTGACCCGCGATGCGCGCGAGGTCGAGCGCAAGAAGGTCGGCCTGCACGGCGCACGCCGCCGCAAGCAGTTCAGCAAGCGCTGATCATCTCCGGACGGGCTTCAAACCCTGCTGCAAAGGCCGCCTTCGGGTGGCCTTTGTGCTTCTGGCTGCCGCGGAAAGCCCCGCCCGCCGACGCGCGCGCGCCGAATCCGGGATAATGTGTCCAATTGGCATAAGCCGCAGGAGTTCACGATGAGTGCAGTCGCCGAAAACATTCAAGCCCCGGCCCCGAACGACGAGCCGCCGATTCCGTTGGTCTTCACCGACAACGCGGCCGGCAAGGTCAAGGAACTGGTCGACGAAGAGGGCAACCCCGAACTCAAGCTGCGTGTATTCGTGCAGGGGGGGGGCTGTTCCGGCTTCCAGTACGGCTTCACCTTCGACGAGATCGTCAACGACGACGACACGCAGATGAGCAAGAACGGGGTGACGCTGCTGATCGACGCGATGAGCCTGCAATACCTGGCCGGCGCCGAGATCGACTACAAGGACGATCTGCAAGGCGCGCAGTTCGTGATCAAGAACCCGAATGCGACGACGACCTGCGGCTGCGGTTCGAGCTTTTCGGCCTGATCAGTCGGCGCGCGCGACGAGAGCCGCCTCCGGGCGGCTTTTTGTTGGGTGCGCAGATCATCAGCCGGCCGGATACAGCGCGCCCAGCACGCGGGGCCCCGTAGCGCCGGTGACGCTGGCCAGGCTGGCGCATTCGCGCCGCACAAAGGCGCGCGCCAGCCACGCGAAAGCGCAGGCTTCGACCTGGTCGGCAGGCAGCCCGCGCGCGTCGGTGCGCATCACGTCGACCTCCGGCAGTCGGGTTGCGATCCGGCGCATCAGATCGCGGTTGAGGGCGCCGCCGCCGCACACCAGCAAGACGCGTGCACCCGCGGCATGGGCCTGGACATCGGCGGCGCATGCGGCGGCGGTGAGTTCGGCAAGCGTCGCCTGTACATCCGCCGGCGGTGCGGTCGCATCGCACACCGTGAGGCGGGCCTGCAGCCAGTCGGGGTTGAAGAGATCGCGGCCGGTGCTCTTCGGCGGTGGCAGCGCGAAGTACGGATCGGCGAGCATCCGCTGGAGCAGGCCGCCGATCACGCAACCCGAGGCGGCCCAGGCGCCGCCGTCGTCATAGGGCTGGCCGGTGTGCCGCCGGCACCAGTGATCCAGCAACGCGTTGCCGGGGCCGCAATCGAACCCGATCGTCGAGCCGTCCGCGCGCAATGCGGTCAGGTTGCCCATGCCGCCGAGGTTGAGCACGGCGACGGTCTCGCCGGTGCGGCCGAACACGGCGCGGTGGAACGCCGGCACCAGCGGCGCGCCTTGACCTCCTGCGGCGACATCGCGGCTGCGCAGGTCGGCGATCACGTCGATGCCGCACAGTTCGGCCAGCAGCGCCGGGCTGTTCAGCTGCACCGTGTAGCCGGTGCCGTCGAACTCGCTCGGCCGGTGGCGCACCGTCTGGCCGTGCGCACCGATCGCACGGACCTGCGCGCGCGGTGCGCCGCTGGACGCAAGCAGGGCCTCGACGATGTCCGCGTAGCCGCGCGCCAGCGCGTTGCCGGCGAGCGCGGCGCGGTGCAGCTCGTCGGCGCCGGCGCTGTTGAGCGCCAGCAACTCGTCGGCGAGTCCCGGCGCGAACGGTCGGTGCGCGTGGGCGACGACCCGCAGCGGATCCGGGCCCGGCCCGGCGAAGTCCGCCAGCACGCCGTCGATGCCGTCGAGCGAGGTGCCGGACATCAGGCCGATGTAGAGCTCAGTCATCGTCGCATTGTGCCCACCCACCACCGAAGAAGGCCCGCGGCACAGGACCTTCGCGGGAGCCGGCGCGCCGCCGGCTACTCCGCGTACGCGCCCGAACGGGCGATCGTGTCGGCGACCTCGAGCTGGCCCTTCAGGCTGCTCGCGACCTGCGCGAATGCGGCCTTCTGGCCCGGGGCGAGTGTGACGGCCTCGGAGGCCTTTGCCATGATGAGCGGGTCCTGCTGAACACCGCCGACCTTGACCTCGAAATGGAGGTGCGGCCCGGTGGCCCAGCCGGTCATGCCGACCGCGCCGATGTGCTGACCCTGCTCGACATGCTCGCCGCGCTTCACGTCGATCCGGCTCATGTGGGCATACAGCGTCGAGCGCTGCGCGCTGTGGCGGATCTCGACGACGTTGCCATAGCCGTTCTGCCAGCCGGCGAAGTCGACCGTGCCGTCGCCGACCGCGCGGATCGGGGTACCGATCGGAGCGCCGTAGTCGACGCCCTTGTGCTGCTTCCAGGTGTTCAGGATCGGATGCAGGCGCATCGCAAAGCCCGAGGTGATGCGCGAGAACTCCATCGGGCTCGCCAGGAATGCCCGCTTCTTGCTCTGGCCGTCGAGCCCGTAGTACGCGCCCTTGGCCGTGCCGTCCTGGAACCAGACGGCCGAATAGGTGCGGCCGTTGTTGACGTAGTCGGCGGCGAGCAGGCGCCCCGCGGACGATGCGCCCCAGGTAATCGGCTCGCCGTCGGCGGTGAGCGCCTCGTAGATCACCGAGAAAGTGTCGCCCCTGCGGAGCTGGCGGCGGAAATCGAGGTCCGTCGCGAAGACGTCGGCGAGCTGGGTCGCGACGTTATCGGGGATGCGCGCCTCGTCGGTCGCCGCGAACAGCGACGATTGCACCGTGCCGCTGCCCATGCGCACCTGGGTTGCGAGCGGCGCGGTCTCGACCATCGCGAGCAGCTTGCCGGCGACACGCCGGATGCTCAACCGGGTGAAGTGCGTGCCGATTTGCTGGGCGTCCGATGCCGCATAACGCGCGACCAGCTCGGTGAGCATGCCGTTCGCGTCGGTCTGCACGCGGATCATCTTGCCGCCACGGCCTTCGAGCAGCTTGCGTGCGGTCGGGTCGGCACGCAGGAATTGCGCGGCCGTCACGTCGCTGACGTTCAGGCGATTCAGCAGGCTGTCGGCGGTGTCGCTGGTGCGCGTCAGGTCGGTGCGGTACAGCTGCAGCTCGTGCTCGGCGAGAGCCTCCAACTGTGACTGGATTCCGTCCGGGGTGACGGTTTCGGTCACGAGGCGTTTCGGGATGTCAGCGGCATCGGGTGCCATCGGCGCAATGCCAAAGGCCGTCACGCCGAAGCCGGCCAGCGACAACATGACCGCGGCCGAAAGTCTGCGCGGATGGGCGGACACAAAGTGCCCGGTCTGCGCGATGACGGCGGCCAGCGCGCGATCCAGTGATTCCAGCGATTTCAATTCGATTCGAGAGCAGTGACGCTCTGATGCGAGTGCCGGCAGCGTGGCCCGGCACTTCGATGTGTTGTCCCTGCCGCCCGAGAGGGCCTCTACTAGAATCCGTGGCGCCTGTCTTCGCAGCACTGCCAACCGTGTACAGACTGCCTTCGCCCAGCCGAGGACGAGCCTCTGAACCGCCGCGAAGTATAGCGACCTGGCGTCCCGTCGATCCCCGTAAAAGCCCCGTATGTCCCAGCCTTTCGCCCAAACTTCTGTCGCTGTTCCGCCGGGTCCCGCCCACCCGGTGACAGATCGGGTCAGGCAGGCACTGGCGGTCTCGCTGCGCGGCTGCGACGAACTGCTGCCGCAAGCCGACTGGTTGGCAAAGCTTGCCCGGTCGGAAGCAACCGGCGTGCCACTGCGGATCAAGCTCGGCCTGGACCCGACCGCACCCGATCTCCACCTCGGCCACACGGTGGTGCTGAACAAGCTGCGCCAACTCCAGGACCTGGGGCACACGGTGATCTTTCTGGTCGGCGACTTCACGTCGATGATCGGCGATCCGTCGGGGCGCAACACGACACGCCCGCCGCTCACGCGCGAGCAGATCGAGGCCAACGCGCAGACCTACTTCGACCAGGCCAAGCTGGTGCTGGACGAAAGCAGGACCGAGGTGCGCTACAACTCCGAATGGAGCGACCCGCTGGGGGCGCGCGGCATGATCCAGCTCGCTTCGCGCTACACGGTGGCGCGCATGATGGAGCGCAACGACTTTCATGACCGCTTCGAGGCCGGCACGCCGATCAGCGTGCACGAGTTCCTGTACCCGCTGATGCAGGGCTACGACTCGGTCGCGCTGAAGAGCGATCTCGAACTCGGCGGCACCGACCAGAAGTTCAACCTGCTGGTCGGCCGCACGCTGCAGGGCGAATACGGGCAGGAGCCGCAGTGCATCCTGACGATGCCGCTGCTCGAGGGGCTGGACGGCGTCGAGAAGATGTCCAAGAGCCGGGGCAACACCATCGCGATCACCGAGCCGGCGAACGACATGTTCGCGAAGCTGCTGTCGATCAGCGACACGCTGATGTGGAAGTACTTCACGCTGCTGAGCTTTCGCCCCGAGGCGGAACTGGCCCAGTTGCGGCAGGAGGTGGAGGGCGGGCGCAACCCCAAGGAAGCCAAGCTCCTGCTGGCCCATGAGATCACGGCCCGCTTTCACGGACCGGCGGCGGCCGATGCCGCCGACATCGACTTCCACCACCGAGCGCGCGGCGGCGTGCCGGACCGGATCGACGCCGTCACGCTGGGGGGCGCGCCGCTGGGCATCGGCGCGGTCCTGAAGCAGGCCAATCTCGCGGCATCCACCGGCGAAGCGCTGCGTCTGGTCGACGGCAACGGTGTGCGCGTCGACGGCGCGGTCGTCGGCGACCGCGGCCTCAAGCTGGGCGCCGGGACGTATGTCGTGCAGGTGGGCAAGCGCAAGTTCGCGCGCGTGACGCTGGAGTGATTCACGATGCACGCGCACCAACGTCGTGTTGCCGGTGCGGCCATCCTGCCGCAGCCGGGCGCGGCGGCAGCCGGACTGCGGCCGCAGGAGCAAGCGCGAATCGACCGGCTGATCCCGTTCGTCGATGCCCGCAATGACATGAACTCCATCAGCAACGGTACCGGGTACGGCGGCGCGCGAGCGGCCCGGCTCGCGCGCGACGAATCCGAGCGCATGGAAGGCCGGCCCGGACCGGGCTGAGCGTTGGCGCCGCGTGCAGGTCACGACCTTTCTCAAGCTGTCGATCGCGGCCGCGGTCGCGACGATCGCGATGAAATCGGCCGCCTGGTGGATCACCGATTCGGTCGGCCTGCTGTCGGACGCGATGGAGTCGTTCGTGAACCTCGCGTCGGCATTGTTCGCGATCGCGATGGTGACGATCGCGCAGCGCCCGGCCGACAACGACCATCCGTTCGGTCACACCAAGGCCGAGTATTTCTCGAGCGGCTTCGAGGGCTTGCTGATCGTGGGCGCCGCGGCGGGGATCATCTGGGCCGCAGCGCACCGTTTCGTCGACCCGCAACCGCTGCTGTCGCTGGGCTGGGGGCTGGCGCTGGCGGTCGCGAGCTCGGGCCTGAACTGGCTGCTGGCCTCGCGCATGATGGTCGCTGCGCACGAGCACCGCTCGATCGCGCTGGAGGCCGACGCGCGCCACCTCTACACGGATGTGTGGACCTCTGCCGGTGTCGTCGTCGGGCTCGTGCTGGTGCACCTCACCGGCTGGCTGTGGCTCGACCCGGTGCTCGCGATCGGTGTCGCGCTGAACATCCTGCGCGAGGGCGCGCATCTCGCGTGGCGCTCGGTCGACGGCCTGATGGACAGCGCCGTGGAGCCCGAAGTGCGCCTGCAGATCGCCCGCGCGCTGGCGCAGTTCGAGCACCGCACGATACGCTTCGATCACCTGGTGACGCGCCGTGCGGGCCAGCGCCGATTCGTCGATCTGCACATGCACATGCCGGCGAACTGGACGCTCGGCCGCGCGGCCGCGCTGCGCACCGCGGTCGAGCAGGCGCTGATGAGCGAGGTGCCGGGCCTGCGAGCCTCGATCCAGCTGCTGCCGTCGGACGTGGAAGCGCACGTCGACGACATGGCCGACGCGCCGTCACCAACCGGCCGGTGACGATCGCCGCTGCGAATCACCGGCTGATCAGTCGGCGTACTGGCCGGCGGACTTGATGATGGGGCCCCACTTCGCGATCTCGGAGGCGACGAACTTCTTGTGCTCGGCGCCGCCCAGTCGCATGTCGGTCACGATGACCGCGCCCAGCGCTTCCTGGTGCTTGACGAAATCGGCGTCCTTCAGCGCCACGCGCAGCGCGGCATTGATCTTGTCGGTGACGGCCTTCGGCGTGCCCCTGGGCGCGTACAACCCATGCCAGATCGTCACGTTGAAGCCCTTCAGGCCCGATTCGTCGAGCGTGGGGAGGTTCTTCAGCGCCGGGGTGCTCAGGCGTTTCAGGGTCGTCACGGCGTAGGCCTTGACCTTGCCGGCCTCGATCTGGCTGGTCGTGTTGGTGGTCTGGTCGCACATCAGGTCGACCTGGCCGCCGAGCAGGTCGGTCATCGCCGGTCCGGTGCCCTTGTAGGGCACGGTCTGCATGTCGATCTTCAGCGTGCTCTGGAACAGCAGCCCGCACAGGTGCGAGGCGGCGCCCAGGCCGGCGTTGGCGAGGTTGATCCTGCCCTTGTTGGCGTCCATCCACTTCAGCAATTCGGCGTAGTTGCCGGCGGGCAGTGCGGGCTTGCCGATCAGCGTCATCGGCACCTCGTTGACCAGGCCGAGGTACTCGAAGTCGCCGAGCGTGTCGTAGCTCAGCTTGCGGTACAGCGCCGGCGCCGTGCTGATGCCGATGTGGTGCAGCAGCAGGGTGTAGCCGTCGCCGGCAGCCTTCGCGACCTTCGCCGCGCCCAGGGTGCCGCCGGCGCCACCGACGTTCTCGACGATGACGGACTGGCCGCCCAGCGGCTTGCGCAGCGCCTCGGCCAGGTCGCGCGCGACCTTGTCGGTCGGGCCGCCGGCGGCGAACGGCACGACGATCGTGATTGGCTTCTCGGGGTATTCGGCCCAAGCCGAACTGGCAAGCAAGGCCGCGAGACCAGCGAGCAGGAACTGCTTCATGGGTGTGCTCCCAATCCGGCGTGGAAAGATGGACGATGCCCGATTGTGCGCAATCCGGCGCCCGGCGGCATTGCGGAATCTACGCACGCCCCGAATGCCCCGGGTTCAGCGGCGCGCGCCATGCCGGCACCGGAAGGTCGCCGGATTCGTCGTTCAGTCGTCATCAAGGCGCGCGACGCGGCGCCTGGCATCGTCGACGAGCTTGCGCTGCACGGGTGGCGAGTCGACCGGGTAGCGGTCGAAGCCGGCGCCACCGGCCTTCCCGAGTTCGGCGACGAGTGCACCGCCTTCGTCTTGAAATTGGACGAAGACACGGCCCTTCAGCTGGAACACGCCGGGTTTCACCTCGCGCAAGCCCCTGATCTCGCGCAGCTGGCGCAGCAGCGGCAGCAGGCGCTGCAGGGCGTCGGTGTCGGCGTGGGCCATGTCTGCGAATCCCCCAAGTGCTTGGCGGTCAGGCCAGCCAGCGCTTCCTGCGCTTGTAGCTCTTCACGTCCCTGAAGCTCTTGCGGTCGCCGCCGCCCATGCCCAGGTAGAACTCCTTCACGTCCTCGTTCTCGCGCAGCGACGCCGCCTCGCCATCCATTACGATCCGGCCGTTCTCGAGGATGTAGCCGTAGTCGGAATAGCGCAGCGCCATGTTGGTGTTCTGCTCGGCGAGCAGAAAGGTCACGCGCTCGCGCGTGTTCAGGTCTTTCACGATCTCGAACACTTCCTCGACGATCTGCGGCGCCAGGCCCATCGACGGCTCGTCGAGCAGCACCATCCTGGGGTTCGCCATCAGCGCGCGGCCGATCGCGCACATCTGCTGCTCGCCGCCCGAGGTGTACGCGGCCTGCAAGGCGCGCCGCGTCTTCAACCTCGGGAAGTAGCCGTAGACCTTCTCGAGCGTCGCCGCGACCGCGGCCTTGCCGTCGCGGCGCGTGTACGCGCCGGTCATCAGGTTGTCCTCGATCGTCAGGTGCGCGAAACAGTGGCGCCCCTCCATCACCTGGATCACGCCCCGGTTCACCATCTCCGAGGTCGAGAGCCTGTCGATCCGCTCGCCGCGCAGTTCGATCGAGCCCTTGGTCACGGCGCCGCGCTCGCTCTCGAGCAGGTTGCTGACGGCGCGCAGCGTCGTCGTCTTGCCCGCGCCGTTGCCGCCCATCAGTGCCACGATGCGGCCCTCCGGCACGCGGAGCGAGACGCCCTTGAGCACGAGGATCACGTGGTTGTAGATCACCTCGATGCCGTTGACGTTCAGCAGGATGTTCGATGTGTCCATGTCGTCCTCCGCACGTCGAAGTGCCGCAGGCCTCTGCGGGCGGCGCTTCGAAGAGGGCTCCGGGTGGAGCCCTGTCGAGCCCTTTCGCTTTCGATCAGCTCTGGCAGTCCGCCGGCGGGCGGCGCGTCAGCTTCTTTTCCACCGCGTACTTGTCGGCGGCCGCCTTCACCATCGGCGCGATGATCTGCTCGTCGGCCTGCAGCCAATCGGACGTGATGCTCCATTTGCTGCCATCCCAGGTCTGGATCCGCGCCCAGGTCGAGCCCATGTGGTCCTTGCACGAGGTGCTCAGCGGCCGCATCACGTCGGTGAAGCCCAGCGCGTCGAGCTTCTTCTGGTCCAGCGACATGTTCTCCAGGCCCCAGCGCACCTGCTCGGGAGTCATCACCTTGCCCTTGCCGAAGCGCTCCTGGGCGCGCCGCACGGCCTCGATGCCCAGCATCTGGAGCACGACACCGCGGGTGTAGAGCACCGCGCCCACGTCCTCCTTCGGACCCGATCCCTGGCCATTGGCATACACGTACTTCATGATGTCCTGGATCACCCTGGGCTGCTGCCCCGAACCATGCAGGGCGAGCGCGTTGTAGCCTTTCGCGCCGTCGCCGACGTCCTTCACATCGGGCTCCGCGCCCGACCACCACACCCCGTACATCTTGTCGCGCGGGTAGCCCGTGGCCTGGGCTTCCTTCAGCGCCGTCGAGTTCATCACGCCCCAGCCCCACAGCAGCACGAAATCGGGCCGGGACTGGCGCACCTGCAGCCAGGTCGCCTTCTGCTCGACACCCGGGGCGGTGACCGGGAGCAGTTGCAGGTCGAAGCCGTTCATCTTCGCGCGCTCCTGCAACAGCGGGATCGGCTCCTTGCCGAACGGCGAGTCGTGATAGACCAGGGCGATCTTCTTGCCCTTGAGCTTGTCGAGGCCGCCTTCCTTCTTGCCGATGTACTGGATCAGCATGTCGGCCGCGGTCCAGTAGCTTCCCATCAGCGGGAAGTTCCACTTGAAGACGCCGCCGTCCTGAGAAGCCGCGAGGCCGTAGCCCGCCGTCAGCAAGGGGATTCTGTCGCCGGGCACCTTGTCGGTGAGCGCGAAGGTGATGCCGGTGGACTGCGGCTCGAACAGCGACATGCCGGCGTGGCTCTTGAGGCGCTCGTAGCACTCGACGCCCTTGTCGGTCGCGTAGCCGGTTTCGCATTCCTCGTAGGTGATCTTGACGCCGTTGACGCCGCCGTCGCGGGCGTTGATCATCTTGACGTAGTCGAGCTTGCCATTGGCCCAGGGCGTGCCGTTCGGCGCGTACGGGCCGGTGCGGTAGGTCAGCAGCGGGAAGAACTGCTCCTTGGCCTGCGCGAATGCGCCGGGCGCGGCGACGAGCGAGCCCAGACCCGCGGTCATCAGGGTCGCGCTGAGCGCGAGGGACTTGAATTTCATGTCGGTCTCCGATCGGTGGTTGAACAAGGGTCTGGATTCGCTCTGCGGCGACTATCGAATCAATGCGGGAACGGCCACAGCCGCAACTTCTCCTTCGCGGTCGACCACAGCCGGGCGATGCCGTGCGGCTCGACGATCAGGAAGAACACGATCAGCGCGCCGAAGATCATGAAGGTCAGGTTCGTCGACAGCACGGTGTCGATCGGGATGCCGAACCAGCGCGGCAGGGCGTCGAGCCCGATCGGCAGCACGACGATGAAGGCGGCGCCGAAGAAGCTGCCCATGATCGACCCCAGCCCGCCGATGATGACCATGAACAGCAGCTGGAAGGACCGGTCGATGTTGAACGCCGCCGGCTCCCACGAGCCCAGGTGGACGAAGCCCCACAGCGCGCCGGCGACGCCGACGATGAAACTGCTGACCGCGAATGCGGTCAGCTTGGCATAGACCGGGCGGATGCCGATCACCGCGGCGGCCACGTCCATGTCGCGGATCGCCATCCACTCGCGGCCGATGGCGCCGCGCACCAGGTTCTTCGCGAGCAGCGCGAACAGCACCAGAAAGCCCAGGCACAGCAGGTACTTCTGCACCGGCGACTCGACGGGCACGCCGAACACGTTCAGGCCGGCGACGCTGACCGAGCCCGAGGACGAGTCGTTCGTGAACCACTTGATGCGCAGGAAGGCCCAGTCGGCGAAGAACTGCGCGGCGAGCGTCGCGACCGCGAGGTACAGGCCCTTGATGCGCAGCGAGGGGATCCCGAACAGCACGCCCACCACCGTGCTGCACACGCCGCCGAGCAGCAGCGCCGCGATCAGCGGCATCCCGGGGATGCGCGCCTGGAAGTTGTAGGCCGCGTAGGCACCGATCGCCATGAAGGCGCCGGTGCCCAGCGAGATCTGGCCGCAGTAGCCGACCAGGATGTTCAGCCCGAGTGCTGCCAGCGACAGGATCAGGAAGGGCACGAGGATGGCGCGCAGCAGATACTCGCTGGCCACCATCGGCACGACGACGAAAGCGGCCGCCAGCAGCAGGCCGATCGCGATGCGGTCCTGCAGGATCGGGAAGATCTGCTGGTCGGCGCGATACGTGGACTTGAACTGGCCGTTCTCTCTGTACAGCATGGGGGGTCAGACTCGGTCGATGATCTTTTGGTGGCGGCACGCTGCGCTCGACCTGGCCATCGCCAAGTCGGCCTTCACCGAAAGATCATTGATCGCGTACTTCATACGCGATCAATGATCTTTTCGCCGAACAGGCCCTGCGGCCGAACGAGCAGGAAGACCAGGGCAAGGACGTAGGCGAACCAGATCTCGATCCCGCCGCCGAACATCGGCCCGATGTAGATCTCCGAGAGCTTTTCGCCGACGCCGATGATCAGCCCGCCGACGATCGCACCGGGCACCGAGGTCAGGCCGCCCAGGATCACGACCGGCAGCGCCTTCAGCGCCACCAGCGACAGCGAGAACTGCACTCCGAGCTTGCTGCCCCAGATGATGCCGGCCACCAGTGCGACGCAGCCCGCCACCGACCAGACGATGATCCAGATGCGCCCGAGCGGGATGCCGATCGACTGCGCCGCCTGGTGGTCGTCGGCGACTGCGCGCAGTGCGCGGCCGGTCGCGGTCTTCTGGAAGAACAGCGCCAGCAGCGCGACCAGCAGCGCGGCGATCACCGCCGCGTAGAGGTCTTCCTTGTTGACCAGTACGCCGCCTTCGATGAACTTGTCGAGCACGAGCACCGGATCCTTCGGCATGCCGACGTCGATCTTGTAGATGTCCGAGCCGAACAGCGTCTGCCCGAAGCCTTCGAGAAAGTAGCTGATCCCCAGCGTGGCCATCAGCAGCGTGATGTGCTCCTGGTTCACGAGCTTGCGCAGCACCAGCCGCTCGATCAGCCAGGCGACCGCGATCATCACCACGACCGCCGCGGCGAATGCGAACACGTTCGCGAGCAGCTTGTGGTCGAAGCCGAACCACTTCGGGATCCATTCGTAGAAGCGTGCCATCGCGAGCGCCGCGAACAGCACCATCGCGCCCTGGGCGAAGTTGAAGACGCCGCTGGCCTTGTAGATCAGCACGAAGCCGAGCGCGACCAGCGAATACAGCATGCCGACCATCAGGCCGCCGAACAATGTTTCGAGGAAGAAGCCCATCTCAGCGACTCGTTCCGAGGTAGGCGCTGATCACATCCGGATTCGATCGCACTTCGTTCGGCGAGCCGTCGCCGATCTTCTTGCCGTAGTCGAGCACGACGACCCGGTCGGAGATGTCCATCACCACGCCCATGTCGTGCTCGATCAGCACGATGGTCGTGCCGAACTCGTCGTTCACGTCGAGGATGAAGCGGCTCATGTCCTGCTTCTCTTCCACGTTCATGCCGGCCATCGGCTCGTCGAGCAGCAGCACCTGCGGCTCCATCGCGAGCGCACGGCCGAGGTCGACGCGTTTCTGCAGTCCGTAGGGCATCTTGCCCACCGGCGTCTTGCGGTAGGGCTGGATCTCGAGAAAGTCGATGATGCGCTCGACATGCCGGCGCTGCTCGGTCTCCTCGCGCTCGGCCGCGCCCCAATGGATCGCCTGCTGGAACAGGTTGGTCTTCATCTTCAGGTTGCGCCCGGTCATGATGTTGTCGAGCACGCTCATGCCCTTGAACAGCGCCAGGTTCTGGAAGGTGCGCGCCAGGCCCATCTCGGCAACCTGGCGCGGGTTCATGTGCCGGAAGGTCCGGCCGCGGAACGCAATCGAGCCCTGCTGCGGCTGGTACACGCCGTTGATGCAGTTCAGCATCGAGCTCTTGCCGGCGCCGTTCGGTCCGATGATCGCGCGGATCTCGTGCTCCTTCACGTCGAAGCTGATGTCGGTCAGCGCCTTCACGCCGCCGAACGCGAGCGAGATGTTCTTGACCTCGAGGATCACGTCGCCGATCGTGCGGGCCATCTCAGCGCCCGCCGGGCCGCCCCGGGGGCGCCGGCGAGCGCCCCCTTGGGGAGCAGAGAAGCGGCGCAGCCGCGAGCCCGGGAGCCGTCATGTCAGGCGGCCCTCTTCACGGCAGGGAAGACCTGGGTGTCGACGATCTTCAGGTCGGCTGCGATCATGCCGCTGCGCCCGTCCTCGAACCGGACCGGGGTTTCGATGTACTGGCTCGCCCGTCCGGCATACAGCGCGTCGACCAGCACCCGATAGCGCTCCGCAATGAAGCCGCGCCGCACCTTGCGCGTGCGCGTCAGCTCGCCGTCGTCGGCATCGAGCTCCTTGTGCAGGATCAGGAAGCGGCTGATCTGCGAGCCGGCCAGCTTCTCGTCGACGGCGAGGTCGGCGTTGACCTTCTGCACGCAGTCGCGGACCAGCGCCCGGACCTCGGGCTTCTGTGCCAGATCGGCGTAGCCCGCGTAAGGCAGGTTGCGGCGCTCGGCCCAGTTGCCGACGGCCTCGAAATCGATGTTGACGAAGGCACAGACGCTTGCGCGCCGGTAGCCGATCGCGACCGCCTCCTTGATGTACGGGAAGAACTTGAGCTTGTTCTCGACGTACTTGGGCGCGAACAGCGCGCCGTCGAATGCACCGCCCACGAGGCGACCGACATCCTTCGCGCGGTCGATGATCTTCAGGTGGCCGCCGGCGTCCAGGAAGCCGGCGTCGCCGGTGTGGTACCAGCCGTCGGCCGTCAGCACCTCGGCGGTGGCCGCCGGGTTGCGGTAGTACTCCTTCAGCAGGCCGGGCGACTTGACCAGGATCTCGCCCGCGTCGCTGACCCGGATCTGCACGCCCTCGATCGGCACGCCGACCGTGTCGGCGCGGGCCTCGTGGTCAGGCTGCAGGCAGACGAACACCGCGGTCTCGGTCGAGCCGTAGAGCTGCTTCAGGTTGATCCCGATCGAGCGGTAGAAGCTGAACAGGTCGGGGCCGATCGCCTCGCCGGCGGTGTAGGCCACGCGCACCCGGGACAGCCCCAGGGTGTTGCGCAGCGGCCCGTACACCACGAGCCTGCCGAGCGCGTAGTGCAGGCGGTCGAGCGCGCCGACCGGCTGGCCGTCCATCAGCGTCGGCCCGACGCGCCGCGCCACCGCCATGAAATGGTGGAACAACCATTTCTTGATCGCGCCGGCGTCTTCCATGCGGATCATCACGGTCGTGAGCAGGCCCTCGAAGACGCGCGGCGGCGCGAAGTAGTAGGTCGGGCCGATGTCGTTCAGGTCGATGCTGACCGTGGCGGCCGATTCCGGGCAGTTCACGACATAGCCGCACACCAGCCACTGCGCGTACGAGAAGATGTTCTGCCCGATCCAGGCCGGCGGCAGGTAGGCCAGAACTTCTTCGGCGTGGGTCAGCCGGTCGAAGCGGGCCCCGGCCAGCGCGCGGTCGATCAGGGTGCGGTGGGTATGAACCACGCCCTTCGGGTGGCCGGTCGTGCCCGAGGTGAAGAACATCGCCGCCACGTCGTCGGGCTGCGTCTTCTGCACCTCGGCGTCGAAGAAACCGGGGTGCGCGGCGTCGTGGGCGCGACCGGCGGCGATCAGTTCGTCGAGCGGCGCCAGGCCGGGCTCGGCGTAGTGCCGCAGGCCGCGCGGGTCATCGAACCAGAGGCTGCGCAGCTGCGGGCACTGTTCGCGCACCTCGAGCATCTTGTCGACCTGCTCCTGGTCCTCGACGATTGCAAACGCGACCTCGGCATTGGTGATCGGGAACACGAACTCGGCAGCCGCGGCGTCCTGGTACAGCGGCACCGGCACCGCGCCCAGCGACTGGGCCGCCAGCATCGCGGCGTACAGCCGTGGCCGGTTCTCGCCGATCACCACCAGGTGCTGGCCGCGCTTCAGCCCGGCCAGCGCCAGGCCGCAGGCCAGCTCGCGCACCAGGGTCGCGAGGGCGCGCCAACTGAGCGTCTGCCAGATGCCGTAGTCCTTCTCGCGCAGCGCGGCGGCTTCGGGCCGCTCGGCCGCGTGGTCCAGCATCAGGCGAGTGAACGTGGTCTGCACCGCAGTTCTCCGTGGGTGGGCGGCAGGCCACCTCGGTGACACCGCTTCCTGCAAACAGAGAATGTAGGGAAAAGTTTGACGCCGGGTTGTCGTTCTGACGACAATCCTAGGGTCACTCCCCTCCGTGGTTTCCCTCGATGAATGTCGTCGCCGATCACGATCAAGCTGCCGCCCTGCCCGCACCGCTGCACCAGCGAGCGCAGGCGCCGAGTGCCGCCGAGCTGGCCGAGATCCGGTGGCTGCCGGCGCTGGACCGCGAGGAGCGCGATGCCGCGGTGGCCGGCCTGAAGGTCGTGCGGGTCGGGACCGGGGAGTTGCTGTGCCGCTTCGGCCGGCCCGTCACCTACTGGTTCGGCGTGATCGATGGCCTGCTCAAGATGAGCAGCACCAACGAGTTCGGTGCTCCGGTCACCTTCATGGGCTTGCCACCCGGCGGGTGGTTCGGCGAAGGCACGGTGATCAAGCGCGAACACTACCGCTACAACATCCAGGCGGTGCGCAAGAGCAGGGTCGCGGGCCTGGGTGTCGAGACCTTCCACTGGCTTCTCGAGCGCAGCATTCCGTTCAACCGCTTCATCGTCAACCAGCTCAACGAGCGCCTCGGGCAGTTCATCGCGGCGCGCGAGATCGATCGCATGAGCAACGCCGAGGCCCGCGTGGCGCGCAGCCTGACGGCCTTGTTCCACCCCGTGCTGTACCCGGGCGTCGGCACGCTGCTGCGGATCACTCAGCAGGAGCTGGGCTACCTGGTCGGCCTGTCGCGCCAGCGCGTCAACGAGGCGCTCAAGGTGCTGCAGGACCAGGGTTGCATCTGCATCGAGTACGGTGGCGTGCGCGTCACCGACATGGCCGGCCTGCGCAGGTTCGCCTGACGCGGTGAAGGCCGGCGCCATTGCGTGACCGCACCGATGGCCGATGCCCCACACCCGGACCCCGCCGCGACACCGGGGTGGGGCGGGCGGCGCGTACACTGGCTGGAATACAAGATCATCCGCTGTCTGCCCGTACGAGGCGACACGACACGCAGGCCGAACGATGAGTGAAATCAGGGCGCTGCTCCTGACCGACGTGGTGGACAGCACCAAGCTGTCCGAGCAATTGGGCGACGCCGCGATGGCCGAGGTGTGGACCGCGCACGACCGGGTGGCGCGCGGGCTGCTCGACCCCTGGCGCGGTCGCGAGATCGACAAGACCGACGGCATGCTGCTGCTGTTCGAGTCGCCCGCCGACGCGATCGCCTACGCGATGGCGTACCACCGCGCCCTGGCAGGTCTGGCGGTGCCGTTGAAGGCACGCGCCGGCCTGCACGTGGGCCCGGTCATCCTGCGCGAGAACGCCCAGGCCGACATCGCGCGCGGCGCCAAGCCGCTCGAAGTCGAAGGCCTGTCGAAGCCGATCGCCGCACGCGTGATGATGCTGGCGCGCGGTGGGCAGACCCTGCTGTCGCAGAGCGCTCTGGAAGGCCTCGGCGAGACCGCGTTGAAGGTGGTGTCGCACGGCCACTGGATGGTCAAGGGCGTGTCCGACCCGATCGAGCTCTTCGAGGTGGGCGATCCCGCTGGGCCCTTCGTGCAGCCGGCGGACGGCGACAAGGCCTACCGCGTCGTGAAGACGGGCGACTGGTGGTTGCCGGTCAAGGAGATCCCGAACAACCTGCCGCACCAGGCGACGTCGTTCATCGGGCGCGAGCGCGAGCTCGGCGAGGTGAAGGAGTTGCTGGGCACGTCCCGGCTGGTCACGCTGCTCGGCATGGGCGGGCTGGGCAAGACGCGCCTGTCGCTGCAGACCGCGGCCGAGTTGATGCATCAGTTTCCCGACGGCGTGTGGTTTCTCGATCTGGCCCCCATCAGCGACCCGGCGCTGATCGTCGGCGAGACGGCGCAGGTGCTGGGCGTGCGCGAGGAGCCCGACCGCCCGCTGCTGCAGACGCTGTGCGCCCACCTGAAGAGCCAGCGCGCCCTGCTGATCCTGGACAACTGCGAACATGTGATCAAGGTGTCGGCGCAGATGGCCAGCGCGATCCTGAAGGCCGCGCCGCAGGTGCGCCTGCTCGCGTCGAGCCGGGAGCCGCTGCACTCGCCCGGGGAGCAGACCTATCCGGTGCTGCCGCTGCCGGTGCCGGCGCGCGGCGACGGCATCGAGGCCTTGTCGCGGTCGACCGCGGTGCGCCTGTTCGTCGAGCGCGCGCAGCTGCACAAACCGGCCTTCGCGCTGAACGAGCGCGAGGCGCCGGCAGTGGCCGAACTCGTGGTGCGCCTCGAGGGCATTCCGCTGGCGCTGGAGCTGGCGGCGGCGCGGGTGCGCTCGCTGACCGTGGCCGACATCAACGCGCGCCTGAAGGACCGCTACAAGATCCTCACCGGCGGCTCCCGCGTGCTGGAGGTGCGCCAGCAGACGCTGCGCGCGCTCGTCGACTGGTCTTACGAATTGCTGAACGAGTCCGAGCAGACCCTGCTCGGCCGCCTCGCCGTGTTCGTCGGCGGTTTCGACATGGCTGCCGCCGAGCAGGTGTGCGGCGGGGACCCGCTGACCAGCGGCGACGTGCTCGACCTCGTCGGCTCGCTGGTCGAGAAGTCGCTGGTGATGCTGGAAGAGCGCGACGACGGCGCACGCTACCGCATGCTCGAAACCATCCGCGACTACGCGCGCGAGAAGCTCGACCAGGGCGGCGAGGCCGAGCCCACCGCGATCCGCCACTGCGAGCATTATTTCGCGATGACCAAGGAGGCCAACCACGGTCTGCGCGGGCCCGAGCAGGCCGACTGGATCTGGAAGCTCGAGGCCGAGCTGGACAATGTGCGCAGCGCGATCGCCTTGTCGCTCGCGGGCGGCGTCGACCCGTTCATCGCGGTCAAGTTCGGCGTCGCGCTGCAGGGCTTCTGGATCCTGCGCGGCTATTCGACCGAAGGCCGCAAGCTGGTGCAGGCGGCGCTGGCCCTGCCCGCGATCCAGGCGTCGTCGATCGCGCAGGCGTGGGCCCTGTATGTCGGCGCGGCGCTGGCCGAAAGCCAGAGCGACCATGCCGAGGCCCGCAAGATGCTCGAGACCTGCCTCGAACTGAGGCGCCGGATGGGCAATGAGGTCGACATCGCCGCGACCTTGTCCACCCTGTCCCTGGCCCGCCTGCAGGCCGGCGACGCGCAAGAGGCCGCCGCCGGCGAGGCCGAGGCGCTGGAGATCTTCAGGCGGCTCGGCGATCGCGTCGGCGAGGCGATCGGCCTGCTGCACCTCGGGCAGATCAACCTGCAGCTCGGGGACGACGCGACGGCGCGCTGCGACCTCGAGCAGTGCCTCGCGATCGCCCGCGACATCGTGCACCAGGAGCTGGAGGGCGAATGCGAACTGACGCTCGGCGAGCTCGCCCTCGAAGGCGACGACCGGGCACAGGCCGCGCAGCGCTTCAAGCGCTCGCTGACAGTTTGTCGCGAGGCCGGCGACAAGCGGGGCGAGGCCAACGCGCTCTGGCGGCTGGGCAAGATCGACCTGCGGGAGGGCAGCCTGGCCGCCGCACGCCAGCGCCTGGACGAATCGCTGCTGGCCTTCCGCGCCTTCGAGATGCGCGAGGAACTGCTCGGCTGTCTGGAAGACCAGGCGCTCCTGGCCAGTGCCGAAGGCCGGCACGACACGGCCGTCAGGCTCGCGGCGATGGTCGGCGCGTCACGCGAGCGCCTGGGCCTGGCCGGTTCCGGGCGCAGCGAGAGGCGCTGGCAGGCAAGCCTCGCCGCGCTGCGCGAGACCCTGGGCGGCGCCGGGTTCGACGCCGCATGGCGCGAAGGGAAGGACTGGCAGGTCGACGAGGCGATCCGCAGTGCGCAGGCGGTGCGCACCGAGCCGGCTGCCGCCGTCGTCGATTAACGGGCGCGGCGGCGCGCGACGAAGCCGATCACGCCCAGGCCGGCGAGCATCAGGGCGTAGGTTCCGGGCTCCGGGATTGCCGGTGTCAGCGTTCCGAGCGCAGGATTCGTGGACAGACCGCAGTCACCTTGGATGTCGGGGTTGCCGAGGCAGTTGGTTGCATTGCTGGTCGGAGAAACGTACGCCAGTTTCGCGTAGGAGTTTCCACCCGAGATATAGAGGCTCAGGTAGAAAGAATAGTCCCCGTTGCCAGCGATGCTGAGCGCCGCCGGATCGCCAAGGGTTGGGCCGAACGGACCGAAGTAGCTCGCATTGATTCCGGTGAGCAAGTGGCCGGTGACGCCGACGCCCGAAATCGGCACGCCCGTCCCGCTGACCGAATAAGTGTCAACGAGACTCGCGCTGCTGATCGGCACCGTGCCATTGGCGATGTCGTAGAAGCTCACCGAAATGTTGGAGATGGCGACACCCGCGCAGGCACCGCTCGCTTCATACACGAAATTCGGTTGCGCCAAGCAAGCGTCGGGCACATCGATCGTTGCATTCGCGGTCCAGCCGAGATCCGCAAACTTCGGTCCAAACGCCGGATCCCAGCTTCCCCGGTAGATTGCCGCCTCCGCCGACCCGGCGCCGAGCACCGCCGCGACTGACAACACCGCACCGGCAACGACAGACTTGGACAGAGACACTCTCATGATGGACACCTTGGTTGGTTGACTTGCGATGGCCGCCTTGCGGCGCGCCACGGTGTCCGGGACACCTGCCGGGTGGAGAGACGCAACCACTCGATAATTCATTCTATGGACCGCCGAGCCGCTTGTGGGGCCCGCACCCTCCCCCGAATAAGGGGGATCCCTGAAGGCCCGCCCGGCGGTCTCAACCGTTGCTGATGCCCGAAGCCACGTGCCCCGAGGGCACGTGCGCCGCCGCCGCGTCGACGTGCCCGGTCTGGTCGTCGAAGAAGAAGTCGGGCTCGAACTCGCGCAGGAACTCGCCTTTCGGCAGGCCGCCCAGGAACATCGCCTCGTCGACCTCGATGTTCCAGTCCATCAGCGTGCGGATCGCCCGCTCGTGGGCCGGCGCGCTGCGTGCGGTCACGAGCGCGGTGCGGATGCGCATGGTCTGCGCCGGCGCCTGCTGCAGCTGGTGCAGCGCCAGCAGCAGCGGCTTGAACGGGCCCGCCGCGAGCGGCGTGGCGCTGTGGTCGCGTTCGTGGGCCTGGAAGGCGACCAGCCCGCTGCGCTGGAACACGCGCTCGGCCTCGTCGGAGAACAGCACCGCGTCGCCGTCGAACGCGATCCGCACTTCGTCCGGGTGCTCGGCCGAGGCGCGCGCCGAATGCGGGTAGACGCGCGCCGCCGGCACGCCGGCGCCGAGCGCCGAGCGCACGTCGGCCTCGTTGGTCGACAGGAACAGGTGCGCGTTCAGCGGGCGCAGGTAGCGCCAGGGCGATTCGCCGCGCGTGAACACGCCGCGCTGGATCGGCAGCCCGTAGTGCTGCGCCGAACGGAACACGCGCATGCCCGAGACCGGGTCGTTGCGCGACAGGATCACCACCTCGACCCGCGGCGCAACCGCGTTGAACGCCAGCAGCTTGTTGACCAGCGAGAACGCCACGCCGGGCCGGGCCGCCAGGTCGAGCCGCTCGAGCTGCAGCCGCATGTAGGCGCGGTCGTCGTGGGCCTCGAAGTGGCGGTTCTCCTCCTCGAAGTCGAACAGGGCGCGCGACGAGATCGCGACCACGAGCTGGCCGTCGAGTGAGGTGGGCATGCGGTCGATGATACGAGCGCCGCGCCCGCACCCCTGTGGTGAAATGCGCCCACCCCGCCCGCCCCGCCCGCCCGAAAGACCCGTGAACACGCCGCAGCAGCCGATCGCCGATTTCATCGCCAAGTGGGGCCCCGGCGGCGCGGCATTCGGGCTCAACGAAGAGCAGGGCGCGCAGCAGCACTTCATCGAGCTGTGCGCCGTGCTCGGCGTGCCCGCGCCGGCCGGCGGCGCCGACTACGTGTTCGAGAAGGGCGCGCTCGTTCACGCGGGCCACGCGGGCCAGCGCCGCGGCTATGCCGACGTGTTCAAGCGCGGCCATTTCGCGTGGGAGAACAAGGCCCCCGGCAAGCCGCTCGACGCCGCGCTGCGCCAGCTGATGACCTACGCGCTCGCGCTCGACAACCCGCCGCTGCTGGTCGTCAGCGACCGCCTGCGCATCGAGGTCCACACCCACTTCAACGGCACGCCGAGCGAGCGCCATGTCGTCACGATCGACCAGCTCGGCGACCCGGCCAAGCGCGAGCTGCTGCGCCGCTGCTTCACCGACCCCGAGCGCTTTCGCCCGGCGCGCACCAACCGCCAGATCACCGAGGAGGCGGCCGACGCCTTTGCCGCCACCGCCGAGCGCCTGCGCGCGGCGGGCATCGCCGCCGAGACCGCCTCGCACCTGCTGACCCAGTGCCTGTTCTGCTTCTTCGCCGAAGACGCGGGCCTGCTGCCGGCGCGGCTGTTCGAGCGCCTCGTCGGCAACCGGGGCGTCGAGCCCGAGGCCCTGCGCCGCGGCCTGCACGGCCTGTTCACGACGATGCGCGACGGCGGCCTGTTCGGCGCCGACAGCATCGCCTGGTTCAACGGCGGCCTGTTCCGCGAGGTCGAGGTGCCGCCGCTGGGCGCGCTCGACGTGGCCGCGCTGCGCGCCGCCGCCGCGCTCGACTGGAGCGCGATCGACCCCGGCATCTTCGGCACCCTGTTCGAGCGCGGCCTCGACCCGCGCAAGCGCAGCCAGCTCGGCGCCCACTACACCGACCCGGCGACCATCATGCGGCTGGTCGAGCCGGTCGTGCAGCGCCCGCTGCGCGCCGAGTGGGAGCGCGTCAAGGGCGTGATCGCCGCGCACATCGGCAAGAGCCGGCGCGCCGGCGATGCCGAGTACCGCCGCGCCAACGATGCCTTCGTCGCCTACCTCGAGACGCTGCGCCGGTTTCGCGTGCTCGACCCGGCCTGCGGCAGCGGCAACTTCCTCTACCTCGCGCTGAAGAGCCTGAAGGACATCGAGCACCAGGCCAACATCGAGGCCGAGGCGCTCGGCCTGCAGCGCCAGGTCGACGCCTTCACCAGCCCGGCGAACGTGCTCGGCATCGAGATCAACGAGTACGCCGCCGAACTCGCCCGCGTGACGGTGTGGATCGGCGAGCTGCAGTGGCGGCTGCAGCACGGCTACCCGTTCAAGGTGAACCCGGTGCTCGACCCGCTGGACCAGATCGAGTGCCGCGACGCGCTGATGAACGCCGATGGCAGCGAGGCGCGGTGGCCGAAGGTCGATGTCGTGGTCGGCAACCCGCCGTTCGTGGGCAACAAGAAGATGCGGTCCGAGCTGGGCGACGCCTACTTCGAGCGCCTGACCCGCACCTACGCCGGCCGCTTGCCGGCAGGGGTCGACTTCGTCTGCTACTGGTTCGAGAAGGCGCTCCACGCGATGCAGGCGGGCCGCCTGCGCGCCGCCGGACTGGTGGCGACGAACTCGATCCGCGGCGGGGCGAACCGGAGCGTCCTCGATGCGGTGGTGCGCAGCAGCCGGATATTCGACGCCTGGGCCGATGAACCGTGGATCAACAACGGCGCCGCGGTGCGCGTGTCGCTGGTGGCGTTCGGCGACGGCCCCGGCGCGCGCCTCGACGGCGCGGAAGTCGGGCAGATCGGCGCGGCGCTGGCATGCACCGGCGTGGCGGGCGAACTCGATCTCTCGTCTGCGTCGAAACTGCAGGCAAACGAGCGTGCGTGCTTCATGGGTGTCACCAAGGTGGGCCGTTTCGACGTCGAGGGTGAGCGTGCGCGGCGTTGGCTGGTGCAGCCGAACCCGAACGGACGCTCCTGTCGCGAGGTCTTGCGCCCGAGCTTCAACGGCATCGACCTCACGCGCCGGCCTCGCGACGTCTGGATCGTCGATTTCGGCGCCTCGATGCCGGAATCCGAAGCCGCGGGCTTCGAGGGGCCGTTCGAGTACCTGCAGCGAACGGTGAAGGCCGAACGCGCGACGAACAACCGCGAGTCCTATCGGGTGAACTGGTGGCGCCACGGCGAGGCGCGCCCGGGATTGCGGGCTCTGCTGGCGCCGCTCTCGCGCTTCATCGCGACGCCCGAGGTCGCGAAGCACCGCTTGTTTGTCTTCGTCCATGCGTGCGTCCTGCCCGACAAGAACCTTCAGGTCGTGCCGCGCTCGGACGATGCGACCTTCGGCCTGTTGCACTCCCGACTGCATGAACTATGGGCGCTCGGCATGTGCACGTGGATGGGCAAGGGAAACGACCCTCGCTATACACCCACGAGCTGCTTCGAGACCTTCCCCTTCCCCGCCGGCCTCACCCCCGCCGACACCGCGCACCAGCGCACCGAGGCGCTGCCCGACGGCGCGCTGATCCCCGCCGGCCTGCCCGCCGCGGTGCGCCGGCACGCGGAAGGGATCGCCCGTGCCGCGAAGCAGTTGAACGACCTGCGCGAGCGCTGGCTCAACCCGCCCGAGTGGACGCGCCGCGAGCCCGAGGTCGTGCCGCTGGGCATGGCGGCCTCGCCCTATCCCGACCGCGTGCTGGCGCGCGAGGGCCACGCGGCCGATCTTGCCCAGCGCACGCTGACCAAGCTCTACAACCGGCGCCCGGCCTGGCTCGACGACGCGCACCGCGTGCTCGACGCGGCAGTCGCCGCCGCCTACGGCTGGGCCGACTACACGCCGCAGATGCCCGACGACGACATCCTGCGGCGCCTGCTGGCGCTGAATCGGGAGCGCGCCGATGCATGAACGAGGGCTGATCGAACCGCTTTGACTCGGTTGCGCCCGCTCCATGACAATGCCCCCATGAAGCCGCCGATCGTCGACCTCTCGCCACTGCGCAAGTCGCTCGCGTTGTTGAACGAGGCGCTGGCGTTCTGGAACGCGCAGCCGGTCGGCACGCCGCTCAAGCCTCACCTGCGTTCGGCGGTGATCCAGTCGTTCGAGTTCACCTACGAACTGTCGGTCCGCCTGCTGCGCCGCGTGCTCATCGAGCGCGCCGAGTCTGCCGAGCGCGTGGCCGATCTGTCCTTCAACGACCTGCTGCGGGGCGCCGCCGATGCCGGCCTCACGCCCGACGCGGCGCGCTGGCGCGTGTGGCGCGAGATGCGCAACGCCACCAGCCACGCCTACGACGAAGCGAAGGCACAGGCCGTGGCCGAGCGCGCCGCGGCCTTCGCGGTGGACGCTGCGGCCTTGCTCGACGCGCTGGAGGCCAGCCTTGCGCCCTGAGGCCGCGCCGGCAGGCCGCCCGGTGGCGCTGGCGCCCGAGCACGCGCACACCGTGCGCAGCATCATCGAGAGTGTTCTGCCCGGTGCGCAGGTGCGCGTCTTCGGCTCGCGCGCGAGCGGCCGCGCCCGGCCGTTCTCGGACCTCGACCTGCTGTTCGTTCGGCCCGGCCGGCTGAGCTGGATGCAGCGCGCCGATCTGCGCGACCGGTTCGAGGCCAGCGACCTGCCGTTCAGGGTCGACGTGGTCGACGCGGACGCGCTGACCGGCGGCATCGCGGACCGGGTGGCCAGCGAAAGCGTGCCGCTTTCGAGCCTGTAGCGCCGGCCGGGGTCTGGCCCGGCGCCGTGCGCGACCGCTATTGCCGAGCGCTACTGCATGAACCCGATCGCGCTGCGCCTGCCGCGGGCGTCGGGCAGGTCGCGCACCTCGACGCGCTCGCGGCGGTCGAGCTTGGCGTTGCCGAAGGCCGTCATCCAGGCGCGGCGCATCTCGCGCGGCGCCATGTCGCTCATCGCGTCGAGCACGTCGGTGGGCGGCTCGGTGTCGAAGTGCTCGCCCCAGCCGTGCACGGTGCGGATGCTGCGGTACAGCTTCGCGGCGATGCGGCGCGCGGCGTCGCGATCGGGCGCCTGCACCTCGTAGACGTTCATGCGGTTCAGGATCGGGTCGGGAATGGCGCGGCCGTCGTTCGCGGTCGCGACCCAGATCACCTGGCTGGCGTCGATCGGCACTTCGGCGAATTCGTCGGTGAAGCTGCCGGCGGTGTCGTGCTCGAGCAGGCTGTACAGCGCGCCGAGCGGGTCGTAGGCGTGCTCGCCGCCGGCCTTGTCGATCTCGTCGACCACCATCACCGGGTTCGCGTACTGGCCGTCGACCAGGGTCTCGAAGACCTTGCCGGGGCGCGCGCCCTTCCATTGGCTCGACGCGCCCGAAAGCAGCCAACCGGCAGTCATCGAGCTCATCGACAGGAAGCCCATGCCGGTGCCCAGCAGCACCGACAGCTCGCGCGCGAAGTGGGTCTTGCCGACGCCCGGCGGGCCGAGCAGCAGCAGCGGCGTGATCTCGAGCGCGTCGCGGCTGTCCTCGCACAGCGCGAGCTGGCGCCGGATGTCGTCGAGCACCTCGGCGAAGTTGGGCAGCTCGTCGTAGAGGTGGTCCATCACCGGCAGCCCGGAGGGCTTGACCTGGAAGCGCTCGGGCCCCTTCTCGAGCATGCGCTCGTAGGTGGAGCGCAGGCTCTCGTGTTCCTTCTGCGGCAGCTTGTCGAGCTTGCGGCCGACCTCGTCGACCCGGTAGAGGCTGCGCATGCGGGCGATCGGCAGGTGGCCGGGCCGGCTGGACACCGTCACGAGATCGTTGGAAGCGGGCATCGAGCATCCTCCTTCAACTTGCGCTGCAGCCATTCAAGCACAGTCTGCCGCAAGCCGGGCCGGCGAACTGGGCGGGAAACCTGCGCTTGTTGCTGCAGATTGCATGCCAGCGGCTCGTAGGCGAGGCCACCTCTGTTCAGTTGGGCCAAGAGGTCGCACACCGTGCGCTGGCTCACCCGATGGCCGCTTGCGGCAAGTCCGGCTGCCAGCGGCGGGCTCACTTCACCCAGGTATTGAGCTGAATGATCGGGAGCAGGACCGCGAGCACGATCAGCATCACCACGCCGCCCATCGCGACGATCAGCAGCGGCTCGAGAATCGTCGCCATCTGCATCGCGCGCCGCTGCACCTCGGTGCCGAGCTGGCGCGCGGCGCGCTCCAGCATCAGCGGCAACTGGCCGGTCTGCTCGCCCAGGCGCGCGAACATCGCCAGCAATCCGGGAAAGCGCTTCTTGCCGGCGAGCGCCGAGGCCAGCGGCGCGCCCTCGCGCACCTGCACCAGCGCGTCCATCGCGTCGGCGCGCATCGCGCGGTTCGACAGCGTTTCGCTCGCCGCCTGCAGCGCCTTCAGGATCGGCACGCCGGCGCCGGCCAGCATCGCCAGCGTGCCGGCAAAACGCGCCGCGTTGTAGCCGCGCGCGAGTTTGCCGATCAGCGGCAATTCGAGCCAGCCGGCATCGAAGCTCTGGCGGAACACCGCGTTGCGCAGCATCGCCAGCAGCAGGCCGGTGCCGGCCGCCAGCAGCAGCAGCACGGCCCAGCCCCAGCTTCGCAGGAACGCGCTGATGCCCAGCATCGCCAGCGTCAGCGCCGGCAGCGCCCGCTTCGAGCTGCTGAACACCGACGCGACCTGCGGCACCACATAGGTGACGAGGAAGATCACGATCACGACCGCGATCAGCGAGACGATCGCCGGGTACAGCGTCGCGCCGATCAGCTTGCTGCGCAGCTCCTGGCGCTCCTCGAGGTCGTCGGCGAGGCGCTCCAGCACCTTGCCGAGCGCACCGCTCTGTTCGCCGGCCGCGACCACGCCGCGGTAGACCTCGTCGAACTCGCGCGGCGCGCTCGCCAGCGCGCGTGCGAACGGCGAACCGCCGTTGACCTCGCTCTTCAGGTGCGCGACGAGCTCGCGCTGGCGCGGGTCCTCGGCCTCCTCGCTGAGGGCGGTCAGCGCGCGTTCCAGCGGCAAGCCGGCGCCGACCAGGCCGGCGAGCTGGCGCGTCCAGACCGTCAGGCTGGTGGTGTTGAACACGCGCCGCGTGAAGCGCAGGCCTTCGGCCTTCGTGCCGGCCGAGGCGACCAGCGTGACCGCCAGCGGCACCAGCGCTTGCGCGCGCAACTGGCCGCGCGCGGCCTTCGCGTTCTCGGCGTCGAGCAGGCCGGTGGTGGCCTTGCCGGCGGCGTCGAGCGCTTCGAATTTGTAGGCGGGCATAGGACGCGAAGCGAGGGGCGAGGGGTCCCGTTTACGGGGATCGACCAGCGCAGCGGCCGGCGAGCGGCGCGGGCTCGATGCCCGCGTCGCGAGGACCCACGGCGGCAGAACGACCCATCATCATTCCCGTGTCACGCGCATCACCTCTTCGGGCGAGGTGATGCCCTCGGCGACGAGGCGCTCGCCGTCCTCGCGCATCGAGCGCAGCCCGGCGGCCTCGGCGGCGACGAAGAGCTGCGATTCGGCGGCGCGGCCGTGGATCAGCGCGCGCACCTGGTCGTCCACCGCCATCAGTTCGTAGACGCCGGTGCGGCCCTTGTAGCCGGTGTTGCCGCACTCGGCGCAGCCGACCGGGTGGTAACGCCCGCGCGCGTCGGCCTTCTTGCAGGCCGGGCACAGCTTGCGCACCAGCCGCTGCGCGAGCACGCCGATCAGGCTGGAGCTGAGCAGGAAGGGCTCGACGCCCATGTCGATCATCCGCGTCACGGTGCTCGGCGCGTCGTTGGTGTGCACGGTGGCGAGCACGAGGTGGCCGGTCAGCGAGGCCTGGATCGCGATCTGCGCGGTCTCGTAGTCGCGGATCTCGCCGATCATAATGACGTCCGGGTCCTGGCGCAGGATCGCGCGCAGCGCCTTCGCGAAGGTCAGGTCGATCTTCGGATTCACCTGCGTCTGGCCGATGCCCGGCAACTCGTATTCGACCGGATCCTCGACCGTCAGCACATTGGTGCCGGCGGTGTCGATGCGCCCGAGCGAGGCGTACAGCGTGGTCGTCTTGCCCGAGCCGGTCGGACCGGTGACGAGCACGATGCCGTGCGGCTGCTGCACCAGCTTGTCGAACTTGGTTAGCACGTCGCCGCTCATGCCCAGGCCCTCGAGCGTGAACTTCGATTCGCCCTTGTCGAGCAGGCGCAGCACCGCGCGCTCGCCGTGCGCCGACGGCAGCGTCGAGACGCGCACGTCGACCGCGCGGCCACCGATGCGCAGCGAGATGCGGCCGTCCTGCGGCAGCCGGCGTTCGGCGATGTCGAGCTCGGCCATGATCTTCAGGCGCGAGATCAGCGCCGCATGCAGCGCCTTGTTCGGCTGCACCACCTCGCGCAGCGTGCCGTCGACGCGGAAGCGCACCGAGCTGCTGCGCTCGTAGGGCTCGATGTGGATGTCGGAGGCGCCGTCCTTCGCGGCCTGCGTCAGCAGCGCGTTGAGCATGCGGATGATGGGCGCGTCGTTCGAGGCCTCGAGCAGGTCTTCGATCGCCGGCAGTTCCTGCATCATGCGGCTCAGGTCGACCGCGCTCTCGACCTCGCCGATCACGGTGGCGGCGCTCGACTCGCTGCCCGCATACGCGACCGCGATGCGGTTCGCCAGCGACGACGCGGCCTCGCGCTCCAGCGCATCGACGTCGTACAGCCGCAGCACCTCGCCGAGCGCCGGCAGGCCGACCGACTCGGGCGCCCACAGCACCAGCCGCGCGCCGTCGTCCTCGAGCAGCAGGGTGTGCGCCTTCGCGTAGGCGTAGGGCAGGGGGTGGCGGGCGCCCATGGTCGTTGCTCCGTCGGGTTCGCGTCAGTTCGTCTTCGGCGCGCTCGGCTCCGGTGCCGACGCCGGCACCGACGGGACGACCGCCGGCGCGGACGGAGCCGTGTCGCCGAGCGGGCGGGGCGCGCCGGTCGGGCCGACGTCGCCCGGCCGGATCGGCGGCAGCACCGGCGACTCGTTGATGCGCAGGATCGTGCTCTGCGGCGGCTGCGCCTGCTGCTGCTGGGCGCGGATGTAGTCGTAGCGGTCGAGCGAAATCTTGTTGCTGCCGGCCTGGTCGCGCATCACGACCGGGCGCAGGAACACCATCAGGTTGGTGCGCTTGCGGGTGCGGTTCTCGCTGCGGAACAGCGCGCCCAGGTAGGGGATGTCGCCGAGCAGCGGCACCTTGGAGCGCGTGGTGTTGTAGCTGTCTTCGATCAAGCCGCCGAGCACGACGATCTGGCCGTCGTCGACGGTGATGGTCGATTCGATCGAGCGCTTGTTGGTGGTCGGGCCGGCGTTGTCGGTGCCCACCGCCGTGGTCGACGCGACCGACGACGACTCCTGGTAGATCGTCATGCGCACGGTGCCGTTCTCGCCGATCTGCGGCTTGATCTTCAGCGTGATGCCGACGTCCTTGCGCTCGATGGTCTGGAACGGGCTGGTCGTGCCGGTGCCCGTGCTGGTGAACGAGCCGGTCACGAACGGCACGTTCTGGCCGACGACGATGCGCGCCTCTTCGTTGTCGAGCGTGACCAGGTTCGGGGTCGACAGGATGTTGGTGCCGCTCTCGGTGCTGAGCGCGCGCGCCAGCGCGCCCAGCGTGTAGAAGTTGCCGAACTTGTGCGCCAGGCCGATGTTGAAACCAGCGCTCGGCAATCCGAGACCCGCCAGACCGCTCGCGCCGCCGGTGACGAGCGCCCCGGTTGCAGTCAGGATGTTGTCGGTGCCGTTGCCGAAGTTCGTGCCGGCGCCGATGATGTTCGTGGCACCCTTGCCGCCGACGATCCCCTGCCACTGAATGCCGAAATCCACGCTCTGGCTCGGGTCGACCTCGACGATCAGCGACTCCACATAGACCTGGGCGCGGCGCGAATCGAGCTGGTCTATGACGGCGCGCAGCTGCCGGTACATCGGCTCGGGCGCGGTGATGATCAGCGCGTTGCTCGACGGGTCGGCCTGAACGAAACCGCCGGTCGACGGCCCGGCGGAAGCCGAGAGCGGCGAGGTCGACTGCGGTGACGCGCCGCTTGCCGAGCTGACGCTGGCGTTCATGGCGATGGGGGCTGCCGGCGAGCTGCCCGTTCCGGCGCTGCCGCCCGCCGCACCGCCGCTGCCGCCGTAGGCCGCGCGCAGCACCGCCGCCAGTTTCACCGCATCGGCGTTCTTCAGGTACACGACCCAGACGTTGCCGGCCGCGCCGGCCGACTCCACCGGCTTGTCCAGCTTGTCGATCAGGGCGCGGATCGACGCCATGCGCGCCGGGTTCGCGGCCCGCACCAGCAGCGAGTTGCTGCGCGCGTCGACCTGCACCGATGCCGCACCCGCGCCACCCGCCGGGGTGCCCGGCGTGACGGCGCCGGGTGCGCCGCCGCTGTCGGTCATGCGCTGCACCAGCGTCGCGATGTCGGCGGCGACCGCGTGCTTCAGCGGGATGACCTCGACGTCGCCCGATGACGGCGTGTCCATCGCGGCGATGATCTTGCCGATGCGCTGCAGGTTGTCGGCGTAGTCGGTGATCACCAGCGTGTTGTTGCCGGGGTTGGCGTTGATCGTGTTGTTCGGGCTGATCAGCGGGCGCAGCACCGGCACCAGGTTGTTGGCGTTCTCGTTCGCCAGGCGGAAGACCTGCGTGAGCACCTGGTCGCCGCCGCGCGAGGTCTGACCGCCGATCGAGACCGTGCCCGTCTGCAGTTTCGCATCGGCCTCGGGAACGATCTTGTACAGGCCGCCGACTTCGACGACCGTGAAGCCCAGGCCGCGCAGCGCGGCGAGGAAGTTCAGGTAGGCCTCGCGCGGCGACAGCGGCGATTCGCTGTACAGCGTCATCGTGCCCTTGACGCGCGGGTCGACGACGAACTGCTGCTTCAGGATCGCCGACATCGCGCGTGCCACGCCGTCGATGTCGGCGTTGACGAAGTTCAGCGTGACCGCTTCGCCGCGGGCTCGCGCCGCAGCCGACTGGGCGAACACGACCGGTGCCGGCAGCAGCGACGCCACCAGCACGGCGGCGGCCACCGCGGCGGGCAGCAGGCGGCCGGCAGCTGCGGGTTTCAGGGGGACGCTTGGCTTCATGCTCATCCGATCGAAATGACGGATCGGGCGCCGTCGCGCCGCCCGATGATGTTCAGCAGGTTGGACAGCGCGGCTTCGTCGGCGGCGCCGGCCCGCGCCTCGCCGCGAAAGCGCACGCCGGCCGGGCCCCAGGTGCCGCTGCCGCTGAGCTGGAGCGCGCCGTCCCGCGTGCTCAGCGTCAGGCGCGAAATGCCCGGGTTGGCCGCGTCGCCCGACAGGGTCATGCGGTAGCTGCCGAGCGAATCGAGCGTGCTCAGCCGCGAGGAGACGTCGACCAGGTCGAGGTCGGCCGCGCCGTCCACCACCCAGCGGCCTTGCACCGATTCGAGCTTCAAAGCGCCGGAGGCCAGGCGCAGCGAGCCGCCGAGCTGCATCGTGTTCCAGGGGGTGCCCAGGCCGCCGAGAAAGGCGCTCGGCCACTGCCCGACCCAGCCGGCCGGCGGCACCAGCGTGTAGGTGGTGCGGCCGAAGCCGGGCTGCACCTTCAGGGCCACCGTGCCGTTCAGGCAGCAGGCGTGCTCCATCTGCAGCTCCAGCCCCAGGCCGCGGGGGCGCAGCGCCCAGGCCAGGCGGCCGGGCAGCGAACTCGCGTCGCGGCTGCCCTCGCCGCCGGTCAGCACGACGACGGCACTGCCCGACCAGACGGTGCCGCGCGCGTCCGACAGCAGCAGCCGCTGCTGCGTCGCCGCCGCGACCGCGTTGCACAGCCACGCGGCCGGCGCGAACACGACCAGGGCCGCGAGCACGCCCAGCACCGCGCCGCCGGCGGCCCAGCGCAATCCGGCGCCGCGCGACTTGTCCCACGAGATCTCGGCCAGGGTCGACTCGCCCCAGCCGGTGGCGGCGACGGTCGGCGCCCACAGGCCGCGCCCGCGCCTGCGGCGCAGCCGCATCACGGCGCGCCTCCGAGTGTCACGACCACGGTGCCGCCGTAGCCGGTCGGCCCGCGTTGCAACTGCGCCTCGACCGGCCGCGCGCGCGCGCCGCTGCGCGCCTCGTTGAGCCAGCCGCGCAAGGCCTCGGGCGCGAC
Organism: Pseudomonadota bacterium; assembly: GCA_040388965.1. Lineage (GTDB taxonomy): Bacteria > Pseudomonadota > Gammaproteobacteria > Burkholderiales > Burkholderiaceae_C > LMDS01. The sequence continues at coordinate 13,148 of JAZKAV010000005.1, read as the reverse complement.
GCCGGTCAGCGTCAGCGTCGCGCGGTCGCCCTGCAGCAGCAGCTTGCCGCGCTCGCCGAGCCGCTCGGTCGCGGCCTTCAGGGCCAGCGCCGCCTGGCCCGGGGACACGCGCGGCGCGGCGCGCAGCGCGCCGCCCTCGGCCGCGATGCGCTGCATCTGCTGGTACTGGGCGTCGAGCCGGTCGAGCTGGGCCGGCGCCTCGCGCACGGTGCGCAGCGCCGGCTGCACGAGCAGGCTCCAGACCGCGAACAGCGCGAGCACCAGCGCGACCAGCGCCACCGCCTGGCGCTCGCGCGGCGTGCGCGAGTGCCACCAGGTGCCGGCCTGCTGCCGCAGGCTGGCCAGCGCCGGCGCGGCGGTCGACAGGCTGGCGCTGCTCAAGAGTTCGCTCCCGGCCGAACGCGGCTCAGGGTCAGCCGCCCTTCGGCGGCCTCGACCGACCAGCCGTTCGGGCGCAGCAGGCTGCGGAACTGGGCGACCTGGGCATCGCTCCAGCCGGCCGCCGACAGCGTCAGCCGGCCGGGCTCGAAGCGGATCGACTCGACCGCCGGCCGGTCGGCCGGCCAGGCGGATGCAGCGGCCTGCAGCATCGGTTCCAGGTCGGCGTCGCCGGGCTTGCCGGCGAGCGTGCGCAGCGCCTGGGTCTCGCGCTGCATCACCGCGTCGGCGTCGCGCTGGATGTCCTGCGGGTTCGCGTTCGGGTAGGTCGTCCGGACGATGGTCTGCAGCGCCAGCTGCCGGGCCTCTATCGCGCCGCGCTGGTGCCAGGCCCAGAGGTTCAGCCCGGCGATTTGCGCCAGCACCAGCGCCGCGAGGCCCCAGCGTGCCGGGCGCCACTCGGGGCTGAAGAACCGGCGCGCCGAGTCGCGCAGCGCGCGCACGCCGCGGTGGCGGCGCGCGAGATCGAACTGACGCAGGTTCCACAGGCTGCGCGCGGCCTGCAGCAGGCGCGGGCCGGGCGGCATCACGCGCACCGGGCCGCCGAGCCACTGTTCGGCCGCGGCGACCGCGCCGGGGGTGGCGCTCCAGCGCGTCTCGGGCGGCGCCGGGGACGGTACCAGCGCGCGCGCCAGCCCGCCCTGCAGGCGCACGGTCGCGACACCGTCGGCGTGCGCCCAGTGCAGCGCGATGCCGTGCGCCGTGCTGCCGGGGTCGGCCTCGGTTTCGGAGAAGTGGCCGATCGGCGGGTCGTCGGGCCAGGCCATCGGCACGACGCGGTCGACGAACACCCCGGCCGCTTCGAGCGCGGCGAGTTCGGCACGCAGCCAGCGCCGCGACACCGCGGCCACCCAGGTTGGCTGGCCGGCGCTGGCCGAAGGCGCCAGCGCCAGGTGGACGTCGTCGGCGTCCTCGAGCAGGGCGTCCTCGAGCACGCCGCCGAGTGCCTCACGCAGGCGGGCGGCGGGCGCCTTCGGCAGCGTGATGCGGTGCCAGCTCACATCGGTGTCGGCGAGCACGGCGATCACCGTGGTGGCCTTGGGGAACAGCGCCGCCGCGCAGCGGCCCTGCGCTTCGAGCGCGAGGCCGTCGGGGCTGGTCACGTAGGCGTATTCGGTGCCCCGGCCACCGGGCTCGGCCTCGGCGCCGCCGGCACTGCTGCGAAGGCGTGTGCGCGGCGGGATCTGGACAACGAGGGTCGACATGGGCTGGCGGGCTGGCGGGCTAGGCTGGCATTGTAGGCATGCGAAGGTTGCAAGATGAAGGGAATCAATGACTTACGTCGCATTGTTGCAGTGCTCCGGCAACCCGGGCGGGCCTCACCCCCCAACCTGGTCGAGGCCCGCGATGCGCTCGCGCTGCAACACGTTGATCTGGCCGTTCGGCAGTCGCTGCACCATCGAGCGCTCGACCAGCACCCGGTCCACCAGACGCAGCCGGCCGCGCACCTCGAAGAAGCTGGAGCGCACGTCGAGCTTCGCGGTCAGCGGCGCGAACGCGGCGACCTGCGCGGTGAAGCCGGGCAGGTCCTTGAACGGCGTGCGCTGGCGGATCTGGATCAGGCGCTCGGCGCTGGCCGGGTCCATGCCCTTGATCGCCGCCGCCAGCACCTCCTTCGACGCGGTGTTGACGTTGATCGGCGTGCTGACCGGCAGCAGCACGACATAGGGCTGCAGCGCCTGCACCGAGGCCGGATCGAGCCCCAGCCAGCTCAGCTGCGCGACCGTCCTGGGCAGCAGCGGGGCCGCGCCCGTGGACGGCGCGAGCGCGTCCAGCAGGCCGGTGGCGATGCGATCGGCCACGCCGGTCTCGACACCGAGCAGCTGGCACAGCCGCTGCAGCGTCTCGAGTTCCGGCAGCGAGACCGAGGCCGGCGTGGCGCCGGCCGCCGGGGTCACCAGGTTGGTCAGGTTGTAGCGCCCCTGGGCGTCGCTGATGCTGCCGGACAGGAAGGCTTCGGGACCGTCGTCGGCCTGAGCCTTGTCGACGGCGAGAAAGGTCGACAGGCGCGACTCGGCCAGCGGCGTCGCCCAGGGCTCGGTCAGCGCGGTCGGCCGGCCGCTGCGCTGGTCTTCACGCAGGATCAGGCGTGCGAAGTCGAGCGCGCCGGAGAGGATCCACGCCGACTGCGCGCGCGCCCGCTCGGCCGACTCGACCTGGACCGCGCGCCACTGCTGCCAGACCATCGCGGTGGCCAGCGTCGCCACCAGCGTGACGATGATCATCGCGGTCAGCAAGGCTGCGCCATGCTGGTGGCATGGTCGCCGGGCAGGCGGATGGCGGGGCCGCATGGCGTCAGGGGCCCAGCAGGGTGTCGCGCGTCAGGTCGCCGTTCAGGCCGCTGCCCGGCGCGAAGCTCAGCACCACGCGCACGCCGTTCGGCAGTGCGGTGCGCGCGGCCACCGGCACGGGGATGCCGGCGGCCGGGGTCGGCGCGATCACGTTGCCGGTCGACTGGCAGTTGGCCCAGCCGTTGGTCTGATAGAAGTAGACCTGCCAGCCCGCCAGGCCGCTCAGTGCCTTCAGCGAGCCGGGTTCGCCGCCCTGCAGCTGCAGGCTGCGCAGCCAGCTGTCCTGCAACGCACCGGTGGTCGTCACCGACGGGCCGGCCCAGCGCACCCACGCGCCGCCGCTTTCGTCGGGCCGGTACGACCAGGCCACGACCTGCAGACCGTCGGCCGTGCGCCGCACCATGCGCACCGAGGCGCCGTCGCACTTGAGCGCCTCGGGCACGGCGCTGCTGTCCTGGATCGAGGCCAGGTCCTGGTCCCATTGGGCGATCACGGTGTTCAGGCGCAGCGACTGCTCGAGCCGCGCCTGGCTCGCGTCGCGCGTGCGCACGATGCCGTCCACGCCCTGCCAGGCCATCACCGCCATGATCGCCATCACCACCATCGCGACCAACACCTCGACCAGGGTGAAGCCGGCGTGCGGCGCGCTGCGTTTCATTTGCGCAGCACCGTCGTCAGGTTGAGGATGGGCCGACCGCCCTCGTCCGCCATCAGCGCGTCGACGTTGACGAACAGCGGGTTCGGGGTCGGCCGCACTGACAGCCTGCCGCGGTAGGTCGCGCCGAGCTCGACGCAGCGGAACTCCGAATCGCCGATCGGCGGCGTGAGCCGGCTCAGGCGCAGCCCGGTCAGCTGGTTGTCGGCGCACCACTGCGCCGCGGTCGCGTCCGCCAGACGCTGGGTGTTGCCGGTGAGCGCGCCGGCCGCCCTGATGCCCGCGCCCAGCGTGATCGCGACGATCGCCAGTGCGACCATCACCTCGATCAGCGTGAAGCCGCGCGGGCGACCCGGGCTCATGACCGCACCGGAGGCGCGGCCGTGTCGCTGTCGACCACGGTGAACGGGCCGAGACCGTCGGTCGCCACTGTCAGACTCTGCGCTTCCAGGTGCAGCACGATGCGCTGGGCGCCGATCAGCGGCTCGGGGCCGAGAACCACTGCGCGCGCACCGGGCACCTCGGCGGTCACGCCCGCCGCGAGCCAGCGCGTCGGCAGTTCGGACGACGCCGGCAGGCCGACGAAGCGGAAGCCCTCGGCACCCTCCTGGGCAGCGCGCGGCTCCCAGCTCGCCGCGATGCCGGCCGCGCGCGCCTCGGTGCGCGCGGCTTCGAGCAGCGCCACCAGGCGCGCCGCCTCGTGCTCGAGCCGGGTCGACGCCGGGTCGCGCAGCGCCAGGCTGGCGACCGCACTCGCGATCGCGATCAGTGCGACCACGACCAGCAGTTCGATCAGCGTGAAGCCGGCGCGGCGACGCGGCGATGCTTCGGAGGTGCCCCGGCCCGCATGGGCCCGGAGCATCGCCGAACCTGCACGTCCGACGAGGAGCTTTCTCATTGCCAGGAACCGATGTCGGCGTTCTTGCCTTCGCCGCCGATGACGCCGTCGGCCCCGTAACTGTAGACGTCGATCTCGCCCTTCAGGCCCGGGTTCGCATACTGGTACGCGTGGCCCCAGGGGTCGTTCGGCAGCTTGTCGAGGTAGGGCTTCCAGTTCGGCGGAATCGCACCGACGCTCGGCTTGGCGACCAGCGCGCTCAGCCCCTGTTCGGCACTCGGGTAGCGCTGGTTGTCGAGCTTGTACAGCTTGAGCGCCTGCATCAGGTTGTTGACGTCGGTGCGGGCGGCTGTGACGCGGGCGTCGTCGGCGCGCTCCAGCACGTTCGGCACGATCAGCGCGGCCAGCACGCCGATGATCACCAGCACCACCATCAGTTCGATCAGCGTGAAGCCGCGCGCCGTGCGGATGCCGGCGGCGCGCGGGGTGGCGCAGGGGACGGGAGCCAGGGTCATGGTGGAGTCCTGCCGGCGCGCGGGCCGGGATTTGAAGTCGATTGAATCATAATCGTGCATGCTCGCACGACTTTCGGCCTTCGTCATCTGGGCCCTGGTGGCTGCCACCGCGGTGTTCTGGGGTCTGCGCCTGTTCGTGCGTGCACCGGCCGCGCCGTCCTACGCGGTGCCGGTCGGGGACGCGGTCGCGGCGCGCGGCGATCTGACGCGGTTGCTCGGCAGCGCGCCGGTTGCCGCGCCGGCCATGGCGGCGGCGCCTGCGGCCAGTGCGCGCTTCCGCCTGCTCGGCATCGCCGCACCGAAGTACGCGGCGGCCGGTGCGGTACCGGCCGGGCACGGGGTGGCGCTGATCGCGGTCGACGGCAAGATGCCGAAGGCCTATGCCGTGGGCGCGCGCCTGGACGACGACCTCGTGCTGCAATCGGTCAGTTTGCGCACGGTGTCGATCGCGTCGCCGAAGTCGGGCGCCCCGACCATCACGCTCGAACTGCCGCCGCCCGCAGCGGCCGCGACCGGCACGCTGCCGGCCATGTCTGCGGAGGCCATGCCGGCGGTGCCGGCGCCGCCCATGCCGGTGCCGCAATACCTGCCGTCGCCGGCGCCGCTGCCGCCCGTGACCGCCCCGCCGCGCCCGGACCCGGACGCGGCAACCAGGTAGCCGGGCGTCGTCGCTTCCGGGCGGTTCAGAGCGGCGTTGTCGGCTCGGCCGTGGTGTTGATCGCGCCGGGGTGGGTCGGGCCGGCCTCTTCGCCCTCGGCCACTTCGGTCAGCAGCGCCGCCGCGCTGCGCACCAGCGGCCAGGCCAGCGTGGCGCCGGTGCCGTCGGTGCTCTCCATGCCGAGTTCGAGCAGGGCCGACGCGTGGAACAGCGCCAGCGCCTGGTCCAGGCCTTCGTGGCTGTGGCTGCGGCAATAGATGCAGTAGTCGGTCACCGCAGGCGCGATGCGCGCCGCGACCATCAGCGCGGCGCAGGCCGGCATGCCGTCGACGACGATCAGCTGGCGCTTGCTGCCTGCCACCAGCATCAGGCCGACCATCATCGCCATCTCGAAGCCGCCGAAGGCGGCCAGCACCTCGACCGGGTCGGTCACGTCCTTGTGGCGCGCCTGGGCGCTCTGTGCCACGGCAAGCAGGTGCGCCAGGGTCGACTCCTCCATGTCGGGGCCGGCGATCAGCAGGTCGCTGAGGTTCGCGCCGGACAGGCGCGCCAGCACCAGCGCCGCGCTTTCGTGCGACCCCACGCCGATGCCGGCGCAGGCCACTGCATTGCCGACCAGCGCATCGGCGATCTCCATCCCGGCGCGGATCGCCGCGTGCGCCTGGTCGACCGACATCGCCGCGGTCACGCGGGCGTTGCGCGTGCCGTGCGCGATCTTGCGCGCGAGCAGCCGCGCGTGCGGGTTCACCGACTCGGCGATGCCGCAGTCGACCACCGACAGCTCCAGCCCCTGGATGCGCGCGAACACCGCGACCGGCAGCTGCGAGCTCAGCAACTGATGCGCGAGCAGCGCGGTCGAGCGATCACCGGCGGCGCCCAGGCCCTCGACCGCCAGGCCGTGGTCGGACGCGAACACCACGATCTGCGGCGTGCGGAAGCGCGGCTTCAGCGTGTTCTGGATCAGCCCGAGCCGCACCGCGAGCGATTCGAGCTCGCCGAGTCCGCCGGTGACCTCGCCGCGCCGGGCGAGCTTCTGGCGCAGTGCCTGTTCGAGCAGCGGGTTCGAGGTGGCGGAGATCAGCGAGCGATTGACCGACATGGGCTGTGTGGATTCGTGGTGGACGCGGACTCGCCGCGATTGTGAGGCCCGAGCCGGCCGGCATGCAATCGGCCCGGGAACCAGGGCCGATCGCCGGCGCGACAGTTCAGCGCAGGAACAGCCGGTACACCGGGTTGGCGGTCTCGTCCGCGCAGGGATAGGCCAGGCCTTCGAGGAAGGTCTTGAAACCCTTGTTGTCGGCGCGCGGCACCTGGATGCCGACCAGGATGCGGCCGTGGTCGGCGCCCTGGTTGCGGTAGTGGAACAGGCTGATGTTCCAGTCCGGGTGCATGCTGGAGAGAAAGCGCATCAGCGCCCCCGGCCGCTCGGGGAAGACGAAGCGGTAGAGCCGCTCGTCCTGCGCCAGGCTGCTGCGCCCGCCGACCATGTGGCGCACGTGCTCCTTCGCGAGCTCGTCGTGGGTGAGGTCGAGCGCCGCGAAGCCGTGGCGCTGGAAATGCTTCGTGAGCTGGGCCGACTCGGCGCGCTTCGTCGTCGTCAGGCCGACGAACACGTGCGCCTCCTTGGCGTCGGAGATGCGGTAGTTGAATTCGGTCACGGCGCGCGGGCCGATCAGTTCGCAGAAGCGCCTGAAGCTGCCGCGCTCCTCGGGGATGGTCACGGCAAAGAGTGCTTCGCGCTCCTCGCCGACCTCGGCGCGTTCGGCCACGAAGCGCAGCCGGTCGAAGTTCATGTTCGCGCCGCAGGTGATCGCGACGAAGGTCCGGCCCTTGCAGCGGTGCGTGTCGACGTACTGCTTGATCGCGGCCACGCCGAGCGCGCCCGAGGGTTCGAGGATGCTGCGCGTGTCCTGGAAGACGTCCTTGATCGCGGCGCAGGCGGCGTCGGTGTCGACGACGATGTATTCGTCGACCAGCGCGCGCGCCAGGCGGAAGGTCTCCTCGCCGACCAGCTTCACCGCGGTGCCGTCCGCGAACAGGCCGACATCGTGCAGTGCCACGCGCTTGCCGGCCTTCACCGAGCGCAGCATCGCGTCGGAGTCCCTGGTCTGCACGCCGATCACCTTGATCTCCGGGCGCACCGACTTGATGTAGGCGGCCACGCCGGAGATCAGCCCGCCGCCGCCGATCGCGACGAAGATCGCGTCGATCGGCGCCTGGTGCTGGCGCAGGATCTCCATCGCGATCGTGCCCTGGCCGGCGATCACGTCCGGGTCGTCGAACGGGTGCACGAAGCTCAGGCCGTGCCGGGCTTCGAGCTCGAGCGCATGCAGGTGGGCGTCGGAATAGCTCTCGCCGAACAGCACGACCTCGCCGCCGAACGAGCGCACCGCATCGACCTTGACCTGGGGTGTCGTCACCGGCATCACGATCGTCGCCTTGCAGCCCAGGCGGCGGGCCGCGAGCGCGACGCCCTGCGCATGGTTGCCGGCCGAGGCGCAGATCACGCCGCGCCTGAGCTGCGCCGGCTCGAGCCGCACCATTTTGTTGTAGGCGCCGCGCAACTTGAAGCTGAACACCGGCTGGGTGTCCTCGCGCTTGAGCAGCACCTGGTTGCCCAGGCGCTCGGAGAGGCTGCGTGCCGGGTCGAGCGCGGTCTCGATGGCCACGTCGTAGACACGCGCGGTGAGGATCTTCTGCAGGTAGTCGGCCAGCGACAGCGGCGACTTCGGCTTCACGGCTCGCGGGGAAGCCTTCTTCGTCGGGGCGGCCATGCGCGTCTCTCCTGGGGCCATCGTTTGCGGCGCCGCATCATAACTTCGCGACCCGGCCTGTCCTGCCCCCGACCACCCAAAGAAAAAGCCCAAGGCATTGCTGCCTTGGGCTGAATCCACCAATGGAGGAGGTGGAGGAGACAATCGTTCGGGTGAACCTCCGATCGGCCTGGCGAGCCGGGATCGATCACCGCATGGGCATCAGTGTAGAGTGTTTTTTGCTGCGCTGCAATAAATCGCGATCTGGATTTTTTGGGTGGCTGCGGCGGCACCGGAAGGGTGTGCACAATCCGTGCGCAGATGCTCGCAATCGGTGCGGCAGTTCGAGGATCCGACGATGGAATGCACGATCAACTGGATGCCGGCGAACGGCATGGCCTTCTCGGCCGAGACCGGCAGCGGCCACCTTCTGACGATGGACGGCGCGCCGGACGGCGGCGGTCGCAACCTCGCCCCCCGGCCGATGGAGACGGTGCTCGCCGGCACCGGCGGCTGCACCGCGTACGACGTGGTGCTGATCCTGCAGCGCGGCCGGCACGACGTGCGCGGCTGTCGGGTCGTCATGAGTTCGGAGCGCGCGGCCACCGATCCGAAGGTGTTCACGAAGATCCACATGCACTTCGTCGTCACGGGGCCGGCGTTGACGGAAGCCGTGGTCCAGCGCGCGGTGAAGATGTCGCACGAGAAGTACTGTTCGGCGAGCATCATGCTCGCGAAGACTGCGGAGATCACGACCAGCTTCGAGATCCGGCCGGCGTAGCTCCGGCCGGCCGATCACAGGCGGTGTGCGGTGGTCGTCATCACGCGCGCCGCGAGCCGCATGGCCCAGCGCACCGGCGCGGGAAGCGTCGCGGCCCCGGCGCCGAGCGCGGCGGCGGCGTGCCGGGCTTCGTCGGCCTTCATCTGCCGCACGATGACGCGCGAGGCGGTGTCGGGGGCGGGCAGGCGCTCCAGGTGGCGGTCGAGATGCTGCTCGACCTGGCGCTCGGTCTCGACCACGAAGCCGAGACTGACCGCGTCGCCGGCGCGCCCCGCGAGCAGCCCGAGCGCGAACGAGCCGGCGTACCAGACCGGGTTGAGGAGGCTCGGGCGCGCATCGAGTTCGCGCAGGCGCCGGCGCGTCCAGGCCAGGTGATCGGTCTCTTCGCGGGCCGCGTCGTCGAAGCGGCGTCGCAGGGCCGGATCGCGGGTGCTCAGCGCCTGCGCGTTGTAGAGCGCCTGGGCACAGACCTCGCCGACATGATTCACCCGCATCAGCGCGCCCGAGAGCCGGCGCTGCGCGCCGTCCAGCGCCGGGGGGGCGACGTCCGGTGCCGGGCACGGGCGCGTCGCACGGCCGGTGCCCGACAGCGTGCGCAGCGCATTGTCGGCGGCGATCAGAAGGTCATCGGTGGAGGTCATGGCAGGCGGAACTCGCGGAATCGGGAATCCAGAATAGCGCAGCGTCGGACCTGGTTCCGATCGGGGCTGGCGCGCACCCGCACTTGCCACCAGCGAGAGGCCGTCCGCGGGTGCCCTTATTCTTGCGTTTCGCAACGACCGGGGCACAAGGGTCGTTGTCCGTGCGTCGCAGCGCCGGCCCGCGGCCATCCCGCTCGACGGGTGGCGCGCGGATTGCTCGATTCCAGCCTCCTCACCCACCATCCCGCCGATGCTTGTCTTCGTTCTCCGCCGTCTCGCTCAGGCCGTGGTCGTGATGCTCGCGGTCGCGTTCGTCGCCTTCATGCTGTTCCAGCACGTCGGCGACCCGGTGAACAACATCCTCGGCCAGGACGCGACGCCCGAGCAGCGCGCGCAGCTGCGCGCCGACCTCGGCCTGGACCAGCCCTTTCCGGTGCAGTTCGCGCGCTTCGTCGGCCAGGCCGTTCAGGGCCAGTTCGGGCTCAGCCTGCGCCAGGGCCGCAAGGTGTCGTCGCTGATCGCCGAGCGCCTGCCGGCGACGCTGGAGCTGTCGCTCTCGGCCGCCTTGATCGCGCTGCTGCTCGGCATCCCGATGGGCGTCCATGCGGCGCTGCGGCGCGGCTCCTTCCTGTCGCAGACGATGCTGACGCTGTCGCTCGTCGGGGTCTCGCTGCCGACCTTCCTGATCGGCATCCTGCTGATCCTGGTGTTCTCGGTCACGCTCGAGTGGCTGCCCAGCTTCGGCCGCGGCGAGCTCACGATGATCGGCCCCTGGAGCACCGGCCTGCTGACGCTCGACGGCTGGAAACATCTGATCCTGCCGTCGATCACGCTGGCGATCTTCCAGCTGGCGCTGGTCATGCGGCTGGTGCGCGCCGAGATGCTGGAGGTGCTGCGCGCCGACTACATCCGGTTCGCGCGCGCCCGCGGGCTGCCGAACCGGGCGGTCTACTTCGGTCACGCGCTGAAGAACACGCTGGTGCCGGTGATCACGATCACCGGGCTGCAGCTCGGCGGCCTGATCGCGTTCGCGATCATCACCGAGACGGTGTTCCAGTGGCCCGGCATGGGGCTGCTGTTCATCCAGGCGGTCAGCTTCGCCGACATTCCGGTGATGGCGGCCTACCTGTGCCTGGTCGCGCTGATCTTCGTCGTGATCAACCTGGCGGTCGACATGCTCTACTTCGTCGTCGACCCGCGCCTGCGTGTCGAGAAGTCCGCGGCGGGGCACTGAGCCGCTGCCTCGCGAACCCCGCCGCCCGCCTCGCTGGAGACCTCCATGAAATTCAAGACGATCTGTTTTGCCGTTGCGGTCGCGCCGGGCTGCAGCCTGGCCGGCGCGGTCACGCCGGGCGCGGTGAACCAGCGGAGCGTGCAGCCGATGGACCCGCAGTCGCTGAACGAGTCGCTGCCGCGGGGCCGGGACGCCGGCATCGGCGAGTCGCTGGTCCGGCGCGGCAAGGGCGTCTGGGTGCTGCCGCCGCAGGGTGTCCAGCGCATCGGATCGTCGATCGGCCGCAGGGTGCTGCAGCGGCCCGACCTGCCCACGATCTTCCGCGGCACGGACCCGACGTGAGGGACGACCGGTGAGTCCGGTGCCCGACACGCCGGCGCCCGGCGCCTGGGCGCGCTTCCTCGACGGCGACGTCTGGCACTCGTTCCGCGGCTCGCCGGTGGCGATCGGCGCGGCGCTGGTCGCGCTCGCGTGCATCTGCTGCGCGCTGTTCGCGAACCTGATCGCGCCGCACGACCCGTTCGACCTGGCCACGCTCGAACTCGGCGACTCGATGCTGCCGCCGGCCTGGCTGCAGGGCGGCCGCAGCACCTACCTGCTCGGCACCGACGAGCAGGGCCGCGACGTGCTGTCGGCGCTGATGTACGGCGCGCGCATCTCGCTGCTGATCGGCGGCGCGTCGGTGATCGTGTCGCTGTTGATCGGTGTCTCGCTCGGGCTGCTGTCGGGCTATGCCGGCGGGCCTGTCGACGCCTTCGTCATGCGCGTGTGCGACGTGATGCTGTCGTTCCCGGCCATCCTGATCGCGCTGCTGATCGCCGGTGTCGGGCGGGCGCTGTTTCCGCAGGCGCAGGACTCGCTCGCGTTCGGCGTGCTGATCATCGCGATCGCGCTGCCCGGCTGGGTGCAGTACGCGCGCACCGTGCGCGGCTCGACGCTGGTCGAGCGCGGCAAGGAATACGTGCAGGCCGCGCGCGTGGTCGGCGTGCCGCCGCTGCGCATCATGGTCAGGCACGTGCTGCCGAACGTGATCGGGCCGGTGCTGGTGCTGGCGACGATCCACCTTGCGCTCGCGATCCAGACCGAGGCGACGCTGTCCTTCCTCGGCGTCGGCGTCTCGCCCGCGTCGCCGTCGCTGGGCACCTTCATCAACGAGGGCAACAAGCAGCTGTTCAGCGGCGCCTGGTGGCTGGTGATCTTTCCGGGTGCGATGCTGCTGCTGATCGCGCTGAGCATCAACCTGTTCGGCGACTGGTTGCGCGACGCGCTGAACCCGCGGCTGCGCTGACTGCCCGCACCACCGCCGCCATGACCACGCCGCTGCTGGAGGTTCGCCGTCTGCGGGTCGAGTTCCCGACGCGCCGCGGCCGGCTCGTCGCGCTCGACGACATCTCGTTCGAGATTGCGCCCGGCGAGATCCTCGGCGTGGTCGGCGAGTCCGGTGCGGGCAAGTCGCTGACCGGGGCGGCGATCATCGGGCTGCTCGATCCGCCTGGCCGGATCGCCGCCGGCGAGATCCGCTTCGATGGCCGCCGCATCGACAACCTGCCCTACGACGAGATGCGCAAGGTCCGGGGCCGCCAGATCGGCGCGATCTTCCAGGACCCGCTGACCTCGCTGAACCCGCTGTACACGGTGGGCCGGCAGCTGGTCGAGACCATCCGGACTCACCTGCCGGTGAGCGCCGACGAGGCGCGCCGGCGCGCGATCCGCCTGCTGCAGGAGACCGGCATCCCGGCGGCCGGGGAGCGCATCGGGCAGTACCCGCACCAGTTCTCCGGCGGCATGCGCCAGCGTGTCGTGATCGCGCTCGCGCTCGCTGCCGAACCGAGGCTGATCGTCGCCGACGAGCCGACGACCGCGCTCGACGTGTCGATCCAGGCGCAGATCATTGCGCTGCTGAAGCGGCTGTGCCGGGAGCACGGCGCCGCGGTGATGCTGGTCACGCACGACATGGGCGTGATCGCCGAGACCTGCGACCGCGTCGCGGTGATGTACGCCGGCCGCATCGTCGAGATCGGCCCGGTGAAGGACGTGATTCACGCGCCGGCGCACCCCTACACCGCCGGGCTGATGGGCTCGATCCCGGCGATGGACGAGGACCGCGAGCGGCTGCTGCAGATCGACGGCGCGATGCCGCGGCTGACCGCGATCCCGGCCGGCTGCGCGTTCAACCCGCGCTGCCCGCACACGTTCGAGCGCTGCCGCGCCGAACGGCCCGAACTGCTGCCGGCCGGCGCGGGCCGCGCCGCCTGCTGGCTGCATGCGCCGGTGCGAAAGGGGGCGGCATGAGCCCGCCGGGCCGCCCCAAGGGCGAATTCCGGAGTGCGCAGCACGAAGGCAC
>JAZKAV010000004.1:0-113601 GCA_040388965.1 Pseudomonadota bacterium | reverse complement strand
AATTCGGCGGTCACGATGCCGAAACGGTCGGTCACGCTCTTCCGAAATACGCAACGACGTGCTCCGCTACATCGAAGTGCTCGATTCCGGGTTCTGCGGCTGAGCGAAGGTCCAACGTGATCCGAACCGTTTTTGCGATGGTCGGCCCTGTCTGCATTTCCCACGCGGGCGCCGAGGGCGGGCAGTTGCCCTGATGACACCCTGAACCCGATCCTCATGACTGACCGTCTACCCGAAAGTGATAGTGCAGTCCACATTGCTCGACTTGTGGGTATCGTGCAAAAGATGGTCGAGGAATCCGGTGACCCGACCGGGTTCGACGCGGCGCATTGGACGGCGGCGTTCCTCGCTCGCCCGAATCACGCTTTGGGTGGCCAGCTATCTGTGCGCGCGTGACCTGCGCGTCGAGCTGCTCCCTCGTCGGCGGCGACTTCAAGTTCGCATACCGCTTGTCGCGCGTGGAGCAGAGCTCGCTGTACAGATGATGTCGTGGGTGCTTCGTTTTCGACGAGCGAGGCCACGGCACTCAGGCAGTGATTGAGCACAGAAGTGGGGGCGCCGAGTTGCTCGTTCTCGTATCGCGATAGGCACGACCGATCCACGCCCAATTCCTGCGCGAATAGTTTCTGGCTTCTTTCCCCTCGAGCCGTTTTGATCAGTTGACCCTGAGATCTGGGAAGTTTTAGCCCACTCATGACTTGCTATAGAAGCACATTTGTGTGATAATAGCACATTAACATCGATACACGCACAACGCTGGAAGTTCCATACCATGCGTTGTCTGGGAGCTCTCCAAATGGCGCGCGCTGATCAAGTCAAAGCACTTCTTCGTGCCTATGCAGGTAACGAGGAGGCGCACTTCTTCTCGGTTGCCCTACAGATGGCTGCCGATGAGGCGCAGCGTGGACATACGAAGCTCGCAGCAGAGCTGAAAGACCTGATCGATCAGGCGCGAGCGACCGGTTCGGCGCGATCCAAGGCTCGGCCGTTGCCGCTTGCCCAGCCAAAGGGGGAACTGGGTGATCTGCTGACGGTTCACTATCCGGAGCAGCATCTGACGCAGATGGTCTTGTCGCCTGAAGTGCGACAGAAGATCGAGCGTGTACTCAAGGAGCAGCGGCAGCATGAGCGTCTGAGCGGGCACGGCCTCGTGCCTCGACGCAAGCTGCTTCTTGTCGGACCTCCTGGCACGGGCAAGACGCTGACGGCCAGCGTGCTTGCGACGGAGTTGCGATTGCCCCTGTTCGTTGCACGCTTCGACAGCCTGATCACCAAGTTCATGGGTGAGAGCGCCTCTAAGCTGAGGCTCGTATTTGAGGCGCTGAAGTCGACGAGAGGTGTTTATCTGTTTGACGAGTTCGACTCGCTTGGGCTGCAACGTGGGAGTCAACACGACGTCGCCGAGATGCGGCGCACGCTCAACATGTTTCTTCAGCTCATCGAACAAGACAGTTCGGACAGCTTGATCGTTGCCGCAACGAACAGTGGCGCGTCTCTCGACGTCGCGCTGTTCCGCCGCTTTGACGATGTCATCCAGTACGTCATCCCCGACGAGCCGCAGGTCGAGCTCTTGCTGAGAAACAGCCTCGCCATGCTCGCCCCGTCGAGCCTCGATTACGCACGCATGGCCAGACATGGGCACGGGCTTTCTCATTCCGACATCGTGCGCGCGTGCGAGGACGCGATGAAGGATGCCGTGCTGGAGCAGGAGACGCAGATCAGCGAGATCAGCGTGATCCGGCACTTGGAAGAACGGGCATCAAACCAACGGCAACTGTTGTAGGAACTGGCCCAGTGGGCCGTCGGTGGGCTAGACCGAACTTTGACGTATCCTGAATCGTAAGTGCCCGTCCCGTTTGAACTTTTCGTTCACGGGGTGTGCGGTTACTGGGTACAGGCCGGGTTGAGTGCGAGCAGTTCGAAGGCCTTGGTCTGCAATGGCGTTGGCCGAGTGGTCACGACGACCGAGATGTCTGGGTTGACGGTGGTGTGGGTGACGTTGTAGGCCAGGGTTGCCAAGTCCTTGAGCAAAGTCCTGAAGCTGTGCAGCGGCAAGCCGTCATCGGCGGTCTTGCTGGCGTCCTTGTCCTTGGCGTGCTCGGAGCGGACGGCCTTGGTCACCGCAGAGGCTCTCGTGGTGTTGGCCAGGTCGAGTTGTTCGTCGTCGAACAGCATGGGCTTCAAGCGCTGGCGCATATGCCACTCGACGTAGTAGGCCAGCATGCACAGGAAGACGTGGGCGCGCACACGGGACTCGTTGTAGTGGAAGACCGGGCGCACGTTCAAGTCGACCGTCTTGATCGAGCGGAAGGCGCGCTCGACATGGGCCAGGCTCTTGTAGGCGGCCACCGTGGCGTTGGCATCGAGTTGCGCAGTGGGCAAGCTGGTGCGGATGACGTACAACCCATCCAAGGCCGTCTCGGCCTCGATGGCTTCGGTCTTGCGCTGGTAGGCCAGCGAGGTCTCGGTGATCGTGAGCTCGAAATGCTTGGCCATGTGGAAGCGCCCGACCACGCGCCCCACGCGTAGGGCGATGGCGTCCTGGCCGCGTAGCGGGCTGCGCGCGCGCTGGGTGGCCACGGCGATCTTGGCCAAATCGGCCTCGGTGGCGGCCAGCAACTCCAGCCGCTTGCGCGCACGCTCCTCGGCCAGAGCTGGGTTGCGACACACCACCAGGCGCTCGCCGGGGAAGTGTTGGCTGGTCAGCTCCAGCAGGTTGCGCTCGTCGAACAGCGAGGGCTGGAACGGCCCGTGTTCCTCGGCCAGTTGCGCGATCTGTGGCGCGCGCAGTGAGCTGACCCAATCCATGCCCTCGGGCTTGAGCACCTGCTCGATGCGAGCCGAGGTGAGCATGCCGCGGTCACCCACCCAGGCCAGGTGAGCGATGCCGAAGCGGTCCTTGAGCTTGGCCACCTGCGCGGCCACCGTGGCCGGGTCGGCGGTGTTGCCCTTGAACACCTCCACGGCAATCGGACAGCCTTCGGCGCTGCAGATCAAGCCGAAGACGATCTGCGGATCGTCGCGCTTGCCGTCGCGCGAATGGCCGCGCGCGGCCAATTCGCAGCAGCGTCCGGTCAGCCAGGTGGAGGTGAGGTCGTAGAGCACCAGCGTGGCGCCCACCAGGTGCTGGCGAGCCAGGCGCCGCTCGATGGCAGGCTGGGCCTGGTGCAGCCAGTCCAGCGCGCGGTACAGGTCGTCGGCGCCGCACTGGTCCACGCCCAGCACGCGTCCGAGGGAGGAACTGGCCGTGTCGTCATGGAGCTGGCGGTGGGTGGCGAGCTTGGAGGCGGGCTCGATGACGCGGGCTGCCAGCATGGCCAGCAGCAGCGGCTGCAACTCCTGGGGCGCGGAGCCGAACCAGACGGCAGCACCGCAGCCGCGCGCGCTGCCCAGCACCGCAGCGACATGGCCATGAGGCAGGCTGCGCTCCACGGTGAACAGCTCCGAGGCGCTGGCAACGGCGAGGCCCCCGCGCAGCAGCACCTTCAAGCCCTCGATCACCTCGGGCGAAAGGCAAGACAGGTTGGCCAGGGTGCGCTTGCGGACCTTGCCGTCCTCGCGCCAGGACTCGCGCAGCAGGATCGCGGGGGGAGAGGCTCGGTTGGGGACCGACTCGATGTACATGGGCATCGAAAATAATAGAACCCTCCATTGAAGTCAAGACAAATTCGCCATATTACATGGGTACATATCAAGCCAAAAAAATGGCTGTAACCCGCATAAACGCTGGGTTACAGCCAGATCTGCGTTCCAAAGTTCGGGCTAGAGTGCGCCATGACAATCAGAACGCCCAGGGATGCCCGATAACCTGAACCATCTGTTCGTCGCAGGGTTCACCGACAGTCAGGACTTCAAGTCGACGTTGTCCGTGGTCAGGCAACAGCCGCCACAACGCGATCGCAAGTCGCATGGCGCGTACCTCCTCAAGCAGCTGGCGGCACTCTCTTCAGAAGCCGCAGAACTCGAGAAGCGGCGGCGGGAGCTTGAGCTTCCGCGGAACGTCGGTATGACGATCGCCCTGGAGATATCCCCTACGGGCGCAGTCGACTATTTCAAGCAGCTTGAGTGGCGACGCGACGGAATCGAGGTATTGAGTGCGATCGACGCCGGCGGCACCGAGATCGTGTCTCTGCACGTCCCCGATGGCAGACTGGCAGCGTTCGTGGAGCGAGTGCGTAGCTACATCTCAAAGGATGTCAAATCGCGCAATCCTGAGATGCCGGACAAGCCAGCGCATGCGGCGCTCGTGAACGCGATTGCCGGATTCCGTAGGGCGGCGTTTGACGAACTGTGGACGGACGAAGTTGCGCCACCTGGGCCGGATCAGGTCGGTTGGTACCAGGTCTGGCTTCGCTTGGGCGACGCAGGTGCGAAGGCAACGCGCGATGCGTTCGCCCAGTCGGCCGAACGGTTCAAGATCGAAGTTGAACCTGGCTTCGTGACCTTCCCGGGACGGGTCGTCGTCGCGGTGCGCTGCACCCGAGAGCCTCTCGAGCAGGCGTTGGAACTGCTGGATCTGGTTGCCGAGATCCGAGGCGTATCCCCGACCGCCGAGTTCTACCTATCGGACTTGAAGCCCCATGAGCAGGCGGACTGGGCGAAGGATCTCCAGGCGCGCTCTACTTATGCCGCGCCCGCGGATGCTCCCTACGTAACATTGTTCGATACCGGTGTGAACCAGGGGCACCCTTTGCTTTCGCCGCTGCTGGACCTGGCGGACCTGCATGCGGTAGATGCTACGTGGGGGACCAGCGATCACGCCGGTCATGGAACGGAGATGGCCGGTCTCGCATCGCACGGCGATCTCACGGGCCCCTTGAGTTCCAAGAGTGCCAATGTGGTTCCTCACCGCCTCGAGTCGGTGAAACTTCTTCCTCCAAACGGCCAGAATGCGCCGCATCTGTACGGTTGGGTGACGGCACAGGCGGCAAAGGCTGTCGAGGCGTCAAACGCTGGCCGCCGAAGAACGTTTGCGATGATGACCACGTGCGTTGGGAAGACGGCGGGGCTGCCGTCCGAGTGGTCAGCTTCCATCGATCGAATGGCCTACGGTTTGGCGAGCGGAGCGAACGAGCCGAAGGACATGAAGGAGGCGCAGGCAGGGAAGACGCCGCGCCTGTTCGTCCTGGCTGCGGGCAACGTGCCGTGGCCGACATGGTCCGACTATCCAACAGTGAATGAGCTGTCTCCGATCGAGGACCCGAGTCAGGCGTGGAACGCGATCACCGTGGGTGCCTGCACGGACCTGACAACGATCGATGCCGTCAAGTGGCCGTCGTTGTCCGCGATTGGCACGACGGGAGGCCTGTCACCCTCGTCGACTACATCGCTGCTGTGGCGCCCGACATGGCCGTTCAAACCTGACGTGGTCGCTGAAGGCGGAAACGGCTGCCTGGACAAAAGCATGCACAACCAGGTGCTGGTGGGCCCCGAAAGTCTTCGGTTGTTGACTACATCGCACAACGTGGCGAAGACGCCGTTTGCCGAGTCGGGCGACACGAGTGCCGCAGCGGCCGAGGTAGCGCGCGTTTGTGCGCACTTGCAGGCGCGCTACCCCAACTATTGGCCGGAGACGGTCCGCGCTCTGGTGGTGCACGGCGCGCGAATGACTCCGGCGATGCGTGCACAGCTCCCTCTCGTTCCGCTGAAGAAGGACAAGCAGAACCTGCTGCGCCGAGTCGGATACGGGCGCGTCAACCTTGAAGGATCGCTCAACTCCACAACCAGGCAGCCCACGCTTGTGTTGCAGGAGACGATCACCCCGTACCTGAAGGACGGCAGTAGCATCAAGCTGGGAAGCCTGAATATGCATGCACTGCCTTGGCCGTCCGATCTGCTCAGAGAGCTGGGCCCGGTTTCTGTGGCGATGCGTGTCACGCTGTCGTACTTTGTCGAGCCGAACCCCAGCCGTCGCGGTTGGCAGAGCAAGTTCCGCTATCAATCGCACGGACTTCGATTTGCGGTCAAGGGCTCGACGGAAACGGATGCGCGCTTCAGGCAGCGCATCAATAAGCTGGAGCGAGAGGAGCTTGATCCCGACGAGCAAGAGTCGATGGGCGACCCTGATGGCGGGAGTTGGTTTCTCGGTGCCCAACTGCGCGGGCGCGGATCCATTCACTCCGACGTCTGGTTCGGGAACGCCGCTCAACTGGCGGAGAAGTCCCACATCGCGGTGTTCCCGGTGGGCGGCTGGTGGAAGGACTGGAAGGAGAGCGAGCGGCACTCGACGCCAGTGCGCTATGCGCTCGCCGTCACGCTCGACGTCCTCGAGGACATTGATATCGACGTGTATACGCCGATCGCCAACTTGATTGCGGTGCCGGTGGCTGTTGGCACGGTCGGAACCTAGCGGGATCGAGGTGTGCGTCGCCGTGGCGCTAGGAAAACCGCAGATTCTTTGAGACTCATCCTTGGCTCGAGTCTCAGATAGGATGCGTTTTCCCGGGTGATCGATCCGAAGGTTATCTGAGACCCTACATGAGCCTGACTTCTCGCAGCCCGGTTCGTCGCCTGAAGCGAGTTCCGATTACGTAGTTCCCACAACGCACGCCAGCACGTCCTGCCTAGACTGATTGACCCGGCCTCGCGCTCGTTCGCGCCGGCTTCGTTTCGATCATCTGGGCAGGAGATTTCGTGATGCGGCTGCGATCCAAAACCATCGGCAAGGACCACTGGGGCGCCCTGCTGCTGATCTTCATCGGGGCGGGCGTTGTCGGCCTCGGCGTCACCTACAAGATCGGCGACCTGACCCGGATGGGCGCGGGCTTCGTCCCGGTCGCGCTCGGCGTGCTGATGCTCCTGACCGGCATCGCGATCGGCGTGACCGCGGCGCCGGCGGGGCAGGAGAAGATGGCGCACCCGCTGCCCGGCGACAGCACCCACCAGGGCCCGGAGTGGCGCGGCTGGCTCTGCATCCTCGGCGGCGTTCTCGCGTTCGTCGTGTTCGGCGAGTACGGCGGGCTGTTGCCGGCATCCTTCGCCGCGGTCTTCATCTCGGCGATGGGCGACCGCAACAGCAGCGTCAGGAACTCCGCGGTCCTCGCGGCGCTGCTCACGGTGTTCTGCCTGATCGTCTTCCATTACGGCCTCAGCCTGCAGCTGCCGCTGTTCCAGTGGCCTTGATCCACGACGGCCTCCAGCGACAACAAGGTAGCGAGACATGCACCAATCCCTGATCGACCTGTGGTACGGCTTCGGC
Organism: Pseudomonadota bacterium; assembly: GCA_040388965.1. GTDB lineage: Bacteria > Pseudomonadota > Gammaproteobacteria > Burkholderiales > Burkholderiaceae_C > LMDS01. The sequence continues at coordinate 106,403 of JAZKAV010000004.1, read as the reverse complement.
ATCGCGTTGCAGCCGAACAACCTCATGTGGAGCGTGTTCGGCGTGCTGATCGGCAACCTGATCGGCGTGCTGCCCGGCATGGGTGCGCTGACGACGATCTCGATGCTGCTGCCGCTGACCTACGTGATCGCGCCGGTGCCGGCGATCCTGATGCTCGCGGGCATCTTCTACGGCTCGCAGTACGGCGGCGCGATCGGCGCGATCCTGCTGAACCTGCCGAGCCACCCGCCGCACGCGGTGACCTGTCTCGACGGCTATCCGATGACGAAGGCCGGGCGCGGCGGCGCGGCGCTGGGCGTCACGATGATGTCGTCGTTCTTCGCGGCGTCGGTGGGCATCATGGTGATGATCTTTTTGTCGCCGCTGCTGGTGCAGGTCGCGTTCAAGTTCGGGCCGACCGAGATCTCCTCGATCATGCTGCTGGGCCTGCTGGCCGGCGCCACGATGTCGCGCGGCTCGCCGCTCAAGGGCGTGGCGATGACGATCTTCGGCCTGCTGTGCGGCGTGGTCGGCACCGACGTGATCAGCGGCACGATGCGCTACACCTTCGGCCTGCCCGACCTCTCCGACGGTGTCGAGCTCGGCGCGCTGGCCATGGGCCTGTTCGGCATCGCCGACTTCCTGGTCAGCGTGAACCGCACGACCGTGAAGGCGAGCGACGCCAAGGTCAGCATGAAGGACATGCGGCCCACGCGCGCCGAGATGAAGCAGGCCTTCTGGCCGATGGTGCGCGGAACGATGGTCGGCACCCTGTTCGGCGCGATGCCCGGCACCGGGCCGACGATCACGACCTTCCTCGCCTACGCGCTGGAGCGCAAGATCGCGAAGGATCCGTCGCGCTTCGGCAAGGGCGCGATCGAGGGCGTCGCCGCGCCCGAGGCCGCGTCGCACTCCAAGACCCAGGTCGACTTCATCCCGACGATGTCGCTGGGCATTCCGGGCGACGCGGTGATGGCGCTGATCCTGGGGGCGCTGATCATCAAGGGCGTGCAGCCCGGCCCGCAACTGATCACCGAGCACCCGGACATCTTCTGGGGCCTGATCGCGAGCTTCTGGATCGGCAACGTGCTGCTGGTGATCCTGAACGTGCCGATGATCGGAGTGTGGGTGCGCATGCTGCAGGTGCCGTACAAGTACCTCTACCCGGCCGCGCTGTTCTTCATCTGCGTCGGCGTCTACAGCACCAAGAACAGCCTGTTCGACGTCGGCGAGGTCGCGGCGTTCGGCATCATCGGCGCGATCTTCCTGTCGCTCGACTTCCCGATGTCGCCGATCGTGCTCGGCTACGTGCTCGGGCCGATGCTGGAAGAGAACTTCCGGCGCGCGATGCTGCTGTCGCGCGGCAGCCTGTCGGTGTTCGTCGAGCGCCCGATCAGCGCCGGTTTCATCGGCGTCTGCAGCCTGCTGATCGTCGCGCAGCTGGTCGCCTACGCGCGCAAGGTTCGCACCCGACCCGCGCTGCGCGAGCCTGCGGAGCTGATCTCCGAGTAGCGGCGCGGCGGCCGCGCCACGCGGGAGGGGAATCGGCTACCGTGTCGGGGTCGCTCCCGACCTCGACATGAACTCCCTGCCGCGCGAATCCGCCTCCCTGCCATCGGTCGACGCCGTTGCCGCGGCGCGGCCGCGCCGGCTGCGCGTCGTGCTGTGGGTCGCGCTGGTCGCGCTGCTGGTGGCGGCGCAGGCGCTGCTGGTCGCGCTGGCGTTTCACTACCGCTCGGCGCGCACCCAGGAAGCGGTCGAGGCGAACGCGGCGACAGCCAGCGCCGAACTGGCCCAGCTGTTCGCGAAGGACCTGCAGGCCATGCTCGCGATGCCTGGCCGGGACGCGCCGGCCGGGCAGTGGCGCGCGCGCGCCGAGCAGCTGCTGCTGGCGCGGCCCGAGCTGCTGCGCTTCGAGCGCCGCGACGCGGCGTTCGCGATCGTCGAGGCCGTCGACACGCGCGCCCACCCGCCGCTGTTCGGCCAGATGAGCCGCGACGAACTCCAGCTGGAAACCGAACTCGCCTGCGGGGCCACGCAGCGCCGCGGCGGGCCGACCTATTCGCACAGCTATTTCGTGCCGCGTTCCGATGGCCTGGGGATCGAGGTGATGGATCTGTGCGTCGCCGAGCGCGGCTCCGACCGGGACCGCGGCTTCGTGATCGCGAGCTATTCGCTGCCGGGCCTGCTGGACCAGCTTTCGGCCCAGGCGCTCGCGCCGGGCCACGACCTGTCGTTCATCGAGGCCGACGGCGAGCACCTCGCGCACAGCCGCATGCATGTCGGTGCCGGCGTCTACAAGGCGAGCCGCATGATCGACCTGCCCGGCACCGCGATGCAGCTGCGCGTGGACAGCGCCGCGACCCGGCCGAGCCTGGTGCCCGATCTCGTCACCGGCCTGGTGATCGGATTGTCGCTGACGCTGTTGGGCGTCGTCGTGCTGCTGGCGCGCGACATGCGCAAGCGCACCCGCGCCGAGAACGCGCTGGCCGACGCCCTGGCGTTCCGCAAGGCGATGGAGGACTCGGTCGGGACCGGCCTGCGCGCGCGCGATCTGCAGGGCCGCACGACCTACGTGAATCCGGCGTTCTGCGCGATGGTCGGCTTCGACCCCGAGGAGCTGTCCGGGCGCGATCAGCCGCCGTACTGGCCGCCCGAGTACCTGCTCGAGTACCAGAGCCGCCAGCAGCGGCGCATGGCGAGCATGCCGACGGCGCGCTCGCGCGACGCCTTCGAGACCACCTTCGTGCGCAAGACCGGGGAGCGCTTTCCGGCCATGGTCTACGAGGCGCCGCTGCTCGACAGCAGCGGGAAGCACACCGGCTGGATGAGCGCGGTGCTCGATCTCTCGGCGCAGCGCCGCGTCGAGGAGGTCGCGCGCCAGCAGCAGGAGCGGCTGCAGGCCACCGCGCGCCTGGCCACCGCGGGCGAGATGGCCTCGCTGCTGAGCCACGAGCTGAACCAGCCGCTGTCGGCGATCGCCGCCTACGCGACCGGTTCGCTGAACATGATGGACGCGCACGCGGCGGCGTTGGCCAGGGGCGAGGCGCCCGAGCCCGACCTGTGGCCGATGCTGCACCAGGCGTCGCAGCGCATCGCCGAGCAGGCCGAGCGTGCCGGCCGGGTGATCAGGAGTGTGCACGACTTCGTGCGGCGCCGCGAGCACGCGCGCGAGGCGGTCGGTGCCGACGCGCTGATCGAGGCGATCCTGCCGCTGGTGCGGCTGCAGGCGCGCAAGAGCGACACCCGCATCGAGCTCGACCTGCCGGCGCCGATGGCGCGCGTCGTCTGCGACCGTGCGATGGTCGAGCAGGTGCTGCTGAACCTGACCCGCAACGGCATCCAGGCGATGCAGGGCGGGCAGCAGCGAGCCGCGCCGGTGCTGACGCTGCGCGTGCGCCAGACGCATCCGCAGTGGGTGTGTCTCTCGGTCGGCGACCGCGGGCCCGGCATCGGCGACGAGGTCGCGCGCCAGCTCTTCACGCCCTTCTTCACGACCCGCAGCGACGGCATGGGCCTGGGCCTGAGCGTGTGCCGCACGATCGTCGAGCAGCACGGCGGCGCGCTCGACTTCGCGAACCTGCGCGATGCGCACGGCGCGATCCTCGGCGCCGAGTTCCGCTTCACATTGCCGGCCGCCGCGAGCGTGCCGGCGCGCCTGTCACGCGAGCAGCCGGGCGCGCTCGCCGTCACGTCATGAGCCCGATGTGCTCATCGGACGAGGGGTTCGAATGAGCCGCCGCGCCGGGCCGCCCCAAGCAAGGCTCGTCCCCGCGGGGGACCGGCCGATGTACTCATCGGACGAGGGGTTCCAATGACCACCCTGTCACTGCCCGCCGAACTCGGCCTGCCGATGGTCTACCTGGTCGACGACGAGGACATCGTGCGCGACGCGGTCGCCTGGCTGCTGCGCTCGCGCCGCCTGCTCTCGCAGGGCCACGGCAGCGCCGAAGCCTTCGAGGCCGCGCTGGACGCCTCGCCCGATGCGCAGCCCGGCCTCTGGCCGACGGCACCCTCGTGCCTGCTGCTGGACCTGCGCATGCACGGCAAGAGCGGCCTCGCGCTGTTCGAGCGCCTGGTCGATCGGGGGCTCACCGAGGCGATGCCGGTGATCTTCCTGACCGGCCACGGCGACGTGCCGACGGCCGTCGCCGCGGTCAAGCGCGGCGCGTTCGACTTCGTCGAGAAGCCGTTCTCGAACAACGCGCTGGTCGACCGCGTCGAGCAGGCGCTGGCCGCCAGCGCGGCGGCGCTGCTGGCACGGCGCGAACGCACCCGGCGTCTGCGCGGCCTGGCCGAACTCAGCGAGCGCGAGCAGGAGGTGATGCGCCTGATCGCCCGGGGCCAGCCGAACAAGCTGATCGCCGACGCGCTGCACCTGAGCGTGCGCACGGTCGAGGTGCACCGCGCGCGCGTGTTCGACAAGCTCGGCGTGGCCTCGGCCGTCGAGCTCGCGAACTGGCTGCACGCGGCCCAGGCCTGACACCAGCGGGCCGATCGCCCCGCACAATCCGGCGCATGAACCTGAACCAACGCAGCGCCGGTGTGCTGCTTCATGTCACGTCGCTGCCCGGCTCGCACGGCATCGGCGATCTGGGGCCGGAAGCCTTCCACTTCGTCGACTGGCTCGCCTCGGCCGGCCAGCGCCTGTGGCAGGTGCTGCCGACCACGCCGGTCGGCCCCGGCGACTCGCCGTACCAGAGCGTCTCGGCGTTCGCCGGCAGCCCGCTGATGGTCGCGCTGGAGCCGCTGGTCGCGCAGGGCTGGCTCGCCTTGCCCGAGCTGCCGCAGGGCGGTTTCGACGCGGCGCGGGTCGACTACGCGCGCGTTGCGCCCTGGCGCATCGCGCGGCTGCGCGATGCGGCGCAGGGCTTCTTCGATCGCGCCTCCGACACCGACCGCGCCGCCTTCGCGGCATGGTGCGTCGCGCAGTCGCACTGGCTGGCCGACCACGCGCTCTTCATGGCGCTGGAGCATGCGCACGCCGGCGCGCCGTGGTGGCACTGGCCGCAGCCGCTGCGCGAGCGCGAGCCGGCGGCGCTCGCCCGGGCGCAGCGCGAACAGGCGGGCGAGATCCGCTTCTGGCAGTTCGTCCAGTGGTGTTTCGACCGGCAATGGGCGGCGTTGAAGGCGCATGCGAACGCACGCGGCGTGTTCATCATGGGCGACCTGCCGATCTTCATCGCGCACCACAGCGCCGACTGCTGGGCCCGCTCCGACCTGTACCAGCTCGACGCCGACTTCCTGCCCACGGTGGTTGCCGGGGTGCCGCCCGACGTCTTCAGCGCCGACGGCCAGCGCTGGGGCAACCCGCTGTACCGCTGGGACCGCATGGCGGCCGAAGGCCACGCCTGGTGGATCGCCCGCCTGCGGCGTGCGCTGACCCAGGCCGACGCGCTGCGCATCGACCATTTCCGGGGCTTCGCGGCCTGCTGGGAAGTGCCGGCGACCAGCCCGACCGCGATCGACGGCCGCTGGATGCCCGGCCCCGGCCGGGCGCTGTTCGACGCGCTGGCGCGCGCGCTCGGGCCGCTGCCCATCGTCGCGGAGGACCTGGGCGTCATCACGCCCGACGTGATCGCGCTGCGCGACGGCTGCGGCTTCCCCGGCATGCGCATCCTGCAGTTCGCGTTCGGCGAGGACGCCCGCAACCCCTACCTGCCGCACCACTACACCCCGGCCTCGGTGGTCTACACCGGCACGCACGACAACGACACGACGCGCGGCTGGTGGGCGAGCCTGCCGCGCGGCGAGCGCCACTTCGCGGGCAGCTACCTCGCGACCGACAGCGCCCATGTGCACTGGGCACTGATACGCGCCGCGCTCGAGTCGGTCGCGAACACCGCGATCGTGCCGATGCAGGACGTGCTCGGCCTCGACGGCAGCCACCGCATGAACCTGCCCGGCACGCCGACCGGCAACTGGAGCTGGCGTTTCGACTGGCCGATGGTCGGCAAGGAGCCCGCGCGCGTGCTGGGGCTGCTGACAGCGGCCAGCGGGCGCGGGCCGTTCGAGCTGCTGCGCGGCTGAACGCAGCAGGGGCGCGGCGGAGTCGCTATTCTTGCCGCAGCCCCACAGCCCCGGCCCGGAGAAGCGCATGCTGAAACTCACCGACCCCGGCCTGTTCCGGCAACAGGCCTACATCGCCGGCGCATGGGTGGACGCCGACAGCGGGGGGACCGTCGCCGTCACCAACCCCGCGAACGGCGAGCCGCTCGGCACCGTGCCGATGTGCGGCACGCAGGAGACCGCACGCGCGATCGCCGCGGCCGATGTCGCGCAGCGCGCCTGGCGCGATGTGCCGGCGAAGGAGCGCGCCGCGATCCTGCGCCGGCTCAACGACCTGATGCTCGCGAACGTCGACGACCTCGCGCTGATCATGACCAGCGAGCAGGGCAAGCCGCTGGCCGAGGCCCGGGGCGAGATCGCCTATGCCGCGTCGTTCATCGAGTGGTTCGCCGACGAGGCGCGCCGCGTCTACGGCGACACGATCCCGGCCACGTCGAGCGACAAGCGCATCGTCGCGATCAGGCAGCCGATCGGCACCACGGCGGCGATCACGCCCTGGAACTTCCCCGCCGCGATGCTGACGCGCAAGGCCGGCCCGGCACTGGCGGCCGGCTGCTCGATGGTGGTCAAGCCGGCAACGCAGACGCCGTACTCGGCACTCGCTTTCGCCGTGCTCGCCGAACGCGCCGGCGTGCCGAAGGGCCTGCTCGCGGTGCTGACCGGCTCGGCCGCGCAGATCGGCGCCGAGATGACGCGTTCGCCGCTGGTGCGCAAGCTCAGCTTCACCGGCTCGACCGAGGGCGGCCGCACGCTGATGCGGCAGAGCGCCGACACGATCAAGAAGCTCTCGCTCGAACTCGGCGGCAACGCGCCCTTCATCGTGTTCGACGACGCCGACCTCGACGCCGCGGTCGAGGGCGCGATGGTCTCGAAGTACCGCAACACCGGCCAGACCTGCGTCTGCGCGAACCGCCTGTACGTGCAGCGCGGCGTGCTGCAGGCCTTCACCGGCAAGCTGGTCGCGAAGGTCAGGGCGCTGAAGGTCGGGGACGGCCTCGAGCCCGGCGTCACCCAGGGCCCGCTGATCGACGCGAAGGCGGTCGCGAAGATCGAGGAGCACATCGCCGATGCGCGCGCCAAGGGGGCACAGGTGCTGACCGGCGGCCAGCGCCACGCGCGCGGCGGCCTGTTCTTCGAGCCGACGGTCATGGCCGGCGCGACCGCCGAGATGCTGTTCGCGCGCGAGGAGACCTTCGGCCCGCTCGCGCCGATCTTCGCGTTCGACACCGAGGCCGAGGTGATCGCGCAGGCGAACGACACCGAGTTCGGCCTGGCCGCGTACTTCTACAGCCGCGACATCGGCCGCGTGATGCGCGTCGCCGAGCGCCTCGAGTCGGGCATCGTCGGCATCAACACCGGGCTGATCTCGACCGCCGAGGCGCCGTTCGGCGGCGTCAAGCAGTCGGGCCTGGGCCGCGAGGGCTCGAGGTACGGCCTGGACGACTACCTCGAGATCAAGTACTTGTGCTTCGGGGGGCTGGATCGATGAAACCCAGCATCGCCATCGACGCGTGCCGATCGGCGCGCTGCAGCGTCTGACCCAGCGCCGACCGGGTCGCGCCCAGGCCACCGGCGAGCGACTCCAGCGCGAGCGCCGTCAAGGTCTCGGTGATCTGCCAGGGCGCCACGATCGACGCGAAGAACAGGTCGCGGCGGCGCTCGAACGCCAGCACGAACGCATGGCTGAAGTGCGCCGGGACGATGCCGCCCAGGCACTGGTCGATCGCGCGCAGTCCGGCGCTCCAGCCGATGTTGTGCATCAGCCCGGCGAGGTAGCCCTCGAACGGGTCCAGACCGGCCGTTGCCGCCAGGCGCATGCACTCGGCGGCCTTGGACTCGGAATGCAGCCACAGCCGGGCGGCGGAGCGGCCGGTCAGCGTGTCCGCACGGGAATCGAAGATGGGCCGGAGCACGACGCGCGCGATCGCCCGCCGCAGGCCTGCCGTCCCGAGGCGGGCGATGGCCTGTGCCAGGTCGCGCACCGGGTCGTGGGAGGCGTGCAGCACGCTGTTGGCCAGGCGAGTGACTTCGGCCACCAGCAGCGGGTCCTTCGCCACCTGCTCCGACAGCGCCCGGATCGACTGACTGTCGTCGCGCAGGCTGCTCATCAGGCGCGGGACGACGCTGGGCGCGCGCGGCAGCAGCGTGGCGAGCGCGGCCTCGTCGGCGAGCTTGGCGTCCAGGCGCAGGAGCAGGCGCTGCTCGTCGACGGCCATCGCGGCGTCGAGCGGCGAGGGCGTGCCCACCAGCCAGCAGAACAGCGGCAGGCGGATGTCGGTCTCGACGGGAGGCAGCGTCTGCGCCGCGGGCTCGACGATCGAGGCACCCGGCGCAGAAGCGATCGGTGCTGGCGCCCCGGCGACGGATCCCGAGACCCTGCCGAACAGTGAGCCAATCCGTTTGATCCAGCTTCCCCTGACGGGCCCCGACAGCGCTGCCAAAGTGTAACGCGATGTGACCGGAGGCTCGACCCCGTTAGGGATTCAGCCGGATGCCCCGGCGTGCTCAGATCGGGCAGCCGCAGGCTCCCGAGGACGCGCGATGCTCACCGACGACCAGCTCCGACAGATCATGCCCAGCCTTGCCGAGGCCCGGCGCGCGCTGTACCTGCCCCACCTGAACCAGGCGATGCAGGCCCATGGTGTCGATACTGCGCTGCGCGCCGCGGCCTTCGTCGCGCAGCTGGCGCACGAGTCGGGCGAGCTGCGCTGGATGGAAGAAATCTGGGGCCCCACCGCCGCGCAGCGGCGCTACGAGCCGCCCGGCGAACTCGCGCAACGCCTGGGCAACACCCAGCCCGGCGACGGCAAGCGCTTCAAGGGACGCGGGCCGATCCAGATCACCGGGCGCATCAACTACCAGCGCTATGGTGAGCTGCTCGGCATCGACCTGGTCGCCGAGCCGGCGCGCGCCGCCGCGCCCGAGATCGCGTTCGAGACGGCCGGCCTGTACTGGCAATCGAACCGGCTGAACGAGCTCGCCGACCAGCGCCAGTTCGTCGCGATCACGCGGCGCATCAACGGCGGCACCAACGGCCTGGCGGAGCGCCAGCGGTATTACGAACGCGCGCAGGCGGTGCTCGGCACCGGCCCGGCGCCGCGCGGCGGCGCGCGCGCACTGCGCCTGCCGCGCGGGCACGAGGCGATCGTCGCGGACCAGGCCTCCAGGCGCCCGGCGGCGAAGAAGGCCGCGCCGCGCAAGCCCGCCGCGCGGAAGCCGGCGGAACGCGGCGCACGAGCCTGAGCCGGCGCCGATCTCGCACGCTTTTTGCTCGCTGTTCGCGGGATTGGTCTGGCACCGCCGTGCCAGACTGGACGCGTCCCATTGATTCGAGCCATGTCGTTCTTCAACCCCAAACGTCTGAGTTGTGGCGTCGTGATCCTGAACCCGGATCGCGAACTGCTGCTGTGCCACGTGACCGGCCAGAACCACTGGGACCTCCCCAAGGGCGGCATCGGTCCCGGCGAGACGCCGCTGCAGGCGGCGCTGCGCGAGACGCGCGAGGAGGCCGGTCTGTGCCTGGACGCGCAGCCGCTCCTCGACCTCGGCCGCCTGCCTTACACGAACAAGAAGAACCTGCACCTCTTCGCGACCTGCATGCCGCGCTTCGACCTGAAGCAGCTGCGCTGCGACAGCCACTACGTCGATCGGCCCTCGGGCCGCCACCTGCCCGAGATGGACGGCTACGGCTGGTTCCGTTTCGAGCGGACGGCCGCGCTGTGCACGCCCAGAATGGCCCTGGTGCTGGGCAGCCGCATCGATCTCGACGGGCTCGTCGATCGGCTGACGGCCGCGTCACCGCTCGCCGACGCGGTGGCCTGAGCGTCGGCAGCCGGCGCGCCACGGGCGCCGTCGCCGCTCACCCCTGCCAGACCCCGTAGCCGGCCTCGCGCAGCGCGATGCCGAGCTCGACCTCCATCTCGCAGGCACCGTGGTACGGCATCGGGTTGTAGATCGCGTAGAGCTGCGGCAGCAGGCGCAAGCCGTAGTCGCGCACGAAGCGGTTGGCCTGGATGCCGGCCTTGTGGCGGTCGAAGCGCAGGTCGGGGTCCAGCCCGGTCATGCCGACGTAGACGAAGGGCTTGCCGAGCACGTGGCCGGGGTTGGCCCGGCGAAAGCTCGCGAGGTTCCACACCCGGTCGTCGAGCTCGACGACATAGACGCTGTAGTGGTGCGAGCGGTTCTTGCGCGTGGCCATCGCTGCCTACACTAGCAGGCCATGGCCGACGACCCGATCGCCACCTTCATCGCGCGGCTCGAACGCGCGCTCGCCGACGGTTCGTTCGTGCGGCTCGTGCTCGCCAGGCCGCGCGCGACCGCGGGCGATCTGCTGCGCGTGTCGGTGCGCGCCGTGCTGCTGAAGGGCGAGGCCGGGCTGTCGTTCGTTCGCACGCACCGCACGCGCGACATCACGAAGAACCTGCCGTTCGGCGATGGGGTGCAGCAGGTCCGCGCGCTGCTGGACGCCAGCTTCGGCCACGCCCACCTGTTCACCGCGAGCGACGAGGTCCAGCTGCTGGTCAGCAAGAAGGGCCGACAGACCCTGGTGCGCGGCAAGGCCAGCCATGCCGCGGCGGCACCCGCTGCGCACGACCGCGAGAAGCACCGCTTCCTCGACCTCGACCGGCCCTTCCTCGCCGAACTCGGCATCACCGACGACCGCCACCGGCTCGTGCCGGCGATGGCCCGCAAGTGGAAGCAGATCAACAAGTTCATCGAGGTGCTCGACCACGCCCTCGATTCGACCCCGCTGAAGGCCGCGCCGCGCCTGGACGTGATCGACTTCGGCAGCGGCAAGGGCTACCTGACCTTCGCGATCCACGACTACCTGCGCGGCACGCTGGGCCGGCCGGCGCAGGTCGCCGGTGTCGAGCTGCGGCCCGACCTGGTCGGGCTGTGCAACGGCGCGGTGCAGCGCCTGGCGCTCGACGGCCTGCGCTTCGAGCAGGGCGACGTGCGCACGGTGGTGCCGCCGGCCATCGACATCATGATCGCGCTGCACGCCTGCGACACCGCGACCGACCACGCGATCCACACCGGCGTGCGCGCCGGCGCGCAGGTCATCATGTGCTCGCCGTGCTGCCACAAGGAGCTGCGCCCGCAGCTGTTGAGCCCGCACCCGCTGCGGCCGATCCTGAAGCACGGCGTACACCTCGGCCAGCAGGCCGAGATGCTGACCGACGGCCTGCGCGCGATGCTGCTCGACGCCTGCGGCTACGACACGCAGGTGTTCGAGTTCGTCGCGCTGGAGCACACCAGCAAGAACAAGATGATTCTTGCGGTCAGGCGCGGTGTGTCAGGGCCCGCAGACGAAGTGTGGCAGCAGATCCGGCAGGTCAAGGACTTCTACGGCATCCGCGATCAATGCCTGGAGACCCTGCTGAAGGCCGATCGCGCCGCGGCCGGGCCGGCCTGATTCAGGCCGCCGCGTCGCGCCGCCCGAACATGCTCCAGCCCTGCATCGACAGGACGACCTCGCGGTGCTGGTTCAGCACCTCCCAATTCGACAGCAGCAGCCCGACCTTCGGGCGGCTCGCCATCGGCCGCGATTCGAGCGTGGTCACGCGCATGCTCAGGGTGTCGCCCGGGTGCACGGGCTTCAAGAAGCGCAGGCTGTCGATGCCGGGCGAGCCGAGGCCGCTGGATTCGAGCAGGTAGTCGTCGCACATCATGCGCATCGCCATCGAGCAGGTGTGCCAGCCGCTCGCCGCAAGCCGGCCGAACAGCGAGGCCGCGGCGGCCGCGTCGTCGAGGTGGAAGGGTTGCGGGTCGAACTGCCGGGCGAACGCGAGGACCGCTTCGCGCGTGACCGGCATCGCGCCGAACTCGCGCACGTTGCCGACCGGGAAGTCCTCCCAGTACCAGCGGATGGGGCGGGGTGTCGGTGCGGCGGCGGCTTCGGTCACGGTGCGGTGCAGGCAGGTTTCGGTGCCGCCGAGCATAGCGATTTGCGCTGCACCGCGCCGCTACTCGGCCGGCCGGTTCAGCGCCCAGCTCGCGCAGCGGCCCTTGTCCAACACGATGCGCACCTCGGCGCCCGAGGCGTCGGTCCAGGCCCAGGTCTCGGGCGCGTCGCCGACGTGCCGGCCCAGGCTCTTCGTCAGCGCGACGATCTGCAGCATGGGCATTCCGGTGCGCAGCTTGGCATGCAGCATCACCGCGCTCGGCACCGAGCCGACCGGCAAGCCGGCCGCGTCGCGCATCACGCGCACCGCGCGGTTGAACTGGATCAGCAGCCAGAACACGATCACCGAGAACGCGAGCACCAGGCCCGGCCAGCCGTAGCCGAGCCAGCCGGCCGCCACCGCCGCGGCGGCGAGACCCCAGCCGATCCAGGGGTTCATGCGCGCAACCCGCGCCGCGACGGACGGGCACCGCTGCCGATCTTCGGCCGTGCAACGACGAAACCTTCGAACATCAGGCTCTCCTCCACAAGAAATGGTCGCGAACGCGGCCACGCCGCCGGGCGCCACGCGCCGACCGCGTTGTAACCGATGCGCGCGAGGGTCTGCACCGCAGGCTCGCGCTCACAGGCTGCGCGCGATCTCGATCGCCTGCTCGATGCGCTCGACCGCGTGGATCGTCAGGCCCTCGATCGGCTTCGCGCCGCCCTTGGGCGCATTCGCCTTGGGCACGATCGCGACCGAGAAGCCCAGTTTCGCGGCCTCCTTCAGCCGCTCCTGGCCGCGCGGCGCGGGCCGCACCTCGCCGGCGAGGCCGACCTCGCCGAACGCCAGGAAGCCGCGCGGCAGCGCGCGTGCGCGCAGGCTGCTCTGGATCGCGAGCATGACGGCGAGGTCGGCCGCCGGCTCGCTGATGCGCACCCCGCCGACGGCGTTGACGAACACGTCCTGGTCGAACGCATTGACGCCGGCGTGGCGGTGCAGCACCGCGAGCATCATCGCGAGCCGGTCGCGCTCGATGCCGACCGACAGGCGCCGCGGGCTGGGCCCGCCCGAATCGACCAGCGCCTGGATCTCGACCAGCAGCGGCCGCGTGCCTTCGAGCGTGACCAGCACGCAAGAGCCCGCGACCGGCTCGCCGTGCGTCGACAGGAAGATCGCGCTCGGGTTCGCGACGCCCCTGAGCCCCTTCTCGGTCATCGCGAACACGCCGATCTCGTTGACCGCACCGAAGCGGTTCTTGATCGCGCGCACGAGGCGGAAGCTCGAATGCGTGTCGCCCTCGAAATACAGCACCGTGTCGACGATGTGCTCGAGCACGCGCGGGCCGGCCAGCGCCCCCTCCTTCGTGACGTGGCCGACGAGGATGATGGTCGTGCCGCTGCGCTTGGCGATGCGGGTGAGCTGCGCCGCGCACTCGCGCACCTGCGCGACCGAGCCCGGCGCGGACGAGAGCTGGTCGCTGTACACCGTCTGGATCGAGTCGATCACGCAGACCGCCGGCTGCTCCTGGTCGAGCGTCGCGGCGATCTTCTCGAGCTGGATCTCGGCCAGCACCCGCACCTGCGAGCCGTTCAGCCCGAGGCGGCGCGAGCGCAGCGCGACCTGGGCGCCGCTTTCCTCGCCGGTGACGTACAGCGTCTTCATGTTGCGCGAGAGCGAGTCGAGCGCCTGCAGCAGCAGCGTCGACTTGCCGATGCCGGGGTCGCCGCCGATCAGCACCACGCCGCCGGCGACGATGCCGCCGCCGAGCACGCGGTCGAGCTCGCCGATGCCGGTGGGCTGGCGATCGACGTCGCTGGCCTCGATCTCCGACAGCGTCGCCACCGGCTGGCTCGCGATCAGCCCGCGCGCGCCGCTGTGGTAACGGTTCTTCGGCGTCGCCTCCTCGATCGATTCGACCAGCGTGTTCCACGCGTCGCAGCCCGGGCACTTGCCCAGCCACTTCGCCGAGGTGCCGCCGCACTCGGTGCAGATGTAGATCGATTTCTCTTTCGCCATGCGCGGATTGTCGCGGCAACGCGGCGCGCGACCGGCTACGGCCGCGCCGAGCCGTGGCGTGAACGGGCGGCCCGAAGCCGCGAAAAGCGCCACGGCGGCACCGCTTGCCGGCGGGTCGGCCCCGGGCCCCGGCCGCTAAGATGATGCCGATGAATGCCCGGATCCAACGACCCCGCCGGACGTGGCCAGCTGCCGCGCGGTCGCTCGCTGCGCTGCTGCTGTCGATGAGCGCCGCGCACGCGCTGGCGCTGGCGCCGGTCCCGACCGACGCGCAGGCCCAGAAAGCCCATGCCCAGGGTTCGTGCGGGTCGCTCGGCCCCGGCACCGGGCTGGGGCCCGACGGCCGCGGCTGGGTGGTCTCGATGCTGCCGGGCCGGCACGAGTTCCGCATGGTCGGCGGCGGCAAGGTGGGCGTGACGGTGCTGAAGCAGACCGCGCTCGACCTCGACGCGGGCCGGCCGTACTACATCACGGTCGAGGGCGCGCCGGCCGACGGCCACCTCCAATGGAAGGTGCCGGGCTCGGGCTGGGGTCCGGTGTCCAGGCTCTTCCTCTACCCGCCGTCGGGCAACATCTACAAGAAGACGCCTTGACCGGGCCCGGGGGCCTGGCGGCGCGGCACGCTCAGCTGTCCGAGACCCGCCCGCGCCCGGCCTTGACCTGCGCGCGCTGGCTCTTGCCCTCGAGACGGCGCTGCTTCGAGCCGAAAGTCGGCTTGGTCGCCCGCCGCGGCTTCGGCGGCACCGCGACGGCATCGACCAGCGCCTGCAGGCGCTGCAGCGCGTCGGCGCGGTTCGCTTCCAGGCTGCGGCTGGTCTGCGCCTTGATCACGACCACGCCCTCGGCGGTGATGCGCTGGTCGTTCAGCGCGAGCAGCCGCTCCTTGATCGGTTCGGGCAGCGACGACGCGCGGATGTCGAAGCGCAGATGCACCGCGTTCGATACCTTGTTGACGTTCTGGCCGCCGGCGCCCTGCGCGCGGATCGCGCTGAACTCGACCTCGTGCTCGGAGACGGTGGCCATCGCGCGGGCTCGTCGTTTCAGGCGACAGCGCGCGTCGGCACGCGCCGCGCCAGCGCGCACATCAGCTCGTAGCCGACCGTGCCGGCGGCGTGCGCGATCTCGTCGATCGCGAGCACTGCGCCGCCGGGACTGGTGCCCCACAGCGTCGCGACGCTGCCGGGCTGTGCGTCGGGGGCCGGCGTCAGGTCGATCGTGATCATGTCCATCGAGACGCGGCCGACGAGCCGCGTGCGCACGTCGCCGATCAGCACCGGCGTGCCGTCGGGCACGACGCGCGGGTAGCCGTCGGCGTAACCGCAGGCGACCACGCCGATGCGCATGTCGCGGTCGGCGGTGAAGTGACCGCCGTAGCCGACCCGCTCGCCGGCCTGCAGCGCCTGCGTCGCGATGAGCTGCGCGCGCAGGCTCATGGTCGGCCGCAGATCCCAGTCGGCGATCGTGCGCTCGGGGAAGTCGGGCGACGAGCCGTAGAGCATGATCCCGGGGCGCACCCAGTCCGCGGCGACGCGGTTGTCGCCGGCCGGGTCGCGCAGGCTCCCGAGGCTCGGCGCGAAGCGCAGGGTCGCGGCACTGTTCGCCAGCGTGCGCTCGCCGGGCAGCTCGCGCGTCGCCGCGTCGAAGACGGCGAGTTGCTGCGCGATGCCGCGTGGACCGTCGGCGTCGGACAAGTGCGTCATCAGCGCGATGCTCTCGACCTGCGTCAGCCCGCTCAGGCGCCGCCAGGCGTTGGCACAGGCCGCGGGCCGGAAGCCGAGCCGGTTCATGCCGCTGTTCATCTTCAGGAAGACATGGTGCGGCGTGTGCGTCTTGTGCGCGGCGAGCCAGTCGATCTGGGCGTCGCGGTGCACCGTGTGCCACAGGTTCAGGCGCGAGCAGACCTCGAGATCGCGCGCCTCGAAGCAGCCTTCGAGCAGCAGAACGGGGCCGCGCCAGCCGAGCGCGCGCACGCGTTCGGCTTCGTCCAGGTCGAGCAGCGCGAACCCGTCGGCGCCCTTCAGCCCGGCGTAGGCGTGCTCGATGCCGTGGCCGTAGGCATTGGCCTTGACGATCGCCCAGACCTTCGCGTCGGGCGCCGCGCGGCGGGCCCGGGCGAGGTTGTGCGCAAGCGCCTCGGTGTGGATGAGGGCTTCGACGGGGCGCGGCATGGCGCGATTCTGCCAGTCATGCCCGTGCCGCAGGCCGCGTGCTATAACGCCGCCGCAGCACGCCAACGGTGCTTGCATCGACCGCGCCCGCTGCGTCGGCAGCCCTCACATCGAACGCCCGAACCCAGGGTCAACCCTGCAGTCCGTCCCTCCGGCAGGCACGACGCCAGCGGCGACAATCCTCCATGCTCTTGCGAACCCACCGCATCGAACCGAAGCCGCCGCGCGCATGAAGAGAGGCTTCTACACGATCATGTCGGCGCAGTTCTTCAGCTCGCTGGCCGACAACGCACTGCTGGTGGCCGCGATCGAGATGCTGAAGACGACCAACGCCCCGCCGTGGCAGATCCCGTCGCTGGGGGCGATGTTCGCGCTGTTCTACGTGATCCTCGCGCCCTTCCTCGGCGCGTTCGCCGATGCGGTGCCCAAGGGCAGGGTGATGTTCTACTCGAACGGCATCAAGGTCGTCGGCTGCCTGCTGATGCTGTTCGGCGGCCACCCGCTGATCGCCTACGCGATCGTCGGGCTGGGTGCGGCGGCCTACTCGCCGGCCAAGTACGGCATCCTGACCGAGCTGCTGCCGAATTCGCAGCTCGTCAAGGCGAACGGCTGGATCGAGGGCCTGACGATCATGTCGATCATCCTGGGCATCGCGTTCGGCGGCCAGCTGATCGGGCCGGTCGTGTCGCGCCACCTGCTGGGCTTCGACCTGCCGCTGATCGACACCGGCATCGTCACCGCCCCCGAATCGGCGATCGCGGTGATCGTGTTCCTGTACCTGATCGCGGCGCTGTTCAACCTGCGCATCCCGCGCACCGAGGCACCGCTGCAGCCGCTGGTGCATGGCGTGTTCGGGCTGATGCGCGACTTCTCCAGCTGCAATGCGCGGCTGTGGTCCGACAAGCTCGGCCAGATCTCGCTCGCGACGACGACGCTGTTCTGGGGCGTGTCGGGCAACCTGCGCATCATCGTGTTCGCCTGGGCGACCGCAGCGCTGGGCTACACGACGACGCAGGCAACCTCGCTGGTGGCGGTCGTGGTGTTCGGCACCGCGGCCGGCGCGATCGTCGCGTCGCTGCGCATGCGGCTGGACCAGGCGACCAGCGTGATCCCGCTGGGCATCCTGCTGGGTCTGCTGGTGATTGGGTTGAACGCGATCACCAATGTCTGGGTGGCAGCGCCCTTCCTGGTCGTGCTGGGCGCGATCGGCGGCTACATGGTGGTGCCGATGAACGCGCTGCTGCAGCACCGCGGCGCGAATCTGATGGGCGCGGGCCGGTCGATCGCGGTGCAGAACTTCAACGAGCAGGCCTGCATCCTCGGCCTGTCGGCCTTCTACACCCTGATGACGAAGCTGGGCCTGTCGGCCTTCACCGCGATCGCGCTGTTCGGCAGCGTGGTCGGCGGCACGATGTGGCTGATCTACCGCTGGCACCGCTCGAACGGCGTGAAGTACCGCGAAGAACTGGACCACCTGCTGGCGATCGCGCGCAGCGACAAGCACTGAGCACGACGTGCCCGCTGATTGCGTCGCCGGCCAAGGTCGCACGGCGAGGTCGAGCCGCGCCGGCCGCCGGCACAAGCCGCTACGATGGCTGCCACGCGCACTTCCGAAGGCCTGCCATGAACACCGACACCCCCACCAGCCTCTACGACTTCGAGGCACTCTCGATCGACGGCCGGCCCGCGCCGCTGGCGGCGCAGCGCGGCAAGGTGCTGCTGATCGTCAACACCGCGAGCGCCTGCGGCTTCACGCCGCAGTTCGCCGGGCTCGAGACGCTGTGGAAGACCTACCGCGACCGGGGCCTCGTGGTGCTCGGCTTCCCGAGCAACGAATTCGGCGGCCAGGACCCGGGCAGCGACGGCGAGATCGCCTCGTTCTGCCAGCTCAACTACGGTGTGAGCTTCCCGATGATGAGCAAGGTCAAGGTCAACGGCGCCGAGGCGCACCCGCTGTGGAAGTGGCTGACCGCCGAGGCCCGGGGCATCCTCGGCAGCAAGGCGGTCAAGTGGAACTTCACGAAATTCCTGATCGGCCGTGACGGCCGCGTGCTGAAGCGCTACGCGCCGACCGACAAGCCCGAATCGCTGCAGGGCGACATCGAGGCGGCGCTGACCGCCAAAGACCCATTCAACTGAGACCGCGTGAGATGTTCGAGCACATTCCGCCCTTCGCCGGCGACCCGATCCTGAGCCTGAACGAGGACTTCCAGAAGGATCCCCGGCCGCACAAGATCAACCTGTCGATCGGCATCTACTTCGACGATGCCGGGCGCATCCCGGTGCTGGACTCGGTGCGGCGCGCCGAGGCCATGGTGGTCGCGAAAGGCGGCCCCAAGCCCTACCTGCCGATCGAGGGCGCGGCGAACTTCCGCGCCGCCGTTCAGCAGTTGCTGTTCGGTGCGGACCACGAGGCGCTCCGGTCGGAGCGTGTCGCGACGATCCAGTCGGTCGGCTCCAGCGGCGGGCTGAAGGTGGGCGCCGATTTCATCGCGCGCTTCTTTCCCGACAGCCAGGTCTGGGTCAGCGACCCGACCTGGGACAACCACCGTTCGATGTTCGAAGGCGCGGGCCTGACCGTCAACACCTACCCGTACTACGACCCGGCCACCGGCGGCCTGAAGTTCGACGCGATGCTCGCGACGCTGCGCGGCCTGCCGGCCAGGAGCATCGTGCTGCTGCACGCCTGCTGCCACAACCCGACCGGCGTCGACCTCGACGCCGCGCAGTGGCAGCGGCTGATCCCGCTGCTGCGCGAGCGCGGGCTCATCCCCTATCTCGATCTCGCCTACCAGGGCTTCGGCGACGGCATCGAGGAAGACGCGTTCGCGGTGCGCGCGCTCGCCGCTGCCGGCGTCAGCTTCTTCGTCGCGAACTCGTTCTCGAAGAGCATGAGCGTCTACGGCGAGCGCTGCGGCGCGCTCAGCGTGGTCTGCCCCGATGCGCGCCAGGCCGAGCTGGTGCTCGGGCAGCTGAAGTTCACGGTGCGCCGCAACTATTCGAGCCCGCCGATCCACGGCGGCCAGATCGTCGCGACGGTGCTGACCGAGCCCGAGCTGCGCCGCATCTGGGAGCGCGAACTCGGCGCGATGCGCGAGCGCATTCTGGCGATGCGCCGCCAGCTGCACGGCGTGCTCGCCGCCAAGCTGCCCGGGCGGGCGTTCGACTACTTCCTGACGCAGCGCGGCATGTTCAGCTACACCGGGTTGTCGGCCGCGCAGGCCGACACGCTGCGCGAGACGCATGGTGTCTACATGCTGCGCTCGGGGCGCATCTGCGTGGCCGGTCTGAACAGCGGCAACGTCGAGGCGACGGCGGTCGCGATCGCCGCGGTGCTGGGCGCCTGACAGCGCCCACGGGCGGCTGGTGCGCAGTCGACCCCGAACGTGGTCCGCGGCGCGGCCAGGCCCACTTACACTTCGGCGGTCATGAGCACCGCGCCGCCCGTCCTGATCGGCCCCGACGAGGCCGCGTTGATCCACCGCCGCGTTTCGATCAACGTCGCGAGCCGCGACGCAGCGCAGCGTCCGCACCTGATGCGTGCGATGGGCTGCCGCCTGTCGGCCGATCGGCGCCAGGTGACGCTGTTCATGCACGCCGGCAGCAGCCGTTTCGTGCTCGAGGATCTGCGCGCGAACGGGCAGATCGCGGTCGTGTTCAGCGAGCCGTCGAGCAACCGGACGCTGCAGTTCAAGGGCGGCGATGCGACCATCGCGCCGGTCGAGCCGGGCGACGAGGCGCTGGTGCAGACCTACATCAGGCGATTCGCCGAGGAACTCGGCAGCATTGGCCATCGCCCCGAGGTGCCACGGACGCTGTTTGCCCACCGCCCCGGGGATCTGGTTGCGGTGCGCTTCACCCCCACGGCCGCGTTCGACCAGACACCGGGGCCGAAAGCCGGCGAGGCACTGGGGTCCGAAGCGGGGCGGGAGCCGCGGTGAGCCTGTCGCTCGACGCGATCCGGCCCTGCCTGGAGGGCGCGATCCCGGGCGTGATGGCCACCTGTGCGGCCGACGGCACGCCGAACGTGGCCTACCTGTCGCAGGTCGAGTACGTGGATGCGGCGCACCTGGCGCTGTCGTTCCAGTTCTTCAACAAGACGCGGCGCAACGTGCTGGAGAATCCGGATGCCGAGCTGCTGGTGATCCACCCGCGCAGCGGCGCGATGTACCGCATCCGGGCGCGCTATGAGCGCACCGAGACCGAAGGGCCACTGTTCGAACGCATGAAGGCCAAGCTTGCCGGCATCGCTTCGCACACCGGCATGAGCGGGGTATTCCGCCTGCGCGGCGCCGACCTGTATGAGGTCACCGGCATCGACGCGGTCACCTCGCCGGGGGTCGAGGCGCCGGCGGACGGCCTGAACCGGCTGTCGATCCTGCGCCGCATCGCGGGGCGCCTGCTGACGTGCGGCGAACTCGGCGAGCTGCTCGAAGCCACGCTCGACGTGCTCGAGCGCGAGCTGCGCGTCAGCCACGCGATGCTGCTGATGCTCGACGCCGCCGGGCAGCGCCTGTATACCGTGGCAAGCCGCGGCTACGGCGCGTCGGGGGTGGGCTCGGAGATCCCGCTCGGCGAAGGCGTGATCGGCGTGGCGGCGCGGCTGCGCACGCCGATCCGGATCAACCACATGACGATGGAATATGCCTACAGCCGCGCGATCCGCGACCGGGTTTCGCAAGGCGGCGAGTTGGATGCGCCGGAGCGCGAGATTCCGCTGCCGGGCCTGGCGCAGCCGCACAGCCAGCTCGCCGTGCCGATCACCTGCGGCGAACTGCTGCTCGGCGTGCTGTTCGTCGAGAGCGAGGAAGAGATGCGCTTCACCTGGGACGACGAGGACGCCTTGGTCGTGATTGCTGCCCAGATCGGCGCACTGGCGCGTTGTTTCCAGCTGGGTGCCGACGCGGCGGATGACGACGCGCCGCTGCGCTCGGTCGCGGCGGTGCAGCGGCCGAGCGCAGCGGCCGAAGCCGCGCCGCTGCGCGTGCGCTACTTCGAAGCCGACGCCAGTGTGTTCCTCGACGACGACTACCTGATCAAGGGCGTCGCCGGCGCGGTGCTCTGGAAGCTGCTGCGCGAGCACGCGCAGGACGGGCGGACCGAGTTCAGCAACCGCGAATTGCGGCTGTCGCCCGAGATCCGCCTGCCCGACGTCAGCGACAACCTCGAGGCGCGCCTGGTGCTGCTGGCCCGCCGGCTGGTCGACCGGCAGGCCTGCGTGCGCATCGAGAAGACCGGGCGCGGGCGCTTCCGGCTGTGCGTTGGCCGCCCGCTGCGGTTGGCCAGCGTGCCGCACTGAGGCCGGCAGGCAGCGCTCAGACGGTCACCAACCCCGGTACCGGCGGCAGCGCGAGCGCGCGGGCCAGCTTGGCGAAGTCGGGCGCCGACAGCGTGCGGCGTGCGATGTCGACCACGCCGAGAAAGGCTTCGGGCGGCATGCCGCGCTGCATGTCCTGCAGCATCGCCGCGCGTTGCGGCGCGTTCAGCCCGGGCATGAACCAGTGCAGCGCCTTGACCATCGCCTGCGGCGGGATCGACGCCACCAGTTCTCGCTCGATCCCGGCCAGCTCGGCGTCGCTGTAATGGGCCCACAGCACGGCGTTGTGCTCGGTCTCTTCCAGGTGCATGTGCTCGAAGTTCTCGGCCACGAACAGCGCCATCGCGCGGTACAGGCGAGCCAGTGCGGTGTCACGCGCCGCGTCGCGGGTGTCGGCGATCAGCCCGGCCAGATCGGCCAGGTCGTGGATGGCTTCGAGGTGCTGCACATGCTCCTGCTGCGCACGTGCGGCGCTGCCCGGCCGCGCGCGCTCCATTGCCGGGTGGAGGAAGTCGTTCTCGTCCTTAACGTGCAGCTCGCACAGGCCCAACAGCTCGCGCACCTGGGCCAGCGTCGCCGAGACTTCGACATCGTCGCCCGGATCGGTGCGGCCGATGCGGGTGAGCGTGTCGGTCATGAACAGGCGCAAGGCCTTGTGGATGCCCATGTACCCGTCGTAGCGGTCGCGGGCGGGCGGGGTGCAGGCCGCGCTCGGGGCGGTCGCTGCGTTGTGCCGGGGGTGTGCGGTGGTGTGCATGTTGAAGTCTTTCGTCGGAAGGGGGTGCTTGGGCGCCGTCGGCATCTCCAGACAGCGTGCGCAGACTGTAGAAGTCCGAGCCCGAACGCGTTCGTAAGACTTTCCTCAGCAAACCCTAAGCTTTCCTTAAGCCCCCAAGAGGGGGATCCCGCATCGTCGGCGAAGCGGTGCGTGCGAGCGCTCCCGCGAATGCCGAACCAGCGTTGGGCGTGCAGCCCCAACCCGGTGGCAACGCTGGCAAAACGGTCGCCGCGCACGGCATGGGCCGACGGGAACGCCGCGCCGATGCGCTCGGCGAGCAGGCGCCATCGGGTCGAGCCGCCGGTGAAGTACAGCGCGTCGACCTGGCGCGGCGTCAGGCCGGCCTGCGCCACCGTCTCGCGCCCCGCGGCGACGATGCGCTCGATGTCGGCCTCCAGCGCGGCCTGCGCCTGCGCGTCGCGCACCGGATCGTCGTCGACGAAGAACACCGGGCGGCCGAGCACGGCCCGGCGCGGCGGCACGCCGGCCTGGGCCTCGGCGCGCGCCTTCAGGTGCTTCAGATAGCCGGCGACGATGTCCGAGGTACTTCGCGCCGCGCCCGCCGCCGCCGTCGGTGGTCTGAGTGATCAGGTTGCTGCCGAGGAGGCTCTTCATCGAGGGCATCAGCCGGCCGTCGAGCCCGCCGACGCAGGCCGCGATGGCAGCGCGGCCGAACGCCGGACCCCGCTGCCGGCGAAAACCCGTGCGTCGTCACGCTCGGCGTGCCGCAGGCGCGCCCATCAGCGTGCTTCCGCGGCCGATCCTGCAGCGAGCCTGCCGCGGGGAGGCGCCGCCGGCCATGCGCGACCGCGCTGCATCCGTGAGGGGTCGATCGCTTCGGTTCGTGCGCGCGGGCGCTCGCCCCCGATGCTCAGCAGGCCGTTGCCATCCGAGGCCAGCAGCACCGTGCTGGCGACCGAGGCCACCGCCGGTCCCCAGACCAACATCTTCCGGATGGCAATCAACATCGTGAGCTCCCGTCGAACCGCGCCGGCGAGGCCGCGTGCGCAGTCGACAGCAGGCCGCTTGCAAGCATCGCGCCATCCGCCCCCGCCAGGAAACTCCGGGGCGGGCCGGTGGCGGATCGCGGCACGCGCACGCGCCTGGTGCCAAGTGCGACCGGGTTTGGCCTCATATCGACGCATCGCGCGCCGGGATGGAAGGCACACTTGGATACATCATTGGGCCCACGCGGGAGGACGTGATGAACTGGTCGTCTGGTCTTTCATGGTTGGCGGCGCTGAAGGCGCCGCTGGCGGAGCGCGCCCGCGACGAGGCCGACTGCGCCGACATGGGCACGGCGTTCGGGCTGGATGCGAGCTTCGGGCCGGTCGACGACGCACCGGACGAGGCTGGCCGCGAAGCGCCGGCCGGATCGCCGCGGCCCTGGGAATACCGCCTGACGCGCCGCTCCAGCCTCTGAACCGCGTCCCGCGTGCTACACACGCGAGAGAATCACCGAGCCGGTGCTGTCGAGCTGTTTCCGCGGGCTCGACGGTCCACGCGCCTGACGCGCGCTGCGCTCAGACCTCCAGCACCAGCAGCGGCCGGTGGCCGTCGGCTTCCCCCTTGCGGGCGTGACCGCGCGCGTTGCACACGACGCGCGTGTCGCCGCGTTCGTGCGCAACCCTGTAGTCCAGCTGGCAATGCAGGTGGCCATGGATCCACAGGTCGGCGTGAGGCAGCAAGGCGTCGTCGGCATTGCAGAAGCTCGCAGTGCCGGGTTGGTCGCCGTAACGTGGGTCGGCGCTGCGGAAGCTGGGTGCAAAGTGGGTAATTACTACTGTCTTGTCCCAGTCCCCCCGCGGGCGCTCCAGTTCGTCTCGCAACCAGGCGCCGCAGGCCAGCGCCTCGCCGCGGACCGCTGCGGCGTCCAGCGCCCGGCCGTGGCGGGTCGCGCGCATGATCTTCACGAAGTAGCCGCCGGCGCGCATCGCCCGCGCGCGCCGGGCCGCCCCGAACAGGTCGAAGTCGCTCCAGCGCGTCGTCGCGACGAAGCGGATGCGCCGGCCGGCCCGATCGGCCAGCACCAGGCTTTCGCATTCGAGCAGGCGCAGGCCGAGCTGCGCGCAGCGCTCGCGCAGCTGCGGCCAGGCCTGCGTGAGCTCGCGCGCGTCGAACTCGTGGTTGCCGGAGACGAACAGCACCGGCACCGGCCAGCCGCGAAACTTCTCCAGACCGGCCCAGGTGCTGTCGACATCGCCGGCCAGGACCAGCAGCTCGGCGTCCGGCGCCGGCGCCGGCTCGAACACCTCGGTCTCGAGGTGCAGGTCGGAAAGGAGTTGCAGGCGCATCGGAAAAAACGGAGTCCTTTCTGCTGCCGGGACCGCACAGGCTGACCCGAATCAAGGAACGACCCCTGCTTGCGGCTCAAGATTGTGCCTCTCGCCTGCCTCGGGACAACGGCCAAGCCTTTCGCGGCGGCGCCTTCACGATGACGATGCCTCTCCAGACCACCGACCTGCTCGGCCTGCTCGCCGCCATTCCGGCGGCCGCGGTGGGCGGGGCGAGCGGCCACGACGACGTCGGACTCGGCACGCTGCTGGGCAGCAACCTGTTCAACGGGCTGGCCGTCGTCGGCGTCGCGGCCACGTCGCGTGGCGGCAGGATCCCGCGCCGACGCGGCCTGTTGCTGCTCGCGGCCTGCGGGGCATTCGTCTTCGTGACGGCGGCCAAAGCTCGCTGACCTGGAGGCACACGATGACCGAACCCCGCCTGAATCCGACCGATCCCTGGCACGCCCTCGATGCCAGCGCGGCGATCGAGCGCCTGGGCAGCGACGCGAGCACCGGCCTGTCGTCGCGGGCTGCCGCGCAACGCGCCGCCGAGCACGGTCCGAACGCGCTTCCCGACCCGGCCGGACACTCGGTCCTGCTGCTCCTGCTGCGCCAGTTCAAGAGCCCGCTGATCTACATCCTGTTCGTCGCGGCGGCGCTGGCCGCTGCCATGGGCCACTGGGGAGACGCGGCCGTGATCCTCGGGGTGGTGCTGGCGAACGCCCTGATCGGCACCTACCAGGAGGGGCGCGCCGAGCGTTCGATGGCCGCGCTGCGCGAGCTGTCGACCCTGCAGGTGCGGGTGCTGCGCGATGGTTGCGAGAAGGCCATTGCAGCGCGCGATCTCGTGCCCGGCGACGTGCTGCTGCTGGCGGCCGGCGACGCGGTCGGCGCCGATGCCCGGCTGATCGACGCGGCCTCGTTGGCCGCGGCCGAGGCCGCGCTGACCGGCGAATCGGTGCCGGTCTCCAAGCAGGTGGCGGCCTTGCCGCAGGCCACCGGCCTGGCCGACCGCCGCAACATGGTGTTCTCGGGCACCTACATCACCGCCGGTCGCGCACGGGCCGTGGTCACGGCCACGGGGACGCACACCGAAGTCGGTGGCATCGCGCGCATGACGGAGGAAGCGGAGGAACCGAAGACGCCGCTGGAGTTGCGAATCACCCAGTTCGGCCGCTACCTGGTGGTCGCCGCGCTGGTGCTCTTCGTGGTCGTGATGGCGCTCGGCCTGCTGCGCGGCCTGCCCTTCGCGGACGTCCTGATGGTGGCGATCAGCCAGATGGTCTCGATGGTGCCCGAAGGCCTGCCGGTGGCGATGACCATCGCGCTCGCGGTCGGCATGCAGCGCATGGCCGCGCGCGGCGCCATCATCCGTCGCCTGGCGGCGGTGGAAACCCTGGGATCGACCACGGTCATCTGCAGCGACAAGACGGGCACGCTGACTCGCAACGAGATGACCGTCAGCGCCCTCTGGCTGCCTGGCGGGCGACA
This sequence comes from Pseudomonadota bacterium, assembly GCA_040388965.1. GTDB lineage: Bacteria > Pseudomonadota > Gammaproteobacteria > Burkholderiales > Burkholderiaceae_C > LMDS01. The sequence continues at coordinate 80,421 of JAZKAV010000004.1, read as the reverse complement.
GATCGAGGTCTGCGGCGTGGGGTACGCGCCGCAGGGCGGGCTGACCGAAGCCGGCGCTCCGGTCCCCCCTGCGGATGCGGCCGTCGCCGCGCTGCTGCAGGCCGCCGCGCTCTGCAACGACGCCGAACTGGTGCCGCCCCAGGACGACATGGCGGCCTGGACGGTGCTCGGCGACCCGACCGAAGCCGCGCTGCTGGTCGCCGCCGGCAAGGCCGGCATCGAGGTCCGCGCCTTGCGGCGGCAGTGGCCCCGCGAGGGCGAACTGCCGTTCGACTCCGACACCAAGATGATGGCCACGCTCCATGGCGGCATGAGCCCGCCGGGCCGTCATGGGCCACAAGGTGGCCCCTCCGGATCCTCGGGCGAATGCCGGAGTGCGCGGCACGGCGGTACACCCGTGAGCCTTGCGGGCGGCCGGAGTACGCAGGATGAAGCGACCCCGGCGACCAGTGCGCGCCGGGTGTTCATCAAGGGCGCGCCGGAAGCGGTGCTGCGCCTGTGCACGGCCGATGGTCAGCCTGCGGTGCAGGCGGCCCGCAGCGCCGCGGAGGCGATGGCGGGCCGGGCGCTGCGCGTGCTGGCGGTCGCGCTCGTGGCGGATGACCCGCTCGACGCCGCAGGCGGCTTCGATGCCCTGGCCGGCCGCGCCACGCTGCTCGGGCTGATCGGCCAGATCGACCCGCCGCGCGAGGAGGTCAAGGCGGCGGTGGCGCAGTGCCGCGCGGCCGGCATCCGGCCGATCATGGTCACCGGCGACCACAAGCTCACCGGCCTGGCCATTGCGCGCGAGCTGGGCATCGCGCGCGCGGGGGAGCGCGGCGTGGACGGCGCCGAGCTGGAGCGCATGAACGAGGCCGAACTGCTGGAAGGCCTGGACCGGATTGCCGTGTTCGCGCGCGTGCACCCGGCGCAGAAGCTGCGCATCGTCGAGGCGCTGCAGTCGCGCGGCGACGTCGTTGCCATGACCGGCGACGGCGTCAACGACGCCCCGGCACTTGCCCGCGCCGATGTCGGTGTCGCGATGGGCATAACCGGCACCGAAGTGGCCAAGAGCGCGGCCAGGATCGTCATCACCGACGACAACTTCGCCACCATCGTCGGCGCGGTCGAGCAGGGGCGCGTCGTCTATGCCAACCTGAAGAAGGTGATCCTGTTCCTGTTCGTCACGTCGGTCGACGAGGTGCTGGTGCTGCTGCTGGCGCTGCTGGCGGGATTCCCGCTGCCGCTGGCGGCGGTGCAGATCCTGTGGATCAACATCGTCACCGAGAGCACGCTCACCGTGAACCTGGTGATGGACCCGCCGGACGGCGACGAGATGACCCGCGCGCCCGTGCCACGCAACGACCGGCTGATCGACGCTGCGATGCTGCGGCGCATTGCCCTGCTGACGCCGATGGCGGTGGCGGCGACCTTCGGCTGGTTCGTCTGGCGGCAGTCCGCCGGCGTGCCCTACGACATGGTGCGCACCGAGACCTTCACCGTGCTGGCGCTGTGCCAATGGTTCAACGTCCTGAACTGTCAGTCGGCCTCACGTTCGGCACTGCAGTTCGGCATCTTCGGGAATCGCTGGCTGCTGGGTGGCCTGGGCCTGAGCATCGTGCTGCAGGCGGCGGTGTTGTACTGGCCGCCGTTGAACGAGCTGTTTCACACGGTGCCGATCCGGTTCGCCGATCTGCTGCCCATCGTGGCGGTGGCGAGCGGCGTGCTGTGGATCGAGGAGTTGCGCAAGGCGTTCGTCCGGTGGCGTCGAAATGCCCGGCCGGGTGGCAGAACCGGCTGAGCCTGCCCCGGAAGCACCTGCACGTTCGCGCGGCCCGGGTTGCGGTGCTGCCATCGCAGGAGAGGCCACCCGGCGCCTTGCAGCAACACCTCTGCATGTCACCGCCGATTCATGCGGCCCCGTGGCACTGCTTGAACTTCCTGCCGCTGCCGCAGGGGCAGGGGTCGTTGCGACCGACCTTGGGCGTCTCGCGCTTCACGGTCTCGACCTTGTAGCGCTGCTCGCGGGTCAGGTCCTGCAGGTCGGCGACGGCGACGACCAGTTCCTCCATCGCGTCGTCGAGCGTGGCCAGCGGGTGTTCGCGGTCGAGCAGCGCGACGAGTTCGCGCTGTTCCTCGTCTTCGACCGGCAGATGGCGGTACAGGCGCGCCAGCGCCGCCATCACCGCGTCGTCGGGCATCTCGGCGAGATCGGGGAAGGTCTCCGCGGCATGGTGGAAACCGGCCACCCAGGGCATCAGCGACTGCGAGATCGGGCTCAGCCCGGCCAGGGGGTCGACCTCGCCTTCGGGCAGCGGCTCGCGCGGGTGCTCGTCGTCGAACTCCAGCACCAGCGGGTCGAACCAGCCGTCCTCGACGATCGCGCGGTTCAGCGCGGCGTGGCGGCGCATGATCAGCGCGGTGGTGCGCTGCAGCCATGCGGGATCCGCATCGTCCGGCAGCGGGCGGCCGTCGAAATCGAAGATGTGCACGAGCAAGGTTGCCGGCTCCAGCAGCACGGGTTGCACGATCACGCCGCAGAGATAGCCGTCGAGCATCACCGCGTCGAGCGGCTCCAGCGGCTCGGGGGTGTCGAGCAGCAGGTCGTCGAGTTCGGCGAACTCGGCATCGGTCAGGTCGTGGGCGCGCGCGGCGGTTGACGGGGGCGGGGTGTTCGGCGACATGGCGGGTCTCGGCGCAAGGAATGCGCCATTGTGATGGGTCCGCGTCCCTCGGTTGCGGGCGGCGGCGGCCCGGTCGGTTCGGCGTGGCGTGCGTGGGGCGTGTCGTCCGTGGGGCGTGCCGGCCCCGTGGTCGCGTGCGTCAGGTCGTCGCCGCCGCTGCCGCCTCGAGCAGCCGCGCGCGCAGCCACTGGTGCGCGCTCGACCGGTCGTTGCGCTGGTGCCAGATCATCACGACCTGCAGGCCGGCGAGCTGAAACGGCAGCGGCCGGGTCACAACGTGCTCGTGGTAGCCGGTCGCGCCGACGAAGTACGCGGGCAGCACCGTCAGCAGGTTGCTGTTGGCGACGACGCGGCCGGCGGTGAAGTACTGGTTCACCGTGAGCACGATGCGCCGCTTGCGGTTCAGCGCCGCCAGCGCCTGATCGGCCAGACCGTAGGGGCGGCCGGCGAAGTTGACCAGCAAATGGTTGGCGGCGCAGTAGGCGTCGAGGGTCAACGGGGCGTCGGCCAGCGGGTGGCCTTCGCGCATCACGCAGACGTACTCGCTGTCGTGCAGGTGGGCGTGGCGCAGCGGCGAATCGCCGCCCTGGCTGGTCAGCGCCGAGACGGTTTCCGGGAAGGCGCCGATCGCCAGGTCGGCGTCGCCACGCTCCAGCATCGGGCCCGGGTCGCGGGTCTGCAGCGGCAGCACGCGCAGGTTGGCCAGCGCCTCGCTGCGTTCGATGTGCGACACCAGGGGCGGCATGAACAAGGCCGCGGTCGCGTCGGCCATCGCGATCCGAAAGCTCGCCGCGTCGGTCCTGGGGTTGAACTCGCCGGGCGACAGCGCGGCGCGCAGGTGACCCAGCGCGGCGCGCACCTCGGGCCAGAGGGTCTCGGCGCGCGGCGTCGGCCGGACCCCGGAGGAAGTTCTTGTGAGCAAGTCCTCACCCACGGCTTCTTTCAGTCGCTTCAAGGCATTGCTGACGGCAGGTTGCGTGATCGACAGCCGCTCGGCGGCCCGGGTCAGGTTGCGCTCGGCCATCACCACGTCGAAGACGCGGAGCAGATTCAGGTCGAGGGTGCGGAAGTTGAGCGCCATGGGCTGCGTCATACGCTGGAGTGATATCGCCGATTCACAAGATTGATTGGCAAATTATGCGGGTTAACCCTAATCTATGCGGCATCGGGGCTGTACCGGCCCCGGCCACGGGAAGGACATTTCGCATGAACACCACTGTCACGTCGCTGCCGCTCAAGCCCGCTGTGCGTGAGGTCGGCGCCATGTCGCGCTGGTTTCGTCGGGTTGGCACGGGTTTCTGGCTCGCGCTGGAGGCTGCCGGCCAGGCGCGCGCCCAGCACCACATCCTGGCCTTGGCGGACCGCTGCGAAGCGCTGCAGCCCGATCTCGCCAGGGAGCTTCGCGCGGCGAGCCGCCAGGGCCCGCTGGCTTGATCGCCTGCGCGCCTCGCTCCACCCGCCCACACTCGAGGAACACACCATGACCACCTCCGTCACCCTGCACGCCGACGTGCAACGCAGCCGCTTCATTCAACACGCGCTCGCCGCGCTGAGCGGCCTGATCCCCTCGGCGCTGCGCGCGCCGACCATGGCGCGCGCAGCGTCCGAGTCGGCCGCGATCGAGGCGCGCAACGTGCGCAATCTGGCGCACGCCTGCGCCAGGTCCGACCCGGGATTCGCGGCCGACCTGTATGCCGCCGCGGCGCGCCACGAAGGGCAGCACGCCGGCTGAACGCGGCGAGCCTGTGAAAGCGCGAAGGGCCGGCAATTGCCGGCCCTTCCTCGTGCTGCGTGCCGGGCGGGGTCAGGCGGCGAGCCGCTTCTCGATCATCGCCTTGGTCGCGTTCATTTCCGGCGGCAGGTGGTAGGCCAGGCGCTGGAACAGCTCGGCGTGGAGTCCGAGCTCGGTCTTCCATGCGGCGACATCGATGCTGGTGACCTGATCGAACTGCGCGTGGCTGAAATTCAGCCCGGTCCAGTTCAGGTCGTCGTAGCGTGGCGTCGTGCCGAAGGCGTTCTCGCGGCCCTGGGCCGTGCCGTCGATGCGGCCGACCATCCACTGCAGCACGCGCATGTTCTCGCCGTAGCCCGGCCACACGAACTTGCCGTCCGGGCCCTTGCGGAACCAGTTGACGCAGTAGATCTTGGGCAGTGTCGCGCCCGAGGCCTGCAGCTTCCGGCCCAGGTCCAGCCAGTGCTGGAAGTAGTCGCTCATGTTGTAGCCCATGAACGGCAGCATCGCGAACGGGTCGCGGCGCACCACGCCTTGCGCGCCGGCCGCGGCGGCGGTGGTTTCCGAGCCCATGGTCGCGGCCATGTAGACGCCCTCCAGCCAGTTGCGCGCCTCGGTGACGAGGGGCACGGTGGTCGAGCGCCGGCCACCGAAGATGAACGCGTCGATCGGCACGCCGTCGGGGTTGTCCCACTCCGGGTCGAGTGCCGGGTTGTTGGTCGCGGCCACCGTGAAGCGGGCGTTCGGGTGCGCGGCGGGCCGGGGCTTGCCGTCGGCCGCGCCTTCCTTGGCGAGCGCGGGCGTCCAGTCCTGGCCCTGCCAGTCGATCAGGTGCGCGGGCGGCGTGTCGGTCATCCCCTCCCACCAGACATCGCCGTCGTCGGTCAGCGCGACGTTCGTGAAGATCACGTCGCGCTTCAGGCTCGCCATGCAGTTCTCGTTGGTCTTGTGGTTCGTCCCCGGCGCGACGCCGAAATAGCCCGCCTCGGGGTTGATCGCATACAGGCGCCCGTCCGCGTGCGGCTTGATCCAGGCGATGTCGTCGCCGATCGTCGTGACCTTCCAGTCGCCCATGCCTGCGGGCGGGATCAGCATCGCGAAGTTGGTCTTGCCGCAGGCGCTCGGGAACGCGGCGGCGACGTGGTGCTTCCTGCCCTGCGGCGAGGTCACGGCGAGGATCAGCATGTGCTCGGCGAGCCAGCCCTGGTCGCGCCCCATCGTGCTGGCGATGCGCAGCGCAAAGCACTTCTTGCCGAGCAGCGCGTTGCCGCCGTAGCCGGAACCGTAGCTCCAGATTTCCTCCGTCTCGGGGTAGTGCACGATGTACTTGGTCGTGTTGCACGGCCACGCCACGTCCTTCGCGCCGGGCTGCAGCGGCGCGCCGACGCTGTGCATGCAGGGCACGAAGTGCCCGTCGCTGCCCAGCAGGTCGAGAACCTTCGCGCCCATGCGCGTCATCACCTGCATGTTGACGACGACATAGGGGCTGTCCGACAACTGCACGCCGATGTGCGCGATCCGCGAACCCAGCGGGCCCATCGAGAACGGCACCACGTACATCGTGCGCCCGCGCATGCAGCCGCGGAACAGCGCGTTCGGGCCGGTCTGCAGCAGCTCGCGCATCTCGGCCGGCGCCACCCAGTTGTTGGTCGGGCCGGCGTCTTCCTTCGCGGCCGAGCAGATGAAGGTGCGGTCCTCGACCCGCGCCACGTCGCTCGGGCTGCTGCAGGCGAGGTAGCTGTTCGGGCGCAGCTCGGGGTTGAGCTTCTTGAAGGTGCCGGCCGCGACCAGCTGGGCGCACAGGCGGTCGTACTCGGCGGTGCTGCCGTCGCACCAGTGGACGTTCGCGGCTTCGGTCAGCGCGGCCATGTCGGCCACCCACGCGATCAGCTTGGCGTGACGCACGCCGGCGGGGACGCTCAGCCGCGCCCCTTCCGTCATGGGACGATTCATGCGGGATCCAGTCATTGAAGTCAAAGAATTCGGTATGGGGCAAGCGCGCCGGGCCTGATCCGTATACGGCGGGCTTGCCTCATACCGCCGGGCGTGGTCGTCGCACCGGTGGATCCGGTGGCGGGCCGGCCTCGGGCGGCCCGCCGGATACGGTCGGGGCGCCTGTGCACAGTTCCTTCTTGGGGATTGTCACGGCAGTGTAATGGGCCGGTCAGCACCGCGAATCGGCGGGTTATGCAAATTCGGTATGAATTGATGCGCGCCTGTCGTCGCGCCGGGCGTCGTATCGGCAGCGCGCCGCCGTCCGCCGCTGCGGCGCCCCGGGGGCAATAATCGGCGCCATGTTCTCGCGCCGCCACCTGCTGTCCCTGCCGCTCGGGGCCCTGGGTGCGCCCGGCGCGGCGCGGGCCCGGCAACGCCACTCGATGAGCGACCCGCTGCGGCTGGGCGTCGAGCTCGCCCTGTCCGATTCGGGACTGGCGAAGGCCCTGCTGCAAGGCTTCGGCCGCGACACCGGGATTGCCGTCCTGCCGGTGCCGGCACCGGCCCTGCCGCTGCTGGAAGGGCTGGAGCGCGGTGAATTCGACGCGGCGCTGAGCAATGCGCCCGGGGCCGAATCCCGGCTGGTGGAGCAGGGCCTTGCGCACGATCGCCGCGCCATCGCCCGCGGCGAATTCGTGATCGTCGGCCCGGCCCCGCGCGGCAAGGACAAGGACCCTGCCGCGATCGCCGGGCTGCACGCCGCGGCCGAGGCGCTGTTCCAGGTGCGCAGCGCGGCGCTGGCGATGCCCGGCGTGGTCACCTTCCTCACCGCCGCGGACGGCTCCGGTGCCCATGTGATCGAGCAGGCGCTGTGGCGCCAGGCGGCGCTGGCGCCCGCCGCCCCCTGGTACGCCGCCGCCGACCCGAAGATCGGCCTGATCCCGCAGGCGCGCGCCCGCGGCGCCTATGCGCTGGTCGAGGGTGCGGCCTGGGCGGCGCACGGCGGCGCGCCGCTGGCGGTGCTGGTCGACGCCGACCCGCTGCTCGCCGAGCAGGTCCACGTGATGCGCGCGTTCCGCGCCACCCATCCGGCCGGCAAGCTCTTCGTCGCCTGGGTCGGCGGGCCGAAGGGCCGGCGCATCGTCGCCGCGCAGCGCGGCTACCGCGCTGCCTGAGCAAGGTGCACAGGCGTTTCGGATGCGTTGCACGCTCGTCAGCCTGAACGTCGCGCTCGCGCGGCCGATCAGCATCGCCGGGCGCGAGGTGATGAGCGGCATCGGCAAGCGCGGCGTGGCCGGCCCGGTCGAGGTCGGGGCGCTCGGACTCGCCGGCGACGAGCAGGCCGACCTGTCGGTGCACGGCGGCCCCGCCAAGGCCGTCTACGCCTACCCGGGCGAGCACTACCCGTTCTGGCAGACGGTGCGCGCCCAGGCGCGCTGCGCCGAGTGGGGAGCGGCGCTGCCGCCCGGCGCGATGGGCGAGAACCTGACGCTCGCCGGCCTGCTCGAAGACCAGGTCTGGATCGGCGACTTGCTGCGCTTCGCCGATTGCGAACTGGCGGTCAGCGAGCCGCGCTTCCCGTGCTTCAAGTTCAATGCCGCGATGGGCTTCAAGCAGGCCTCGAAGCTGATGGCGGCAAACGGCTGGTGCGGCTTCTACCTGGCGGTGCGCAGGGCCGGCACACTGCGCGCGGGCGAGCCCTTCGAGCTGATCGCGGGGCCGCGCGAGGTCGGCATCGCCGAGCTGTTTCGCGCCCGGGTCGGGCGCAACCGGCCCTGAAGCCGGCAAGCGCGCGCCGCGCTCGACGCGCCGCCGGCCCGCAGGCAGGCCCCGAACGGGCAAGGGCGCCGGAGCGCCGACAATCTCGGGCAACGCGGAGAGCAGTGCAATGCCGGAAATCGTCTTCAAGGGCAAGGAATACGTCTACAACCACCACCTGACGGTGCCCTACCGGCCGCTGATCGCGCACGCCGGCAAGGGCGTCGGCCCGGCCGATCTGGCCGGCAACCTGGTGATCCACGGCGACAACCTGCATGCGCTCAAGAGCCTGCTGCCGCGCTATGCCGGCGCCGTCGACCTGATCTTCATCGACCCGCCCTACAACACCGGCAACGAAGGCTGGTGCTACAGCGACGGCGTCAACTCGCCGATCATGAAGGAGTGGCTGAGCACCAACCCGGTCGACGGCGACGACATGCTGCGCCACGACAAGTGGCTGTGCATGATGTGGCCGCGGCTCGTCTTGCTGCGCGAGCTGCTCAGCGAACGCGGCTCGCTGTGGATGACGCTCGACGACAACGAGGTGCATCGGGCGCGGATGGTGATGGACGAGGTGTTTGGTGACGACAACTTCCTGGCCAACATTGTTTGGCAATCGAAGGACACACCGGGCAACAACAGCGAAGGCATCGCGCAAACGCACAACCACCTATTGGCGTACAGGAAGTCGCCGAACTTTGTGGGCGCCCTGCTAGAACGCAATGAAGAACAAGTCGCGAACTACACCAACCCCGATGGCGACAAACGCAACGCTTGGCTGGCGGCACCGCTGACTCGTGTGGAGCACCGCGACCGCGACTACTACGCCATCAAGAACAAGGCGGGTCGTGATGTCTGGCCGCCAAAGGGCAGCAGTTGGAGGCGACCTCCTGAGAAGATGAAGTGGCTAGCGGAAGACGGGCGCATCTGGTGGGGCAAAGATGGGGATGCAGACTTCCCCATGGAGAAGAAATTCCTGTCGGAAGCCAAAGCGGGCGTGGTCAATCAGACTTGGTGGCCCTACGAGTTTGCCGGCAGTACGCGCAATGCCGGCGCCGAGCTCAAGGAACTTTTTGGCGGCGAGAAAACCTTCGACACCCCGAAGCCACTGAAGTTGCTCGAACGAGTTTTGGAGTTGGCCGCCGAGGCGGACTCGCTCATCCTCGACTCCTTCGCCGGCTCCGGCACCACCGCCCACGCGGTGCTGAAGGCCAACGCCAGGGACGGCGGCACGCGCAAGTTCATCCTCGTCGAAGGCGAGGACTACGCCGACACGCTGACCGCCGAGCGCGTGCGCCGCGCCATCAACGGCTACGCCTGGTCGGGCACGCAGCGCGAGACCTTGCTCGAAGAGAAGATCACCTTCACGCAGTTCAAGAAGGCCAATGAGTGGCTCGCGAAGATCGAGGCTCTGAAGGCGAAGGAAGGCTTCGCCGACGGCGACCTCGCGGACCAGGGCTCGGCGGCGCCCAGGCGCTTCGACAGGATCAGCGTGAAGATCGACGACGGCCTGCTGCGCGTCGAGGGCGAGCGCCGCGTCTCCGAGCGCGCTCCCGGCCTGGGCGGCGAGTTCACCTACTGCACGCTGGGCGAGCCGGTCGAGCTGGACAAGCTGCTGTCGGGCGAGCGGCTGCCGGCGTTCGACGCGCTCGGTGCCTGGCTGTTCCACACCGCGACCGGCGGCACCGCGGCTGCGCTGTCCGAAGGCGCGCCGCCCTGGTACCTGGGCGAGGCGCAGGACCAGCACGTCTGGCTGATCTACCGCCCCGACCTGGCGTTCCTGAAAAGCCCCGACGCCGCATTGACGCTGTCGCGCGCCAGAGAGCTGCAGGCGTGGGGCCGACACCACGACGCCACGCGCGGCGCGCCCAAGCGCCATCTGGTGTTCGCGCCCGCCAAGTACCTGAGCAACCGCCAGTTGCAGGAGCACGGGGTGGACTACGCGCCGCTGCCGTTCGCGCTGTACCGGGAGAGTTGAGCCATGCCGGACGAACGCTTCACACTCGCCCTTGACCATTTCGAGAAGGCGCTGGCCCGGCTGCACGAGGTGCTGGCCCAGCCCGAGAACGAGTTCATCCGCGACGCCACGATCCAGCGCTTCGAGTTCACCTTCGAAGCCGCCTGGAAGGCGATGTACCGGTGGCTGCGGGCACGCGGCGTCGACGTCGACGAGGACGCGTACTCGACCATTCCCGAGGCCTTCAAGCGCCGGCTGATCACCGAAGAGAAGCACTGGGGCGAGATGCGCCGCTACCGCAACCTCACGTCGCACACCTACAACCAGCCGCTGGCGATCGAGGTCGTGGCCTTCGTGCGCGCCGAGGGCGTCGCTGCGCTCGACGCGCTCGCGCAGCGCCTGCGGGAGCGCGCGCCGTGAGCGAGGCCAACCCCGGCTTCGGGATAGAGGCCGGCAGCCTGGCCGCGATTCGGAGCCTGTGCGATCGCACGCCGGGGTTGGAGCGGCTCTGGATCGCCGGCTCGCGCGCGCGCGGCGAGCATCGCCAGCGATCGGACATCGACCTGGTCGCCGATGCGCCCGGCTGGGCGATGCAGGACAGCCTGGCCTTCGCCGACGCGCTCAAGCGCCTGCCGATGGTCTACCCGGTGGATTGCAGCTGGTGGCAGGACGGCGGGCTGCAGGCCGAGTTTCGCCGGCAGATCGAGCGCGACCGAAAGACCCTGTGGCAGCCGCGCCGGCAGGCGGCGGATGTGGCGTCGCTGGGCGGCATCCAGCTCAAGGAGTTCCAGACCGGGGTGCTGGACCAGATCGGCCGATACATCGAGGCACTGAGGAAGCACGAGGCACAGTCGCTGCCCGCACTGACGGCCCTGCGGGCGATGGAGGGCATGGAAGACGCCGCCCGCGAGGCGGCCGACTTCCCGAAGAAGGCGTGGGGCGCGTTGAGGGCCGCCGGGCAGCTGCCCGAGCGCTACGCGGCGCAGCCGCATTCGAGCCGCTTCGACGGTGCGGGCCGGGCGATCCCGAACGTGTGCCTGAAGGTGCCCACCGGCGGCGGCAAGACGCTGCTCGCGGCGGCGAGCGTCGCGCGCGTGTTCAACGGCTATCTGAACCGCCACGCCGGGCTGGTGCTGTGGGTCGTGCCGAACGAGGCGATCTACCGGCAGACACTGGGCGCGCTGGCCGATCGCGACCACCCGTACCGGCAGATCCTCAACGTGGCCGGTGCCGGCCGCGTGAAGGTGCTGGAGAAGCAGTCGCCGCTGACCAAGCTCGATCTCGATTCGCACCTGTGCGTGATGGTGCTGATGCTGCAATCGGCCGCCCGCCAGAGCAAGGAGACGCTGCGCTTCTTCCGCGATCGCGGCAACGTGCTGGGCTTCCTGCCGCGCGACGACGACATCGACGCGCACTGGGCCCTGCTGCGCGAGCTGCCGAACCTCGACGCCTACGCCGCCTGGGGCGCGAGCGCCGAGGAGGCGCGGGCGCAGAAGGGCTCGATCGTCAAGAGCTCGCTCGGCAACGTGATGCGGCTGGTGCGGCCGATGGTCGTGATCGACGAGGGCCACCACGCCTACACCGACAACGCGCTGCGCACGCTCGACGGCTTCAACCCCTGCTTCATGCTGGAGCTGTCGGCCACGCCGCGCGTGGCCTCGCCGAAGGGCGGCGGCTCCAACATCCTGGTCGACGTGCGCGGCACCGACCTCGACGCCGAGGAGATGATCAAGCTGCCGATCAAGGTCGACGTGCGCGGCTGGAGCGACTGGCAGGGCTGTCTCGGTGCGGCGGCGGCACGGCTGGATGCGCTGCAGCTCGAAGCCGACGCGCTGCGCGCCGAGACGGCGCGCTACCTGCGGCCGATCCTGCTGGTGCAGGTCGAGCGCACGGGTGCCGACCTGCGCGATTCGGGTTTCATCCACGCCGAGGACGCGAAGGCCTACCTGCTGCAGATCGGCTTCAAGGAGCGGCAGATCGCGATCAAGACCTCGTCGACGAACGACCTGGCGCAGCCGGAGAACATCGACCTGATGTCGCCCACCTGCGAGGTGCGCGCGATCATCACCAAGCAGGCACTGCAGGAGGGCTGGGACTGCCCGTTCGCCTACGTGCTGTGCGCGCTGGCGGCGGGGCGCAACCCGGCGGCGATGACGCAGCTGGTGGGCCGCATCCTGCGCCTGCCGCAGGCCACGAAGACCGGCCGCGAGGCGCTCGACGCTTGCTACGTGCTGTGCCACGACATGCGCACCGGCGAGGTCGTCGAGCGCATCAAGCAGTCGCTCGAGAGCGAGGGCATGGGCGATCTCGCGGCCAGCGTCACGGGCGGCGCCGGGGCGGACGCGCCGGCGCCGCCCGTGACGCTGAAGCGCCGCGAGCGCTTCGCGAAACTGCGCATCTTCGTGCCGCGCGTCACCTGGGCGGAGCCGGGCGAGCCGCGCCGCGAGCTGGTGTACGAGAGCGATGTGCTGGCGCAGCTGCCCTGGCACGAACTCGACCTGGCGGCGCTGGCGCACGAGTGGGCGCCGGATGCGCGCGGCAGCACGGCGGGCCACTTCGAGATCGGCCTGGACATCCTGGACGCGGCCGCCGTGCCGCAGGCCGGCAGCGGGCCGGCGGCGGCGTCTGTCGCGCTGGACCGCGCGCGCATCGTGCGCGCGCTGATCGACCTGGCGCCGAACGCCTGGCTGGTGTGGTCCTGGGTCGACGCGGTGGTCGCGCGGCTGGTGGCAACGGGCCATCGCGAAGCGGTGCTCGCGGCATCGGCCGACGCGCTGGTCGAGCGGCTGCGCATCGACGTGGAGCGCGAACGTGATCGCCTCGCCGAAGGCGTGTTCGCCGCGCTGGTCGGCGAAGGCCGGATCGAGTTCCGGCTGCGCGCGGACGCGGCGGACTACGAGTTGCCGCGCGAGGCGACGCTCGCGCTGACCGCGAAGCCCCGCCCGCTGATGCGACCCGACGCGCGCGGCATCGAGAAGAGCCTGCTGGAGCCGGCGCTGCACACGCCGGACATGAACGAGCTCGAAGCCGCGTTCGCCGGCTACCTCGACGAACGCGAAGCGCTGCGCTGGTGGCACCGCAACGTGGCCAGGACCCAGTACGGCCTGCAGGGCTGGAGGCGCCACAAGGTCTATCCGGACTTCGTGTTCGCGCGCGTGACCGGCGCGGGTGGCACCCAGATTGTCGTGATGGAGACCAAGGGCCTGCATCTGCAGGGGCCGGACACCGCTTACAAGCAGGCGCTGCTCGATCGCCTGAGCAAGGCCTTTCGCGACGACCGCGGCCCGGCGGTCGGCGAGCTGGTGCTGGAGGGCGGCGCCGAGGACGTGGTGTGCGATCTTGTCTTCGATGCCGCCTGGCGCGGCGTGATGAACGAGCGCTACTTCGGCACGCCGCCCACGAGCGGCTGAACGGGCCGGAACTGCGCGCCGATCCGATCCGCCGGGACCGGGCGGCGCGGCGACAGGGCCTTGTCCGACGGAACCACCTGACCGCGGGGGCGGTCGGACGTGTGCAGGCTTCGGTCATTGTTGCCAGAATGACGACCGGCATGGCCCGGGGAGAACTTTGATGGACATCGGCTTCAGGGTGCTCGGCAACGCCGCCCTTCGCACGCTCGCGATCGGCTGCGCCACGCTGGCGCTGGTCGGCGGCGCGCAGGCACAAGGTCAGGGTTCGCGCGGTGGCGGGCATGGTGGCGGGCACAGCGCCCATGGCGGCGGATCGGGCTGGCACGGTGGCGGCTACTACGCGCCGCACTACGGCTACCGCGGCGGCGGCAACGGCTGGCTGTGGGGCGGCGTCGGCCTGGGGCTGGGCCTCGGTCTGGCGAGCTACTACAGCACACCGTGGTACGGCTATGCCGGCCCCGGCTACGTGATCGTCGACCCGCCCGTGGTCTACGAAGCGCCGCAGGTCGTCTACAGCGCCCCGGTGCCGGCGCGCAGCGCGCCGCAGCCGGTGATCTACCCGCGCAACGGCCAGAACGCCGCGAAGATCGATGCCGACTCCGACGCCTGCAGCCGGTGGGCAGGCCAGCAGCCGAACGCGACGGTCGACACGAGCGTGTTCCGGCGCGCGATCGAGGCGTGCATGGACGCGCGCGGCTACACGCTGCGCTGACGGCCGCGACGGTTGCGGTCAGGGAAACACCTGACGCTTCATAAGCATATTGCGATAAACAATGTGCTCATGTCGAGCGCTCCGATTCTTCCTTCCGGCGACGCAGCCGCTCCCGCCGGCCGCCTGCTCAAGGCGCCCGAGAGCTTCATCGATGCCGCCGGCGTGCGCGCCGTGTTCGCCGAAGCCAAGCGTGGCCGGCGCGACTTCATCCGGCGCGCCCTCGCCGCGGCCGGTGCTGCCGCGGCGGCACCGCTCGCGATGGCCGCGCCCGAGCTGGCCGGCGACGGCGACCCCGAGATCCTGAACCTGCCCGCGCACAGCAAGGGCCTGGGGCAGGCGGTCGCGACCGACGGCTACGGCCGGCCGTCTAAGCACGAGGCCAACGTGCAGCGCCGGCAGAGCCCGGGCCTGACGCAGACGAAGCAGGCGTCGGTGTCGTTCGCGCCGCTGCAGTCGCTGTTCGGCATCGTCACGCCCAGCGGCCTGCACTTCGAGCGCCATCACCAGGGCTGGTGGGACATCGATCCGTCGAAGCACCGGCTGATGGTCAACGGCTCGGACGCGGCCATCGTGCAGAAGCCGCGCGTCTTCACGATGGACGAGCTGATGCGGCTGCCGTCGGTGTCGCGCTTCCACTTCATCGAATGCGGCGCGAACACCGGCATGGAGTGGGGCAACGTCGCGGTGCCGACCTGCCAGTACACCCACGGGATGCTGAGTTGCAGTGAATTCACCGGTGTGCCGCTGAAGCTGATCTTCGAGATGTGCGGCGTCGACTACAAGCGCGGCCGCTACGTGCTCGCCGAAGGCGCCGACGGTTCGTCGATGACGCGCACCGTGCCGATGGAGCTGGTGGAAAGCGGCGAGGTGTTCGTCGCCTACGGCCAGAACGGCGAGATGCTGCGGCCCGAGAACGGCTACCCGCTGCGGCTGGTCGTGCCCGGCGTGCAGGGTGTCAGCTGGGTCAAGTACCTGCGTCGCCTCGAGGTCGGCGACATGCCCTACAACACCAAGGACGAGACCGTCCACTACATCGACCTGATGCCCGGCGGCCAGCACCGCCAGTACAGCAGCCTGCAGGAATGCAAGAGCGTCGTGACCACGCCGTCGGGCGGCCAGGTGCTGCTGGACCAGGGCTTCTACAGCATCAACGGCCTGGCCTGGTCGGGCCGCGGCAAGGTCCGGCGCGTCGATGTCAGCACCGACGGCGGCCGGAACTGGCGCAGCGCGCGGCTCGAGAGCCCGGTGCTGAGCAAGGCGTTGACGCGCTTCAGCCTGGACTGGGTCTGGGACGGCAAGCCGGCGCTGGTGCAAAGCCGCGCGATCGACGAGACCGGCTACGTGCAGCCCGACCATGCGCAGTTGCGCAAGGTGCGCGGCACGCGCTCGATCTATCACAACAACGCGATCCAGACTTGGCTCGTGCAGGAAAGCGGCGAGGTCAGGAATGTCCAGCTGTCCTGACCTGCGCGGGCTCGCGCGCGCGTTCGCCGGCTGCTGCCTCGGCGTCGGGCTGCTGGCGTCGGCCATGGCGGCGCCGGCATCGGTCGATCCGTTTCCCGGCATCGGCCGCGCCGCGACGCCGAAGGAGATCCAGGCCTGGGACATCGACGTGCGGCCCGATTTCAAGGGCCTGCCCAAGGGCTCGGGCACGGTGGCGCAGGGACAGGTCGTCTGGGAGGCCCAATGCGCCTCGTGCCACGGCATCTTCGGCGAGAGCGGCCAGGTCTTCAACCCGGTGGTCGGCGGCACCACCGCCGACGACGTGCGCACCGGCCATGTCGCGCGCCTGAACGACCGTGCCTACCCGGGCCGCACCACGCTGATGAAGGTCTCGACCGTCTCGACGCTGTGGGACTACATCCACCGCGCGATGCCCTGGAACAACCCCAAGTCGCTGACGGTCGACGAGGTCTACGGCGTCACCGCGTACATCCTGAACCTCGGCAACATCGTTCCCGACGACTTCACGCTGTCCGACCGGACCATCGCCGCCGCGCAGGCGCGGATGCCGAACCGCAACGGCATGACGACCGAACACGCGCTGTGGCCGGGCGCGGGGTTCGGCCAGCGCCAGCCCGACGTGCAGGCGGTGGCCTGCATGACGAACTGCCGCACCGAGCCGACGGTCGCCTCGTTCCTGCCCGACTTCGCCCGCGGTGCCCACGGCGATCTGGCGCAGCAGAACCGCCTGGTCGGCGCGCAGCGCGGCGCGCCGACCGGCCCGGTCGAGGCGCCTGCAGCGCCATCGGCCGCGGCCGGGATGGCGCCGCCCACCGCGCTGCTGGACCAGCATTCCTGCACCGCCTGCCACGGCGTCGACCAGAAGATCGTCGGCCCGGCGTTCGGCGACATCGCGAAGAAGCATGCGGCCCGCCCCGATGCCGTTGCCTACCTGGCCGCCAAGATCAGGTCGGGCAGCAGCGGCGTGTGGGGCCCGATCGCGATGCCCCCACAAACGCTTTCGGACGCCGATGCCCGCAGCATTGCGCAATGGCTCGCGGCCGGTGCCCGAAAATGACCGCCGCCGACCCGGCGATCGAGCGCTGCGACGCGCATCGCCCCGAACCCAGGAGACTTCCATGCAGACCCGTCGACACCTTCTCTCCAACTCCGCCAGGCTCGCCGCGCTGCTGGCTGCGGCCGGCGTGCTGCCCGGCATCGCGTTCGCGCAGGCCGCCGGCTACAACCAGGCCGCGTTCGACGCCAAGACCATCGCCGAGACGATGAAGGCGCTGGGCGCGAGCGCGCCCGTCGAGAGCAAGGACGTGACGCTGACCGCGCCCGACATCGCCGAGAACGGCGCCGTCGTGCCGGTCGGCGCGTCGACCGTGCTGCCGGGCGCGAAGCGCCTGCTGCTGCTGGTCGAGAAGAACCCGGCGGCGCTGGCGGCGCTGTTCGAGGTCTCGGACCTGGTCGAGGCCAACATCTCGACCCGCGTGAAGATGGGCCAGACCTCGGATGTCTACGCGGTCGCGATGATGAACGACGGCAAGGTGCTCTTCGCCCGGAAAGAGGTGAAGGTCACGCTCGGCGGCTGCGGTGGGTAAGCCCGCACAAGCCTGAACCCGACACACAGGAGAACGACATGGCAGACCCGATGCGCATCCGCGCCCAAACCGCCGGCGACAAGACCACCGTGCGCGTGCTGATGGCCCACGAGATGGAAACCGGCCAGCGCAGGGACGCGGCCGGCAAGATCGTGCCCGCCTGGCACATCCAGAAGGTCAACGCCAAGCTCAACGGCAAGGACGTGCTGAACGCCCAGTGGGGCCCGGCGGTCTCGAAGAATCCGTTCATGCAGTTCACGATCAAGGGTGGCAAGGCCGGCGACAAGGTCAGCATCTCCTGGGTCGACAACCGCGGCGACACGCGCACCGACGAAGCAACCGTCTCGTAGCATGGCTCGCCACCGCCCGGCGCAAGCCGCCGCGAGCCGGCCCACCAGGAACCCCCTCATGAAACCCCTGCTTTCGATCGGCGCCGGCGTGGCTCTGGCGGTCGCGTCCGCCGCGCCCTGGGCGCAGCAGAAGAGTTCGGCCGACGGCATCGCCGAATACCGCGCGATGCTGGCCGACGGCAACCCCGCGGAGCTGTTCGAGGCCAAGGGCGAGGCGCTGTGGAAGACCCCGCGCGGACCGAAGAACGCCTCGCTCGAGCGCTGCGACCTGGGCAAGGGCCCGGGCGTCGTCAAGGGCGCGTTCATCGAACTGCCGCGCTGGTTCGCCGACACGGGCAGGGTGCAGGACCTCGAATCGCGCCTGCTGACCTGCGCCGAAACGCTGCAGGGCATTCCGGCCGCGCAGACCGCGGCGACGCCGTTCGGCAAGGGCGAGCAGGCGATCGTCGAATCGCTGGTGGCCTACGTCTCGTCCGAGTCCGCCGGCATGAAGCTGAACCTGCCGCAGTCGCACCCCGAGGAGCGCAGGATGCTCGCACTCGGCCGGCAGGCCTTCTTCTTCCGCGGCGGGCCCTACGACTTCGCCTGCGCGACCTGTCACGGCGAGCCCGGCAAGCGCATCCGCCTGCAGGACCTGCCCGACCTGACGACGAACCCCGGCGACGGCGTGGGCGTCGCGGCTTGGCCGGCCTACCGGGTCAGCAGCGGCGAGCTGTGGGGCATGCAGCGCCGCCTGAACGACTGCTTCCGGCAGCAGCGCTTCCCGTACCCGGGCTACGCGTCCGAGGTGACGATCGCGCTGCAGAGCTACATGGGCGTGAACGCCAGGGGCGCGATCTCGGTCGCCCCGGGCCTCAAGCGCTGAACGGGAGGCTCGCATGAAGAACCACGTTCGCTCGCTGTTCGCTGCCGGCGTCGCGGTCGCGGCGCTGCTTGGTTGCGCCGCGCCCGCTTCCGCGCCCGACGACGGCGCCGCGCTGCAGCGGATGCTGAAGGCCTCGTTCCGCGACCAGGGCATCGCCACCGTCGACCGCCTGCAGCAGGACGAGACCGACGCCGCCTGCTCGAAGGCGCAGGGCCGACCGCTGCCCGACGCGACGCGCCAGGCGATCGAGGCGGCAAACATGAAGACCGTCAAGTGGCCGGCCGACGGCCGCTTCATCGGCGACTGGAAGGAAGGCGAGAAGCTGGCCCAGAACGGCCGCGGCATGACCTGGTCGGACCCGTCCGCGGCGCCGGGATCGAATGGCGGCAACTGCTACAACTGCCACCAGATCACCCCGGCCGAGATCTCGTTCGGCACGCTGGGGCCCAGCCTGTACCGGTACGGCAAGCTGCGCGGCGTCACGGACCCGGCATCGGCCGACGCGAAGGCCGTCGTCGAGTACACCTGGGGCAAGCTGTGGAACGCCAAGGCCTACAACGCCTGCTCGGGCATGCCGCGCTTCGGCCACAAGGGGCTGCTCGACGAGGCCCAGCTGAAGAACCTGATGGCGCTGCTGCTCGATCCGAAGTCGCCGGTCAACCAGTGATGCGCGCGCCGCGCCGTTCCTCTCGATGAGCCTTTCCAAACGCGAATTCCTGCAGGTCATGGCGGCGGCGTCGGTCGCCGGCATGGGCCTCGCCCGCCACGCCGACGCCGACGCGCAGACGGCCGAGAACGCGCTGTACGAGGTGCCGCGCTTCGGCAACGTGTCGTTCCTGCACATGACCGATTGCCATGCGCAGCTGAAGCCGATGTACTTCCGCGAGCCGAACGTCAACATCGGCGTCGGCGCGATGCAGGGCCGGCTGCCGCACCTGGTCGGCGAGGAATTGCTGAAGGTCGCCGGCGTGGCGCGCGACTCGCGCATGGCGCACGCGCTCGGTTCGCTCGACTTCGAGCGCGCCGCGCGCCGCTACGGCAAGGTCGGCGGCTTCGCGCACCTGGCGACGCTGGTCAGGCGCCTGAAGGCGAGCCGACCCGGCGCGCTGCTGCTCGACGGCGGCGACACCTGGCAAGGCTCGGCCACGTCGCTGTGGACCGCGGGCCAGGACATGGTCGACGCCTGCAAGCTGCTGCAGGTCGACGTGATGACCGGCCACTGGGAATTCACCTATGGCATGGACCGCGTGAAGGAGATCGTCGACAAGGACTTCAAGGGCCGGATCGAGTTCCTGGCGCAGAACGTCAAGACGGCCGACTTCGGCGACCCGGTGTTCGCGCCGTACACGCTGCGCGAGATCAACGGCGTGCGCTGCGCGGTGATCGGCCAGGCCTTCCCGTACACGCCGATCGCGAACCCGCGCTACTTCGTGGCCGACTGGAGCTTCGGCATCCAGGACGAGCATCTGCAGAAGATGGTCGACGAGGTCCGGGCCAAAGGCGCGCAGCTCGTCGTGCTGCTGTCGCACAACGGCATGGACGTCGACCTGAAGATGGCGTCCAGGGTGCGCGGCATCGACGCGATCTTCGGCGGCCACACCCACGACGCGGTGCCGGTCGCGGTGCCCATCGCCAACGCCGGCGGCACGACGCTGGTCACCAACGCCGGCAGCAACGGCAAGTTCCTGGCGGTGATGGACTTCGACGTCAAGGGCGGCAAGGTCGCGGACTTCCGCTACCGCCTGCTGCCGATCTTCGCCGACGTGCTCGCCGCCGACCCCGCGATGGACGCACTGATCACGAAGGCGCGCGCGCCGTTCGAGGCCAGACTCGCCGAGAAGCTCGCCGTCACCGACGCGCTGCTGTACCGGCGCGGCAACTTCAACGGCTCGTGGGACCAGCTGATCTGCGACGCGATGATGCAGGTGCAGGGCGCGCAGATCGCGTTCTCGCCCGGGTTCCGCTGGGGCACGACGCTGTTGCCCGGCGACACCATCACGCGCGAGTCGATGATGGACCAGCTCGCCGTCACCTACCCGCACGCGACGCTGACCGAGATGAGCGGCGAGACCATCAAGACGGTGCTCGAAGACGTGGCCGACAACCTGTTCAACCCCGATCCGTACTACCAGCAGGGCGGCGACATGGTGCGCGTCGGCGGGCTCGAATACACCTGCGAGCCGGCCGCGAAGATGGGCCACCGGATCAGCGGCATGCGCCTGGCCGGCCGGGCGATCGAGGCCGGCAAGACCTACAAGGTCGCCGGCTGGGCGCCGGTGGCCGAAGAGGCGCGCCACGCCGGCAACAAGCCGATCTGGGACGTGGTCGAGACCTGGCTGAAGGCGCAGGGCGGCCGCGTCAGGGCCGGCACCATCAATACCCCGAAGCTGCTCGGCGTGCAGGGCAATCCCGGGTTCGAAGCGGCCTGAGCATGAGCCTGCGCGGACTGCGGCGGCTCTGCGGCGCGGTCGCGTTGCTGGCAATCGCCGGGGCGGCAGCCGCCCAGCCGCCGACGACGCGGCCGGTGCAGCCGGTCGAGGTGGCGAAGAACGTCTGGTTCGTCGAGGGCCAGACCGCGCTGGGCAGCACGGCGAACCGCAACTTCATCTCGAACGCCGGTTTCGTCGTGACGCCCGACGGCGTGGTCGTGATCGACGCGCTCGGATCGCCGGCGCTCGCCACCGAGCTGATCGCGCAGATCCGCCGCATCACGCCGCTGCCGATCCGCGACCTGATCCTGACCCACTACCACGCCGACCACGTCTACGGCCTGCAGGCCTTCAAGGCCGCCGGCGCCACCGTGATCGCCCACGCCGCGGGGCGCGGCTACCTCAACTCGGACGCGGCCCGCCTGCGCCTCGAAGCGAGCCGGGAGCAACTCGCGCCGTGGATCGGCGCGCAGACCCGCCTCGTCCCCGCCGATCGCTGGCTGGATGCCGACACCGACCTGACGGTGGGCGGCGTGCTGTTCCAGATCCGCCACGTCGGGCCCGCCCACACCGCCGAAGACCTGGTGGTCAATGTGCCGCAGGCCGGCGCGCTGTTCTCCGGCGACCTGGTGTTCCGCGGGCGCATCCCCTACGTCGGCCAGGCCGACAGCGGCCAGTGGATCGCCTCGCTCGACAAGCTGCTGCCGTTCCACGCCGGCGTGATGCTGCCGGGGCACGGCCCGGCCTCGACCGACCCGCGGGGCGACATCGCCCTGATGCGCGACTACCTCGTCTTCCTGCGCGCGGCGATGCGCGAGGCGGCGCTCAACCTGGAGCCGTTCGACGAGGCGTATGCGCGCACCGACTGGTCGCGCTTCGACAGGCTGCCGCTGTTCCACGCGGCCAACCGCATGAATGCCTACAACACCTACCTGTTGCTGCAGGGTGAGCCGGCTGGCCCGGCCGATCCGCACTGAGATATTCGTGCTTGCTCATACAATGAAGTCCTGTCCCTGCCTGCCGACGCCGCGATGAGCGAGAAGAGTTCTGAAGACCAGGTGTTCGAGGCGGTCGCCGAGCTGTTCTCGGTGCTGTCCACGCCGATCCGTCTCAAGATCATCAGCCTGGTCTGCCACCGTGAACGGACCGTGACCCAGCTGCTCGCGGAGATCGACACCACGCAGCCGAACATGTCGCAGCACCTGGCGACCTTGTACCGCACCGGCGTGCTGTCCAAGCGGCGCCAGGGCACGCAAATGGTCTACTCGCTGCGCAGCGAGCGAGTGGCCACGCTGTGCCGGGCGGTCTGCACGCAGGTGGCGATGGAGCTCGGGTCCGATTCCGGCGTTCATCCGTCCGAGCGGCTGGTGCCCGTGCCGCCGCACTGAGCGTCGCCCGGCGGCGTCGGCCCACACGCTCTCGCGGCGGCATGCGGGCCGCGCGCAGCGTGGCATATTCGAACACCGAGGGATTCATCGGAGCGCCACCATGGCCACGCACAAGCCGCACAAGCCGCACACGCCGCACCCCAGCCACGATGTGGAGGGGGAGGACCCCGAGCCCGGGATGCTGCCGGTCGACCCCGACCAGGGGCCGGTGCCGCCGGTGATCCCGCTCGACCCGGAGCACGAGCGCATCGTCGACCCCGAAGCCTGACGCGCCGGCCACCCGCAGGCGGCGCGTCGCGGGGCCGCAGCCGCCCGGATCAGGACAGCAACTGCTTCCTCGCCCGGTGCAGGCGCACGAAGAGGTTGTCCTCGGTGATGCCGAGCACGCGGCAGACCTCCTCGGTGCTCTGCTCCTCGAGCACGCGCAGCCGCATCACCGCGCGCAGACCGGGCGGCAGCGTCTCGATGCGCTCGAGCACCCGGATCAGCAACTGGTGCTGCTCGGCGATCTCGTCGGGGCCCGGTTGCGGGCACTCGATGGCGAGCGCGCCGCCCTCGTCCTCGCTGTCGTCGAGCGAGTCGGTGCCGGCGTTGCGGCGCACCGTGTCGACGATCTTGTGCTTCAGCACCGCCGTCAGCCACGAGCGCAGCGCGGCGCGGCCGGCGAACACGGCGCGGCCCGACAGCACGGCCTCGAACACGTCGTGCACCGCGTCCTCGGCCAGCAGCGGGTCGCGCAGCCTGCGCTGGGCGAAGCGCACCAGGTAGTGGCGGTGCGAGGCCATCTCGGCCCAGGACACGGTCGGCACCAAGGCGGCGGGGTTCGGGGCGGATGCGACGGGGGCGAGGTTCATGGCGGGTTCAGTGCGGGTTGGCGGTGACTGAACTCTGGGCGCTTCTCCTCGCGCCAGCCTCACCGAAGATCACGGCAAGATCACAATCGCGTCAAGGTGGCGTAAGACTCGGCCGCCCTGCCCGACCCCTTGCCATGCCCTCCCACATCCTCGTTGCCGAAGACCAGGCCGACATCCGCGAGCTGCTGGTGATGAACCTGCGCACGGCCGGCTACCAGGTGTCTGCCGTTGGCGACGGCGCGCAGGCGCTGGCGCGCCAGCTCGAAGCGCCGGCCGACCTGCTGGTGCTCGACCTGATGATGCCGCGCATGGACGGGCTGGAGGTCTGCAAGGCGCTGCGCGCCAAGGGCAGCGCGGCGCCGATCCTGATGCTCACCGCCAAGTCGACCGAACTCGACCGGGTGCTCGGCCTGGAGCTGGGCGCGGACGACTACCTGACCAAGCCGTTCTCGCTCGCCGAGCTGCTGGCACGGGTCAAGGCACTGCTGCGGCGCGCCGACCTGCTGGCCGCCGCGCAGGAGAACGCGCAGACCGCCGGCCGCGCCGCGGCGATCCGCAACGGCGAGCTCGAAATCCTGCCGGCCAAGCGCCAGGTGCGCTGCCGCGGCGCGCTGCTCGACTTCACCGCGCTCGAGTTCGACCTGCTGCTGCATTTCGCGTCGCACCCGGGGCACGTGTTCTCGCGCGCGCAGCTGTTGAATGCGGTCTGGGGCTACACCCACGACGGCTACGAGCACACCGTGACCACGCACATCAACCGGCTGCGCGCCAAGCTCGAGGCCGACCCGATGCGGCCCGAGATCATCCTCACCGCGCGCGGCGCCGGCTACAAGATGCGCGACACAGGATGACCGTCCGCCTCAAGCTCGCGCTGACGATCTTCGCCACCGGCATCGTCACCGCGCTGCTGGTGATCGCGGCGGTGGTCTACGCGTTCCAGCGCTTCGAGCGCGAGACGGCCTATCGCCGCGGCAGCGCGTTCCTGCAGCGCGTGGTCGGCAGCCACGACAACCTGTTCGAGCTGTACGCGCGCCGGCCCGACGAGTTCCAGGGCTGGCTCGACAACCTGGTGCTGTTCGAGCCCGACACGCAGCTCTACCTGCTCGACCCCGGCGGCACCGTGCTCGCCTGCAGCGGTGCGCCGCTGCCCGCCGGCTTCAAGGTCTCGCTGACGCCGGTGCTGCAGGCGGTGGGCCAGCCGGACGCCGCCTACGTGATGGGCGACGATCCGAAGCGCATGGACGCGAATGCGGTCGTCGCGGTGCAGCCGGTGCGCCGCGCGCTCATCCGCAACAGCGAACCGGTGGCCGGCTACCTGTACCTCGTGCTGCACAACGAGCAGCTGCCCGAGGGCCGCTGGGACGCGCTGCGCATGAGCATCGCGCGGCCCGCGCTCGGGCTGATCCTCGCCGTGTGCGCGTTCACGACCCTGGTGGCGGTGCTGATCATCGTCTCGGTGACGCGTCCGCTGCGGCGCCTGACCGATGCCGTCGCCGCGATCTCCCAGCGCGGGCTGGACGCCGGCCAGCCGAGCGCAGCGCAGGCGGCGTTGCCGCCGGTCACGCGCGACGAGTTCGGCCAGCTGACGCGCGCCTTCGAGATGATGCTCGCGACCCTGCGCAGGCAGTGGGGCGAGCTGCGCCGGCTCGACCACTTCCGGCGCGAGGGCGTCAGCAACCTGTCGCACGATCTGCGCTCGCCGCTGACCGCGACCGTGGCCTGCCTCGAAACGCTGGACGGCCGCTGGACGGCCGCGCCCGACGCCGACCCGGCGCGTGCCGAAGACCGGCGCCTGGTCGAGATCGCGTTGCGCAACACCCGCAACGCAGCGCGCCTGGTGCAGTCGCTGGGCGACCTGGCCAAGCTCGACGAGCCCGAGTTCAGGCTGCACACCGAAGTGGTCGACCTCGGCGAGCTGCTCGACGACATCGCCGTCCGCTTCGCCGAGCGCGCGGCGAAGCAGGGCGTGGCGCTGCGTACCGAGGTCGATGCCGGCGAGCGCGCCGCGCTGCCGCACGCGGCGGTCGATGTCGAGCTGTTCGAGCGGGCGATCGCGAACCTCGTCGACAACGCACTGAAGTTCTGCCCGCGCGGCGCCGCGGTCACGCTCGCTGCACGGGCGTGCGAGGGCGGCGTGCGTGTCAGCGTGGCCGACACCGGCCCGGGCATCGCGCAGGCGGACCTGCCGCACCTGTTCGACCGCTTCTACCAGAGCCGACAGAGCGTGGCGCCGGCCACCGGCGAAGGTGGCAGGGGGCTGGGGTTGGCGATCGTCAAGCGCATCGTCGAGCTTCACGATGGTGCGGTGACGGTCTTGAGCCGGCTGGGCGCCGGGACCGAAGTGCTGTTGTTCCTGCCCCTGCCGGCTCCGCCGCAGACGGTGCGGGCCGGGCAATCGAGGGGTGACGGGAATGCAAACCGGGAAACCCCTAGTGCACCGACAACGGGAGGCGCCTAAAGTCGCGCTTCTCGCGGCAGGCACCGGCATGGTGCCGCGCAGGACGGGGCCGAGGAGACAGAAACAACGCGCCGAGGCAGCATGCTGCGGACGCGTCCGACAGTCAGGCTGCAATCGGAGCCGAGGCAGAAATGCGAAGGGCGCCAGGGTCGACCTGGCGCCCTTTTCCATTTCCGCACGGCCTCCTTCGCCTGGCGACGGTCGGCCGGCGCGCTGCCGAGCGCCCCAAGGACGCCGCCTTGCGGCGCCCGTCCCCCGTGGGGATCAAGGAAAGTGGCAAAGCCACATTTCCTCGAGGCGGTCCGGCGCCGAACAGCGCCGTGAGCACCCCGCTGTTCGCCGCACCGGCCGACCCGGCGCAAAACTAGTATCGAAGCCGTCACTGTTGCGTCCCGAAGGACCGTCATGCCTGTCGACCCCAAACTGCGTTCGCTGAACATCGACATCCCGGCCCAGCCGGAGTCGCTGGTCAAGCTGTCGCTGCTGCTGGCCGACGACAGCGTCAACCTGCAGGCGGTGAGCGCGCTGATCTCGTCGGACATGGCGCTGGCCTCGGCGGTGCTGAAGGCGGTCAACTCGTCGCTGTACGGGCTGCGCGGGCGGGTCCAGACGGTCCAGCAGGCGATCACCCACCTCGGAACGCGCGAGGTCGCATCGGTGACCTTCGCGATGGGGCTGCGCGCGGTGTTCCCGCCCGCCCCCGAACTCGAGCCGGTCTGGGAGCGCGCCGGGGTGCGCGCGCTGCTGATGAGCCGCATCGGGCAGGCGGTCGGCGTCGATCCCTGGATCGCGCATTCGGCCGGCCTGTTCGAGGAATGCGGCAAGGCGGTGCTGTTCCGCCATGCCACCGAGCGCTACCGCAAGCTGCTCGCGCAGGCGTCGGACGACGAAGAGCTGCTGATGCTCGAACACACCGAGTTCGGCGTCAGCCACGACGCGCTCGGCGCCGCGTTGTGCGAGAGCTGGGGCCTCGCGGCTGCCGCGGTGACCAGCGTGCGTTACCACGTCATCGTCAACAGCACGCGCGAACTGCCGATGCAGGTGCCGCGGCGCTCGATCTGTGCGCTGTCGGCCCTGGCCCACGCGCTGATGACCGACCCGGCCGCGCTCGACGACGTCGCGCAGGCGGTCGCGCCGCAGGCCGAGCTCGACCCGACGCTGGTGCTGCGCGGCGCGCGCAAGGTGCAGGAGCAGATCGAGGCCGCGGTCGCGCGCTCGGCAGCCGGCTGAGAACCGAGGCGGGTCCGCGCGGGGTTCGGGACCCTCTCCGGCGCCGGGCCCTGCCACGCTGCCGCAGCCTGCGGTCAGACCCCCGGGTAGTCCCACTCTTGGCGGCGCAGCGCGCATGCCATAAGGTCGCGTCAGCATGCTGACCGCCGCCGTCGAGGACACCCGAATGCCGAGGCCCGATTCCGGGTCGCCCGATGCGCTGGCGCTGCAGCGGCTGTACCACTGGGAGCGCAGCGAGCCCGATCGCGTCGTCCTGACCCAGCCGCTCGGAGGCGGCGCGACGCGCGACTACACATGGGCGCAGTTGATGGGCGAGTCGCGCCGCATGGCCGCGCACCTGCAGTCGCTGGGGTTCGCGCCGGACAGCCGGATCGCGATCCTGTCGAAGAACTGCGCGCATTGGCTGATGTGCGATTTCGCGATCTGGATGGCGGGCTTTGTCTCGGTGCCGCTGTACCCGACGCTCGCGGCCGGCACGATCCGCCAGATTCTCGAACACAGCGAGTCACGGCTGCTGTTCGTCGGCAAGCTCGACGGCTGGGATGCGATGAAGCCCGGCGTGCCGGACGGCCTGCCGTGCATCGCGATGCCGCTCGCGCCGCCGACCGGCTGCGCGCCATGGGCCGGGATCGTCGCCGCGACGCCGCCGCTGCAGGGCGAGCCGGTGCGCGACGGCGACCGGCTCGCGACCATCATGTACACCTCGGGCACGACCGGCATCCCGAAAGGCGTGATGCACAGCTTCGCGACCTTCGCGTGGTCGACGGAAGCGGCGATCAAACGCGTGCGGCTGCAGCGCGACACGCGCATGCTCTCGTACCTGCCGCTGGCGCATGTTGCCGAGCGCACGCTGATCGAGCACGGCCTGCTCGCCAGCTCGATGCACGTCTTCTTCGCCGAAAGCCTCGAGACCTTCGCCGCCGACCTGCAGCGCGCCCGGCCGACCTGCTTCTTCTCGGTGCCGCGGCTGTGGGTCAAGTTCCAGCAGGGTGTGCACGCCAGGCTGCCGGCGGCCAGGCTGGCGCGGTTGCTGAAAATCCCGTTTCTGCGCGGACTGGTCGCGCGGAAGGTGCTGTCGGCGATCGGCCTCGATCAGTGCACGCTCGCCGCCGGCGGCGCCGCGCCGATGCCGCCCGAGCTGCTGCAGTGGTACGCGAGCCTGGGCCTGCCGATGATCGAGGTCTACGGCATGACGGAGAACTGCGGCGTCTCGCATGCCACGCTGCCCGGCGTCCCGCGCCCCGGCACCGTCGGCCGACCGTACGACGGGGTGGACAGCCGCCTCGATCCGCGGACCGGCGAGATCCAGGTGAAGAGCCCCGGCACGATGCTCGGCTACCACAAGGAACCCGGGCTGACGCGCGACGCGCTGACCGCCGACGGCTGGTTGTGCACCGGCGACAAGGGCCGGCTCGACGCCGAGGGCAACCTGCGCATCACCGGCCGCGTGAAGGACCTGTTCAAGACCAGCAAGGGCAAGTACGTCGCGCCCGGGCCGATCGAGGACCGGCTGGTGATGAACGGCGCGGTCGAGGCCTGCGTGGTCACCGGCGCCAACCTCGGCCAGCCGCTGGGCATCGTGATGCTGAACGCCGACGCGGCGCAGCGCGCCGGGGACGCCGTCCAGCGCCGGGCGATGGAGGTGTCGCTCGCGGCGCACCTGGACGCGATCAACGCCAGGCTCGACCCGCACGAGCAGCTCGACTGCCTGGTCGTGGTGAGCGAACCCTGGACCGTCGACAACGGCTTCATCACACCGACCTTCAAGGTCCGGCGCAGTCGTGTCGAAGAGGTCTACGGCGCCCTTTACGAGCGCTGGGTCGGAGCGCACCGGCCGGTCGTCTGGCACTCCGGCCGATGACCGCAGCCGCGCCTCGAGCAAAGGTGGCTCGGCCACTTTGCTTGAACCCCCGCGAGCGGCGGGCTGGGCGCGTTCAGAGCGCGTTCAGCGGGATCTTCAGGTAGCGCACGCCGTTGGCCTCCGGTGCCGGCAACTGACCGGCGCGCACGTTGACCTGGATTGCCGGCAGCAGCAGCACCGGCTTCGCGAGCGTCTTGTCGCGCGCGCTGCGCATCGCGACGAAGTCGGCCTCGGCGATGCCGTCGTGCAGGTGGATGTTGGCGCGCCGCTGCTCGGCCACGGTGCTGACCCACTGCGGCTTGCGCTCGGCCGGCGGGTAGTCGTGGCACAGGTGCAGGCGGGTCGTGTCGGGCAGCGCGAGCAGGCGCCGCACCGACCGGTAGAGCTGCGCCGCGTCCCCGCCGGGAAAGTCGCAGCGCGCGCTGCCGTAGTCGGGCATGAACAGGGTGTCGCCGATGAACACGTCCAGGCCGTCGTCCGAGGCGACGCAGTAGCTGACGCAGCCCGGCGTGTGGCCGGGCGTGTGCAGCACCTGCACGTCCAGCGCGCCGATCGCGAAGTGCTCGCCATCCTCGAACAGGTGCTCGAACGGTGTGCCATCGACCGCGATCCCGGCACCGTTGAACAGCTTGCGGAACACCTGCTGGACCGCGCGGATCCCGGCGCCGATCGCGAGCGTGCCGCCGAGCTGTTCCTTCAGGTACGGCGCGGCCGAGAGGTGGTCGGCGTGGGCGTGGGTCTCGAGCAGCCAGTCGACCGTGAGCCCGGCCTCGCGCACGAACGCGATCACCGCGTCGGCGTTCGCGGTCGAGGTGCGGCCGGCCTTCGGGTCGTAGTCGAGCACCGGGTCGATGATCGCGGCGCGGCGCGCGGCGGCATCGGCGACCACATGGGTCACGGTGAAGGTGGCGGGGTCGAAGAACGAGCGGATCAGTGCGTGCGGCATCGGCGTGGGCGGAGCGGCTGGATTCGGGCCCCGATCGTCCTCCAAACCTGCACTTCCACACAAGCCCTGCCGTCGACGGGCGCGGCTCGGCGGCGGGTCGGGAAGGTCGGCGCCGGCCGCGCAGCGTAAAGTCGTGCCGCAACCCGCTTCGCCGATGACTCCCCTGCCGACCCGCTCCCACCGCCCCGCGATCGGCCGGGAACTGCCGGCCGACGAGAATGCCCAGCCGCCGCTCCACCTGCGCGGCAGCGAAGCGGGATGCGGGACGATCCTGCTGGCGGACGAATTGCGCGCATGACCAGAACGCTGGCGCTGTGCGCCGACGATTTCGGCCGCGCCCCGGGCATTTCGGCCGGCATCCTGCGGCTGGCGCAGGCGCAGCGGCTGTCGGCCGTGTCCTGCATCACCAACAGCCCGCACTGGCCCGAGGCCGCGGCGCTGCTGAAGGGCCTGCCCGCGACGGTCGACATCGGCCTGCACCTGAACTTCACCGAAGGTCGCCCGCTCAGTGCCCGGCTGGCGCGGCGCTGGCCGCGGCTGCCCGGGCTGCCGCGGCTGATCGTGCAGGCGCACCTGGGCCTGCTGCCGCGCTCCGAGGTGCGCAACGAGGTGCATGCGCAGCTCGCCGCGTTCAACGCGGCGCTCGGTCGCCCGCCGCGCTTCGTCGACGGCCACCGGCATGTGCACCACCTCCCGGGCCTGCGCCAGATCCTGCTCGACATGGTCGAGCACGTGCAGCCGCTGCCGGCGCTGCGCAGCACCGGGCGCGTGCTCGGGCCGGGATCCGGCGTGAAGCGCTGGCTCATCGAGCGCAGCGGCGGGCGCGCGCTCGAACGCGAGCTCGCCCAGCGTGTCATCGAGCGCAATCCGGCGCTGCTCGGCGTTCGCGACTTCCGCGAGCCGGACTACCGGGCACTGATGCAGCACTGGCTTGCTGCGCTGCCGGCGCCGGGCGGCCTGCTGTTCTGCCACCCGGGAGAACACCGCGCCGGCGACCCGCCGGACGCGATAGCCGCGGCACGCGAGCGCGAACTCGCCTACCTGGGCAGTGCCGAGTTCGACGCCGATCTGGCGGCCGCGAACGTGCGCCTCGGCCGCGTCTGGCGAATCTGAGCGAGGTGTCGGCCGCACCTTGCGGCAGCGTCGCCCGGAAGGACGGTCAGGCTGCGTGCAGCGGGCCGCGGCGGTCGACGCTCGGCGCGCGGGACCGACGGCGCGCGCCGTGCGCCGTCGGGCCGTGCCGGCCCGCGCGTAGCATCGGGGCATGGACGCCGCCGATCCGTTGCCGACGCCGCTGCCGCTGTTTCCGCTGCAGACCGTGCTGTTCCCGGACGGGTTCTTGCCGCTGCGGATCTTCGAGGTCCGCTACCTCGACATGATCGCCCGCCAGCACCGGGCCGGCGCACCGTTCGGGGTGGTCTGCCTGAGCGAGGGCAGCGAGGTGCGGCGCCCGGCGCCGGGCGGCGAAGGCTTCGCGCACGAGGCCTTTCACCCGGTCGGCACGCTGGCCCGGATCGACGAGCTGCAGCACCCGCAGCCCGGGTTGCTGCTGTTGCGCTGCACCGGCACGCAGCGGTTTCGCCTGCGGCGCAGTGCGCAGCAGAAGTTCGGCCTGTGGGTCGCCGAGGTCGACCTCATCGCCGCCGACGCGTTCGTGCCGGTGCCGGCCGACCTGGCGTTCGTGCGCGAAGCGCTGCAAACACTGCTGCAGCGGATCGGGCAGAGCGCCGAACCCGGCGGGCTGCCGCTGCACCCGCCTTGCCGCTGGAACGATTGCGGCTGGCTCGCGAACCGCTGGTGCGAGCTGCTGCCGCTCGACGCGACGCCGAAGCAGCGCTTCATGGCGGTCGAGAGCCCGCTGCTGCGCCTCGAACTCGTCGCCGATGCGCTGCGTTCACTGGGCCTGGCTCAGCCTGGCGACGGGTAGGCCGACGCGAACACGCCGGCCCGCGCACTCGCCGCAAAGCCCCGCAGCGTGTCGCTGCGGCGCGCTCTCGACAACGATCTCGAACCCGGTCGGCACGGTGCCGAGCCATGCGCTGCGTCGCGCTGCCCGGCCGCCTTGTCTCAGCGCGCGCCCAGTGTCGGCCGCAGGAACAGCGACAGCTGCGCGGGAGCGTGGCCGGTCTGCAGGACCCGGAACGGCTGGCGGGGAGCGGGCGGCGGCAGCGTGGGGCGGCGTTGCGGCAGCACGGTGCTGGCCGCGGCGGCCGGGCGCGGCGTGTTCGGCGTGTGGGTCGTGCTCATCGCTCCCCCGTGGCGCCGCTGCGCGAAGCGAAGTCGGCATGCGGCCCGGTCACCGGCATCAGCTCGGGCGCGGCGCGGCTCATCCAGTCCGACAGGTCCAGCGGCGTCGGCAGGCGCGGCGCGGCGGGCTGCGTCAGGCGCAGCACCGTCGAGGCGCCGCCGCGGCAGCGCGGCGTGGCGGGCCGCGGGCGGCGCGGCGCGAGGGACTTGGCAGAGCGGGTCAGCGGCATGGCAACGGCGTCCTGGGAGGGGCTCGGCCCGGCGCCGCTGGCGCGGCATCGCGGGTGCTGAGTGCCCGCATGCGCAACGTCCGTGCCATGCCCGGCGGCTTCATGGAACAACCCCGCTGTCCGGTTTTCGATGCCAATTCGAACGATTGGCGGCGAAATTTGACGCAGTCGTAAGGAGCGCGTTACAGGCTCGACCGGATTGGTCGACTCCAACGAAGCGGAGCCGGCCAGACGGTCGCACGGGTCCATGCTCCAGCTAATCCGACTACCTATCGCGCACGGACTCCGGGCTTCACGGTGACTTCGACGCACGATTCGCCATCGAAAATCCAACGCCAGGCATCATCGCCCCACGCCGTTTCGAGGGTAACGTAGCTCCCTTTCTCGACGAACCGGGCAACGACAAGCATGTCATCGTATTCACACGGGCTGGCGACTCGAAGCCGAAGGTCCACGATGTCGCCTCGCGTGTCGCAGAGGATTGTCCAATACTGGTCCAACCCAATTTCTTCGAGCGTTCGAACGAACTCGGACGCGTGTGTTGCTGTGACACGGAATGAGGTTTTCCCCTGAACGACTTCAATACCCATTAGATTCTCCAGGCACGCCAATCGGATCGTGTTGGCGTGTGACCTTGTCAACCCTCAGATTCTGACGGAGCGACGGCGTCATACCGTCCTTCAATCGAGCTTTAACATCTGTGCGCTCCAATCAAAGCTAGGAACTTAATGAATCCGATCGAAGAATTCCTCAGCACCCCGCACGACGCGCAATGGCACATCAACGCGGAGAAGTGGTTCGGCTCGCTACTTCTTGACCGCTACGGCTCGCGCGGCGCCTCTGCAGTCGTGTCACGTGCGCCCCGATTGGAATCGAGCAAAGCGCCGTACGCCGCGCTATTGCAACGCGACAACCCACCCTCTGGCGGATATGGCGGCACCAGCTTTGTGTTGTTTCCGTCAGAGGCCGGAAGCTTGTTTGGACTCGTCGTTGGAACGCAGGGCCTGGCGCCGGACGAAGACATACTCTGCCGCCCCGGACATGCGCGCATGTGCCGTGCGCTTGCAGACTGGACGAATGCGCAGGCCGGCGCGCTTGTGGCGTGGTCTAAGGCTGCCCCGACGAATATCGAGACTCCGCTGCCGCGCCTTATCAAGGACAGGCTTCAGCAGTGGGCTCCCGCGTTGGACAGGTACGGATCGGTCTTCTATCTGTGTGTCGACTCAGCGAAGCTCGATGCCCCTGTCAAGAGGCGCGCATTGGTCGCCTTGCTGGACTTGTATATGGGTGAGCGCGGCTGCAAGCCATTGGTGGCGAAAGAGCGCGAAGCGGCAGACTTGCGGCGCGAGATCGTCGATAGAGTACTGCCCCGGGTCATTGAGGACGACGTCTTTGCAGAATTGATCTCGCGGCGCTTTGTAATTTTGCAGGGACCTCCTGGTACAGGCAAGACGCGTATGGCAATCCAACTGCTGGCCAGCAAGTTCGACAACGTAGGGCACTCGTATCAGTTGCACCCAAGCGTTGGGTATGAGCAATTCGTTGGTGGATTGGCACCGATCCAGCTTGACGGGCGCTTCGGCTTCAGGCCGTTGCCAGGGATGTTGATGCAGGCGATCGACGAGGCACAGAAGATCGCGCCGGCGCCGTACTTGTTGCACCTAGATGAAATCAATCGTGCTGATCTGGCGCGAATGCTCGGCGAGGCGCTGTTTCTATTCGAGCCACCGCAGAAAGATGACCCGGCGAGGGAGGTGAGGCTTGCGCATGATTTCGGCTCACCATGGTTCGATCGCATTCGGCTGCCCGCGAATTTGCACGTGTTGGGAACGATGAACAGCGCGGACCGGTCGACCGCGATTCTTGACCTCGCCGTTCGCCGACGGTTTTCGTTCCTTACCATGTGGCCGGACCGACAAGCGCTGGCTAACGCGCCGGACATCGCGCAACAGGCGTTCGATGGACTGCAGCAACTATTTGTAGAAGAGGCAAGCGATACCGCGCTCGAACTGATGCCAGGGCATTCTTACTTTTTGGCCACGAATGACGCCCAGGCGCGATCGCGGTTTCGAAATGAACTTGCACCACTGTTGAAAAGCTACGCGCAGCAGGGGCTGGTTCCGGAGCTCAGCGACAACATCAACGCCTACCTGCAATGGCTCGCAACGGTGTGAGCGCCATCTGGCAAGTTTCGGACAGTGGCGTCCTTCGGATCGCCGCGGCGCGTTTGCTTCGCGCACCGACTGGCCGCCATGCCGGAGCGGTGGAGGCTCGCGTTGGCGCTCAGTTTCTCGACATGAACACCAAGCTACTTGCCAGTTTCGGCATCGATGCTCAGCTCGCTTCAATGCGAGACGGCCGCCCAGAGTTGCTGTTCCACGCAGGTTCGACAATCGGCGCGATACCGCTGCGCTCTCCCGTATCGGGCGATATCGAGCACGGTCTGATTGTTCGGCCCCGGTTTGGTTGGCTCGGGGTGGGGGCGATGCTCTCGGGCGTGGGAGCCCGCGTGCAACTGGAGTTACCGAAGCTGCCGACCCTGCCGAAATCGGAACTTGGCGTGCCCGCATGGGTTATCGCGTCAATTGTTCTGTTCCGTCTTGAACGGCTAGTTTCGCTGTCGCTGCGCCACTTTCAGGAACTGCACGAGATAGTGGATCGTCCACGCGGACGCATTCACTGGAGCGCTTACATCGCGAGGTACTTGGCGCGCGCACAGCCGAGCCGCGTTCCGTGCAGCTACCCCGCGCTGCAAGCCGATGAAGCGCTGATGGGCGCGGTTCATGCGACCGCGCTGAAGCAGCTCCAGTCGCTGAGCGTTGTACGGCGTGATACCGTTGTCGCCAGGCGGCTGATGACCCGCTATGAATCGTTGCGGCAGGCAGTTTCGAGTACGCGCCCGCGCTGGAGCGCTCTCGGCGCGGACAGAACAACGTCCTCGCAAGGATCGACCGTCGACGAAGCGATTGAGGCAATGCGGTGGACGTTTGACGATCGCGGCTTGGCGGGCTTGCGTCCAATGGCAGGGCTCGCTTGGCGGTTGCCGATGGAAGGAGTATTTGAAGCCTGGATCGAAGTCGTAGTGCGATCGATGGCGCGCATGGTCGGGGGCGTCGTTCGCACGGGCAGAGGACGAGAGACCTTGCGACCCCTTGCATGGTCACCACCGTATGCGGGGTCGCAGCGATATCTGTTGCCGGACGTGGAGCTGGTCCGAGACGATGAGTCGATCATCTTCGACGCGAAGTACAAGTCACACTGGGAAGAGATCGACGAACGAAGTTGGCACAGCGTCAGCGATACGACGCGCGAGTCTCACCGGGCCGACTTGCTGCAGGTGCTCGCGTATGCGGCAGCCTCGGAATCGCGCAAGGTGACCTGCGTTCTCGTTTATCCGTGTCGAGAGACGACCTGGGCCTCATTGCGGGAGCGAGGACGACACGCGCACGTCGCCGAAATTCCGGCTGGCGCGCGGTCGATCAAACTCATCCTGGCAGCTGTCCCGCTGGCGGGGTCGGTCGAATCGCTGGCGCGCGCATTGGCCGAGGCGACTGGCGATCGCTGAGTAGATGCTCAGTCGCATCGCAACATTCGCGTGACCAGTCACGCCGCCGCGCGGTACCCGCGCGGAATCGCCCCCAGCAGCCGCCGCGTGTACTCCTGCCGCGGCGCGCCGAGGATCTGCGCGACGCCGGCCTGCTCCACGACCTCGCCGTCCTTCATCACCAGCACTTCGTCGGCCATGAAGCGCACCACCGCGAGGTCGTGGCTGATGAAGAGGTAGGCCAGGCCGAGCTCGTCCTGCAGGTCCTTCAGCAGGTTCAGCACCTGTGCTTGCACCGAGACGTCGAGCGCGCTGACCGCCTCGTCGAGCACCAGCACCTCGGGGTCCAGCGTCAGGCAGCGCGCGATCGCGACGCGCTGGCGCTGGCCGCCGGAGAACTCGTGCGGGTACTTGTCCATCGCCTCCTCGGTCAGGCCGACCTTGACCAGCAGCGCGCGGGCGCGCGCCTCGCGTTCGCCGCTGTCGCGGCCGACACCGTGGATCGTCATCGGCTCGACCAGCGTCTGGCCGACCGTGAAGCGCGGGTTCAGCGACGCGTAGGGGTTCTGGAACACGACCTGGAGGCGCTTGCGCATCGGCAGCATCTCGTGCTTGCTTAAGCGCAGCAGGTCGATGCCGTCGAACGTGACGCTGCCGCCGACCGGCCCGCCGCCCGGCGCGTGCAGGCGCAGCAGCGCCAGCCCCATCGTCGTCTTGCCCGAGCCCGATTCGCCGACCACGCCGAGCGTGTGGCCCTGGCGCAGCTTGAAGGTCACACCCTTCACGGCACGGAACTCCCGGCGGCCGAACACGCCGCTTCGCAGCCAGAAGCTCTTGGTCAGCGCACTCGCCTCGATGATCACGCGGGCATTCGGGTCGCTGGGCCTGCCGGGGGACGCGGCGTCGCGGCCCGGCGCGGCGAGGTGGTCGCCGATCACCGTCAGGCGCGGCGCGCGCTGCTCCAGCGTGGGCCGGCAGGCGAGCAGCGCCTTCGTGTACGCATCCTGCGGGTTCGCGAAGATGCTCGCCACCGGCGCCTGTTCGCGCACCGTGCCCTGGCGCATCACGACCACGTGGTCGGCGAGCTCGCCGACCACGCCGAGATCGTGGCTGATGAACAGCATGCTCATCCGGTGCCTCGCCTTCAGCCCGGCGAGCAGCTCCATGATCTGGCGCTGGATCGTCACGTCCAGCGCCGTGGTCGGCTCGTCGGCGATCAGCAATTTGGGCTCGCAGGCCAGCGCCATCGCGATCATCACGCGCTGCTGCTGGCCGCCCGAGAGCTGGTGCGGGTAGGCCGACAGGCGCCGCTTCGGCTCGGGCATGCCGACTTCCTCGAGCAGGGCTTCGGCGCGCGTCATCGCGGCACGCGCGCTCAGGGCCAGGTGCTTCGTCAGCGGCTCGCAGATCTGCCGGCCGACCGTGAGCACCGGGTTCAGCGAGCTCATCGGGTCCTGGAACACGCAGGCGATCTCCCGGCCGCGCAGCTTCTGCAGTTCGCGCGGCGGCGCGGCGAGCATGTCGCGGCCGCGGAACGTGATCGTGCCGCTGCGCTCGGCGTTGTCGGGCAGCAGGTTCAGGATCGACATCGCCGTGACGCTCTTGCCCGACCCCGATTCGCCGACCAGCGCGACGGTGGTGTTCTCGGGCACGTCGAAGCTCACGCCCCTGACCGCCTCGAAGCGCTGAACAACGCCGTTCGTCTTGCCGGTTCGGAAGGCGACCCGCAGGTCCTCGATGGACAACAGCATCGCTCACTCCAGCCCGCGCAACTTCGGATCGAGCGCGTCGCGCAGCGCATCGGTCATCAGCGAGAACGCGGTCACGAACACCGCCATGAAGATCGTCGCTGCGGCCAGCTGCCACCAGTGGCCGAGGATCAGCTCGCTCTGCGCCTCCGACAGCATCGTGCCCCACGAGACCTGGTCGACGCCCACGCCCAGGCCCAGGTACGACAGGATCACTTCCGACTTGATGAAGCCGACGACGTGGATCGAGAGCTGCACCAGCACCACGTGGCTGACGTTGGGCAGGATGTGGCGGAACATCCGTGAGGCCGTGCTCGCACCGATCGCCTCGGCCGAGCGCACGTAGTCGCGCGCCGCGTGCTTGATGAACTCGGCGCGCACCAGCCGGTAGATGCCGGTCCAGCCGGCCAGGCCCAGGATCAGCACGACCGAGCCGATGCCGCGCCCGACCACCGCGGCGAACGCGAAGATCAGCAGGATGCCCGGGATCGCGGTGAAGACGTTGTAGACCCATTCCAGCGCATCCCCGACCCTGCCGACGAAGAAGCCGGCCAGCGCGCCCAGCAGCGTGCCGATGAGGGTGGCGAGCAGCGCGGCCGAGACGCCGACCAGGATCGACACCTGCGCGCCCTTGATCGCCTTCGCGAGCACGTCGCGGCCGAGCCGGTCGGCGCCGAACGGCAAGGTCTGCGCCTTGACCGCCTCCGTGGTCCGGTACTTCTTCGCGGCCTCGGCCCATTCGCGGTAGCGCGGCGCGAGCGGGTCGACCGCGGAGAGGTCGACGCTCGGCCCGCGCGGCGTCGCGATCGCCACGCCCCCGGTGTTCGCGGCCTGGCCGACGAAGGTCGGTGGCGCATCGGGCACGCCGCGCTCGGCCTGCCAGTCCCCGGCGACGAGACCGGCGCCGGAGGCCGCCACGAGCAGCACGAACAGCGCGACGATCACCAGCGACGCCATGCCCACGCGGTCGGTGCGAAAGCGTGTCGCAGCGGCCCGCCAGACGCCGGTGGAGCGCTTCATGCCGGGCGCCGGCCGCAGGCTCGACAGGGCGGTACTCACTTCAGCACCACCCGCGGATCGACCAGCGTGTAGAGGATGTCGGTGGCCAGGTTCACGACCATCGTGATCACCGCGGTGTAGATCGCGAAGGCCTGGATCACGGGATAGTCGCTGCGGTTCACGGCCAGCAGGAGCTCGCGTCCCAGCCCCGGGATCGAGAAGAACACCTCGATCAGGAACGAGCCGACGAAGATGCCCGGCAGCGCCACCGCGACGTTGGTCAGGATCGGGATCAGCGCGTTGCGCAGCACGTGCTTCATCAGGATCGCCGGCTCGGTCAGGCCCTTGGCGCGCGCGGTGCGAACGTAGTCGTGGCCGATCTCGTCGAGGAAGAAGGTCCGGTACAGCCGCGTCGTCGGCGCGAGCGATACCGCCACCGCGAGCAGCACCGGCAGCGGCGCATAGACGCTCAGATTGGTCCACACGCTGTCGCTCCAGCCCTGCACCGGGAACCATCCGAGCTGGAAGGCGAACACGTACTGGCCGACGATCACGCAGACCAGGAACGAGATCGACAGCGCGACCGTCGTCAGCACCATGATCGCGCGGTCGGTCAGCGAGCCCCGCACATGGGCCACGCCCATCGCGAACGGGATCGCGAGCAGGCTGTCGAGGACCAGGATCGGCACCATCACCGTCAGCGTCGCCGGCAGGCGGGTCGCGAACAGGTGGCCGACGGCTTCGTTCGTGGCCCAGCTCTTGCCCCAGTCGAAGCTGACGATCTGCTTCAGGAAGATGGCGAACTGCGTCCACAGCGATTCGTTCAGGCCGAGCTGCTGGCGGATCGCGTCGATCTGCGCCTGGGTGGCGTTCAGGCCGCCGAGAATCTCGGCCGGGTCGCCGCCGAAGGCCTTGAACAGCAGGAACACCAGCAGCACGACGCCGAACAATGTCGGGATCATCTGCCACAGGCGTCGAATCAGATAGGCCGCCATGGCTGCACACACTCCTCATCCGGTCAGATCGGGGCACCGCGAGCACTCGGCCCGCCGGTCACGCCAGTCGCGCTCCCCACGGCCCCCTGGCGCGATGCGCATTGAACCATGGCGACCGCGCCGTCTTCGGACCGTGCTGCTGTGCGGCCCCTAGACTGGCGTCTTCGGCCAAGCAGCCCCAGCCCGTCCCTGAAGCCGTCGGGGGCGGGCACCACCGGAATCCGACCAGGAAGCCTGTCATGCAGTCTCGCGCCGCGGCGCCGCGCCGCTCGTTCGTCAGCCGCGCCTGTGCGCTGACCCTCGCGGCCCTGTTCGCACCCCGGGCCGGCGCCGAGCCGGCCGGGCTGGCGCCGCCGAAGGTGCTGCGCTGCGCGCTGCGCGTCGCCGGGACCGGCTTCGACCCGGCGCAGATCGCCAGCCTGTACTGGGGCACGATGGCGGCGAGCGCCCGATGATCGACCGCCGCACCTGGTCCGCCGCGCTGCTGGGCACGCTGGCGCTGCCGGCGGCCGGGCGCGCGGCCGAAGACGCGAGCGGCGGCGGCAACATCCTGCGCGTGCCGTTCGAGGCCGCCGAGACCGGCTTCGATCCGGCGCAGATCTCCGACCTGTACTCGGCGCGCGTCACCGCGCACATCTTCGAGTCCCCGTACCGCTACGACTGGCTGGCGATGCCGGTCAAGGTGCGCCCGCTGACCGCCGCGCAAATGCCCGAGGTGGCCGACGACTTCCGCGTCTGGACGGTGCGGCTGCGGCCCGGCATCTTCTTCGCCGACGACCCGGCGTTCGGGGGCCGGCGGCGCGAGCTGGTCGCGCAGGATTACGTCTATTCGATCCGGCGCATGGCCGACCCGGCGACGAAGAGCCCGAGCTTCTCGACGCTCGAGGAAGCAGGCATCGTCGGCCTCGACGCGCTGCGCGATGCGGCGCTGCGCGAGCGCCGGCCGTTCGACTACGACACGCCGCTCGAGGGCCTGCGCGCGCTCGACCGCTACACGCTGCGCATCCGGCTGCGCGAGCCGCGCCCGCGCTTCGTCTCGACCCTGTGCAACTCGTCGATCTTCGGCGCGGTCGCGCGCGAGGTCGTCGAGCACTACGGCGGCGAGATCATGGCGCACCCGGTCGGCACCGGGCCGTACCGGCTGAAGAGCTGGCGGCGCAGCTCGCGCATCGTGCTCGAACGCAACCCCGGCTTTCGCGAAGTGCTGTACGACGGCGAACCGGCCGCCGACGACGTCCAGGGCCAGGCCTGGCTCGCGCGTTTCAGGGGCCGGCGCCTGCCGCTGAACGACGGCGTCGAGATCTCGGTGCTCGAGGAAGGCCAGGCGCGCTGGCTGTCGTTCCTGAGCGGCCAGGTCGACTGCGTCCGCGTGCCGCCCGAATTCACGAACCACGCCGCGCCCGGCGGCGTGCTGGCGCCGAACCTGGCGAAGCGCGGCATCCGCGCGCGCACCTACGTGAACCCGGACTTCACGATGTCGTGGTTCAACATGGAGGACCCGGTGGTCGGCGGCTACACGCCGGAGAAGGTCGCGCTGCGCCGCGCGATCGGGCTGGCCTACCAGACCGAGCGCGAGATCCGCATCGTGCGGCGCGGCAGTGCGATCGCCGCGCAGGCGCCGATGCCGCCCGGCACCTACGGCCACGATCCGGCCTTGCGCACCGAGCAGAG
Source organism: Pseudomonadota bacterium (assembly GCA_040388965.1). GTDB lineage: Bacteria > Pseudomonadota > Gammaproteobacteria > Burkholderiales > Burkholderiaceae_C > LMDS01. Next base: position 39,389 of record JAZKAV010000004.1, on the reverse strand, counting down.
CGAATGCGACCCGGCGCGCGCGCAGGCGCTGCTCGACCTGTTCGGCTATGTCGACCGCAACGGCGACGGCTGGCGCGAGCGGCCCGACGGTACGCCGCTCGTGCTGCACATGGCGACGCAGGCCTCCAGCATCGAGCGCCAGCTCGACGAGAACTGGCAGAAGAGCCTGGCCGCGATCGGCGTGCGCATGGCGTTCCAGACCGCGCAATGGCCCGAGAACCTGAAGGCCGCGCGCGCCGGGCGGCTGCAGATGTGGGGCCTGGGCTCGACGCTGGGCGAGGACGCGCAGGCCGGTTTCGAGTTCATGTACGGACCGGCGATCGGCGGTGGCAACCTGGCGCGCTTCCGGCTGCCGGCGTTCGATGCGATCTACCGCCGCATGCTGGTGCTGCCGGACGGGCCGGAACGCGCCGCGCTGTTCGTCGAGGCGGCCAGGCTCGTCACGGCCTACATGCCCTACAAGATGCACGTGCACCGCGTCTACACCGACCTGACCCAGCCCTGGGTCAGCGGCTGGCGCCAGGGGCTGTTCCGCAACGAATCGTGGCAGTTCGCCGAGGTCGACGCGGGGCTGCGTGCGCGTTTGTCACGTTGACGCGGGCCACCCGACTCGCACAATGGCGGCATGAAGAACGCCACCCGACCCCACCATATCACCCGCTACACCGACTGGCTCGCGCGCCAGCGCGGCCTGCACTTCGACGCGAACACGACCGAGGGTTACGACGCGCTGTGGCGCTGGTCGGTGACCGACCTGCGTGCGTTCTGGGGCTCGATCTGGGACTACTTCGGCCTGCGGTCGCCGACCCCCTACACGACCGTGCTCGAGGCCGAGGTGATGCCCGGCGCGCGCTGGTTCCCCGGCGCGCAGGTCAACTACGCGCAGCACCTGTTCTCGCATGCCGACGCGGCGCACGCGGCCGGCCACCCGGCGATCGTGTTCCAGAACGAGGCGATGCAGGGCCGCGGCGAGATGCAGCAGATCGCCTGGCCCGAGTTGCGCCGCCAGGTCGCCTCGCTCGCCGCCGAGCTGAAGGCGCTCGGCGTGCAGCCGGGCGACCGCGTCGGCGCGTTCATGCCGAACATCCCGCAGACCGCGGTCGCGTTCCTCGCCTGCGCGAGCCTGGGAGCGATCTGGTCGGTGTGTTCGCCCGACATGGGGCCGGTCGCGGTGCTCGACCGCTTTCGCCAGATCGAGCCGAAAGTGCTGATCGCGGTCGACGGCTACACCTACGGCGGTGTGACGCACGACCGCCTGGCGGTGCTGCGCGAGTTGCTGGTCGAGCTGCCGAGCGTGCGCGACCTGGTGCTGCTGAAGTACCAGAACACGGCCGCCGATGCCTCGGCACTCGCCGGCCCGCAGCGCCGCCTGCATGATTTCGGCGCGCTCACGGCGCGCGCCGATGCGCCGTTCGAGCCGGCGTGGCTGCCCTTCGACCATCCGCTGTGGGTGGTCTATTCGAGCGGCACGACCGGGTTGCCCAAGCCCATCGTGCACGGCCACGGCGGTGTGATGGTCGAGGGGCTGAAGTACGGCACGCTGCACAACGACGTCGGCCCGAGCGCCCTCGGCGGCGACCGCTACCACTGGTACAGCACGACCGGCTGGATCATGTGGAACTCGCAGCTCGGCGCATTGCTCGGCGGCGCCACCATCTGCATCTACGACGGCAACCCCAGCGGCCGGATCGGCGCCGCCGACTGGACCACGCTGTGGCGTTTCGTCGCCGATGCCGGCGCCACCTTCTTCGGCGCCGGGGCGGCCTTCTACGCGAGCTGCCTGAAGGCCGGCATCGAGCCCGCGAAGGTGGCCGACCTGACGCGGCTGCGCGGCATCGGCTCGACCGGCTCGCCGCTGTCGGTCGAGTCCTACCAGTGGGTCTACGACAATCTGCCCAAGATCCACGGCCCGGGGGGCAACGAGCGCATCTGGCTGACGCCGATCTCCGGCGGCACCGATTTCGCCGGCGCGTTCGTCGGCGGCTTGCCGACCCTGCCGACCGTGATCGGCGAAATGCAGTGCCGCTGCCTGGGGGCCGACGTGCACGCATGGGACGAGCAGGGCCGCGAGCTGATCGACGAGGTCGGCGAGCTGGTCTGCGCGAAGCCGATGCCGTCGATGCCGCTGTACTTCTGGGGCGACACCCCGATGGAGCCCGCAGGCGGCGATGCGGCCCCCGACGCGGCAGCCTCGCCGGGCCCGGGGCGGCCCGGCGCCCAGCGCATCGGCAAGCGCTACCACGACAGCTATTTCGACATGTACCCGAACGCGTGGCGCCACGGCGACTGGATCAGGATCACCCCGCGCGGCGGCGCGATCATCTACGGCCGCAGCGACGCGACCATCAACCGCCACGGCATCCGCATGGGCACGGCCGAGCTGTACCGCGCGGTCGAGGCCTTGCCCGAAGTGCTCGACAGCCTGGTCGTCGACCTCGAGTATCTCGGCCGCGAGAGCTACATGCCGCTGTTCGTCGTGCTGCGCGAGGGGCTGGCGCTCGACGCCGAACTGGCGAAACGGCTGCGCGAAAGCATCAAGGTTGCGCTCTCGGCGCGCCACGTGCCGAACGAGATCTTCCAGGTCGAGGCGGTGCCGCGCACGCTGTCGGGCAAGAAGATGGAGCTTCCGGTCAAGAAGCTGCTGATGGGCACGCCGGCCGAGCAGGTGTTCAAGCTCGACGCGATGGCCAACGGCGGCTGCGTCGCCTGGTTCGTCGAGTTCGCGAAGAAGCGCAGCGGCGCCTGACGCGGGCCGAGCGCCGAGTCGCGTCTCGTCGGGGCACCGGCCACGGCGCGCCGCGCCGCAGAGCGCCCCCCAGGCCGACGACATGCGTCGTCCGCCCCCCGAGGTTCGGAACGGGCCCCTTCGTGGCCCAGGGGGATGAGGAAACCTCGGGCGGCCGGGCGTTTCCTCACGAGGCTGCGCTCACAGCGGCAGTTCGGTGAAGTAGCGCCCGCCGTGGAAGATCAGCGGCTGGGCGCCGGCGCGCCAGCGGCAGCGCTCGACCTCGCCGACGAAGATCACGTGGTCGCCCTCTTCGTAGCGGCTGCGATTGAAGCACTCGAACACCGCGACCGCGCCTTCGAGAATGGGGGCGCCGCCCGCGCCTTCGCCGAACGTGAGCCCCTCGAAGCGGTCGACCGACTTGCTCGCGAAGCGCTCCGCCAGCAGGTGCTGCTCGGCGGCCAGGATGTTGATGGCGTAGTGCGAGCCGCGCTCGAAGTGCGGCATCGAGCTGGCGCTGCGCGCCAGGCTCCACAACACCAGCGGCGGCGACAGCGACACCGAGTTGAACGAATTCGCGGTCAACCCGACCGGCGCGCCGGCAGCGTCGCGCGCGGTGACGATCGTCACGCCGGTCGCGAACATGCCGAGTGCCGCGCGGAAGTCGCGTGCCGAGAAGCTGGGCGTCAGGGCGCGACGCGAGGGATTCATGCGCGCCATTGTCCGGGATTCGCGCCCCACCGCGGCGCGGCGGGGCGCGTGCACTTCGCGGCGTGAATCCGCTCGCGCACCGTCTGCCGACAAGAGCGCCTGACGGTGCCCGGGCGCCACGCCGCCGGTGCGCGGCGCGGGGTGCGGAAGAGCACGCCGTCGCCCGGCGCACACCCGACGTGGACGCACCCGCCGCCTTTCGTCGGCAACTGCTCGGTGCGATCCCGCGCCTGCGGTGCTGCGCGCGCTCGTTGCCGCGAGCACCTGCTCCAGCTCGCGGCGTCGATCTGCCGGCAGGGGCAGGCGCCCACCCACTGAGCCCGGCCGCGGTTCCGGCCGGGGGTGGCGTTCAGGGGACAATCGCCCGATGACGACACTTGCGAGCAGGCTGCTCGAACCGGGCCATCGGGCGCTCGGCGCCGGTGGTGGGCGCGTGCCGGCACCCGCCGATGCCTGAGACTGGCGCGCCGGCCGCGAAACGGCGCTTCGGCCCGGCCACGGCATACCGGCTCGGCGTCGTCACGCTGCTGGGCTTCGCGTCCGGGCTGCCGCTGGCGCTGACCGGCCAGGCGATGCAGGCCTGGCTCAGCGGCTCGGGCGTCGACATCGCGACGATCGGCTTCCTCAGCCTGGTCGGCCTGCCCTACACCTTCAAGTTCCTGTGGGCGCCGCTGATGGACCGCTTCGAGCTGCCCTGGCTGGGCCGGCGCCGCGGCTGGCTGGTGCTGACGCAACTCGCGCTGGCCGGCGCGCTGCTGTGGATGGCGGCGACCTCGCCGACCGGCGCCACGCGCTTCTTCGCGCTGCTCGCGGTGCTGGTCGCGTTCCTGTCGGCCTCGCAGGACGTCGTCGTCGACGCCTACCGCACCGACGCGCTGCACGCCAGCGAGCGCGGCCTGGGCTCGTCGCTGTTCGTGCTCGGCTACCGGCTCGCGATGATCCTGTCGGGCGGTGTCGCGCTGATCTGGGTCGACCCGAACCAGGGCGGAGGCTGGAGCTGGCCCGAGGTCTATCGCTTCATGGCCGGCGTGATGGCGGCGGCGGCGCTGTTCTCGGCGCTGGCGCTGCCGCGGCTGAAGGCGGTGCCGGTGCCGTCCGGCGTTGCACGGCGCGACGTGCTGGGTTTCCTCGCGGTGCTCGCCGCGGTCTCGGTCGGCGTGTTCCTCAGCGACCGCTTCGGTCCGCCGCTCGCGAACGCGCTGCTGGGCGCGTGGCTCGCCGGCGGCGCGATGCCGGCGGCGCTGCAGGCCAAATGGATCGACCTGGCCGCGCTGATGCTCGGCATCGCGTTCACCCTGCCGCTGGCCGCCTGGGCCGCCCGCGCCGCGAAGTTCGAGACGCTGCTCGGCGGCCTGCGCAGCTACTTCGCGCAGCCGGGCGCGGCGGCCTTTCTCGCGTTCATCGTGCTCTACAAGCTCGGCGACGCGTTCGCCGGCTCGCTGATGACGCCGTTCCTGCTGCAGGCGATGCAGTACAGCACCGCCGAGGTCGGCGTCGTCAACAAGGTGATCGGGCTGTGGCTGACGATCGCCGGTGCGCTGCTCGGCGGCGCGCTGATGCTGCGGCTCGGGCTGTGGCGCGCACTGCTGCTGTTCGGCGTGCTGCAGATGGCGAGCAACCTCGGCTTCTGGTGGCTCGCGGTGAACGGCCGCGATGTGCTGCCGGGGCTGACGATCCCGGCGTTCGACTGGGGCTTCGTCAAGCTGGTGCATGCCACGCCGGTCGACGGCGGGCTGCTGATGGTGATCGCCGCCGAGAACCTGTCGGGCGGCATGGGCACCGCGGCCTTCCTCGCGTTCCTGATGAGCCTGTGCAACCAGCGCTTCACCGCGACCCAGTTCGCGCTGCTCAGCGCGTTCGCGTCGGTCGGCCGCGTCTGGGTCGGGCCGCTCGCCGGCGTGCTGGCGGAGTCGATCGGCTGGCCGCTGTTCTTCATCGTCTCGACGCTGGTCGCGCTGCCCGCGCTGGCGATGCTGTGGTGGATGCGCGCGCCGGTGCGCGCGCTCGAATACGATCCGGACGCGCCGATCGCCGACGATTGAAATTCGTTGCCCGGCCCCCGACATGGGGCGTGATGAAGGAGACACGATGACCCGCCACACCGCGACGCCGCATCCCTGGCGCTGCGCCTGTGCGCTGCACGCGCGCCGGCGCTTCGGCGCGGGCCTGCTCGGCAGCGCTGCGCTGCTGGCGCTGCCGGCCTGGGCGCGCGAAGGGGTCGACGTCGGCCCGCGCTCCAGCTTCAGCCAGCTTGTCTCGGCCGAGCAGATCGAGCAGGCCGCGCAGCAGCAGTACCGCGAGCTGCTGCAGCAGGCCGCGGCCAAGGATGCACTCGCCGGGCCGGGCAACGCCCAGCTCGCACGGCTGCGCATGATCGCCCAGCGGCTGATCCCGTACACCTACGAGTGGAACGAACGCGCGCGCCAGTGGCGCTGGGAGGTGAACCTGATCGGCAGCGCGCAGATCAACGCCTTCTGCATGCCGGGCGGCAAGATCGCGTTCTTCACCGGCATCCTCGACAAGCTGAAGCTGACCGACGACGAGGTCGCGATGGTGATGGGCCACGAGATGGCGCATGCGCTGCGCGAGCATGCCCGCGAACGCATCGGCAAGACCGCGGCGACGCGCGGTGCGATCGAGATCGGCGCGGCGCTGCTCGGCCTGGGCAGCGGCGGGCGTTACCTGGCGGGGATGGGCGGCCAGCTGCTGACGCTGCAGTTCAGTCGATCCGACGAATCCGAGGCCGACCTGGTCGGCATCGAGCTCGCCGCCCGCGCCGGATACGACCCGCATGCCGGCGTGACGCTGTGGCAGAAGATGGCCGCCGCGAACAAGAGCGCGCCGCCGCAGTGGATCTCGACGCATCCGTCGGGCCCGACGCGCATCGCCGACATCGAGGTCAACCTGCCGAAGGTCGAGCCGCTGTACGCCCGTGCTTCGAAGCCGTCGCAGCGCTTCGACCCGCCGCCGAAATAGGGCAACGGATCCGGCCGCGCGCCGGCGCGCGGTTCAGCCCGCGGCGGGCGCCGCCAGCACGCGCAGCAGCCAGCGGTTCATGTCGGCGATCTCCTGCGGGCACACCGAATGCGGCATCGGGTACGCATGCCACTCGACCGGGTGGCCGAGCGCGACCAGCGCGTCGCGCGACTGCAGCGCGCGCGCGATCGGGATCATCGGGTCGCCCGTGCCGTGGGCCTGGAAGATCGGCACGCCGGCGTTCGCGGCGCTGCGCTCGGCGGCAGTCTTCGCGGCCAGCGGCAGGTAGCCCGACATGCCCAGCAGCCCGGCCAGCCGCTCGCCGTGCCGCAGCCCGGTCACGAGGATCATCGCGCAGCCCTGCGAGAAGCCGGCGAGCACGATGCGCGAGGCCGGCACGCCGCGCGCACGCTCCTTCGCGATCAACCCCTCGACCAGCGCCTGCGACGCGCGCAGCCCGGCTTCGTCCTCGCGCCGTTCGCCGCCCGGGCCGAGCTCGGCGCCGAGGATGTCGTACCAGGCGCGCATCACGTAGCCGCCGTTGAGCGTCACCGGCCGCATCGGCCCGTGCGGGAAGACGAAGCGCACCGGGCCGATGCTGGAGAGGTCGAGCTCGTGCGCGACCGGCACGAAGTCGTTCCCGTCGGCGCCCAGGCCGTGCAGGATGATGACGCTGGCCGTCGGGTTCGGCGCGGTTTCGATCTCGATCACTTCGAGGGACATGGCGGTGCTCACGGGTTGAAATCGTAGTCGATCGGTTCCGGTGCGGCACTGCTGAATCGTCGCCCGAACCGGCCATCGGCGCGGGCGCTCGCCGGCTGATGAGGTCTGATTGTCACTGCGTTGCCAGGCATGCGGCGAGTCCTGTCCTGGGGCGCAATAGAGCCAATTAGGTGCATTCGAACCATCGCAGCGCCATGTTGGCGCGGCCAAGTGCACCAAGTGAGGAACGAAAATTGCTTCACTGGTGCGCCGAGCCGCCCAGTTGGTGCGAGCGGCAATGTCACAACGCACTCACCGGAGGAATCGATGGATCAGGTCAAGCAGGGCACGGATGTCCTGTTCATCTTGTTGGGCGCCATCATGGTGCTGGCCATGCACGCGGGGTTCGCGTTCCTGGAGCTGGGCACCGTGCGCAAGAAGAACCAGGTCAATGCGCTGGTCAAGATCCTGGTCGACTTTGCGGTATCGACCGTCGCCTACTTCTTCATCGGCTACAGCGTGGCCTACGGCGTCGACTTCCTCGGTGGTGCCGAGACGCTGGCGCAGAAGAACGGTTTCGAGCTGGTCCGCTTCTTCTTCCTGCTCACCTTCGCGGCCGCGGTTCCGGCCATCGTCTCGGGCGGTATCGCCGAGCGCGCGCGATTCGGCCCGCAACTCGCCGCCACGGCGGTGATCGTCGGCATCGCGTATCCGCTCCTCGAAGGCGCCTTGTGGGGGGACAGATTCGGCGTCAAGGCCTGGATCAAGTCCGTCACCGGGGCCGAGTTTCATGACTTCGCCGGCAGCGTCGTGGTGCACGCCTTCGGGGGATGGATCGCTCTGGCTGCCGTCATGCTGCTCGGGGCCCGCAGCAACCGCTATCGCAAGGACGGTGGCATCAGCGCGCATCCGCCATCGAGCATTCCGTTTCTCGCACTGGGCGCCTGGGTGCTCACCGTCGGGTGGTTCGGATTCAACGTCATGAGTGCCCAGACGGTCGCCAAGGTCTCCGGCCTCGTGGCGGTGAACTCGCTGATGGCGATGGTGGGTGGCACGCTGGTCGCCGTGTGGCTGGGCCGGAACGACCCGGGATTCGCCTACAACGGCCCGCTGGCCGGGCTGGTGGCGGTCTGCGCCGGATCGGATGTGATGCACCCGGCCGCAGCCCTGCTGGTGGGCGGGGTGGCCAGCGCGATCTTCGTCTCGATGTTCACGCTGACGCAGAACCGATGGAAGATCGACGACGTTCTCGGCGTGTGGCCCCTGCATGGCCTGTGTGGCGCCTGGGGCGGCATTGCCTGCGGAATCTTCGGCGCGAAATCGCTCGGCGGCATCGGGGGCGTCGGTCTTGTCGCGCAGATCCTCGGAACGCTGATGAGCATCGGCTGGGCGCTGTTGTCGGGTGTGCTCGTCTATGGCGGCCTGAAGCGCATCACTGCGCTGCGGCTGACGCTGGAGGAGGAATACGACGGTGCCGATCTGTCGATCCACCGCATCGGCGCCACGCCCGAGCGTGAGGCGAACTGGTGACCTGACGCCACACCGGCGGCAGGGCTCGCCGGGGTTGGGCGTGGCCGATCCATCAGCGACGCGAGGTTCACCGCGGCCATGCGGAGTGGCACCCGCCAGCTCGGCGCAAGTGCGCCGGCCTGCCCCTCAAAGATCGAAGTCGTAGTCGATCACCAGCGGCGCGTGGTCGCTGAAGCGCTGTTCGAGGTAGATGTGTTCGGACTTCGCATGCCGGGCGGTGGCCGGCGTGGCGAGGTGGTAGTCGAGCCGCCAGCCGACGTTCTTGGCCCAGGCCTGGCCGCGGTTGCTCCACCACGTGTACTGCTCGGGGTGCGGGTTCAGTGTGCGGAACACGTCGACCAGGCCGATGTCGTCGAGCAGGCTCGTCATCCAGGCGCGCTCCTCGGGCAGGAAGCCGCTGTTCTTCTGGTTGCCCTTCCAGTTCTTCAGGTCGATCTCCTTGTGGGCGATGTTGATGTCGCCGACCAGGATCAGCTCGCGGCTGGCGGCCAGTGCCTTCAGGTGCGGTGCCATCAGCGCGAGGAAGCGGTACTTGGCGGCCTGCCGCAGCTCGCCGCTGGAGCCGCTCGGGAAGTAGCAGCTGATGATGCTGAGCTTGCGGCGCGAGGTGTCGAAGCGGGCCTCGATGTAGCGGCCTTCGGCGTCGAACTCCTTGTCGCCGATGCCCGACACGATCGCGCTCGGCTGCTTGCGCGTGTACAGGCCCACCCCCGAGTAGCCCTTCTTCTCGGCATAGTGGAAATGCCCGGTCATGCCGGCCACCGTGTCGAACCGGCCGACGACGGTGTCGGCCTGGGCCTTGATCTCCTGCACCCCCATACAATCGGCCGCCACCCCCTCGGCCCAGGCCTCGAAGCCCTTGGTGGCCGCCGAGCGGATGCCGTTCAGATTCAGCGAGACGAGACGGAACACGACAGGACTTTCGGGATGAGCACGAACGACACCCAGGATGCACTCGCGCAGGACTTCGTCGAGTTCGCGGTCGATGCCGGCGTGTTGCGCTTCGGCGAGTTCCGCACCAAGGCCGGGCGCCTCTCGCCGTACTTCTTCAACTCGGCCCTGTTCGACGATGGTGCCAAGCTGGCGCGGCTCGCCGAATTCTATGCGCGGCGCCTGCTCGCCTCGGGCTGCGCGTTTGACATGCTGTTCGGCCCGGCCTACAAGGGCATCACGCTGGCCGCGGCCTGCGCGATGGCGCTCGCGGGCCTGGGCCGCAACGTGCCGTTCGCGTTCAACCGCAAGGAGGCGAAGGCGCACGGCGAGGGCGGCACGCTGGTCGGGGCGCCGATGCGCGGGCGGGTCGTGATCGTCGACGACGTGATCACCGACGGCGCGTCGAAGCGCGAATCGGTCGAGCTGCTGCGCGCGGCCGGCGCCGAGCCGGCCGCGGTGCTGATCGCGCTCGACCGCATGGAGCGCGGCGGCAGCGACGACCGGCTTTCCGAGCACTCCGCGGTCGAGGACTTCGAGCGCGACTACGGACTGCCGGTGATCTCGATCGCGACGGTCCGGGACTTGCTGCAGTACCTGCGGTCGAACGCCGATCCGGCACTCGGCGCGCACTTCGCGCGCGTTGCCGCCTACCGTGAACGCTATGGAGTCTGAATGAAGGGCATCTTCCGTCCCGCTGCCGGCGTCTTCTTCGAGGCCTTCGCATCGCGCCCGGCTGCGGCCGGTGCGGCGCTGTTGCTGGCCCTTGGTTCCGGCCTGCCGGCCTGGAGCCAGGCGCCGGCCGGCCGGTCGATCTACACCTGTGTCTCCGCCGCGGGCAAGACGCTGACGTCGGACCGGCTGATCGCCGAATGCTCCGGGCGGGAGCAGCGCATCCTGAACCCGGACGGGTCGCTGAACCGCATCGTGCCGCCGAGCCTGACCGCCGAGGAGCGCGAGCGCGCCGAGGAGCGCGAGCGCGCCGCCGTGGCTGCGCGCAACGCGAAGCTCGAGGCAGCGCGGCGCGACCGCAGCCTGCTGACGCGCTACCCGAACGAGGCCGCGCACGCGAAGGCGCGCGCGTCGGCGCTCGACTCGGTCCGCAAGCTGCTGCGGGCGAGCGAGGGGCGGCTGGTCGAGCTCGCGAAGGAGCGCAAGCCGCTGGTTGCCGACGCCGAGTTCTACGCCGGCAAGCCGCTGCCGCCGCAGCTCAAGGCGCAGCTCGATGCGAACGACGTGTCGACCGAAGGGCAGCACGCGCAGATCGAGTCGCAGAAGGCCGAACTCGACCGCATCAACAAGAACTACGACATCGAGCTGCAGCGCCTGAGGAAGCTGTGGGCCGGCGCGCCGCCCGGCTCCCTCGATCCGCCGCCTGCCGCCTCGGCGCCGGCGAAATAGCGCAACGCGTCCGTCAGGGCGCGAGCTTCTTCTTCAGCAACTCGCTCACCTGGGCCGGGTTGCCCTTGCCCCTGGTGGCCTTCATCGCCTGGCCGACGAGGGCGTTGAAGGCCTTGTCCTTGCCGGCGCGGTATTCCTCGACCGACTTGGCGTTGGCCGCGAGCACGGCGTCGACGATGGCGCAGAGCTCGCCCGAATCGCTGAGCTGCTTCAGGCCCTTGGCGTCGATGACGGCGTCGACGCCCTGGCCGTCGCCGGTCCACAGCGCATCGAAGACCTGCTTCGCCCCATTGTTCGAGATCGTGCCGTCGGCGATGCGCGCGATCATCGAAGCGAGCGTTACCGCCGTCACCGGGCTCGCGGCGATCGTCAGGTCCTGCGCATTGAGCCGTCGTGACACCTCGCCCATCAGCCAGTTCGCGACCAGCTTCGGCTGGCCGCTCGCCTTCGCGGCGGTCTCGAAGAACGCGGCGAAGTCCTTGCTCTGTGTCATCAGTGTCGCGTCGCAGGCCGGCAGCGCGTACTCGGCCTCGAAGCGTGCCGCCATCAGGCGCGGCAGCTCGGGCATCTCGCCCTTCACGCGCGCGATCCAGTCGGCGCCGATCGCCAGCGGCGGCAGGTCGGGGTCGGGGAAGTAGCGGTAGTCGTGCGCGTCTTCCTTGCTGCGCATCGCGCGGGTCTCGCCGCTGTCCGGGTCGAACAGCACGGTGGCCTGATGCACGCTGCCGCCGTCTTCCAGCAGGTCGATCTGCCACTGCACCTCGTAGTCGATCGCCTGCTGCATGAACTTGAAGCTGTTCAGGTTCTTGATCTCGCGCCGCGTGCCGAACGGCGCGCCGGGGCGGCGCACCGAGACGTTGGCGTCGCAGCGGAACGACCCTTCCTGCATGTTGCCGTCGCAGATGCCGATCCAGGTCACGAGCCGGTGCAGCGCCTTCGCGTACTCGACCGCCTCGCGCGAGCTGCGCATGTCGGGCTCGGTGACGATCTCGAGCAGCGGCGTGCCGGCGCGGTTCAGGTCGATGCCGGTCTGGCCCTGATAGTCCTCGTGCAGGGACTTGCCGGCGTCCTCCTCGAGGTGCGCGCGGGTCAGGTTGACCTTGTGCTTCGCCCGCTCTCCGTGCGGACGCTCGACGAAGAACTCGACCGCGCCGCCCTGCACCACCGGCGTTTCGTACTGGCTGATCTGGTAGCCCTTGGGCAGGTCGGGGTAGAAGTAGTTCTTGCGCGCGAAGATCGACAGCGGCGCGATCTTCGCGCCCACCGCCAGCCCGAAGCGGATCGCGCGCTCGACCGCGCCGCGGTTCAGCACCGGCAGGGTGCCGGGCAGCGCCAGATCGACCGGCGAGGCCTGCGTGTTCGGCGCGGCGCCGAACGCGGTCGACGAGCCGCTGAAGATCTTGCTCTGCGTCGAGAGTTGCGCGTGCGTCTCGATGCCGATCACGACCTCGTAGCCACGGATCAGTGCAGGTGTGCTCATGGTGTCAATAGCCCGCCGGCACACGCGTGTGCCAGTCGGTCGCCTGCTGGAACGCGTGCGCGGCGTGCAGCAGGGCGCCTTCCTCGAAATAGTTGCCGATCAGCTGCAGCCCGACCGGCATAGCCGCTTCGCCGAAGCCGGCGGGCAGGCTCATGCCGGGCAGGCCGGCCAGGCTGGCGGGCAGCGTGAAGATGTCGGCGAGGTAGCTGGCCACCGGGTCGTCGCGCTTGGCGCCGAGCTGCCACGCGACGGTCGGGGCGACCGGCCCGGCGATCAGGTCGCACTGCCGGAAGCAGGCCTGGAAGTCGTCGGCGATCATGCGGCGCAGCTTCTGCGCCTGCAGGTAGTACGCGTCGTAGTAGCCGTGGCTCAGCACGTAGGTGCCGATCATGATGCGGCGCTTGACCTCGGCGCCGAAGCCTTCGCTGCGGCTCTTCTTGTACATGTCCTCGAGGTCGGCGTATTGCGCGGCGCGGTGCCCGTAGCGCACGCCGTCGAAGCGGCTCAGGTTCGAGCTCGCCTCGGCCGGCGCGATGATGTAGTAGACGGGAATCGACAGCTCGGTGCGCGGCAGCGTCACGTCGACCAGCGTCGCGCCGAGCTTCTCGAATTCGGCGAGCGCGCTGCGCACTGCGCCGTTCACGTCGGCGGCCAGCGCGACCGGGAAGAACTCCTTGGGCAGGCCGATGCGCAGGCCGCGCAAGGGCTGCGCGGCGCTGGCGCCGGGGCGGGCGGTCAGCATCGCGGCGTGGAAGTCCTGCGGCGGGCGCTGCGCACTGGTCGAATCGCGTTCGTCGAAGCCGCTCATCGCGCCCAGCAGCAGTGCGCAATCCTCGGCGCTGCGTGCGAGCGGGCCGGCCTGGTCGAGGCTGGACGCGAACGCGATCATCCCGTAGCGCGAGCACACGCCGTAGGTCGGCTTGATGCCGGTGATGCCGGTGAAGCTCGCGGGCTGGCGGATCGAGCCGCCGGTGTCGGTGCCGGTCGCGGCCGGCATCAGCCGCGCCGCGACGGCCGCGGCCGAGCCGCCCGACGACCCGCCCGGCACGCGCGTCGCGTCCCAGGGGTTCCTGACCGGGCCGAAGGCCGAGTTCTCGTTGCTCGACCCCATCGCGAACTCGTCGCAGTTGAGCTTGCCCAGCGTCACGACACCCGAGTCGGCGAGTCGCGCGACCACGGTCGCGTCGAACGGGCTGCGGTAGCCGGCGAGCATCTTCGAGCCGGCGGTGGTCGGCAGCCCGCGCGTCACGAAGATGTCCTTGTGGGCCAGCGGCACGCCGAGCAGTGCGCCACGCGCGCCCGCGGCGCGCTGCGCGTCCGCGGCCTGAGCCTGCTGCAGCGCATTCGGCGCGTCGGTCGCCAGCATCGCGCCGAGTTGTTGGTGCGCGGCAAGGCGTGCGAGCAGATGTGTCGTGGCCTCGACGCTGGACAGCCGCTTTTCGGCCATGGCGCGGCCGAGTTCGGCCACGCCCATGTCGTGGATGGGCTTCATGCGCCGATGACCTTGGGAACCAGAAACAGCCCGTCTTCCACGGCGGGCGCGCTGCGCTGGTTGGTCTCGCGCTGGTCGGATTCGCTGACCACGTCGTCGCGCAGGCGCAGCGTCACTTCCTGCACCGCCGACAGCGGGGTGTAGAGCGGCTCGACGCCGCTGGTGTCGACCGCTCCCATCTGCTCGACGATGCCGAAGAACCCGTTCAGTTGGTTCAGCATCGCGGCGCGCTCGGCGTCGGGGAGTTCGAGCCGCGCGAGTTGGGCAATGCGGCTCACGTCTTCGGGGGTCAGGGCCATGGAATCAATCGAGGAATCGGGCAGGTCTTTTACGGTCCGAAAGGGTGCGCGGCCGGTCGAAAACCGCGGGGCTTGCGGTATTATCCCCGGTTATCCACAAGCCCTTCGAGCCTGTGCAAATCGTCATTGAGCGGCGATTTGACGCGCGTTCGCAGCGCGCGTGTCATGAGCTCGCCGGATGCACGCAAGCGCGCGCCGGTCGGCGCCCAACAACCAGGTCATCAACGAAATCCGATTCGCCACCGGCGCCGCGCCTGCTTCATTGCCCGCAGGTCGCGTGACGAGTCGGCAACTCACACACCATGTTCGGATCCTTTCGTCGTTACTTCTCGACTGATCTGGCCATCGACCTCGGCACCGCCAACACGCTGATCTACGTGCGTGGCAAGGGCATCGTGCTCGATGAGCCCTCGGTCGTCGCCATCCGCCACGAGGGCGGCCCCAACGGCAAGAAGACCATCCAGGCGGTCGGCGCCGAGGCCAAGGCCATGCTCGGCAAGGTGCCGGGCAACATCGAGGCGATCCGCCCGATGAAGGACGGCGTGATCGCCGACTTCACCGTCACCGAGCAGATGCTCAAGCAGTTCATCAAGATGGTCCATCCGCGCTCGGTGCTGCGGCCCAGCCCGCGCATCATCATCTGCGTGCCCTGCGGCTCCACGCAGGTCGAGCGCCGTGCGATCCGCGAGTCGGCGCTCGGCGCCGGCGCGAGCGACGTGTACCTGATCGAGGAGCCGATGGCCGCCGCGATCGGCGCCGGGCTGCCGGTCAGCGAGGCCAGCGGCTCGATGGTGGTCGACATCGGCGGCGGCACGACCGAGGTCGGCGTCATCAGCCTCGGCGGCATGGTCTACAAGGGCAGCATTCGGGTCGGCGGCGACAAGTTCGACGAATCGATCATCAACTACATCCGCCGCAACTACGGCATGCTGATCGGCGAACCCACCGCCGAGATGATCAAGAAGAACATCGGCAGCGCGTTTCCCGGCTCCGAGGTCAAGGAGATGGAGGTCAAGGGCCGCAACCTCTCTGAAGGCGTGCCGCGCAGCTTCACGATCAGCAGCAACGAGATCCTGGAGGCGCTCACGGACCCGCTGAACCAGATGGTCTCGGCGGTCAAGAATGCGCTCGAGCAGACGCCTCCCGAACTGGGCGCCGACATCGCCGAGCGCGGCATGATGCTGACCGGCGGCGGCGCGCTGCTGCGCGACCTGGACCGGCTGCTGTCCGAAGAAACCGGCCTGCCGGTGCTCGTCGCCGAAGACCCGCTGACCTGCGTGGTGCGCGGCTGCGGCATGGCGCTGGAGCGCATGGAGCGGCTCGGTTCGATCTTCACGTCGGAATGAGTGAACACGCAGCCATTGCGCGAACCAGGCTCGGCACGGCGTAGCGAGCGGCCATCAGCCGGGGGGCGGCCGCAGCGCAGGAACCGGAACGTACCGGAAATGCGTGCGGATTCCGACATCCGGGAAAATGAAGGGGTCCCCGGCCCTCTTCGTCGCCCAACCCCGGATCACGGCCGCGCAGCAGCCCCATGACCATCGGCACCATCGATCGCACGCCGCCGCCGTTCTTCCGCCAGGGCCTGTCGGCGCTGACCAAGCTGATCCTGTGCTCGGCGCTGGCGCTGTTCCTGATGGTGGCCGACAACCGCTTCGCGGTCACGCGTCAGCTGCGCGCGCTGCTGGCCACCGCGCTGTACTACCCGCAGCAGGTGCTGCTGGTGCCGGTGCAGCTGATCCAGGGCGGCAGCGACTACGTCCTGGGCCTGAAAGCGGCACTGGCGAACGAAGACGCGGCGCGGCGCGCACTCGCACAGCAGGCCGAGCGCGCGCTGCGCGTCGAGCAGCTGACGACCGAAAACGAGCGCTTGCGCGGCCTGCTGGACCTGCGCCCGGGCCTGATCGTGAAGTCGCAGGCGGCGCAGGTGCTGTACGAAGCGTCCGACCCGTATTCGCGCAAGGTCATCATCGACCGGGGCGCGACGGACGGGGTCGTCGTCGCCTCGCCGGTGATCAACGAGACCGGCGTGCTCGGGCAGGTCACGCGCGTCTACCCGCTGTCGAGCGAGGTCACGCTGCTGACCGACAAGGACGCCGCGATTCCGGTGCTGAACACCCGCACGCAGGTGCGCAGCGCGGCGTTCGGCGGCGCCGGCGCCCTCGGCGCCGGCATGGAGATGCGCTTCATGGCCGCCAACGCCGATGTCCAGGTCGGCGACCCGGTCACGACCTCGGGCGTCGACGGCGTCTATCCGCCGGGCCTGCCGGTCGCGAGGGTCGCGAGCGTGGACCGCAAGATCGACTCGGGCTTCGCCCGCATCGTGCTGACGCCGAACGCCAAGATCGACGGCGTGCGCCACGTGCTGGTGATCGAGCCGGTGGGGCTGCAGATGCCGGCGCGGCCGGACGTGCCGCCGGGCGCGAAGGCCGCCCCGGCGTCGAAGAAGGGCGGACGCGCCGCGCCGAAGGCCGCTTCGGGGCCTGCGCCATGATCATCCCGGGCGGGGATCAGGAACGCGCACCATGATCATGCCGCGCGCCGGTGGCCAGCTGCTGCTGCCCGTCAACCCGCTGTTCGTCGCGGCGACGCTGCTGATCGCGTTCGCGCTGAACATCGTGCCGCTGGGTCGCGTGCCGCTGATGCCGGATGTCGTCGCGCTGGTGCTGGTGTTCTGGAACGTGCACCAGTCGCGCCGCGTCGGCGTCGGCCTCGCGTTCCTGCTCGGGCTGCTGATGGACGTGCACGACGGCGCCGTGCTCGGCCAGCACGCGCTGGCCTACACGCTGATGAGCTTCTTCGCGGTCACGATCCACCGCCGGCTGCTGTGGTTCACGGTGCCGTCGCAGGCGGTGCAGATCCTGCCGCTGTTCCTGGCCGCGCACGCGGTTTCGCTGGTCGTGCGCATGATCGCCGGCGGCATGTTCCCGGGCTGGCAGGTGCTGCTCGCGCCGGTGCTCGAGGCGCTGCTGTGGCCGATCGCGACATGGTTGCTGCTCGCGCCCCAGCGCCGCGCGCCCGATCCGGATCAGAATCGGCCCTTGTGATGCCGCATTCCCGTTGTTGTCGCGCGCCGGACCAGCGCCGGGCCGCTCCCAAGCGCGCCGGCGATCCCAAGGGCCACGAAGGGGCTTCTCGTGGTCCCTGCGGGTGGTTCGGCGTATCCGCCGGACCGGGGGTTCCATGACAGAGCTGAAGAACGTCGAGCAGGAGGTCGGGCGCTTCCGCATGCGCCTGGCAGCGGCGGCGGCGTTCGTGCTGTTCGCGTTCGGGCTGCTGGGCGCGCGCCTGGTCTACCTGCAGGTCTACCGGCACGAGGAGCTGTCGACCCAGGCCGAGAACAACCGCATCACGGTCGTGCCGATCGTGCCGAACCGCGGGCTGATCCTGGACCGCAACGGCATCGTGCTGGCGAACAACTATTCGGCCTACACGCTGGAGATCACGCCGGGCAAGGTCGACGACCTGGAGGCGACGATCGACCGCCTGAGCGCGGTCGTCACGATCGAGCCGCGCGACCGCAAGCGCTTCAAGCGGCTGATGGACGAGAACAAGAGCTTCGAGTCGCTGCCGATTCGCACCAAGCTGACCGGCGAGGAGGTCGCGCGCTTCACCGCACAGCGCTTCATGTTTGCCGGCGTCGACATCAAGGCGCGGCTGTTCCGCAACTACCCGCTCGGCCAGGTCGGCAGCCACCTGATCGGCTACATCGGCCGCATCAACGAGGCCGAGCGGGACAAGATCGACGAGTCGGAAGACGAGGCCAACTACCGCGGCACGCAGTACATCGGCAAGCTCGGCGTCGAGCAGAGCTACGAGGCCGAACTGCACGGCGCGACCGGTTTCGAGGAGATGGAGACCAGCGCGGGCGGGCATCCGGTGCGCCGGCTCGACAGCAAGCCGGCGACGCCGGGCAACGCGCTCGTGATGTCGGTCGACATCCGGCTGCAGGCGCTGGTCGAGGACCTGTTCGGCGACCGGCGCGGCGCGCTCGTGGCGATCGACCCGCGCAACGGCGAGGTGCTCGCTTTCGTCAGCAAGCCGAACTTCGATCCGAACCTGTTCGTCGACGGCATCGACAGCGAGAACTGGAAGGCGCTGAACGAGTCGCTCGACAAGCCGCTGCTGAACCGCGCGCTGCGCGGCACCTACGCGCCGGGCTCGACCTACAAGCCGTTCATGGCGCTGGCCGCGCTGACGCTGGGCAAGCGCACACCGCAGCAGACGATCTACGACCCGGGCTACTTCAACTTCGGCAACCACCGCTTCCGCGACGACAAGGAGGGCGGCCACGGCAGCGTCGACATGTACAAGTCGATCGTGCAGTCGTGCGACACCTACTACTACATGCTCGCCAACGACCTCGGCGTCGACGCGATCCACGACTTCATGGCGCCGCTCGGCCTGGGCCAGCTCACCGGCATCGATGTCCAGGGCGAGTTGCGCGGCACCCTGCCGTCGACCGAATGGAAGCGCAACGCCTACCGCAAGAAGGAGGCGCAGAAGTGGTACGCCGGCGAGACCATCTCGCTGGGCATCGGCCAGGGCTACAACGCGTTCACGATGCTGCAGCTGGCGCAGGCGACCGCGGCGCTGGCCTCCGGCGGGCAGCGCTACAGGCCGCATCTGGTGAAGGTGGTCGAGAACTTCGAGACGCGCGAGCAGCGGCGCCGGGTCGGCGAGGCCCTGCCGGCGCTGGACTGGAAGCCCGAGCATGTCGCGTTCATCCGCCACTCGATGTACGGCGTGACCCAGGAGGGCACGGCGCGCGCGGCGTTCCTGAACGCGCCGTACCAGGCCGGCGGCAAGACCGGCACCGCGCAGGTGATCGGCATCAAGCAGGGCGAGAAGTACAGCGCCCACAACATCGACGAGCGGCACCGCGACAACGCTCTGTTCACCGCGTTCGCGCCGGTCGACGCGCCGCAGATCGCGCTCGCGCTCGTGGTCGAGAACGCCGGCTTCGGCGCCGGCGCCGCGGCGCCGATCGCGCGCCGGGTGATCGACTATGTCCTGACCGGGATGTACCCGAGCGAGGCCGACATCGCGGCGACCCGCCTCGGCCAGTCGACCGCGCCGATCGGCGTGCCGCGCCCGGCCGCGTCCGTGCCGCTGCCAGGCACGACGGTCGACGGTGCCGCATCCGCGATGCTGAGCCCGGCGCCGGCCGCCGCGCCCGCTTCCGCGGCGCTGCGCGTCGCGCTGGACAAGCCCTGATGAACGCCGTCTTCGAGCGGCCCTCGCCCTGGCGGCGCATCAGGCCCGTCTTCAGCGGTTTCGACGGCCCGCTGCTGGTCGCGATGCTGCTGCTCGGCGCCGCCGGGCTGGTGACGATGTACTCGGCCGGTTTCGATTCGGGCACGCGCTTCGCCGACCACGGCCGCAACATGCTGCTCGCGCTGGGCGTGATGTTCGTCGTCGCCCAGGTCTCGCCTCAGACGCTGCTGAAGCTCGCGGTGCCGCTGTACACGGTCGGCGTGGCGCTGCTGGTCGCGGTCGCGGTGATGGGCGTGACGAAGAAGGGCGCGACGCGCTGGCTCAACGTCGGCGTGGTGATCCAGCCGAGCGAGGTCCTGAAGATCGCGATGCCGCTGATGCTGGCCTGGTGGTTCCAGCGCCGCGAGGGTCAGCTGCGCGTGACGGACTTCATCGTCGCGCTGCTGCTGCTGCTGGTGCCGGTCGGCCTGATCGTCAAGCAGCCGGACCTGGGCACGGCGATCCTGGTGCTGTCGGCCGGCTTCTATGTGATCTTCTTCGCCGGGCTGAGCTGGAAGCTGATCGTTCCGGTGCTGGTGGTGGGTGCGGTCGCGATCACCGCGATCGTGGTTTCCGAGGACCGCATCTGCCAGCCCGACGTGAAATGGCCGCTGCTGCGCGACTACCAGAAGAACCGCGTCTGCACCCTGCTCGACCCGACCACCGACCCGCTCGGCAAGGGTTTCCACATCATCCAGGGCATGATCGCGATCGGCTCCGGCGGCGTCGACGGCAAGGGCTTCATGAAGGGCACGCAGACGCACCTCGAATTCATTCCCGAGCGCACCACCGATTTCATCTTCGCGGCGTTCTCCGAGGAGTTCGGCCTGGTCGGCTGCGCGAGCCTGGTGCTCGGCTTCACGTTCCTGATCTTTCGCGGGCTGATGATCGCGGCCGAGGCGCCGACCGCGTTCACGCGGCTGCTTGCCGGGGCGATCACGATGAGCTGGTTCACCTATGCCTTCGTCAACATGGGCATGGTCAGCGGCATCCTGCCGGTGGTGGGCGTGCCGCTGCCGTTCATCAGCTACGGCGGCACCGCGATGGTCACGCTGGGTCTGGGGTTGGGGATCCTGATGTCGATCTCGAAGAGTCGGCGGCTGATCCAGAGTTGAGCTGCGGCGCCGGGCCGGGCTCGCGTCCGCCGCTGCCCGGCAGACGGACCGTGATCAGCGTGCCGGGCGCCGGCGAGCGCGCCGACGCATCGGCGACCGTGATCTCGGCACCGTGCTGCACGGCGATCTCGCGCACGATCGCCAGGCCCAGCCCGGAACCGTCGACCTCGGTGCCCAGCGAGCGGTAGAAGGGCTGGAACACCAGCTCGCGTTCGGCCGGTGGGATACCGGGCCCCGAGTCTTCCACCTGCAGCACGACCACCTGCCCGAACGGGTCGTCGAGCACCCGCACCGTCACCGTGCCGCCGGCCGGCGTGTATTGCAGCGCATTGTCGACCAGGTTGCGGATCAGCTCGCGCAGCAGCAGCGCATGGCCGAGCACCTGCGGGCCTTGCGGATGGCGCGGTGTGCCTGCCATGCCGACGTTCAGGTTCGACAGGCTCTCCGGGCCCTCGTAGCCCAGGTCGATGCGCTTCTCGAGCGCGCGCGGCACGAAGTCGCGCACCGTCTCGGTGGCGAGCCGCGCGAGGTTCACGAGCTGGCGCTGGGCGACCTGCTGCTGGTTCTCGGCGCGCGCCATCGCCAGCAACTGGTTCACCATGTGTGCCGCGCTCTGGCTCGAGCGCGCGATCTGCTGCAGCGTCTTCTTCAGCGCCTGCGGGTCGTGCTGGCCGGCGTCGATCTGGCGCTGCGCCAGCTCGGCCTGGGTGCGCAGCCCGGCGAGCGGCGTCTTCAGCTGGTGCGCGGCGTCGGCCAGGAAATGCTTCTGCGCGCGCAGCGACTGGTCGAGCCGCGCCAGCAGGTCGTTGATCGCGCGCACCAGCGGCGAGACCTCCTCCGGCGCCTGGCGCTCGTCGATCGGGCTCAGGTCGTTGGCGTCGCGCCGGCGGATGCGCTGCTGCAGCGCGTTCAGCGGTGCAATGCCGCGCGCCAGCGCGAGCCACACCAGCAGCACCGCCAGCGGCAGGATCACGAACTGCGGCAGGATCACGCCCTTGATGATCTCGGTCGCCAGCCGCGAGCGCTTGCCCAGCGTCTCGGCGACCTGCACCAGCGGCGCCGTGCCGGCCGCGGCGCCGTCGCTGGCCGTCGCACCCGCGTTCGCACGCTCCTCCAGGTTCACCCACATGTAGGCGACGCGGACCGCGCCGTTGTTCAGCGTCTCGTCGCGGTAGCGCACCTCGCCCGGCGGCGCGCGGTCTTCGTCGCCGGGCACCGGCAGCGCGGCATCGCCGCTGAGGTACTCGCCGCGCAGCCCGAGCACCTGGTAGTAGATGTCGTCGGCCTCGTCGGTGCGCAGGATCTCGGCGGCGGCGGCCGGCAGCTTGAACACGGCCCGAGGCCGGCCGGCCTCGGCGCGCACCGCGACCTCCTTGGCCAGTACCCGCACCATCTCGCCGAGTTCGCGGTCGAACGGCTTGTTCGCGATGCCCTGCGCGATCAGCCAGGTCAGCACCACGCTCATCGGCCACAGCAGCAGCAGCGGGGCAAGCATCCAGTCGAGGATCTCGCCGAACAGCGAGCGCTGCTCGCGCAGCGTCTGCCCCTCGGCCGACGAGTACGTCGGCCGATCGCCGGAGGGGATGCGGGCCGCCTGGGCCGACAAGGGCGCCACTTCGCGGCCCGCGGGAGCGGCCCGGCGTTCGGCCCGCCGCCCGTTCTTGTTCAAGCCGCGATCTTCTCGAGGCAGTAGCCCAGCCCGCGCACCGTCGCGATGCGCACCGGACCCTGCTCGATCTTCTTGCGCAGGCGGTGGATGTAGACCTCGATCGCGTTGCTGCTGACCTCGTCGCCCCATTCGCACATGCGCTCGACCAGCTGGTCCTTGCTGACCAGCCGCCCGGCACGCTGCAGCAGCACCTCGAGCAGGCTCAGCTCGCGCGCCGACAGCTCGACCAGCTGCTCGTTCAGGTAGGCGACGCGGCCGGTCGCGTCGAAGCTCAGCGGGCCGTGCCGGATGATCGTCGACGCGCTGCCCAGGCCGCGCCGCGTCAGCGCCCGCACGCGCGCTTCCAGCTCCTGCAGCGAGAACGGCTTGGCCATGTAGTCGTCCGCGCCCAGGTCCAGCCCCTTGACGCGCTGCTCGACGCTGTCGGCCGCGGTCAGGATCAGCACCGGCACGCTCGCGCCGCGCGCGCGCAGCTTGCGCAGCACTTCCAGGCCGTGCAGCCTGGGCAGGCCGAGGTCGAGAATCAGCAGGTCGAACTCGTGCGCCGACAGCGCCGCGTCGGCCTCGGTGCCGCTGCCGACCTGGTCGACCGAGTAGCCCGCATTGCGCAACGAGCGCAACAGCCCGTCGGCCAGCACTTGGTCGTCTTCCGCGATCAGGATGCGCATCGGGTGTCCTGTTCTCGTCGCTGGCGCAGGCCGCCACCCTTCATTGTAGGGAGGGGCTCGAAAAGCTGGCGCAGAGACTGTACAAACATCCAGCTTTTGGGATAATGCGCGCAACTTCAGGAGAACCCCGTGGACGCCACCAGCAAATCCGCCAGCCTCATCCCCGGCCCCGCCGCGGCCTCGCTCAACACCGAAAAGGCCAAGGCCCTGCAGGCTGCGCTGGCCCAGATCGAAAAGCAGTTCGGCAAGGGCACGATCATGCGCCTGGGCGAAGGCGAGGTGATCGAAGACATCGAAGTGGTCTCGACCGGCTCGCTGGGCCTGGACATGGCGCTGGGCGTCGGCGGCCTGCCGCGCGGCCGGGTGATCGAGATCTACGGCCCCGAATCCAGCGGCAAGACCACGCTCACGCTGCAGGTCATCGCCCAGATGCAGCGCGTCGGCGGCACCTGCGCCTTCATCGACGCCGAGCACGCCCTGGACATCGGCTATGCCCAGAAGCTCGGCGTCAACCTGCAGGACCTGCTGATCAGCCAGCCCGACACCGGCGAGCAGGCGCTCGAGATCGTCGACGCGCTGGTGCGCTCCGGCTCGGTCGATCTGGTCGTGATCGACTCGGTCGCCGCGCTCACGCCCAAGGCCGAGATCGAAGGCGAGATGGGCGATTCGCTGCCGGGGCTGCAGGCGCGGCTGATGAGCCAGGCGCTGCGCAAGCTCACCGGCAGCATCAAGCGCACCAACACGATGGTCATCTTCATCAACCAGATCCGCATGAAGATCGGCGTGATGTTCGGCTCGCCCGAAACCACCACCGGCGGCAACGCGCTGAAGTTCTACGCCTCGGTGCGGCTCGACATCCGGCGCATCGGCAGCATCAAGAAGGGCGAGGAGGTCATCGGCAACGAGACCAAGGTCAAGGTCGTCAAGAACAAGGTCTCGCCGCCGTTCAAGACCGCCGAGTTCGACATCCTCTACGGCCAGGGCATCAGCCGCGAGGGCGAGGTGATCGACATGGGCGTCGAGCAGAAGGTGCTCGAGAAGAGCGGCTCCTGGTACGCCTACAACGGCGAGAAGATCGGCCAGGGCAAGGACAACGCGCGCGAGTTCCTGCGCGAGAACCCGGAACTGGCCTTCGAGATCGAGAACAAGGTGCGCGAGGCTGCCGGCATCCGGCTGCTGGCGACGGCCGGGTCGGCCGAGACCAGGCCGGCCAAGCTGAAAGTCGTCAAGGAATAGCGCACCGCGAGCGAGGGGCCCACATGACGAGCCCGCCGCCCGGCCGCCCGAAGGCGGACGACATCCCCCCGGGGGATCGCTCGCGGTATGCCGCGAGCGAGGGGCCCACATGACGAGCCCGCCGCCCGGCCGCCCGAAGGCGGGCGACATCCCCCTGGGGGATCGCTCGCGGTATGCCGCGAGCGAGGGGCCCACATGACCCCTGCCCGATCGCTGAAGGCGCGCGCACTGCAATGGCTGGCGCAGCGCGAACACAGTCGCGTCGAACTGCGGCGCAAGTTGCTGCCGCATGCAGTGGCCGACGTCGAACGTGCCGCCGTGTCGGGCGATCTGCCGCCCGAACTCGCGCCGGCCGCACGCGTCGAGGCCGTTCTCGATTGGCTGGAGGCGCATCGGTACCTGTCGCATGAGCGCTTCGTCGAGTCGCGCGTGCACGCCCGCTCGGCGCGTTTCGGCAACCTGCGCATCCGCCAGGAGCTGAAGCAGCACCGGCTTGCGCTGTCGCCCGAGGCCGCGCAGGCGCTGAAGGACAGCGAGCTGCAGCGCGCTCGCGCGGTGCGCGAGCGCAAGTTCGCGCCGGGGCCGGGGCCGGTCGATGCCGCCGAGCGCGCCCGGCAGGCCCGGTTTCTCGCCGGCCGCGGCTTCTCGCCCGAGGTGATCGGGCGCGTGCTGGGGCGGTCCGGTCGGGCCGATGACGAACCCGACGCCGCCGACACCGACACCGCGCCCGGTTGAGCCGCAGCGCCGTGTCAGGGATGGTGCAGAGCAGCATGCTACATTCGCGCGCTGATCTGGCGGCTTGCTGGGCGTCCTCGCCCATGCCGGCCTGCCCGACGCCTTGCCACGCCCGCCGCCCAGCCACTTCTCCCCCGCCCTCCGATGGCCTTGCCGATCGCCGCCAGCAACCGCCAGCTCAAGCACCGCCGCAGCATCGATGTGCAGATCTATGCGCGCGGCGACGGCCTGTGGGAGGTGGACGCCCACATCACCGACGTCCGCCCGACCGAGACCCACCTGATCACCGGCACCCTGCCGGCCGGCCAGCCGCTCCACGACATGCTGCTGCGGATCGTGGTCGACGAACGCTTCAACGTGGTCGAGGCGGGCGCGCAGACAACGGCGATGCCCTACCGCGGCGTGTGCGACAACTACGGCGACGCCTATGGCCGCCTGGTCGGCCTGAACCTGATGAAGGGCTTCCGCCAGGCCGTCCGGGAGCGGCTCGGCGGTGCGCACGGCTGCACCCACGTCACCGAGCTGACGCAGATTCTGCCCACCGCCGTGGTCCAGGCCTTCGCCGGTCAGGTGATCGACACCCGCGGAGACGCCGAGTCCAGCCCGCGGCCGTTCCAGATCGACCGTTGTCACGCGTTGAAGGCCGATGGGCCGATCGTCGAGACCCACTATCCGCGCTGGTATCGCGGCCGCCGGGACGCCGTCGACGCAGGCCTGCCCTCGAGCGATGCCGGCGTCACCTCCGATCACTGACCGTCCGAGAGACCCACCATGAAGATCCACGAGTACCAAGGCAAGGAAATCCTGCGCCAGTTCGGCGTGCCGGTGCCGCGCGGCTATCCGGCGTTCAGCGTGCGCGAGGCCACCGAGGCGGCGCAGAAGCTCGGCGGCCCGGTGTGGGTGGTGAAGGCCCAGATCCACGCCGGCGGGCGCGGCAAGGGCGGCGGCGTGAAGCTGGCCCGCTCGATGGCGGAGGTCGAGAAGCTCTCGTCCGAGATCCTCGGCATGCAGCTCAAGACGCACCAGACCGGCCCCGAAGGCCAGAAGGTGCGCCGCCTGCTGATCGAGGAAGGCGCGGACATCAAGAAGGAGTACTACGTCGCGGCCGTCACCGACCGGGCGACGCAGAAGGTCGCGATCATGGCCAGCAGCGAAGGCGGGATGGACATCGAGGAAGTGGCGCATGCCACACCCGAGAAGATTCTGAAGGTGTTCGTCGACCCGGCCACCGGCCTGACCGATGCCCAGGGCAGGCAACTCGCCGACGGCATCGGCGTGCCCCCCGGCTCGACCGCCCAGGCGATCGACGTGTTCAAGAAGCTCTACCAGTGCTACATGGAGACCGACTGCTCGCTGGCCGAGATCAACCCGCTGATCCTGGAGGGCAACGGCCACATCAAGGCGCTGGATGCGAAGTTCAACTTCGACGCGAATGCGCTGTTCCGCCACCCCGAGATCGTCGCTTACCGCGATCTCGACGAGGAAGACCCGGCCGAGATCGAGGCCAGCAAGTTCGACCTCGCCTACATCCAGCTCGACGGCAACATCGGCTGCCTGGTGAATGGCGCGGGCCTGGCGATGGCGACGATGGACACGATCAAGCTGTTCGGCGGCGCGCCGGCGAACTTCCTCGACGTCGGCGGCGGCGCGTCGGCCGAGAAGGTCACCGAGGCCTTTAAGATCATGCTCGGCAACCCGAAGGTCGAGGCGATCCTGGTCAACATCTTCGGCGGCATCATGCGCTGCGACACCATTGCCGAAGGCGTGATCGCCGCGTGCAAGGCGGTCAACCTGACGGTGCCGCTGGTGGTGCGCATGAAGGGCACGAACGAGGACCTGGGCAAGAAGATGCTGAAGGATTCCGGCCTGCCCATCGTCACCGCGGAATCGATGGCCGACGCCGCGCAGGCCGTGATGGCCGCGCTGAAGAAGTAAGCGCCACCGGCCGTCAAGGAACCCACATCATGAGCATCCTGATCGACAAGAACACCCTGGTCATCACGCAGGGCATCACCGGCAAGACGGGCCAGTTCCACACCCGCATGTGCCGCGACTACGCGAACGGCAGGAACTGCTTCGTCGCCGGCGTCAACCCGAAGAAGGCCGGCGAGGACTTCGAGGGCATCCCGATCTTCGCGAACGTCGCCGAGGCGGCCAAGAACACCGGCGCCACCGTCAGCGTGATCTACGTGCCGCCCGCGGGTGCTGCCGCCGCCATCTGGGAGGCGGTCGAGGCCGATCTCGACCTGGCGATCTGCATCACCGAAGGGATCCCGGTGCGCGACATGCTCGAAGTGCGCAACCGCATGAAGGCCAAGGAAGCCAAGGGCGGCAAGAAGACGCTGCTGCTCGGCCCGAACTGCCCGGGGCTGATCACACCCGAGCAGATCAAGATCGGCATCATGCCGGGCCACATCCACAAAGCCGGGCGCGTCGGCGTCGTGTCGCGCTCGGGCACGCTGACCTACGAGGCGGTCGCGCAGCTGACCGAGCTGGGCATCGGCCAGTCGAGCGCGGTGGGCATCGGCGGCGATCCGATCAACGGGCTGAAGCACATCGACGTCATGAAGCTCTTCAACGACGATCCGGACACCGACGCGGTGATCATGATCGGCGAGATCGGCGGCCCTGACGAAGCCGACGCGGCGCGCTGGTGCCAGAAGCACATGAAGAAGCCGATCGTCGGCTTCATCGCCGGGGTCACCGCCCCCGCGGGCAAGCGCATGGGCCATGCCGGCGCGCTGATCTCGGGCGGCGCCGACACGGCCGACGCGAAGCTCGCGGTGATGGAGGAATGCGGCTTCACCGTCACCCGCAATCCCTCCGAAATGGGCAAGTTGCTCAAGAGCCTGCTCTGAAGGGCGGGCGGGCGAGGGCGCTCGTCTCGGTACCATTCCCTAGGCTCCCACCCTGCGCGGCTGCCTAGAATACGGCCGGCTCGAGAATGGGCGGCCCCGTGTCGCCCGAACGCATTCCTACAGACGGGCACTCTCATTCATGGATTTCACTTCCGGCGCCTACTGGGCGGCACTCGGCTCGATCATCCTCGCCAACATCGTGCTCTCGGGCGACAACGCCGTCGTGATCGCGATGGCTGCGCGGTCCTTGCCCGCGCACCAGCAGAAGAAGGCCATCTTCTGGGGCAGCGCGGCGGCGATCGTGATGCGGATCATCCTGACGCTGATCGCGGTCGAGATGCTCAAGTGGCCGTACCTGAAGATCGTCGGTGCGCTGCTGCTGCTGTACATCGGCATCTCGCTGCTCGCCGAGGACGACGGCGACGACGGCACCCACAAGGAGGTCGGCGGCATGGCCGCGGCGATCCGCACCATCCTCGTCGCCGACCTGGTGATGAGCCTGGACAACGTGCTCGCGGTCGCCGCCGCGGCCAAGGGCAACACGCCGCTGCTGGTCATCGGCCTGGCGGTGAGCATCCCGCTGATCATCTTCGGCAGCACCCTGCTGCTGAAGGTGATGGAGCGCTTCCCGATCATCATCACGCTCGGCGCGGCGCTGCTCGGATTTCTCGCCGGGGAGATGCTGCTGACCGATCCGGCGCTGGTCGCTCGCTTCGGGGAGCAGTCGCACACGGCCGTCAACCTCGCGGGCGCGGTCGGCGCGGTCATCGTCGTTGCCGCCGGCCTGTGGATGCAGCGCCGCGCAGGCCACAAGACCCCGGCTTGACACGGGTCGGCCACCCCTGTCCTAATCGGCCCCGCGAAGGGGAGTAGCTCGACGCTCGCCAGCTTCGGCTGCGCGGGCGTTTCGGCAAGCCGTCAGTACGAAGCGGGGTCCACGACCCGCTTCCGGTTTGCCAGGCCACAACATCCACTCCATGCCGGGCAAGACCTTCGATGCGGGGCCGCACGCTGCGGCATGCCCTGCATCGTTCGTCGTGCAAACGCTCATGGAGACCTCATGGAACCCTTCTCTGCCGCCTGGCTGTCCGCGCTGCTGGCCATCATCCTGATCGACCTCGTTCTGGCCGGCGACAACGCCATCGTCATCGCACTGGCTGCCCGCAGGCTGCCGGCCCACCTTCAGACCAAGGCCATCATCTGGGGCACCGTCGGCGCGATCGTCGTGCGCAGCGCGATGACGGTCGGTGTCGTCTGGCTGCTCCAGATCCCCGGCCTGATGCTGGTCGGCGGCCTGGGCCTGGTCTGGATCGCCTACCGGCTGCTCGCGCCCGACAGCGGGGGGCCGTCGCACGAGCCGAGCGCGACGACCTTCTGGGGCGCGATGAAGACCATCGTGATCGCCGATGCGCTGATGGGCGTCGACAACGTGCTCGGTGTTGCCGGGGCAGCCAAGGGCAGCTTCGACCTGGTCTGGATCGGCTTGGCTGTCAGCGTGCCGATCGTCGTCTGGGGCAGTACGCTGGTGCTGAAGCTGGTCGAGCGCTTCGCGATCATCACCTACCTCGGCGCCGGCGTGCTCGCCTACACCGCGGCTCACATGATCGTCGCCGAACCGCTGCTCGACGCGGTTTTCGACCCGAGCCTCGCGCTGCGCGTCGCGACGCACGCGCTGCTGATCGCCGGTGTGCTCGGGGCCGGCTGGTGGGCCACCCGGCGCGCCTCGGCGAACCGAAGCCCGAAGACGATCTGATTCACATGCCCGCTGCATCCCCAAGGAGAGTCCCCATGGAAACGATTGCCGTGTTCGTCAACGACCTGGATCACGCGCGCCACATCCTGCAACCGATGCTGCGCGGCGCGGAGCCGACGCGCTGGGTGCTCGTCGCCTGCCCGCCGGTACTCACGCGCCACATCGGGCGCTGGGTGTCGCACGGCGCACGCCTGCAGTGGCGCGAGCGCTGGGCCGCCGAGCTGTTCGCCGCGCTCGGGCCCGAGCTGCGCGCCGTGACCGGCAGCGAACTCGAAACGCTGGTCCCGACCCGTCCGCTGGCCGAGGTGTCGGCGCGGCTGCTGGCGCGCTGGCCGCAACTGCGCGCGCTCGATGTGCGCCGGCCGCGCGTCGGCCGCATCGACGAGCCGATCAGTGCGACCCAGCCCGCGGAGGGAGCGAGCCGCTGGACCGCACCGGCGGCGGCCACCGCGGGGTTGTCGGTGGTGCTGGCGCTCGCCGATTGAGGGGCGCCGGGCGCCGCTGCGCAGCGGTTGGGGCCCTGGTGCAGGCCTGTGCTAACGTGCCTGCGCAATGAGCAGGCACCTCGTTCCCGACCCGCGCGCCGCGGCGCGCCCGCCGCGCTGATGCCGCCCGATCTCGGCGCAATCGGCTGGCTGGCGCTGGCGTTGGCGCTGGCTGCGGGCTATGCGTTCGGCTGGTTCGTCGGATCGCGCCGCCGGCCGCCCTCGCAGCCGGCGCAGGCTCGACGCCCTGCCGCCGCGCCGCCAGCGGTGCCGGCACCCGCACCTGCACGTGCACCTGCACCCGCTGCGTCGCCCGAGCCGGCACGCTCGGCGCCGGCCGCGTCGAGCCGCGCGCCCGCGGGCGGCGTCGGCGAGCCGCCGCCCGCGCCCGACCGCACGACCCTCGGCCGCTACCGCCTCGAGCGCCAGCTCGGCCGCGGCGCGATGGGCACGGTCTACCTCGGCCACGACCCGCAGCTCGGCCGCCGCGTTGCGATCAAGACGATGGCGCTCGGCCGCGAGTTCGCGGGCAGCGAGCTGACCGAGGCGCGCGCACGCTTCTTCCGCGAGGCCGAGATGGCCGGGCGCCTGCAGCACCCCGACATCGTGACCATCTTCGACGCGAGCGAGGACCAGGGCCTGGCCTTCATCGCGATGGAGTACGTCGACGGCCACGACCTGCTGGGCCACACGCTGCCCGGGCGGCTGCTGCCGGTGCCGGTGGTGCTGCGCACGCTGGCGCGCGTCGCCCGGGCGCTGGCGCATGCGCACACCCAGGGCGTGGTGCACCGCGACGTGAAGCCCGCGAACGTGATGGTCGACCCGGCCACCGACACCGTGAAGGTCACCGACTTCGGCATCGCGCGCATCACCGACGCCTGTCGCACCCGGACCGGCCTGGTGCTGGGCACGCCGTCGTTCATGTCGCCCGAGCAGATGGCCGGGCGCCGCATCGACGGTCGCACCGACCTGTACTCGCTCGGCGTGATGCTGTTCCAGCTGCTCACCGGTGCGCTGCCGCACCGCAGCGAGTCGATGGCCGAGCTGATGCGCTGCATCGTCAACGACACCGCGCCCGACGTGCGCACGCTGCGCCCGGAGCTGCCGGAGGCGCTCGCCAACGTCGTCGCGCTCGCGCTCGAGAAGCGCGTCGAGCTGCGCTACGCCGACGGCGGGCAGCTGGCCGACGACCTGCTCGCGGTGGCGCGGCTGATCGGCGCCGAGCCCGCGCCGGCGCTGCCTTCGCCGGCCGTGCCCGGGGCCCGGCGAACCGGCGGATTCGAGGCCACCGCGGGGTTTTCGCGCATCGATCCGAGGCACAATGCCGACCACTGATCGGTGTCCCCCATGCCCGCACACGCCTCGTCCATGACACTCGAGTTCTTCAGCGCCACCGACACCGGCCGGGCGCGCAACAACAACGAGGATTCGGTCGCCGTGGACGACGCCACCGCGCTGCTCGTGCTGGCCGACGGCATGGGCGGCTACAACGCTGGCGAAGTCGCCAGCGGCATGGCGACCTCGTTCATCAAGTCCGAGCTCGGCCGCTGGCTGTCGGAGGCGCACGACACCGCGACCGACACCGACGTGCGCCGCGCGATGGACATCTGCGTCGACAACGCGAACCGCGCGATCTTCAACGCCGCCAACTCGAATCCGCAGTACGCCGGCATGGGCACGACGCTGGTGGTCGGCGTGTTCCGCGAACAGCGGTTGCTGCTCGGCCATGTGGGCGACTCGCGTGCCTACCGGCTGCGCGCGCAGCGCCTGACGCAGATCACCCACGACCACTCGCTGCTGCAGGAGCAGATCGACTCCGGCCTGATCACGCCCGAGCAGGCCGCGTTCTCGGCCAACAAGAACCTGGTGACCCGCGCGGTCGGCGTCGAGGACACGGTGCTGCTCGAAACCCACCTGCACGACGTGCTGCCGGGCGACACCTACCTGCTATGCTCGGACGGCCTGTCCGACATGCTCGACGACGAGAGCATCGCGCAGCTCCTGACGAGCGCCGACACCCTGTCCGAGGCGGCCGGTGCGCTGATCGACGCGGCCAACGATGCCGGCGGCAAGGATAATATTTCGGTGGTTCTGGCGCGCGTGCGCGGCAGCGCCGGGCACGCGCGGTCCTGGTGGCCGTTCCGCCGCTGACGCGCATCCGAACCGACACGAAGACTTGGACACTTGAGGTCAACAGAATGGGCAAACTCGTGGTGGCGCTCGACGGTGTGGTGATCAAGGAAGTGCAGATCACCAAGGACAAGACCACGCTCGGCCGCCGTCCCTACAACGACATCGTGATCGACAACCTCGCGGTCAGCGGCGAACACGCCGTGCTGCAGATGGTGGGGGCCGACGTCTTCATCGAAGACCTCAACAGCACCAACGGCACCTACATCAACGGCAAGGCCGTCAAGAAACAGCTGCTCAGCCACAACGACACGGTCGAGATCGGCAAGTACAAGATCAAGTTCATCGTCGACGACGGCACCGACTACGAGAAGACGATGATCATGAAGCCCGGCACGCGCCCGTCCGACGCGCCCGGCCAGCCGCGCAACTCGGGCTTCGGCAACTCAGGCTTCGGTTCGCTCGGCGCGTCGACCATCCCCGCGTCGATCCGCGTGCTCAACGGCGCCGCGGCCGGGCGCGAGGTCGCGCTGGTCAAGGTCGTCACCACCGTCGGCAAGCCCGGCGTGCAGGTCGCGTCGATCACCAAGCGGCCGGGCGGCTACGTGCTCGCGCACGTCGAAGGCGCGTCACGGCCCACCGTCAACGGCGACCCGGTCGTCGGCGAAACCGTGCACCTGAAGAACGGCGACCTGATCGAGCTCGCCGGCACGCAGATGCAGTTCGTACAGGCCTGAAATGACGGCCCCCCGGCGCCCGGGGCGCCGTCCCCCGCGAGCGCGCGGCGGCCCCTCCTGCGTGGCCCCGGGATGTCAGGCGGCCTGGGGCGGCCCGGCGCTGGCCTGACGCCGCGCCGCGCGCGGCTGGAGCGCCGGCTCGCGCCAGCTGCACGCCCGGGGCTGTGGCGCGCGTTGCGGCTGTTGCTGCTGCTGGCCGCGCTGCTCGTCGCGCTCGGCCACGCCACCGGCCTTGCGCCGCTGCGCTTCGTTACCACGCTCGATCTCGCGATCGCCGACGCGCGGCTGCGCGCCTTCATGCCGCGCACGCTCGACGCGCGCATCGTCATCGTCGACATCGACGCCAAGAGCCTGGCCGAGGTCGGCCGCTGGCCCTGGAGCCGCGACCGGCTGGCCGCCCTGACCGACGAGCTGTTCACGCGCCAGCATGCCGCCGTGGTCGGCTTCGACGTCGTCTTCGCCGAGCCCGACACCAGCTCCGGCCTGGCCACGCTGGAGCGCCTGGCGGCCGGCTCCGCGCCGATCGCCGCGGCCCTCGCGCCGCTGCGCGCCGAGCTCGATGTCGACGCCCGCTTCGCACGTGCGCTCGCCGGCCGCAACACCGTGCTCGGCTACTACCTGACGAGCGCAGGCGACGGCCGCCGCAGCGGCGTGCTGCCCGCGCCGGTGTTCGATGCCGCCGTGCTGCAGGGCCGGCCGATCGTCTTCACGCACTGGGACGGCTACGCCGCCAACCTGCCGCTGTTCGCGCGTGCCGCGGCGAGCGCGGGCTTCTTCAACAACGTGCCCGACCCCGACGGCCTGGTGCGCGCGGTGCCGCTGATCGCCGAACTCGACGGCCGCCACCACGAGGCGATCGCGCTGGCGATGTATCGCGTCTACACCGGCGGCCCGGCCGTGCTGCCCGGCTTCGCGGCCGGCCGCTGGTTGCCGCGCGACTACAGCGCACTGCAGAGCGTGCTGCTGCAACAGGCCACGCCGCAGGGCACGCAGCGCCAGGCGATTCCGGTCGACGCGCGCGTCCAGGCTCAGGTGCCGTTCCGCGGACCCGGCGGGCCGCACGGCGGCTCGTTCGAGTACCTCTCGGCGAGCGACCTGCTGGGTCGGCGCGTCGCGCCCGACCACCTCAACGGCAAGCTGGTGCTGGTGGGCAGCAGCGCACCCGGCGTCTACGACCAGCGCGCCACGCCGGTGGCCGAGGTCTTTCCCGGCGTCGAGGTGCACGCCAACCTGCTGTCGGGCCTGCTCGACGCCCGCCTGCCGGCGCAGCCCGACTGGGCCAGCGCCTTCGAGGTGCTGCAGCTGCTGCTGATCGCCGCACTGCTCGCCCGGGCCCTGCCGCGCCTGCGGGCCGTGCGCGCCGCGCAGCTCGCCGGCGCGCTGGTCGCCGGGCTGGTCGCGGCCAACCTGTGGGCCTACCGCAGCCACGGCTTGCTGCTGCCGCTGGCGTCGGCGCTGCTGCTGGCCGCGGCGATCTACGCCGGCAGCACCGTCTGGGGCTACATCGTCGAAGGGCGCAGCCGGCGCTCGCTGGCGCGCCTGTTCGGCAGCTACGTGCCGCCGGAGCTGGTCGAGCAGATGGCGCGCGACCCGGCGCGCTACGACATGCGCGCCGAAAACCGCGAACTCACCGTGATGTTCTGCGACATGCGCGGCTTCACCCGCGCCGCCGAGCAACTGCCGCCCGAGGCGGTGCGCGCCCTCGTCAACAGCTTCTTCTCGGCCATGACCGCGGCGATCCGCGCGCAGCGCGGCACGCTCGACAAGTACATCGGCGACGCGATCATGGCCTTCTGGGGCGCGCCGCTCGCCGATACGGCCCACGCCGCGCACGCCACCCGAGCCGCGCTCGCGATGCTGCAGCGCCTGGCCGCGCTCAACGCCGAACGCCGCGCGCGCGGCCAGCCCGGGATCGGCGCCGGCATCGGCCTGAACACCGGCATCGTCTGCGTCGGCGACATGGGCTCCAGCACGCGGCGCAGCTACACCGCGATGGGCGACGCGGTGAACCTGGCCGCGCGCATCGAGGCCCTGACGCGCCACTACGGCGTCGACATCCTGGCCGGCGAGGCGACGCGCCGCGCCGCCGGCGAACCCGCACCCGGCGAGGGCTGGCGCTGGGTCGAGGTCGACCGCGTGCGTGTCAAGGGCAAGCGCGAACCCGTGACGTTGTTCACGCCGATCGCGGCCCCGCCGGAACGCACCCCGCAACTGGACGAGGAAACGCGCCTCTGGCGGCTTGCGCTCGCCGCGTACCGGCTGCAACATTGGGACGATGCGCAGGCGCAGCTGCAGGCGCTGTCCCTGGGGTTCGCCGATTCGCCCCTCGCCGGCCTGTACCGCCGGTTCGGCGAGCGCACCGCCCACCACCGCGCCACGCCCCCGCCCGACGGCTGGGACGGCGCCCACCACTTCGACAGCAAATGATCCTGAACGTGCTCGGTTGCTCCGGGTCCATCGCCGCGGGCTGCAAGACCACGGCCTTCCTGCTCGACGGCGACGTGCTGATCGACGCCGGCACCGGCGTCGGCGACCTGGCGCTCGACGCGCTGGCGCGCATCGACCACATCCTGATCAGCCACTCGCACCTCGACCACGTGCTCGCGATCGGCCTGCTCGCCGACGCCGTGATGCGCGTGCGCGACGCCCAGGGCCGCGGATCGATCCAGGTGCACGCGCTGCCCGAAACCATCGCCGCGTTGCGCACCCACATCTTCAACGGCGTGATCTGGCCCGACTTCACGCGCCTGCCCAGTGCCGAACACCCGATGCTCGAGCTCGTGCCGTTCGCGCTCGGCGACGTGCTCGAACTGGGCGGCAAGCGCATCGAGGTGCTCAGCGCCGTGCACACCGTGCCGGCGGTCGGCTTCGCGGTCGACGGCGGCACCGACGCCGCCACCGGCCAGCCGCGCGGCTGGTGGGTCTACACCGGCGACACCGGCCCGAACCCGCTGCTGTGGCAGCGGCTGCGCCGCATGAAGGTCGCGCACCTGGTGATTGAGACCGCGTTCAGCGACGAGGAGCGCCAGCTCGCCCGCATCAGCCGCCACCTGTGCCCGGCCGCGCTCGGCCACGAGCTGGCGCAGCTCGAAGGCAGCGTCGACGTGCACATCACGCACATCAAGCCGGGCGAGAGCGAGGCCGTGATGGCCGAGATCGGGCGGCTCGGCTCGCCGCACCGGATCCATGCGCTGGTGGCGGGGCAGGTGATGCGGGTGGGATGAGGGCCGCGCCCGCACTCCTCACTCGATCAGGTGCAGCCGCCGTGCGCCGCCGCGCACCGCATCCTTGACCAGGCGCCGGTCGAAACTCGCCAACTGGCCGCCATGGGCGCAAGCCAGCGCCAGCAGGTAGGTGTCGGTGACTTGTGCCGAGCTGAGCAGGCGCGCGGCGTCTACACGCTCCGCGTCAAGCAGGCTGATGTCGCCGGGCCAGAACACATGCCCGGGCAGCGTGCGCAGCGTTGCCAGCAGCGGCGCGACCGCAGCGGGCGTGCCCGGCGAGTTGGGATAGCGCGTGTTGCCCACGATGCGCAACACGCCGTTCTCCGTCAACGGGCACGTCGCCCACGCATGGTGGCCTTGGGCGGCAAACCACTCGTGTGCCGCGTCATGCTGGACGTGCGTGGGATCGACGAGCGCGATCAAGACGTTGACGTCCAGCAGGAACGTCGTCGTCACGGCAATTCGTCACGCAGCTGATTCACCAGCTCCGGTGTCACCGCGGGAGAGCCGCTGCGCACGGGCAGCAATGGCACGCCGTTGCGCATCTTGCGATTCGCCGTCGAGGGCTTCAAGGCCTGCCGTGTCAGCGCAGAAATCACTTCGCCGACCGTCTTGCGCTGGCGAGCTGCCAACCCTTTGGCTGCAGCAAGGACATCATCATCGATGGTCAGAGTGGTGCGCATGGCAGGCTCCGGTTATGCATCAAACATCAAGCACGTCGCATCATACACTCTGCACGCGAATCGGTGCGGTCAAGTGCATCGGGGTGCACCGATTCAACGCGACGAATTTGCGCGTGTTCGGCTCGGTACTGGAAGGCTCGGACCGGGAGGGAAGCGATCTCGACCTGATCGCCGACCCGTTGCCCGGGGCGACGCTGCTCGACCCGCAAATTCGTCACCGGCCTATCGACTGCGCGCCATTGACCTTGGCGGCGCGCCTGTCGAACGTCCATAAAGGCAGCTCGCCGGCCTGCGCCGCAAGCGCGATGTGCAGACAGTCCGCAAAATCGGCGGAGCCGTCGCGGTACAGCTGCAGCGCGACTTCGAGCGCAGGCTCGGATTCGAAGGTCAGCTCGGCAGCCGAGAACAGGCTCGACAGCACCTCCATCACCTCGTTCTTGGCGTACTCGAAGCTCGCGCGCAGCACCCACTCGAGTTCAAGGGTCACGGTCACAGGCACGAACAGCGTCCGGCCCTCGCTGACGTACTTGCGGATGAGCCGCTTTGCCGCAGCAAGCTGCGCTGTGTCGTCCTCGACGACGTAGCGCACCAGGGCGTTGGTGTCGAGCGCCGGCATCAGCGCCAGGGGTTCATCTCTTCGACGGCGACACGCTTGCCCTTGGGCGCCTTCAGCATGCCGGCCATGTCGAGGACGGACTTGGTCTTGGCGCGAACGATGATCGTGCCGTCGGGCATCACTGACCAGACCAGGCGCGTGCCCGGCTTGGCATGCACGAGCGCCCGGACCTCAGCTGGCACCGTCGTCTGCCCCTTGGCGGTGATGGTGGATTCGGCCATCGAATCTCCTTACCTTTGAGTGCATTGTAATGCATCGTTTGGTGCGTACGACCCGCCTCCCACCCACAGCCAACTGCATCATCCGCCCGCACACGATCTGCGCGCCGCCGGTGACCGCTCGCCGGCCATTCGCTATCACTTTCTGCTTGCATGCGCCAGCGACGGGCGCTAGCATTCCCTGCCGTGAACGCCAAGCAACGAAAGACGCTTCAAGCCATTTATGCGAAGCCGACCTCGGCGTCGATCGTGTTCTCACAGATCGAAGCCCTGGTGGTCGCCCTGGGCGGCGCCGTCACCGAACGCGAAGGCTCGCGCGTCAAGATCAGTCTGCTCGGCGAGAACTGGCACTGCCATCGTCCGCATCCAGGCAAGGAAGCCAGGCGCTACCAGGTCGAGGAGGCTCGCGAATTGTTGGAACGAGCAGGGGTCAAGCCATGAATGCCATGAACCACAAGGGCTACACCGCAAGAATCGAATTCGACGAACGCGACAACATCTTTGTCGGCCGTGTTCTCGGATTGCGCACCATGATCAGCTTTCATGGTGAAACGGTGGCCGAATTGCGTGCCGCGTTCGAGACCGCCATCGAAGAGTTCCTGCGCGACTGCAAGGAACAGGGCGTTCGCCCGGAGAAGCCCGCTTCCGGCAAGCTGATGCTGCGCGTACCGCCGGAAGTTCATGGCGCTGCGCTCGTCGCTGCCCAAGCCGCGGGCAAGAGCCTCAATCAATGGGCGAGCGAGGTTCTCGAGGAGGCTGCTCACGATGCAGCGTAGGAACCCCGATTCGGGGGTTCCTCGTGGATGTCGGCAAGCTGCACCGAACACGGACCATTCGCGTGGCGCCGAGGCGCTCCATGACCGAGACCGCGTTCAGCGACGAGGAGCGCCAGCTCGCGCGCATCAAAACCGCCACCTCACCGGCGAATAGAAGCGGTTCCTGGCCAGCGTTCACATCGGCCGCCACCGCACCGAGGCCCCCGTAGGCTTCCGCCACGGTGCGCAGCGCAAGCAAACCGCCGGCTCGATCATCGGGGTCGTCCAGAGCCGCCATCGCGGCCCTCAGATACTCGACGGCCAGTTCCCGATCGGCGCGCAACTCGGTGACCTCTCGTTCGTGGTGCGACACGACGCCTTTGCGCCTCTTCATGACTGTCTCCGTTTCCATTCCGACCAAAACGCCTTGGCGTGCTCGATGTCCGCGGCTTGGGAGCGCTTGTCTCCCCCGCACAGCAGAATGACCAATGCCTTCCCGTGGCGGCCACAATAGACCCTGTACCCGGCGCCTGCGTGGATGCGCAACTCGATGACGCCGTCGCCCACCGGTTGACTGTCGCCGAAGTTGCCGGCCTGCACCTGGCGGCGCTATCGGGTCGGCGACTGCCGCCTCATCTGCGACATCCAGGACGGCGCCGTCTGCATCCTTCTCGACGAGCCTGAGATCGTCACCGACGGCGCTGAGATGGCCACTGCTGCGCCGTGTGCAGCACACGCAGCACGTCGACTGCATCACCGGCGATGCGGTAGACCATCACGTAGCTCGGCCTCACGACGATTTCGCGCGTGCCCTTCATGCGACCCGGCTTGTACAGCGTTGGTGTCTTCCTGGACAGCTCGGCCTTGGCCTCGAACTCTTCGTCCAGCTCGATCGCCGCGGCGGGGTTGTCCTGCGCGATGTGGTCCATGATCGCGGCCCGGTCGGACAGCGTGCGTATTTCGGAAGAGCGTGACCGACCGTTTCGGCATCGTGACCGCCGAATT
>JAZKAV010000003.1:0-181049 GCA_040388965.1 Pseudomonadota bacterium | reverse complement strand
TTCGGCGGTCACGATGCCGAAACGGTCGGTCACGCTCTTCCGAAATACGCAGCTGCGAGACCGCGGCGCGACGGTTGCCCCCACAGTGAAGACAGAAGTTCGCCGGTATCCCAAGGGCCGACGTCAGAGCGGCACGACCTCGTTGTCGGCGGCATCGGCGCGGCATTGCGCCGCTTCAAATACGTCCTTGGCGGATAGCTTCATCTCGGGGCGGCACAACACCGTGACCACCGCTACCCCGAGCACTGGACGCGTGTCGTCATATTGCTCCGTGCGACGGGACGTTACTAAGGCGACCTCCGAGGCGAAATCGCGCATTGCCTGTGTTTCGTGGGGCCGTAGGACAGCTGCAACTTCGTCGCGCAGACGCAGGCTGATTTCCTCGCGGCGCAACGCGTGCTCGTCCGCCAGGATTAGGGCGTAGCGCCCGGCCCCGGCGCGAGTCGCCGGGGCGTCCGGCGCGATATACAACATGCACTTCTCGACGTCTGCGAGTACTCGTTTCGTCGTAGCGACTCCACACTGCTGGTTCATGAACGCGAGGCGCTTGGGATTCAGCAGCAGTAGCGCCGTCGGCCACTGCGGCTCGCGCGCCCATCTCTCCTGCAGCGAAGCAACGAAGGTGACCACGTTGTATTCAAATCTCATGTGTACCAGCATAACGGGCGACGCAGCCCAGTCGCAATGCTCGGCAGGCAACAACATACGGGCCTGGTTTCTTGTCCGCTATCCCCGACTCATCCGTGAGTTTGACCCGCCATGTCGACTTTCGCATCCCGGCGACCGCGCCGGCCGGCCTTTACAAAGAACGCTTCCCTAAGGTGAACGCGAGCAACGTGCGCTTGTAGCTCTGCTCGTGCAGCAGCAGGGACGCCGTTGCGTCATAGTGTCGAAATGCGCGCTCTGTATCTTTCAGCACCCGTTTCTCTCAAGGATGTGCCAGCCTGCGGGGCGAGCGACCTCTCCGAGACTTATCGGACTGCATATGAAGGCGTCGTCGACCTTTGTGCAAAACACGGCTGGCGGGTCCACCACTCCAGTGGAGCTGGCGACCGAGCCGAAGGTTGGCTGAGAGGCAGTGATGCGTTCGTAGCAATCAGATTCGCCCACATGGCGACCGCGCTAATGCCCGGTTGGGAACTCGCAAATGCTGCCGGCAAGACGCCTAGCGGTGAAGACCGCCAAGTCATTGTGTTCAAGCTCGAGGCAACCACCGAGTTCGACGAATTCTGGGTCGGCAAGCCGGGCACTTCGGAGGTGGTCGGCGACGCGCAGAAGTTGCTTGAACAGGTCGAGCAAATGCTGTGCGCCGGAAGTGCCGCTTGACGCGGGGGCGAAGGATTGCTGGCATCCGAATGAAAGCGCTCCCCAAGGGGAGCGCGAATGAACAGCCTGCCTAGCTAATCTCTTTTGCGGTTCTGCAGAACGAATCGTTCGTTTTCGAGAGTTTGTAACAGCGCAGTCTGGAGAACCCGCATCCACTCTGAAGCACCATCGGCGTCGCCGATAAATCGTGTGTTCCCAGAGAGTTCTCGGTATAGAAACTGCACAAACGACTTCACCTTGGGCGAAGCGTCGGATAGTTCGGCTGGAACAAACGCCGCCAAGCGAGGGTCGTTGCGCATGCGTCGCATGTCTACCTCGAATCCACCTGATTCCGACCTTCGGCCTTTGACAGTCAAGTCTTCGATTCGAATCACCTCGGCGATGCACAGGATGTACGCCGTAGGAACACCGAGGTACTCGCCGGCCGCAATCAAAACACCCCGACCTGCCATTGCGACATTAGCGGTCTTGTTTCTCCAGTTCGCGAACTGTCTGTAGCTGACGCCGAGGTCTTGCGCCAGCTTGATGAGGGTGTCGCCTCTTCGAATGGCTTCAGCGATGAGAATGCGTATCAGTGGGTGGTCGTCGACGGTAGGTGGCGCAAAGCTTCGCCGCTTGCTCGTCTTGTGAGGTGGCTCTCGCATATGAATTCCTAGGGCGACAGCAAGCTGCTGTCGACAGGTGTAGCGACCACTCGTGAAGGCTGCGGCAAAGCCTTGCAACCCTCTGAACCTCCGAAGCGAGGCATGAAGTCCAGTCGACTTCTATGCTCTTGCCGCTTCATGCACAAAGCGCGCACAGTGTTGCTTTTGGCCCTAGCCCTGTTTATGCACGACTTCTTCGATGCGGATGCCCGTCAAAGCATCAAATTCGATGCGAACGTAATCGTTCTTGAGGTGGAATGTGAGCCCTGTGTCGAAGCCGTGCGGGCGAACGTGTTCACCCCAGACCTGCGCACCGATGTTCCTCGGGCACGCGCCAGAGTTGAATGGTTTGGCGTCGATGTCATTTCGAGCGCTGTGTTCACGGACGTGGACCCCGAACCGTGGAAGCGACGTCTCGAAATTGTCTGGGCCGTGGTTGGCCCAGATATCGCGCCAGTAGACGGAAAGTTCGACTCGCAGCGATGGACTCGCATGAAGCTGTCCATGCCTGATAGCGACGTCTCCAGCGGTGACCGTATCGTCGTTGCAATCGACCGAGCGACGTGGACGGCCACATGGGGCAGGTCAACTACGCATGACCACGATTTAGGTTGTTCCATCCCGAACGAGTTGCGCGAATTGGATGCGGGCTCACTCTTGGTGGAGATGAGCGCCCGGCTGATGCTTCATGTCGGCATGGTCTAGCCGGTAATGGCCCGACTTGTCCGGCGGAGGTAGCGTGTGGCGACTACGACTTTTCGAGCGACCTCCGGCAACGAAAATCTTCGCAGCTTTCGATGAGCACGATTATCAGCGCACCGCATCGACAACTCCCACTTGTCGAGCCACTGCGTGAGCGGCTTGAGGCACGTGGCGTCAGCGAATTCAGGGTCGTCGCGTTTCGGCGACCGGGGGAGCGTCGGTATTGGGTCGCCTATGCATACGTCGGCGCAATCAGGCATGTCATCGCGACGCCCGACCTGCGGTACCTTCCGCTGGCCGCGCAGGCGCCGCAACTTGTGGCCCGGGTACGAGCGTGGCTGGAGGGGGAAGTCCCGCGTCATGAGACAGGTTCGTGCGTTCACACGTAGTTGGACTACTAGAGCAGAGCGGGGTGACGGGCTATGACGGCTTCAGAACTCATTCAGGTGCTGTCGCGCTTTTCAGAGGACGCGGTCGTCGTCATCGGCGCACCGCAGGATGGCGGCGTCGGCAGGCTGCGTTCCGAAGAGGTGCGCGAAGTGAGATTGCGCTTTTGCGAGTCCAATGGACTGGGCTGGTATGAAGTTGCTGAAGAGGACGGGCCTTGCGACACTTATGGAGTCTTGATTGGTTGAGGCAGGCCTCGTCGCGAGAGGTTAGTGCGGGCAGTGCAGTGGCCACAGGCGGGGTCTTGCTGGTTCATGCGACCTGGGCGTGGTCCCGCGTTGGCAAATGCTCTTCCTGTCATGGTGCGGCGAACGACCCAGTGCGCTCATCGTCTGCTCGTGCAGTGCGGCCATGGTGAAGGGGTTCGGGACGCAGGTCTTTGCTCAGTCGACTGGATGCCTGCTGTGGCGCCCTGTTCTTGGAGGTCCTTGGGAAGCGGGGGCACTGGCTGGGGAGCGATTGTCTAAACCGCACCCGAGCGGCAGGCAGGGCATGGGCTCCCTGCTATCGAGATAGGGCTCCTGCCAAGGCGC
This sequence comes from Pseudomonadota bacterium, assembly GCA_040388965.1. Lineage (GTDB taxonomy): Bacteria > Pseudomonadota > Gammaproteobacteria > Burkholderiales > Burkholderiaceae_C > LMDS01. The sequence goes on along the minus strand of JAZKAV010000003.1, from coordinate 177,397 downwards.
AGCCTTGGTATGAAGTAGTCCTGAGAAAGGGCAAAACTCCCCCCAAGCCCAACAGCATTGGGTCTCGAGGTTCGCCGCTCGTTCTCAGGACGCTTCCTGGGACTTTCGGCTGCGGAGGACACAGCCGAAGAACTGGGCGCGATGGTCGTCGTCAGCGCCATCGCACAGCCAGACTTTCCAGCGGCTCACGACCGCTGCCGTCTACGACCCTCTAGCTGCTCCTCCCAGGTCGGCACCCATTGACTCCCGCTTGGTGCATACAGATGGCCGCGGTGGCTCGAGCCGTCTCTTCCATCCATCTTCTATAGCGACCGATAGCCGCTTGCATAAATCTAAAGCCTTTACCTTCGCGCTAAACAGTCGCGCGGGGGGGCCGGGCGCGCCAGCGGCGCGAATCTCGGTTCTTCGAGTTCTTCATTGCGCCTAATCCGACCAAGAAATGGAAGTGGCGGCTGCGACGGTGGGTCGTACTTGACGGCTGAGGACGCAAACCGCGCGTGGCCCGACTCTCGGCCAGCCTATCGTGGACACGCGGACGCCTAATACTTCCGTCCTTGCAGCTCGTACAGCGTCACTGCAGTGGCCCAGACCACCGATGGCACCACGAGTAGCCACCGGAAGTCTGAACTCAGCGCAAAGTTCACCGCGCTCATCAGTGCGAGTGTAAACGGGCCGAACAGGGCTAGGACGGGCGTCATCCCTCGCGGTTGCGCCGCCATGACCTCCCAACCCAGATAGGCAACGAGCACCCCGGCACCGGCCATGAAGCCGCCCATTACCATGAACACCTTGCCGAGCCAGCCTGCCAAGAGCGGAGCAGCGGCCTCGAGCGCCTGCAGGTCCGTTCCAAGGTAGTGGAGGTCCTCTGGCAACAGGGCTGGCCGCAGAAAGATGAAGTAGAACCCCAAGCCCATAAGCCAGACGCCGCAGGCCGCGATGAGCCACTCCGCCAGACCGCGACGACGGACGTCCTTCAACTCAGCTACTCCAGCTTCAACGCTCGAAGTCGAAGCGCGTTGCCAATGACGCTCACTGATGACAGCGCCATTGCCGCGGCGGCAACGACTGGCGATAACAGGAGCCCGAAGAACGGATAAAGCAACCCGGCAGCGAGCGGGATGCCCGCCACGTTGTACGCGAAGCTCAGCGTGAGGTTCTGTCGGATGTTGCGCATGGTGGCTTGCGACAAGGTCCTCGCTCGAACGATGCCCATGAGGTCGCCCTTTAGCAGCGTGATGCCCGCGCTTTCCATGGCTACGTCCGTCCCTGTGCCCATGGCAATGCCGACCGTGGCGGCGGCCAGGGCAGGGGAGTCGTTGACGCCATCGCCTCCCATGGCCACGACTCGTCCCTCCTTCATCAACCGCTGCACGACCGCGACCTTGTCTTCCGGGAAGACCTCGGCCACAACCTCGTCGATGCCAAGTTGCTTGCCAACTGCCTCGGCAGTGGTCTTCCCGTCGCCCGTCAGCATGACGATGCGGATACCGGCATCCTTCAACGCCTGAAGCGCCTGCGGTGTCGTGGCCTTGATGGGGTCGGCGATGGCGACGAAGCCAGCAAGCTTGTCGTCGACGCCGACAAAGATAACGGTTGCTGCCTTGGCGCGTTGCTCCTCTGCCGCCTCGTTCAACGGTGCCGAGTCGATGCCACCTTCGGCCAAGAACTTCGCGCTACCGGAGACGACCCGCAGTCCGTCGACCGTGCCGACGACGCCCTTGCCGACGGGTGAGTCGAAGTCTGTGACTGCGGACAGGCTCAGCTTGCCCTCCTGCGCCGCGTTGACGATAGCCAAGGCCAACGGGTGTTCACTGGCCCGCTCCACGCTCGCGAGCTTCTGCAGCACGTCGTCCTTGCTGAACCCCTGGGCCGGCTCGATGTGAACGACTTTCGGCCGGCCCTCCGTTAACGTTCCGGTCTTGTCGAGCACCAGCGTGTCGACCTTCTCCATGCGCTCGAGCGCTTCGGCGTCGCGGATGAGCACGCCATGTTGCGCGCCCTTGCCGACACCGACCATGATGGACATTGGAGTGGCCAGGCCTAGCGCGCACGGGCAGGCAATGATGAGGACAGCGACCGCCGTGATGAGGGCGTAGCTAAACGCAGGCGAGGGGCCCCAGACCAGCCAGACGACGAACGTCAGGACTGCAATCAGGATGACCACCGGCACGAACCAGCCGGCCACCTGGTCGGCCATGCGCTGGATGGGTGCACGGCTGCGCTGCGCCGCCGCCACCATGTGGACGATTTGCGAGAGCAGGGTGTCCGCGCCGACTTTCTCGGCGCGCATCACGAAGCCGCCGGTCTGGTTCAGCGTTCCCGCGGTCACCTTGGAGCCAACGGTCTTCGCGACCGGAATGGGTTCGCCGGTGACCATCGACTCATCTACGTTGCCCTTGCCGTCGGTGAGTTCGCCGTCGACCGGCACCTTCTCGCCGGGACGGACGCGCAGCAGGTCGCTCACCTGGATGGCATCGACCTGAACGGTGTCGTCAGTGCCGTCGGCCTTCACCTTGACCGCCGTCTTCGGCGCTAGACCGAGAAGGGCCTTGATGGCCCCCGACGTCTTCTCTCGCGCCCGAAGCTCCAGCACTTGGCCCAGCAGCACCAGCACCGTGATGACCGCGGCGGCCTCGAAGTAGATGGCGACGGCACCATCGGCCATGCGCAGGTTTGCAGGGAATAGCTGCGGCGCCACTGTTCCGACGATGCTGTAGAGCCAGGCTGCGCCCGTGCCCAAGGCAATGAGCGAGAACATGTTCAAACTTCGGTTCTTAACCGATGCCACGGCACGCACGAAGAATGGCCAACCTGCCCACAGCACGACCGGCGTCCCAAGCAGCAGTTGCACCCAATTCGACGTCTGCTGCGCGATGAGGTGGTGAATGTTGAAGAGGTGACCGCCCATCTCCAGCGCGAAGACCGGGACCGTCAACGCAGTCCCAATCCAGAAGCGCTTGGTCATGTCGCGCAGCTCGGGGCTTTCGCCTTGGTCGGCAGTGGCCAGCACCGGCTCGAGCGTCATGCCACAGATGGGGCAGTTGCCCGGACCCATCTGTCGCACCTGTGGATGCATAGGGCAGGTGTACTCGACCTCGCTCTGGTCGTCCTTGGGCGTGGGCGTGGGCTTGGTCGGTGCCGGCGCGTGAGCTGCGTGGCTATGTTCGTGATGAGCACCGCCCATCACCGTGCCGTCCGGCATCACGTGCGTGCCGTGATGTGCGTGGTCGTGAGTCGTATCCGCATTTCTTTGCATGGCGCTCTCCAGTTCTTGTTGGCAGTTTGAACCTTCCCTTGGTCGGAAGGTCAAGCGGAGCGCTATCGAGAGGCCAAGCCGACAACCATCCAAAGTCCGAGCGCCGCCAGACAGGCCCAACACAGCCAGAAGAGAACGCGCTCCCACCAGAGGGGCGTTCCTTCGCGGCCTTCGAGCCTGTACTTCAGCGTCATGCCCAGCCCATGGACGAGAAGCCCTGCGACAAGCAGAGGAAGAGCGTAGGCCTGAAGGGCGGTTGGCGCAACCAGCGCCAGGCCCGCGCCCAGAACGATGGCACCGAGCCCAGACGCGAGGTCAGCACCCTTAGTGGCTGTTGACCGGCCGTGCACGGTCATCCTTCGAGAAGTAGGGGATGAACCGAGGCGTTACGGCCGCGTAGGCTCGCCATGCGTCCCCAAAGGCCTGCTCGGAGTCTCGTTCCTCCGAGATGGCCAGGCGCACGTACATCACCACGAGAACCGGGAACATCGCCAAGGTCAGCAGCGTCGGCCACTGCAGCAGGAAGCCGAACATGATGGCGACGAAACCGATGTATTGCGGGTGTCGCACGAGTCGGTAGGGGCCTGCGGTCGCGAGCTGGTGTCGCCTTTGGGCGTGATAGAGCACGTGCCAAGCCTTCGAGAGCAGCATGAAGCCGGCGAAAAGGACGACGACGCTCAGGATGTGGAGGACATCGAGGTGAGGATTGCCGTGCTGCCCCGTTACGAGCCACCACAGGTGGCCGGCTTCGTGACCAAACAGGTTGACGCCAGGAAACTTCGAACCCAACCAGCCCGAGAAAAGGTAGATGGTCAGCGGGAAGCCATACATCTCCGCGAACAGCGCCACGATGAAGGCCGAGTACGCGCTGAAGCTGCGCCAGTCGCGAAGGGTGGTTGGCTTGAAGAAGCTGTAGGCGAACCCGACGAAGATGACCGAGTTCAGTATCACCAGCCCCCAAAGGCCATAGGCGTTGTCAGCGGCGTTCATCGTTGCCTCGCTGGCTGTGGCCGTGGCCGCCATGGTGGTGACCGTGGTGCATGAACACGTGCATCAGCGGGCACGCCAGCAGGAACGCAAACGGCAAGACGCCCAGCACGTGGGCGCGGTGCTCCGTGAACAGCAGGAATCCGCCAACCGCGACGACCACGAGGAGCGCAATTCCCGCGCGCGAACGCCAGAACGGTGGGGGTTCGTGGTCGGTCATGTCCATGGCGATGTTCCAGTCGAGCGGAGTGCTACTTGGCTGCCGGGGGCTTCATCCCCTCGCGGTCCATCATCATTTGCATCATCATTTCCATCATGTCCATGCGGCGCTTCATCATCTCGGGGTCCATGCGCATCTCGCCTTTGCCGCTTTCCATCCCCGTGCCGCCCATCATTCCTCCGCGCATCTGACCCATCATCCCCATGCCGTCATGCATGGTCTTCATGTGGTCCTTCATCAGCGCGGCGCGCTCCTCAGACGTCTTCGCCGCGGCCATCTTCTGATGCATTTCTCGCATCATCTTCATCTGCTCGTCGTAGCCAGTGGGCGCCGGGGTGGCAAGGGTCCCGGCCGGATGGTGCGCCGCGTGTTCGTCGGCCTCCTTGGATGAGCTGCTTGGCAACGACGAACAACCAGCCAACAGAACCAAGGCTGCAGCGCTAAATAAGAGCTTCATCTTCTTCTCCAGGTGCTTTGTGAGAAGAATGCGCGCCCGCGGACGATATGCCTTTGACGTGCATCAAGGTACGCGTTGCTCCCAGTTCTGTGCAGACCAAATCCGACGGCGATGTAGGAAGTAGCTGATTGCACGGCGCCACGCTTGCTGCGAACGTTTAGCGCTTCAACAATTTCGTATGGAGACCACGATGGCCAATCAAGTCGCTCAAGCCTGCCTCGATGCGTGCAACGCGTGTGCCGATGCGTGCGACCATTGCTCTACGGCGTGCCTGCAAGAGCAGGACGTCAAGATGATGGCGCGCTGCATCGCGCTGGATATGGACTGCGCCGCGTTGTGCCGTACAGCGGCTGGCGCCATCGCGCGGAAAAGCGCCTTCGCGAAGCAGCTATGCCAACTCTGCGCCCAGGTCTGCCGCGCGTGCGCCGAGGAGTGCGGTAAGCATCAGATGGACCACTGCCAGGCCTGCGCGCAGGCATGCCGAGAGTGCGAAAAGGCATGCGCCGAGATGTCTCCGGCCTGAAAGTAAGCACCCCGGTGAGTGAAGGAGACGCAATGTCGCCATATCGACGATTTGCCGCCATGACTGCCGTGTCCACCGTCATCATGTTCGGACTGATGTACCTGAATACCTACGAAGCGGACCACGTCTTCTTCAGCGAGACGCGCGCATACATGGCCCTCTTGATGGGCGCAACCATGGCGGTCATCATGCTCGGCTTCATGCTGCACATGCTGAAAAACAATCGCGCAAACATCGGCATTCTGGTCGGCGGCGCGGCGGTCTTCGCGCTGTCGCTCTGGCTTGTACGCAGCCAGGCGACAGTCGACGACGTCTCTTACATGAAGGCCATGATTCCTCACCACTCCATTGCCATCATGACCAGCAAGCGAGCAGGGATAAAGGACCCGAGGGTCCGCAAGCTCGCTGACGGCATCATCGAGGCACAGGTCCGCGAAATTGCCGAGATGAAGGCCCTCATCGCGGACCTGAAGAGCAAGCAATAGGCGAGGGGGTGCGAACGGCTTAGCCGCAGCAACATCCCTTTCGCGGAGCAGCGCTCGTCGGCATCACCGCTCCTTTTGCCACCTCGACCGGCGTGTAGCCCGCCGTCATGATTGCGTCGCCCAGAACCGCCACCGTTGAGGCGGTCGGCTCAATCTGCACGCGATGGGAGGCCAGGTCGACCTGGACCTTGGCGCCGGGGTCGACGAAGGCGACCGCCTTGGTGATGGCGTTGACGCAGTGACCGCAGGTCATGTCATTGACTTCGAAGGTGACCATTTAGCTCTCCAGTTGGTTTTCGATAGAGCAACTTTCGACCTTCCCATCTTGGGAAGGTCAAGCGGTTTCGATGCGACCGGCCGCGAAAGTGGTTTTGCCTTGACCTTGCCATAGTGGGAAGGTCTAGACTGCTTCCAGCGCAATCGCGCCCAAGGAACAAGGTCATGATGAACATCGGCGAAGCCGCGAGTACCTCCGGCGTGTCAGCGAAGATGATTCGGCACTACGAGGAGCTGGGCTTGTTGCCAGAAGCAACGCGTACGGTGTCCGGCTATCGTCAGTATGAGCAGGCGGACGTTCACACGCTCCGGTTCATCCGGCACTCACGCGACCTCGGCTTCTCGCTGTCGGAAATCGCGGAGCTTGTGAGCCTTTGGCAAAACCGCAGGCGACCGAGCCGCCAGGTCAAGGCCCTGGCCGAGGCACACATCAAGGAACTCGAGCAGAAGGCGGCGGAAATTCTGGCGATGAAGTCCGCGCTCGAGCACCTCGTTCACTGCTGCCACGGGGACGACCGACCGGAATGCCCCATCTTGGATGGCTTGGCGGCGCAGGGTGGCGCGACCGACGACGCTCCGTCGAAACGAAGGGGGGTTCCGGTTGCACCGCGCCGTCCGGCCCACTGAGTGCGGGGCTAAGTTGGCGGCCCTATACGACGGGAACTTCCGCTGACCTGCGCGCGTAACGCAACTGCCCGATAATCGTCGAACGTGAAACACCTCCGCATCATCATCCTGGTTCTGTTGTCCATCCTGCTCCCGATTCGCGGCGCGGTGGCGGCGACCATGCTTTGTCCGGACGGGGAGGGGTCGAGCAAGTCGACAGCGGTTGCTGGGCAAGACGACCACGACATGCAAACGGACCATCAGATGCATGCTCACCACTCGACGGCGCACCATCACGCCAGCGACGGGGCACCAGACTCCGATTCAGCATCCGGTGACCACCCCGCCACATGCCACTTTTGCGCGAGCGGTTGTTGCATGGCGTCCCTCGTCGGGACAGTACCGTCCCTTGGCGAGCCCGGTCTGACTTCCGCAGTCGTCTTCCCTGCGCTTACCGCGCGCATCCCGGCCTTCCAATCGGATGGCCAGGAACGTCCCCCACGAACCATCTGACCCAAGCAGGCCTCCGCTGAGAGGCCGAACAGGGCTCGTGCGTCCATCGCACGGGGATTCCGCCGTTGGCCTCGCCCGGCGGTGCGTCAGATGAGTTCGAAAAATGAAAAACAACCTACCAGCCTGGGGCATCGCTCTAGCGGTGTGCGTGCCATTTCTGGCCATCGCACAGACAGTGAACACCGAGGCAGCTAAGGCTCCCGCGCAGCTGTCCTATCAGTCGGCTTTCGTCGACTACAAGCCTTACAAAGAGGCGCCGCTCGCCGATTGGCGCGAGCTGAACGCCTCGGTCGCTGGTGCCCCAGGCGGGACGAGCGGCCACGCAGGCCACAGCATGGGCGGCATGAAAGGCATGGAGATGCCCGCCGCGGCTGCGGCACCGGCAAGCGCTCCGATGCGGATGAAGTCCATGCCCATGCATGACGGTCATCAGAATACGAGAGGCACGCCATGATGCGCCTGACTGCCACCGCGCTCGCCTCGCTTGTGCTGGGTGGTTGCGCTTCGTTCTCTCAAGACGGTGGCTTCACGAGTGTGGAGCAGCTGACCAAGGAACGTGTCGGCCAGGCGCCGAAGTACCAGCGTACGGGCGAACAAAGCGACTCTGCCAAGGCGCGCGTCGCCGAGTTGCTGAAGCAAACGCTGACCGCCGACAGCGCGGTGGAAATAGCGCTATTGAACAACCGCGACCTTCAGGCCAACTACGCCGAGCTCGGCATCGCCGAGTCCGACCTCGTACGCGCCGGTCGACTCGCGAACCCCTCATTCAGTTTCGGCCGCCTCAGCGGTGGCGGCGCCGTGGAAATCGACCGAGCCGTCCTGTTCAATGTGCTGGGGTTGTTCACTATGCCGCTGGCTAGACAGGTGGAGCAACGCCGCTTCGAGCAGACGCAGCTGCAGGCTGCCTACGAAACCGTAGGCGTTGCCGGCGAGGCTCGCAAAGCCTTCTTCGAGGCGGTGACGGCGCAACAGCTGGTCGGCTACTTCGGGCAAGTGAAGGAAGCGGCAGATGCCTCCAACGAACTGGCTAGGCGCATGGCTGCGGCAGGCAACTTCAACAAGCTGGCACAGATGCGCGAGCAGTCGTTCTACTCGGACGCCACGGCGCAATTGGCCAGGGCTCAACACCAGGCCGTGGCGGCGCGTGAACGGCTGACACGGGTGCTGGCGCTCGATAGCGACCAGCTCGAGTTCAAATTGCCGGAGCGCCTGCCGGACCTGCCGAGTGCTCCTGCGGAGCCGAGGGATGCCGAGCAGACCGCGATGGACAAGCGCCTCGACGTCTTGATGGCCAAGCGAGCGACCGAAGCGACTGCCAAGTCATTGGGGCTCACGAAGACGACTCGTTTCATCAGCGTGTTCAACGTCGGCTATCAGAACCAGAGCAACACCGGCGAGTCCCGCAAGAACGGCTACGAGATTGAACTTGAGCTGCCGCTGTTCGACTTCGGCTCGGCGCGTGTCGCGCGGGCGGAGGCCACATACCTGCAATCGGTTAACCGAACGGCGCAGGTTGCCATCAATGCGCGCTCTGAGGTGCGCGAGTCCTACTCTGCGTACAGGACCGCGTACGACTTGGCTAAGCACTACCGCGATGAAGTCGTGCCCCTGCGCAAGCGCATCTCGGACGAGAACCTGCTTCGCTACAACGGCATGCTGGCAAGCGTCTTCGAACTCCTGGCGGATTCCAAAGACCAGATTGCCAGCGTCACCGGCGCTGTCGAGGCGCTGCGCGATTACTGGGTGGCACAGACCAACCTGCAGTCCGCACTCACGGGCCGTTCACCGGGTTCAACGCCGGCCATGGGCCAGAGCAATGCCGCAGCGTCTGCGCAGTCGGCCCACTGAAGGAGAACAACAATGACAAACCGAAGAACATTCTTCAAGGCAGCCGGCGCAACCATGCTTGGAGCCGCCGCAGTCAGCCGCGCAGGTGCAGCCCTTCTGCCCGAAGCGGTGGTGCAGTCGTCTGCAGCGATGCAACTGCCACCCCCGCCGCCGAACGGTCGACCGTATCAACCCATCGTCACGCTCAACGGTTGGTCGCTGCCGTGGCGCATGAAGGACAACGTCAAGGAGTTCCATCTGGTTGCCGAGCCTGTTGTGCGCGAAATCGCCCCGGGCATGAAGGCCAACCTGTGGGGCTACAACGGCCAGAGCCCGGGACCGACCATTGAAGCCGTCGAAGGTGACCGCATCCGCATCTTTGTGACCAACAAGCTGCCTGAGGTCACGAGCGTCCACTGGCATGGAGTCCCGGTGCCGTCTGGCATGGACGGCGTGACCGGATTGACTCAGCCCCCCATCGCTGTCGGCAAGACCTTCATGTACGAGTTCGTGCTGCAGCGTTCGGGCACCTTCATGTACCACCCCCACGCCGACGAGATGACTCAGATGGCAATGGGAATGATGGGCCTGTTCATCGTGCACCCCAAGGACCCGAATCAGTTCAAGGTCGACCGCGACTTCGGCTTCATCCTCAACGCCTACGACATCGAGCCCGGCAGCGCGACGCCGAAGGTGAACACGATGCTCGACTTCAACTTGTGGACGTGGAATAGCCGAGCCTTCCCCGGCATCGACCCGTTCGTCGCGAGAACTGGAGAGCGGGTTCGCATACGTGTCGGCAACCTGACGATGACCAACCACCCCATTCACATGCACGGGCCGCACTTCGAGGTCACTGGAACCGATGGCGGCTGGGTGCCCAAGAGCGCGCGCTGGCCGGAAGTCACGACCGACATCGCGGTGGGTCAGATGCGTGGGTTCGAGTTCGACGCGATTGCCGGCGACTGGGCCATTCATTGCCATAAGTCCCACCACACCATGAATGCGATGGGCCATTCCGTGCCGACCATGATTGGCGTGGACCACCGAGACGTCGCCAAGAAGATTTCAAAGCTGGTGCCGGACTACATGGTCATGGGCGACAAGGGCATGCACGACATGGCCGAGATGGAGATGCCCATCCCCGACAACACGCTGCCGATGATGACCGGTACGGGTCCCTTCGGGCCTGTCGGGATGGGCGGCATGTTCAGTGTGGTCAAGGTTCGCGACGACATCAAGCGCGGTGATTTCAAGGACCCAGGCCCCTACAAGCACCCCGCGGGCACGCTCGCCAGCGAGTACACGGCCGACATGCCGGAGACCGTCAGAGCGCCCGCACCCAAGTCTGATTCCAAAACCCTGCAAGTTCGCAAACCTACTGGCCACGAAGGCCACTGAGGAGATATTCATGAAGAAGTTGAACGCACTGGGCTTCCTCGCTCTCGCGCTCGCCATCGGCGCCGCGTCTGCGCATGGCGACGAAGAACACGCGGCACCTCGCAAATTCGACGCGAGCAAGGTTGAACCTACCGACTTCGGCCAGGAAGGCAATCCGAAGAAGGTCACCAAGACCATCAAGGTCGACATGACCGACGCCATGCGCTTCACGCCGTCGGACGTGACGGTCAAGCGAGGTGAGACGGTGAAGTTCGTCGTGCACAACGACGGCAAGGTCCTGCACGAAATGGTCCTCGGCACCAAGGAGGCCATCGCCGAGCACGCGGAACTGATGAAGAAGTTCCCGGAGATGGAGCACGCCGACGCCAACATGGCTCATGTGAAGCCCGGCAAGTCTGGCGAAATCGTCTGGCAGTTCACCAAGGCGGGCGAGTTCAAGTTCGCGTGTCTGCAGCCCGGCCACTTCGAGGCAGGCATGGTCGGAAAGGTGGTCGTCAAATGAAACGCCGCCACTTCCTGACAACCCTGGCCGCGAGCGCCGCAGTCACTGCACTGCCGGCCCTCGCTGCGACGGCCTTGCCTTTGGTCGAAGTGTTCAAGAGCTCGACGTGCGGCTGCTGCGGCGCCTGGGTTGACCACTTGAAGGCCGCCGGATTCCCCGTGAAGGTGACCGAGGTCGGCGACACCACCGTAACCCGCAAACGCTACGGGCTCCCGGACAAGTTCGGCAGTTGCCACACCGGCGTCGTCAACGGCTACGTCGTAGAGGGCCACGTGCCTGCCGACGACGTCAAGCGGATGCTGGCCGCAAAGCCGGCCGCCATCGGCCTTGCCGTGCCGGGCATGCCACCGGGTTCGCCGGGCATGGAGGTCGGCAACCGCAAGGACCCGTATGACGTGTTCCTCATCGACAAAAGCGGTCGAGAGACCGTCTTCGCTCACTACCCGAAACTCTGAAGGAGTCACCCATGAAGCTCATCCACATCCTCGCCGCTGCTGTTCTTGCAACGACGATGACCGCTAAAGCCCAATCCCCCGCGGCCTCCGGCGCCGACCACGCGGCGCACCATCCTGCCGCTACGGCCACTCCCCAAAGCGATGGTGAGGTCCGCAAGGTCGACAAGGAGCAAGGCAAGGTCACGCTGCGTCACGGCCCGCTGCAGAACCTTGACATGCCCGCGATGACCATGGTCTTCAAGGCCACCGACCCGAAGCTGCTCGATGGCCTCAAGGAGGGCGACAAGGTCAAGTTCACTGCGGAGCGTGTCAATGGCGTCATTGCTGTCACGGCAATTGAACCTGCGAAGTAATTGACAAGTCCATCGGTCCTGTCACGACGGGCGAAACCGCTCCCATCGCCTGAATCGAGGGAACTGGCCGAGTCCGTTTTTCGTAGCAGCCTCGTGCCGTCTCCTCACGTCTGCAGTGATTCATCGGTATAGCGGTCAAACCAGAACAACACCCCAACAACCAGCACAGCGGCACCCGGGCCCGCCTGCGGCAGCAGGATGCCAGCAACCACTGGCACAACAAGCACCAACTGTCGAAGTCCAATGCCATACAGAACGCCTGCACGGCGAACATAGCGAACGCCGGCAAAAGCCCAACGCTTCCTAGCCTCGGAGTCGACAGGCATGCCCACGATAAACCCCGCGTGGTTGTAGAAGCGAACGGCCATCATCGTGGAGACCAGCGAGACGAATAGCAGAGCCAGAAGCATGAGTTCCAGTACCAGCCGGGGACTGACATCCGAAATGTCCGTTGCAGCGTCGAAGCTGGCATGAAGAGATGGCGCAGCCAGGGTGACCGCGCCCATGAGTGCGAGGGCAGCAGTGGAGGCCAGCATGGTCGCGGACATCAGCGAGTTGCGGAGCGTCTGGACGGCCAGGACTTCAGACCCTTTCTGTGCTGAGACCGCGAGAAACCAGTCTTCCCGCAGGCTGGCGTGCCTAGTCCGTGCGAGACGCTCGGGCTGGCGCCGTTGAAGCAATCCAAGCAGCACCTCGTATAGGAGAAGCACGGTCGCCGTCGCGCCCACGGCAGTCCAAGTCCACGCTGCGTTCATCGGTCACGCCTTCTGCGGCGAGGGCGCAGCACGCCGCTCAAAGAGCTCGAAGAATCCCATCCCGAGCAGCATTGCACCGACAAACACCACGGCCTTGATTTCGCCCATGCCAAGCGCTACGAGCGCCGGACCGGGACAGAAACCTGCTATGCCCCAACCGAGACCGAACAAGAGGCTGCCACCGACCAGGCGCCGGTCAATGTGGCGCGCCGTCGGAAGTCTCAGGTCCAACCCGAGAAAGGACTTGGTCCTTTGCTTGACGACAGTGAACGCCACAAGTCCTACGCCGATTGCACCAATCATTACCAGCGCGAGCGACGGGTCCCAAGCCCCGGCAAGGTCGAGAAATCCGAGCACCTTGGCAGGGTTGGCCATCCCGGAAAGGATGAGGCCCAGCCCAAACACAAGCCCGGCAAGTAGCGATGCGAAGACGGCCATGGCAGCTCCTTAGAACCCGAACACGTGGCGGATGACATAGATAGTGACGAACCCGGCGCCCATGAAGGTGGCTGTGGCGGCGAGGGAGCGCGGCGACAACCTCGACAACCCGCAGACCCCATGGCCGCTGGTGCATCCCGAGCCGTATCGAGTTCCCACCCCCACGAGAAGTCCGGCCAGTACGAGCGCGGCCCAACTGGCGTCGATGCGGGGGGTCGGCACCGAGGCGAACAGGGCATAGAGCATGGGCGAGCCGACCAGGCCGAGCACGAAGACCAAGCGCCAGGCGATGTCTCCCTTTACCGGCTTGAGCAGCCCGCTCAGAATGCCGCTGATGCCGCTGATGCCGGCGATGCGGCCATTTAACAGCACGAACATGGCGGCCGCCACTCCGATGAGCACGCCACCCGCGAGCGACGCGTAGGGCGTGAATGCGTTCCATTCGATGGTCACTGTTTACTCCTTGGGGCAGTAGAGGCGGTAGAGAACTTCGAGCAGCTGCAAGACATGGGGGTCGGCCACGCTGTAGTAAACGTACTTGCCGTCGCGGCGCGTGTTGACCACACCTTCGGTCCTGAGAACCCCCAATTGCTGCGACAGGGTGGGCTGGTGGATGTCGAGTGCTTCTTCAAGGTCACTGACGCACATCTCTCCTTGCGAGAGCTGGCAAAGCAGCAGCAACCGTTCTTCGTTGGCGAGGACTTTCAGCGCGCCGACGGCTTGGCCGGCTGCGTCGCGCAAGCGGGCGGGGTCGATGACGGTTCGTTGGGTGGGCATGGGCGACTCCTTAAGCTTGACATCAATATAGCAAGAGATATAATGTCTGTCAATATACTGAATCAACAAGGAGCACCAGATGACTGCCCGCACCACCGTTCAGTCCTTCTTCGATGACAAGACCTGGACTGTGTCTTACGTCATCGTCGACAACGCGACCCGGTTCGCGGCCATCGTCGACCCAGTGCTGGACTTCGACTTCAAGTCTGGTCGCACGACGACCGTCCAGGCCGACAAGCTTCTCGCCTACGTGCGAGACCGCGGCTTTAAGGTTCAGTGGATTCTTGAGACGCACGCACATGCCGACCATCTCTCGGGCGCCCGATATCTGCAGGAGCAGGTCGGTGGCCGCATCGCAATCGGTGAGCGCATCACTGAGGTGCAGGCGACGTTCAAGATGCTCTACAACCTAGAGCGAAACTTCCTTCCCGATGGCGGGCAGTTCGACCACCTCTTCAAGGACGACGAGGTCTTCAAAATTGGGGAGGTGCAGGCGCGGGCGCTGCTGGTTCCGGGGCACACGCCTGCCGACATGGCCTACGTTGTAGATGGCGCCGTCTTCGTAGGCGACACCCTGTTCATGCCGGACGTCGGCACGGCCCGCGCCGACTTCCCGGGCGGCGATGCGCACACGCTGTACCGCTCGATGCGACGCATCCTCGCTCTGCCCCCCGAGACCAAGATGTATGTCTGCCACGACTACCCGCCCAACGGGCGAGAGGCTGCGTGGGAAACGACGGTGGCCGAGCAGCGCGCGAAGAACATCCACGTGCGCGACGGCGTGAGCGAGGACGAATTCGTAGCGATGCGCAAGGCGCGCGACGCCACCCTGGAAGTGCCCACGCTCATCTTGCCGTCCATCCAGGTCAACATCCGTGCCGGTCAACTGCCGCCGGCGGAAGAGGACGGCGTGAGCTACCTCAAAATTCCGCTGAACGTGCTGGGCCGGCCCGCCAGCGATGAGGTCAAGAAGTCTTGAGCACTGCCATCCAGTTGGGGCCATTGCTGGTGCCGTTCTCACTGTTGCTCGTCTTCGCATCGGGGGGTTTGACGCTTGCGCTCGGCAAATGGCTGTCCAAGTCGTCGGCTGAGGTGGACAGTGCCTTATGGCTTTCATTGCTGGCGGGCGTCGTGCTCGCCCGCTTGGCGTTCGTCTTCGAATACCGGAGTTTGTATCTCGCCGCACCATTGACCATCCTCGACATCCGGGACGGAGGCTGGAGCGCTCCGTTCGGTCTGTTGGGCGCGTGGATGTACGCGCTCTACCGCGAACGCAAAGCTCCGGCCATCAAACGGCCCTCGCGTTGGGCGCTCGCTCTGGGCACCGCCATCTTCTTTGTCGGCACCACGGTCCTGTCGTTCCAGGGAGCCAGTGGACAGAGGTTGCCCGAGCTGACCTTCACGTCGCTCGATGGCAAGACCGTTCCGTTGAGAGAGTTCGAAGGCAAGCCGACCGTCGTCAACCTGTGGGCGACCTGGTGCCCGCCGTGCGTGCGCGAGATGCCGGTTCTGCATGCGGCCCAAGACAAGCGCACGGACGTCAACTTCGTCTTCGTGAACCAGGGCGAGGAGGGTGCAAAGGTCTCGCGGTGGCTCGAAGGCCAGCGGCTCTCGATGCGCAACGTGCTCTTGGACCCCCATCGCAAGGCCAGTGCTGCTTTCCAACAGCAGGGCTACCCGACGACGCTCTTTTTCAACACCCAGGGAGAGCTTGTGTCGAGCCGCATTGGGGAACTCTCTTCCGCCACGCTCAACGAAAAGCTGGAGATGTTGACGCCATGATTTCGAAGAATCCTTCCGCCTCGCGGAACAACAGCAGCGGCTCCGTGCCGCAGAAAAGGAATGGTATGAACTACGGCTTCTTTGCCACCATCAAAGGTCCGTTCGACGCCGCCGTCCACCGCGTCATGGACTCTCTCAAGGCCGAAGGCTTCGGTGTCCTGTCCGACATCGACATCCAGAAAGCCATGAAGGAGAAATTGGGCAAGGACATGGCGCCGCACCGCATCCTCGGCGCGTGCAATCCACCGCTGGCTTACAAAGCGCTCCAGGCCGAAGCCGACATCGGACTGCTGTTGCCGTGCAACGTCACCGTGCGCCAGAGCGACGGGGACAACATCATCGTGGGCTTCCTCAATCCGGGACTGATGGTGGAACTGACGAAAAACCCGGTGCTGCAGGAGGTGGCCGATGACGCCTCAACTCGGCTGCGGCGCGTGCGGGACGCCCTCGCCCTGCAAGGCTGAAGTAGCCCTCAACACCTATGACCGCTGCGACGAACTTCGGCATCCGGGCCAACCTCGCGCAGGTGCTGCAGCAACTGCTGCAGGTCCTGCTGGTTGGCATGACCATCGGGATGATGCGAAACGTCGTTCCGGCGTTGGCCGAGACTGAGTTTGGCGTCCCCCGTGGCTCGTTCATGCTGTTGGTCGCTTTCGTCGTCGCGTTCGGCTTCGTCAAGGGCACGATGAACTTCGCCGCTGGCCGGATGGCCGAGCGCATCGGTCGGAAACGGGTGCTACTCGTCGGCTGGCTCGTGGCCTTGCCCATTCCGCTCCTTGTCTACTTTGCCCCTTCATGGAGCTGGATAGTTGTGGCGACCATCCTGCTCGGTGTGAACCAGGGCCTGACCTGGTCTATGACTCAGACGGCCAAGCTGGACCTCACCCGGGCAGACCAGCGGGGGCTGGTCATCGGCCTTAACGAGTTTTCCGGCTATGTCGGGGTGGCCCTAGCCGGGGTCCTTACCGGCTACGCCGCAACTTTCCTGGGCCCTCGCGCAGGGCTGCTGTGGTTCGGGGCCGTGGTCATCGGATTAGCGACGTTGCTGACTTGGCTCGCGGTGACCGAGACCCTGCCGTGGGCGCATGCAGAGACGAAGCGGCATGCTTTGCTGTCAGCGCAGTCCCTGCGCCCACGCTACCCGACCAACATCAGCGAGAGGCCGAACACGCGCGAGATGTTTGCGTTGATGAGCTGGCGCGACCGGCGCATGGCGGCGCTGTGTCAAGCGGGCCTGGTCGAGAAGTTTGTTGATGCGTTGGTCTGGGTCTTCTGGCCGGTCTATCTGCACCAGCAGGGGGTGAGCTTGCCCGGAATCGGCTGGATAGTCGGCGTCTACGGCTTCACCTGGGGCGGCGCGCAGTTCTTCACCGGCAAGCTGTCGGACC
Organism: Pseudomonadota bacterium; assembly: GCA_040388965.1. Taxonomy (GTDB): domain Bacteria; phylum Pseudomonadota; class Gammaproteobacteria; order Burkholderiales; family Burkholderiaceae_C; genus LMDS01. Next base: position 160,396 of record JAZKAV010000003.1, on the reverse strand, counting down.
GGGTGGGCCGTCACCGTCTGAACACGTGGGGCATGTGGCTGTGTGGTGCGGGAGTGGCGCTCCTGCCGCTTGGCCATGGCTCGGTTTGGTGGAGCGCGTCGGCGGCGATTGCCGGATTTGGCATGGCGATGCTTTATCCCAACCTCAGTGCGGCGGTGGCGGACATCGCACACCCGAACTGGCGTGCTTCGGCCATCGGCATCTACCGCTTCTGGCGTGACCTCGGCTACGGCATCGGCGGGCTGGGACTCGGTGCAGCCGCTGCGCTCGGTGGACGGCTGGAAACTGCGTTCTGGTTCGTTGCAGTCGCCATGTTGCTGTCCGGTGCTGCGCTTTCCTTCTGGGGCGAAGAGACTCATCCCCGCCTCAACCCCGCCACCTAACGACCAAGACAACTCTCGGAGCATCAATGATGAAACGAACTTTCTTCGGCGCCGTCGTCATCGCACTCGCGTCCGTCGGACTCGCTGTTCATGCGGCCGAGGCGCAACGCCAAGCCGAAGTTGCGAGGCTCGGTCCAGATGTCATGCCGTTCAGCCTGAACGCCACGACGCACATCTTTACCAAGACCGCGGAGGGCGGCGTCCAGCGGGTGGTGGCCAAGCGGACGAGAGATGCCCAGCAGGTCAAGCTTGTGCGCGAACACCTGCACGATATTCAGACCCAGTTTTTGAAGGGTGACTTCTCCGGGCCGACGCACGTTCACGGCGTCGAGATGCCGGGCTTGGCCGAGTTGCAAGCTGCCAAACCTGGCCAGATTGCCATCGACTACAGGAAGGTGGCTGCGGGGGCCGAGCTGACCTACCGGACTTCGGATGCAAAGCTCGTAGCGGCGCTGCACCGATGGTTCGAGGCCCAGCTCTCCGACCACGGCGCAGACGCGATGGCCGGACAGATGCACCATCACAATCACGACGCGATGATGAAGCCGTAGGAAGCTTGAGAATCCGGTCAGCCGGTATCTGCTTCCGCGAAGTCAGCGAGACTAACCTTCAAAGTCGGCGGGCGGATGAGCTGGGGCATTGGCCCGAGGCGGTCGGTTCGGCAAGGGCGGAACGAGGCCGAGCTCGCGCGCTAGCTCACGCGGAATCGTCAGCGTGACCCAGTCTCCTTCCGGGCCTCGCGTCCGCAGCTCAACCGCGACCCCCTCAAGCTTCAGGTAGACGGGAGCCTCGATATCGGGGTCGTCGCCAAAGTCGTCGAACACATCGTCGTAGAGATGGAAACCAGGTCGGTTTGCGACTGGATGGCGATGTTTGATGGTTACTTTGGTGCTCATAGCTTGTGGTTCCACTGCGGGTGCTTACGCCGCGCTTGGCCGATGTGCCAGCAGCTCGATGAATTCGCGGACGGTGAGCGTCATGGTTCGTACTCGAAGACGGACACGACATCCGTTGTCAGCAACTGTATGAACATCCAGCACTGCGTGCAAGCTTTGCCGGTGGAGGGTTGGAAGGAAGCGTTCTTTCAAGCAGGCCCTGACGCATAGGGGTTTCGTTCCACTGCGAGTCGCTCGAATCACAAGCTCTCGGGCTATGCTGTGCGCAGCTCTATGAACGAACAACCGCAGACCACACCTTCGGCATGGGGTGCCATGGGCCTTGATGACGTGCTCTCGCGCGACACCGACACTCGGCGCATCGAGCTTGCGTTTCTCAAGCGATTCATTGGCGCGGCCCTTCCTCACGCCGCCGAACGTTCCGCTATCGAGGACGAGGTCCCAGCCCAACTCGCCCGGATGCGCAGCCCATTGTTCGGGGCGCTTGCGGCCTGTCTGGCACGCGGGGTATCAGCTCGCGAAGGGTTTGGTCCGTTCCGCGGTCGCAAGTAGCGCTCGCATCGCGTCTGCATGCCTCTCAGCGCCAACTCGCCTGACGGACCCATCTGCCTTGTTCGTGTCGACCCCATGGCGGTCGAGAGCATGCGAGCACGCAATCGCAAAGAGAAGCTGTTCACCGCAAAGTGCTGCGGAGCTCCAGTCTCGATTCGCACGGCCGAGGGCAAGGTTCCTCACTTCGTGCACCTGTCGACGCCGACCAACTGCGACGGCGACAAGCGAGAGACACCGGAACATCGACGCCTGAAGTACGTCATCGCCGAGCAGGCTATGCGCGGCGCCGAGTGGGAGGTCGACACCGAAGCCTTCCAGTTCGACCCCGTTACGAAGCGCGCCCTTTGGCGTGCGGACGTATTGGCACTTGGGTCGAAGGCCGCTGTTGCCTTTGAAGTGCAGCTATCCAACGCCGACTTCGAACACATGAGCGAGCGGCAGGACCGCTACAAAGAGTCGGGCGTACGCGGACTCTGGTTCGTGCGGACCAGGAAGGGATTTCCTTCGACGAAGGAACTGCCCGTTTTCACCGTCGACAGCACAGAGCACGGTGATTGGGTCCAGCTTTCGACTCGCTGGGATTGGCTAGGAAGCTGGAGCCGAACCAACGGAGAGGGCTGGATGGAACTGCCCGAGTTCGTCGAAGCTGCGCTGTCAAAACGGCTGAAGTGAGCCCCGTTTCTGGGCAAGCCCGACACCGTGCTGGACGCGGACATCGACTACTACGAGACAGTCCCGTGCCCCGGATGTCAGCGCATGCTGGTGACGCCAATGGCTGTGACTGCTTGCAGTGCCAAGGAACACGACTACCCGGACTTCATCTGGTTCGACGGCATGAGGTCTCGGCGCCGGCGCACGGATTGGTTCGAGCCGTTGATGAACAAGGTTTGGGCAGCCGGGGCTACGGAAGCGAATGTGGCCTTCCGAGGTGAGAGCTCATGGCGCTGGTGTCGCACCCCGCTCCCGCCGCGCAAGCAGGTTCCGTGGAAGGAAGGAACGCTGTCCGCGAGGGTTCGGCTCGGAGACCTTCCTAAGCCTGCTTTCGGCACCGAGGAATGGAACTGGCTGCGCCGATGGGTCGTGCTTGACTGCTAGCAAGACCTCACACCGCGCCTTTCTGAGGCACGTTTCGCGGCTCAAGCTCTGCGTCTTCATGGACCTTGGCCGCCGCCGCGGTCGCGAAGTGGTCTGCCTCGTCCGCCTGTTCGCAAGGCTCAAGTTCGCACTGCACAGTGATGTGACGAATGCCAAACCTCTCGGCGAGGCCCTTGCGTACGGCTGGCAACACCTCTCGTTCGGCGTTCATGTCCGGCCGCGTCACGAGGTGGGCCGTCAGGCTGGTCTTGCCGCTGGTGACTGACCAGACGTGCAGGTCGTGGAGACTCACGACGCCTGGCACGGCCAGGAGGGTCGCCTTGACCTTGTCGATGTCCACGTCCTCGGGCACACCTTCCAGCAGGATGTTCACGCTCGACTTCAGTAGGACCCAAGTCCGCGGCACGACCCACAACCCGATGAGAACGGCAACTGCAGAATCGACCCACGACCAGCCTGTGAACTTCAGGATGATGGCGCCCAGGATGACTCCAACGGAGCCAATCATGTCCGCCCACACCTCGAGGTAGGCACCCTTGACGTTCAGACTCGAGTCTTGCCCGCTGCGGAGCACGCGCATGCTCAGGAGATTCACGACCAGGCCCACAACCGCAATCACCAACATCCCGGTCGAATGGATTTCCGGCGGTGCCTTCAGGCGCAGATAGGCCTCGTAGACGATGTAGACCGCGACGCCGAACAGCAGCATCGCGTTGAAAGCCGCCGCCAGGATTTCGAACCGGTGATAGCCGAAAGTCCGCCTGTCATCGGCCGGTCGCTTGGCGATGTGGATGGCCATCAACGCGATGGCCAGCGCCGCCACATCGGTGAACATGTGAGCGGCGTCGGAGATGAGCGCCAAGCTCTGTGTCACCACCCCGCCCGCGAGCTCGACGAGCAGGAAACTCGTTGTAAGCCCGAGCGCAATCTTGAGCGAGCGCTGATTAGCGCCCGCGATGTGGTCGTGGCCGGCGTGACCCTGCTCTGCGTTGTGGTCGGTGCTCATCCTGCCTTCATGCTCAAGTTCGTGGCGGCTTCAACAGGCTCATCTTCGTCGCGCCGATGTGCGAGGCGGTATAGGACGGGCAGCACCAGCAGCGTCAGCGCAGTGGACGACAGGATGCCGCCGATGACCACAGTGGCCAGAGGCCGTTGCACCTCGGCACCGGTGCCGGTCGCGATGGCCATCGGGATGAAGCCCAGAGACGCCACCAGCGCAGTCATGAGCACGGGCCGCAAACGTGTGAGCGCACCTTCCCAAATCGCATCATCCAGGCTCTTCCCTTCTTCGCGCAGGCTGCGAATGAAGGACAGCATCACGAGTCCGTTGAGGACCGCCACGCCGCAGAGCGCGATGAAGCCGACTGCAGCCGATATCGACAGGGGAATTCCCCGCATCCAGAGCGACAGCACGCCGCCGGTGAGCGCAAAAGGAATGCCCGTAAAGACCAAGAGGCCGTCCTTGATGTTGCCGAACATCGTGAAGAGCAGAACGAACACCATCAGCAGGGCCAACGGCACCACGATTTGCAGGCGCTTCGAGGCAGACTCCAACTGCTCAAACGTGCCGCCCCACGCGGTCCAGTACCCCGTCGGCACCTTGACGCCCTCGAGAGCGGTCTGAGCTTCGGCGACGAAAGAGCCGAGGTCGCGACCCGTAACGTTGGCGCTGACCACGACGCGACGCTTGCCGTCTTCGCGCGAAACCTGGTTTGGTCCCGGCGCGATTTCGAGCGACGCGACTTCGCCCAACGGGACATAGGACGTCGGGCCCGTTCCTTTCGGCAGTGCAATCGGAAGGCGCCGCAGCGCCTCTACGTCCTGCCGAACCGACTCGGGAAGGCGGACCAGAATATCGAACCTGCGGTCTCCCTGGAAGAACGTCCCGGCCTCTCGACCACCAATCGCCGTGGCCACCGCCTCCTGCACCTCATTCATGTTGAGGCCGTATCGCGTGGCCTTCGCACGGTCGATGTTCACGGAGAGCATCGGAAGACCCGTCGTCTGCTCGACCTTCACTTCGGTCGCACCTGGCACCTTCTGCAATGCTGCCGCAATCTGCGCGGCTGTGCTGTTCAGCACCTCGTTGTCGTCACCGAATAGCTTTACCGCGACATCCGAACGCACTCCTGAGATGAGCTCATTAAAGCGCAGTTGGATGGGTTGTGAGAACTCATAGTTGTTGCCAGGCACCTTTGCCGCTTCGTCCCGGATGGCAGCCAGTAACTCGTCGCGCGTCTTGCGCGGCGTTGGCCACTGGTCGATGGGCTTCAGCATGATGTAGCCGTCCGAAATGTTGGGCGGCATGGGGTCCGCTGCAATCTCTGCGGTGCCGGTGCGCGCGAAGACGCGGTCAATCTCCGGGAACTTGGCCTTGAGCGTCGATTCGAGTTGCTTCTGCATCTCGACTGATTGCGTCAGGCTGGTCCCCGGGATGCGAAGCGCCTGAATCGCAAAGTCGCCTTCGTTGAGATTGGGAACAAACTCGCTGCCCAACCGGCTGGCCACTGCGACGGAGAAGATGACAGCCACCACCGCGAACGTCATCACGACCGGAGCATTGCCAAGAGTGGACTTGAGCGCCGGTTCGTACCGACGCTTGGCCCAGGTCATCAGAAGGTTCTCTTTCTCGGCGACTTTGCTGCCAATGAACAGCGCAATCGCGGCGGGAACAAAGGTCACCGACAGAACCATCGCGCCGAACAGCGCCAGCAGCACGGTGTACGCCATCGGATGGAACATCTTCCCTTCGACGCCCGTCAGCGCGAGGATGGGGATGTAGACCACCATGATGATGAGCTGTCCGAACAGCAGCGGCCGGCGCGACTCTTTGGCCGCCGCAAACACTTCGTGGAACCGCTCCGAGCGGGTCAGCGGTCTTCCCTTGTGCGCCTGCATGTGAGCGAGACGACGCACGGCGCTCTCGATTATCACAACCGACCCATCAATCAGAATTCCGAAATCCAATGCACCCAGGCTCATGAGATTGGCGCTGATACCGTAGCCCACCATGCCCGTGAAGGTGAACAGCATGGAGAAGGGGATGACCATGGCCGCTATCACGGCCGCGCGGAAGTTGCCGAGCAGCAGGAACAACACCGCAATGACAAGCACCGCCCCTTCGACCAAATTCTTCTGTACCGTCGAGATGGCCTTGTCGACGAGTACCGTTCGGTCGTAGACCGTGATGGCCTTGACGCCTTGCGGTAATGTCTTGTTGATGGCTGCCATTTGCTTGTCGACGGCACGGGAGACGGTGCGACTGTTTTCGCCCATGAGCATGAATACCGTACCCAGGACGACCTCCTTGCCGTTCTCGGTTGCAGCTCCGGTACGAAGCTCGCGGCCGAGTTCAACATCGGCAACGTCGCGGATGCGAATGGGATGGTGGGCAGCCGTCCCGATGATGATGTCGCTGATGTCTTCCATCGACTTCACCTGGCCGGGTGCGCGCACAAGGTACTGCTCGCCGCGTCGCTCGATGTAGCCGGCGCCCTGATTCGAGTTGTTCTTCTCGAGCGCATTGACCACGTCCGACAGGCTCAAACCGTACGCACCCAGACGCTCGAGGTTGGGCGCCACGACGTACTGCTTCTCAAAGCCGCCGATGGAGTTGATTTCGGTGACACCCTTGACGTTGCGCAGCTGAGGCTTGATGACCCAGTCCTGTATCTCGCGCAGGTCGGTGGACGTGTACGCGGTGCCATCCGGCTTCTTCGCGCCGTCCATGGCCTCTACAGTCCACAGATAGATTTCGCCCAGCCCCGTGGAGATGGGCCCCATGCTGGGCGTCACACCCGCGGGCAGGCGGTCGCGTGCTTCCTGCAGACGCTGGTTCACGAGTTGACGGGCGAAGTAGATGTCGGTCCCGTCCTTGAAGATGACGGTGACCTGCGACAGTCCGTAACGGGACAACGACCGCGTCTGTTCCAACCCGGGAAGGCCAGCCATCACCGTCTCGATGGGATAGGTGACCCGCTGTTCGGTCTCCAGCGGCGAGTAACCGGGCGCTTCCGTGTTGATGACCGCCTGCACGCTCGAAATGTCCACGACGGCATCGACCGGTAGCCGTGTGTAGTTGTAGATGCCCAGGCCGGCCATGCCAAGCACCGCCAGCATGACCAACCAGCGCTGCTCGATGCAGAAACGAATGATGCGTTCGAACATGTTGCGTCCCTGCTCAGTGGCCGTGCTCGGCGCTGGCTTTGCCGAGCTCCGACTTCAGGACGAAAGTGTTGGTCGCAGCGTACTTGTCGCCCGGCTTCATGCCGCCGAGGATTTCAGCCGTGCGGCCGTCTGACCGGCCGACCTTGACCGGCTTGGCGATGAAGCCCCCTGGGGCAGCCATGAAGAGCATTGGCTGCTCGTCTATTGTCTGTAAAGCCTCCGCACTAACAGTCAGCGGAACGTCTTGGTCCTCACCGAGCACAGCAACTGTCACGAAGAGGCCGGGGCGCCATGCGCCCTTCGGATTGGTCAAAGTCACGCGCGCACGGGCCGTACGGGTTTGCTCGCCGAGCAGTGCACCAACGTATGCGATGTTGCCTTCGACCTTGCTGTCGAATGCCGTCGAGGACACGACGACTCTTTGCCCGACACGAACCGTTGCCAGGTCTTTCGGCGCCACCGCGAACTCGGCCCACACCGTGCTCAGGTCCGAGACCGTGAAGATGCTCGCATCTTCCTTGACGGCTTCGCCAAGGCTCAAGTGCTTCTCGACAATGGTGCCGGAGAAGGGCGCGCGAATTTCGAAGCGATTGAGGCCTTTGGATGAGCCCGTCGCACCGACTGCCGCCAGCTTCTGTGAAGCGTTCCGAACGGCAATGTCCGCTTCCTGCAGCGCGCTCTGCGCCTGCAGATAGTCCTGCTGCGCGGAAATCTTTTCTTCCCAGAGCTTCTTCTCGCGCTCGTAGGTCGATGTCGCGAGGTCGCGCCGCCTTTTCGCGGTCAGGAGTTCGCTGCGCTGCTCCGACAAGGATGTGCTCGCGACAACCGCGAGCACCTGTCCCTTTTGAACCAGCTGTCCGAGATTGGCGTTCACGGACTCGGCGACGCCGGCGAGGCGTGGGACGACGTGTGTGGTTCGGTCTTCGTTGAAGCGAATTTCGCCTTGGAACTGAGCAGCGGTTTGGAGCTTTGCCGGACCGGCGGCTTGCACTGTGATGCCGGAGCCCTTGATTTGCTCGTCCGTGAGTTTGACCTGACGCTCCTCGTGCTCTTCCTTCTTGCCCTCTTTTTGGCCGCCCTTCGGCTCTGCTTTGGCCTCGCGGCCGTGTTCGTCCTTCTCGCCATCCTTGTGAGCGGCTTTGGCGTCGGCGGCGTGCTCATCCTTGTCGGTGTGGCCGGTCTCGGAGTGCTCGGCCTCTTCGGCGCCTGTCTTCGCGCGCTCGGACATGAGGACGGCCCCTCCGCCCAGCAGGCCGACGAGCACGATAACCGCCATCGCGATGCGTTGTTTGTTGCTGATTACCATGATGTGTGATGTGTTCGATTACCGACCGAGCAAGCGGTCGATGGCCGTGGCGGCCTGGTTGGAGGTCGACAGCGCGGTCAGGTAGCGGGCGCGCGCCTGGAGCAGGGAGCGCTGGGCGTCGATGACATCGAGAAAGCCGAACTTGCCGGCCTCGAAGCCTTTGGTGGCGGCGTCGTACGCCTGCTGCGCCGCGGGCAGTACGGTCGACTTCAGCGTCCTCGCTGAAGCGCTGGCGACATTCAGTTGGCTCGACGCCTGTTGCAGCTCGGTCAGGACGCGGATGCGTGCAGCCTGGTGCTCGTCGCTGGCCTTCTCGGCCCGTTTCAGGGCTTCGTAGGTCGCGCCTTGGTTCCGGTCGAAGAACGGCAACGGTATGGAAATGCCCACGATGGCCTGCGTGCGGCCGAGTTCGTTGTCGCGCTTGGCGCCGACGCTCAGGGTCAGGTCGGGCACGCCTTTGCTGCGTTCGACATCGACAAGCGCCCGGCGCCGGTCGACCTCGATGCGACTTGTCAGCAGCCCAGGCGAAGCGTCGAGTTCCCTTGCGAGTTCGGAGGCAGGTGCTCGAGTGGGCATCAATTCGATGTCGCCCTGTACTGCGCCAAACTGCGGGTCCGGGTCGCCCCAGAGCGCGGCGAGCGTCTGCCGGGCGCCTTGCAGCTCAGCCTTCGCCTCGGCCGCTTCCAACTGCGCGTTGGCTTGGTCAACCCGGGCACGGGTCTCGTCCACGGGCGACACCTTCCCGGCGGCCACGCGCTTGCCGACGGCGTCGGCGCCGCGAGCCGCCAGGTCAGCGGAATTGGAGGTCAGTGCGACCCGTTCTTGAGCGACGAGGACGCTGAAGAAGGCGCGGACGACATCGGCGCGCAGGCCGGCTCGAACGTTGCTGAGTTCGGCTTGGGCCAATTCACGCCCCCTGTCGGCAGCGTTGACACGAGCGGCACGCTTTCCGCCGAGTTCAATCGGGAAGTCGACCGTCGCCGTGGTCGTGCGCGTAGCGCGCTGGGTGTCCTCGACCGAGGCGTTCAGCTCGGGATTTCGCCAGGCACCTGCTTGGCGAACAGCCCCGTCATTGGCATCCACCTCGCGCTGTGCTGCGGTGACGGCGAAGCTCTTGGAGGCGGCGAGCGCGTGGGCTTGTTCGAGGGTAAGGACCGACGTGGGCTGGGCCTGCGTCGAAGAGAAGAAGAAAGGGCTGAGCAATATCGCCGCCAGCCCGAGCGGCAGCACGTGTTTTCGCATCGAATCTCACAAGGTTGAAACCAGGGATTCGGCGAAACGTCAGAACAGTTGGAGTTGTGTGAGCGTCTCGCCGGTCAGACGAGACGAAGCCACTGAGGGCGGTCTGGCGCTCGAGCGAGCGCCGATGAAAAGGGAGGCGAGGCCACGACCTCGGCCGACAGCGACGTGGCTTCGAAGCCGCACCCGTCAAGCTGGGTCGGAATGGCGGCCGACGCGCTGGCGTGGCACGACGCACAGTCGGAGTCCGCCATCAGCTTGCTGTCGGAAGTCTTCTTCACCTCGCCCTTGTGAGCGTGGAAATGGTGGCCGAAGTGCTTGATTTGCTGCTCGGTAGTTTCGTGCTGGCAATACGCAGAAGCCGCGGACCAGGCGAACTGGAGCGGCAACAGCATGGCAACGAAAATGAGGAACGAGCGGAGCATTGGTCGGCAGTATAGATGCGGGTTTACGCGGGGGTTTGACAGAGGGTGACGCTTCGAGCCGGCCATCGCCGGGCCTCAACGGCCGTGCACCGACCGCAGATGATTGGCACCTACCGCCGCCGCTCCGACGTCTTGGGAGGCCTCGGCAAGGCCAGCGAGGATGCCGCATTCATCAGCGGTGCGCTCGGTACCGCAGCGGGTACGAAGCTCCTTGAGCTGTTTCTCCAGTGCCCGTAGCTCCTTGATGCGCTGCGACACGTGGCCGATGTGCTCGTCGAGCAGCGTGTTGACGTCGCCGCAATCGGCTGCCGGGTCATCCTTGAAACGCAAGAGAGCTCGCACTTCGTCGAGCGACATGTCCAAGCTTCGGCAGTAGCGGATGAACTGCAGTCGCTCCAGGTGCGGCACCTCGTAAATGCGGAGGTTGCCCTGGGACCGCGCCGGCGCAGGCAGCAAGCCCTCTCGCTCGTAGTAGCGGATGGTCTCGATGTGGGTCGAGGATGCGACCGATAGCTCACCGATTTTCATGACTGCTCTCCTGCAAAGCCTCCCGCGACGGAGGGGCTTGCGTCTGTAGTTGCTACAGGAAGTCTAATGCTGCCATGAGTTCAAAATTTACTATGCCCACCTCGACGGAAATATCTTCGCTTGCGCCGGACGCCAGCGCGTGCGCGACCTCTTGTGGGGCCGAATGCGGCTCGGCCGCAGCGGAGACGGCAGCACATTCCGCTGTAGCGACGCCGACTTTGCGGCTGGTAGTTCCGAAAATGGGCTGTCCGAGCGAGGAGCGGCCCATCCGGGCGGCCGTCGAGAGGGTGGGTGGCGTCTCGGGAATTCGTTTCGACCTGGCGAACCGTTCGCTGTTCGTCGAAGCTCCCGAGGCCGCATGGGACGAAGTCATCACGACGGTGAACCGGTTGGGGTTCGAAACGAGTCCCTCGTCGCCAACTCCGAAAGGCTCGCAGGTAGACGAGCAATGCTGCGGCTCCGCATGTGCAGCCCCCTTGCCGGTAGCTCAGCCCGACCAATTAGCTCAGGCTGCTCCGGGCAGCCTTCTTCTTCGCATCCCGCAGATGGACTGCGCGACCGAGGAGGCTCAGATTCGGCGGGCGTTGGAGCCATTCGAAGAGGTGAAGCGGCTACAGTTTGACCTTCCGGGACGCACGCTTGCGGTTCAGGCACCCTCCGAAAAGTGGGAAGCCGTAACCACCGCCATTCAGGCCGCCGGTTTTAAGACAGAGACTCTTTCGGCCCCTCCCGCAGCCGCGGACACGGCCAAGGCGCAGAGAAACGAGTTAGTGCGGCTTATCGTTGCCCTCGCGGTGGCCGTCATTGCCGAAACGTTCCACTTCTTCGCACCTGAGACGCTGCCGTGGAAAGTCGCTGGCATGGCGGTCGCGGCCGGCGCCATCGCGTTGTCAGGCCTATCGGTGCTTCAAAAGGGCCTCTCTGCGCTGCTGCGGGGCCAACTCAACATCAACGCTCTCATGAGCGTCGCCGTCGTCGGAGCCTTCCTCATTGGGCAATGGCCCGAAGCAGCAATGGTGATGGCCCTCTACTCTTTGGCCGAATTCATCGAGGCTCGGTCTGTCGACCGCGCGCGCAACGCCATTGCGGGATTGCTTGCGCTGTCCCCTCCACAGGCCGAGGTGCGACAGGACGACGGCTCGTGGGCAATCACGGATGCCAAGGCGGTTGCACTTGGTGCGATTGTTCGCGTGAAGCCTGGCGAGCGGTTTGCACTGGACGGGCGCGTGACCTCTGGTCAGAGCGCGGTTGACCAATCACCAGTCACCGGCGAAAGCATTCCCGTCGACAAAGCGGCCGGCGATGACATCTTTGCAGGGACCATCAACCAGAGCGGCTCGCTCGAGTTCGAGGTCACGAAGGCAGCGAGCGATACCGTGCTCGCACGCATCATCCACGCCGTCGAAGACGCGCAGGGGCAACGCGCGCCTACACAGCGCTTCGTCGACAAGTTCGCCGCCGTCTACACGCCAGCCGTGTTCGTATTGGCTTTGGCTGTCGCCATCGGGGCGCCGCTTGCAGCTGGATGGGGGTGGATGGATGCCATCTACAAGGCCCTCGTCCTTCTGGTCATCGCCTGTCCTTGCGCACTCGTCATTTCAACGCCGGTGACAGTGGTGAGCGGTTTGTCAGCTGCCGCGCGCCGCGGCATCCTAATCAAAGGCGGCGTGTATCTGGAGCAGGCTCGCAAGCTGACGGTTCTTGGCCTGGACAAGACCGGCACCTTGACCGAAGGCAAGCCCAAGCTCGTGGCCCATCGCGTACTTTCATCCGCTGTTGCCGAAGACAGCGTCCTGCGCATCGCACGAAGCCTTGCTGCCCGGTCGGACCATCCGGTGTCCAAGGCGGTTGCCGTTGGTTTGAATGGCCAGGTGTTCGACGTTGAGGGCTTCGGCGCTGAACTCGGCAAGGGAGTTCACGGCGTCGTCGATGGGCAGGAGTACATCCTTGGCAACCATCGGTGGGTGCACGAGCGGGGCCAGTGCTCTACGGAGCTTGAGCAGCTGATGCAAGAACACGAGGCACAGGGCCGCACACTGTCCTTGCTGTCAAGCAAGTCGGAGGTCCTCGCTCTCTTTGCGGTAGCGGACACGACCAAGGAAACCAGCAAACAAGCTGTGGCCGAACTCAGGGCGATGGGTGTGCGTACGGTCATGCTGACCGGCGACAACCAAGCGACGGCCCAGGCCATCGCCAAGCAAGTCGGCATCGACGAAGTTCAGGCAAACCTTCTTCCACAGGACAAGCAAAAGCTCGTGACCGAATGGGAAGCCGCCGGGCAGCACGTCGGCATGGTCGGCGACGGCGTCAACGACTCGCCCAGCTTGGCCGCTGCCGCCGTCGGCTTTTCGATGGGCGGGGCCGGCACCGATACCGCGAAGGAGGCGGCTGACGTCCTCATCATGAACGACGACTTGCGCAAGGTGCCCGAGACTATCCGTCTCTCAAAAAGGACCTACGCCGTCCTCTGGCAAAACATCACCATTGCGCTCGGCATCAAAGCAGTCTTCTTCGTGCTCGCGGTGTTTGGCAGCGCGACGATGTGGATGGCCGTGTTCGCCGACATGGGGGCGAGCCTGTTGGTCGTATTCAATGGCCTGCGTCTGCTAAAAGCAGCCCGGTAATTTCTTCTTCACGAGCCCGCTCCATGTGCGGGCTCTCTTTTGTACCGAGTTCGAAATGAGTCTCAATACCTCCATCCGTCGACATGTCCGAGCCCTCGCGTTCATTGCGCTGGCCTGCCTTCTTGTGGCGACAGCCAAAGCCAACGAAACCGACGTCAAGCGTGTCTGGCAGATGCTCGACTACCTGGCGGTCGACTATGCGGGGGCGGTCAAGGACGGTGCGGTAGTGAGCCAGTCCGAGTTCGATGAAATGCGCGAGTTCGCGAAGACCAGCCAGGCGAAGCTGGCGGCGCTCGAACCGAAGCCCGAGCGCGAGGCACTTGTTGCCGAAGCTGGCGCGCTGGCTGCGGCCATCGAAGGGAAGAAGAATCCCGACCAAGTCGCTGCGCTGGCAAAGTCACTGGCGAACCACCTTCTCGCCGTCTACCCCGTGCCTTCATCGCCATCGGCACCGCCCCGAGTCGCAGCGGCTGCTGCCGTGTACCAGACGCAATGCGCTTCTTGCCATGGCGCGACGGGCACAGGGGACGGGCCGGCGGGTTTGCGCCTCGACCCTCGACCTGTGGCATTCACTGACAAGGAGCGCGCACGCGAACGCAGCGCCTTCGCCCTCTATCAGGCCGTCAGCCAAGGTATCGAAGGCACGGCGATGCCGAGTTTCTCCTCCCTTCCTGAAGCCGACCGCTGGGCTCTGGCCTTCTACTTAGGTCAGTTCGCGCACGCAGGAGACGACGTGGCCGCGGGGCAAAAAGTGTGGACGGAGAACGCAGCCGTTCGTGCGCAACTGACCAGCCTCGATGCGCTGTCGCGCGCAACGCAAGCCGACCTCGCCAAGCAGGTGGGCGACGAGCCCGCGGCATTGGCGATGGCCTACTTGCATACACACCCTGAAGCCGTCGTGCAGAACCGCACGCTCAGCTTCGACGTGGCTCGACAGAAGCTGGCACAAAGCGTCCAGGCGTTCGAGAAGAACGACTTCGGTCGCGCGACCGACCTTGCGCTGTCGGCTTACCTGGACGGTGTCGAGCCCATCGAGCCGACCTTGGCGACGCGCGACAAGGACCTGCTCGGGCGCATCGAGACCGCGATGGGCAAGTACCGGTCGTCGATTGCCGGAAAGGCCCCGATTGCGGAGCTGCAAGCGCAAGTCGCGAGCATCAACGGGCTCTTCAAAGAGGGCGACACGCTGCTGAGCTCCAGCGCGGACGCGACGGCCGCTTTCTTGGGCAGCTTCACCATACTGGTTCGTGAAGGCCTGGAGGCGTTGCTCGTCGTTGTCGCCATGATTGCATTCCTGCGGAAGGCAGAGCGTGGTGACATGCTGCGCTACGTCCACGCCGGCTGGGTCGGTGCGTTGGCGTTGGGTGCCGTCACCTGGGCCGTCGCCACCTACTTCGTGAGCATTAGCGGGGCGAGCCGAGAGGTAACGGAAGGACTTTCTTCGCTATTCGCTGCGGTCGTCCTGTTGAGCGTCGGCATGTGGATGCACCAGAAGAGCATGGCCGGGATGTGGCAGAAGTACATCCACGACAAGCTCTCTGCGGCGCTCAGCCGCAAGTCCGCGTGGTTCATGTTCGGCCTGTCCTTCATCGCGGTGTATCGCGAAGTGTTCGAGACCATCCTCTTCTATGCAGCACTGTGGGAGCAGGGCAACCATGAAGCGCTGTTGGGAGGTCTTGCGGCCGGGGTCGCAGTGCTCGCGGCCGTGGCGCTTGCGTTGTTGAAGTTCAGCGCTCGCCTGCCAATAGGCAAGTTCTTCTCCTGGAGTTCGGCGTTGGTAGCGGTGCTAGCCGTCATCCTCACCGGCAAGGGTATCGCGGCGCTTCAGGAGGCCGGCTGGCTAAGTGCTTCGAGCATCAGCTTCCCGCGTGTCGAGCTGCTGGGCGTCTATCCCTCGCTGCAAAGCATTGGCGCGCAGGTTGCGATGGCCGTGCTGGTTGCGGCAGGGTTCCTGTGGAACGCCCGTGTCGCCGCGAGGCAAGCATCTGCGTAAGTCATGCGTCCGCATGACTCATGCGGAACTGCCCCTATGACGCTAATGACGCGTAGCTCGTTACCTGACTTCGCTGTCCGTTTCACCCGCCACAGCAGGACCGACTGTCCACCTGGATTGGGGGGCACTTGTTGGTTCCATATGAACAGAAGACGCAGCAGTCTCCCTGCCTTGGACGCAGCACGACCTTGCAGTTCTCGCACTCATAGAACCACTGGCACGCGTCGGTCGGCATCGTCTCAACCTTCGCGTGGCCGCAAGAGGGGCAGGTGATGGTCGATTGCAGAACAACCTGGCTCATCTCACTGGTCCCGTTTGACCGTGGAGGGGAAGCCGGCGTCGGCCGTGGCCTTTGTTAGCGCTTGCGTGGTCGTCTTCGCAGGGTCGAAGGTGACCAGGGCTCGCTTGGTCTTGAAGTCGACCTTGGCCGAATCGACACCAGGCACTTTTTCCAGAGCCTTGCGAACGGTAATCGGGCAGACCGCGCAGTCCATGTTTGTCACATCCAGCGTGGCGGTTTGGCCGCCAGCGAATGCAGCGGACGAAGCAACCAGCGCGGCGAGCGCAAGGGCGAGATATTTCATGACGAGTCCTCAGTAGAAGAGCGGCGCGTAGAGCGGGAATGCCATCAGCGCAGCGGCGACAAATGCCACGAGCCAGAAGATGACGCGTTGGCGGCGGCGAACGGCAGGCACGGCACAGACCTCCCCGGGTGCGCAGGCTTCAGTCCTGCGGTACAGCCGGTAGAACGCGAACCCAAAGAACGCCAGCGCTGCGGCAACGAAGAAGGGTTGATAGGGCTCCAACGCGATGAGTCGAGAGCCCCAAGCACCGCCGACGCCGAGGACAATCAGCACGAGCGGCCCGGCGCAGCACGCGGACGCGCCGATGGCTGCGGCGGCGCCGGCGAGCATCGAACCGGATGTCCAGGAACGGGTCATGAGTTGGCAGGTCAGCAGATTTGGAGGTAGTCTAGGTACGTACCTGAGTACGGAGTCAAGTCCCTATGACCCAGATGACCATCGGCCAACTGGCCGCAGCCTGCGGCGTCAACGTCGAGACGGTTCGTTATTACCAGCGCCGCGGTCTACTGACTGCGCCGGAGCGCCCGAGCGGCAGCATCGGGCGGTACCCGTCCGGCGCGATGACGCGGCTTCGGTTCATCAAGCGCTCCCAGTCGCTGGGGTTCTCGTTAGAGGACGTCCAGGCATTGCTGTCCTTGGACGACGGCCAATCGTGCGCAGCTGCGCGCGCCATTGGCGAGCACAAGCTGGGGGACGTGCGGGAACGCATCCAGAGCCTTCAGGCACTCGAGACGGCTTTGCAGCAACTGGTCAGCCAGTGCACGACCTCTCGAAGGAAAGTGAGCTGCCCGCTCATTGACGCGCTCATGGAAGCGTCGGAACCCATTGCGCTAGTGCCGACCAGCACTGCAAGAGTTGGATAAAGCGAGGCAGCTACACTTCGCATGCTCATGTATCTCCGTTCCATCCATCGCCTGACCACGACCTTCTTCGTCGCGCTGTCGCTGCTGTTCTCACAGCTGGCGTTGGCGAACTACGTGTGCCCGGGGCAGGCCGACTCCGCTGCCATGGCCGAAATGATGGCCGCCGGTGAACCCTGCGAAGGCATTGACCAGGCGCAACCTGTGCTTTGTCACCAGCATTCGGCTGGAGCCGCGCAGTCCTTCGAAGCTGTCAAGCTGCCCACGGCATCGGTACCGATGGTGGTTCAAGTCCTCGTGCTGCCGCTCGTTCTGGATGCGGTCGAGGCCGAGGCCCTGCCGGCAACGTCTGCTGCCGAAGCGCGTCCTCCTTCAGACCCCGTCTTCCTTTCCACGCTCAGACTCCGCGTCTGACCCCTCCGTCGACTGACCGGCGCTGGTGCGGCTTGCCCGCTCGCCAGCAAACGCCCCGTTTGTCTCCGGAGTTTCCATGTTCACTCTTTCCCTGCGCGCGGTCGCCTTGGCCGTCGCATTGCTGCCGGCACTGTCGGTCGCAGCACCGCTCACGCTTACCCAGGCGCTCGACCTGGCCGTTCAACGCTCCGAAGCCACACGGTCGGCGCGCGCCGGCGTCGCCAGCGCGTCGGAAGCGGCCCGCGCGGCCGGCCAGCTTCCGGACCCGACGCTACGGGCTGGCGTCGACAACCTGCCAGTCACCGGCAGTGACCGCCTCAGCACAACGCGTGACTCGATGACGATGAAGCGCATCGGCATCGGCCAGGAGTGGGTCTCGGCCGAGAAGCGCGCCGCCCGCCAAGCTGCCGCCGATGCGATGGTCAGCCGCGAGACCGTCACGGTTCAAGTCGCGGCGGCGGACGTTCGCCTGCAGACGGCGTTGGCCTACCTCGACGCCTACTTCGCAGGCGAGACGCTCAAGCTCACCACGCTTTCCGAGCACCACGTCCATGAGGAACTGGAAGCCGCCAAGGCGCGCCTCTCTTCATCCGCCGGTAGCAGCCAGGAGGTGCTGGCCTCGACCATCGCCCGAGGCATTGCCGAGGACGAGTCTGCGGAGGTGCGGCAACAGCAGAGCACGGCTCGCGTCGCGCTGGAACGTTGGGTTGGCCTTCAGGCTGACGAGCTTGCGGCGCCGGCGGAACTTGCCGGCCTGGACGAGCCGACCTTCATTGCGAACCATCCGATGGTGTTGGCGGCGCAGCGGGACATCGAGCTTGCGCGTCAGGAAGCGGCGGTTGCCGCGAGCAACCGCAAGCCCAACTGGTCCTGGGAGGTGTCCTACGGCCAACGCACCGGCTATTCCGACATGGTCTCGTTCGGCGTCAGCATCCCGCTTCCGGTGTCGCCCGCCGAGCGGCAGGACCGGGAGACGGCTTCGAAGCTGGCGCTCGTCGACAAGGCCGAGGGCAACTTGGCGGAAGCGACCCGTGCGGCCCAAGGTGAGTATCGCGGCCTCGCCAGCGACACCCAACGCCTCGCCGAGCGCATCCGGCGGTACCAGTCGTCGGTCGTTGTTGCAACCCAGCAGCGCACCGTCGCGGCCCTCGCCGGCTACCGCTCGAACCAGGTGACGCTGACGTCGCTGTTCGAGGCGCGCCACATGGAGGTCGAGGCTCAACGGAAGCTGCTCTCGCTGCAGCGAGACCTCGCCAAGGCCCAAGCACAGCTTGCATTCAAACCGCTCGTGAACGGAGGTGCCCAATGAAGCGCGCTCAAGTCATTGTGCTGTCGCTGTTGGGCGCTGCCATCCTGGTCGCTGGCAGCTTCTACGCTGGCCGGCGCACCAGCATGTCGGGTGAGTCCTCGATGGCGGCCCCTGCAGCCTCTGGTCCGGCCGACAAGAAGGTCCTGTACTGGCACGACCCCATGGTGCCTGGCCAACGCTTCGACAAGCCGGGCAAGTCTCCGTTCATGGACATGCAGCTGGTGCCGGTCTATGCGGACGGTGACGCAATCGACGGCGGCGTCAAGGTCAGCCCGACAGTGCAGCAGAACCTGGGTATTCGAACGGCAACCGTCCGCAAAGCCGATGTGTCGTCCTCCTTCGACGCGATTGGCGCGGTGCAGTTCGACGAACGCCTGAACGTGGCCGTTCAGACACGAGTCGCCGGCTACGTGGAGCGACTTGCGGTCCGGGCTCCGATGGAGCAGGTGCGCAAGGGACAAGCACTCGCGACGGTTTTCGCACCAGACTGGCTGGGGCCGCAGAACGAGCTGCTGGCGCTGAAGCGCGCCGGCGTTTCGGAGGACCTCATCGCCGCTGCACGAGACCGAATGCGCGCGATGTCCATTCCCGAGTCCCTCATCCGCCAGAGCGAGGAGGCGGGGAGTGCGCAGGCGCGCTTCACGCTCAGTGCGCCGGTCAGCGGCGTCATCGCTGAGCTGGGCGTTCGCGAAGGCGTGGCCGTGTCCCCGGGGATGACGCTCTTTCGCATCGCCGGGCTGGAGAAGGTGTGGGCCGTGGCCGAGGTACCTGAGACCCAAGCCGTCCGGCTCATCCGGGGACAGAAGGTCAAAGCCGTCCTGCAGGCCGATGCATCGCAAACCTTCGACGGCGAGCTGAAGGAAATCCTCCCGCAGGTCAGCGCCAGCACTCGCACGCTGCAGGCCCGCTTCGAGGTCGACAACAAGGGCGGCAAGCTCACACCGGGGATGCTGCTGCGTCTGCAGGTGACCGGCGCCAGTTCTTCGCGGCTGGTCGTTCCCTCAGAGGCCGTCATCCGCACGGGCAAACGCGCGGTCGTCCTCGTGCGCAAGGACAGTGGCGCGTTCGAGAGTCGCGACGTGTCCCTCGGCCAAGAGGTTGGCGACGAAATCGAGGTCACGTATGGCCTCAGCGAAGGCGACGTGGTGGTGGCCAGCGGCCAGTTCCTCATCGACTCCGAAGCCCGCCTGCGGTCCGTGACCAGCTCTATGGCAGCGCCCGCGGCGATGGAGTCCGCGTCGGCGGCGTCGATGCCCATGGCAAACACGTCAGGCATGTACACAGGCGAAGGCAAGGTCGAGAGCGTCGAGACCGACGGCATCACCATCTCGCATGGCCCCATCGCCGCGCTGAAGTGGCCGTCGATGACGATGGGCTTCGGCAAGCCGAACGCCAGGGCTTTCGCTGACATCAAGCCAGGGGACGCCATCCGCTTCGAGTTCAAGAAGGGCGGCGCCATGGATTACGAGCTCGTGTCGGTTCAGCGAGTCGGAGGTGGCAAGTGATTGCTGCACTCATTCGATGGTCGGTCGGCAACCGATTTCTGGTGCTTATGGCGACCGTCTTCCTGGTCGCGGCCGGTGTCCTGTCGGTGAAGAACACGCCGGTGGATGCACTTCCTGATTTGAGCGACGTACAGGTGATTGTGCGGACGACGTACGCGGGAAAGCCTCCGCAGGTGGTCGAGGACCTGGTCACATACCCGCTGACGACGACGATGCTCAGTGTGCCCGGTGCGAAGACGGTGCGTGGCTACAGTTTCTTCGGGGACTCGTTCGTCTACATCCTGTTCGACGACAAGACCGATGCTTATTGGGCGAGGTCACGCGTGGTCGAGTATCTCAACCAGGTGCAGAGCAAGCTGCCGCCGGGCGCGACCGCCGCACTCGGTCCGGACGCGACCGGTGTCGGCTGGGTCTACGAGTACGCGCTCGTCGACCGCACCGGCAAGAACGACCTGGGTCAGCTCCGCGCGTTGAACGACTGGTTCCTGAAATTCGAGCTGAAGACGGTTCCCGATGTCTCCGAAGTCGCCAGCATCGGCGGAATGGTCAAGCAGTACCAGGTCGTGCTCGACCCCGACCGCATGCGCGCGCTAGGCGTCACGCAGGCCGCGGTCATGGAGGCGCTGAAGAACGCGAACCAATCCTCCGGCGGCTCGGTCGTGGAGATGGCCGAAGCGGAGTACATGGTGCGCTCGCGCGGGTTCCTGAAGTCGTTGGACGACTTCCGCGCCATCCCCGTGTCGTTATCCGGCGCGACGCCGGTGCTACTCCGAGACGTTGCTACCGTTCAGGTCGGTCCGGAAATGCGCCGCGGCATTGCCGAGCTCGACGGCGAAGGCGAGGTCGCTGGAGGAGTCGTGGTGATGCGCTCGGGCAAGAACGCACGTACGACTATCGAGGCGGTGAAGGCGAAGCTCGCTGCGCTCAAGCCCAGCCTGCCGCCAGGAGTCGAGGTGGTCGAGACCTACGACCGTTCGAAGCTCATCGACCGGTCGGTCGACAACCTCCGCTCCAAGCTCATCGAAGAGTTCGTCGTGGTGGCTGTCGTGTGCGCCATCTTCCTGTTCCATCTGCGCTCGGCGCTGGTGGCGGTTGTCGCGCTTCCGGTCGGAATCCTCGCTGCATACATCGTCATGCACTGGCAGGGCGTCAGCGCGAACATCCTATCGCTCGGAGGTATCGCCGTCGCCATCGGCGCGATGACCGACGCCTCGGTCGTGATGGTCGAGAACATGGCCAAGCACATCGAGGCGTTCGAGGCGGAACACGGTCGAGCGCCCTCGACGACGGAACGCTGGCAGCTGGTGGTCGAGTCCTGCGTCGAGGTCGGGCCCGCTCTGTTCTTCTCGCTGGTGGTCATCGCGCTCTCGTTCGTACCGGTGTTCGCACTCGAAGCCCAAGAAGGGCGGCTGTTCTCGCCGCTGGCGTTTACCAAGACCTACGCGATGGCCGCGGCCGCGGGCTTGTCGGTAACGCTGGTCCCTGTGCTTATGGGCTACGTCATTCGCGGTCGCATTCCGCATGAAGCGTCCAACCCGGTGAACCGTCTGCTGATTGCGGTCTACCGGCCGGCGTTGAACGCGGTTCTGCGTTTTCCCAAGGCGACCCTGGTTGTTGCGGCAGTGGTGCTGGCGCTGACGGCAATTCCGGTTACGCGTCTCGGGGGCGAGTTCATGCCCGCGCTCGACGAAGGGGACATCCTGTACATGCCGTCGGCGCTACCTGGCATTTCCGTGTCGAAGGCCTCGCAACTGCTCCAGCAAACCGACCGGCTCATCAAGACGGTCCCGGAGGTCGAGCGCGTGTTCGGCAAGGCTGGCCGCGCGGATACGGCGACCGACCCGGCACCTTTGGAAATGTTCGAAACAACTATCCAGTTCAAGCCGCGGGAGCAATGGCGCGCGGGAATGACACCGGACAAGCTGGTCGACGAGCTCGACCGCGTGGTGAAGGTGCCCGGCCTTTCCAACGTGTGGGTACCGCCCATCCGCAATCGCATCGACATGCTGGCCACCGGCATCAAGAGCCCCGTTGGCATCAAAGTCGCCGGAGCGGACCTTGCAACTATCGACCGTCTGGCGACGCAAATCGAGGCGGCAGTGAAGGGGGTTGCGGGCGTCTCGTCAGCGCTCGCCGAGCGCTTGACCGGCGGTCGATACATCGACGTGGACGTCGACCGCCTGGCTGCCGCGCGTTACGGCCTGTCGGTGGCGGACGTGCAGGCTGTGGTCTCGACCGCCATCGGCGGCGACAACGTCGGCGAGGTCATCCAGGGCCGCGAACGGTATCCCGTCAACGTCCGCTACCCACGCGAAATCCGCGACTCGCTCGAGCGGCTGCGTCAGCTGCCCTTCGTGACCGAGAAGGGGGCGACCGTGCTGCTGAAGGACGTGGCCCGTATCTCCATTGAGGAAGGTCCGCCGATGCTGCGCAGCGAGAACGCCCGGCTATCTGGATGGGTCTACGTCGACGTCCGCGGCAGGGACCTGCGTTCGGTCGTGAACGACATGCAGGCAGCGGTGGCCAAGCAGGTGGCGATGCCCGCTGGCTACGCCGTGTCCTGGTCCGGCCAGTTCGAGTATCTGGAGCGGGCGACCGAGCGGCTGAAGCTTGTAGTGCCGGTGACCCTCGCCGTTATCTTCGTGCTGCTGTACGTGCTGTTCCGCTCGTTTGCCGACGCTGGCTTGGTCATGGCTGCGGTGCCGTTCTCCCTGGTCGGCGGTTTCTGGCTCATTCTGGCGCTGGGCCATTCCATTTCCGTGGCCACGGCGGTCGGGTTCATCGCGCTCGCGGGTGTTGCCGCCGAGTTTGGCGTGGTGATGCTCATCTATCTGAAGAACGCTCTCGCCCGGCGCTTGGCTGCGGGCGAGCCTGACAACGAGGAAACATTGCTCGCCGCCATCCGTGAAGGCGCGGTGCTGCGAGTGCGCCCCAAGGCGATGACTGTGGCCGTGGTGATGGCCGGCCTGCTGCCCATCCTGTTTGGCACCGGGACGGGTTCCGAGGTCATGACTCGGATTGCCGCTCCGATGGTCGGCGGCATGGTCACGGCACCGCTGCTGTCCATGTTGGTCGTGCCGGCGGCCTGGTATCTCTTGCACCGCCGGCGAGCTCAGCGAGCGCACGCCGCACCCTCATTCGTTCAACCGCTACCCAATCCAACCAATTCCTGAAGGACAACCATGAAGACACTCACCACGCTCATCGCCGCGGCTCTGCTCGGCACCACCGGCCTGTCGATGGCCCAGTCGATGCAGATGCCGATGAAGCCCGCGGCTTCCGCTTCCGCTTCGGCCATGCCGCTCGTGAACGGCGAGGTGCGCAAGCTCGACCCCGCCACCGGGCTCATCGTCCTGCGGCACGGGGATATTCCGAACCTCGCAATGCCGGCAATGACGATGGGCTTCGATATTGCCGACAAGATGATGCTCGACGGCTTCAAGGTTGGCGACAAGGTGCGCTTCCAGGCCGAGATGGTCAAGGGCAAGGCGACAGTGACGGAGTTGAAGTCGGCCAAGTAGCCGCCTCTGCTACCGAGCGTTCAGTGCGTGTGCCGGTGGTGAATGTCCGGGAAATGCGCGCGCTTGTGCGTCATCACCGCGTGCCGATGCGGATGCGCGTGTGGCTGCGTGCCTGCCCAGGGAAAGTCGTGCTCGTGCTGATGGGATGGCTCCTCCTGCTTAGTCCCTACAGTCATCTGTTGATGTCTCCTCGTGTCCACCAACGCGGTTCCGCTTCTGGCTTGAGAACGCGAAGGCTCCGAACTTCGAGGAGCATCTGGACAACGCTTCTGCCGGCGCGCACCCACCTCGCTCGGGCCGGAGACATGAGGGGGGGCGTACGCGCCGCCCCAGACCACGTGGGCTACGGAATGCGTTCAGCAAACTGCGGCACGATGACAGCGTGCGTGTCGGACTAACAAGGCCCCTGTGACGCGCAGTAAGAGTGTTTCCAGCGTGGCCGTCCCAGCCACCTTTTCGGCGGCGTTCCACTCTGCATACTGAACTTTGCCAAGAATCTTCGGCTAGTGTCGCTCCGTACAACTGTTCGGCGACTTAAGGAAGGGGAGCAATTCACACAGAATTATTGTTTTGTGCTGCCTGTGCGCGGGCGCACAGGCAGCACCATCCATCCAAGCAATTGATACTCAGCACCCGTAGACTGCATGGATGCGTTTGGAAACCAAGTTGCCAACGTCATCATCGTTAACTTTGCAGAGGTTCTGAAACGTGACTCCCAACCAAATCCAATGGGTCCTCATTGCCAAGGCGTCGAAGGAAACCGGCTACACCGAGGCCGCCATCCGCACCAAAATTAAGCGTGCCGTCTGGGCCCGCGGCCGACACTGGGTCAAGGGGCCGGACAATCGAATCCATATCAATTTACCTGCAATTCAACGATGGGTAACTGGCGGTTGATATTAAATATACTGACAGCTTAGTTTAATCGGGACAAGCCTTGATGCAAAAATACTGACAATCTCGGCGTCCCGTCAACCCAATCTCATATATCATTCGTTTCTGGAATCGAGGCCACCGGAAAGCCTGCCTCTGCATGACTGCAAAGTCTGTGGTGAACCCGTATGTAGATTCCTCTCGTTCTGTCATTCGTTCGGTAACGCAGAGTCCTGACGCTCATTTTTCCCCCTTAAAGGAGGTTGAGCCGTCATGCCCAAAGGTATTCCGAAATCTATAACTCTGCCTACCGCCGACGATGACGTCGTTATGGCGGTCGGAGCCACCCACTTTCCGCCGGAAGGCGGCGCCCCTGCGGTGCCCCTCCCTCGCGGGGTGGCCATCAGAAGCAGCCGCGGTGTCCAGATAGAGTTTTCACTGGACGGCCGCCAGACGCGAACCATTCGTGGCGTGCCAACGGTGGCCGCCGTGAAGGCCGCAGTGCGGCTTCGCGCGGCAGTTATCACCGCCATCGACCACGGGGCCGGCCCCGAGACCATTGCCCAGATGCTTAGCGGCGGCCGTCCCCAGCGCGATGTTCCCCGGGACAAACGCAGCGCAGCCCGCGGGTCCATCGAGGACGCGACCACCGTCGGCATTGCCTTGGACGAGTGGCTCGTCATCAGGTGGCCGGCATTGGCGCCCAACACGCGCAAGGATTACGTCGGCCGCATTTCGCGCGTGTTCAAGCCGCTGGACATCTCGGCGTTCGGCCTGAAGGACTCCTGCTTCGTGGCGGGCGCGCATTCCGGGCCACAACCCGCGACCGATGGGTTCTGGAAGGAGCAGCCCGAAGGCATCACAGAGAGCGGTTGGTGGCCGACTTCAACAATTCCCAGGGAGCGCGTGCTCGAAGAAATTCCGCTCGAGCCGGGAGAGAAGCCCAGCACCAGGCGCAGACGTCGCTTGACCGAATGGCGACTTGCGGGCTGCCACGGTCCAGCACCGACGACGACCAAGTCCATCTGGCGCGAGCGGGCGTTGGTGCTGCCACTGCAGTGTCTCGGCCAACTCCGCGTCCATTTCCTGAGCGACGTGCTGGCTGGCTCGTTGTGCGCTGTGTGGATAAACAGCGGTCTGTCAGTGAAGACGGTCAAGAACTTCGTCGGCCAACTGAACCTGGCAATGGAGCGCCTCGTCGCACAAAACAAGCTGGCCCACAACCCATTCCGCGCCGTCGTCGTCGGCGACGCCGAACTTCGGACTCCACGTTCGAAGCGCGCCGACGTTGCCCGTGTCGAGTTTGACGGAGTCATCGACGACGGTGCGCTGCCCGACCCCGGCTTCGACGAGGGTGTTGAGCTAGAGAGCGAGGAGGGCGCTCCGGACCCCTTCACTGCGCAAGAGATGCTCGCCATCCTGGAACAGTTCAAAGGGGCGATGCGCAACCAAGTCATCTTTCTGTTCATGACCGGCGTCAGAACGGGCGAGATGATTGCGTTGCGCGTGTCCTGCTATGACCGCGACGGGTCGCGAATCCGCATCATCCTGTCGCAGTCGCGTGGGGTGCTGGGGAAGACCAAGACCGGGAAGGCCAGGTGGGTCTACCTCAACCCGCAAGCAAAAGCGGCCGTAGAGGCCCAGCTGGCACTTTTCGGGGCACCCGGTGGCTGGATTTTTCCGAACCCCCACACGCTACAGCAGTGGCGAGGCACCAACAAGCAGACAGCGCGCTGGGCCAAGGCGCTCGAGGCGGCGGGCGTGCGCTACCGCCGTCCGTACCACACCAGGCACACCTACGCGACGCTCATGCTACTGGCCGGCGAGAGCCTGATGTATGTCTCGAAGCAGCTCGGCCATGCCGACTGGCACATGGTCCAGCAACGTTATGCCCGGTTCATCGAATCGGCCCAGACGCGCAAGCCTGGTGCCGCGATGGCGGAAGTGCACAGCGAAACGCTGGAACGCCTCGGCACCATGCTCGCCCCGGACTCGGCGCCCGCAGACGACGAAACCGACGATTGACTACGCCGCCACCTTCCTCTTACTACACATTAGGACGCGACAGAAATGCGACAACTCTCCAGCCGGCACGCTAAGTCATTGATTATGAATAGAAAAACTCGTCAGGGCGACGAGTTCGAATCCCGCCGTCCCGACCAATGAAATCGACGGGTTGGCTCTCACAAGGAGCCAGCCCGTTTTCTTTGGCGAAGCCGAGTTCCTGTCCGCATTTCGCACCTCGAAGGGGGCCCGCCCGAGAGGGCGAGCAAGGGCGCCGCTCAGGCACTTGTGCGCATCGCCAAACGCCATCCGGACATCGTCCGCGAAGCGCTCGCATGACGCGCAGGCCCGGCCCTCGTTCCATTCCATGGCCCCCGGGCCGCGCCCTACGCCATCCCCCCATTGATCGAGATCACCTGCCCGCTGATGTAGCCCGCATCGTCGGACGCGAGAAACGCGACCAGCGCGGCGACCTCGTCGGCGCGGCCGGCGCGCTTCATCGGCACCAGGCGCTGGATCGTCGCCGCGTCGATGCCTTCGGCCATGCCCGACTCGATGATGCCCGGCGCGACCGCGTTCACCGTGATGCCGCGGCTCGCGAGTTCGAGCGCGAGCGCCCTGGTCGCGCTGTTCAGCGCACCCTTCGCCGCGGCGTAGTTGACCTGGCCGCGGTTGCCCGTCAGCGCGGCCACCGACGAGATGGTGACGATGCGGCCCCAGCGCGTGCGGATCATCGGCAGCGTCAGCGGCTGCGTGACGTTGAAGAAGCCGTTCACCGAGACATCGATCACGCCGTCCCACTGCGCCCCGCGCAGCGCCGGGAAGGCGGCGTCGTCGTGCGTGCCGGCGTTGTTGACCAGCACCTGCACCGGGCCGCCGGCCAGCAGCCGCGCACAGGCCGCGTGGGTCGCCGCGCGGTCGGTCACGTCGAACGCGACCGCCTCGGCGCGGCCGCCGGCGGCGACGATCTCGGCGGCCAGCGCGCTCGCCGCATCGAGGCGGCGATGGGCGTGCACGATCACCTGCAGGCCGTCGCGCGCGAGGCGCTGCGCGATCGCGCGGCCGAGGCCGCCGCTGGAGCCGGTGACGAGCGCGCGCCTGGGTGTCGGTGGTGTCGGGGTCATGCGGCGAGGGGGGTGTCGAGCACGACCGTGGCGCGCCCCTCGGCGAGCACGCGGCCGGCATGGTGAACGCTGAACGCATAGAGGATCTGGCGCGCATCGCCGGCCTGGCGCGTCGCCTCGATGCGCAGCTCGTCGGTGCCGCCGTCGGCCGCCGGCAGGTCGTCGAGCCGCAGCACGTGCAGCTGCACGCCGCGTGCGCTGGCCAGGTAGCCCGGGCTCGCCGGCGTGCCGGCGGCCCGGCCGATCAGCGCGCCGTGCAGCGCCATCGCCTGCGCCGCGTATTCGATCGTGCAGGTGGCGAGCAGGCCGCGGCGCGTGCGCAGCGGATGATCGGCGTCGCGGTGGTTGGTCGCGGTGCAGACGATGTGCTGCCGGCTCCAGTCGGCCAGCCGCGCCAGCAAGCACATCGCGCCGCTGTGCGGGATCAGCGCGGCGATGCCGTCGCGCGCGAGCGTGCGCGTGGCCTTCATCGCAGTTCGATCTGCAGCCGCGTCGCCGCCAGGTACTCGAGGACGATGCGTTGCCCCGCTTCGGGCGCGGCGAGCGCGCTCAGCAGCGGCAGTGCCGCGGCGGCCGGGATGGCGCGCCGCAGCGCGTCGAGCGCGGCGTCGTCGCAGCGGCTGGGCGCCGCCTGGCCGGCACCGGCCAGCGTGATCGTCAGCGCCGCGACCGAGCGGGGCGACTCGGCCGGCGCCAGCAGCAGCGCGAGGCCGAAGTGGTCGGGCAGCGGACGCACTGCGTTCAGCGGCTCGGGGTAGGGCGAATCGCTCGCGACCAGCAGCATCGGGGCGCGGCCCAGCGCGACACTGGTGGCCGCCTCGATCAGCCCGGCACCGAAGCTGCCGTCGAAGGCGCACAGGCTGGTGGATGCGGCGCGGCTGCCGACCGCGATGTGCCAGGCGCCCGAGGCCGCGTTGTGCACCGAGTTCGTGAAGCGCGTCGGTGAGACCATGGGCGCGGCGGTCGTGAGCGTCTCGCACAGCGCGTGGCAGTTCACGCCCTCGCCGCTGCTCGAGCTGAACACGGTCGCGAGCGTGCCGGGGTCGGCCTGCGCCTGCGCGACTGCCGCGTCGGCGACCGCCAGGGCGAGCTTCACCGCGGCGCCGGCGCGGCGCCGCTCAGCCGGCGGCAGGCGCACGGGCGCGGGCAGCACGGTCGGCGCGGCGCGGTACGCTTGCTGGCCGCGCAGCACGCCGAGCGACGCGGCCCACGAGTCCAGCCCCGGCCCGAGCAGGCCGATGCCCTCGACCCAGACGCGCAAGCCGCTCATGAGGCAAGCTCTCGGCCCACGAGGGCCGTTGAGTTGGCGCGATGCGGAGTTGTCCGAGGCGGCGCGAGAGCGGTGCTTGTGGAGGGAGCCGCGCCCGGCAGGTACGTCGGTCGATCCAGCATGGCGACGCGGGTTGCGCAGGTCGACGAAGCCGGCCTCTGCGTGGCACGGGGAGCGGCCCGGCGTCCGGCCCGCTTCATTCGGCCGCCCCCAGCACCAGGCTCGCGTTCGAGCCGCCGAAGCCGAACGAGTTCGACAGCACGCGGCGCAGCGCCGCCTCGCGGTTGGCGAGCAGGTAGTTCATCCGCAACGCCGGGTCGCGCTGCTGCACGTTCAGGCCGCCGGGCATCAGCCCGTGGCGCAACGCGAGCAAGGCGATCGCCGTCTCGACAGCGCCCGCCGCACCCAGCGTGTGGCCGGTCGCGCCCTTGGTCGAACTGCAGGGCGTGGCGTTGCCGAACACGTGGTTCACTGCGGCGTCCTCGGCGGCGTCGTTGCTCGGCGTCGCGGTGCCGTGCAGGTTGATGTAGTCGATGTCGGCAGGTGCCAGGCCGGCGTCGGCCAGCGCAGCGCGCATCGCGGCGATCGCGCCCAGGCCCTGCGGGTGCGGCGTGCTCATGTGGTAGCCGTCGTTGCTCTCGCCGACGCCGAGCAGCCAGCCCTGCGGCGGCGCCGGCGCGTCGCGTTCGAGCAGCGCGAAGGCCGCGGCCTCGCCGATCGACAGGCCGTTGCGGGCGGCGTCCCAGGGCCGGCAGATCTCGCCGGCCAACAGCTCCAGCGCGTTGAAGCCGTACAGCGTGGTCAGACACAGGCTGTCGACGCCGCCGACCAGCGCCGCGTCGATCAGGTTGGCTTCGATCAGGCGCGCGGCGCTGCCGAACACCTTCGCGCTCGACGAGCAGGCGGTCGAGACGACCCAGGCCGGCCCGTCCAGTTGCAGCGCGCGGGCGACGAAGTCGGCGACCGAGAAGGTGTTCTGCGTCGGCGCGTAATGAAAGTCCTCCGGGAGCGCGCCGTCGGTCCCGCGGCGGCGGTAGGCAAGCTCGGTCTGCAGCAGGCCCGAGGTGCTGGTGCCGAGGAACACGCCGACCCTGCGCGCGCCCCAGCGTGTGCGGGCGGTGGTCACGGCGTGCAGAAAACTGTCCTGCTGCAGGCCGAGCCAGGCGAGCCGGTTGTTGCGGCAGTCGTGGGCGTTCAGTGGCACCGGCAGGGCGACTGCATCGACGCCGTCGACCTCGCCGGTCCAGGTCGGCAGCGGGAGGTCGAGAAAGCGCACCGGCGCCAGCCCGCTGCGTTGCGCGCGCAGCGCAGCCAGCGTCGCGGCGTTGCCGGCGCCGAGCGCGGTGGTCAGCGTCGCCGCGGTGATCGCGAGCGGCTTCATCGGGCCGCCGTCATGCGAGCGCCTCGGGCAGGGTGACGGCGCGCAGGCCGGCCTGCTCGAACCGCTGCAGCAGGGCCGGCAGCAGCTCCAGCGTCACCGGCCGGCCGGTCGGTGCGACGGCTGTGTGGCGATCGTGCAGCAGCAGGATGTCGCCGGCCGCCAGGCCGCGGGTCAGGCGCGCCAGCACGCCGGCCGGGTCGCGGCGCGCGGTGTCGAAGCCGCGCCGGGTCCAGCTCGCGAGCTGCAGGTCGAGCCCGTGCAGCACCGGCGCCAGAAAGAGGTTGCGCAGCCCGGCCGGCGCGCGGAAGAAGCGCGGGCGCTGGCCGGTGATCTGCGCCAGCGCGTCCTGCGCCTGCCCGACCTCGCGCCGCAGGCCGGCCGGACCCAGCAGCGAGAACGTGTGGACGTGCGTCAAGCTGTGGTTCTGCACGCTGTGGCCGCGGCGCACGATCTCGCGGCACAGCGCCGCGTGCTGCTGGGCATGGCGGGCGATGCAGAAGAAGGTGGCGCGGGCGCGGTGCGCGTCCAGCAAGTCGAGCACGGCCGGCGTGACGAGCGGGTCCGGGCCGTCGTCGATCGTCAGCGCGACCTCGCGACGCGCACTCGATGCCGCCGGCAGGCGGCGCAGGTTGCTGCCCAGCCAGGTCGAGCGCGGCCACAGCCCGGCGCCGGTGATCAGCGCATGGTCGAGCGCGACCGCGCCGAGCGCCCAGGGCCACATTGCCGGCTGCGCCAGCGCCAGCGCGCCGGCGCCGAGATGGCAGGCGACGCTGGCCTTCAGCAGGAGCGGCACGCGCCAGCGCGCGGGCGCGGCGGTCGGGGCCGGAGAGGCAGGGGCGTGCATCGGGTTGCGGGCGGGCTCGGCAGGACGGGCGACGGATTCTCACACGGGCTCAGCGTGCCCGCCCGGGCCCGCGCGCCGGGATGAACGCGGCCGCCAACAGCAGGCTCAGAAGGATGCCCGGCGCGACGACCTGGCCGATCGCGAACAGCGCCGGGATGCTCGAGAACGCGAGCAGGCAGAACGAGATCACCGCGGTCAGGTTCGCCAGCGCCAGCGAGGCCAGCGTGTCGTTGTCGACGACCCAGGGCGTGCCGGGCGGCGCGGCCTCCTGCCGGGTGCGGATCTGGTCGAAAAACAGGGCGTAGTTCGAGCCGATCGCGACTGTCAGCAGCAGTCCGACCAGGTGCAGGATGCCCAGCGCGACGCCCAGCGCGCTGAACCCCGCGAGCACGATCAGCACCGCCGCCGCGACCGGCTGCGCGATGCGCCACAGCCGCGCGAGCGAGCGCAGGTGCAGCGCCAGCAGCACGCACACCGCCAGCGCGCCGAGCAGCGCCTGCAGCGTCGCCTCGTGCAGGTAGCGGGCGTAGAGCGCGCGCAGCTCGGCGCCGATGTCGACCACCTGCGCGCCCGGCACGCCGGCGAGCGCGGCGCGCAGCCGGGCCGGATCGATGGGTTTGGGGCCGGCCTGCAGGCTCAGCAGCGCGCGCCAGGGCCGCGTGCCGTCGCCGGGCACCAGCAGCGCATCGAGCGCGGCGCGCAGCGGCGTGCCCTGCACAGACGCGCGCGTCAGCAGCGCCTGCTGGCGTGCCGCCTGCACGTCGGCGATGAAACCGCCGAGGCGCGCGGCCGGCAGCGGTCCGTCGATGGTCGCCTCGCGCAGGCGCGCGCCCAGCGTCGCGGCATCGGGCAGCGCGTCGCGGCGCAATGTCTGCAGCGCCGGGCTGGGCAGCAGGCGCGCCGGCGATTCGTAGCCGGCGAGCGCGCCGGCATCGACCAGCGGGTCCAGCCGCGCACCGGCGGCCTCGGCCGCCACCAGCGCGCCGGCCTCGTCGGGCGCCGACACTGCGACCAGCGTGCCGGCGTCGGTGGCGCCGAGGTCGGCACGCAGGTCGGCGTCGATCCTCATCTTCTCGGCCCCGACCGGGCTCAGCGAACCCAGGTCGCCGCGCCACGGCGAGGGCAGCCCCGCGAGCGTGATCGCGGCCAGCAGCGCCAGGGCTGCCAGCGGCCAGCGCAGCCGCGGCAGCACCGGGGTGCACCCGCCGACGAAGCGGCCGAGGTGGCGGCGCAGCCCCATCCCGGGCGCGCCGTCGGGCGAGGTGGCGGCGAGCACCCAGCGCGTCGTCAGCGCCGCCGCCGCGAGGCCGGCGATCGAGAACACGCCGAGCTGCGCCAGCCCCGGAAAGCCCGAGAACAGCAGCGCCGCGAAGCCGCAGACCGAGGTCCACAGGCCCAGGCGCACGGTCGGCCAGTTGTCGGCGATCCAGCGCCGCGCGCCGTCGCCGGTGGGCGCGCCGGGCGCCGGACGCGCCTGGATCAGGTAGTAGATCGCGTAGTCGACGGCCTCGCCGATCAGCGTCGTGCCGAAACCCAGCGTGATGCCGTGCACGTTGCCGAAGACCAGGCTCACCGCGGCGATGCCGGCGAGCACGCCCGAGGCGACCGGCAGCAGCGCGGTCGCCAGCGTCTTCAGCGAGCCGCCGAAAGCCAGCAGCATCAGACCGACGATGGCCACGCCGCCGGCGATCGCGAGGCGCTCGACCTCCGCCTTGATCTGCGCGCGCGACGCGACCGCAAAGGTGCCCGAACCCGAGACGACGAGATTCAGGCCCTGCTGCTCGAACGGCGCGAAGCTCGTGTGCACCAGCTGCAGCGTGCGCTCCTGCGCATCGAGGTCGGCGCCGTCCGCATGCGTGGTCGCGATCAGCACCGCGCGCGCCGCGCTGCGCGAGACCCAGACGCGGCCGTCGCTGCGCGGCGCTTGCGACGGCAGCATCGATTCGGCCATGCGGATCGTCTCGCCGGTGGGGTCGCGCAGGATGACCGGCTTGATGGCCGCGCCGGCCGGTGTGCCGAGCAGCGAGGTCGCCTCGTCGATGCCGGCGCGCAGGCCGGCAACGGTGAAGCGCTGCGCGTCGACCGCCGGACTCAGCAGGTAGCGGTGCTCGAACAGGAAGCGGGCGGTCGCCTCGAAGCCGGAGTTGTCGCCGTTGTGGACCGCGTCGAACGCGCCGCTCTTGCGCAGCGTGTTCGCGAACTGCAGCGACGCGTCGCTGCGCTGCGCTGCCGTGCCGCCCTCGATGCCGATCAGCAGCAGCCGCGCCGCGATGCCGCCGCGCAACTGGTCGAGCAGAACCGCCTGCTCGGCGCTGGGTGTCGACGGCAGGAAGGCCGACAGGTCGGCGACGTAATTCGTGCGCACGCCGATGCCGCCGGCGAGCACGACGCACACCAGCCACAGCACGAGCGCGCGGCGGCGTGCGAAGGCCTCGAGCCGGGCAGGCGGGCGCGACATCGGGCGCGTCAGCTCGCCGCGCTGGCGGATCGGGTGCCGGGGACGACGGGCTCGATCGTCATCACCGAACGGTCGCCGTCCGCCATCGCGACCGTCATCTCGCGCACCTGCGCCTGCCGGCCCGACAGCCGCACCGAGACCACGAGTGCGCGCAGCCGCGGCTCGTTCGGCGTCAGCGCCAGGGTCCAGCGCTGCGGCGCGCCGCTGACCGTGGCCGAGAAGTTGCGCTCGATGGCCTCGCGGTTGCCGGTCAGCGTGCCGCGGATCGCCTCCATGATCACGGCCGCCTCGGGCACCGAATCGAGCGGCACGGTGCGGGTACGCGTGCCCAGGCTCATCGTCACGAGGTTGCCGACGACCGCGATCCTTTCGCGCCGTGGCGTCAGCGTCTCGCGCACGAAGGTGTCCGGGGCCTCGAAGCTGAGCCTGCCCGACGAATGCAGCGTGTGGTCGAGCATCGCGACGCTGCGCGTTTCGACGAAGGTGGCCTCGCCGGCCTTGACCAGCGCGAGCATGCGCATCAGTTGCACCAGATCGAACCCGCCCTGCGCGCGCGCCGGCAGCGTCAGCGCGGCGATGCCGGCGCCGATCAGGGCCAGCGCGGCGCGGCGCTCAGGGCGGGGCGGTCTCGGCAGCGGCATCGTCGGCCCAGAAGTCGAAGAAGTTGAACCAGTTGTACGGCGACTCGCGACACAGCGATTCGAGCAGCGCCACGTAGCGCCGCAGCGCCGCCTGCACGCGCTGGTCGAGGTCGAGCCCGCCGGTCCCGGCCTGGGCCCGGAAGTCGGCCAGCTCGGCGAAGCGCAGCTCGTAGCGCTGGCCGCCATGGTAGAGCCCGGCCATGAAGACGACCCGGCGCTGCAGCATCGCCGCGAGGCGGAACGGGCCATCGGAAAAGCACGCCGGCTGGCCGAGAAAGTCGATCCGCACGGTGCGCGACCGGTCCTTGCGGCCGGGCAGCGTGCGGTCGGCGAGCAGGCCGGCCAGGCCACCTTCGTCGAGCCAGTGGCGCAGTGCCAGCATCGCGCCGGGACGGCCGAGCGCGATCGTGTGCAGCGGCGCATTCGGTGCGACCGCGGCGAGCGTCGCGTTGATCAGGCGCGCGTTGTCCTCGTACATCAGCATCGCGACGCGCGCGCCGCGGGCCTGGGCGCTCGCGCGCAGCGCCTCGAAGCTGCCCAGGTGCGCGCCGACCAGCATCACGCCCTCGCCGCGAGCCAGCGGCGCATGCAGCGCATCGGCACCGGTGCTGGTGACGTCGAACGCCTCGAAGCGCTCCTGAAGGAAGTAGATGCGGTCGAGAATCGTCGCCGCGAAGTGGTGGATGTGGCGGTAGGCGTCGGTCCAGCGCACCGGCCGGCCGAGCACGCGCACCAGGTAGTTCATCGACGCGCGCCGGGCGCGTCCGTGGACGAGCAGGAAGTACAGCGTGATCGGGTGCAGCACGAGCCGCGCGGCCGGGCGGCCGGCGCCGATCGCGATCCAGCGCATCAGGCGCAGGGCCCACCGGTTGCTGCGCTCGCGCTCGGCGGTCCAGGCGCCGGTCGGGCGATCGGCCGGCGCGCTCACCGTTGTACCTTCGTGCTGCGCACGCCGGTATTCGTCCTTGGGACGGCCCGGCGGACTCATGCGTGAGCCTCGAACTGCCCCGACGCGGCGACACGCTCGCCTTCGAGCACCTCGAAGCGGACGCCGCGCGGGGATTCCGTGAGCGCGATCACGAGCGTCGCGCCCGGCCGCACCGGCGCCAGAAATTTCGCCGCGCCGATGCGAGGCGCCGGGCCGACGCGCGCCGCGAGTGCCGGCGCGTCGAGCACCGCTTCGAGCACTTCGGCCAGCAGCGCCACGCCCGGCAGCAGCGGCCGGCCGGGGAAGTGCCCCGCGAACGCCGGGTGATCGGGCGCGATCCGGATCTCGACGCGGTGCATCGTCGTCACCGCCCCTGC
Organism: Pseudomonadota bacterium; assembly: GCA_040388965.1. Lineage (GTDB taxonomy): Bacteria > Pseudomonadota > Gammaproteobacteria > Burkholderiales > Burkholderiaceae_C > LMDS01. The sequence goes on along the minus strand of JAZKAV010000003.1, from coordinate 125,095 downwards.
CTCAACCGTGGCCGGCCGCGAGCACGCGGTCGGCCCAGGCCGCGAGCGCGCCGGCCGGCAGCTTGCCGGTGCCCGGCTCGCGCGGCAGGGCGGCGACCGCGACGATGCGGCGCGGCAGGAACGCTGCATCGACGCGCTCGCGCAGCCCCGCGAGCACGTGGCCGTGCAATGCCGCGGCGGGCAGATCGGGCGCGACCACGAACGCGATCGGCCGCACGACACTGCCGTCGGGCGCATCCGGCGGCAGCCAGAACGCGCCGTCCTGCACGCCGGCGATCGAGTTCAGGTGGTAGTTCAGGTGGCCCAGCGAGCTGCGCTTGCCGGCGACGTTGATCAGGTCGTTGGAGCGGCCGAGCAGCCGGAAGGTCTGCGCGTCGACGACCTCGAGCACGTCGGCCAGCAGCGTCGGCTGCGGCACGTGGCCGCCCTGCACGATGGCTTCGGCGCCGTCGCCGCTGATGCGCAGTCCGTCGTAGGTGTGCCACTCGGCGCCTTCGGTGGTGCGGCGCGTGGCGACCTGGCCCGCCTCGGTGCAGCCGTAGATCTCCAGCAGCGGCGCGGCGAGCGCGGCCTCCGCGCGCGCGGCGAGCTGCGGCGACAGCGGCGCGGTCGCGCTCAGCAGCAGGTCGATCGCCGGCAGCGCGACGCCGGACTCGAGCAGCGTCTTCAGGTGGAAGGGCGTCGTCACCAGCATGCGCGGGCGCGGCGCGCGCGCCAGTGCGGCGGCGATGTCGGCGGGGAAGAACGGCCGCCCGCTGTCGAACGCGGCGCCGCCGAGCAGCGCGACCAGCACGCTCGATTCGAAGCCGTACATGTGCTGCGCCGGCACGGTCGCGACCAGGGTCACGCCGGCGAGCGAGGTCCGCCCCATCTGCTGCGCCAGGCGCTGCGCGCCGCAGCGCGTGTTGTGCACCAGCAGGCCCCAGTGCTTGGCGTGCGGCACCGGCGCGCCGGTCGAGCCGGAGGTCAGCACCTGCGCGGCGAGTGCGGCGGCGTCGATTCGCGGCACCGTCGCGTCCGGGTCGTCGCGCTCCGGCGCGTCGGCGTGCCGGACCCGCGGCATCTCCACGTCCGGTGCGTCGGCATCGAGCAGCGCGTAGGTCGATGGGAACAAGCTGCGCAGCCGCGCGACCGTGTCCGGCGTGTGGTTCGGCGGCATCAGGTTGTTCTGGCCGCGCAGCATCGCCGCGCCCAGGCCGACCGCGAACCGGTAGCGGTCGGCGCTGAGATTGAGCATCGGGCCGGCATTCGGCAGGCGGGCGGCGAGGGCCCGCACGTCGGCCAGGTACTGGCGCCGCGACACGCTGCGGCCGTCGCAGCGCGCCAGCGGCGCGTCGAGGTCGTCGGCCCAGATCAGCGGCTGCGGCGTCATGCGGCCGGGTCGTGGTGCGCGGCTGCCGGTTTCGTCGTGCCGTGCAGGTAGGAGCGGATCGCGTCGGCGATCGAGCTGCGCTCGAACTCCGGGTGCAGCCGGTAGCGCAGCAGGTACTCGGCACCGAACATCACGACCACGGTGATCGGCGACAGCAGGTTCGCGAACAGCGCCCAGGTGTCGAAAGGGGCGAACGCGTACAGCGCGATCGAGACCGTCGCCATCGCGACGAAGTAGAGCGTCCAGGCCAGCGTGCAGTGGCGTGTGTAGGCGGCCATGGCGGGCGTGAAGTGGCGGTGCACGCGCCGCGCCAGCGTCGTGATCAGCGGCGTGTGGCCGGCGCGCAGTGTGCCGCCGAACGCCGCCGCGAGGAACAGGTTGATGCCCGCGTGCTGCGCCACGTACAGCAGTTGCGGCGAGGTCTGCAGCCCGAGCAGCGCCTGGCCGCACAGCGCGGCGATCGGCAGCGCCGCTGCGGCGGCGAGCCGGCGTTGGCCGCCGCGCCAGGCGCCGGCCGCGATCACCGCGAGCATCGGCGTGAGCACGCCCACGACGTTCCAGGGCGACGCTGGGGCGCGTGTCATCAGCCAGTGGGTCGCGAGCACATAGGCCGCGCCGAGCAGCGCGACCGCCACGATGCGGACCCCCGGGCGGGCTTGCATGGTGCAGCCGCTAGCTGACCCGGTGGACGGCGATGTGCTCGGTCAGGCTGGCCAGCGAGGTGAAGATGCGGACGTTGTCCTCGTCGTCCGAACGCAGCTGGAAACCGTAGCGCTGCGAGACGACCAGTGCCACCTCGAGGATGTCGATCGAATCCAGACCCAGGCCGTCGCCATAGAGCGGCGCCTGCGGGTCGATGGCGTCCGCAGCGATCTCGAGGTTCAGGGCTTCGACGACGAGCACCGCGACTTCGCGCTGCAGATCGGTTTGGACAGAGGTCATGCTGCTGGGGGCCCGTTTGGCATCTGTCGCCGCGCGGCGCACGGAGCGGCCAAGCGCCGGAACAATCGGATGGCGGGGCGCGGGGATGCCGCGCGCCGGAGGATACCCCCAGTTTACCAAAGCCGGCACGCCGGCCGGCCCGGGCCGGCAGTCGACCGGCTCAGCCGGACTGGTGCCGCCCGAGGTGGCCGTGCTGGACGCGATAGGCGCAGACGCAGGCGACGAGGGGCTGCGCCTCGCCCAGCGTCCAGGTCGTCGGGATCGCGGTCTTCAGCACCTCGGCGTCGCGGCGTTCGACGCGCAGCACCTGCTCGCGCGCGAGCGGATCGCTGTATTCGACCAGCACCTCGTGCGGCGCCAGGTCGAAGTGCCTGTGCACCAGGTGCAGCGCGAAGCGCTCCAGCCGTCCGTGGCGCACCAGCACCTCGCGCAGCTCGGCCATGCAGGCCAGGTCGTGCGGGTCGAGCGGCGGCACGTCGTGCAGGTCCGCGAGCCGTGCCCATTGCAGCGCCTGAATCGTCAAGCCGTCCATGGTTCTCCCATGATGAATGCCGCGTGCGCCAGCCTAGACCGCGCGCGTTACCGGACCGTTATGTGCCGGCCGCCGACGTGGTGGCGGAGGGCACACGCAGGCCCAGCCGCTGGGCCGCGCGACCGAGGAGGTCGCGGTTGGTCGCATTGCGGTGCAGGAAGCTCTCGCGAAACGGTGGCGGCACGTTCGGCAGCGCGCGCTCGACGACCCAGGCGTGGCCGCGCGCCAGCGCGGCGTTCGAGGCGGCGCTGGCGCCGAGGTGATCGTGCGCCTGCGCGACGATCCACCAGGCCTGCGGCAGGTACATGTCGGCCGGCTCGACCGAGTCGATCAGCGCGGCGACCGCGGCAAGTTCGGCGCGCTCGTCGGCGAGGGCGCCGGCCCGGCGCAGGTGATCGAGCCGCATCAGGCGCGCCCGCATCGCGACCGCGCTGTGTTCGGCCGCCTCGGCCTCGGCGCCCAGCCGGGCGCAGGCCTCGGCGGCGTCGCCCGGCGGCATCTTCAGGGTCGCGTCGAGGCGCACCAACATGCGCACCAGGTGGTCGCCCTGCGGGCCGACGATCGCCAGCGCCTCGTCGAGCGCGGCCTGGCCGCTGCCGCCGAGCGCCTGCTCGATGCGTGCGCGCAGCAGCGCACGACGCGCGCCGACGCCGTGCGCCGGCGTGCCGTCGATGGCCAGCGCCTGGCGGGCGCGCGCGAACTGGCCGAGCTGCAGCAGCAGCGCGGCGCGGTGGTTGGCCGTCAGCGCGGTCCAGATCGTCGAGGCGTCGCTGCCGAAGCACGCATCCGCGCGGTCGAGGTCGGCCAGGGCCTCGCTGTAGCGGCCGAGCGCGCCGTTGGCGACACCGATGTACAGGTCGATCGCGCCGGCCGCCGGGCCGACCGCGGTGCCCAGCGGATCACGCAGCGCGCGCGCACGCTTGCCGTGGTCGAGCGCCTCCTGCGGCGTGCCGAAGTTGCTGACCACGACCGCGAGGTTCGAGGTCAGCGTCGCGAGCTCGGCGTGATCGCCCAGCGCCTGCGCGCTCGCCATCGCCTTGCGCAGGGCTTGCGCGGTGTCGCGCAGGCGTTGCGCCGACTTCAGCGCGTAGGCATAGTCGGCCCAGAAGTGGTGGCGCTGCTCCAGGCTGCCCTGGGCCTCGACGATCTCGCGGAAGGGTTCGATGATCTCCAGCGCCTCGCTGGCCCGAAACGCCTGCGACAGCGCCACCGCGAGCAGGCGCGCGGCCTCGAAGCGCGGCCACAGCGCGCCCAGCCGGGTCGCGGACTCGAGCGCGGCGCGCGCCGCGGACTCGCCGCCCGCCTGGTCGCCGGCATACAGGCAGACGGTGGCCTGGGTGGTCAGCGCGCGCATGCGCTGCGGCTCGGTTCTGGCGTCCGCCGCGAGCCGGCCGACGAGCGCCAGCGCCGGCGGGATGCCACGCACAACGATCAGCGATTCGAGGCCGTCGGCGCGCGCGTCGAAGGCCTTGCCGGGTCGACCGGCCTGTTCGAAGCAGTCGGCCGCCTGCTCCCACAGCGCCACCTCGTCGGCGCGCCGCGACGCGCGTTGTGCCTCGCCCGCGGCGTGCGCGTAGACCTCGCCGGCGCGCGCCCACGACTGCGCGCGTGCCCAATGCGGCGCGACGCGGGCGGCCGAGCGGCCGAGCGCCTCGAGTGCGGTCGCGAGCCGCGCATGCAGCGCGTGGGCGATGCCCTCCGGGAGGTCGCGCGCGGCGGTTTCGCCGATCAGGTCGTGCGTGAAGCGGCCGCCGGCCAGCAGCTGGGCCTGCTCGAGCTCGCGCCAGGGGTCGACGATGTCCAGCGGATGCGCCTGCAGCACGTGCGCGACCACGTCGGCGTCGAAGTCGGCACCGGCCAGCGCCGCAACACGCAGCAGCCGCAAGGCCGGCTCCGACAGCCGCGCCAGCCGGCGCCCGATCAACGCGCCGAGCCCGGCCGGCACCGGCAGGCGCGTGCCGACCGGCAGCGACGCGGTAGGGCCGAGGGCGAGCATCGCGCGAACGGTCTCGAGCGCAAACAGGGGATTGCCGCGGCTGTGGGCGAGCAGCGGGCCGGCCCATTCGGCGGCGTCGAACTGCGGCAGCGAGAGCGAGTCCAGCAGGGCGGCCACGTCGCGGGCATCGAGCGGCGGCACGACGGCCGTGTCGACGGCGCCGTGCTCGGCCGCCTGCAACCAGTCGCTCAACAGCGTCGGCCACTCCTGGCTGCGCACGCCGAAGACCCACGCGAGCCGCTCGTCGCCGGGCGCATCGGCGAGCGCGAGCAGGCATTCGAGCGAGGCCTCGTCGGCATGGTGCAGGTCGTCGACGACGAAGCCGGCCAGACCCTGCGACGCCCAGGCCCCGATGCCGGCTGCGAGGGCCTGCTGCAGGCGCAGCGGATCAAGGCGCGCGGACGGCGCGGCGCCGAAGGCCGGCAGCAGGCGTGCGAGTTCCTGCGCCACCCAGTCGTCCAGCGGCACATCGAAGCGCGCGTGTGCCAGCCCGGCCAGGCGAGCGAGCAGCGCATACGGCACCTTCGCCTCGCCGGCGTGTGCGCCCGCGGCCAGCAGCGCGGGATGGGCCGCGACCAGATCCTCCAACAGGCGCGACTTGCCGATGCCGGGCTCGCCGCTCAGCACCAGGCTGCGCCGCTCGCGCACCGCCGCGTCGAGCTGCTGGCGCTGCGCGTCCCGCCCGATCAGGCGCGGCGGCCGCAGCACGGTGACCAGTGGCGCGGCCGGACGCACTGCGGGCAGATCGCCGGCGGCGATCTGCTTCGCGAGTGCGGCGGTTTCGCGGTCGGGTGCGGCGCCGAGTTCGCTGCGCAGCCGCTCGCGGCAGCGCTCGAAGGCGGCCAGCGCCGCAGCGCGGTCGCCGCGCAGGTAATGCAGCCGCATCACGCGGCGGTGCGCCTGTTCGAGCAGGGGTTCGTCGGCGAGCAGGCGCTGGGCGTAGGCGAGGGCCCGCGCCACCTCGTGCCGAGCCTCGTGCGCAGCGGCGATTTCGGCCAGCCACGCGGCGCGTTGCTGGCGCCACCGTTCGCGCACCATCGCGACCCACTCGCCGAGCGCGGGGCAGTCGGTGTAGTCGTGCGGGCCGAGCAACTCGCCGGCAGCGGCCTGCGGGTCGAGCCGCAACACGGCGTGGGCCTCGGTCAGATCGTGGGTCACGCCGTCGGCCAGATGCAGATCGTCGCCGCCGAGCACGAACTCGCAGCCGCTCGAACGCTGCAGGCGGAACAGCCGCTGGCGCAGGCTGTTGCGCGCCTGTGCCGGTGCGGCGTCCGGCCACAGCAGGGCCGCCACGGCGCCGCGTGGCTGGCTCCCTTCCAGGGCCAGTCGTGCCAGCAGCGCCGCCGTCTTGCGCTCCAGCGGCACGCGCGCGCCGCCGGGACCGGACACGGTGGGCAGATTCAGCAGCGCGAGGTGCGGTGCGGTCATGTAACAAATCCTACGGCAAGTCGCTGGATCGGGTAACTTTCCATGCCGCGGCGCCAGGCCATCGCGCACCGGTAACGCTCTGGTAACGGATCGCTCCTAATGTCGGGACGCCAACCCGAAACCTCAGGATGAGAACGATGAATCCAACGTACCGTCTGCCCCGCATCCGCCGGCACTTCAGGCTGCAACCCGGACCGCGGCTGCCCGGGGCCGTGCGCGCCGTTCGCGAGGGCGTGCGCGCCGCCAGCGCAGGGTTGCTGGCCGGCCTCGCGCTGGCCAGCGTCGCGCACGCGCAGAGGCCGCCCGAACCGTGGCAATACCTGGAGCAGGCGGCGTTCAAGTCGGCCTATACCCAGGCGCTCGGTGCCAAGGCCAAGACCCCGTGGCTGGCCAGGCGCGACGGGCCGGCGCCCCAGCCGAGCGACCAACAGGTGGCCGGCGAGCGCTACGTGATGAATTCGTTCTGCAAGAACCACGACTGTGCCGACAACAGCGCGGTCATCCTCTACTCGCCCGAGAAGAAACTCGTCTATGGCACGGTCTACGAGAAGGGCAGGACGACGCTGATCGGCAACCCTCCGCCCGCGGTGGCCACGGAACTCGCGAAGCTGTGGAAGAAGGAGTGGCGATCACAAGCGAACTGACCACGATTCGGTGGCGGGTTCGGCGCGATATGTATAAAGTGGCGCGGTTCGAGAAGAACTGTTCGTAACCAAGCAACACAGGAGGTTTCCATGAACGCAGAAGCAGGAGCAGCGCGTCATCCAGGTCTTGCCGCGGGGGTGCGGCTCGCGCTGACGGCGGCTGTCGGCGTGTTGATGACCGGCTGCGTGGCCACGATGCCCGGCCAGCCCGAGGCCGGCGGCTCGAAGACGGCGGTCACCGGTGCCGCCGGCGGCGCCACCGCCGAGGGTGCGAGCAGCAGCCTGGAGCGTTGTGACCAGTCGCTCGGCACGATCGGTGTGGTCGAGGACCAGAACGCCGGCTGGTACCAGACCTTGCGCAGCTACAAGCTCGGCTCCACCGTTCCGGTGCTGCGCATGATGATCCAGCAGAGCAACTGCTTCGTCGTCGTCGAGCGCGGCGCGGCGATGCACAACATGAACGTCGAACGCAATCTGCAGAAGTCCGGCGAGATGCGCGCCGGCAGCAATTTCGGCGCCGGACAGATGGTCGCGGCCGACTACACGATGAACCCGCAGATCACCTTCAGTCAGAACACCGGCGGGGTCGGCGGCGGGCTGGCCGGGTTGAGCCGAAGCCTCGGCATGGTCGGCGCTCTGGCCGGCGGTCTCAAGACGAACGAGGCCTCGACGACGCTGATCATGATCGACAACCGCTCGGGCGTTCAGCTCGCCGCGGCCGAGGGCAGCGCCAAGAACACCGACTTCAACGTCTTCGGCAGCGCCTTCGGCTGGGCCGGCGGCGCCGGCGCAGGTGGCTACAGCAACACGCCCGAGGGCAAGATCATCATCGCCGCGTTCGCCGACAGCTACAACCAGCTCGTCAAGGCGGTGCGCAACTACCGGGCTCAGACCGTCAAGGGCGGGCTGGGCACAGGCGGGACGCTGGGCGTGCAGGGGGGCTCGACGCCGGCCTCGAAGGCCGTGAAGAAGAACTGACACCGCGCCTGCGGTGCGGGCGAGATCCGCGCTTCGACCAGGCCGTTCGCGACCATCGCGCCGTCACAGCGGAGGCAGCCCCTTCAGTACCAGCCTGAAGCGAACGATCACGTCGTCGGCGACCAGCGAGGTGTCGGCCCATTCGGCCTCGCCGATGCGGAAGGCCAGGCGCCTGATCGTGAAGCTGCCGGCGGCGATGGAGCTGCCTGCGTCCTGCGTCACCTGCACCGGCACGACGATGCGTTGGGTGCGGCCCTTGATCGCCAGCACGCCGTCGACCTCGAAGCGGCCGCCGCCCAGGCCCTTGATTGCGCTCGATCGGAAGCTCGCCTGCGGGAACGCGGCGCTCGCGAACCAGGGGGCCTTGGGCAGCTCGGCGTCGGTCTCGGGCAGGCCCAGCGTCGCGGTGGCGGTGTCGATGTCGAATGCGACGCGGCCCGCGGCGGGCTGACGCGGGTCGAGCGCGATCTGCGCCTCGAACCTGCGGAACCGGCCCTCGACCGGCACGCCCATCTGCGTGCTGACGAACACCAGCTCGCTTTGCGCCGGCAGCAGCACCGCAGCCGGCTGCGCGCGCGCCGGGCCGGCGAGCGCCGCCAGCACCAGCGCCGCAGCTCGCACGGTCGGGATCATCGCTTCACTCTCCGTGGCCAGATGCGCCAGAACAAGCCATCGCGATCGACGAACTGGTGCTTGAGCGTGGCGGCCACGTGCAGCGCGAGCAGTGCGGCGAGCGCGAAGGCGAGCAGGTGGTGCAGGGGTTTGAGCACCGCATCGGCGAGCGGCCGGTCCACCGCCACCCAGTCGGGCAACGCGAGCACGCCGAACCAGACGACGGGATAGCCCGCCGCGGAGGTGTAGGCCCAGCCCGACAGCGGCACCGCGAAGAACAGCCCGTACAGCAGGCCGTGGGTGGCGCGATGCGCGTGCCGCTGCCAGACCGGCATCGCGGCGAGCACCGCGTCCGGCAAGGCCGGCGGCCGGTGGGTGAGCCGCCACAGCGCCCGCGCGGCCGACAACGCGAGGATCGTGATGCCGGCCCACTTGTGCCAGTTGAACAGCTTCAGGCGCGACGGCGAGAACGGCAGGTCCGACATGTAGAACCCCATGCCGAGCGAGCCGATGATCGCGAGTGCGAGCAGCCAGTGGAACGCGATCGCGACCGTGGTGTAGCGAAGGGCTGTCGGAGCGGACTGCATGCTTGTGGCTTCGGCCGGCGCTTCGCGCCTTAACTTCGCTGCGCGAAGTTAGCCTGCGCCGCAAACATGGCGCTACGCGCCATGTTTGTCAGCTTCGGAGGTGAACGAGTCGGCATAGAACTCGTCGTCGGGCAGGCCGCATTGGGCGACGAAATCGCGCCGCGCCGACTCGACCATGATCGGCGCGCCGCAGGCGTACACCTGATGGTTCATCAGGTTCGGGTGGTCGTGCATCACGGCCTGGTGGACCAGGCCGGTGCGGCCGGTCCAGGCGTCTTCGGGCTTGGGCTCCGACAACACCGGGATGTACTGGAGCCCGGGCATCGACGCCGCGGCGTTCAGCGCCCACTCGTGCAGGTACAGATCGGCCTTGCTGCGGCAGCCCCAGTAGAGCAGCGCATGGCGCTGGCTGTGCTTGAACTGCAAGTGCTCGACGATCGCCTTGATCGGCGCGAAGCCGGTGCCGGAGGCAAGCAGGATCATCGGCTTGTCGGAATTCTCGCGCAGGAAGAAGCTGCCGAACGGGCCTTCCATGCGCAGGATGTCCTTCTCCTTCAGCGCCGCGAAGACGTGGTCGGTGAACTTGCCGCCGGGCAGGTGCCGCAGGTGCAGCTCGATGCCGGGCTTGTCGAGCTGCGTGTGCGGCGCGTTCGCCATCGAATAGCTGCGCCGCGAACCGTCACGCAGGATGAATTCGACGTACTGTCCCGCGTGGTACTGCAGCCGGTCGTTCGCCGGCAATTGCAGCTGCAGGATCGCCACGTCGGGCGCCGGCCTCGTGATCGCCGTCACGCGCGTCGGCATCTTGCGGATCGCGAACTCGCCGGCGCCGGGCACGGTGCGGGCCTCGATGACGATGTCGCTGCGCGGCGCAGCCTGGCAGGTGAGGATCCAGCCGGCGGCCTCTTCCTCGGGGCTCAGCGCCTTGACCTGATGCGCGCCGTGGATCACGCGGCCGTCGAGCATCCGGCTCTTGCACGAGCCGCAGGCGCCGTCCTTGCAGCCGTAGGGCAGGCCGACGCCCTGACGGATCGCGGCGGTGAGGATCGGTTCGTCGCGGTCGACGGAGAAAGTGCGGCCGCTGGGCTGGACGGTGACGGTGAAAGGCATGGAGGGCGAGCGCGTGCGCGTTTTCAGTAGACTGAGCCCGTGATTCTGCCCGCACCTCCCGTCGCGCTGCGGCGCTCGCCGTGACCGGCCGCGCCACGCGCTTCAAGCGGCCCGTCCTGCTGATCGTCGGTTGCGGCGATGTCGGGATGCGCGTCGTCGGGCTGCTGCGCGCGCGCTGGCGGGTGATCGCGCTGACCTCGAGCCCGGCTCGCTGCGCCGAGTTGCGCGCGGCGGGCGCGCTGCCGCTGGTGGGCAACCTGGACGCACCGCACACGCTCGCGCGGCTCGCCGGCCTGGCCGATGCGGTGCTGCATCTGGCGCCGCCGCCGATCGGCGGCGATACCGACCCGCGCACCGCCCACCTCCTGCAGGCGCTCGCACGCAAGGGCCGGGTGCGGCGCATCGTCTACGGCAGCACCAGCGGCGTGTACGGCGACTGCGGTGGCGCACGGGTCGACGAGACGCGCGCGCTCCATCCGGGCACCGGACGCGCGCGCCGCCGCGTCGATGCCGAGCAGCGCCTGCGCTGGTACGGCCGCGCGTTCGGCGCGCGCGTCACGCTGCTGCGCATCCCCGGCATCTACGCGGGCGATCGCGCCGGCGGCCACCCGCGCGAACGCCTCGCGCGCGGCGCGCCGGTGCTCGTGGCCGAAGACGACGTGTTCACGAACCACATCCATGCCGACGACCTGGCGCGCGCCTGCGTCGCCGCGCTGCACCGCGGGCTGCCGCAACGCGCGGTCCACGTCAGCGACGACACCGAGCTGAAGATGGGCGACTACGCCGATCTCGCCGCCGATCTGGATGGCGTGGCGCGGCCGGCCCGCGTCACGCGCGCCGAGGCACGCGAGCGGCTCTCGCCGATGCAGCTCAGCTTCCTCGGCGAATCGCGCCGGCTCGTCAACCGGCGCCTGAAGCGCGAGCTGCGCCTGCAGCTGCGCTACCCGACCGTGGCGCAAGGCTTGTGTGCACGCATGAACCCCGGGACGGTACAGATGCCTCGGCGGGTCGAGCTCGTCGCCGAAGCCCGGGCCGAGGCGGGCTCAGCTCGAGAGCCGCGAACGCGTCACTTGCCGAACGGCGACCGGCCCTGCCAGTAGCGGATCATCAGGAAGCCGCCCAGCATGCCGCCGAGGTGCGCGAAGTGGGCGATGCCCTGCATCGTCCCGGTGACGCCGAACAGCAGTTCGAGCCCGCCGAAGACCGCGACGAACACCTTGGCCTTCATCGGGATCGGCGGGAACAGCGGCATGATCATCCGGTTCGGGAACATCATCCCGAAGCCCAGCAGCAAGCCGAACAGGCCGCCCGACGCGCCGACCGTCGGATAGACCGCGCCGGTCAGCGCGGCGACCAGCAACTGGGCTGCCGCGGCCGTCAGCACGCTGGCGAAGTAGAACTGCAGGAAGCGCTTCGGTCCCCACAGCCGCTCCAGGTCGGCGCCGAACATCCACAGGCCCAGCATGTTGAAGAACAGGTGCGTGAAGCTGCCGTGCAGGAACGCGTAGCTGACGACCTGCCAGGGCAGGAATCCGTCACCCACCGGCCACAGTGCCAGCAGGCGCGTGAACCAGGGTCCGAGGAACAGGTCGATGCAGAACGCCGCGACGTTGATCAGCAGCAGGGCTTGGGTCACGGGGGGCATCGGCGGCATGCGCGAACTTCCTGTTGGGCGGCAAAGGTGCAGAGTCTAAGCGCCGGGTCGCGGGGGTCGAATTCAAGGCCCGCGGCGACCGCGTGATCGGCGCCCGAGTGGACGCGCTGTGGCAGAATCCCGCCCTCTACAGCACCGGCCTCGGTGGCGAAATCGGTAGACGCGCGGGACTCAAAATCCCGTTCCGCAAGGAGTGTCGGTTCGATTCCGACCCGAGGCACCAGAACCCCGACCGAGCGCTCTTCCCCGCGGCCTGCGAGAATCGCCGACGAGGAGAGTTCATGAGCGTTCCGTCCCGATCCCGAACCGCCCCCAAGTACAGCACCGTCGAAGACGTCATCGGCAACACGCCGCTGGTGCGGCTGGTGCGCATCCCCGGCCTAGCCAACGAGCAGCGCGGCAACGTCATCCTCGGCAAGCTCGAGGGCAACAACCCGGCCGGGTCCGTGAAGGACCGCCCGGCGATCAGCATGATCCGGCGCGCCGAGGAGCGCGGCGACATCCGGCCCGGCGACACCCTGATCGAGGCGACCTCGGGCAACACCGGCATCGCGCTGGCGATGGCCGCGGCGATCCGCGGCTACCGCATGCTGCTGATCATGCCCGAGGACCTCAGCGTCGAACGCGCCCAGACCATGAAGGCCTTCGGCGCCGAGCTGATCCTGACGCCGCGCTCCGGCGGCATGGAATACGCGCGCGACCTGGCCGAGCAGATGCAGCGCGACGGCAAGGGCCGCGTGCTCGACCAGTTCGCGAACGCCGACAACCCGCGCGTGCACTACGAGACCACCGGCCCCGAGATCTGGCGCGACACCAGGGGCCGCGTCACCCACTTCGTCAGCGCGATGGGCACGACCGGCACGATCACCGGCGTCTCGCGCTACCTGAAGGAGCAGGGCAGGGGCGTGCGCGTGATCGGCGCCCAGCCCGGCGAAGGCTCGCGCATCCCGGGCATCCGCAAGTGGCCGGCGGCCTACCTGCCGAAGATCTACGACGCGCAGTTCGTCGACGAGACGGTCAGCGTCAGCCAGCAGGACGCCGAGGCCATGGCGCGCCGCCTGGCGGCCGAGGAGGGGCTGTTCGCCGGGATTTCGGCGGCGGGCGCGTGCTGGGTCGCGCTGCAGACCGCCCGGCAGGTCGAGAACGCGACCATCGTCTTCATCGTCTGCGATCGCGGCGATCGCTATCTGTCCACGGGGGTGTTTCCGGCATGAGCCCACAGTTCAACTTCTGTCCCACGTGCGCGACGCCGCTGCAGATGCTGGTCCAGATGGAGGACGGCGGCGAGAAGAAGCGCCTGCGCTGCCCGGCCTGCGACTGGACGCACTGGAACAACCCGACGCCGGTGCTGGCCGCGGTGATCGAGATGGCCGACCGCGACGGGCAGGTGCTGCTCGCCCGCAACGCCGCGTGGCCGGGCCGCAACTTCGCGCTCGTCACCGGCTTCATGGAAGCGGGCGAGACGCCGGAAGAGGGCGTCGCGCGCGAGGTGGCGGAAGAGACCAGCCTGAAGGTCGATGCGCTGAAGCTGATCGGCGTCTACGACTTCCAGCGCATGAACCAGATCATCGTCGCCTACCACGTGGTCGCGCGCGGCGAGATCGTGCTGTCGCCCGAACTCGCCGAATACCGGCTCTGCCGGCCCGAGGACATCAAGTGCTGGCGTGCCGGCACCGGCTACGCGGTGGCCGACTGGCTGACCGGCCGCGGCATCACGCCGCAGTGGGTCGATCGGCCCGGGCGGCCGCCCGGGGACGCGACCTAGAATCGGCGCACACGAGGGAATCATCATGGACGCTCAGAAAGAACTCGACACCCGCGGACTGAATTGCCCGCTGCCCATCCTGAAGGCCAAGAAGGCGCTGGCCGACATGCACAGCGGCGAGGTGCTGAAGGTGCTCGCGACCGACCCGGGCTCGATGCGCGACTTCCAGGCCTTCGCCCGCCAGACCGGCAACGAACTCGTCGAGCAGGCGAGCAGCAACGACGAGTTCATCCACTTCCTGCGGCGCCGCTAGGCGCGCGCCGGAGTTGCGTCAGAGCTCAAGACCCTTCAGGTAGTCCCGGAAGCCCGGCCCGAGCGTCGGGTGCGCCAGCGCCAGTTCGACGTTGGCCTGCAGGAAGCCCTCCTTGCTGCCGCAGTCGTAGCGCTTGCCTTCGTAACGGTAGGCGAAGACCTTCTCGCGGCGCAGCAGGCCGGCGATTCCGTCCGTGAGCTGGATCTCCCCGCCCACGCCGCGCGCCTGGTTCGCGATTTCGTGAAAGATGCCCGGCGTCAGGATGTAGCGCCCCGCAACACCCAGACGCGACGGCGCGTCTTCAGCGGCAGGCTTCTCGACGATGGCACTCACGTCCAGCAGGCGCTCGTTGATCGGCGTGCCGTCGACGATGCCATAGCGCCGGGTGTGTTCGGCCGGCACTTCCTGGACCGCCAGGATCGAGACGCGCCATTCCTCGTACTGCTCGACCATCTGCTGGAGGACGGGCGGATTGCCGACCATCAGGTCGTCTGCCAGCAACACCGCGAATGGGTGGTTGCCCACCAGCCGCTGGCCGCACAGCACGGCGTGGCCCAGGCCCAGCGCCTGGGCCTGGCGCACGTAGATGCACTCCATGTCGTCGGGTTTGACGCCGCGCACCACGTTCAGTAACTCTTGCTTACCCGCCTGTTCGAGGGCTACCTCCAGCTCGAAAGTCATGTCAAAGTGATCCTCGATGGGGCGCTTGTGGCGCCCCGTGACGAAGATCATCTCCCGGACGCCGGCGGCATAGGCCTCCTCGACCGCGTACTGGATCAACGGCTTGTCCACCACCGGCAGCATTTCCTTGGGCTGGGCCTTGGTGGCAGGCAGAAAACGAGTGCCCAGACCGGCCACTGGAAAAATCGCTTTGGTGACTAACATTTACTTACAATCCCTTCTTGTCGACCTGATGCTGCGTTTCGATTCTGGCATGCACGCAGGCCGCAGATCGTCGGACAAAGCCTCGGAAACGCTCGCAAGCGCATGGATCTGCTGATCATCGAACCGCTGGAAGCCGAGGTGATGCAGTGGCTCGAGTCGCGCTACTCGGTTCGCTATGCGCCCGAGCTGGCCAACGACCCGCGCTCCTTCCGCCAGGCGCTCTACAACGTCAGGGCATTGATCGTGCCGCCGGCGGTGACGATCGATGCGCAGGCGCTGCATTACGCGCCGGTGCTGCGCGCGGTCGGACGCGTCAGCGCCGGGGCCGAGAACATCGATCTCGATGCCTGCGCCCGGGCGCGCGTCGAGGTCGTGCGCGGCCTGACCGCCACCGCCCAGGCCGAGGCCGAATTCATGATCGGCGCGCTGTTGTCGATGCTGCGCCGCGTACCCGTGGTCGGCTCCGACGGCATGCTGGTGGGCCGCGAACTCGGCGCCGCGACGGTGGGCCTGATCGGCATGGCACCGGCCGCGCGAACGATGACCCAGATGCTCGCCGGATTCGGCTCCACGATGGTAGGCTACGATCCGGCGCTGCATGCGAGCGACCCTGTCTTCGAACGCTGGCAGGTCAAGCCGCTGGGGCTGCGCGAGCTGCTCGAACAATCCGACGCGGTGTGCGTGCAGCTCAACTATTTCAGCCGCTACCACGGCCTGCTCGGCGAGCGATTCCTGCCGTTCTGCAAGCCGAACCAGGTGATCGTCAGCATCGCGCATTCGGCGCTGTTCGACGAAGCCTCGCTCGCCGAAGCCCTGACCGGCGGCCGCCTCGCCGCGGCCTGGCTCGACAGCCTGGAGCCCGGTGCGCTCGATCAGGGCCGGCCGCTGCACGGCATCGAGAACCTGCAGATCACCCCGCGCGTCGCGAGCACGACGCGCGAGTCGCGGCTGCGCAGCGCCTGGGCCGTGGCCCGGCGCATCGACGAGATGCTGGGCGCGGCCAATGCGGCCGGCAGTTTCAAGGCGACGTCGCCAGGCGAGCCCGTTGATCTTGCAAGCGAGCCACTGCCGCCGTGAAGTCGGCGACGCGCTGCTGCTCCTGAGCCACGACCGCGGCGGGCGCGCGCGCGACGAAGCTCTCGTTGCCCAGCTTGGCCCGGGCCTTGACGATCTCGCCCTGCAGCCGTGCGATCTCCTTGGCCAGGCGTTCGGTCTCGGCCGCGAGGTCGACCTCGACATGCAGCGCCAGGCGCGCGTCGCCGGCCACCGCGACGGCGGCGGTGCGCGTCGCTTCCGAGAACGCGGCGTCGCTGTCGAAGCGCTTCACTTCCGACAGTTTCGCGAGTGCCTTCAGCACCGGCTCGGCCTCGGCGACGAATGCGTCGTCACCGATCACGCACAGCGGCACCCGCGCTGCCGGCGACAGGTTCATCTCGCTGCGCAAGGCGCGGCTGGTGCCGACGATGGTCTTGAGCTTTGCGACCCAGGCATCGGCGCCGGCGTCGATGCGGTCGGGCTGCGCCTTTGGATACGCCGCCGTGACGATGCCTGCACCGTCGGTTGGTCGGCCGGCCACCGGCGCGACCGACTCCCACAGCTCGGCCGTGATGAACGGCATGATCGGATGCATCAGCCGCAGCACCGTCTCGAGCACCCGGATCAGCGTGCGGCGTGTCGCACGCTGCCGGGCTTCGTCCCCGCCTTCCCTGGCGACCGCGAGCTGCACCTTGGCGATCTCGATGTACCAGTCGCAGTATTCGTCCCACACGAACGCATAGATCGCGTTGGCGACGTTGTCGAGCCGAAAGGAGGCGAAACCCTGCTCGACCGCGGCCTCGACACGCTGCAGCTCGCTCGTGATCCATTTGTCCGCCGGGCTGAAGCGCATGTAGCCATGGAACGGACCCGCGGGGGAGACGATCCGGCCCGCCGCGTCGAGGCGGGCCGGCGCGCACTCGGCCTTGGTGTGCTCTGCGAGACCGCAGTCCTGCCCTTCGCAGTTCATCAGCACAAACTTGGTCGCGTTCCAGAGCTTGTTGCAGAAATTCCGGTAGCCCTCGCAGCGCCTGGTGTCGAAGTTGATGTTGCGGCCCAGGCTGGCATAAGAGGCCATCGTGAAGCGCAGCGCGTCGGCACCGTAGGCCGGCATGCCGTCGGGAAATTCCTTCTTCACGCGCGCCGCGACCTTCGGCGCGGTCTCGGGCTTGCGCAGGCCGACGGTCGACTTCTGCACCAGCGTGTCGAGGTCGACGCCCTGGATCAGGTCCACCGGGTCGATCACGTTGCCCTCGGACTTGCTCATCTTCTTGCCGTCGCCGTCGCGCACCATGCCGTGGATGTAGACGGTGCGGAACGGCACGCGGCCGGTGAAGTGCGTCGTCATCATGATCATGCGCGCGACCCAGAAGAAGATGATCTCGTAGCCGGTCACCAGCACGCTGGACGGCAGGAACAGCTCCATCTCCTTCGTCTGCTCGGGCCAGCCCAGCGTCGAGAACGGCACCAGCGCCGACGAGTACCAGGTGTCGAGCACGTCTTCGTCGCGGGTCAGCGCGCCGGCGTAGCCGGCGGCTGTGGCCTTGGCGCGCGCCTCGTCCTCGCTGCGGCCGACGAAGATCTCGCCGCCGCTGCCGTACCACGCCGGAATCTGGTGCCCCCACCACAGCTGGCGGCTGAGGCACCAGTCCTGGATGTTCTTCATCCACTGGTCGTAGGTGTTGACCCAGTTCTCGGGCACGAACTTCACGTCGCCGCTGGCCACCGCGTCGATCGCCTTCTGCGCGATGCTTTTGCCGTCCGGCGCTGGCTTGCTAACCGCCATGAACCACTGGTCGGTCAGCATGGGTTCAACGATCTCGCCGGTGCGTGCGCAGCGCGGAACCATCAGCTTGTGCTTCTTGGTCTCTGCAAGATAGCCCTGCTCCGCGAGATCCTTGACGATCTTCTTGCGCGCGACGAAGCGGTCCAGTCCTTCGTATGCCGGTGGTATGAGCTTGCCTTTCGCATGCAGGTCGAACAGGGTGTGCGTGTATGGATCGTCGGCGCGTCCGGAAATCAAGGTCGCTCCGCTGGTCGCGGACTTCTCGAGACTTTCGCGGTCTCCGTGGCCGTCTGAGGCGATGGTTCCATCGAGATTCAGAACGCGAAGGAAAGGCAAGCCATGCCGCTTTCCGACAGCGAAGTCGTTGGCGTCGTGCGCTGGGGTCACCTTCACAGCGCCGGTGCCGAATTCTCGGTCGACGTACTCGTCAGCGATCACCGGAATCTCGCGGTCGCATAGTGGCAGCCGAAGCTTCTTGCCAATCAGCGCCGTGTAGCGCTCGTCGTCCGGATGGACCATCACCGCCACGTCGCCGAGCATCGTCTCCGGGCGCGTGGTCGCCACGGTGACGGAGCCGTTTCCATCGGCCAGCGGGTAGTGAACCATCCAGAGGAAGCCATCCTCCTCTTCGCTCTCGACTTCGAGGTCGGATACAGCCGTTTTCAATGAGGGGTCCCAACTCACCAGACGCTTGTCGCGGTAGATCAGGCCCTGCTCGTGGAGCGTGACGAAGGTCTCGGTGACGATGGCCGAGAGCTTCTCGTCCATCGTGAAGTACTCGTGCGACCAGTCGACGCTCGCGCCCATGCGGCGCATCTGGTTCGTGATGATGGAACCCGACTCCTCCTTCCACTCCCAGACCTTGGCGACGAAGTTCTTGCGGCCGAGGTCGTGGCGGCTGAGTTTCTGCTGCTCGAGCTGGCGCTCGACCACGATCTGCGTCGCGATGCCCGCGTGGTCGGTGCCCGGCACCCACAGCGTGTTGTCGCCGCGCATCCGGTGGTAGCGCGTCAGCGCGTCCATGATGGTCTGGTTGAACGCGTGCCCCATGTGCAGCGTGCCGGTCACGTTCGGCGGCGGCAGCTGGATGCTGAACGAAGGCTTGCTCGCGTCGAGCGTCGGCGCGTAGACGCCGCTGCGCTCCCACAGCGGCGCCCAGCGGGCCTCGATGGCGGCGGGTTCGAATGATTTGGCGAGGTCGGTCATGGGCGTTTGCTGAGGTTCGACGTCAGCGTCAGAGAATTTTGGCGTGCTCGAAGGGGCGCAGCGCCCGATCGAACGTGGCGGTGTGCCCGCAGCCGGCCGCCGCGTTTTTCGCGATGATGAGACAGTCGGCGAACCCCGCACTGGAGCGCTCGAATCCGACCACGGCCTCGCTCAAGACCGACCGGTTCTCGAATGCCAGCCGCGCGTTGTCGAGCAGGCTGCGCAGCGTCTCGATCAACTCGCTCTTCGTCGCGTCGTAGCGTGAGCCAAGCGTCCAGACGGTCTCAGTCAACACGACGTCGTTGACGAACAGCGGCTGGCCGGCCGCTTCGGCGCTCGACGCCGCGTGTCTGGCCCGTCGGGCCTGAGCGGGGTCGTCATCCAGCAGCAGACGCAGCAGAACGTTCGTGTCGATCCCAATCACCGCGCGCGCTTCCTTGATTCTCGAGCAGGAGGCCGTGCGGCCTCGCGAAGGATACGGTCGTGCTTTTCGGCCAAAGCGCGGCCGACCGCCTCCTTCTGCTCCTCGATCGAGTAGGCCTTGCCCCCTGGCCGCTTCAAGATGCCGAACAGCGAGGCCACGGAATTCTGCATCGGTCGAACGTTCACGCTGCCGTCGGGTTGCAAAGAGAAATCCAGCTTGGCGCCGGAACTGAGCTTCAGCGCATCGCGGATTTCCTTGGGCAGCGTGACCTGTCCTTTGCTGGTAAGGGTGGCAAGCATGGCCGCTCCCGTGAAGTCAATTCCTTGCCGATTCTACTCGGTAAGGAAAGCATCGAGCGCCTTGCGGAGTCACATCTACTGGTGCTCTCCCACATCGTCCCCGCCCAGCATCGCGCAGTTGACCTTGCGGATGTCGACCAGCCGGGTGCCGCCGGCGTACGAGATCGAGCTCTGCACATCCTCGCGCATCTTGCGCAAGTCGGACGCGCTGCCGTGGTACTCCTTGAAGAGCTTCCCGTCGACCTCGACCGTCCGGCCCGGTGACTCCTCGTGGCCGGCGAACAGCGAGCCGATCATGACCATCAACGGCAGGCTACTTCACCTTGATGATCGCATTCGCGATGTTGTCGTTGGCTTTCGGATCGAAGGTCGCCGACGCAACGCCCGCCGTATTGTTGATGGTCGCGCCAGGGGCCGCCAGGATGCGCATCGTCAGCATCACGGCGATCTGGCCACCCGGCGCAAGCGTCCCCAAGTCGAACACGACCTGCGTTCCGGTCGAGCCGCCGGAAAGTATGTTGTAGCCGGTACTGGCACCCTCGACGGTCATTCCGACAGGAATGTCGTCCCTGAGTTGCAAGGCCACTGCAGACGAGGGTCCCGCGTTTCTGAATTCCAATCTGTAGTTGATCACCGTACCGGTCGTTACGCTTTTCTTCGCTGCATCATGGGTCATCGTGAGCCCGAGGTCTGCGGTCTCTGTGCCCGCCGGCGGCTTCTTCGCGACCGTGTACGTCACGGACTTGCTGGCATTGTTGCCGGCTGCATCGGCGGCACTGACACCAAAGACCTTGGTCCCCTCGGTGGCCGTATCGATGTACTGGCTGTTCGGAACCGTGCCGGTGCAGGACGCGATGCCCGACTCGGCGTCGGCGCAGCTGAATTGCGCCGGGACGGTCTGCCCGAGGTTGTATGTGGTCGCGGTGGGCGATGTGATGGTGATCGACGGATTCGTAGCGTCTGTGCTCTCGACCCTCATGTACGCGATCCGGTACGGATTGAAGGGGTCGCTGTTATCAACGAACGGCGCATAGGCGATCACCCCGCTCGACACGTCGGGCTGCGTATAGAGCGCAAGCCCGGTTTCGGTCGCGCATTGTTGGGCGATCCTGTAGTAGCGCAAGAGGTTTTCACCCATGAAGGCGATGACATTGCCAGAGACGGAGCGATAGAAACCGTTCTTGCCGGTGTCCGAAGTCGTGCCGGTGGCGATGTTGTGATGGATGATCGTATTCGTCAGGCCGCTGGTGAAAGCGATCACTTCGTCTGATGCAGCTCCTGATGCCCCATTTGCGGCGTGCGTGCCTGCTTCACCAACGCCTGACGAGGCTTCGCGCCGAACGCGCCGGCAGTTTCGGGGCACTTGAATTGCTGCCGACCGCCGTGTGGTTGATCAATGTCGATGGCCGGTTGCAGCATGCGAATCGCGCCGGCCGCGAACTCGATGCCCGCCATGATGGCCTTTGGGTCGGGTGCGACGGCCGACCGACGGCCGCCGACCCGGGCGATCGCGAACGGCTGCAGCGCTGCATTGCCGCGACGATCGCGGCCGGCAACGGGCTTGGCCTGAGCAGCGACGGCGCGTTGCTCGTCCGCCGCCGCAGCCAAGCCCAGCCGCTGTAGGTGATGCTCTACCCGCTCGGGCGCGACGCGCTGCTGGCGGGCAGCGCGGCGGCGATGTTCATCGTCGATCCCGCGTCGTCGCCGGTGCCGGACGCCGAATTACTGATCGCGCTTTACGCCCTGACGCCGGCCGAGGCCAGACTGGCTTGTGCACTGGCTCGCGGTGTCAGCGTCAAGGAGTACGGTTTGGCGCATCGGGTCACCGCCAACACGGTGCGCACCCATCTCAAGCAGGTCATGGCCAAGACCGGTACGACTCGGCAATCGCAGTTGGCCGGCCTGGTGGCCAGGCTTGCTGCCAGGCGTGGCGACTGACCATCGCCGAATCGGGGTAAGCCGGGTCGGCTCGCGGTTGGGGCCGAAGACCAACGTCCGCGGCCTACATGAACAGATGCTCGCCCGCGTTCTCGCCGCCGAGGACGACGTAGTTGACCTTCTTCAGGTCGGCGAGCCTGGTGCCGCCGGCATACGAGATCGAGCTCTGCACGTCCTCGCGCATCTCGCGCAGCGTGTCGGCGAGCTTGCCCTTGATCGGCTCGAGGATGCGCTTGCCCTCGACGTGCTTGTACTCGCCCTTGTTGAAGTCGCTGGCCGAGCCGTAGTACTCCTTGAACAGCTTGCCGTCGACCTCGACGGTCTTGCCCGGCGACTCCTCGTGCCCGGCGAACAGCGAGCCGATCATCACCATCGCCGCGCCGAAGCGCACGCTCTTCGCGATGTCGCCATGGTCGCGGATGCCGCCGTCGGCAATGATCGGCCTGGTCGCGACCCGCGCGCACCACTTCAGCGCCGAGAGCTGCCAGCCGCCGGTGCCGAAGCCGGTCTTCAGCTTGGTGATGCAGACCTTCCCCGGGCCGACGCCGACCTTGGTCGCGTCCGCGCCCCAGTTCTCCAGGTCGATCACCGCCTCGGGCGTGGCGACGTTGCCGGCGATCACGAACGCGCCCGGCAGCTTCTTCTTGATGTGCTCGATCATCTTGTGCATGCTGTCGGCGTGGCCGTGCGCGATGTCGATCGTGATGTAGTCGGCGCCCACGCCCTCGGTCGCGAGGCGGTCGATCACCGCGTAGTCGGCCTGCTTGACGCCCGAGCTGAGCGAGACGATCAGCCCCTTGTCGCGCATCTTGCGCGCGTAGGCGAGGTTGTCGACGTCGAAGCGGTGCATCACGTAGAAGAACCCGTTCGCCGCCAGCCATTCGGTGATCGGCTCGTCCACCACGGTCTTCATGTTGGCCGGCACCACCGGCAGGCTGAAGTGGTGCGCGCCGAACTGGACCGAGGTATCGCACTCGGAGCGGCTCTCGACACGGCACTTGCGCGGCAGCAGCAGAACGTTGTCGTAGTCGAAGATTTCCATGAGCCGTTCCGCCAACAAAAAACCGGGCGCCAAAATCTGGGCCCGGTGCCAAATTCTACGCTGCTGATGCGCAGCCGATCGCGCGCCTACACTGGCCCTGCTAGCCGACAGCCGCCGGAGCGCCCACCTTGCTCGACCCCACGACCAAACGCCTGCTGCCCTGGGTGGTCACGATCGCCATCTTCATGCAGACGCTGGATGGCACGATCCTCAACACCGCGTTGCCGGCGATGGCCAGGGACCTGGGCGAGAGCCCGCTGCGCATGCAGTCGGCCGTGATTGCCTACATCCTGACGGCGGCCTTGTTCATTCCCGCCTCGGGTTGGCTGGCCGACCGCTTCGGAACGCGGCGCGCGTTCCTCGCCGCGATCGCGCTGTTCAGCCTGGGCTCGCTGCTGTGCGCGCTCTCGCCCTCGCTGCCGTGGCTGGTCGCGGCGCGCGTGGTGCAGGGCATCGGCGGTGCCTTGCTGCTGCCGGTCGGGCGGCTGACGATCCTGCGCGCATTTCCGCGCAGCGAGCTGCTCAAGGTGCTGTCGTTCGTCACGATCCCCGGCCTCGTCGGCCAGCTGGCCGGGCCGCCGCTCGGTGGCTGGCTGGTCGAGATCGCGACCTGGCACTGGGTGTTCCTGATCAACCTGCCGGTCGGGGTGCTCGGGGTGTTCGCCGCGCTGCGCTACATGCCCGATCTGCGCGCCACGGGTCAGCGCTTCGACTGGCCGGGCTTCGCGATGTTCTCGCTCGGCCTCGTGATGGTCTCCCTCGGCCTGCAGGGCCTCGGCGAGCGCGCTTTCAGCGCCGCGCTCTCGATCCTGCTCGCGATCGGCGGTCTCGCGTCGATGGCCGCCTACTGGGTTCACGCGGCGCGCAGCGAGAACGCGCTCTTCGGCCTCGCGCTGTTCCGGATTCCGACGTTTTCGGTCGGCATCCTCGGCAACCTGTTCGCGCGCCTGGGCAGCGGCGCGATGCCGTTCCTCACGCCGCTGTTCCTGCAGGTCGGTCTCGGCTATGCGCCCAGCGTCGCCGGGTTGACGATGGTGCCCACGGTGATCGGCGCGATCCTCATCAAGTTCGTCGCCGAGCGGGTGATCCGGCACTTCGGCTACCGCCTCGTGCTGGTGGTCAACACGCTGCTGCTCGGCGGCTTCATCGCCGGCTTCGCGCTGGTCGATCGAGGCACGCCGCATGGCGCGATCCTCGCCTACCTCGGGCTCTTCGGCATCTGCAACTCGATGCAGTTCACGGCGATGAACACGCTGACGCTGGGCGACCTCGACAGCGCACGTGCCAGCAGCGGCAACAGCCTGTTGTCGGTCGTGATACAGGTGTCGATGAGCCTGGGCGTCGCCGCGGCCGGTGCACTGCTCGCGGCGTTCGCGACGCCGGTCGTGATCCCGATCGCCAGCGACGTCGGCCCGAGCAACGTCGTGCGCACCTTCCATGCGACGTATCTGTGCATGGGCGCGCTGTCGGCGCTCGCCGCCGGCATCTTCTTCCAGCTCGGCCGGCACGAGGGGCCGACCGGATCGGCCACGGTGGTCGACAACTCCTGACCGTGTGCAGGGCCGGGCCGGCAACGAGGGCCGGAGAACGTCGGGCGATCGATGCGGCTGCCGCGCGCGGCCGGCGTTCAGGCCGGTGAGCCCCGCAACTCGCCCCGCGCCTGCCGCATCACCGAGAACGCGCCGCCGAGTGCGAGCGCGGCCATGCCGACGGCGACCAGCAGGTCGGGCCAGGCGGCGCCGGTGCCGAACACGCCGAGCGCGGCCAGCGCCACCGCGACGTTGCCGAGTGCGTCGTTGCGCGAGCAGAGCCAGACCGAGCGCATGTTCGCGTCGCCGTGGCGGTAGCGGTACAGCATCCACGCGACGCCCACGTTGACCACGAGCGCGAGCGCGGCCACCGCTCCCATGGTCAAGGGCTGCGGCGGCACCCCGTTCAACGCGCCCCACAGCGCGCGGCCGAGCACGAAGATGCCGAAGCCCGCCATCGACGCGGCCTTCAGCAGCGCCGCCCGGGCGCGCCAGGTGAGCGCCATCGACAGCACCGCCAGCGACAGGCCGTAGTTGGCCGCGTCGCCGAAGAAGTCGATCGCGTCGGCGAGCAGCGAGACCGATCCCGACCGCAGGCTGCCGGCGATCTCGATCAGGAACATCGCGGCGTTGAGCAGCAGCGACAGCCACAGCACCTTGCGGTAGGCCGCGTCGTGCGTGGGCGGGAGCGGGGTGCAGCAGTGGTCGGGCATCGTGGGGCCGTTCGGCGGCACGGAACCGCGATCGAGAGGCCGGTCGTCAAGGTCTCGCTACTATAGGCTCGGGCCATGTGTGGAGACGATCCCGATGAAGTTGCGTGAGCTGGACCGCGGCGTCTGGGCCGCGCTGGCCGCGGCCGCGCTGTTCGGTGCCGGCGCGCCGTTCGCCAAGCTGCTGCTCGCCGACACCGGGGCCTGGTTGCTGGCCGCCATCCTGTACCTGGGCTCGGGGCTCGGTCTGGCGCTGATGCGACTGCTGCGGCGCGCTGCGCCGGTGCGGCCCTCGCCCGCCGAATGGGGCTGGCTGGCCGGCGCGACGCTCGCCGGCGGTGTGATCGGTCCGGTGCTGCTGATGACCGGGCTGGCGGCCCTGCCGGCGGCGAGCGTGTCGCTGCTGCTGAACATGGAAGCGGTGTTGACGGCGCTGCTCGCGTGGTTCGTCTTCAAGGAGAACGTCGACCGGCGAGTGGCGCTCGGCATGGCCTTCATCGTCGGCGGTGCGCTGGTGCTGGCCTGGCCCGGCGCCGTGCCGACGGCGCCGGGCTGGCCGGCGCTCGCGGTGCTCGGCGCGTGCCTCGCCTGGGCGATCGACAACAACCTGACGCGCAAGGTCGCGCTGACCGATGCGTCCTTCATCGCGATGGTGAAAGGCCTGGCGGCCGGCGCGACCAACCTCGCGATCGCATGGAGCCTGGGCGCCGCGGTGCCGGCGCTGCCCACGCTCGCCGCAGGCGCGCTGCTGGGTTTCGTCAGCTACGGCGCGAGCCTGGTGCTGTTCGTCGTCGCGCTGCGCCGGCTCGGCACGGCACGCACCGGCGCCTATTTCTCGGTTGCGCCGTTCTTCGGCGCGCTGCTCGCGCTGGTCGTTTTCGGCGAGGCGCCCGGGGCGGCGCTGCTCACCGCCGGCGGGCTGATGGCGCTGGGCGTGTGGCTGCACCTGGCCGAGCGGCACGACCACGAGCACCTGCACGAGCCCCGCGAGCACACGCACGCGCACCGGCACGACGAGCACCACCGGCACGCGCACGATGGCGGGTTGGCGGAAGCCGGGCCGCACACGCACACCCATCGCCATGCGCCGCTGAAGCACCGCCACCCCCACTATCCGGACGCGCATCACGGGCACCGGCACTGAGAGTGCCCCCCAGGCCGAGGACATGCGTCAACTGACTCCCCCCGAGGTCCGAAACGGGCCCCTTCGTGGTCCGTGGGGATGAGGAAACGTCGGGCAGCCGGGCGTTTCTTTTGAGCACGGCAACGTGGCCGACAATGCCAGCATGGCTCTCGAATCCCGATCCGCGCCAGCGCCGGCCTCGCCGCTGCTGCAGCACCTGAATCCCGAACAACTCGCCGCGGTGACGCTGCCGGCGCGACCGGCGCTGATCCTCGCCGGTGCGGGCTCGGGCAAGACGCGCGTGCTCACGACGCGCATCGCCTGGCTGATCCAGACCGGTCAGCTCTCGCCCGGCGGCGTGATGGCGGTGACCTTCACGAACAAGGCCGCGAAGGAGATGCTGACGCGCCTGGCGGCGATGCTGCCGATCCCCGTGCGCGGCATGTGGATCGGCACCTTCCACGGCCTGTGCAACCGCTTCCTGCGCGCGCACTGGAAGCTCGCGGGGCTGCCGCAGGGCTTCCAGATCCTCGATGCCGCGGACCAGCTCTCGGCCGTCAAGCGCGTGATCAAGGCGATGAACCTCGACGAGGAGCGCTTCGTGCCGAAGCAGGTGACCTGGTTCATCGCCGCCGCGAAGGACAGCGGCCTGCGCCCGAAGGACTGCGAGGTCAAGGACGAGCAGTCGCGCGTGCAGGTGCAGATCTACCAGGCCTACGAAGAGCAGTGCCAGCGCGAAGGCGTGGTCGACTTCGCCGAACTGATGCTGCGCACCTACGAGCTGATGCGCGACAACGAGGCGCTGCGCCAGCACTACCGGCACCGCTTCCGCCACATCCTGGTCGACGAGTTCCAGGACACCAACAAGCTGCAGTACGCCTGGCTGAAGATGTTCGCCGGTCCGGTCTCCGATCCGAACCCCACGGCGGTGTTCGCGGTCGGCGACGACGACCAGAGCATCTACGCGTTCCGCGGCGCGCAGGTCGGCAACATGGCCGCGTTCGAGCGCGAGTTCCACGTCGAGCAGGTCATCAAGCTGGAGCGCAACTACCGCTCGTTCGGCAACATCCTCGACGCGGCCAACGAGCTGATCGCGCGCAACACGAACCGCCTGGGCAAGAACCTGCGCACCGAGGCCGGCCCGGGCGAGCCGGTGCGGGTGCGCGAGTCGCCGAGCGACTTCGACGAGGCGCGCTGGTTCGTCGAGGAGGCGCAGCAGCTGCACCGTGAGGGCACGGCGCGCAGCAGCATCGCGCTGCTCTACCGCAGCAACGCGCAGAGCCGCGTGATGGAGAGTGCGCTGTTCAACGCCAGCGTGCCGTACAAGGTCTACGGCGGGCTGCGCTTCTTCGAGCGCGCCGAGGTCAAGCATGCGCTCGCCTACCTGCGGCTGATCGAGAACCCGAATGACGACACGAGCTTCCTGCGCGTCGTGAACTTCCCGACGCGCGGCATCGGCGCGCGCTCGATCGAGCAGCTGCAGGATGCCGCGCGGGCAGGGCAGGGGCCCGGCCCCGGCGAGCCGGGGGGGCGCAGCCTGTACCGGAGCGTGGGCGCGCTCGGCGGCAAGGCTGGCGCGAACCTGCAGGCCTTCGTCGCGCTGGTCGACGGCATGCGCGAGAAGACCCGCGGCATGACCTTGCGCGACATCATCGAGCACATGCTGCAGGCGTCGGGCCTGGTCACCTTCTACAAGACCGACCGGGAAGGCCAGGACCGGCTCGAGAACCTGGACGAACTCGTCAACGCGGCCGAGGCCTTCGTCACGCAGGAGGGTTTCGGCAAGGATGCGGTCGCGCTGCCGGTCGACGAGCACGGGGGCGCCGGCGTGGCGCTGACCGCGGGCGAGGCCGGCCGCGCGGAGTTCGCCATGCCGGGCGCGCAGGAGCCGAGCGGCCGCATCGTCACGCCGCTGCCGGCGCTCGCGCCGGATGCCGAGACCGGCGAGATCATGTCGCCGCTCGCGGCCTTCCTGACCCACGCGTCGCTCGAAGCCGGCGACAACCAGGCGCAGGCCGGCCAGGACGCGATCCAGCTGATGACCGTGCATTCGGCCAAGGGCCTGGAGTTCGACTGCGTGTTCATCACGGGCCTGGAGGAAGGCCTGTTCCCGCACGAGAACTCGGCGGCCGACCCGGACGGGCTCGAAGAAGAGCGCCGCCTGATGTACGTGGCGATCACGCGCGCGCGCAAGCGCCTGTACCTGAGCTTCGCGCAGACGCGCATGCTGCACGGCCAGACGCGCTACAACGTCAGGAGCCGCTTTCTGGACGAGCTGCCGGAAGGCGCGCTGAAGTGGATCACGCCGCGCAACCAGGGCTTCGGCTCGGGCTTCCAGCGCGACTACCAGGCGGCGTGGTCGCGCGGATCGGAGCTGCACTCGATCGTCGGCGCCGGCAATGTCCGCGGCATTCCGAGCGCGCCGCCGCTGGTGCCAAAGGCGCCCGGCCACGGCCTTCGGTCGGGCCAGAGCGTGTTCCACACCAAGTTCGGCGAGGGCGTGATCCTCACGCTCGAGGGCAGCGGGGCCGACGCGCGTGCGCAGGTCAACTTCGGCCGCCACGGCATGAAGTGGCTGCAGGTGTCGCTGGCCAGGCTCACGCCCATCGCCTGAACCATCCCCGAACCCGTTGCGGTGCAAGCACGACGCAAGCATCGCCCTCGAAGGAGATCGCCATGAACCGCTTCCCCCAAACCTTGGCACTGCTGGCCGCCGCGGGTCTGCTGGTGTCGGGCTGCGCCAGCACCGGCGTCGAGGCGCAATGGCGCAGCGTCGAACTGCCGGCGAACTACCTGCGCGGTGCCACCGTGCTGGTGAGTTGCGAGACCGGTGAACTCGTGCTCAGGCGCATCTGCGAGGACCGGATCGCGGCCGAGCTGGGTGCGCGTGGCGTGCCGCGCGTGGTGCTGGCGGGGGGCGGCGGCGCTGCGGCGGTTTCGCCCGGCGTGGCCGACATGCAGTACCTGCCCGCGGCGCGCAACAACGGCGCGAAGGCGGTGCTGGGCCTCACCATCGGTCTGGCCTCGCAGAGCGTCAGCCCAGGCGTCATGGTCGGCATCGGCGGCTTCGGATTCGGGCGCCACTCGGGCGGCAGTGTCGGCGTGTCGGCGCCGATCGGCGGCGGCCAGGTCAGCTCGGGCTACGCGATGAGCGGGCGCATCACCGATGTCGCCTCGGGCCGCCTGATGTGGTCGGCGCGCGCCAGCGCCCCGCCGTCGGCGGACCTGAACGCCCAGATCGCCGATCTGTCCAGGAGCCTGCTGGACGCGGCCGGCGGCGCGGGGGTGTTCTAGGCCGCGATCAGCCCGCGACCACGCCGGGCCGCGCCGCCTCGACGACGAAGCGCGCCGCGGTCGCGATGCCGCTGGCCGGATCGAGCGCGTCGTCGACATTGCGCAGCTGCGCGTGCAGCTGCCTTGCATCGAGCGTGAAGTGCACATAGCCGCGCCGGTCGCTGCGGGCGTGGTGCAGGTGCGGGTTGAAGCCGCGCATCGCGTCGAGACGCTCCTGCGGCAACGCCAGGCTGCTGATCGAGGTGCCGCAGAACTCGCTCGCGATCACCCTGGAGGCGGGGTCGTCGAAGTCGGCCTTCAGGTCGGCGACGTAGTGGCTGTGCACGTCGCCGCCGAGCACCACCACGCCGGGCACCGCGCGCTGCGCGACCGTGCCCAGCAGGCGCTTGCGCGCCGCGGGGTAGCCGTCCCAGCCGTCGGTCCAGTAGGTGCCGGCGCCGCCGCTCGGGTCGGTCCAGGCGCAGCGCGCCACCAGGGTCTGCTGGGCGAGCAGGTTCCAGGGGCGCGTCAGGTCCCAGCCCTGCGCGAGCCATTGCTCCTGCTCGGCGCCGAGCAGCGTTCGCTTCGGGTCCGACAGTGCTGCGCAGTCCTGCAGCGCGACCGTGTTCGCACCGCCGCGCCCCGGCTTCGGGCAGGCCTGCGGATCGCGGTACTGGCGGTCGTCGATCAGGTGGATGCGCGCCAGCCGCCCCCAGTCGAGGCGGCTGGTGATGCGCATGTTCTCGTCGACCGGGCGCGCGGCCTTCGGGAACGGCATGTGCTCCCAGTAGGCGCGGTAGGCCGCGGCGCGCCGGGCCTTGAAGTCGGGCTCCGGATCCTGGCCCTGCAGACCCGCGTAGTCGTTGGCGACCTCGTGGTCGTCCCACACCAGCAACCAGGGTGCGGCGGCGTGCGCGGCCTGCAGCGCGGGGTCGCTCTTATGGGTGGCGTAGCGCGCCCGGTACTGATCCAGCGTGCGCACCAGGCCGCCTTCGAGCGGGCGCACCGCTTTCGGGCCGGCCGGGTATTCGTAGATGTAGTCGCCCAGGAACATCACGAGGTCGAGCGATTCGGCGGCGACATGGCGCCAGGCCGCGTAATGGCCGACGTCGTAGCGCTGGCAGCTCGCGATCACGAAATTCAGCGGTCCGGCCTCGGCGCCCGGTGCCGGTGCGGTGCGCGTGCGGCCGGTGGCGCTCTGCTGGCCGAGTGCGCGGAACCGGTACCAGTACCAGCGATCCGGTGCAAGCCCGGTCGGCTCGGCGTGAACGCTGTGCGCCCAGCCCGCTTCGGCCGTTTCTTCGCCGCGCGCGGCGATGTCGGTGAAGGCCTCGTCTCGGGCGATCTCCCACTGCACCGCCGCGCGCCCGGGCAGGCCGGCGCCGGTCAGCCGCGTCCACAGCACCATGCCGCCGGCGTGCGGCTGGCCCGAGGCGACGCCGAGCGCGAAGCGCGGCACATCGGCTGCGCGCGCGTGGCGCAGCAGCCAGGGCGCGAAGGCGAGGGCCGCCGTGCCCTGCAGCAGCACGCGGCGGGCGTTGCGCGCGGCCACGTTCACGGGTGTGCCTTCGTGCTGCGCACTCCGGTAGTCGTCCAGGGGTCCGCAGGGGCCATCCCGTGGCCCATGGCGGCCCGGCGTGCTCACTGGTGCACCTTCGTGCTGCGCACTCCGGTATTCGCCCTTGGGGCGGCCCGGCGTGCTCATGGCGCCTTGCCGTTCGGCGTGACGATGTCGACGGTCTTCTCGATCACCTTGCCGGCCACGCTCACGCCGGTGCCGATGACGGATCCGGTGACCGAGACCGCCGTCCCGACGACGGCACCGGTGACGGCAACGACCGCGCAACCGCCGAGCGGGACCAGCGCGACGAACGCCGCCAGCGTGGCGCCACGCCGCGGCGCGCAGGCGCGCTCAGACACCCACATCGTCGATCTCGCGGTAGACGTCGCGCAGCCACATCTTGACGCGCTGGCGGTCCATCAGCCCGAGGCCGCCGCTGTTCGGCTCCTGCGGGTTCTTGGCCTTCCAGAAGCTGCTGCTGCCGGCGTCGATCTTCTGGATCACGCCGTCGTGCAGCTTCTTGATCGAGACGATCTTCGCGCCGAGTTCGAGCGCGCGCTGCTGCTGGCCCGACTGTTCGAGCACCGAGAAATCGTTGCCGCGGACCTGGTTGCGCACCAGCACGTACTTCAGCCCGGTGCCGAAGCGGTCGATCAGGCGCTGCAGCAGGTCGACCGAATCCTTGCCCGAGTCCATCACGTGCCAGTAGTGGATCGTCATGCCCATCTCCTCGGCCATGCCGATCACGCCGGCTTCGTCCATCCACCGGACCAGCGGCTCGTGCGTCTGCGCGGCAAGGTCGACGAGGATGCGCCGCTCGGGCTGCTCGGAGGCGGCCTCGACGATCACGTCGAGCGCCTCGTAGCGGTCCATCACCACCGGCGAGGCGTAGCCCGCGTAGAAACGCATCAGCGCGCCGTGCGATCGATCGGTGTCGAAGCCGAGGAACGGGATGTTCTTGTCGATCATGTACTGCGCCAGCACGCGCGCGGTCAGCGACTTGCCGACACCGCCCTTTTCGCCGCCGATGAAGTGGATGTGCGCCATGAGTCAGGTTCCTTTGTCGTCGCGATTGCGCATTGTCGACCACAGCAAGTTCCGGACCGAAACCTCGCGAGAATGTCGCAACCGCCTTCGAGCGGCCGCGTCCGGTCGGGCGAACCGGCCCTGCCAGAATCCGGACGATCATGACCACCCTCCAATCCCGCCGTCGCCTGCTGCAGTGCCTGGCCACGGCCCCGATGCTGCCGTTGGGCCGCTCCACGCTCGCAGCCGCGCCGCTGCACGGCAGTGCAGACAACCCGGCCGCCAGGTTCGCGACCGCCAGCTTCACGGGCATGGCCGCGCCGACGCTGGCGGCACCCGCCGCGATGGCGACGACCGCGGTCGGATCGACCCTCGAGGTCGCGTTCAGCGACGGCAGCAGGAAGCGCTTCGCGCTCGCCTACCACCCGTTCTTCCGGACCGGCGACAGGGTGCCGGACGGCGCCGGCGGCACGATCCTGGCCGGTGGCTGCTGCGACATCGGCGGCGCGCCCATCATCGACAGGTCGGTGCCGGGCCAGGAACGCCAGATCTTCTCGGACTGCCCGGACGGCGCCTCGATCCTGACGCTTGCGAACCCCGCCGTGGCCGGCGTCAAGGGCCACACGGTGTTCGCCGTCGTGCAGTTCGAGTACACGACGCGCGATCAGAGTCTGGCCGGCCGCTACGGCCAGCTGCCGTCGCCGATCGCGGTGCTCACGCTCGACCAGGACCGCTCCACCGGCAAGCTGACGCTGGTGAAGTATTCGAATGTCGATACAGCTCCGGCGAAGGGGCTGTGGACCACCTGCGGCGCCAGCCTGTCGCCCTGGGGAACGCACCTGTCGAGCGAGGAATACGAGCCCGACGCCACCACGATCGCGACCAACAGCCGGTTCAGGGCCTTCAGCCTGAACCTGTTCGGCGATGCGACCACCGCCAGGCCTTACCACTACGGCCACCTGCCCGAGGTCACGGTCAGGCCCGACGGCACCGGCAGCATCGTCAAGCACTACTGCCTGGGCCGCATCTCGCGCGAGCTGGTGCAGGTCATGCCGGACCGGCGCACCGTGTTGATGGGCGACGACGCCACCAACGGCGGCCTGTTCGTGTTCGTCGCGGACAAGGCGGCCGATCTGAGTGCCGGCACCCTGTACGTCGCCAAGTGGCGGCAGACCTCGGGCGCCGGCCCGGGGTCCGCGACACTCGCCTGGATCAGGCTGGGCAGCGCCACCAGCGCCGAGATCGAGGCCCTGGCCGACACCCTGCAGGCCGGCGACATCTTCGACGTGAAGACTGCCGACCCGCTCGATGCCTCGTACACGAGGATCCCGTACGCGGGAAGGTTCAACTGGGTCAGGCTCAGGCCCGGCATGGACAAGGCTGCTGCCTTCCTGGAGACCCATCGCTATGCGGCCTACAAGGGCGGCAGCCTCGGCTTCTCGAAGATGGAGGGCACGACCGTCAACGTCCGGGACCGGATCGCGTACACGGCCATGTCGTACATCCAGAGCTCGATGCTGAACGGCTCCGGCGACGTCAAGGTCGAGGGCCCGCGGTCGGGCGCGGTCTACGCGCTCGAACTGAAGGGTGGCCAGACCGACACGTCCGGCGCCACGATCGGCAGCGCGTGGCTGCCGGTCGCCATGGCGGCGCCGGCGGCCCTGGTCGGCGAGGACCTGGCCGCCGCCGATGCGCTGGGCAATCTCTCGCACCCCGACAAGATCGCCAACCCGGACAACATCAAGTTCTCCGAGAAGCTGCGCACGCTGTTCATCGGCGAGGACAGCGACCGCCACGTCAACAACTTCCTGTGGGCCTACAACGTGGACACCAGGAAGCTGTCGCGCATCCTGTCGGTGCCGGCCGCAGCGGAATCGACCGGCCTGCATGCGGTCGACGAGGTCAACGGCTGGACCTACATCATGAGCAACTTCCAGCACGCGGGCGATTGGGAATCGCCGCTGCACGACAAGGTCAGGTCCACGCTCGATCCGCTGATTCGCGCGAACTACCGGGACCGGTTCAGCGCGTCGGTCGGTTACCTCACCGCCGATCCGACCGGCATCCGGCTGGCCTGATCTCAACTGCGCCGATCGCGGCCCGCAAGATCGCGCAGGCACGCCAGCGTGCCGAGCGCGAACATCCAGCCGCAGGCCGCCTCGACCCAGACCAGCAGCCGCAGCGGCGGCATGCCGAGCGCCGCCTCCAGCGCCGGTGCGCCGGTGCCGCGCGCCGGTGCCCAGTGGCGTTCCTGCTGCAGGTCGGCGAACGGCAGCAGGACGTCGAACGAATAGGCGAGCGGGCTGAAGGCCGGCACCGTGACCGGCAGGTCGGCGCAGTCGGGCCGGCACGCGGCCAGGCGCGGCGCCGCGGTCAGCAGCGCGGCATCCGGCGCGAAGCCGCCGGCCGCGGCCCAGTAGGCCGCCGCGCACAGCAGCCAGACGGCGATGGCGCCCGCGAGCGGGCGCAGCGGCCGGTGGCCATAGCCGGCAACCAGCCCGAACAGGCCGTGGCCGAGCCGCGCGAGCCAGCGCAGTCCGCGCGGCGCGCCGCGGCCGATCGCGCCGACGCGGCGCAACTGGCGCTCGCGGCCGATCGCGATCGCGCGCGCGCTCGGGTCGCGGCCCATGCGCTGCAGCACGCCGATGAGCTGCCGCCAGGGCTCGGGGCGAAAGTCGGCGTCGAGGTGGTCCGCGCGTTGCCGCCGCAGCCAGTCCAGGCGCATCGCCGGGTCGGTCGGCGCGCCCGTGCCCAGGCGCGTGTAGCCGAAACCGTCGAGCACGTGGTGCAGGCCCCAGGTCGATGCATCGTCGAGCAGGCTGCCGACCTGCGCGTCGATCAGCGAGGCGCCCTGCAGCGGCGTCTGCAGGCGCTGCAGCGCCAGCCGGCCGCCGACACGCGCGCGCGCCAGCGTCAGGCCGGCGCCGCCTTCGCCCCAGCTGGCGTCGCCGACGGCGTCGAAGTCGGCACCGCTGCAGTCGAGGTCGCCGAGGATCTCGACCTGCTCCAGCCGGACCGCACCGCTGGCCGAAAAGCCGGTGTCGAGCGCGACGCTGCCGCCGATGCACGCGCGGTCCAGGTTCAGCGCGACGCCGCGTGTGCCGGCGGGGTCGATGTCGGCTGTCAGGCGGGCGTTGCCGGCGCGCAGGTCGCCGCCGATCTGCGCGCCGACGAAGCGCAGCTCGCCGACCACCTCGGCGCCGCCGAGCAGGTTCACGCTGCCGCCGATGCGCATCGCGTCGGCGACGAACAGGCCGCGTGCCGCGTCACCGCTGCCGCCCAGGTGCAGGCGCTCGCAGTTCAGGTCGCCGCCGACGCGGGTGCGCGTCAGCCGCACGTCGCCATCGACCCGGCAGCCGGCGCTGAGCGCCAGCTCGCCGTCGATGCGGCAACCCTCGGCGCGCAGCCCCGGCAGCGCGCAGTCCGCGAAGCTCAGGCTGCCGAGCACGCGCGCGCCGTCGAACAGCGGCGCGGCGACCAGGCTGCAGCGATACAGCCACAGGCTCAGCGGCAGGGTCGCGCCGGCCAGGTCGACGCGGCCGGTCACGCAGGCGCCCATGACCTGCAACGATCGCGCGGCCACCGGCGCACCGTCGCCGCCGCCGCGCGCCAGGAAGGCGAGCAGTTCGGCGCGCACCTGCAGCTCGGGCGCCAGCGGGCGCGGACGGCGGTAGCCGATCTTCGCGATCTCGCCGGCGGCGGCGGCGCGCAGAACGATCCGTTCTGCCGGCAGCAGCGGCTCGAAATCGCGCAGCGACGCGCGCTGCGAAAGCGGGATGGACATGACCGCGATTCTGGGGCCGGCGGCCCAGTCGTTACAGGATGTTCGATCCCCGCGGATGCGGGGGACGCGGCGATCCGGCGTGGTGGCGCTCCGCCGGCACGCCGGCCCGGCGCCGGTGGATCAGGCGATCACGGCCGCTACCCGCGCCCGACGAGCGGCATCTTCGTCGCCATCACCGTCATGAACAGCACGTTCGCTTCGAGCGGCAGGCTGGCCATGTGGACGACCGCGTCGGCGACGTGCTTCAGGTCCATGCGCGGCTCGACCATCGTCGTGCCGTTGGCCTGCGGCACGCCGGTGGCCATGCGCTGCGTCATCTCGCTGGCGGCGTTGCCGATGTCGATCTGGCCGCAGGCGATGTCGTGGGCACGGCCGTCGAGCGAGGTCGACTTCGTGAGGCCGGTGATCGCGTGCTTGGTCGCGGTGTAGGGCGCGCTGAACGGCCGCGGTGCATGGGCCGAGATCGAGCCGTTGTTGATGATGCGCCCGCCGCGCGGGCTCTGGCTCTTCATCAGCCGGAACGCCTGCTGCGTGCACAGGAACACGCCGGTCAGGTTGATGTCGACGACCGCCTTCCATTGCGCGACCGTGAGTTCGTCCATCGGCACCGTCGGTGCGCTGGTGCCGGCGTTGTTGAACAGCAGGTCGAGCCGGCCGAAGCTCGCGCGCGTGGTCTCGAACAGCGCGTGCACCGCCGCGGCGTCGGTCGCGTCGGTCGGCACCGCCAGCGCGTGCCCGGCGAGGGCGCCGGCCAGCGCCCGGGTCTCTTCGAGCGCGTCGGCGCGCCGGCCCGCGAGCACGACCCTGTAGCCGGCGGCGAGCAGCGCGAGCGCGCTGGCGCGGCCGATGCCGCTGCCCGCCCCGGTGACGATGGCGATCTTCATGAGGGCACGCTCCCGGTGGTGACGGCGTCAGCGGGCTGCCGCGACCTGCCCGGCGGCGGCCTGGCCTTCGCCGGCGGCGAAGCAGTCGTCGAAGGTGAAGTACAGCGAGACGTAGAACACGGTCGTGAACAGCAGCGACACCGGCACGGCGGCGAGCGCGAACAGCTGCGGCTGGCCGAGCAACGCGAACAGCAGGCTGCCGAGCGTGCCGAACGCGATGATCAGCGCGAACCAGACCAGCCCGTAGACCGCGAATGCGCCGCGGTTGCGCCAGCAGGCGAGCGTGCTCGAGAACAGCGCCTTGGCGCAACCGTGGCCGTCCCAGTGCGCGAGCGCCGGTGCATGCCAGAACGGCACCGCGAGCAGCCCCGCCAGGCCGAAGCGCAGCAGCAGGCCCGCGCCGAGGCCGGGCGCGGCGAGCCTGGCGGCGACGGCATCGGGGGCGGTCTGGGCGCCGGGGATCGCGTCCATCAGCGCCTCGAACGCGCCGCGGTCCACCAGATCGCTGAGCCACATCACCACGAAGGTCGCGACGGCGTAGACCACGCCGAGCTGGATGATCGCGTTGCGCCCCGGCGCGGCCGGGCGCAGCGGGTCGACGAACACGCGCGCGGTCGGGAAGCCGCCATCGACCGTGATGCGGGTCGCGATCATGAAGCCGAGCGACACCAGCGGCAGCAGCGCCAGCATGATCAGCGCGCCGACGAAGGGCAGCAGCGCGAGCGCGAACACCGCGAACATGAAGGTCGCGAACAGCGCGGCGAAGGCGAGCGGGCGCTTGAAGAACGTGCGCAATCCCTGGCGCACCCACACGATGCCCTGGCGGGCCGGAACGGTCTGGAGTCTCATGGGGTCTGGAGGAGGGGATCGGGGGCGACCGGGTGCCACGGCGAGGCGACACGCTCGCGCAGCACGCGTTCGAAGTGGGCCGGGTCGTGCGCGCTCAGCAGGCGGGCATCGCGCGGCAGGTGCAGGTCCCACAGGCGCGACAGCCAGAAGCGCAGCGCCGCGCCGCGCATCAGCGCCGGCAGCAGGCGGCGCTCGCTGCCGGTCAGCGCACGCCCGGCGTCGTAGGCCGCGACGAGCGCGGCGGCGCGCGCCTCGTCGAGCCGGCCCGACGCGAGGTCGATGCACCAGTCGTTCAGGCACACCGCGATGTCGAACAGGAAGGTGTCGATGCCGGCGAAGTAGAAGTCGAACAGGCCGCTGAGCCGGTCGCCGGCCGCGGTCTCCTCGAACAGCACGTTGTCGCGGAACAGGTCGGCGTGGATCGCGCCGCGCGGCAGTGCCGTGTACGCGGGCGAGGCCGCGAGCTGCTGCTGGAACGCGAGCTCGGCCTCGATCAGCGCGCGCTGCGGCGGCGCCAGGAACGGCAGCACGACCGGCACGGTCTCGGTCCACCAGGCCAGGCCGCGCAGGTTCGGCTGCTGCATCGGAAAGTCGGCGCCCTCCAGGTGCATGCGCGCCAGCACCGTGCCCAGGCTCGCGCAATGCGCCGCGTCGGGGGCGAGGCGGTGCCGGCCGGGCAGCCGATCGACGACCGCGGCCGGCTTGCCGTGCAGCGTGTGCAGGA
This sequence comes from Pseudomonadota bacterium, assembly GCA_040388965.1. Taxonomy (GTDB): domain Bacteria; phylum Pseudomonadota; class Gammaproteobacteria; order Burkholderiales; family Burkholderiaceae_C; genus LMDS01. The sequence continues at coordinate 87,144 of JAZKAV010000003.1, read as the reverse complement.
TCGCGCCATCGGCGTCGGCCTTCGGCCCCGGCACCGGGACGCCGCGTCCGGCCAGGTGCTTCATCAGGTGCAGATAGAACGGCAGCCGGTCCCGGCCCAGGCGCTCGAACACGGTCAGCACATAACGGCCGCCGCGGGTGTCGGCAAAGTAGTTGGTGTTCTCGATGCCGCCGTGCACGCCCTGCAGCGCGGTCAGTTCACCCAGGCCGAGGCGGGCGAGCAGCGCAGCGGCGTCGTCGAACGAGACTTCGGTGTAGACCGCCATGGAACCCGGGCCGAGCCGCAATGGCTCAGCCTCAAAAGGCAAGCACGTTCCAGACGCGCTTGCCGACCGCGCTGTTGGCGCCGCCGGTGCCGTCGACCGGCTCGCGTCCGCTGCGGCCGACGATGATCTCGTAGCTCTTCGTCGTGCCGACCTTGGGCGTGACCACCACGTGCAGGAGCTGGCCGCGCACGCGCAGCTCGTCGATCTTCGAGCCCTCGTCCTCGATCACCGTGTGCCGGACGCTCGGCTCGCTGCGCCCCGCGGCCGGGCCGGGCTCGGCGGCCCGCGGCACGGCCGCAGGCGCCGTCTGCGGCCAGCAGGGGGCGCACACACAGACCAGGGCCAGCGCGAGTCTCGGGTTCATCGGGCCATTCTAGGGCGGGCGTGGCCGGTCGCGCGCCGACCCTGCTTCACAATGAGGCCATGAGTGACAAGACCCTGTTGCTGGTGGACGGCTCCAGCTATCTGTACCGTGCCTACCATGCGCTGCCGGACCTGCGCGGGCCGGGCAACGTGCCGACCGGCGCGCTGCGCGGGGTCGTGTCGATGCTGAAGCTGCTGCGCGAGCAGCACCCGGCCGCGCTCGGCGCCTGTGTGTTCGACGCCAAGGGCAGGACCTTTCGCGACGACTGGTATGCCGACTACAAGGCGAATCGCTCGGCCATGCCCGATGACCTGGCGCTGCAGATCGAGCCGATCCACGAGGCCGTGAAGCTGCTCGGCTGGCCGGTGCTGTCGGTGCCCGGGATCGAGGCGGACGATGCGATCGGCACCTTGTGCAAGGCCGCGGCGGCCGCCGGCTACCAGGTCATCGTCTCGACCGGCGACAAGGACCTGGCGCAGCTCGTCGGCGAGCACGTCACGCTGGTCAACACGATGAGCAACGAACGGCTCGACCCGGCCGGCGTCGTCGCCAAGTTCGGCGTTGCGCCGGAGCGCATCGTCGACTACCTGACGCTGGTCGGTGACACGGTCGACAACGTGCCCGGCGTCGAGAAGGTCGGGCCGAAGACGGCCGCGAAGTGGATCGCCGAGTATGGTTCTCTCGAGGGCGTGTTGGCCGCCGCGCCGACGATGAAGGGTGCTGCCGGCGAGCACCTGCGCAAGGCGCTGGACTGGCTGCCGCAGGGCCGCCGCCTCGTCACCGTCGCGACCGACTGCGACCTGACCGGCCATGTGCCGGACTGGCCGGCGTTCGACTCGCTGAGGTTCGCGCCGATCGACGCGCCGGCGCTGGCGGCGTTCTACGACCGCTACGGCTTCAAGAGCATGAAGCGCGAGCTCGATCCGCCGGCGGATGCCGCGGCAGCAGACGCCTCGACCGGGTCCACGGCGAGCGCGGCGCCCGCCGTCGAGAAGCGCTACGAGACCGTGCTGACCGAATCGGCCCTGCAGGCCTGGATCGCGAAGATCGGCGCCGCGCCGCTGACCGCGATCGACACCGAGACCGATTCGCTCGACGCCATGCGCGCGCAGCTCGTCGGCATCTCGCTGTCGGTGGCGGTGGGCGAGGCGGCCTACATCCCGCTGCGCCACAGCTACGCCGGCGCGCCGGATCAGCTGCCGGTGGCCGCGGTGCTCGCCGCGCTCAGGCCCTGGCTCGAGGACCCGGCCGCAGCCAAGCTCGGCCAGAACGTGAAGTACGACACCCACGTGTTCGCGAACGCCGGCATCGCGATCCGGGGCTACCTGCACGACACGATGCTGCAGAGCTACGTGCTCGAAGCGCACAAGCCGCACGGCCTGGCGAGCCTGGCCGAGCGCCACCTCGGCCGCAAGGGCCTGAGCTACGAGGACCTCTGCGGCAAGGGCGTGCACCAGATTCCGTTCGCCCAGGTCGCCCTCGACAGCGCCGCCGAATACGCGTGCGAGGACAGCGAGATGACGCTGCACGTGCACCGCCAGCTGTGGCCGCAGATCGAGGCGCACGCCGGCCTGCTCGACGTGTACCGGCGCATCGAGATGCCGACCAGCGCGATCCTCGGCCGCATCGAGCGCACCGGCGTGCTGATCGACAGCGCGCTGCTCGCGGTGCAGAGCCAGCAGCTCGCCGAACGCATGGTCGCGCTCGAACGCGAAGCCTGCGAACTCGCCGGCCAGCCGTTCAATCTCGGCAGCCCGAAGCAGATCGGCGACATCCTGTTCGGCAAGCTCGGCCTGCCGGTGAAGAAGAAGACCGCGAGCGGCGCGCCCAGCACCGACGAGGAAGTGCTGGCCGAACTCGCGGCCGACTACCCGCTGCCGGCCAGGCTGCTCGAGCACCGCGGCCTGGCCAAGCTCAAGGGCACCTACACCGACAAGCTGCCGCTGATGGTCAACCCGGCCACCGGCCGCGTGCACACCAACTACGCGCAGGCGGTCGCGGTGACCGGGCGGCTCGCCAGCAACGACCCGAACCTGCAGAACATCCCGATCCGCACGCCGGAGGGCCGGCGCGTGCGCGAGGCCTTCATCGCGCCGCCCGGCCATTCGATCCTGAGCGCCGACTATTCGCAGATCGAGCTGCGCATCATGGCGCACATGTCCGGCGACCCGGGTTTGCTGCACGCGTTCGAGCAGGGCCTGGACGTGCACCGCGCGACCGCGAGCGAGGTCTTCGGCACCGCGCTCGCCGACGTCAGCAGCGAGCAGCGGCGCTACGCGAAGACCATCAACTTCGGCCTCATCTACGGCATGGGCGCGTTCGGGCTGGCGCAGAGCTTGGGGCTGGAGCGCAGCGCCGCCGCCGCCTACATCGAGCGCTACTTCCAGCGCTTCGCCGGCGTGCGCCGCTACATGGACGAGACCAAGGCCTCGGCCCGCGCGAAGGGCTATGTCGAGACGCTGTTCGGGCGGCGCATCGCCCTGCCCGAGATCAACGGCGGCAACGGCCCGCGCAAGAGCGCCGCCGAGCGCCAGGCGATCAACGCGCCGATGCAGGGCACGGCGGCCGACCTGATCAAGCTCGCGATGATCGCGGTGCAGGGCGTGCTCGACCGCGAGCGGCGCGCGACCAGGATGATCATGCAGGTGCACGACGAACTCGTGTTCGAGGTGCCGGCCGCCGAGCTGGACTGGGCGCGCGCCGAGCTGCCGCGCATCATGGCGTCGGTCGCGGCGTTCAAGGTGCCGCTGCTGGCCGAGGTGGGTGTGGGCGCGAACTGGGACGAGGCACACTGAGCGCATGACGGTCCGCGGATCGTGCGGCGCAATTGGATTCAAAACGCTGATTTGACACCACAGTTGCGAAAGTCTATTCTGCGCCGATGAGCAAAGCCGTTGCCACGCCGAAGAGTCCCAGATCGACCCCCAAACCTCGTGGTCGTGGAGCGGTCGTCCAGCCCGTGACGGCGCGCCGTTCGGGCGGAAGTGGCGCTGTAGCGGTCGGCGTGAAGGCGAAGACCTTGCGCCTGACGCCCGAGTTTGAAGTCGGCCTTGCCCTGTTGAAGAGCATTCTCGGGATACCGGTCAACAAGATGGTGAACGAGGCGGTCGGTGAGTACATCCAGAAGCGTGCCGCCGAGGTCGAGACCGACTTGACCGGCGTTCTCGAGCAGGTCAAGGCGTACCGGCGCGCCGATCCCCGGTTCAGGCAGGCGCTGGCGCAGTTCGTCGAGGCCGAAGCCCGTCATGGCGGCGAAGATCGGCTCGAAGGCGTGGTGGTCGACGTGAAACCACCGGCAAGAGTCCGGAAATCGAAGGCCGGGCCGGCGCAAGAAATGGTTCGCGAGCTTCTGAAGGCCGGTTCCTGAGGGTCGGGCATGGGTGCCAAGGCCCCGCCCGACTGGGACGCGGACAGCCCCGAGCTTCAACAGAATCTGGCCAAGGTCGGTGCGCGCATCGAGCGCGATGCCGCAAGGCGGGTCATTCCCAAGGTCGCCATCGCAAAGTCCTGGCAGAAGGACATCATGGCCGGCCTTGCCGTGGGCAACCCGGCATTCGTCGGCCGGTTCCGCGGCGAGCCCGGGCTCGAGCGCTGCGGTGTTCGCGTCAACCACGTGGCTGGCACGGCCCCGTGGGATGTTGCCGCCGAACTCAAGGCGTTCGAGGTCACACTGCAGCGCGTCGTCGCCGGGCTGGACGCGAAATACCCGGACGCGGACTCGCTCGATGCCGATGGCTTGTCGGCCGTCATCGACCTCGCCGCATGGGCGCACGCGGCGTGGATTCGCATCCATCCCTTCGCCAACGGCAACGGCAGAACCGCGCGTCTCTGGGCCAATCTGCTGCTGATGCGGTACGGACTTCCTCCCGCCGTGGCCTTGCGTCCGCGACCAGGCGCCGGCTACGGGGCCGCCGGGGCGGCGGCCATGCGGGGACGGTGGCGGCCGACGGCGCGCGTCTTCCGTCGGCTGGTTCGCGACTTCGTCTCCGGCGGCCGTGCGGCCGGGTCGGCAGCGTCGGTCGCCGCCAGAAAGTCGAAGCCGCCGTGAGTCGGGCGAAGTCATGGTCGGCGCCCGCCGACGCGCTGCAGGGCATGCGTGACCACGAGCGGCGCGTGGCCTCGGGATTGAAGCTCGGAACGGCACCGCGAACGGCACCCTTTTCCGACGAAGCTGGCGCCGGTGCGGTGCTACGCTCGTGCGGACGATGGCCAAGCTCCAGAACGAACCGACGCCGGCGCTTTCCCGCCAGGCATCGAGCGCCGGGCGCGCGCGGCAGGAATGGCTGCTGCTCGGCGCGGTGCTGCTCGCGGTGCTCCTGTTCGTGACCTGGAGCCGATACAGCGATTGGCGCCATGAGGACGACGAACAGCGGCACCTGCTGGCCATCCAGGCGCAGGCCGTCGATCAGACCCTGTCGCGTCAGTTGATCGGGGTCGCCGCGGCGCTGCGAGGAGTGCGTGACGATCTGGACGTCTGGCCGGCGAACCTTGTCGGCGCGATCGCCTCGCGCCGGCTCGAGGCGCTCGGCGACGCGATCCCCGGCGTTCAGACGATGCTGGTGCTCGACCGTACCGGCCGCGCGCTGGCCTCGAACCGTCCCGAACTGATCGGCCAGGACTTCCGGGCCCAGGACTACTTCCGGCAGGCGCGCGACCGGCCCGACCCGGCGCGGCTGTCCCTGTCGCCGCCGTCGGCGAGCGTGCTCGGCGTGTTCGCGATGAACCTGACGATCCCGGTGGCGGCGCCGGACGGCGCGTTCGACGGCGTCGTGACGGCGACGCTCGATCCGGTCTATCTCCGGGGCTTGCTGCACACGACGCTGTATGCCGACGATGTCTGGTCGGGCATCGGACACGGCAACGGGCTGGTCCTGCTGCAGGAGCCGGGCGAGGAGAGCCTGGCCGGCAGGAAGGTGGACCAGCCCGGGACCTTCTTCCGGCGCCATCGGGAGAGCGGCCAGGTCGCCACGGTCATGACCGGCATCGTCCCCGCCACGGGAGAGCGGCGCCTGATGGCCCAGCGCACCGTCCGGCCCGCCGGTCTGGGACTGGACGTGCCGCTCGTGATCGCCGTCGGCCGCGACCTCGATGCGATCTTTGCGCCGTGGTGGGGCCACACCGCTGCCTACGGCGCGTTCTTTGTCCTGTTCGCGGCGGCCTCGGCCATGGCCCTGATCGCGATGCAGCGCCGGCAGCGGGCGGTCGAGGGCATGGAGATCGAACGCGAGGAGGCGGGCCGCCGGGCTGCCGAGCGTCTCGAGCTGGCGCTCCGGGGCGCCGACCTCGCCCTGTGGGACCTCGACCTGCGCAGCGGTGCCTCGACCGTCAACGAACGCTGGAACTCGATGATCGGGCTGCCGCATCGGGCCGTGTACCCGGACGGACAGGCGTGGAGCTCGCGCATCCACCCGGACGACCGGGAGCGCGTGACCACCGCCCAGCGCGACCACCTGGAGGGGCGCAGCGACCGGTTCCAGGAGACCTACCGGATGCGCCACGCCGATGGTCACTGGGTGTGGATCCTGGACCGCGCCCGGGTGCTGGAACGCGACGCGCACGGCGCGCCGCTGCGCATGCTCGGCACCCACATGGACACGACCGAATCGACCCTGCGCCAGGTCGCACTGCGCGCCAACGAGCAGCGTCTGCGGTCGCTGCTCGACAACCTGCGCGCCGGCGTGATCGTGCACGGCGCCGACGCGCGCATCGTCGATGCCAACCCGGCGGCCTGCGAGATCGCCGGCTTGACGCTCGAACGGTTGCGGGGCAAGGCTGTCGCCGATACGGACCGGGCTTTTCTCGAGGAGGATGGCTCGCCGATGCCCCCCGAGCGCCTTCCGGCGCCGCAGGTGATGGCGCGCGACGGCCCGGTGAAGAGCCTGGTGCTGGGCGTGTGCCGCCCCGAGCTCGCGGAGCCGCTGTGGGTGCTGGCCGATGCCTACCCGCTGCGCGATGCCGCCGGACGGATCGAGCAGATCGTGGTCACCTTCTCGGACATCACCGAGCGCAAGAAGGCCACGCAGGAGTTGCATCTGCTCGGCGCCGCGGTGGCGCACCTCAACGACATGGTCATGATCACCGAAGCCGCGCTGCTCGACGAACCCGGACCGCGCATCCGGTTCGTGAACGAAGCCTTCGAGCGCATCACCGGCTGGTCACGCGGCGAAGCGCTCGGCCGGTCGCCGCGCATCCTGCAGGGGCCGAAGTCGGACCGGGCCGAGCTCGCCCGCATCGGCGCCGCGCTGCGGCGCCACGAGCCGGTGCATGCCGAGCTGATCAACTACACCAGACAGGGCCACGAGTACTGGGTCGAGCTCGACATCGTTCCGATCCTCGACCGCAGCGGACGCGCCACCCACCTGGTGGCGATCGAGCGCGACATCACCGAGCGCAAGCAGGCCGAGGCCGGTCTGCAGCGGCTCAACCGCTCGCTGCGGGTGCTCGGCAGCTGCAACATGAACCTTGCCGGGCAGGGCGACGAGCAGTCCTTCCTGGCCGGCGTGTGCCGCTCGGTCGTCGCGGCCGGCGGCTATGCGATGGCCTGGGTCGGCTTCGCGGCGGACGACGCCGACAAGCCGGTGCGCGTCGTCGCGCAGGCCGGCGACGAGACCGGCTATCTGGATTCGGCCCGGGTGTCGTGGGACGGCGCGCAAGCGTCCGGTCAGGGCCCGACCGGCGAGGCGATCCGCACCGGATGCACCCAGGTGAACCAGGATTGGCGTACCAATCCGAAGGTCGCGGCCTGGCGCGAGGCGGCGCTGCAGCGCGGCTTCCACTCGAGCATCGCGCTGGCGCTGTCGAACGGGCAGCGCGCTTTCGGCGCCTTGTCGCTCTACGCGTCGGAGCCCGACGCCTTCGGTGAGCAGGAGATCGCGCCGCTCGAGGAACTGGCGCGCAACGTCGCTGCCGGGATCGAGTCGCTCCGGGCGCGCAGGCAACGCGACGATGCGCAGGGTGCGAACCGGGCCAAGAGTGCCTTCCTCGCCAACATGAGCCACGAGATCCGCACGCCGCTGAACGCGATCGTCGGCCTGAACTACCTGATGCGGCGCGACGGCGTCTCGCCCGAGCAGGCGGCGCGCCTGGACAAGATCGACAGCGCCAGCCAGCACCTGCTGTCGATCATCGACGACGTGCTCGACCTGTCCAAGATCGAGGCCGGGCGCGTGCAGCTGGAGAGCACGAACTTCCACCTGTCGTCCATCCTCGACAACGTGCACTCGATCATTGCCGAGTCGGCAGGCCAGAAGGGCCTGGCGGTCCGGGTCGACGGCGACGCGGTGCCGCCGTGGCTGCGCGGCGACCCGACGCGGCTGCGTCAGGCGCTGCTCAACTTCGCGGGCAATGCGGTCAAGTTCACCCACGCCGGATCGATCACGCTGGGCGCCAGGCTGCTCGAGGACGACGCCAGCGGGTTGCTGGTGCGCTTTTCGGTCGAGGACACCGGCATCGGCATCGCGTCCGAACACTTGCCCCGGCTGTTTCAGGTCTTCGAGCAGGCCGATCCGTCGATCACGCGCAAGTTCGGCGGCACCGGCCTCGGGCTCGCCATCACGCAGCGACTGGCACAGCTGATGGGCGGCGAGTGCGGCGTGCACAGCGAACCGGGCGCGGGCAGCCGCTTCTGGTTCACCGCCCGCCTGCAGCGCGGCCACGGCGCCGTGCCCGTCGCGACGCTCGATGCGGCGGCGAACGCCGAGGAACAGCTCCGGCGCGGTCACCGCGGCGCGCGCATCCTGCTGGCCGAAGACAACGAAGTCAACCGCGAAGTCGCGCTCGCGATGCTGCACGGTGTCGGCATGAACGTGGACATCGCGGCCGATGGCCGGGAGGCCTTGAACAAGGTGCGCACCGGTCGCTACGACCTGGTGCTGATGGACATGCAGATGCCCGAGATGGGCGGCCTGGAGGCGACGCAAGCCATTCGTGCGCTGCCGGGGTGGCGAGACCGCCCGATCCTGGCACTGACGGCCAACGCGTTCCAGGAGGATCGGCTCGCCTGCGAGGCGGCCGGCATGAACGACTTCATCGCCAAGCCGATGGACGTGGGCGCCCTGTACAGCGCGCTGCTGCGCTGGCTCGAGGCCGGCGCGGCGAGTCGCGCAGACGCCTGATTCCTCCCGAGCCGGATCGACCCGCGTCCGCGCCCTGCGCGTCTACGCGGGCGACATCGAGCCGACCGACTGCCGCACGGGTTCCTGCCCGATCCTGGCGGGTGACCGGACGGTTGCGCCCTGCGGTGCCGGGTTCACGAAGCCTTCCGCGGCGGCCTCCGGGTCGATGCCGTGCATGTCGTCGAACTGGATATCCGCGAGCGCCAGGGCCGACGTCGTGTCGAGCTCGTTGCGGCACAGCATCGCGCGATACGCAAACCGCCTGATCCATTCGGACCGGATGCAGACGGGGTTGGAATGCAGATGGTTCATGGCGCGCTCCGCGGTTGAAGCAATGCGGGTGGGGTGCGCCGCGCGGAAACGAATCCGCCGCGGCGTTCGGGTGCGGCGTTTCAGTTGGCAGGCGCCGACGCGGCGGGTGGCACCACGATGATCGTGCTGCCTTCTCCGGGCTTGCCGGGGTCGCCCTTGCTGCCGGCCATGCCCTGACTGCCGGCCGGCCCCGCGGGGCCGGGCACGGCGACCGGCGTCGCGGGGACGTTGACCACCGTGGGTCGATCGCAAGCGGCGAGGGTCGATGCGGCGATCAGTGCCGACAGGAGCATGGAACGGTTCACGATGATTCCTTTGCGTGTTGACGAGCATGGGCAGCGGCCCGGACCGCCGGGGCCGGTGCGTTCGGAACGGTTCCCGTCGGACCCGGTCTGCTCGCAGCCTAGGTGCAGCGCGCGCCCGTTTCCGTGCGTTGGCGAACATTGCGCGCCGATTCATCGCCGCGAGTCGCTCGCGCCGCAGGGTCACGGGGCCGGCGCGGGCGGCAGCAGCCGGTCGTATTCCTTCTTGACGACCGCATAGCACTCGCAGCTGCGCTGCTCCAGGCGCGCCCGGTCGAGCAGGCGGATGTGACCGCGCGCATAGTCGATCACCCCGGCCTGCTGCAACTTGTGGGCGGCCGCGGTCACGCCCTCGCGGCGCACGCCCAGCATGTTGGCGATCAGTTCCTGCGTCATCACCAGCTCGTCGCCCTGCAGGCGATCGTGGCTCAGCAGCAGCCAGCGGGCCAGCTGCTGGTCGAGCAAGTGGTGGCGGTTGCACACCGCCGTCTGCGCCATCTGCGTGATCAGCGCCTGGGTGAAGCGCAGCAGCAGGTGCATGACGGATGGATTCGCGAATTCGTCCTTGAGTGTCTCGGCCCGCATGCGAAACCCCTGGCCCCCGCTCTGGACGACCGCCCGGCTCGGCGTGGTCTCGCCGCCCATGAACAGCGAGATGCCCACCAGGCCTTCGTTGCCGACGACGGCGATCTCGGCCGAGGCACCGTTCTCCATCACGTACAGCAGCGAGACGATGGCGGTGGTCGGGAAATACACGTGGCTCAGCGCCACGCCGGATTCGTGCAGCACGTGGCCGAGCGGCAACTCGACCGGCTCGAGCTTCGGCGCCCAGCGTTGCCAGTCCGGCGCGGGCAGCGCCGCGAGCAGGCGGTTCAGTCGGGGGGGGGGGGGGGACCATGGTCAGCGAGGGGTCTCGGGCAAGCATCGGGTTTCGACGGACTGCGCCGAGGTGCGGGTGGCCGAGGGCGATCGGTTTCGGCGCAGCGAGCCAGCAACGATTGTGCGACACCGAACAGACGTCCGCCTGCGCGGGAGTTAGCCTGTAACAAGTTGACGACCCTGCGAGCCGGGAGGATCTGGCGGGACGCGATCTCCCATCCGAACGCGACGGTCGCGTCCCGGCCCACCCTCGGCGACCCCGGACGTCGTGATCGCAGGACGAGGCGGTAGCATCCATGAACACAGCGCCGGATTCCGGCGATCCACACCATGCAGAGTCCAGAGAGCGACGGGATTGCGGCCTACCTGGAACACGGGGCGGGAGCCGCGGCGGACCCGGCGCGGCTTGCCGAGAAGATTGTCGCGACCTGCCGGGCGATCGACGATGCCCTGTCGCCGATCGTCGGACACCGCGGTGTCGCGGCGCTGTACCGGCGCAGCGTGCATCTGGCGAGCGAAGCGCACCCGTGGCTGGCGCGAGCGCATGAAGGCACGCCCACGGCGCTGGACCTGGCGCCGCTGGCCGCCGTGCTCGCGCAGCAGAGCGGTGCGCAGGCGGTCGCCGGCGGCACGCTGCTTCTGCAGACCTTCCATTCGCTGCTGACCACCCTGGTCGGACCTTCGCTCACCGAGCGATTGCTTCGCCCGGTGTGGGCTACCTTTTTGAGCGGCCCGTCCGCGCAGGACACCACGCCATGACGACCAAAGTGACGATCAACCGCCTGGCCACCGGCGTGCCGGGCCTCGACGAGGTGCTCGGCGGCGGCTTGCCGGAGTATTCGTTCAACCTGATCGCGGGTCAGCCCGGCTGCGGCAAGACCACGCTCGCGCACCAGATGATGTTCGCGCTGGCGACGCCGCAGCGCCCGGCGATCTACTTCACGGTACTGGGCGAGCCGCCGCTGAAGATGCTGCGTTACCAGCAGCAGTTCGCGTTCTTCGACACCGAGGCGCTGAACCGGTCGATCCGTTTCATCAACCTGTCCGACGACGCAATGGCCGGCGATCTCGACCGGGTGCTGAAGCGCATCGTCGACGAGGTGACGCAGCACAGTCCGGCGCTCGTCTTCGTCGACTCGTTCCGCTCGGTGGTGCTCGCCAGCGGTGGCGACGCCAACCCCCACAACGGGCTGCAGCAGTTCGTGCAGCAGCTCGGCATGCTGATGACGAGCTGGCAGGCCACGACCTTCCTGATCGGCGAATACCACGTCGAGACCGACGCCAACCCGGTGTTCACCGTGTGCGACGGGCTGATCTGGTTGCGCCAGAGCGTGCAGCGCAACTCGATGGTGCGCAAGATGGAAATCATGAAGATGCGCGGCCAGCCCACGCTGCCGGGCCTGCACACCTTCCGCATCGGCGCCGCGGGCCTGGAGGTGTTCCCGCCCGCCAGCGTGGTCGTTCCGGCGTACGCCGATGCGAGTGCAGCATTGCTCGGGCCGCGCCTGCGGATGGGCGTGCCGGGCCTGGACGAGATGCTGGGCGGCGGCCTGCCGCGCGGCTACTCGCTGCTGGTCGCCGGCCCCTCCGGGTCGGGCAAGAGCATCCTGGCCGCGGCCTTCCTGTCGGAAGGCGCGCGCTGCGGCGAGACCGGCGTGATCGTGGCGTTCGAGCAGCACCCGAACCGATCGCGCAGCCGCGCGGTCGCCGACCTGATCGCGGCGGGCCATGTCGGCCTGGTGGAGAACCGGGCCGCCGATCTGTCGATCGACGAGATCGTGTTCCTGCTGATGGCCGAGATCCGGCGCCTCGAGGCGCGCCGCGTCGTGATCGATTCGCTCTCGGGCTTCGAGCTCGCGCTGGCACCCACGTTCCGCGAGGACTTCCGGGAGTCGCTGGCCAGCCTCGTCACCGCGCTGGCCGGCGCGGGCGTGACCGTGCTGATGACCTCCGAGCTCGAAGACCGTTACACCGATCTGCGCTTCAGCCCGTATGGCACGGCCTTCATGACCGACGCCATCATCGTGCAGCGCTACATCGAGGTCGACAGCCGGCTGCGCCGCATGATGGCGGTGGTCAAGGTGCGGGCGAGCGCGCATTCCGACCAGCTGCGCGAATTCAGCATCGACGCCGCCGGCATCCGTCTGGGCGGCATGCTCACCGAGCAGGAAGGCCTGCTCGGCGGCCGGCCGACGCAGAAGGTCGCGGCGGATTCGCCCGGCGCGAGCGCCGGCACCGCGAATGAGTGAGTCGCGCGACCCGGTGCCATCACCATGAGCAAGCGCCCCGACCCGCGCGACGATGCCGTCGCGAAAGCCGAACAGGACCTGACTCGCCTGAACGGGCAGGTGGAATCGATGCGGGCCGTGCTGGTCCGGCTGTTGCAAGACGTGGTGCAGGCCGAGAAGCTCCTGGACGGCAGCCAGGCGACCCGGCTGCTCGAGGCGAACGAGCAGCTGGTCCTCACGGCGCTGGAGGCACAGATCGACGCCGACACGGTTGCCGATGCCCTTGAAGAGTCGACGCGGGCGGCTGGGCTCGACCCGCTGACCGGCCTGCCGAACCGGACCCTGCTGCTCGACCGCCTGGCGCAGGCCATCGCCCATGCGAAGCGTTACGGCCACCGGCTGGCCCTGCTGTTCCTCGACCTCAACAACTTCAAGCAGGTCAACGACACCTTCGGCCACGCGGTGGGCGATCGGGCGATCCAGCTGGTGGCCGATTGCATGGCCTCCCTGGTGCGGGAGACCGACACGGTCAGCCGGCACGGGGGCGACGAGTTCCTGATCCTGCTGGCCGACATCACGCACGCCGCCGACGCGGCGGCCATCGCCGAGAAGCTGAATGCGTCGCTGGGCTCGTACAGTCGCATCGACGATCACCCGGTGCGCCTGTCGGCGAGCATCGGCATCAGCATCTACCCCGAGGACGGCGAGGACGCCCGGTCGCTGATCGACCGCGCGGATGCCGCGATGTATGTCGCGAAGCGCCACGAGATGGGCGGCTTTGTCTTTCACTCCGATCCGCCTGCGGGCCAGCCGCGCCTGGGCGCGCCCTCGGTCGCGCCGCAGCAGCGGCGCCTGACGCAGGATCAGCTAGCCATCGCCGAGTACGAGCGACGGCATGCGCAACTGCGCGAGGCGAACGAGCAACTGGTGCTGGCGGCGCTCGGCGCTCAGGAGCTGCAGGCCGCCGCGGAGCATGCGCGGCAGCGGCAGACGGAGTTGCTGACGCTGATGGCGCAGGAGCTGAGCAATCCGTTCGCGCCGATTCGCGTCGCAGCGGCGATGCTGGGCCGCCAGGATGCCGACCAGGCACTGCTGGCGCGCGCACGGGCCATCGTCGAGCAGCAGATCGACCAGATATCGCAGCTGGTCGACGGCCTGCTGGGCACGGCGCCGCAGGACGCGGGCAGGCTGGCGCTCGGGCACCGGCGGTTCGACCTGGCCGCCACCGTCGGGAGTGTCGTGCAGGCCTGCCGCCCGGCGATAGACAGGCGCCAGCAGCTCCTGGCGGTGGAGATCGCCGCCGCGCCGCTGGAAGTGCGCGGCGACCCGGACCTGATCGCGCAGGTCCTCACCAACCTGCTCGGCAACGCGACGAGCTACTCCCACGACGGCGGACGCATCCGCCTGTCCGTCGCGGTCGTGGACCACGAGGTGGTGATGACCGTCTCCGACGACGGCGCGGGGATCGCGCCCGAGGCAATGGCGACCGTCTTCGACCCGTTCGTCAGGGATCCGCGGGCCGGTGCCGTCAACCAGGAGGGCCTGGGCATCGGACTCACGGTCGTGCGCGCGATCGTCGAAGCGCACGGCGGACGGGTGGTCGCCGCCAGCGCCGGCATCGGGCACGGCAGCGAGTTCGTCGTGACGCTGCCGATGGCCGGGCTTCCCGCGGCACCGATCGCCGGAATCGCCGGCGCCTGAAGACGACGGCGCCGCGCTCGACGCACGGCACCGGCGGGCGCTGCGGCCTGCGCCGGGCCTCGTTCCTCTGCTGCGCCTACCCGTCGAACGGCAGCGGCCGGTGCCGCCGGATCATGGAGTGCGCGCCGCGGCGCGCAACTGCTCGCAGACGTTCTTGCCGGTCTGCGTGAGCTGCAGCGTGCCGCCGTTCCACTCCATCCAGTCCAGCGCGACGTAGCCGGCGATCAGGGCCTCGCTGACGAGGTCGGCGCGGCGGCGCTGCAGCGCGTCGACCGTGACCAGCAACTCGGCGCGCAGGGTATCGGTGTCGATCGGTGCTGGGTGGGTGGTCAAGGCGGCTCCGGTGAGCGCCCACCTTAACACCGCAGGGGGTTCACTGGACGGTGTAGAGAAAGTTCAGCTCGATGTTGCCGGTGGCGAGCGTCGTGAACTTGGACGTCACCGACAGCAGGGTGAGTGTGGTCGTCCCGCCATTCACCGCCATGCGGTAGCGGGACTCCTGCGTCGAAAGCGGTTGACCGTAGGTGTCGAAGCCGAGCACGGTGATGTTGGCGACTGCGGTGGTGGCGGTGTCCCGCTCGATCTTGTAGCTGAACTCGCGCGTGCCGGTCGGGATCGTCTTGGAGCTGTCCCTGTAGGTGGCCATCGTCACGATCTTCCCGGTGTTGCCCACGACGACACTGGAAGGCAGGGCCGTCGGCGCCGCGGTCGCCACGGCATACTCGCCACCGTCGACCGACAAGCCGACCGGAAGATAGGTGTCGTTGTAGTAGGTCGTGCCGGTCGTCCGCGCCGCGTAGTTCGTGCAGTTGGGCCACGAGAGCGTCACCACCTGGGATGCCGAATAGCCGGGAAAGCCCTCGAAGCTGCCGGCCGTCGCCGCCGGCGCGTTGGCGATCGTGGCAGTGCCCGCGCAGGTGCCGGTCACGCTGTAGCTGTGGCTTTCGCCGTCGCGGATCAATGCCCCGTAGGCAGACGCGAGCGCGAACGAATTCGGGCTCGCGACGGGTTCCGCGGCGTTTGCACCACCTCCGCCGCCGCCACCGCCGCATCCGGCCAGCAGCGCGACGCCGATTGCCGCGATCCACGATCGGAGAATTCTTGTGTTCATGCTGATCTCCCTGCCGGGTGCGACGCCGCCGGCTCACGCAGACTGTTTCGCGGTGGCGACGGTGATTCCCGCCGCCAGCTCACACATGGCATCTGCTCGAGAAAGCGGCCGCGGATCGCACCGCGGCCGCCCGATCCGAGCCTGCCTCGACCGCGTCAGCTAGGGCGGCGGCGGCGAGCCACGAAGCCGACCGCCCCCAGGCCGGCGAGCATCAGCGCATAGGTCTCGGGCTCCGGGATCGGAGGTGTTGCACCGAAGTTGAAGGCGCCGCCTCCCTTCTGGATCGCGAAGCCACCGTTGAATGCGACCACCTGCGAGGTCGTGTTCGTGAACGCGGCGAACGCGAGGTTGTAGAACGGGTCCGGGGACTGGAAGAACGTTCCCGCGCCCGATCCGGCCATGAAGGTCAGCGAGGCCGTTGCCGACGGCGAGAACAGCGGGCCGGTGCCGGCCAGCGTGGTCGCCACGCTTCCGGAAATCAGGCTGCCGGTGGCCAGCACAGCGTGTTCGGTGGCGGTCTCGTACGGGGTGTTCGAGGCGTTCAGGCCGAAGGTCGCGGTGCCGTTGTAGCCGTACAGCGTGTAGGTCAGGTCGGTGAAGACACCGCTGGTGTTCTGCACCGTCGGGTCGCCGGGCGTCGTCGTTCCCGTACCGGAGAAGGCGATGTACATCCCGTAGCTGCTGTTCAGCCCGGTGGGCGCTATCAGGGTGTCACCGGACTGGAAACCGATGATCGACAGGTATCCGGTGTCCGTGAAAGTGGTGCCGGACAACGTGACCTTCGAGTAGTCGGACACGAGAATGTTGTCGGCGGTGAAAACGCTGCCGCCAATCAGCCCGGCTCCGGCCGGATTGAGCGTGAACGGCGGCGTGTCGGCCCAGGCGCCGGCACAGGCCGTTGCCACGGCGACGGCGACGGCGGAACGCCGCAGCAGTGGCGAATTGAACAAGCGGGATTTCAAGGTCATGGTAGCGCTCCTGATGGTGAGTCCGGGACACGGACGTACGGTCGACAGACGTTTCGCATTCGCCCTCGCGGCGCAGCGCCTCGACCCGCCACTGCGACCTCTTGTCGGCTCTCCGTCGGCGTGTGCGAAGCGCTGTGTCCCTTTGGATGAACAGCGAAGCTCAGGCTAGCGATCGACACCGGATTGCTCTGTGCAGCAGCGCACAAAACCCCCTCGATCAGGGGAGCTGCGGTCACGAAAACATCGTGTTTCAATCGGTCGTCCGAGGGCGTCGTGAGGCGCCGTCCTACGCCGGAGCGAACCGGGATGACGAGACTGAATCTGCTGCTGTCAGGAGCCCGACGATGAACCTTCAATTCCCTGCCAACCGGCGCCCGATCCCGGCAGCCGGCAGACCGGCGCGGACAGCTCGGGCCGACCCAGCATGTCAATCCGCTGCGCGTGCTGCATGGGAACTTGCTTGCGCGCAGCGCCTGCGCGAATTGCGGCCTCGCGACAATCCGGCGTCGCTCGCATCGACAGCGGCTCAACTGTGGGTCGAGGTCGGCCGCTTCGATCCGTTCATCGCCGCCGAAATGGAGCACGAGTCCTGGTTCTGAGCACGCCCACTGCGGCCGCGCTGTCCCGCTGCATCAGATGATGTATTCGTGCAGCGCACGCCGCCCGGCAACGGCGCTCGGCGGGTCGGCCCGGCCGACTCGAAACAGCATGTGCGCTTGCCGCCCGGCGCCCCGATCGGAGAGTTCGTCCAGCCATTTCCCGAGCCGGTCCTGCGCGCGCTCGGACACCCAGCCGTCGCCCGGTGTCTGCCGCATCAGCGCGGTCGCGGCGGCCATCGGCTGCAGGGCAAGCTCCTCGTCCGCGGCCACCAGCCAGACCCGTTGAAAGGCCCGGCCGGCGCGCAGGTCGGCCAGGGGGTCATCGGCGCCGTCGCTGACGATCAGGCCGATGTGCGGTGCCAGCGCGCAGGGAAGGTAGCCGGCGCGCATCCCCAGCACGAGGTGCGCCCCGACACGATTCAGCGCCCGCATCGCGCGCCAGTCGCGCAGCCAGGCGAAGGGCCGGCGCATCGGCGGCTCGACCTCCAGCGCTGCGGGTGCCAGCCACTCGTCCGTGCCGCCCTGCCAGCCTCGGTCGAAGCGGATCGCGCCGAACAGTTCGGCGTGCAGTTCGCGTCGCCGAAAGCGCTCCGTCTCGGCGACCCGGATGGCCCGCAGCGCGACGCGGCGGCGGGCCCGGTCGTCGAGCCACAGCAGCCGCACCCCGGCCGCCGCGCCGATCGCATCGCGCAGACGTTCCAGCGTCGCGGGTGCCAGCGCGGCCCGGCGATAAAAGCGGCGATTGGTATGACGCGCCTCGATCGCGTCGCACAGCGGGTTGCTCACCGGTGTCGCTGCCACCCAGCGCAATTCCGCGATCAGGGCGGGCTGTGCCGGGTCGGGCAGCAGAGCCTCCTGCAACTCGTAGCCCAGGGCCGCCGAGCGCAGCGCGACGTTCTCGATCACCGCGCCGTACGACATCATCGCGAGCAGCCGCCGGTGCGGGTGCCGGGCCCACGACCCGCAGTCGGTGGCGAACAGCTGCACCGAATCGTCGCGCATCCGGAAGCGCAGGTAGTGCTCGTTCTCGGCCGACGGCGCCTGGATGCCGCTGGTCAGGATGCGCCACAGGTGGTCGCGTTCGGGTCGCATCGCGTCAGGGGCCTTTCAGCCTCAGCCGACCCGCAGGCGCCGCTTGGCCACGGCGAGCAGCAGGCGCTGCATCGGGTGCCGGTTGCCACCCGGACGCCAGGTGCGCCGCAGGCGATTGCGAAAGGCGTCGAAATGCAAGCCGCGCGGCGCGGCGACGACCGGGCCGCGCCGCAGCACCAGTTTCAGCACCTGCGCCGCGGCGATGCCACTGCACAACTGGACCGCGATCACGGTCGACGGGCCGCGCCGGTTCGCGAGATCCACGCGAGACGGATCGACGAGGTAGGACATCTGCAGCATCGCCGGCGACAGCCCGACCAGGAAGCGCAACGCCTGCTCGCCCGGACTGCGGCCCTCGAATCCGAAGTAGGTCTCGAAGCTCATGCCCCCGGGCACGAAGTTGAGCAGCGCGGCGCCCATGCCCAGGGGGGCGACGGTTGTGGCCGGAATGCCCCGGGCGGCGCACAGCGCGAACACGCGGCGCCGGATGTCCAACGCAAAGAAGTCGAGCCCGTCGAGGTAGATGTCGCCATCGGCGAGAAACGCGTCGAGGTTCGCGGCGTTCAGGCCGTCGCTGAAGACGCGCACATCCAGATCGGGATTGATGTCGCGCGCCATCGCCAGCATCACGTCGATCTTCGGGCGGTGCAGCGACGACAGCGTGGCACCGGCCTGGCGGTTGAAGTTCGCCAGCGCGTAGGTGTCGAAGTCGGCGATCGAGAACGCGCCGACGCCCAGACGGGCGAGCGTGAGCAGGTAGATCCCGCCCACCCCGCCCATTCCGGCGATGCACACGCGCGCAGTCCGGAGCCGCAATTGCTCGGCCTCGGTCACCCAGCCGAGGTTGCGCGAGAACGCCTCGGCATAGGAAAAGTCCGGGGCCGCGTCTGCCTCGGGGCGGGTCAGCGGGAGGTCCGGGGTGACCATGCCGGAGCCGGTCGGTCGTCCCAGCCGGCGTCCTCGATCCGGCTGCGCTGCAACCGGCCGACGATGCCGGCCTCTTCGGCGACCGAGAAGAAGTACGGGTAGAGGGACCGCTCGATCAGCGAATACTCCGGCTTGCCGCCGAAGCGCTCGATCTGTTGGTGGGCGTGCGAGAAATCCAGGCACATCAGGACCGCCGGAGCGTTGACGCGAAGGTTCAGCCGTTGCTGGCTGCGCACGCGGAAGCCCAGCATTCTTTCGTAGTAGCGCACATGGCGCGGGTTCACCTCGATCAGGAGATCGTCGAGACCCATCAGGCGGTGGCCGTAGATGTAGGCGACATGGAACAGCGAGGCCAGCACGCGCTTGGAGCGCACGACGCTGTCCATCGCCAGCTTGGTGAACTCGCACAGCTTGCGCCCCGCGCCGCGCAGCGCGGCGGTCTCGGCGGCGAACAGGTCGTCGACGTGAAGGCCTTCTTCGGAGTCGAAGCCGATCGTGATCGTGCCGATCGTCGTTTCGTGTTCGCTCGCCACCAGGGTGACCCGTGTCGGCAGCTGCTCATCGGGCAGGGGCGTGCTGCGGTAGCCCCGCATCGCGTACATCCGGTTGATCAGGACGCTGGCCGAACTTCGCTGGCCGGATGAGTCGGCGCTGCGGATCTTGAACAGGCGGCGGCTGACAAGGTTGCCGTGATCGTCGTCCGGCTCGGACGACTCCTGGAGCATCGATCTCAGTTCGGGGTGTGGCTCCAGGGGCACCCCGATGATGGTGTCGCCTTCCAAGACTCGTCCTTCGGGTACGGTAGGGGCGTCGGCGTGCGCCCGCAGGGTCTGCAACTCGCGGTCGCCGGCACGGGCGGGCGATCGGTGGCCGGATGGTCGCACGCTGCGGCGGATGCTCGAGCAAGCATCGGTAACACCCGGACCCCTGGTGCGCGCGACACAGCAACTCAGGGGGCGCAGCGCTGCGAAACAAGGTCGCCGGGCGATCCCGCGAAGGTGCATGGATGCGGGCGGCGCGCATGTCAACGGATGGGCTCGATGCCGCCGGCGGCGTGGTGTGAACAACGCTGGACCGTAGCGCAGCCAGCGCGGGCTGTCTGTGCGTCATCGCACCGAGCGCGCCCGACCCGCTGGATGGGCGCGCTGTAGGACGCGACCGACTTCCGGATGGGTCCGCCACCGGCATCGCGCGGGACGCGGCGTGCCGATGATGGCCCTCTTTGATCGGACCGCACCGTCGATGAACGCCAACGACCGCTACCACGGCAGCCCTTCGCTGAATTTCCTGCTGCGTGCGTTCCCGGCTGCGGACCGCGCTCGCTGGGACGAGCAGTTGCAGCCGGTTGCGCTGGCGGCCGGAACGGTTCTGTGCGAGGCGGGCGAGGTTCCCCACGATCTGTACTTTCCGACCACCGCGATCGTGTCCTCGCTCAGCGTCACGCATGGCGGCGCGTCGGCGGAAATCGCGGTCGTGGGGCACGAAGGGCTGGTCGGCATCTCCCTGGTTCTGCGGGGGGGCTCGGAGCCGAACCGGTCGGTGGTCCAGGGCGCCGGCCATGGGTACCGCGTGGCTGCGCAGGAGATTCGCAATGGACTGAAGCCTGCCGGCGCGGTGCTCGACATCCTGCTCGGCTACTGCCAGTCCCTGTTCGCCCAGGCGGCGCAGACGGCGGTGTGCATTCGCCATCACTCGATCGAGCAGCAGCTGTGCCGGCGCCTGCTGATGGCGCTGGACCGCTCCAGCTCGAACGAGCTGGCGATGACCCACGAACTCGCGGGCAGCTTGCTCGGCGTGCGCCGCGAAGGAGTGAGCGTGGCCGCCCTCAGGCTGCAACGTGACGGCGCGATCAGCTACAACCGTGGCCGCATCCGGATACTCCGCCGTGGCCAACTCGAGCAGCGTGCGTGCGAGTGCTACCACCTGGCACGGACGGAGTATCAGCGGCTCCTGCCGGCGGGCAGGGCGACGGCGCCGCCGCCGTATGCGCCGGAACAGCGGGCGTCGACCTGGACACAGTGGGCCGGCTGCCCGGTCAACCCTCACTGAGTGTCGGCAGCTCGGCGGTGATGCGAGGCGGTGATGCCGCTTCGGCTTCGCTGGCCAGGGCCTGTGTCGTTGTCAGCGTCGCCGCACCGAGCCCGCGCCGGACCGCCCTGCCGCGAGCCAGTGCGCGGCGGCTTCGCTGCCGATCGGTTGCG
The DNA here is from genome assembly GCA_040388965.1 of Pseudomonadota bacterium. GTDB lineage: Bacteria > Pseudomonadota > Gammaproteobacteria > Burkholderiales > Burkholderiaceae_C > LMDS01. The sequence goes on along the minus strand of JAZKAV010000003.1, from coordinate 66,081 downwards.
CGCGACCGGCGGCCGCCATCAGGAAGCCGCAGACCGGCCCCGGCGGGTCGGCGCCATAGGACGGGATGGGGGCAATCACTCGGCGGGCGGCGTAAGCCTGTCTGCCGGGAGTTGCGACACGCGCGTGACCGGTTCGTGACCGCCGTCATCTCGCCGCCGCAGGGCCGCAGCGGCCCGGCAACCCTCGGGCATGCCGAGATCCACGCCATCTCTTGTTGCGGCCGCTCTGTTGATGAGCATCGGCAGCGCGGCGCGCGCGCTGCGGGCGGGCAGCTCGACGTCGACGACGCCGTCATGCTGGAGCCTGGCCGTTGCCGGCACGAAACCTGGCTGCTGCGCTCGGCCGAGGCCGCGACCAGCCTGTTCCACGCAGGTCGGCGCCGGTGCCGCGCGCGGGTACGCGATCGGCCGGAACCACAAGCTCGCCCGCTGACACCGCCCCGCGAGGGCTGTCACGAACGCGTCGCAATTCCTTCATAAACTCGCCTGCATGACCGACCCCCGCGCCGTGGCCCGCGACGATGTCGATTCCGCCGCGGGCGTCGAGATGCCCGCGCTGCTGAACCGCGAGCGCGCGATCCTCGAATTCAACCGGCGCGTGCTGGCCCAGGCGCGGCGCGCCGACGTGCCGCTGCTGGAGCGGCTGCGTTACGTCTGCATAGTCTCGTCGAACATGGACGAGTTCTTCGAGGTCCGCTTCGCCGACTACCTGGAGGCGGCGCGCCGCGCCGGCTCGGGGGTCTCGGTGCGCGACCTGAAATCGGTCGCCGCCGATGCGCATGCGCTGATCGACGATCAGTACGCCGTGTTCAACGACGAGGTCATGCCGGCGCTGCGGCAGCAGGGCATCGTGATCCTGAACCACGAGGACCGCGACGCCGCCCAGCGCCGCTGGGTCGCGGCCTTCTTCGAGCGCGAGGTCCGGCCGCTGCTGGTGCCGGTCGGGCTCGACCCGTCGCATCCGTTTCCGCAGATCGCGAACAAGTCGCTGAACTTCGTGGCGCGGCTCAGCGGCAAGGACGCGTTCGGCCGCGAGAACAGCATCGCGATCGTCAAGGTGCCCCGCGTGCTGCCGCGCGTGATCCGGCTGCCCGACAGGCTCGCGGGCGGGCGCCAGGCGTTCGTGCTGCTGACCAGCGTGATCCGCGCCCACCTGGCCGAGCTGTTTCCAGGCCGCGCGGTCGAGGTGTTCTCGCAGTTCCGCGTCACCCGCGACTCGGACCTCGAGGTCGACGAGGACGATGTCAAGAACCTGCGCCAGGCACTGCGCTCCGGGCTGACGACGCGCCACTTCGGCCAGGCGCTGCGGCTCGAGGTCGTCAGCACCTGTCCGCCCGAGCTGTACGAGTTCCTGCTCCAGCAGTTCGCCTTGCCGCCGCCGGCGCTGTACCGCGTCAACGGGCCGGTGAACCTGGTGCGGCTGTTCCAGCTCATCGACCAGGCCGACGACGATTCGCAGCGGCCGGCGCTGCGCTTCGCGCCCTTCGAGCCGGCCTGGCCGGAGCCGGCCCTGCCGCGCGAGGGCTCGATGTTCGATGCGCTGCGCGCGCGCGACGTGCTGCTGCACCATCCGTTCGAGTCGTTCGAGCCGGTCGTGCAGTTCCTGCGCGAGGCGGTGCAGGACCCGGACGTGCTGGCGATCAAGCAGACCATCTACCGCACCGGCAGCGAGTCGCCCCTGATGGACCTGCTGATCGAGGCGGCGCGGCGCGGCAAGGAGGTGATGGTCGTCGTCGAGCTGAAGGCGCGCTTCGACGAAGAGGCCAACATCAACTGGGCCGAGCGGCTCGAGGCGGTCGGGGTGCAGGTGGTGTACGGCATCGTCGGCCTGAAGACGCATGCGAAGCTGCTGCTGATCACGCGCCGCGAGCAGGGCCGGCTGCGCCGCTACGTGCACCTGTCGACCGGCAACTACAACCCGAAGACCGCGACGCAGTACACCGACCTCGGCCATTTCACCGCCGACCCCGACCTGACCCGCGATGCCGACGCGGTGTTCCAGCAGCTCGCCAGCCTGGGCCGCACGAAGCCGCTGCGCGCGCTGCTGCAGGCGCCGTTCACCCTGCACCGGCAGATGCTCGCGCAGATCGAGCGTGTCGCCGCCGCGGCGCGGGCCGGGCGGCGCGCGCGCATCGTCGTGAAGATCAACGCGCTGACCGACGTGCCGCTGATCCGCGCGCTCGTCCATGCCGGGCGCGACGGCGTCGACATCGACCTGATCGTGCGCGGCGCCTGCATGCTGGCGCCGGGCATCGCGGGCGCGACCGGGCGCATCCGCGTGCGCTCGGTGGTCGGGCGCTTCCTCGAGCATTCGCGCATCTGCTACTTCTGCTGGGGCGACGCGGCGGACGAGGAGGCGCTGTTTCTGTCCAGCGCCGACTGGATGGGGCGCAACATGTTCGGCCGCATCGAGATCGCCTGGCCGGTGCGCGATCCGGCACTGCGTCAGCGCGTCGTCGACGAATGCCTGGTGCCCTACCTGCACGACGTGAAGGACGCCTGGCAGCTCCAGGCGGACGGCAGCTATGCGCGCATCGGCAGCAGCGGGCCGAGCGCGCAGCAGGCCCTGGTGCGGCTCTACACCGCGGCGGGAGCGCAGGCATGACACCCGCGCGTCACGTGGCTGCTGCCGTCCCGTGCTGCGCTCAGCCGACTCGGGCGCTCCGGCGCCGGCCAGGATGAAACCGGCGGCTCCGATCGTGCCTAAGAAGCGACCGGCCGGCCTCGGTGCACTGTGGCCGTTCGCCATCCACGCCGGCGCGTGCCAAGGACGCCGGGCGGCCGACTCCGCGCATGTCCCCCGGGCCGGGCTGCGCCCGACCCTCCTCCTTGACTTCGCTGCGTCGGCCACCCGGCGTCCTTGGCATGAGGCGTTGGTGAGGTCCGCGTGCCGAACCGCCACGGCGGCTCAGGATCAGGCCGGCGGGGCACTCTGCTCCGCTCATGTCCCCCGGCGCCGGCCTGCGGCGGACGCTTCCTCCTTGACTTCGCTGCGCAGAGCGCCCCGCCGGCCTGATCCCGCGCCAACGTTCGAGAGCAGACCTTCACGAACGGCAGCAGCGCCCCGCCAGCGGACACCCGCCGCCCCACCGCAGCGCCTCATGCTTCGCCGGAACGCGCGAAGCGCGGTGGAGCAACCGAGATGGACCTGATCCTCTGGCGCCACGCCGAAGCCTTCGAGATGCGCGAGGTCGAGGACGACCTGGCGCGCGCCCTCACGCCCAAGGGCGAGCGCCAGGCCCAGCGGATGGCGGATTGGCTGAACCAGCGGCTCGCGCACTCTACGCGCATCCTCGTCAGCCCGGCGCTGCGCTGTCAGCAGACCGCCAAGGCGCTGGGCCGCAAGTTCAAGACGCTGCCCGAGCTCGCACCGGACGGCAACGGCGAGGCGCTGCTGAAAGCGGCACGCTGGCCGGATGCGAGCGAGCCGGTGCTGATCGTCGGGCACCAGCCGACGCTGGCCCTCGTCGCCTCGTACCTGCTGACCGGGCAGCCGTCTGCGTGGACGATCAAGAAGGGCGCCGCCTGGTGGATCCGCGGGCGCAACCGCGAGGACCGCGAGCAGGTGATCCTGCAGGCGGTGCAGTCGCCGGACTGCCTCTGACCGCCCCGAGGCCAGGCTGCGCCCAGTCCACTCGCTGCGCCGGTCGAGCGAAGTGGCCGAACCACCCTCGGTTCCGAACGATTCGCTCAGTCCCGCAGTTCCAGTTGCAGCGGCCCGCCGCGCGCCCATATCGCCGCTTCTTCGCCGAGCAGGTGGCGGGTGCGCGGGTGGCTGTCGGTCCAGCCGGCATCGAAGCTCAACCGGGCGACCGCGCCGTCGCGCTTCAGGCGCACCGCGCCGGTGCTGACGTCGCCGCGCGCGTGGCACTTGATGATCGCCAGCCGCAGGCATAGCACCTGCCACGCGAACTCCTCGCGCACCAGGCTCGCCTCGACCTTGCGCAGGCCGCCGCGCTGGCCGAGCACGAGCGCGCCGATGCGGCGCAACTGGCTCTGCGAGAAGCCCGGTGCATCGACGTGGTCGAGCACGTAGGCGCTGTGGCGGTGGTGGTCGTGGTGCGAGATCGTCATGCCGATCTCGTGCAGGGCGCAGGCCCAGAGCAGCTCGCGCCGCGTCTCGGTGTCGGCGTCGGGCTGCACGCTCGCGTACAGCGCCCGGGCGACGCCGGTCACGCGCGCCGCCTGCTGGGTGTCGACCATGAAGCGGCGCTGCAGTTCGCGCACCGAGGCGTCGCGCATGTCGTGGCCGTCCTGGGGCAGGGCGGTCGCATGGAGGCGCTCGTCGAGGTCGAAGATCACGCCCTGGCGCAGCGCCCCGCGTGCCGGCAGCAGCGCGTCGATGCCGAAGTTCGCGGCCAGCGTGTACAGGATCGACAGGCCCCCGGCGATCACCGCGCGGCGGTCTTCCTTCAGCCCGGGCAGCATGAGCTTCTCGACCCGCCCGGCGCGCAGGCACTGCTCCATCAGCCAGCGCAGGCCGTCGGGCGTGATGCGGCCGTCGGTGACGCCGCTGGCGGCGAGCAGTTGCGACACGGCGCCCACCGTGCCCGAGGAGCCCAGTGCCTCCTTCCAGTGGATGGCTGCAAACGGCTCCAGCCCTTCTTCGAGCTCGGCGCCGGCCGCGATCTGCGCCTGCCGGAACGCCTTGTCGGTGAAGCGGCCGTCGCCGAAGTACCGCAGCGACAGGCTGACGCTGCCGACCTGGAACGACTCGGCCCGCAGCGGCTTGCGGCCGTGGCCCAGGATCATCTCGGTCGAGCGCCCGCCGATGTCGACCACCAGCCGCGGCAACGCCGAGGGCTGCAGCCGCGCGACGCCGGCGTAGATCAGGCGCGCTTCCTCGCGGCCCGAGATCACCTCGATCGGAAACCCGAGACCGGCCTGGGCGCGGATCAGGAACGCGTCGCGGTTGCGCGCCTCGCGCAGCGTCTGCGTTGCCACGGCACGCACCTGTGCCGGCGTAAACCCCTTCAGGCGCTGCGCGAAGCGCGCCAGGCAGGCCAGGCCGCGCGCGCCGGCGGCGTCGGTCAGCAGCGCGTTCGCGTCCAACCCGGCGCCCAGGCGCACGGTTTCCTTCAGGTAGTCGATGCGGCGGTAGCGGCCGCCGATCAGCTGGCCGATCTCGAGCCGGAAGCTGTTCGAGCCCATGTCGATCGCGGCCAGCTGGCCGGGCCAGCGCGGGGCATCGGCCGGTGCGGCAAGCAGCGAGGAATCGTTCATGCCCCATTGTCCGTGCAAAGCGCAGGGTTCCTCGTGACGCGCCGGGCCGAACGGCGTTTCTAGAATGCCCCCACCGTCCGATGGAGGAGCCCATGCCCACCACTGAAGTCGACCACCCCGCCAGCCCATCCGATCTGACCCGCCGCAACGTCGTGCGCGGCGCGGTCGGCACCGGATTCGCCGCCTCGGTGCTGCCGGTCGGCGCGCAGGCGGTCGACACCGACAGCAACGGCCTGACGGTCGGCGAGGTCACGATCATGTCCGGCGACTTCCAACTGCCGGCATCCCGGTCACCGCTGTCGACCAGATGAAGGTCGCACTCGCCGCCGGCAACGCGGCGGCAAGGGCGTCGCAGTTCGTCGTCTACCCCGGCGCACCGCACGCCTTCCATGCCGACTATCGGCCGAGCTACCGGAAGGACGCCGCCGAGGACGGCTGGAAGCGCTGCGTCGCCTGGTTCAGGGCGAACGGCGCGGCGTGATCGCCGGGCGCGTCAGCGCACCACCAGCACCGGAACCTTGGAGTGGGTCAGTACCTTCTGGGTCTCGCTGCCCAGCAGCAGTGCCGAAACGCCGCGGCGGCCGTGCGAGGCCATCACGATCAGGTCGCAGCCGGTGCGCTGGGCGTGCTCGATGATCGCCTCCCACGGGTGCAGCGCCTCGACGGTCTGCGACTGGCAGGGCACGCCGGCCTGCTGGCACAGGTCGACGACCGCCTTGACGCGCGCTGCGGCGATCCGCTCCTGGGCGTCGAAGAACTCCTGAGGCGGCGTCGGCTGCATCTCGGAGATCGCGCTGTAGGGGAACGGCTCCTTCACGCCGATCGTCTGGAGCTGGGCGCCCACCGATCGGGCAAGTCCGATGGCCGTGGTGACGGCTTTCGCGGTGATGTCCGAACCATCGGTCGGCACGAGGATGCACTTGAACATGGTCGTCTCCTTGGCCCCTCCTTCGCCAGCGGAAGAAAGCGGTCAGACATCATGCTACGGAGAAGCTTCCTGCGCGAGCCCCTTGTGCGCCGTGCTTGACAAAGCGCAAGGCCAGAGTGAGCCCGCCGCTTCAGCCGCCGCGTGCCACGGGTCGCGCCGGATCGCTGGCCCATTCGCTCCAGGAACCGGGGTAGAGCAGCGAGCCCGCCAGACCCGCATGCTCCATCGCGAGCAGGTTGTGGCAGGCGGTCACGCCGGAGCCGCACTGATGCACCGTCGCCTGCGGGGTGTGCGCGCCGAGGACGTCTTCGAATTCGGCGCGCAACCGCGCTGCGGGCTTGAACCGGCCGTCGGCGCCGAGGTTGTCCTTGAAGAAGCGGTTCAGCGCGCCGGGGATGTGGCCGGCGGTCGCGTCCAGCGGCTCGATCTCGCCACGAAAGCGCTCGCCGGCGCGGGCGTCGACCAGGCGCAGCCGGCCGAGGCCGGCGGCGAGCGCGCCGGCGTCGATGGTTCCGGCCAGCGCTGCGCGTTCGGGGTAGGGTGGGGCGGCAGCGGGCAGGGGCGTGTCAGTGACCAGTGCGCCACCCGCGGCGGTCCAGGCCGCGACCCCGCCGTCGAGCACGGCCGCCGCCGCGTGGCCCATCCAGCGCAGCATCCACCACAGCCGCGCGGCGTACATGCCGCCCTGCCGGTCGAACGCGACGACCTGGGTCGTCGGCGTGACGCCGCAGCGGCCGAGCGTCGCGGCGAACGCGGCGCGGTCGGGCAGCGGGTGCCGGCCCCTGAACTCGCCGCTCGGACCGGTCTTCGAACCGCAGAGGTCGCGGTCCAGATGCAGGTAAACCGAGCCGGGCAGGTGGCCGGCACGCCAGCTCGCCTCGCCGGCGGCGACGTCGCCGAGGTCGAAGCTGGTGTCGACCAGGACGGGCGTGTCCCCGCCTGCGAGCGCGGTGCGCAGCTGGCCGGCAGAGATCAACGTGGTGAACGGCATGATCAGGACGCCGGCGCTGCATGGCCGGCCGAGGCGAGCGCCAGGCACGGACCCACGGTCGCGAACAGGAACGGCGTCGCCATCATGAACCACGCCGGCACCGGGCCGCGCCCGCCGCTCAGAGCCCGCTCCCCATCGCGGATCGATACCACTCGTGGAACTGCTGCATGCCGTCTTCCATCGGGCTCTGGTACGGGCCGACCTCGTCGTCGCCGCGCTCCATCAGCGCGCGCCGGCCGGCGTCCATCCGCAGCGCGATCTCGTCGTCCTCGACGCAGGTCTCCCAGTAGGCGGCCTGCTCGGCCTCGACGAACTCGCGCTCGAACGCCGCGATCTCCTCGGGGTAGTAGAACTCGACGACGTTGAGCGTCTTCTGCGGGCCCTTCGGGTACAGGGTCGAGACCACCAGCACGTGCGGGTACCACTCGACCATCACGGTGGGGTAGTAGGTCAGCCAGATCGCGCCGTGCTTCGGCACCGCGCTGTCGTAGCGGCCGCTGCGGAACTTCAGCACCGCTTCGTGCCACTTGCGGTAGGCCGGCGAGCCCGGCTTCGCGAGTTCGTTCTTCAGGCCCACGGTCTGCACCGAATGCTGGGTGCCGAACTCCCAGCGCAGGTCCTCGCAGGTGACGAACTGGCCCAGCCCGGGGTGGAAGGGCGCGACGTGGTAGTCCTCCAGGTAGACCTCGATGAAGGTCTTCCAGTTGTAGTCGCACTCGTGCATCTGCACGTGGTCGAGCACGTAGCCGTCGAAGTTCAGGTCGGCCACCGGCCCCAGCCCGGCGAGGTCGGCCGCGACATCGCGGCCGTGACCCTCGAACACCATCCCGTTCCAGGTCTGGACCGGGTAGTTGGCGAGGTTCAGGCAGGGGTCGTCGGTGAAATGCGGCGCCCCCACCAGCCGACCCTGCAGGTCATAGGTCCAGCGGTGCAGCGGGCAGACGATGTGGCTGCCGCCGCTGCTGCGCACATTGCCGCGACCGCGCAGCATCAGCGCCTGGCGGTGCCGGCAGACGTTCGAGATCAGCTCGACACCGCCGGGGGTGCGCACCAGCGCTCGGCCCTCGCCCTCGTGAGGCAGGGCGTAGAAGTCGCCGACTTCCGGCACCGCCAGCGCGTGGCCGAGGTAGCGCGGGCGGTTGGCGAAGAGGGTCGCGGTCTCGCGGCGGAACAGGCCGTCGTCGAAGTAGCTGCTGACCGAGAGTTGCGAGCGGCTGCGTTCGAGCGCAGCCAGGGGGACGCTCAGGTCGGACATGATCCCGGCGAGTCTCCTTAAGGTTGAACGCCCCACCCGCGGCGGCCGAGGGTGCCCGAAGCGGGTCGGCGTGAATCTGCCAGGCTCGGCAGGCCGCGGATTGTACCCGGGGGGTCGGCACGCCGACGGACCGCGGCCTTGCAGCCTGTCACGGCTCGTCACGCATCGGGGTCGGGGTGCATCCCCGCAGCGACCCGCCTGACTACAATCGGGTTTTCACGATATGGCAATGGCAAAGACAAGCTCCTCCACGGGACCGGCCGCGGCCCCCGCCAGCTACGAAGACGCAGTGGGCGAACTCGATCGTCTGGTCGGCGCGATGGAAGCCGGCCAGCTGCCGCTCGACCGCCTGCTCGAAAGTTACCGGCGCGGCGCCGAACTGCTGGCGTTCTGCCGCAGCCGGCTCGACGCCGTGGAACAGCAGGTCAAGCTGCTCGAGGACGGACAGCTGCGGCCCCTGACGCTCGCGTCGGCGCCCCTCGAGCCTTCCGCGGCTTCATGAAGCTCGACGAGTTCGACGCCTGGATGCGCTGCGAGGCCGACGCGGTCGAACGCGCGCTGCAGGCCTGGGTGCCGGCCGATGCCCCGGCCGGCCTCGGCCACGCGATGCGCTACGGCGTTCTCGACGGCGGCAAGCGGGTGCGCCCGCTGCTGGTGCTGGCCGCTGCGCAGGCGGTGCACGGGCCGCGCGAGGTGGCGATGCGCGCGGCCTGCGCGGTCGAACTGATCCACGCCTATTCCCTCGTTCACGACGACATGCCCTGCATGGACAACGACGTGCTGCGCCGCGGCAAGCCGACTGTCCACGTGCGTTTCGGCGAAGCCCAGGCGATGCTCGCCGGTGATGCGATGCAGGCGCTCGCGTTCGAGGTGCTCACGCCCGATGAAAGCGCCGGCATGCCGGCCGCCTTGCAGGCGCGGCTGTGTGGGCTGCTGGCGCGCGCGGCCGGCCACGCCGGCATGGCGGGTGGCCAGGCGATCGACCTCGCCAGCATCGGCCGGCCGCTCGACGAGCAGGCGCTGCGCGACATGCATCACCGCAAGACCGGTGCCCTGCTGCAGGCCAGCGTGCTGATGGGAGCGGCCTGTGGCCAGGCGACCCGTGCCGAGTGGACGGCGCTGGCGGCCTACGGCGATGCCCTGGGCCTCGCGTTCCAGGTCGTCGACGACATCCTCGACGTGACCCAGGCCTCGGCCACGCTCGGCAAGACCGCGGGCAAGGACCTCGACAACAACAAACCGACCTACGTCACGGTGCTCGGCCTGGACGCCGCGCGCCGCCATGCCGCCGAGTTGCGCGACAAGGCGCAGGACGCGCTCGCGCGCAGCGGCCTGAGCGACGCGGCCTGGCTGAGTCTGCTGGCCGACAAGGTCGTGGAGCGCGACAGCTGACCATGCAACACACCCTCCTCGAATCGATCGCGAGTCCGGCCGACGTGCGGCGCCTGTCGCGCGCCGAGCTCGAGCGGCTCGCCGTCGAGTTGCGCGACTTCATCGTGCAGAGCGTTTCGCAGACCGGTGGCCACCTGTCGTCGAACCTCGGCACCGTCGAACTGACGATCGCGCTGCACCATGTCTTCGACACACCCTACGACCGGCTGGTCTGGGACGTGGGCCACCAGACCTATCCGCACAAGATCCTGACCGGCCGGCGCGAACGCATGAAGTCGCTGCGCCAGCTGGGCGGCATCTCGGGCTTCCCGCGCCGCGACGAGAGCGAGTACGACAGCTTCGGCACCGCCCACTCCTCGACCTCGATCTCGGCCGCGCTGGGCATGGCGGTGGCCGCCAGGCTCAAGGGCGAGGACCGCAAGGCCGTGGCGATCATCGGCGACGGCGCGATGAGCGCCGGCATGGCCTTCGAGGCGCTGAACAACGGCGGGGTCGCGCACGCCGACATGCTGGTCGTGCTGAACGACAACGACATGTCGATCTCGCCGCCGGTCGGCGCGCTGAACCGCCACCTCGCGCGCCTGATGAGCGGCAGGTTCTACGCCGCCGCGCGCGACACAGCAAAGACCGTGCTGAAGAACGCGCCGCCGCTGTTCGAGTTCGTCAAGCGCTTCGAGGAGCACGCGAAGGGCATGGTCGTGCCCGGCACGATCTTCGAGGCCTTCGGCTTCAACTACGTCGGCCCGATCGACGGCCACGATCTCGATTCGCTGATCCCGACGCTCGAGAACCTGCGCAGCCTGAAGGGGCCGCAGTTCCTGCACGTGGTCACGAAGAAGGGCTACGGCTACAAGCTCGCCGAGGCCGACCCGGTCAACTACCACGGCCCGGGGAAGTTCGATCCCGCGGTGGGCCTGCAGAAGCCGGCGACGCCGGGCAAGCCGACCTTCACCCAGGTGTTCGGCCACTGGCTGTGCGACATGGCCGCCGTCGACGAGCGCCTGATCGGCATCACGCCGGCGATGCGCGAGGGCTCGGGGATGGTCGAGTTCGAGCGGCGCTTTCCGAAGCGCTATCACGATGTCGGCATCGCCGAGCAGCATGCGGTCACGTTCGCCGCCGGCCTGGCCTGCGAAGGGCTGAAGCCGGTGGTCGCGATCTACTCGACCTTCCTGCAGCGCGGCTACGACCAGCTGATCCACGATGTCGCGATCCAGAACCTGCCCGTCGTGTTCGCGCTCGACCGCGCCGGGCTGGTCGGCGCCGACGGTGCAACGCACGCCGGCAACTACGACATCGCCTACCTGCGCTGCATCCCGAACATGAGCGTGCTGACGCCGGCCGACGAGCGCGAGTGCCGTGCCGCGCTGACGACGGCATTCCGCCAGGACCGCCCGGTCGCGGTGCGCTACCCGCGCGGCGCCGGGGTCGGTGTGGCGGCTGGCAACGAGCTGGCCGATCTGCCCTTCGGCAAGGGCGAGTTGCGGCGCAGCATCGCGCGCCCGCTCGCGCAGGGCGGGCCGCGGGTCGCGATCCTCGCGTTCGGCACCTTGCTGTACCCGGCGCTGACGGCGGCCGAGAACATCGACGCGACGGTCGCGAACATGCGCTTCGTCAAGCCGCTCGACGTGGCGCTGGTCACCGAACTCGCGAACACCCACGACGCCATCGTCACGGTCGAGGATGGCTGCCTGATGGGCGGTGCCGGCAGCGCGGTGCAGGAAGCGCTGGCCGCGGCCGGCATCCAGATCCCGGTGCTCGCGCTCGGCCTGCCGGACGAATTCATCGAGCACGGCGATCCGGTCAAGCTGATGGCGGCCTGCGGGCTGGACGCCGCCGGCATCGAGCAATCCATCCTGAAGCGCTTCGGCGCGCGGCCTGCGCTGGTGCGCGCGGCATTGCACGGCTGAGGCGGCTCGAGCACCTGCCGTCGACCATTGAACCCGGCCGCGCAGCGGCTTCAAATCCGCGCCGGCGCGCCGGCCACCGTTTGCTGGCATGCTTGGTGTCTGCTTACAAGATGAAACCCATGAGCAACCTGAAAGACGCGCTGCACATTCCCGACACGCAAAGCGCGCGTGACGAGCGGCACCTCGCGATCCAGCGCGTCGGCGTCAAGAGCGTGCGCTACCCGCTGCAGCTGCGCATCGGCACCGCGGTGTCGCCGACGGTCGCGATGTGGAGCCTCGACGTGGCGCTGCCGGCCGAGCAGAAGGGCACGCACATGTCGCGCTTCGTCGCGTGGCTGGACGCGCTGGACAAGCCGCTGGACGCGACCGCCCTGCGCACCGAGCTCGCGACGATGCTCGACAAGCTGCATGCGACCGAGGGCCGCATCGACGCGCAGTTTCCGTTCTTCCTGCGCAAGCGGGCCCCGGTCAGCGGCGTGCAGAGCCTGCTCGAATACCAGGGCCGCTGGATCGCCGAGGCGGATGCCGGCGTGCAGGCCGGGCATGACAAGACGGTCTCGACGACCGTGTGGGCCGAAGTGGTCGTGCCGGTCAAGTCGCTGTGTCCGTGCTCGAAGGAGATCTCCGACTACGGCGCGCACAACCAGCGCTCGCACGTGACGATCCGCGTCGAACTGCTGGGCGACATCGGTTGGCCCGAGCTGGTGCGTTTCGCCGAGGATTCGGCCTCCAGCGAGCTCTGGCCGATGCTCAAGCGCGCCGACGAGAAGTGGGTCACCGAGCGCGCCTACGAGAACCCGAAGTTCGTCGAGGACCTGGTGCGCGACGTGGCGCTGCGGTTGAACGCCGACGCGCGGGTCGGGCGCTACAGCGTCGATGTCGAGAACTTCGAGTCCATTCACAACCACAGCGCCTACGCGCGCATCGAGCGCGCGTAGGCAGGCACGAGCGTCTCGGTTTCTTGGCGGGGCGGCCGGTCAGGCGTTCTCTTCGAGGTTCAGGCCGAGCACTCGGGCATCGCCGCGGCCCTGCCGGACCAGCGCCGGCGCGTCGCCCGTCAGGTCGATCACGGTCGTCGGCTGCATCGGGCAGGCCCCGGCGTCGACGATCGCCTGCACCTGTTTCTGGAAGCGGCCGCGGATCGCGTGCGGATCGTTCATCGGCTCGGTGTCGCCGGGCGCGATCAGCGTCGTGGCGAGCAGCGGCTGGCCCAGCAGTTCCAGCAAAGCCTGTGTCACCGCGTGGTCCGGCACGCGCAGCCCGATCGTGCGCCGCGAGGGGTGCGAGACGCGCCGCGGCACCTCCTTCGTCGCCTCCAGGATGAAGGTGAACGGCCCCGGCGTGCCGAGTTTCAGCAGCCGGTACTGCCGGTTGTCGACGCGCGCATAGCTGGCGAGTTCCCTCAGGTCGCGGCACAGCAGGGTCAGGTGGTGCTTGTCGTCGACCCCGCGGATCCGGCGCAGGGACTCGGCCGCGGCCTTGTCGTCGAGGTGGCAGACCAGCGCGTAGCTCGAGTCGGTCGGGATCGCCGCGATGCCGCCGGCGTGCAGGATCTGCACGGCCTGCTTGAGCAGCCGCAGCTGCGGGTTCTCGGGGTGGACCTCGAAATACTGGGACATGGCATCAATCGTAGATCGTGTCGGCGGCCACCACCGACGCGGGCTTGCGCGCGGCGCCGCGCTGGCGCGCGTTCAGCCACCCACTGAGCGCGCCGCAGGCCGCGATCACACCCATCCCGACCCAGGCCCAGCCGTCCGGCACGTGCCGGAACACGAGCCAGCTGACGACCAGCGCGCACGGGATCTGCACATAGATGAACGGCATCAGCGTGGCCATCGGCGCGACGCCGAACGCGAAGATCAGGAACAGGTGGCCGGCGGTCGCGGCCGCGCCGATCGCCAGCACCAGCAGCAGCGTCGTCCAGGGCATGGCCTGCGCGGCGGCCAGGGAGTCGGCGACCTGGAACAGCAGCAGCGGCGTCACCAGCAACGCACCGCTGAAGCCGGTGTAGAAGTGCGTGGTGAGCGGGCTCTCCAGCGACGCGAGCCGGCTCGTCAGCACCTGGAAGCAGCCATAGCACAGCGCCATCAGCAGCGGGAAGATCGCGGCCCAGCCGAACACCCCGCTGCCCGGCCGGATCACGATCACGGCACCGGCGAAGCCGCCGCACACCAGGGCCCAGCGCAGCTGCGATACCGGCTCGCGCAGCACCCAAGCGGCGAGCATCGTCACGACCACCGGAGTCAGCATGCCCAGCGCGGTGAACTCCGCCACCGGCATGTGCTGCAGGCCGAAGAACGCCATCGCGCTGGTGCCCAGCAGCAGCGCGCCGCGCATCCACTGGAATCGCGGGTGCGCGGTCGCGAAGCCGCGAGCGCCCCGGCGCGCGAGCCACAGCGCCATCGCGCCGGCCTGGAAGGCATAGCGCGCCCAGAGCAGGAATGCCACCGGCAACCACGCGCCGAGGTACTTGATCAGCGTGTCGCTGACCGCGAAGCACGCGCTCATCGCCAGCACGAGCGCGATGCCCAGGCCGGGGCGCGGGTTGCCGCCGCTCACGCGGGCTGGAGGATGCGCGCTTCCAGCGCCGTCCAGACGGGAGTCAGCCGCGGCGGCAACGCCGGCAGGGCGCCCAGGTCGATGTGGCTCTCGTCGGGGCTGTGGAAATCACTGCCGCGCGACGCGAGCAGGTCGAATTCGAGCGCGGTCTCGGCGTAGCGCGACGCCTCGGCCGAACTGTGGCTGCCGGTCACGACCTCGACACCGCGCCCGCCGTGGGCCATGAATTCGCTGAACAGCGCGTACTCCTCGTTCGCGCTGAACTTGTAGCGCGCCGGGTGCGCGATCACCGCGAGGCCGCCGGCCTCGACGATCCAGGTCACCGCATTGCGCAGCGTCGCCCATCGGTGCGGCACGAAGCCGGGCTTGCCTTCGACCAGGTACTTGCGAAAGACCTCCTGGGTGTCGGCGCAGACCTTGGTCTCGACCAGGAAACGCGCGAAATGCGTGCGCGAGATCAGCTCCGGATTGCCGGCGTACTGCAGCGCGCCTTCGTAGGCGCCGCGGATGCCGACCCTGGCCAGGCCGTCGGACATTTCCATCGCGCGCTCGCGGCGGCCGCCGCGCGTCGCCTGCAGCCCGGCCTTCAGTGCCGCATCGTCGGCATCGAAGCCGAGACCGACGATGTGCACCGTGACATCGGCGAAGGTCACCGAGATTTCGGCGCCGGTCAGGTAGGGCAGGTCCAGCGCGGACGCGGCAGCCATCGCACGCTGCTGGCCGCCGATCTCGTCGTGGTCGGTCAGGGCCCACAGGTCCACGCCGTTGGCCTTGGCCCGCGCCGCCAGGGCCTCGGGTTCCAGGGTGCCGTCGGAAACGGCGGAGTGGCAGTGCAGGTCGCAGTTCATCCAGCTCGCGGGGATATCCACCGCCGGATTGTAGGGACGCCGTGCGCGTGGCGTCGGTCGCGGGTCTTTGTGCTCAGGGGCTCTCGGCCCCGCGGCCTTCGAGCCGCAGGATGCGGCCTTGCGCGCTGTCCGTCAGCAGGTAGAGCCAGCCGTCCGGGCCCTGACGGACATCCCGGATGCGCTCGCCCAGGTCCCGCAGCAGCCGCTCCTCGCGCACGACCCGGCGCCCGTCGAGTTCGAGCCGCACCAGCAGCCGCGCCTTCAGCGCCCCGACGAAGGCGTTGCCCTTCCAGCCCGGATAACGGTCGCTGGTCAGGAACGCCAGGCCGCTGGTCGCGATCGACGGCACCCAGTAGGTCAGCGGCTGCTCCATGCCTGCCTTCGCGCTGCCTTCGCCGATCTTCGCGCCGCTGCCGTACTCGGCGCCGTAGCTGATCACCGGCCAGCCGTAATTCTTCCCGGCCTGCACGACATTGAGCTCGTCGCCGCCCTGCGGCCCGTGCTCGTCGGCCCAGAGCTCGCCGGTGACGGGGTGGATCGCCGCGCCCTGCACGTTGCGGTGGCCGTAGCTCCAGATCTCGGGCAGCGCGCCAGGGAATTTGGCTTGGCCGACGAACGGGTTGTCGGCCGGCACGCGACCGTCGGGCTCGATGCGCACGATCTTGCCGTGGTGGTTGCCGAGCGACTGTGCATCGTCGCGCGGCACGAAGCGGTCGCCGAGCGTGACGAACAGGCGGCCGTCGCGCGCGAACACGAGGCGCGAACCGAAGTGCGCGCTGCTCGCGAACTTCGGCGCCTGGCGGAAGATCACGCGCACGTCGGCGAGCCGGCCGCCGTCGAGCCGGCCGCGCGCGACCGCGGTGCTGTTGCCGCCTCCGCCTTGGCGGTCGGCCTCGCTAAAGCTCCAGTAGACGAAGCCGTTGGCGGCGAACTTCGGATCGACCGCCACGTCGAGCAGCCCGCCCTGGCCGCCGACCTCGACCGTCGGCAGCCCCTGCAGCGGCTCGCCGAGCCGGCCGTCGGCCGCGACGACGCGCATCCGGCCCGGGCGTTCTGTCACCAGCATGCGGCCGTCGGGCAGGAACGCGAGGCCCCACGGGTTCACGAGTCCGCTCGCGACGGTGACGGGATTCAGCGCCTGTGCAGATGCCAGCAGGTGGGCGAGCGCCAGGGCGGCGGCGACGATGGGGCGGAGCATGCGCATCGCCGCAGCATGCCCGTGCGCCCAAACCCGCACGCCGCACCGGGCATTCGGCTGCCGGCGATCGTGCCCACGATCTGCGCGATTGGCGCGACCGCCGGGGCCCGGCACGGCGCGCAAGCCGATCGTCCGTCAGCCGATGCCCTCGACGATCATCTGCACGCGTTCGCGGCCGTTGTACGCGTCGACGCCGAGCCGGTAGGCGAGCCGCAGCTGCGCCGGGAGCGGCTCGCTGCGGCCGAACCAGATCGCGTCGCGCAGCGGCGCGCCGCGTGCCTCGCCGGCGAATCGCAGCGACAGCTTCAGGTGCTTCTCGCCGACCAGGCGCTGCGCGACGATCTCGACCGCGTCGACGAACACCGGCGGCTCGAAGGCCTGACCCCAGACCTGCGCCTCGAGCGCGCGCACCGTGGTCGCGTTGAAGTGCTCGATGCCGAGCGGCCCGTCGGCGAGCAGCGTGCGCGACAGCGTTGCCGCGTCCAGCCATTCGCCCGCGATGCGCCGGAACGCCGCGTCGAAGCTTGCGAACTGCGACTCTGCGAGCGTGCAGCCGGCCGCCATCGCGTGGCCGCCGAAACGCAGCAGAACGTCGGGGTGGCGCTTGCTCAGCAGGTCGAGCGCGTCGCGCAGGTGGAAGCCGGGGATCGAGCGGCCCGAGCCCTTCAGCAGCCCGTCCTGCCCGCGCGCGAACACGAAGGTCGGGCGGTGCACGCGGTCCTTCAGGCGCGACGCGACGATGCCGACCACGCCTTCGTGGAAGCCCTCGTCGAAGATCGCCAGCGCGCTGGGCGCGCCCTCCGGTTTTCCGCTGGGTGCGCCCTCCAGCTTCCCGCTGGTTGTACCCCCCGGCTCCACGCCCGGCGTGCCGGCCGTTCCTGTCGAAGACGAGTCTGCCGCGCGCTCGCCTTGCGTCTGCATCAGCCGCTCGAGCATCGCCTCGGCCTGTTCGCGCATGCCCGATTCGACCTCGCGGCGTTCCCGGTTGATCGTGTCGAGCAGCCTCGCCAGTTCGGCCGCGCGCGCCGGGTCGTCGGTCAGCAGGCATTCGATGCCCAGCGTCATGTCCGACAGCCGGCCCGCGGCATTGATGCGCGGCCCGAGCGCGAAGCCGAAGTCGAAGGCGCCGGCGCGCCGCGCATCGCGCGCCGCGATGCCGAACAGTGCGGCCACGCCCGGCTGCATCTGCCCGGCCCGGATGCGGCGCAGGCCCTGCGCGACGAGGCGCCGGTTGTTGGCATCGAGCCGGACGACGTCGGCGACGGTGCCGAGCGCGACCAGGTCGAGCAGCGTGTCGAGCCGCGGCTGCGCGGGCGTGGGGTCGCCTGCGCTCGCGGCCGACGGCTGCGTGAACACCCCGCGCTCGCGCAGCTCGGCGCGCAGCGCGAGCAGCACGTAGAAGATCACGCCGACACCGGCGAGGTTCTTGCTGCCGAAGCTGCAGCCGGGCTGGTTCGGGTTGACGATCACGTTCGCGTCGGGCAGCACGACGGCGTCGTCGACCCGCGCCGGCAGATGGTGGTCGGTGACGAGCACGTCGATGCCCTGCGCGCGCGCATGCGCCACGCCCTGCAGGCTGGCGATGCCGTTGTCGACCGTGAGCAGCAGGTCGGGCCGCTTCTCGCGCGCGAGGTCGACGATCGCCGGCGTCAGGCCGTAGCCGTGCACCGCGCGGTCGGGCACGACGTAGTGCAGCGTGTCGGGCGCGGCGCCGAGCAGTCCCAGCCCGCGCAGCGCGACGGCGCAGGCGGTCGCGCCGTCGCAGTCGTAGTCGGCGACGACGCAGACGCGGCGGCGCTGCGCGATCGCGTCGGCGAGCAGGCGCGCGGCCGCCTGCACGCCGAGCAGGCCGGCCGGCGGCAGCAGGCGCGCGAGGCCGTCGTCGAGTTCGTCGGGCGCGCGCACGCCGCGGCCGGCGAACAGGCGCGCCAGCAGCGGCGGCACACCCGCCTGTTCGAGCGCCCAGACCGTGCGCGGCGGCGCGTCGCGCAGGCGGATCGTCGGTGCCGCAGGGTCCGGCATCAGAGAGCCTCCAGCACGCTGTGCGGCTCGGCGGCGTTCCAGCGCGCCGCGAGCCGTTGCCACGGCGAGCGCGGCGCACTCTCGAAGCG
Organism: Pseudomonadota bacterium; assembly: GCA_040388965.1. Classification (GTDB taxonomy): domain Bacteria; phylum Pseudomonadota; class Gammaproteobacteria; order Burkholderiales; family Burkholderiaceae_C; genus LMDS01. Next base: position 47,666 of record JAZKAV010000003.1, on the reverse strand, counting down.
CTGCGCGCTGCGCTCGCCGCAGAGCGTGAGCGCGACCGGGCGACCGTTGCGGGCCGCGACCAGCAGCTCGGCGAGCACGCCCGCGTCGAGCGCGCGCCAGGCGTCCGCCCACGCGGCCCAGTCCGCGGCCAGCAGCGGCGCGCGCAGCCCGTCGTCGACGCGCGCCGCCACGCCCGCGTCGGGCTGGCGCCGACCGCAGGCGCTGAGCCAGAACGAGTTCAGGGTCAGCGCGCCGCGCCGCTCGCGCTCCTCGTTCAGCGGGTGCGTGTAGAGCAGCAGCTGCAGCTCGCTCTGCAGCCGGCGCACGCGCCGGGCTGCCGCGCTGCGCGCCTCGCTGCCGCGCATCCACAGCTCGACATTGCGACCGATCACCCGGTCCGGCGACGCGCACGGCAGATCGGCCAGGCTGTCGTGCGCCGCGTACCAGCGCGAGGGCGCGCCCCAGGCGAAGCGGAAGTCCTCGCTCTCGAAGAGGCCGCGCACCGCGTCGAACGCGTCGCGCGACTCGGCCTCGGTGAGTTCCAGCGCGGCCGGATCGAGCAGCGTCACGTGGTCGCGGCCGACATGCCAGTGGCTCGGCGTGACCAGGCCCCACGCGATCTCGCCGACCTCGATGCCGTCGAGCGCGGCGGCCCGCGCCGCGAACGGCAGGCAGCCGTCGGCGCCCTGCCAGCCGAGACCGGCGGCGAGCGCCCGTTCGTGCGGCGGCGACAGCGTGAAGGCATCGGCATCGTCGCGCTGCACCGGCGCCAGCCGCGCCAGCAGTTGCGACAGGTTGGGCAGGGCCAGGTCGCGCAGCACATGCGTCGCGGCGTCGGAGAGCGCCGACGCGAAGGGGATCAGCAGATGCATGGCGCGGATTATCCGGCGCGCTCCGGCAGCGGGCTCGCGCCTGTGCCGCGCACACCCTCCTGTAGCATCCCGACCCCATGAACTGGCCCTACGAGTTGCAGATCGGCTGGCGCTACACCCGTGCCGGGCGCAGCGGGCGGCGCAACGGATTCATCTCGTTCATCTCGGGCGTGTCGATGCTGGGCATCGCGCTCGGCGTCGCGGCGCTGATCATCGTGCTGTCGGTGATGAACGGCTTCCGCAAGGAAGTGCAGGACCGCATGCTGTCGGTGATCCCGCATGTCGAGGTGCTGAGCGCCGACGGCAATGCCTTGCCCGACTGGCGGCAGACGGTCGCGACGATCCGCACCGTGCCCGATGCCGGCGCCGAGGTGATCGGCGCGGCGCCGTTCGTCGCGATGCAGGCGCTGATGGCGCGCGGCGACGAGATGCGCGGCGTGATCGTGCGCGGCATCGTGCCGGCCGACGAGGCCACCGTCACCGAGGTGGCGGCGCGGCTCAAGGACACGCTGCTCGCGCGCCTCGTTCCCGGCGAATGGAACGTCGTGCTCGGCATCGAACTCGCGCGTTCGCTCGGCGTGCGGGCGGGCGACAAGGTCACCGTGGTGCTGCCCGGTGGGCAGGTGACGCCGGCCGGCGTCGTGCCGCGGCTGCGCCAGCTGACGGTCGCCGGTGTGTTCAACGCCGGCCACTACGAATACGACAGCACGCTGGCGCTGGTGCATCTGGACGACGCCGCGAAGCTGTTCCGCACCGAGGGCCCGACCGGCGTGCAGCTGCGCCTGAAGAACCGCGACGAGGCGCGCGGCGTCGGCAGTCGCCTGCAGGAGTGGCTCGGGTCTGCCTACGCGGTGCGCGACTGGACGCGCACCAACGCCAACTGGTTTGCCGCGGTCGAGCTCGAGAAGACGATGATGTTCATCATCCTGACGCTGATCGTCGCGGTGGCCGCCTTCAACCTGGTCTCGACGCTGGTGATGACGGTCACCGACAAGCGGGCCGACATCGCGATCCTGCGCACGCTGGGCGCGAGCCCGCGCTCGGTGATGGGCGTCTTCATGGTGCAGGGCGCGCTGTCCGGCATCATCGGCACGCTGGCCGGCGTGCTGTTCGGGCTGCTGGTCGCGTTCAATGTCGGCACGCTGGTCGCGGCGATCGAGGGGTTGCTGCGGGTGAGCTTCCTGCCGTCCAGCGTCTACCTGATCAGCCGCATGCCGAGCGACCCGCAGGCCGCGGACATCGTGCCGATCGTCGTGATCTCGCTGCTGCTGTCCTTCGTCGCGACGCTCTACCCGAGCTGGCGCGCGAGCCGGGTGCAGCCCGCCGAGGCGCTTCGCTATGAATGAGGCCGTGATCCGGGCCACCGGCCTGCACAAGCGCTTCACCGAGGGCAGCGGCGACACCGCGCTCGACGTGCAGGTGCTGCAGGGCGTGGACCTGACGGTGACACGCGGGGAGACCATCGCGATCGTCGGCGCCTCGGGGTCGGGCAAGAGCACGCTGCTGCACCTGATGGGCGGGCTGGAGGCACCCAGCGGTGGTCAGGTGGAACTGATGGGGCGCGGCTTCGCCGGCCTGAGTGCGGCCGAGCAGGGCGAGTGGCGCAATCGCCACCTCGGATTCATCTACCAGTTCCACCACCTGCTGCCGGAGTTCACGGCGCTGGACAACGTCGCGATGCCGCTGCGCATCCGCCGCGCCGCGAAGCCGCAGGCCCGCGAGCGCGCACGCGAGGTGCTCGCGCAGGTCGGCCTGGCCGAGCGCGTCCGGCACCGGCCTTCGCAGCTCTCGGGCGGCGAGCGCCAGCGCGTCGCGATCGCGCGCGCGCTCGCCGGCGGGCCGGCCTGCGTGCTCGCCGACGAGCCGACCGGCAACCTGGACCGCGAAACCGCCGACGGCGTGTTCGAGCTGATGCTGAACCTGGCACGTGCCCAGGGCATGGCCTTCGTGCTCGTCACGCACGACGAGTCGCTGGCCGCGCGCTGCAGCCGCGTGCTGCGCCTGAAATCGGGGCGGCTGACCGGCTGACCGGCTGATCGAAGCCGCGGTCGCGCTGCGCTCAGGCGCAACTGACCCGGTCGCGCCCGGTGTTCTTCGACGCATACAGCGCCGCGTCGGCGCGCGCGATGAGCGCCTGCGCATCGTCGCCGCCGCCCAGCGCGGCCACGCCGCCCGAGATCGTGATCGTGAACAGCACTTCCTGGGTGTTGCGGTTGCGGATTTTCATCGCCCTGGCGCGCAGCCGCACCTGCTCGGCGAGCTGCTGCGCCTCGGCGACGCTGCTGTGCGGCAGCACGATCGCGAACTCCTCGCCGCCGTAGCGCGCGGCGATGCGCTCGGGGCCGGTCACGGTCTGGCGCAGGATCTCGCCCAGGCCCTGGATCACCCGGTCGCCCATCACGTGGCCGTGCGCGTCGTTGACCTTCTTGAAGTGGTCGATGTCGAGCATCACCAGGCAGTGCTGCCGACCGGCCGCGGGCGCCTGCGCCAGCAGCACAGCCATCTTCTGGTCGAAGCCCTTGCGGTTCAGGATGTTGGTCAACGGGTCCAGCAGCGCCTCGCCGCGGGCCTTGTCGAGGTCGCTTCGCAGCCGCGCGATCTCGGTCTGGCCGGCGCTGACCTGCTGCTGCAGTGCGTCGGCCGAAAGCTTCATCTGGGCCGTGCCGGCGAGCGCTTCGTCCAGTCGCGGCGACAGTGCCGCGACATCGCTGGAGCGCAACGCGGCCGAGAGGCCGTCGAGCTGGGCACCGAACTGGTGGGCGCGCGAGCCGGTCTGCGACGCGCTGCTCGCGATCCCGGTCATCACGCGCTGCAGTTCGCCGCCGATGCGCTGCACCGTGGCGGCGTCGGGAGGGACGATGTGCTCCTCGTACAGCCGGGCGACCACCACGTCGGTGAACGGCGCGTTGTCCCGCAGGCGCTGCTCGACCGCCGCGTGCAGGCCCGGGTTGATGCCGGCCGCGTATTCGTACCAGAGCGTGAAGGTGACCGGGTTGAACGCCGCCTCGTGGCGGCCCATGTGGCCGAGAGTCACGCGCAGCAGCTCGGCGCTGCGCTCTTTGGGTTCGGTGTAACGCATCGGTTCGGTCGCCCTGCCTGAGTCGGGTTGGGGTGCGCGCCGGGATCGGCTGCCGGTTTCAGAAGCGCGAGCCGGGCTCGCGCAGGAAGGCCGCTTCCTCGGGGCTGGATTGTCGTCCCAATATCGCGTTGCGGTGCGGAAAGCGCCCGAAGCGGCGCACGACCTCGCGGTGCCTGTGGGCGTAGGCCAACATCTCCTGCAGCTCGGGCGCTGCGGCGGCGAGCTGCGTGAACAGCCGCACCGCCTCGTCCTGCAGGGCCGGATCCTCGGCGTGCTCGAAGGGCAGGTAGACGAAGGCGCGCAGCTGCGGCGCGAGAGCCTCGTCCTGGCGCGCGCCGACCATCGCGGTGGCGGCGCGCAGCGCCAGCGCATCGCCGGCAAAGGCGCGCGGCGTGTCGCGAAAGGCGTTGCGGGTGAACTGGTCCAGCAGCAGGATCTGCGCGAGCGCGCTGCGCGGCTGCGCCGCCCAGTCGGCGAGTTCGCCGCGCAGCGCACGCTCGATCAGCGGGCCGAAGCGCTGCGCGATCTCGCGGTCGGTGGCCGCGCTCTTGCGGAACCAGAAGTCGCGGGGGCGGCCGTGCTCGGCGCTGTCCGCGGGGCCGAACCAGTGATCGAGCACGGCCCGGGCGTCGGCCGGCAACGCGGTCGCGCCGGCCGCCGCGCCGCCGAGCTGGCGCCACAGATAGGTCATCTCGAGCGCCTGCACGTGGGCACGCTGGGCGTTGTCGGCGCCGCCGCCGTGGCCACCCTCGATGTTCTCGTAGTAGAGCACCGGGTGGCCCAGCGCGAGCATCTGCGCGGCCATCTTGCGCGCGTGCGCGGGGTGGACGCGGTCGTCGCGCGTCGAGGTGGTGAACAGCACCTCGGGGTAGCGCACGCCGGGCCGCAGGTTCTGGTACGGGCTGTAGGCCGAGATGAACGCCCATTCCTCGGGCAGGTCGGGGTTGCCGTACTCGGCCATCCACGACGCGCCGGCGAGCAGCCGGTGGTAGCGCCGCATGTCGAGCAGGGGCACGCTGCAGACGACCGCGCCGAACAGTTCGGGCCGCTGCGTGAACGCCGCGCCGACCAGCAGCCCGCCGTTGCTGCCGCCTTCGATGCCCAGGCGCTGCGCGCGGGTGATGCGGTGCGCGATCAGGTCTTCGGCGACCGCGATGAAGTCGTCGTAGCTGCGTTGCCGGTGCGCCTTCAGCGCGGCCTGGTGCCAGGCCGGGCCGTACTCGCCGCCGCCGCGGATGTTCGCGACCACCAGCGCGCCGCCGCGCGCCAGCCAGCCGCGGCCGTAGCCGGCCGCGTACCAGGGCTGCATCGAGATCTCGAAGCCGCCATAGCCGTAGAGCAGCGTCGGCGTGCTGCCGTCGGCGGGCCGCGTCGCGTCGACGCCGCGCGGCCAGACCACGAAGTAGGGCACGCGCGTGCCGTCGGCACTGGTGGCGAAGAACTGGTCGGTGTGCATGCCGTCGGCATCGAAGCGCGGCGGCAGCGATTTCAGGGTCTCGCGCGCATCGCTGCCGGCGCGCGCGAGCCAGAGCACATCGGGCGTGAGGAAGTCGCTGTAGCCGAGCAGGTAGTGCTCGGCGAGCGGGTCGTCGGCACGCATCGGGTCGTGCAGGCCGCTCGCCGCCAGCGTGCCGGGGAAGGGCGCGGCGATGTCGCGCCGGACGAAGCCGCCGCCACGGCGCTGCCACTCCTCGAGCCGGCTCGCGACGTCGTCGAGCACGTTGACGACGAGGTGGCTGCGCGTCGTCGTGTGGCCGGCCAGCGAGCGCGTCGCGGTCGGCGCGAACAGCACGTCGAAGCGGCGCTCGCCGGCCACGAAGGCCGCGGCGTCGGTGGCCAGCAGCGCGCCGCCCGGAAAGGTCTGCCCGCCGACGGGCCAGTCGCTGCGCAGCTCGATCAGCAGCGTGTCGTCGGCTGCGCCGGCGCTGTTCCAGAAGCTGATCGAGGCGTCCTCGGGCAGGTCGAGCGGGCGCAGCTGCGTGCCGTCGAGCAGGAAGTGCCGGTGCCGGTAGAAGTCGATCGCCCGCACGAACAGCGTGCGCTCGTGGCCGGGGGTCGCATCGACCGAGACCTGCGCGCTCATGTCGTCGGTCGCCACCTCGAACACCGTGGTCGCGGCGGCCAGCGGCGTGCCGCGGCGCCAGCGCTTGACGATGCGCGGGTAGCCCGACGTCGTCAGCGAGCCGGGGCCGGCATCGGTGCCGACGTAGATCGTGTCGGCATCGATCCAGTCGACCTCCGACTTGGCCTCGGCCAGCTCGAAGCCGCCCGCGACGAAGGCCTTCGCGACGGTGTCGAACTCGCGCACCACCGCCGCGTCGGCGCCGCCGCGCGACAGCGAGATCAGGACCCGCGCGTGCGACGGGGGCAGTCCGACCGCGCCGCCCCAGACCCAGTTCTCGCCTTCGGCCGCCGCGAGGGCGTCGAGGTCGAGCACGGTCTCCCACGCCGGCTCGGCCTGGCGGTACTGCGCCAGCGTCGTGCGGCGCCACAGGCCGCGCGGGTGGGCTTCGTCCTGCCACAGGTTGTAGAAGAAGTCGCCGCGGCGCGAGACCTGCGGGATGCGCTCCCGCGAATTCATCATCTCGAGCAGGCCGTCGCGTATCGGCGCGAACTCGGGGCGCGCCTCGAGCACCTGCTGCGACTGCGCGTTGCGTTCCCGGACCCAGGCGAGCGCGCGCTCGCCGAGCACCTCTTCGAGCCAGAGAAAGGGGTCGGGCGGTTCGGTCTCGGGCATCGGGGGGGTGGCGTCGTCGGGGGTCACGCGGCTCAGGCGAGCAGGTCGGCCGTGTCGGGATGGCGGCGCATGTAGACGCGGGCGTACGAGCACAGCGGGCGCACCTTCAGGCCGTTCGCACGGGCGTGGTCGAGCAGCGCCCGGACCAGTTCAGCGGCGATCCCGCGGCCTTCGAGGGGTGGCGGGACCTCGGTGTGGGTGATCGTCATCACGCCCTGGTCGAGGCGGTAGTCGGCGACGCAGGTCCGGCCCTCGACCACGGTCTGGAAACGGCCCCGCGCCGGGTGGTGTTCGATCGGGAGGTTCATGGCGGCGTCGGGCGCAGTCGGTCAGCCGTCATTGTGCCGCGCGGTGCGCGCCGCCGCGCTCAGCGCGGGTTCAGCCGCAGGGGCGCGATCTCGACCGAGCGCTGGCCGTCGCCGATCCAGGCGCTGCCGTCCTGCACGCTGAGCTGCAGTTGCATGCCGCGCTGCGCGAGCCCGGCCAGCGCCTGGCTCTGCGCCGCGTCGACCTGCCAGACCGCGATGTTGGCGGCGCGCGTGATCTTGGTCGCGAGGCCGGCCCACCAGATCGGCGTGCTGGGACTGAAGCTGTAGACGCTGACGCGGTCGGCGCGGCCGCTGGCGCGCAGCATGCGCTTGTCGTCCGGCTGGCCGATCTCGATCCAGTGCTTGATCTCGCCGGTCAGGTCCTTGTGCCAGAGCGCGGGCTCGTCGACATCCCACAGGTCCTTGGCGAACTCGAGCGTGCCGTGGTCGGCATCGGCGGGCAGGTTCAGGGCCAGCGCGAGCAGGCGCATCATCATGCGCTCGTCGGTCTCGGACGGGTGGCGCGCGATCGTCACCGCGTGGTCGACGTAGACGTTGCGGTCCATGTCGGCAATCTGCAGTGTGGCCTTGTAGATGGTCGCCTTGATGGCCATGGAGCGCAAACCGTGCGGGCTGAGGAGCGGCCGATTGGACCACACGGCGCACGGGCGACAATCGCGCCACTCACCGAACAAGGGCAGGCCATGAGCATGAAGAAGACCGATCTCGTCAAGAACCTCGCGAAGAAGCTCGACGGCCGCATGAAGAGCGCCGGCGTGCCCGACCGCTTCGCGCAGGGTGCGGCCGACGCCGTCGACCGGCGCGAACAGCGGCGCCGCGACGCCGCGGCCGGGCTGGTGCCGTTCGCCTGCAAGCTGCCGGGCGAGCTCGTCAGGCGGCTGCACGAACGCGCGGCGGCGCATGAAGGCGGCGTCAACGCGCTCGTTGCCCAGGCGCTGGAAAAAGCCCTGACCTGACAGCGGCGCCCGGCCGACGAACACACCCACCGCGCCCGCGCCGCGCGCGAGCCCCCGAGCCCGGCAGGTTCGGTCGGGCCCGCATACAGTAGGGCGACCAAGGGCAGGGCGCGTCGCGCACCGGGAGTTTTTCGCATGGCCTCTGAGGACTTCGACCTGTTCGTGATCGGCGCCGGCAGCGGCGGCGTGCGCGCGGCGCGCATGGCGGCGCAGCACGGCGCGCGCGTCGCGGTTGCCGACGACGCACCGCTGGGCGGCACCTGCGTCAACCTCGGCTGCATCCCGAAGAAGCTCTACAGCTTCGCGGCGCACTATGCCGAGGCCTTCGAGGAGTCGCGCGGCTATGGCTGGAGCGCGAGCGCGCCCGCGCTCGACTGGCCGGCGCTGAAGGCGAACCGCGCGGCCGAGATCGCCCGCCTGAACGGCGTCTATGCCCAACTGCTGAGCACAGCCGGCGTGCAGGTGCTGCACGGGCGGGCGCGCGTGGTCGGTGCGAACGAGGTCGAACTCGGCGCGCAGCGGTACCGGGCGAAGAACATCCTGGTCGCGACCGGCGGGCACCCGGTCGTGCCGGTGTTCCCCGGCTCGGAACTGGCGATCACGTCGAACGAGATCTTCGACCTGCCGGCGTTTCCGCAGCACCTGCTGGTGGTCGGCGGTGGCTACATCGCCTGCGAGTTCGCATCGATCTTCCGCGGCCTGGGTGCGCAGGTCACGCAGCTGTACCGCGGCGAGCAGGTGCTGCGCGGCTTCGATGCCGATGTGAGCCACTTCGTTGCCGCCGAGATGCGCAAGAAGGGCGTGGACCTGCGCACCCGCAGCGAGGTCGGGCGCATCGAGCGCGACGGCGACCGCCTGCGCGTGAGCCTGCGCGACGGCAGCGTCCAGCTCGCGGACCACGTGCTGTTCGCCACCGGGCGCGTTCCGAACACCGCCGGCCTGGGGCTGGCCGAGGTCGGCGTGCGGCTCGCGGAAAACGGCGCGGTGCTGGTCGACGCGCACTATGGCAGCAGCGTGCCGGGCATTCACGCGGTCGGCGACGTGATCGACCGCGTCCACCTGACGCCGGTGGCGCTGGCCGAGGCGATGGCGCTGGTCGACCACCTGTACGGCGAGAACCGCCGTGCGGTCGACTACGCGCTGATCCCGACCGCGGTGTTCACGCACCCGAGCGTCGGCACGGTCGGGCTGACCGAGGCGCAGGCGCGCGAACGCCTGGGCGCGGTGCGCATCTTCCGCAGCGAGTTCAAGGCGCTGAAGCACACGCTGTCGGGCAGCACCGAGCGCACGCTGATGAAGCTCGTCGTCGATGCGCAGACCGATCGCGTCGTCGGCCTGCACATGGTCGGCGCGGATGCCGGCGAGACCATCCAGGGCTTCGCGGTGGCGCTGAAGGCCGGTGCGACCAAGGCGCAGTTCGACGCCACGATCGGCGTCCACCCGACCGCGGCCGAGGAGTTCGTGACGATGCGCGAGCCGGTGGCGTGATGCCGGCGCCGCGGGGGACAGCCGCTGCTGCTCCCTCGACGAGAGCGATCCCGCGATCCGCGCCGGCGGGGCAGGCCCGCGAGTCGTGATCTAAGCCCTGCCGGCGTGGTGGTGGCGCCGACGCGCGGGGATGCGGACGCGGTGCGACCCTAGAATTCGGGTTTTCCCCAGCCCGAGACGCGCCATGCCCCTTGCCGCGAGCAATCCGCTTCTTCAGCCCTGGAACACGCCGTTCGGTCTGCCCCCGTTCGAGGCCGTGCAGGCCGAGCACTTCGAGCCCGCATTCGACGAAGCGCTGAAGCAGCATCGTGCCGAGATCGACGCGATCGGCGCCGACCCGCAACCGCCCGGCTTCGAGAACACGGTCGCGGCGCTGGACCGCAGCGGCCGGCTGCTGCAAAGCCTGGAGAACCTGTTCTACAACCTCGCTTCGAGCGAGACCTCGCCGGCGCTGCAGGCGGTCGAGATGCGTCTGGCGCCGGTGCTGGCCGCCCACCACAGCGCGATCTCGATGGACCAGGCGCTGTTCGCGCGCATCGACGCGCTGCATCGCGCGCGCGACATGCTGGCGCTGTCGCCCGAGCAGCGGCGCGTGCTCGAACGCTTTCACCTCGGCTTCGTGCGCGCCGGTGCGACGCTGGGCCCGGCCGAGCAGACGCGCTACGCGCAGATCGTGGGTCGGCTGGCCGAACTGACCACGCGCTTCGGCCAGAACGTGCTGGCCGACGAATCGGGTTTCCGGCTGGTGCTGCGCGGCGCGGCCGACTGCGCCGGGCTGCCCGAGTTCGCGCGCGCGGCCATGAGGCAGGCCGCGCTCGACCGGGGCATCGAGGACGGCCTGCTGGTGACGCTGTCGCGCTCCCACATCGTGCCGTTCCTGACCTTCTCCGAGCGCCGCGACCTGCGCGAGCAGGCCTGGCGCGCCTGGACGACCCGCGGCGAGCATCCGGGCGCGCACGACAACCGGGCGATCGCGCACGAGATCCTGACGCTGCGCAACGAACAGGCGCGGCTGCACGGCTACGCCAGCTATGCCGACTACGCGCTCAGCGACACGATGGCCGGCCGGCAGGCGGCCGTGACCGCGTTGCTGGAGCAGGTCTGGGAGCCTGCCAAGGCACGCGCCGCCGAGGAACTGGAGGCGCTGCGCGCGCTCGCGCTGTCGCGCGGCGAGTCCGCGCAGCTCGAACCCTGGGACTGGCGCTACTACGCCGAGAAGGTGCGCCAGGTGCGCTACGAGCTCGACGAGGCGATGGTCAAGCCCTACTTCCCGCTGACCCGCATGGTCGAGGCGCTGTTCGACTGCGCGCAGCGCCTGTTCGGCATCCGTTTCGTCGCGCGGCCCGAGCTGCGCGCCTACCACCCCGACGTGCAGGTCTACGAGGTGCGCGGCGCCGACGACTCGACGATCGGCGTGTTCCTGCACGACAACTTCGCCCGCGCAAGCAAGCGCAGTGGCGCCTGGATGAGCTCGTTCCGCCGGCAGTCGCGCAACCTCGGCGCGGCCGGCGACGAGCGCGTGCTGCCGATCGTGATCAACAACAACAACTTCGCGAAGGGTGCGCCGGGCGAGCCGACGCTGCTGAGCTTCGACGACGCGAGCACGCTGTTCCACGAGTTCGGCCACGGCCTGCACGGCCTGCTGTCGGACGTGACCTACGAGGCCGTCTCCGGCACCAGCGTGCTGCGCGATTTCGTCGAGCTGCCGTCGCAGATCTTCGAGCACTGGCTGGCCGAGCCCGAGGTGCTGAGGCGCCACGCGCGCCACCACCTGAGCGACGAGCCGATCCCCGAGGCGCTGATCGAGAAGCTGCACCAGGCGCGCCGGTTCAACCAGGGCTACGAGACGGTGCGCTACACCGCGTCGGCGCTGGTCGACATGGCCGCGCACGCGCTGACCGACACGCCCGCGCCCGACGTCGTCGACTTCGAGCGTGCCGAGCTGGCCCGCATCGGCGCGCCCGATGTGGTGGGCATGAACCACCGCCTGACGCATTTCCAGCACCTGTTCGCTGGCTCGGGCTACGCCGCCGGCTACTACGTGTACCTGTGGGCCGAGGTGCTCGACGCCGACGGCTACGACGCCTTCCGGGAGGCCGGCAGCCCCTTCGACCCGGCGGTGGCGCGGCGCCTGCGCGAGTTCATCTATTCGACCGGCAACTCGATCGAGCCGGCCGCGGCGTTCCAGGCGTTCCGCGGTCGCGGCCCGACGGTCGAGCCGATGCTCAGGCAGCGCGGCCTGGTGCCGCAGGATCGGTGATCGCTCAGCCGGCCTGGGCCGGCGCGGCGCCGGCCGCCACCGGGAACAGCCGGTCGAGCGCGTCCAGAAACGGCTTGAACTTGATCGGCTTGGTCCAGTAGTCGTCGAAGCCCGCGGCCAGGCCGCGCTCGATGTCGTCGGGCATCGCGTTGGCCGACAGTGCGATGCACGGGATGTCCGCCGTCTCGGCGTGTGCGCGCACCCGCCGCAGCACCTCGAAGCCGTCGAAATCGGGCAGCTGCATGTCGATCAGGATCAGGTCGGGGCGCAAGGCCCGGGCGCGCGCCACGCCGGCGGCGCCGGTCGCCTCGCAGGCGATGCGCAGGCCCGAGAGGCTCTTGACGAGTTCCTCGACCAGCAGCACGTTGACGTCGTTGTCTTCGATGTAGAGCAGCTGCCCGGAGCGCGCGCTCGACGCGGGCGCGCTGCGCACCGCCGCCGCTGCGGTTGCCGCCGCCTCGGCTGCTTGCGCGCGCGGCAGCGAGACCTCGAACACGGTACCGCGCTCGGGCACGCTGGATACGGCGATCTGCCCGCCCATCGCCTCGACCAGCGCCTTGACGATCGTCAGGCCGATGCCCGAGCCGTCGATCCCTTCGGCGTCGGCGCCGAGACGGTTGAAGGGTTCGAACAGCTGGGCGACCTGCTCGGGTCGCAGCCCGCGGCCGGTGTTGCGCACGCTGACGCGGACGACCGCGCCCGCGACCGTCGCGTCGACGACCACCTGGCCGGCCGGCCGGTTGTACTTGATGGCGTTGGTGAGCAGGTTCAGCAGCACCTGCCGCAGCCGCGCCGGGTCGGCCTGCACGCTGCCGTCGAGTGCACCGCGGTGCACGGTCACGCGCTGCGCGCCCGCGAGTTCGGCAACCAGCGGCAGGACCTGCGCCACCGCCTCGGCGATCGGGACCGTCTGCAGCTCGAGCTCGAGCATGCCGGCCTGCAGGCTCGACAGGTCGAGTACATCGTCGATCAACCGCAGCAGGTGCTCGCCGGCGGCGCGGATGTGGTCGAGCCGCTCGCCCCGGCTGGCGTCGGCCGGCGACTGCTTCGCGTCGAGCTGCAGCAGCTGCGTGAAGCCGAGCACCGCATTCAGCGGCGTGCGCAGCTCATGGCTCATGCGCGACAGGAACTGCGACTTGGCCTGGCTTTCGCGCTCCGCCAGCAGTGCCTGCTGGCGCGCGAGTTCGGCGTTCTTCGCCTCGGTGATGTCCCAGTTCACGCCGACGCGCTTGGCCACCCGGCCTTGGGCGTCGTGCAAGGGCGCCGAGCGCGACGCCAGCCAGCGGTAGCTGCCATCGGGCAGGCGCACGCGAAACTCGTAGGCACTCGGCGGCATCTCCAGGACGAAGCCGCCGGGTGCGTCCACGTTGACGCTGCGGTCATCGGGGTGGACCAGCGCCAGGCGTTCGGCACGGCTGGGCGCGACCGGGCGCGGTTCCAGCCCGCGCAGCCGGAACATCTGCTCGTCCCAGAGCGCGGGCCCGTCCGCGCTGTCGCACTCCCAGGTGCCGATCCCGGCGTGGCGGGCGATCAGCGCGGCACGCTCGCTGATCGCGTGCAGTGCGGCCTGGGCCTCGTGCCGGTCGGTCACGTCCATCACGATGCCGGACATGCGCGCCTGCGCCGCGTCGCTGCGGTCCATGTCGGCGCGCAGCACCATCCAGCGCGTCGTCCCGTCGCGCCGCTGGCTGCGGAATTCGATCTCGAGGGCACCCGTCAAGCCGTCGTGGTACTGGCGCAAGGAGCGGGCGACGCGCGCACGGTCGTCGGGGTCGACGCAGCGCCGGACCCACTCGGCGGGTGTCGGCGGCTGGCTCGCGCCGACCAGGTCGAACAGCTCGAACATCTGCGCGTTCCACTCGCCGCCGCCCGCCGCGCCGACGCCGGTGGCCCAGATGCCCACGCGCGCCGCGCGGGCGGCGGCTTCGAGCCGCTGCGACAACTGCTCGGCGCGCCGCGATGGTTCGACCCGGCGGGGCATGTCGAGCGAGCGCGTCAGCGTCCAGAGGCGGTCCGCATCGAGCGCGGCGACGCGCGCATCGACCTGCAGCGTGTCGCCCGGGGCGGTGCGCAACGCCAGTTCGAGACCCTGCGTGCGGCCCGATTGCAGGGCCGCAGCCAGCGCGCGCCGGGGCTCGCCACTTCGCCAGTCCGCGGGAGCGAGACTCGCGAGATCGCCTGCCGCGCCCAGGCCGGTGGCATGCTCGAACGCCGGGTTGCACCAGCGGATCCGGCCCGAGGCGTCGGTCAGCGCAAGCAGGTCGTGGCTTTGTGCCAGCCACGTGGCCAGGACTGCCGCGGAAGGCACCGGTGCGGGCGACTTCGAATTGTTGGAGTCACTCATGGGCGTCGCCAGGGGAGCGCCGCGTCTTGCGCGCGGCGCCTTGTTACCGACGCCGACAGTCTAGCCCGGCCGCCCGCGGGTCCGACCGTCGATCGGCCCGGCTGTGCTGTCCGCCCGCAATCGGCGCCCGCGCCCGCGGCGCGCCGGGGCGAAAAAAAACCGCGGGGTTGCCGCGGTTCCTTGGCAGGGCTTGCGCCCCGGCCTTACAGCACCTTGATGTTGGCTGCCTGCAGGCCCTTCTGGCCTTGCTTGACTTCGAATTCGACGCGCTGGTTTTCCAGCAGCGTCTTGAAGCCGGATCCCTGGATGTCACGGAAGTGGGCGAACAGGTCGGCGCCGCCCGCGTCTTGAGCGATGAAGCCGAAGCCCTTGCTCTCGTTGAACCACTTCACGGTACCGGTTTGGGTCGTCATGGACGTCTATCCTATCTATAGCAAATGATGCGCGGCACATGCAGCGCATGCAGCGACACTCAAGAGCGAATCGGGGGGATTTCTAACGACGCCTGCCGCGAGGACCGCGACAGGTAGGGGGAAGAATCTCGAACAACCACTGTCTTGCGTATAACTGTGCCGCGAATGTACACGAAAAGCCGTCTGGCCGTGCGGCGCGTCGGATCTCCCTGCACCGGCGCGCGTCGCGCCCGTGGTTCAGAATCGGCATCCACCACCGCAGGACAGGGCATGACGCAGCACTGGAAACACGACGGCGTGCGCGTGATCGGCGCCGATTCGCTCGACCCGAACACCGCGCAGACGCCAGGCATGAACCGCAAGGCCGCGATCAACTTCGCGCGTGTCGGCGCGAACAAGCTGTGGGCCGGCACCGTGCACATCCACCCCGATGCCAAGACCGGCGCCCATCACCACGGCGCGCTCGAGAGCGTGATCTATGTCGTCAAGGGCCGCGCCCGCATGCGCTGGGGCGACGCGCTCGAGTTCACGGCCGAGGCCGGGCCGGGCAACTTCGTCTACGTACCGCCGTTCGTGCCGCACCAGGAGATCAACGCCAGCCCGACCGAGGTGCTCGAATGCGTGCTGGTGCGCAGCGACGGCGAGGCCGTCGCGGTGAACCTCGACATCGCGCCGGTCGAGAAGCCGGAGCCTGTGCGCTGGATCGATCCGACCCATCCGCAATGAGCGGGCTCAGGCTCTCGGTCCTCGACCAATCCGTGTCCGTCGCCGGCAGCACCGAAGGCGCCGCGATCCGCGACACGCTCGACCTCGCGCAGCACTGCGAGCGGCTGGGCTACGCGCGCTTCTGGGTCAGCGAGCACCACGGCCTGCCGACCATCGTCGGCAGCGCGCCCGAGATGCTGATGGCCGCGATCGCCGCGCGCACCACGCGCATCCGCATCGGCAGCGCCGGCGTGATGCTGCCGCACTACAGCGCGCTGAAGGTGGCCGAGCAGTTCCGCGTGCTGGAGGCGCTCGCCCCTGGGCGCATCGACCTCGGCGTCGGCCGTGCGCCGGGCGGCGACATGCGCACCGCGCGTGCGCTGAATCCGAACGCGCACGCCGCGGCCGACGCGTTCCCGGAGCAGGTGCGCGACCTGCAGGCCTGGACCTCGCTGCCCTCGCACCAGGGCATCGCGGCGCATCCGCTCGGGCCGCACGCGCCCGAGATCTGGATTCTCGGCAGCTCGAACTACGGCGCGCAGCTCGCGGCGTATTTCGGCCTGCTGTATGCCTACGCCTATTTCTTCGTCGATGGGCAGGGCGCCGACGAGGCGCTCGCGCTGTACCGGCGCCTGTACCGGCCGAGCGAGCGTCACCCCGAAGCGCAGGCCACCGTGTGCGTCTGGGCCCTGGTGGCCGACACGGCGGAAGAAGCGGCGCACCACGCGCTGTCGCGCGAGCGCTGGCGCCTCGATCGCGAGCGCGGCATCCTCGGTCCGCTGCAGGCGCCCGCCGCGGTCGCCGCGCGCGGCTTCACGGACGCCGAACGGCCGACGATCGAGAACCTGCGTCGCAAGGCCTTCGTCGGCTCCGCGGAGCAGGTCGGCACCCGATTGCGCGCACTCGCGAGCGAGTTGCAGCTCGACGAGATCGTCGTCAACACCTGGGCCCACGAGCCGGGGGTGCGACGTCGGTCCTACGCGCTGCTCGCCGGCGAGTTCGGCCTGCAGGCATGAACCCGATCGAGTTCGAACTGCGCGGCGAGCACATCACGCTCGACGCGCTGCTCAAGGCCACCGGTCTGGCGCCCAGCGGCGGCATCGCGAAGCGGATGATCGCCGACGGACTGGTGCAGGTCGATGGGCGCGACGAGCTGCGCAAGACCTGCAAGGTCCGCGCGGGCCAGGTCGTGAGCCTGGCGCAGGCGCGCGTCAGGGTTCAGGCGGCGCCGGCTGCCGACCTCTGAGTGCCCCCAGGGCCGGGCTGCGCCCAGCCCGCCCCCCGCGGGGGTTCAAGGAAAGTGGCAAAGCCACATTTCCTTGAGAGCGCCCCCAGGCCGACGACATACGTCGTCCGCCCCCCGAGGGGGATGAGGAAACTTCGGGCGGCCGGGCGTTTCCTCATGAGCGTCAAGGCTTCGCGCCGAGCCGCTGCAGCTCGAAGCCCGCCGCCGCGTGCTCGATGTAGCGCGTGATGCCCTGGGCGCGCGCCTTCTCGAACGCCGCGCGCGCCGCGTCGGGCCGGTTCGCAGTCAGCTCGTACTCGCCGATGTAGAACCAGCCCTCGGCCAGCGCCAGCTCGCGCTCGTCGCCATCCTTGCGGCCGATCTGATCGATGACCTGCTCGGGGGTCAGCTGCCCGGCGAACATCGCGAGCGCGGGGCGCGGCCATGCGCCGGTCGGGTCGGTGCCGGCCGCGGCAATCAGCTCCGGCGGCAGTGCCCGTTTCAGGCGCTGCAGGGTCCATGCCTGCCAGAGTTGCGCATAGGCCCGGTCGCCGGCACCGGGCCGGTCGAGCACCGCCCGGGCGAAGTCGTCGGCGGCCCGCTCGAGCCGGCCTTCGAAGAAGCGTGCCTGGCCGCGGCGGTAGTACACGTCGGCGGGGTTCGCGCCGAACGCGAGCGCCTTGCCGAAGTCGTCCGCCGCGGCGGCGAACTCGCCGCGCGCCCAGTTCGCGTTGCCGCGGCAGAACCAGGCCAGCGCGAGCGACGGCGCCTGGCGCACCGCTTCCTCGGCGTCCTTCGCCGCCGCGGCGGCGTCGCCGAGCTCGGTCTGCGCGTCGGCGCGGATGCACAGGGCCTGCGCCAGGTCGTCCCCCGCCAGCTGCCCGCCGGCGATCGCCTTGCCGGTGCGCTCGACCGTTGCCTGCGCACCCGCGCGCAGGTTGTCCTGCAAGGTCTTGCGGCCGATGCCGAGGAAGCCGCCGTCCTTGACCTGGGTGCGCGCCACCAGCATCGTGCCGCCGATCGCGCGCTCCATCGCCTTCACGTCGTTCAGCATCGACGGCACGTCGTTGGCGGCCACGCTGTTCGTCAGCGCGTCGAAGCGCAGCGCGGCCTTCGAGACATTGCCGCGGAAGCTGCGCGTCACCTCGGCCGTGAACGCGGCGTTGGCGATGCGCTGCGTGCTCGGGTCCAGCACCGCGCTGACGCTGGACGGCCACTGCATCTCGGCGCTGTACAGCACGGTCAGCGGGAACGCCGGCAGCACCAGCGGCAGGCTGCGCGCGGGCGAGGGCGGCATCGCGATCGTGTTCTGCATGTTGGCGGGTGTGAAGCGCATGACCCAGCCGCCGTCGGCGGCGCTCGCCAGCTTCGGCACCTTGTAGCGGGCGTGGATCGTGATGCGGTTCAGGTCGACGTCGTCGGCGAGTTCCGGGTTGCCGATGAAGGCAATGCCGGGGTAGCGGCGCTCCAGGCTCGCCAACAGGACGCGCTGCAGGCGCTGCGCGTCGAGCCGCGCGACCGTCAGGCGCAGGGTCTCGGCGGCCAGGCCGCTCCACTGCTGGCGGGTCTCCAGCTCGCCGTCGTCGCCGAAGGCCCCGAGGCGGAATTTCTCGCTCAGCTCGTTGCGGAAGATGTCGCCGCGGTTCGGCGAGCGCACGACGCTGAGCGCCGTCGTGGCGCGGCCGTCGACGACCAGTACGCGCGCGTCTTCCAGGCCCTGGCCCATGCGGTCGAGCGGGCCGCGCTGGCCCAGGCGGGTCGGGTCGAGGTAGTAGTCGCGGCCGTCGATCGTCGCCTGCACGACCGCGTGGTCGAACGCGAGCGGCGACGCGAGCACCTGGGCCGGCCCCTGCGGCGCGCCCAGCGAGGCCAGCACCGCGCGCGCCGGGATGCCGAGCGACTGCAGCAGCCGCATCAGCAGGAAGGACTTGTCCTTGCAGTCGCCGTAGCGGTTGCGCAGCACCTCGGCCGGGGCGTGCGGCCGGTGCGAGCTCTCGCCGAGCGAGACCGAGTAGTAGCGGATCTCGTTCTGCACCCACTGCAGCGCCTGCGAGGCCTGCTCGGTGCGCGACGGCAGGCGCAGCCAGCGCAGCACCAGCGGCACCAGCTCGGGCGGCAGCGGCTCGTCGGCCGGGAACAGGCCGTCGGCCCAGCGCGCCACCTCGGCCCAGTCGGCGAACTCGCTGAACTGCAGCCAGCGCAGCGGCATCGCGCCGCGCGGCAGCATCGGTTCGAGATCGACCGCCGCCAGCTCCCGCTCCTCGAAACGCAGCCGGCGCATGCCGTTGCGCACCGTGACCTCGGGCACCAGGCCGGAGGCCGCGCCGTCGCCGTTCCACTTCCAGAGGATCGGCCGCGTCTCGGGCGTGTTGAGCGTCACCCGCCGCAATTGCACCGGCAACGGCCGCTGCCAGGACACGCCTTGCGCATAGCGCCCACCGAAGATCGGGTTCGCGCCCTCGATCGAATACTGCAGCAGCAGCGTGTCGCCGACGCGGATGTCGCCGAGCAGCAGGCTGGCCGTGATCACGCCGCTGTAGATGCCCTTCTCCAGCCCGGTCTCGCGCTGCAGGAAGCGCACCTGCGCGGTCGCGGTGTGGTCGATGACCTGCGCGCCGCGCAGGATCGCGACCCGGTGCAGCACCAGCTTCTGGTACTGCGGGATGAAGTGCATCGCGACCTGGCCGATCTGGCCGAGCGCGCTCGCGTCGTTGACCTGCTGCGCGAGGTTGACCAGGATCACCGGCCTGTCGGCGACCAGCAGGTGCGTGTCCTCGAGCCGCACGGCGAGCGCGCGGCGCGTCGCCGCGGCGGGCGGCAGCGGCAGCACGTCGGCCCACGCGGGCAGCGGCGCACCGCGCACGAACGAACTCGCCGCGACCGAGATCTCCTGCAGCGGGGTTTCCGGCGCCGCGGCCACGGCCGGCGGCGCGGCCGGAACCTGCGCGAGCGCGACCGTCGCGAGCGCGGCGACCAGCAGGCAGACCGCGGGACGGAGCAGGGAGCGGATCGAAGGCAAGGCAGGCAGGCGGGCAGCGTCGGTGCGGGGATTGAAGCACACCGGGCGCGCCGCGGTGCGCGCGGTGCCGGGCACCAGTCACGGCATCATCAGGGGATGACGATGCTGCTGAATCCCCCGATCACCGAGCCCGCCGGGCTGGACGACGCGCTGCGCGGGCGTGGCCACGCGGTGCTGAGCCCTGCGGGCCTGTGCGAACTGCTGGGCGCATCGCGCGCCGAACTCGACGCGCTGCGCCCGTCGTGGAACGACCTGCCGCCCGACACGCACCTGCGCGACGGCGGGCGCTACCGGCGCCGGCGCCACGCCTGCTTCGTCGTCGAGGGCGGCGCGGTGCGGCAGGCGCCGCACCGCGCGCACTGGCAGCCGCTCGAATACAACGCGCTGCACGGCGGGCTCGAACGCTGGTTCGAGCCGATGCGCGCCGAGCTCGTCGCGCAGCCGGTGTGGTCGCGCCTGCTGGTCGCACTGGGCGCGCGTTGCAGCGCGCTGCGCGGCGCGCAGACCTGGTTCGTCGAAGCGCACCAGTTCCGCATCGACACCACCGACGGCATCGGCCGGCCGACCCCGGAGGGCGCGCACCGCGACGGCGTCGATGTCGTCGCGGTGCTGCTGGTCGACCGCCAGGGCGTCAAGGGCGGCGAGACGCGCGTGTTCGAGGCCGAGGGGCCCGCAGGCCTGCGCTTCACGCTGACCGAACCCTGGACCACCCTGCTGCTCGACGACGCGCGCGTGATCCACGAGAGCACGCCGATCCAGCCGCTCGCGCAAGGCGGTCATCGGGACACGCTGGTGCTGACCTTCCGCTCGGGCGCGTTCCAGGGGCCGGGGGTCGAGCGCGGCGTCGGCGAGCGTTCGCCAGCCGACGCGAAGGCCGGCATGGATGGAGCGTGATCGGCCGACAGGGCCGTCCACCGGCATCGAATCGCCGCTGCGCGACGAAACGCCGCCACGGGGTGTCGGACATCTGCCTGCCCCGGCAGCGAATGGCCGGTGGGCGCTCAGGCCACCCCGAACACCTTCATCACCTCGTCGCCCAGGTGGTTGATCACCTTCACCGCGATGCGGCCGGTCTTCGGCTTCTCGAACGGGCGCGACACGTCGCTGTTGAGCGTGGCCCAGGCCTCGGCGTCGATCTCGGCCTTCAGCGTGGTCTTCAGCGCCTTGTACGGATCGGCCGCGCCCAGGAAGTAGGCCTGGCGGACGAAGAAGCTCTCTTCGTTGTAGGCGGTGTCGATCATCCACAGCGCGATGCTGTCGGTGCCGCCGCTCTCGATCTCGCCGGTCTGCGGGCGGAACACGTCCACGCCCTTGACGCGCACGCGCACTTGTCCATCGGCCTGCGGCTCGATGCGGATGTCCGGCTCGCCGAACACCACAAACAAGTTGCCGGCTCCGGTGTTCTTCAGGTCGCCAGCCATGTGCAGGTCGGGGTTCATGCGTGCCTTGAGCACGGGCACACGGCCCAGCTTCTCGAACTCGGCGGCGTGAGCCTCGTAGTTGAAGGCACAGGCAATCAGCACGTCGAAGCCGGCGTCGGCGGCCTCGCGCGCAGCACTGACCAGGTCAGGCCGCGCGACAGTGCCGAACTCGGGGCCGATGAAGATGGCAGCGCGGCGCTCCTTCTCGCCTTCCATGTAGCGCCCCTCGGCACACACATACTCGCCGGGCCAGCCGACGATGCTGGTGAAGGTGATCCGGTCGGCCTTGTGAGCCTGCTGCACGCCGGCAGCCTTCAGGTTTTCCAGCATCACGGCGGCGAAGTCGGCCTTGGCCTCGTACTCGGCCTTCGGCGCGCGCACGCCGTCGATCAGGCCGTCGTCGATGTCCATCGCCAGCGTGCGGTGCGGGCTCAGGGAATCGACCGTGAACGGGCCGGCGACGCGCACGCGCTTCCGGTCGTCGTAGGGCTTGTCGTAGAGGTACTCGCTCTCGGCCTTGGCGGCGATGGACTTGTCGATCTCCTGCTGCCGCTCGATGCGCCCCTTCCACCAGTCGGCGTGCAGGGCCTTGGCCTTGGGCGCCCACTTCGGATCGGCCTCGCGCGGAATCTGCCAGTCCTGCCAATCGACCTTCAGCGCGGCGTTCAAGGCCTCGCGCAGCGGTTCCAGCTTCTGCTGCCAAGAATCCCAGATCACGTCGATCTCGGCGTTGTTGGCGATGCTCTTGAGCGTGACGTGCGGCACCCGCTCGTAGACGAAGCCCTGGCGGATGTTGCCGCGCGTGGGCTGGGTGCTGGGCACGCCCCGCGTGACTTCGGCTTCCTTCAACTGGCCTTCGGGCGAGTCGGCCAGCAGGTAGTACGGATAGCGCGCACCCATGATGCGGGCGCGCGCCAGCGCCAGCGCCACGCGCGAGGTGTCGATGGTGATCCAGCGGCGGCCCCATTGCTCGGCGACGTAGGCGGTGGTGCCGGAGCCGCAGGTGGGGTCGAGGACGAGGTCGCCGGGATCGGTGGCCATGAGGATGCAGCGCTCAACAACCTTTGTGGCTGTCTCAACGATGTACTTCTTGTCTGCGGCGAACCCGGCAAGCGTCGTATCGGACCAGAAGTCCGAGATTGGAAAAGCAGGGAAGTCATTGAAGAAGCGAACGTAGCGCAGTGTGTTACCCGCTCCGGCTAAACGACGTGCCTTGACCAGCCGAGACATTCCAAGCTCGTTGGTTTTCCATCGGCCCTTCTCGGAAGGGCGATACACGTGACCATCGAACTCCACGGGGAACCAACTTGCGGCGCCCTCACCTTTGTCTCGGCCGACGCTTTGGCTGGTGAGGTTGTCGCGGGTAAGCAGGCGAAGTCTGCCGGACGCAACCTCATTCAAGTCAGCCGGCGATGCTGACCGAATTGATCCATCCCGCTCCTGGACATACGTGTAGCCAGACGATCCAGCACCACCGACTTCCTTTGGTTTGAACACCATTCGGAACTTCAAATGGTCCTTGTTTCGTGCGTAGAGCAACAGGTAGTCGAACGAACCGCCCAGGAAGTCGCGTGTCGATCCTGAAGTCTTGGCAAAGGCGATCAGGGCCACGCAATTCTCGTCGCCGAAAACTTCGTCCATCAAGCATCGAACGCGGTGCACGTTCTCATCGCTGATCTGAACAATGATCGAGCCGCTCTGTGCGAGTAGATCCCTAGCCGCCGTCAGCCGGTCCCGCAAGTACGTCAGGTACGAATTGATCCCGTCCCGCCAGGTGTCGCGGAACGCCTTCACCTGTTCGGGCTCGCGGCTGATGTGGTCGCGATTCCCGTCTCGAACGTCCCGGCTGGTCGTGCTCCACTGGAAGTTCGAGTTGAACTTGATGCCGTAGGGCGGGTCGAGGTACACGCACTGCACCTTGCCGCGCAGGCCTTCGCGCTCGGCCAGGCTTGCCATCACCTGCAGGCTGTCGCCCAGGATCATGCGGTTGGTCCAGTTCTGGTCGTGGGCGTAGAAGTCGGTCTTGTCGGCGCCGGCAGGGATGCCGTTGAAGTCGCCGAACATGTCCACGGTGGCGCCCGCCTCTTCCGCTTCGCGCCTTTCGCGGCGTTCCCGGCTCTGCCGCAGCAGGTCGTCGATCAGCACCTTGGGGTGCACCTTCTCCTGGATGTACAGCGGCGGCGCGTTCACCACCAGGTCGGTCCAGTCCTGCGCGTCCTTGCCGCGCCACACCAGTTGCGGGTCGAGGTCGGTGTTGCGCTGCTGCTTCTCGGCGCTCAGGTGGTCGGCGTTCGAGGTGCCGCGCGGGTAGTTCACCTGCACGGGCCTGCGCGCCTCGTCGGCCATCAGGCTCTGGTACTCGGCGGTGGGGATGTTCCGGCGCTTGGCGTCGGGGTGCTTCAGAACGTCCACGCCTGTGAAGGGTGCGGCGGGCTTCCTGGTTGCCATGCGGCGTCTCCCTGGGGCTTGTTGTTCTTGTGTCGCTTGTCGCGCCAAAGCGCTCAGGTCTTCTTCTTCGCCGCACGGCGCGGCGCGGCCGCGGGCTTTGCCGCCGTGCGCCTGCGTACCGGCGTGGCGCTGTCGGCCAAGGGCTTGTAGCCTTCAGGCAGCTCGTCGCCTTCGCGCGGCGGCTCGCCGCCGGTGCGCGACAGCATTGCCAGCAGCGCGCTGGGTTCGCCGCGCGCCGCTCGGGCCCGCGCGCGGTTGGCGCGCTCCTCGAAGAAGGCCGTGGTCTCCATCACCGCGATCTTCCCGGCCACGGCCGTGGCCACGAACTGGTTCAGGCTGGTGCCGTCGGCCTTGCTCAGCTTTTCAGCCGCTGCCCTGATGGACCGGGGCAGGCGCAGCGGGTGGGTGGAGAGCGTGGTCATGGTTCAAGCCGTTCCGTCCGACAGAATGGTCTGCACGACGGCCTGCAAGCGGGGCAGGTCGTGTTGAATCGTCTTCCAGACGATCTGCAGGTCGATCTTGAAGTAGCCGTGGGACAGGGCACTGCGCATGTCGCTGGCCAGCGTGAGAGGCAGCTCAGGATGCGCAGCGGCAAAGTCCGGGCGCACACGTTCGATGTTGCGACTGGCCTCGCCGATAACCTCCAGGTTGCGTATCACTGCGTCCTGCACGATCTCGCTGGACAGGAAGGCTGCTTCGTCGATGCCGCCTGCATAGCGCTCGATGCGCTGGACGGCTTCGAGAATGTGCCCCAGGTAGTCCGGCAGCCGTTGCGGGTCGCGGGTCATTGGGCGCCCCTGCGCGCTGCGCGCTCCGGGACAAGCGCTTGGGAGCGGCCCGGCGCGCTCATACCGGCAGGGCTTCGGCCAGCACTGCCGCGCGAAATTTGTCCGGCAGCGCGTTGGGCGTCAACACGTCGACCGGCACGCCCAGCAACTTGCGCAGTTCGATGCGGATCGCGCTGATGTCGAACAGCGTGGTTTCCGGTGTCGGGTCGACCAGGATGTCCAGGTCGCTGGCGTCGGTGTCCCTGCCGTGCAGCACCGAGCCGAACACCCTGGCATTGCTGGCGCGATGGGCCGTCACCACGCTTCGAATGGTGGCTCGGTGCGAATGCAAGGCTTCAGAGGGCTTCATGGGGCAGGGGGTCCGGGCAGGCCCGTTGTTCGGATCATGATATCGCTGGCTATGCCAGGGTCACGGTACGCGCCGCAGCGAAAGCTGGCGTCGGAAGGTTTGGAAGTCCACCGCCGGCTCATCTTTGCGGCTGTGCGCCGCCGCGATGTCCGATGCGTCTTCCACTTGACCTTCGATCAGTGCAGCGAAGTCGGCTTCCAGCTCACGCGCCGAGCGGAACTCGGCAAAGGCCCAGCGGCCGTAGGTGCCCAGCGCGTTCACGCCCGGCACCCACTGGGTGGCCATGGTCTCGGCCTTGGCGACGGCGTCTTCGCCGCGGAAGCCCTTGATCTCGACCACGAGGTTCAGCGGGTCGTCGTGGCCGTCGCTGTCGCTGTCGTTCACGCGCACGATGAAGTCGGGCCGGTAGTGCCGCTGCGTGCCGCCCAGCGGGTAGGGCACTTCGAATCCCATGCTGTGGTTCTTGGCGTAGGCCAGCACGCGCGGGTGCGCCTCGGCCACGCGGCAGAACTCGGCTTCCCAGTCGCTGTCGAACACGACCCAGTTCACATGGCTCTTGGGCGGCGGGCCCTGGGTGGCCCAAAGGGTCTGCTTGGCGGTGGTGAAGTTCACATGCCGCGTGCTGCCGGTGGGGTTGAACGGGTCGAGCACCACGCGCACCGCGCGGCCTTTGCCATCGGGGCCGGCCAGCGTGGCGCTGATGGCGGCATGGATGCGCTCGCAGGCCATGTCGGTGATCTCCTGGTGCATCACCTGAGCCTTCCAGGTGCCGCCGCTGCACTCGAGAAAGTCGCGCACCCACTCCTGCGCAATGCCCTTGAGCTGGCCGAACAGGTGCAGCTTCGGGTCTTCGCCCGGATCGCGGTACTTGCGATACAGCAGGTGTTTGGCCAGGTGGAAGGCGATCGTGTTGTCGCGCGTGTCTTCCAGGTGCTGCACCGTGAGGTTTATGCCTTCGCCCACGATGCCCAGGTTCTGCGTGGTGGACGGGCCCACCAGGTCGGGCGTGAGCGTGAGGCCGGAGTTCGCGCTGAAAGTGGCGTTCAGGCGCTCGGCCGGCAGTTCGACGCGGTAGCCATCGACACGCGGGAAGCGGATCTCCAGCGCATCGCGTTCGGGGCTGAGGGCCTGCACGCGCGTGGTCTTCACCGGCGGCTTGGGTGGCACCACCACCGGCTTGGCGGCAAAGTCGAAGGGGATGCCCAGCACGTCGGCGTATTCCACGTCGAACTTGTCTTCGGCGTTCAGCGTGTAGCTCTGGCGGCGCAGCGCTCGGCCCACCACCTGTTCGCACAGCAGCTGCGTGCCGAAGGCACGAACGCCCAGCACGTGCGTCACGGTGTTGGCGTCCCAGCCTTCGGTGAGCATGGACACGCTCACCACGCAGCGGATGCCTTCGCCCAGCTTGCCGGGCTTGCCCACGGTGTTCATCACCTCGCGCAGCAGGTCGGCATCGGTGAGCTTGTCGGCGGCGGCGCGGTCGCCGGTGCGTTCCATGATCTCGCGGCGAAAGCGTTCGATCGTGTCGGCCTCGATGTCGCGGAAACCGGGGTCCAGCGCCTCGCCGGATTCCAGCTGTTCGCTGTCGATCAGCAGCGTGCGGGGGCGCGGCAGCTTCTGGCCGTGGGCGTCGTAGTTGCGGAACAGCGCGAGCCGGCCGTTTTCCAGCATGGTGCCACCGCTGTCGTTGGCGCGTTCGAAGCCCGAGACGTAGTCGTACACCAACTTCGAAGTGGCGGTGTTGTTGCACACGACGATGAACACCGGCGGCACCTCGATGCCCTGGGCCTGCCAGCCGTCGAAGGTCTTGGCGTAGTGGCCATACAGCGCGTCCAGCGCGGTGTACAGCTCGGTGGGCAGGGCCAGCGGGTCCAGCTTGCCGGCATTGCGCACGCCTTCTTCGGCATGCGCTTGCCGATGTGGTCCCAGAGGTTGCGGAACTTGGGCGCGTCAGTGCCGGCGATGTTGTCCGCCACCGGCACGCGCGGCAGCTTGACGATGCCGCACTCGATGGCATCCATCAGCGAGAAGTCGCTCATGGTCCACGGGAACAGCGTGCCTTCGGCATAACCCGAGCCGCGCAGGAAGAAGGGTGTGGCCGAAAGGTCGAAGACCACAGGCACGCCGAGCTTGCGCTTCACGGCTTCGAGGCCGCTGATCCACAGGCGCGCGGCTTCGTTGTTCTTCTTGGCCTCGTCCTTCTCGTCGCCCTTGAGCGCGTCGATGTCGTCTTCAGCCTCCGTGGGTTTGGCGCGGTAGCAGTGGTGGGCTTCGTCGTTGACGACGAGCACGTTCTTGATGCCCATGAGTTCGGGCATCACGCGCTGCAGCATCTGGCCTTCGGTTTCCAGCGTCTGCAGCGGCGCGCCGCGGCCTTGCAGCAGCGCCCGGCCGGCCGCAGTGATCTCCAGGGTTTCGTGCAGCTTGAAGGCGTGGTAGTTGGTGATGACGATGACCGCACGCCTGATGTCGCCGAGCATGTCGCCGGGCACGATCTCGCGGCTGGCGTAGTAGCTGTCGGGGTCCTGCGGCAGCAGTACGCGCAGGCGGTCCTTGATGGTCAGGCCCGGCGCCACGACGAGAAAGCCGCGCGTGAACTGCTTGCTGGCGGGTGGCGCACGGCGTTCACGGTCTGCCAGGCGATGAGCATGGCCATCACGGTGGTCTTGCCGGCGCCGGTGGCGAGCTTCAGAGCGATGCGGAACAGGTCCGGGTTGGACATGGCGTTGGCGCCGGCCAGGTGCTCCCGGAACTTCCTGCCTGCCGCACCGAGCTTGGGGGCGACCTCGGACAGCCAGATGGCGGTCTCGACCGCCTCGATCTGGCAGAAGAAGGGCCGCACACCCTGGAACGGGTGCTGGCGCCAGTGCTGCAGCAGGCGGGCCGTCTCGGGCGTGACCTGCCACTGCTGCGGGTTCGGCAGCGCGCGCCTGGTGTCCACGTAGCCGCGCAGCTCGTTGATGATCGGGGTGGGGTCGTACGTCTGCTCGGCGGTGCTGACGCCGTCGTCCCCGGCAGCCAGTTCCAGCTCGGCCTGGGCCGTTGGTCCCTTGGGCGCCTTGCGCTTCTTCGCCTTCGGCACCGGCGTGATCAGGTCCGAGCGGCGGCGCGACGCGATCAGCCGGTTCGTGGGCTGCCCGTCGGCGTCCAGCTCCCAGTGCCTGGCCGGGTAGGCATAGGGCGAATTCAGGATCGGGTGTTCGAAGAATGTCGGCGGCGTGTCTTGCGGCATGGGCCTTCCTGGTCGACCGGCCGCCCGTACAGGCGCCTGGCTCGTGATCGTGATGCTTGCGAGGGTTCCGGCGACTCCGAAGTCACGTTCGCGTGGTCGGCAAGCTTACCGGCACGACGTTAGCCGGTTCGGTCACGCCGCCTTTCGCGGAACGCTTGGCGACGATCTGTGAAGTACCCAGTGACTTCCGGTGACCTCGCACCGCAGTGCGGGGCAGACCATTGGCACCTGTCCGAGCGCCGACCTGCTGCACTGCACTCGAATCGGATGATCGGGTGCGCGTGCGGCCAACGTGCATCTCGCGCGCGGCCGTCAGCGCACCCGCATGCCCGGCGTCGCGCCGGGCCCGGGTTCGAGGATGTAGATGCCCGGCTCGGCCTTCTCGTCGGCGTGCGAGGCTGCGAGCACCATGCCCTCGCTGAGGCCGAACTTCATCTTGCGCGGCGCGAGGTTGGCGACCATCACGGTGAGCTTGCCGATCAGGTCGGCCGGCCGGTAGGCCGACGCGATGCCGCTGAAGACGTTGCGCGTGCGGCCCTCGCCGACATCGAGCGTGAGCCGCAGCAGCTTGGTCGAGCCCTCGACCGGCTCGCAGTTCGCGATCCGCGCGATGCGCAGGTCGACCTTCGCGAAGTCGCCGATCCCGATCTCGGGCGCGAGGGCCTCGCCGCCCGGCGCGGGGGTTTCGACGGCGGCGGGTTCGAGCAGCGCGTCGAGCATCGAGGCGTCGACGCGCTGCATCAGGTGCCGGTAGTCGCCGATGCCGTGGCCGCCGAGTGCGCGCGCGGCGTCGGCGAATCCCAGCGGCTCGACCTTCAGGAAGGACTCGACCTGCGCCGCCAGGCTCGGCAGCACCGGCTTCAGGTAGATCGTCAGCAGCCGGAAAGCCTCGATGCAGACCGAGCAGACGTCGTGCAGCACCGCGTCCTGGTCGGCCTTCTTCGCCAGCTCCCAGGGCTTGTTCTGGTCGACGTATTCGTTGACGCGATCGGCCAGCAGCATCACCTCGCGCAGCGCCTTCGCGAACTCGCGCTCCTCGTACAGTTCCTCGATCGCCGCGCGGTGCGCGCGCAGGCCGTCGAGCAGCACCCGGCCCTCGACGCCGAGGTCGGCCGACAGCCGCGCGCCGAAGCGCTTGCTCAGGAAGCCGGCGGCGCGGCTCGCGATGTTGATGTACTTGCCGACCAGGTCGCTGTTGACGCGCGCGAGGAAGTCGTCCGGGTTGAAGTCCAGGTCCTCGACGCGGCCGTTCAGCTTGGCGGCGATGTAGTAGCGCAGCCACTCCGGGTTCATGCCGAGCTCCAGGTACTTCAGCGGCGAGATGCCGGTGCCGCGGCTCTTGCTCATCTTCTCGCCGGACAACTGCAGGAAGCCGTGCACGAAGATGTGGTTCGGTACCTTGCGTCCGCTGAAGTGCAGCATCGCCGGCCAGAACAGGGTGTGGAAGGTGATGATGTCCTTGCCGATGAAGTGCACCTGCTCGACCTGCGGGTCGGCCATGAACGCGTCGAAGTCGATGCCGACCTTGCCGAAGTGGTTCTGCAGCGACGCGAGGTAGCCGACCGGCGCATCGAGCCAGACGTAGAAGTACTTGCCCGGCGCATCGGGGATCTCGATGCCGAAGTAGGGCGCGTCGCGGCTGATGTCCCAGTCGTTCAGGCCGACGTGGCCGTGCTCGTCGACCGCGAACCACTCGCGGATCTTGTTCAGCACCTCGGGCTGCAGCCGGCCGGGCGTGGCAGTCCATTCCTTCAGGAAGTCGATGCAGCGCTGCGACGAGAGCTGGAAGAAATAGTGGTCGCTGCTTCTGAGCACCGGCGTCGCGCCGCTCAGGGTCGAGTAGGGGTTCTTCAGCTCGGTCGGCGCGTAGACGGCGCCGCAGTTCTCGCAGTTGTCGCCGTACTGGTCCAGGGTGCCGCACTTCGGGCATTCGCCCTTGATGTAGCGGTCGGGCAGGAACATGCCCTTCACCGGATCGTAGAACTGCTCGATCCGGCGCTCGGCAATCAGGCCCTGCTTGCGCAACGCGCGATAGATGTCCTGGGCCAGCGCGTGGTTCTCCGGGCCGTCTGTCGAGTGCCAGTTGTCGAAGCCGATGCGAAAGCCGTCCAGGTACTTGCGGCGCCCCGCGGCGATCGCGGCGACGAAGGCCTGCGGCGTCTGGCCCGCCTTCTCGGCCGCGATCATGATCGGCGCGCCGTGGGCGTCGTCGGCGCAGACGAAGTGCACCTCGTGGCCCCGCATGCGCTGGAAGCGCACCCAGATGTCGGCCTGGATGTACTCCATCATGTGGCCGATGTGGAACGGCGCGTTCGCGTAGGGCAGCGCGGTGGTGACGAAGAGCTTGCGGGTCATGCGCAACGCCGGCAGCGCCGGCGACGGAGTGGACCGGGGATTCTAGGGGCGCCCGACCCGTGCGCCGCCGGCCGATTCACGCGAGCGGGCGCTCGCCGGGTGGTGGCGGCGCCCATTCGTAGAGCCAGGTCTCGGTCAGCGGCTGGCCGTCGGCGCGCAGGAACAGGCGCAGCGAGATCGGCTCGGTGCCGCCCGTTTCCGGCACCACGTCGAAGATCGCGCGCCAGCCGTTGACCGCGCCGAGCGGTCGCGCCGAGGTGGTCTCGATGCGTCCGCGCGAGGCCGTGACCACGGCCTCGACCTTCGTCGTCGCATCGACCAGCGCGAAGTCGCCGCCCGCGAAGTCGACCGCGAAGCGCCACGAGAAGTAGGTCCGGTCCTTGCCGACCACCCCGCCGATGCCGGTGCGCGTCGCGACCACGCGCGCCAGCGGCGGCTGTACCGGTGCCTCGCGGCCCCAGTACAGGCGGTAGCCGATCAGCAGTTCCTGGCCGCGCTGCGGCCTGGCGGCGGGGCTCCAGAACGCGACGATGTTGTCGTTGGTCTCGTTGTCGGTCGGGATCTCGACCAGGTCGACCGCGCCCGCGCCCCAGTCGCCCTTGGGCTCGACCCACAGGCTGGGGCGGCGGTCGTAGAACACGCCGTCGTCCTGGTAGTTCGCGAAATCGTGGTCGCGCTGCAGCAGGCCGAAGCCGCGCGGGCTGCGATCCGCGAACGCGTTGAAGCTGAGCGCGCGCGGGTTGCGCAGCGGGCGCCAGATCCATTCGCCGCTGCCGGTGTGCATCGCCAGGCCGTCGGAATCGTGGATCTCCGGACGCCAGTCGTTGCCCTTGCGGCGGTCGTTCTCGCCGGTCTGGAACATGCTCGTGCACGGCGCCAGCCCCAAGCGCTCGATCTCCTTGCGCGGGTAGAGCGCGGCGTCGATGTCCATCAGCGTCGTGTCGCCGGGCGTGATCGCGAAGCGGTAGGCGCCGGCAACGCTCGGCGAATCGAGCAGGGCGTGGACGACCAGCGTGTTCGACTCGGCTGCCGGGCGCTCGAACCAGAAGTGCGTGAACTCCGGGAACTCCTCGGCGCGCGCCATGCCGGTGTCGATGCTCAGGCCGCGGGCCGACAGGCCGTATTGCCGCGTGCCGCTGGTCGCGCGGAAGTAGCTCGCACCGAGGAACGCGGCGATGTCGGACTGCGGTGCGAGGTGGAACTTGAGGCGAAAGCCCGCAAAGCCCAGGTCCGCCGACGGGTGCGTGCCGGCCAGGCCGCTCCTGCCGTAGTCGAACATCGCGGGGTCGTAGGCGAGCTGCTGGGCCTGGCCGCCGGCGACCTCGAACATCTGCACCGGCCGCTTGAAGAACAGGCCGAGGTGGAACAGCTCGAGCCGGAAGCGCAGCTTCGCGTCGGCCCACAGCGCGTGCTCCGGCCTGAAGCGGATCGACTGGTACTGGTCCCAGTCGAGTGCGGCGATCGGCGCCGGCAGCCGGCTCTGCGCGGCCTGGTAGGGCGCGGCGGCGAGTGAGCGCGCCCGGCCCTTCAGCCAGGCGAGGTCGAAGCGCTGCGGCTTGCCCAGCGGCAGCAGGGCAGCGGCATGGGCGAAGGGCCACAACGCGCCGCCGATGCCCAGCGCGGCGCCGGCCCGCAGAAGTGTGCGTCGTTGCATGGCCTTCATTCTTGCGCGCTTTTGCGCCGGCGCGTGTCGGGCCGTGACGGCCTGCCGCCAGTGCAGTGTGCGGCATCGCGTCGAGCACTGCACTAGACTTCGTCTCCTCCCTGGAAGATGCCACCATGCCTGCTCTGACCGACGCTGCCCTGCTCGCCGCCCTCGGGACCGTCGTCGACCCGAACACCGGCACCGATTTCGTCTCGACCCGCCAGCTGAAGAACCTGCGCATCGACGGCGGCGACGTGGCCTTCGATGTCGAGCTCGGCTACCCCGCGAAAAGCCAGATCGCGCCGTTGCGCACCGCCCTGATCGCCGCGGCGCGCACCGTGCCCGGCGTGCAGAACGTCAGCGCGAACCTTGCCACCAGGGTCGTGCCGCATGCGGTGCAGCGCGGCGTGCAGCTGCTGCCGAAGGTCAAGAACATCGTCGCGGTGGCCTCCGGCAAGGGGGGCGTGGGGAAGAGCACGACCGCGGTGAACCTGGCGCTCGCGCTGGCCGCCGAAGGCGCGACCGTGGGCATCCTCGACGCCGACATCTACGGCCCGAGCCAGCCGATGATGATGGGCATCGCCGGCCGGCCCGAGAGCGCCGACGGCAAGACGATGGAGCCGATGGAGAACCACGGCGTCCAGGTGATGTCGATCGGTTTCCTGGTCGATGCCGACAACCCGATGATCTGGCGCGGCCCGATGGCCACGCAGGCGCTGGAGCAGTTGCTGCGCCAGACCAACTGGGCCGAACTCGACTACCTGATCGTCGACATGCCGCCCGGCACCGGCGACATCCAGCTGACGCTGAGCCAGCGCGTGCCGCTGACCGGCGCGGTGATCGTGACGACGCCGCAGGACATCGCGCTGCTCGACGCCAGGAAGGGCATCAAGATGTTCGAGAAGGTCGGCGTGCCGATCCTGGGCATCGTCGAGAACATGGCGGTGCACGTGTGCGAGCAGTGCGGCCATGTCGAACACATCTTCGGCGAGGAGGGCGGCAAGCGCCTGGCCGCCGAGTACAAGATCGACTACCTCGGCGCGTTGCCGCTGAACCTGTCGATCCGGGTGCAGGCCG
This sequence comes from Pseudomonadota bacterium, assembly GCA_040388965.1. Taxonomy (GTDB): domain Bacteria; phylum Pseudomonadota; class Gammaproteobacteria; order Burkholderiales; family Burkholderiaceae_C; genus LMDS01. The sequence goes on along the minus strand of JAZKAV010000003.1, from coordinate 14,944 downwards.
ACAGCGGGCGGCCGAGCGTCGTGAACGATCCCGACGGCGAGATCGCGGGCCTGTACAAGTCGGTGGCGCGGCAGGTGGCGGTGAAGATCGCGCAGCGGGCGAAGGATTTTTCGTCGAAGTTCCCGACGATCGCGATTTCCAAGGACACCTGAGATGTCCTGGCTCGGCAAGGAGCGCACCGTTGCCGGCCCCGGCTTCAACCGCTGGCTGGTGCCGCCCGCGGCGCTCGCGATCCATCTGTGCATCGGCATGGCCTACGGCTTCTCGGTGTTCTGGCTGCCGCTGTCGAAGGCGCTGGGCATCAGGGAGGCCGTCCGCTGCGGCCCCGGGATTGGCTTCTTCCAGGAGCTTTTCGTCACGACCTGCGACTGGCGGATCGCGACGCTGGGCTGGATGTACACGCTGTTCTTCGTCTTCCTCGGCGTCTCGGCCGCGATCTGGGGCGGCTGGCTGGAGCGCGTCGGCCCGCGCAAGGCCGGTGTGGTCTCGGCGCTGTGCTGGTGCGGCGGCATGGTGCTGTCGGCGATCGGTGTGCACCTGCACCAGTTCTGGCTGATGATCCTGGGCTCGGGAATCATCGGCGGCATCGGCCTCGGGCTGGGCTACATCTCGCCGGTGTCGACGCTGATCAAGTGGTTCCCCGACCGGCGCGGCATGGCCACCGGCATGGCGATCATGGGCTTCGGCGGCGGCGCGATGATCGGCTCGCCGCTCGCAGCCGAACTGATGAAGACCTTCGCCTCGCCGACCGACGTCGGCGTGACGGCGACCTTCCTCGTGATGGCCGCGGTCTACTTCGTCTTCATGATGGGCGGCGCGCTCGGCTACCGGATCCCGGCCACCGGCTGGAAGCCCGCCGGCTGGACCCCGCCGCCACCGACCGCCAACGCGATGATCACGCAGCGCCACGTGCACGTGAAGAAGGTCTGGGGCATTCCGCAGTTCTGGCTCGTCTGGATGGTGCTGTGCATGAACGTCAGCGCCGGCATCGGCGTGATCGGCATGGCCAGCCCGATGCTGCAGGAGGTGTTCGGCGGCCACCTGATCGGCGTGGCGAAGAAGTTCGGCGAACTCGACAAGACGCAGCTCGGCACGATCGCCGGCATCGCGGCCGGGTTCACCGCGCTGCTGAGCCTGTTCAACATCGGCGGGCGGTTCTTCTGGGCGAGCCTGTCGGACGTTGTCGGCCGCAAGACGACCTACGTCGTCTTCTTCGTGCTCGGCGGCGTCCTCTACGCGAGCATCCCGGGCAGCGCCGCCGCCGGCAGCACGCTGTTGTTCGTCGGCGCCTGCTGCATCATCCTGAGCATGTACGGCGGCGGTTTCGCGACCGTGCCGGCCTACCTTGCCGACCTGTTCGGCACGCAGATGGTCGGCGCGATCCACGGCCGGCTGCTGACGGCCTGGGCCACGGCCGGCATCCTCGGGCCGGTGGTCGTCAACTACATGCGCGAGTACCAGCTGGGTCTTGGCATTCCGCGCGAACAGGTCTACAACCGCACCATGTACATCCTCGTCGGCATGCTGGTGCTCGGGCTGGTCTGCAACCTGCTGGTGCGGCCGGTTGCCGACAAGTGGTTCATGACCGATGCCGAACTCGCCGAGGAAAGGCGCCTCGCGCACGAGCGCGCGTCGGTCTCCGGGACCCCGGCGGCGAATGGTGGCGGTGCGACGCCGACGATCGTCGTCGGGCTGGCCTGGACGGCGGTCGGCATCCCGCTCGCATGGGGCGTGTACAAGACCCTGCTCAGCGTCGCGCAGTTCTTCGACTGATGCGATGAGCCCGCAGCCCGACGCGGAGGTGACGATGCCGGTGGTGGCCGCGGTCGGCGCCGACGAGATGCGCCGGCGCGTCAAGCGCCACAGCCGGCTGAAGGGCCGGCAGGTCGACGACGCCGCGCTGGCCGACGTGCGCGCGCTGCTCGGTGCGAAGCCGGCGGCCGGCTGGCGGCGCGATCGGCTGATCGAGCACCTGCACCTGCTGAACGACCGCTGGCTCGGCCTGCACGAGCGGCACCTGGTCGCGCTCGCGCACGAAACCGGCGTGCCGATGGCCGAGGTCTACGAGGTCGCGAGCTTCTATCACCATTTCGAGATCCTGCGCGAGGGCGAGAGCGCTGCGGCGATCACGGTGCGGGTGTGCGAAGGCCTGAGCTGCGAGCTGGCCGGCGCCCGCGAGTTGCTCGCGCGCCTGCCGGCGCTGCTCGGCGCCGAGCCGAGGGTGATCGCGGCGCCCTGCGTCGGCCGGTGCGACCAGGCGCCGGTGGCGGTGGTGCATCAGTGCCCGGTGCCGCGCGCCGATGTCGCGGCGGTGGTCGACGCGGTGGCGGCCGGACGAACCCGCCATCCGGCCGCGACCGCAGGCGCCCGCTTCGATCCGGCGGCCTTCGCCGGGCGCGGTGTCGATGAGCGCGAGGCGGGCGTGGCGCCGGCCTTCGCCGACTTCGATGCCTACCGCGCCGCCGGCGGCTATGTCCTCGCGGCCGCGGTCATCGCCGGCCAACGCGACGCCGACGAGCTCATCCGGGTCCTCGAGGAATCCGGGCTGCGCGGCCTCGGCGGCGCGGGCTTTCCGGCGGCGCGCAAGTGGCGCATCGTGCGCGAGCAGCCCGCGCCGCGCCTGATGGCCGTCAACATCGACGAGGGCGAGCCGGGCACGTTCAAGGACCGGACCTACCTCGAACGCGACCCGCATCGCTTCCTCGAAGGGTTGCTGATCGCTGCGGCGGTGGTCGGCGTCGACGCCTGCTACATCTACCTGCGCGACGAGTACCACGGCTGCCGCGAGCTGCTCGCCGCCGAGTTGGCGACACTGCAACGCGCCGCCCCGTTCAAGCTGCCGCACATCGAGCTGCGCCGCGGCGCCGGTGCCTACATCTGCGGCGAAGAGTCGGCGATGATCCAGAGCATCGAGGGCCGGCGCGGCGAGCCGCGGCTGCGCCCGCCCTACATCGCGCAGCTCGGCCTGTTCGGCCGCCCGACGCTGGAGCACAACTTCGAGACGCTGTACTGGGTGCGCGACATCGTGCAGCGCGGCGCGGCCTGGTTCACCGGCTTCGGCCGGCACGGCCGCACCGGCCTGCGCAGCTTCAGCGTCAGCGGCCGTGTGAAGGCGCCGGGCGTGAAGCTCGCGCCGGCCGGCATCACGCTGCGCGAGCTGGTCGACGAATACTGCGGCGGCATGGCCGAGGGCCACACGCTCTATGCCTACCTGCCCGGCGGCGCGTCCGGCGGCATCCTGCCGGCGGCGCTGGCCGACGTCCCGCTCGACTTCGACACCTTGCAGCCGCATGGCTGCTTCATCGGCTCGGCCGCGGTGATCGTGCTCGGCGAGAACGACCGCGCGCGCGACGCGGCGCTGAACGCGATGCGGTTCTTCGCGCACGAGAGCTGCGGCCAGTGCACGCCCTGCCGCGTCGGTACCGACAAGGCGGCGCGGCTGATGGACGCGCCGGCCTGGGATCGCAAGACGCTCGAAGACCTGAGCCAGGTGATGATCGACGCGTCGATCTGCGGGCTCGGGCAGGCCGCGCCGAACCCGATCCGCAGCGTCGTCCAGCACTTCGCGCACGAGATCGGAGGCGGGAGGTGAGCGCGGGGCGAGCGCCGGGCCGCCCCGAGCCGGCCCCAGCCAGTCCCCAGAGGCGGCTGGCGTTCGTGGCGTCCAAGCCGGCACAGGCCGGCTTGGAGCCGCGCCACTCACTGCCCCCGGGGGATCGGCCGATGTACCCGTCGAACGAGGGGTTGTCATGACCGCGCGCATCGAGATCACGCTCGACGGCAAGACGGTGAGCGCGTTCGACGGCGAGACGATCCTCGCCGCCGCCAAGCGCGAGGGCACCGAGATCCCGCACCTGTGCTTCAAGGAAGGTTATCGGCCCGACGGCAACTGCCGCGCCTGCGTCGTCGAGGTCGCGGGCGAGCGCACGCTGGCGCCGAGCTGCTGCCGGTCGGTGCAGCCGGGCATGGTCGTGCAGACCGGCAGCGAGCGCGCGAAGAAGAGCCAGCGCATGGTGCTCGAGATGCTGCTCGCCGACCTGCCCGAGCAGGGCTACAAATGGGTCGACGCCGCCGGCGCGCTGCCGCACGGCGAACTCAGCGAATGGGCGGCGCGCGCGGGCGTGACGGTGCGCCCCGAGCTGCGCGCGCTGTGCCGCGAGCAGCCCGCCCCCGACCTGTCGCACCCGGCGATGGCGGTCCACCTCGACGCCTGCATCCAGTGCAACCGTTGCGTGCGCGCCTGCCGCGAGGAGCAGGTCAACGACGTGATCGGCTACGCGCTGCGCGGCGCGCACAGCCGCATCGTGTTCGACCTCGGCGACCCGATGGGCGAGAGCAGCTGCGTGGCCTGCGGCGAATGCGTGCAGGCCTGCCCGACCGGCGCGCTGATGCCGAAGACCTCTGTCGGTTCGCAGGTGGTCGACCGGAAGGTCGATTCGGTCTGCCCCTTCTGCGGCGTCGGCTGCCTGCTGACCTACAACGTGCGCGGCAACAGAATCGTCAGCGTCGACGGCCGCGACGGCCCGGCGAACCACGATCGCCTGTGCGTGAAGGGCCGCTTCGGGCTCGACTACGCGAGCCACCCGCAGCGTCTGACCAGGCCGCTGATCCGCAGGCCCGGCGTGCCGAAGGATCCCGGGGCGGTGCCGAACCCGGCCGACTGGTCGGCGGTGTTCCGCGAGGCGAGCTGGGAGGAGGCGCTGAACCTGTCGGGCGGTGCGCTGAAGCGGCTGCGCGACACCTTCGGCCCGAAGTCGCTCGCCGGCTTCGGCAGCGCGAAGGGCAGCAACGAGGAGGCCTACCTGTTCCAGAAGCTGGTGCGCACCGGCTTCGGCAGCAACAACGTCGACCACTGCACGCGGCTGTGCCATGCGTCCAGCGTCGCGGCACTGCTGGAAGGCGTCGGTTCGGGCGCGGTCAGCAACCCGGTCAACGATGTCGAGCACGCGGAAGTGATCTTCGTGATCGGCTCGAACCCGAGCTCGAACCACCCGGTTGCGGCGACCTGGATGAAGAACGCGGCGAAGCGCGGCGCGAAGATCGTGCTCGCCGACCCGCGCCGCACCGATCTGGCGCGCCACGCCTGGCGCACGCTGCAGTTCAACGCCGACACCGATGTCGCGATGCTGAACGCGCTGATCCACACGGTGATCGAGGAAGGCCTGGTCGACCTCGAGTTCGTGCGCCGGCGCGTCGACAACTTCGAGGCGTTGAAGGAGAACGTGCGCGGCTACAGCCCTGAGGCGATGGCGCCGATCTGCGGCATCCCGGCGCAGACGCTGCGCGAGGTCGCGCGCACGTTCGCGACCGCGAAGAGCGCGATGATCCTGTGGGGCATGGGCATCAGCCAGCACGTGCACGGCACCGACAACGCGCGCTGCCTGATCGCGCTGGTCTCGGTCACCGGCCAGATCGGCAAGCCCGGCTCGGGCCTGCACCCCTTGCGCGGCCAGAACAACGTGCAGGGCGCGAGCGATGCCGGGCTGATCCCGATGATGTTTCCGAACTACCGGCGCGTCGACGACGCCGGCGCGCACGCCTGGTTCGAGGACTTCTGGCACACCAAGCTCGACGCGACACCCGGCTACACCGTCGTCGAGATCATGCACAAGGCGCTGAGCGACGACAGCGATCCGCACAAGGTCCGCGGCATGTACATCATGGGCGAGAACCCGGCGATGAGCGACCCGGACCTGAACCATGCGCGCCATGCGCTGGCCTCGCTCGAACACCTGGCCGTGCAGGACATCTTCATGACCGAGACCGCCTGGCTCGCCGACGTGGTGCTGCCCGCCAGCGCCTGGCCCGAGAAGGGCGGCACGGTCAGCAACACCGACCGCATGGTGCAGCTCGGCCGGCGCGCGCTCGAGCTGCCCGGCGATGCGCGCCAGGACCTGTGGATCATCCAGCAGATGGCGCAGCGCCTCGGTCTGGCGTGGCAGTACGAAGGCGAGGACTCCGGCGCGCCCGCGGTCTTCGAGGAGATGCGCCAGGCGATGCACGGCGCGATCGCCGGCATCACCTGGGAGCGCCTGCAGCGCGAGGACAGCGTGACCTACCCGTGCCTGAGCGCCGACGATCCCGGCCGGGCCATCGTGTTCGACGACCATTTCCCGACGCCGGACGGCCGCGTGAAGCTCGTGCCGGCCGACATCATCCCGGCCGACGAGCGCCCCGACGCCGCCTACCCGTTCGTGCTGATCACCGGCCGCCAGCTCGAGCACTGGCACACCGGCAGCATGAGCCGCCGCGCCAGCGTGCTCGATGCGCTCGAGCCGATGGCGACCGCGTCGATGAACGGTGCCGACCTGGCCGGGATGGGCCTGCAGCCGGGCGACGTGGCGACCCTGCGCTCGCGCCGCGGCGAGGTCGTGCTGCACCTGCGCCGCGACGACGGCACGCCGCGCGGCGCGGTGTTCGTGCCGTTCGTCTACTACGAGGCGGCGGCGAACCTGATGACGAATGCGGCGCTCGATCCGTTCGGCAAGATTCCGGAATTCAAGTATTGCGCGGTGCAGGTGCTGGCCGGCGGTGTGCCGCGCGCGGCGGCGGGGTATGGCACGGGTGCATCCTGATCGGCCGGTCCCGCGCCTGACGGCGGCGGCTGCGCCGCTGACGCACGAGGTGGAGGTGCGCGACGAATTCGGCGCGATGCGCCGCATCTCGATCCCGGCGGAGCGCGCACTGACGGTGTTCGTCGACCGGCGCGAACTGGTCACGCTGATGACGCTGGGTGCCGCGCCCGAGCTGCTGGTGCTGGGCTACCTGCGCAACCAGCGCCTGGTCGAGTCGCTTGCCGAGATCGAGTCGATCACGGTCGACTGGGACGTGAACGCCGCTGCGGTGAAGACCCGCGCCGGCATCGAGCGCTTCGACGAGAAGACCGCCAAACGTGTCGTGACCACCGGTTGTGGCCAGGGCACGGTGTTCGGCGACCTGATGGGCGAGCTCGGCTCGATCCGGCTGCCCGCCGCGAGCGAGCCCTCGGCGCGCCTGAGCCAGGGCGCGCTGTACGGCCTGCTGAACGCGATGCGCGTCCAGGAGAGCACTTACAAGTCGGCCGGCTCGGTGCACGGCTGTGCGCTGTTCCGGCAGGACGCGCTGCTGATGTTCGTCGAGGACGTCGGCCGCCACAACGCGATCGACACGATCGCCGGCTGGATGTGGCTGCACGGCGTGACCGGCGGCGACAAGGTCTTCTACACGACCGGCCGGCTCACCAGCGAGATGGTGATCAAGTCGGCGCAGATGGGCGTGCCGATCGTCGTCTCGCGCAGCGGCATCACGCAGATGGGCCATCAGCTCGCCGTGCAGCTCGGTCTGGCGCTGTTCGGCCGCGCGACGAACCGGCACTTCATCTGCTACAGCGGCTTCGACCGCTTCGATGCGCAGCCGGAGCCGAGTCTTCAGGTGCGCCAGGGCAGGTCGATCGCCTGACCATCCGGAAGGCGGGTGGCCACCGGCGTCGCGGCGAAAACCGCCAGCGTCTCGAGCGGCGTCGTGCCGACGTTGAACAGCTGGTGCAGCTTGCCCCTGGGCAGGACGACCGTCATGTCGGGCCCGAAGCGGTGGACCTGTCCGTCGATGTGCACCTCGCCCCAACCGCCCAGGCACAGCACGACCTCGTCGCACTCGTGGCTGTGCGGCGGCGTGGCCCCGCCGGGCGCGACCGACTGGCGCCACACCGACAGCTGCTGCAGGCCGTCGGCCGCGCCGGCCCAGGTGGCGTGGGCGATCCCCGGGATCGCGGCGGGTTCGAGACGGGGTTGTTCGATCACGTACATGACGTTCTCCATCGGGTTGGGGGCTGGGACAGGCGCTCGTCGCGCTGCGGGAGAGCGCAGTGTGGTCGTTCACGAACGATTCCGGAATAGCCCTCATTGCCGTAACATTGACGACATCCAGTCGGCAATGAAGGAGCCACTTCATGCAGGGCCTGCAGCAGTTCATCGCGTTTGCCGAGACGGCGAAGCACGGCAGCTTCGCAGCGGCGGCGCGCGAGCAGGGGCTCGCGCCATCCACCCTGGCCAAGGCCGTGGCGCGTCTGGAGGCCGCCCTGGGCGTCAAGCTGTTCCATCGCACCACGCGCCTGGTGACGCTGACGCCGGACGGCGAGCGGCTGTTCCAGCGCTGCCAGCGCGTCCTGGCCGAGGTCGACGACCTGCAGGCCGAAGCGTCCGGCACGCGCAGCATGCCCGCGGGCATGCTGCGCATCGAGATGCCGGTGTTCTACGGCAAGCGCTTCGTGATGCCCGTGCTGGCCGGCCTGTTGCGCCGCTACCCGGCACTGCGCCTGGATGCGCGGCTCGACGACGCGCATGCGGACCTGGTGCGCGACAACATCGACCTGGCCGTGCGCATCGGCCGGCTGCAGGATTCGACACTGGTCGCGCGGCGCGTGGACCGGCAGGCGCTGTGCCTGTGCGCCAGCCCGGACTACCTGGCGGCGCGCGGCGTGCCGCGGCGCATCGAGGACCTGGCGGAACACGCCGCGATCGTGTTCCGCCTGCCGACCACCGGTCGCGACCGGCCCTGGCAGTTGCGGCAGCGGGGCACCGGGGTCGAACTGCACCCGCAGCCCGGTGTGCGCGTGAACGAGACCGAAGGCCTGCTGGCGGCACTCAAGCTCGGTCTGGGCCTGTGCCAGCTCCCCGACATGCTGGTGGCCGACGAGCTGGCCCGCGGCGAGCTCGTGGAGGTGCTGCCGTCGTGCCGGCCCGAGTCCATGCCCATCAGCATCGTCCACCCGGCGGGACGTCTGCTGCCGGCACGCGTCCGGGTGGCCATCGAGGCGCTGGATGCGCTGCGACTGCGGCTCGACCGCCCGTCCGGGGCGTCACGCTGAACGCGCAGCGCTTCGGGACGCTCGTGTCACGGCGTCACGGCAGCGTTTCTCACCGGCGCGTGATCACGACTTCCAGGTACTCGCTCGGCAGCACCAGCGTGGCGTCGCCCGAGCGGTTCCGGCTGGCCATGAGCGTGAGCAGGTCGCGGGTGAAGGCCACCTGCTTCTCGGCATCGAGCGCGCCGAAGGTCTTGTTCATCGGGCCGTAGTAGGTGCGGAACACGTCGATCCAGTGTGCCGGCGAGTGGTAGCGGAAGTTGAACACGCGGTGGTTGACGCGGATGTCCCGCGCGGTGTCGCGGAACAGTTCGTCGAGCCTGGCCTGCGTGCCCCACAGCCCGGGTGACTTGACGCCCGGCGCGGGCGGGACGTACTGGCCGATCGTCTTGAACAATTGCCCGATGAAGCTGTCGGGCGTCCAGTTCGCCAGGCCGATCTGGCCGCCGGGCTTGCACACGCGCGCCAGCTCGGCGGCCGCCTGCTCCTGGTTCGGGGTGAACATCACGCCGAAGGTGGACACCACCGCGTCGAACGACGCGTCGGGGAACGGCAGCTTTTCGGCGTCGGCTTCCTGGAACCGGATCGTGTGGCCTTCGGCCTGCGCGCGCGCCCGCCCGGACTCGAGCAGCGAGGCCACATAGTCGGTCGAGGTCACGTCGCACCAGCGGCGCGCGGCGGCCAGCGTGGCATTGCCGTTGCCGGCGGCGACGTCGAGCACGCGGCTGCCGGCGCGCAGGTCGAGCGCCTCGCACAGGTCTTCGCCGACGATCTGCAGCGTGGTGCCCACGACAGCGTAGTTGCCGGTGGACCAGGCGGCCTGCTGGCGGGTCTTGACGGCCGCGAGATCGATCGCGGGGGAGGCATTGGAAGCGACTGCGGACATGGTTGTCCTCCTGGGTTGGGGGTGATCGATGCAACGACGCGCCGCGGCAGGGCGTGCGGCGTGCCGGCCGGGGCCGCGGCTCAGCGCCGCAAAACCTCGCCCTTCAACGAGTACAGGATCGCGATCACCTCGTTCTGCACCGTCTGGTCGAGGTGGTTCTTGGTCATCGCCGCGACGATGTCGTCCATGGCCGCGATGAGCTCCTGCTCGTTGACGTTCATTCCCTTGTGGGCCGACAACAGATCGCGCCCGGTGTAGGCCTGGGGTCCGCCGCTGCCGGCGCTGAGGAACTCGACGGTGTGGCGCTCGAGCGCGGCGCGGTCCTTGACCTGTTCGAAGCGGGTCCGAATGAGCGGGTTGCGGTAGTGGTTGTCGAGGATGTCGGTCGCGAGGCGCCGGACGCCGTCTGCGCTGCCGAGCCGCTCGTAAAGGGTTGCTGCCATGGTGATGCTCCTGGTGACGTGGCGGGCAGGCGCTTGCCGGTGCAGGGGCGCTGCCTTTCTTGCTGTCGCCGGATCCGGGGTGGTCGTTGCCGATCGACAGGTCGCCATTTCACTCCCCGGGACGGGGCACGGGGTCCCGCAAAGCGGGACAAAAAGCGGGACAAAGCTGCTAGAGTGACGCGCTTGTCAGGTGCGGAGGGTCAGACCAGTTGCAGGACCGGACGCATTCTTTCGGCTACTGGCTGCGGCGGCGCCGCAAGGCCCTGGATCTGACGCAGGAGGCGCTTGCCCAGCGTGTCGCCTGTTCGGTCTTCTCGATCCGCAAGGTCGAGGCCGACGAGCGGCGTCCGTCCCGGCGGCTCGCTGAACGGCTCGCCGCATCGCTGGCCATCCCCGAGGCGGAGCGAACCGTTTTCCTCGATGCGGCACGTGCAGTGCATGGCGCGGGCCGTCTGCGGCTCGATGCCGTGCCGACCGGCGCGGGCGAGAGCCCGGCGGCGCCAGCGGCAACAGACCATTCCCCGCCCGAGTCGACCCTCGGCGCCACGGCCGAGGCCATGCCCTTCGTCGGCCGAGGCAAGGAACTGGCTCTTCTCACCGGACTCGTCGATCGACTCCCTGCCGGAGCCGGCCACACCGTGCTGATCGAGGGCGAGCCCGGCATCGGCAAGAGCCGGCTGCTGCGCGAAGTGGCGCGTCATGCCCAGGCCCGCGGTGTTCCGGTGCTCGCGACCAAGTGCTACGAGATCGAGCGCGCGATGCCCTATCAACCGGTGATCGACCTCGTCTCGCGCACGCTCGATCGCGTGTCCACCACGGCGCTGGGCGCGCTCGCCCCCGTGTCGCTGGCCGAACTCGCCGCCCTGATGCCTGAGATCGGCGAGCGCTTTGCAGGCCTGCCGCAGTTGTCGAACGACTTCCCCGAGGCGCGGCAGGCGCGACTGTCCCGCGCCGTGGGCCAGCTCCTCGAGGCCTCGACCAGCGGTCGCCCGGCGGTTCTGATGGTGGACGACATCCAGTGGGCCGACGATGCCAGCGCACACGTGTTCCACTACCTGGCCCGCCTCGCCTCGAGCCACCCGGTGCTGGTGATCTACGCCTTTCGCGACGAGGACGCGGGCAGCGACGAGCGGCTCGCCCGGCTGGTCGAGAGCCTGTGCCGCGAAACCGATGCGCGCCGCGTGCCGCTCGCGCGGCTGGAGGCGGCAGACACCGAGCGGCTGGTTGCGGCGCTCGCCGACGCGAGTCCCGGCGCCCCCGGGCTGGCCGAGCGCCTGCATCGGGAAACCGAGGGCAATCCGTTCTTCCTGATGTCCATCCTGCAGTCCCTGGACGAGGGCGGGGACGGGCTCGCAGCGCGCGCGAGTGCCGTGCCGGGATTGCTGCCGGACGCGGTGCGTGCCGCCGTGCGCGTGCGCCTGGCCCATGTGTCCGGGCAGAGTCGCCAGGTGCTCGAGACCGCTGCGGTTCTCGGCCGGCACTTCGACTTCGACACCCTCCTCGAGGTGACACGCGAGCCCGAGGAGGAACTGCTGGGCGCGGTCGAGGCGCTGGTGAAGCGCCGTCTGCTGCGCGAGGAGCCCGATAGCGGCGTTTACGATTTCAGCCACGACAAGATTCGCGAGGTGGTCTACCTCGACCTCGGCGGGGCGCGCCGCAGGTGGCTGCACCGGTCGGTCGCCGAAGCCCTCGAGCGCCGCAGCGAAAGCGAGGCGCACGAACGCGACGCCCAGTTGGCCGAGCACTACGAGCGCGCCCACTGCTGGGCGAAGGCGCTGCGCTACCTGGTCCTCGCGGGCGAGCGCTCGCAAGCCCTGTTCGCGATGCGCGATGCCTTGCACTGGCTGGATCGCGCGGTCGCGCTGGCCGAGGCGCACCCGCAGTCGCTGGACGCGGATCGACGCCTCGCGATTTACGAGCGGCGCGGCGCGGCGCGCGTGCAGGCCGGACAGACCCAGGGCGCGGTGGCCGACATCCGCCGCGTCCTCGACGCGGCGCGCGCCGGCGGCGACCGCGGGAAGACGCGCGACGCGCTGCTGCAACTGGGCATGGCCCATCGGCGCGCCGATGCGTATCAAGAGGCGACCGCCTGCCTCACCGAAGCGCTGATCGAGTCGCGCGCGCTGAACGACGAGCGCCGCGCCGCCGACACCCTCTACCACCTCGGGACGGTTGCCTGGAGCACCGGGCGGAACGACCAGGCGATCGGCTTCCACCAGCAGGCGGTCGAGATCTGCGATCACGCCGGATTCGTCGATCTCGTCGCGGTCCAGGCCTACCACGGCCGCGGCGAGGCGCATTTCGCGAACGCGCAGCCCGCGGCGGCGATCGACTGCTACAGCCGTTCGCTTGCGCTGGCCCGCGGCATCGGCGACAAGGGCTACGAGTCCGAGAACCTGATGATGATCGGCCACGCCTGCGTCGGCACCAAGGGCCTGGGCGACTACCCGCGCGCGATGGCGAACTTCGAGGCAGCGCTCGACATCGCGCGCGCCGCGGACCTGCAGTGGCACCTGGGACCGACCCTGCTCGGACTCGACCACGCGCGGGCATGCACCGGCCGCTACGGCGAGGCGTGGTCCGGCATGCGGCAGACCCTGGACTGGCTGGAGGGCCTCGGGCAGGCGCGCTATCAGTTCATCGCCTACGATTTCATCGGCCATCTGCTGCTCGACCTCGGCCTGAACGAACTGGCGGTCGAACAGATGGAGCGCGGACTCGCGCTCGGGCGCGACACCGGCATCATGTTCTGGCGTGCCGCGATCGACGCGCACCTTGCCCTCGCGCGGTCGCGGCTCGGGCACCGGGACGTCGCGGCGGCGCTGCAAGCCACGCTCGAACAGGCGCGTCTTGCATCCGAGCGCTATCTGATGGTCCGGTGCCTCGACGCATTGGCGGAGATTGCGCTGGCGGCGGGCGATGCGGACCATTGCCTGGCGCACGGCGACGCACTGCTCGCCATCGCCGAGCCGAACGGCCTGCGCGAAATCGAGGCGGTCGCGCGGCGCTGGCGCGGCGAGGCCTGGCTGGCGAAGAAGGCCTGCGCGCAGGCCCAGGCCGAGCTGGCCCGCGCTGCGGCGCTGGCGCAGGACATCGGCCGCGTGCGCCTGCAGATGGACGCGCACGCGGCGCTGGCTCGCCTGCTTGGAGGGCAAGGTCGACAAGACGCGGCGCAAGCCCACCGCGCCCAGGCGCACACGATCGCGCAGACCATCGAATCCGGCCTCGCGTCCTCGGGGCTGGACGCGCCGGTGCGGCTGTCGGACCACTGGAGCTGACGCGGCGCCCCGAAGCGCCGTGCCAGGCCGGGCTAGCGGCTGCCCGGTCCGGTCGAGCGGTCGGCCCGATCCGGCCACTGCTGATTGACGAACGCCGAGCCGGCCAGGTCGGCGTCGGTGAACGCGAACACGAACCACTGGTTCGGATTGGACAGGCCGCCCGGCGTCGTCGCGAGGAAGTCGTTGTCGTTGCCGATGTACAGCGTGTGCTTGACGACCCCGTCGACGACGACGTCTTCTCCGAACGCCATGCCTTCGAGCTTGGCCGGAATTTTTTCGACCGGGATCCCCGCGGCGGTGAGCTTCGCGACGATGTCGAGGAACAGCGTCTTGCCCACCGCGTTCGGCAGCAACGCCGCGGCGCCGCTCAGGCTGCTCACGTCCACCGCGCCGGCGAGGTCGATCTTGTAGATGCGCTTGACGACCGCCTTGCTGTCGTCGCCCAGCCCCTTGCCGTCGCGCTCCAGCACGAGCAGTTCGTGGTCGTTGAGCGCCAGCAGTTCGCTGCTGTTGTAGGCCTTGGCCTTGTCGGCCAGGTAGTTGTCGTAGGCGTACTGCCGGACTGCTTCCGTCTCCAGGTCGATGCTCACGATGCGGTTCGCCCGGCCGCCGTCGCCGCCGTCCTCGATCAGCGGGCTCTGCACGAGGCCGAACAGCGTGCGGCCGTCGGGCGAGATCGCGAGGCCCTCCATGCCCTTGTTGGCGACGCGGCCGGTCGCGTTGTCCGCGATCTCCACGCTGCCGATCGCCGACTTGTGCGCCACCGCGAGGTTCGCCGGGAGCCTGATCGCGCGCACCCGCGCTCCGCTGGCGCGATCGAACTGATAGAGGTAGGGGCCGTACTCGTCGCTGATGAAGGCGAAACGGCCGTTGCCGGATACGCGGATGCCTTCCGGGTCGAGACGCGCGTCCCGGATGTCGGCCGACGAGCTGCCCGCATCGAAATTGTCGGAGCGACCCGAGAAGTACTGGCGCGACGCCGAATTGACGGACGGCTCGGCGCGGTAGCCCGCCACGCTGGCGCCATAGTTCAGCCGCTGGTGGCTGTACAGCAGGGTCGTGCCGACCAGCGCCGGGGTCAGGGTGAACGGCAGGCCGCTGCCGGCGTCGGGGCCCGGCTGCAGGGTCAGCTGCAGCGTGTGAAAACGCGGCACATAGCTGGCCGTGTTGTCGACCGCGGCGTTCCACGCGACCGCATTGGGGCCGCGATCCGGCAGCGCCAGGAAGGTGTCGCCGCCGGCCCAGGCCAGCCCCGATCCGAGGCCGCCCAGCAGGTCGCCGCGCACGCCGTTCTCGAGCAGGGCGCTCTGCCCGGAATGGTCCGACAGGCTGCCGGACAGTTTGCCGATCGCGATCAGGTCGATCGCGTGGGCGGGGGTCGCGACCCAGGCGCACAGCGCCAGGGCGGTGGTGACGGTCCAGAGCGGTTTCGGAAGATTCATCCTATTTTCCTCAGTCACCCACTCGCCAAGGCGGTCAAACCGAGGTTCGGTTT
>JAZKAV010000002.1:0-334983 GCA_040388965.1 Pseudomonadota bacterium | reverse complement strand
CCGAACCTCGGTTTGACCGCCTTGGCGAGTGGGTGACTGAGGAAAATAGGTTCATCGCTCGGCAACGTGTGCAGATCCCCGGTCGTGCGCTGTGCCGCGACGCGCCGGTGGGCGCGGCGGCTCGGGCCGCCGAGCCGTCTACCCGCCGAACCGGAACTTGCTGGCCTCGAGGTATTCCTCAAGAAGCTCCAGCGCGATCCAGCGGCGGCCCAGGCGTTCGGCCACGGCACCCGCCGTGTTCGATCCGGCGAAAGGGTCGACGACCAGGTCGCCTTCGTCCGTGAGCAACTTGACGAAGAACTCGGGAAGTGCGGCCGGGAAGCGCGCGGGATGAATCTTCACGCCCGACTCCTTGCAGCGCATGGTGTAAGGGTCGTTGGCGGAATTGTTGCCTGCGATCAGCATGTCGTTGGCGTGCCGGTCTTCGAGGACGTTCGACGGAATCGAGCCACCCGATTCGATCTTGTCGAATGACGACGTGATGTTGTGACCGGACGGACGCACCGTGGCCTTCACGCCCTTTCTTGCGAGGCGCAGCATGTCGGCACTGTAGGGGCGCAAGACCTTGCGGTTGTCTGCCTTCGGGAACGGCGTCTTGGACAGCCACCAGACGTGCTCGACGGAGTCCTTGATCCGGACACGTCGCACCGTGACCCATTCGGCCGGTACCGGCATCTTCGCCGGGTTGTACCAGTAGCATTCTTGGGCGAGGTGGAAGCCGAGCTCCTCGACGAGCGCGATCATCAGCTTGAAGTGGTACAGCGAACGCGTGGGCTCGCCGGGATTCCAGCTGCCCCCGATGTTCAGGACAAAGCTGCCGTCGTCGGCCAGCACACGATGCACCTCGCGCGCGAACGTCAGGAACCATTCGACGTAATCGGCCTTGCTGACGTTGCCATAGGCCTTCTTGAAGTGCAGGGCATAGGGTGGCGACGTGAACACGAGATTGACCGACGCGTCGGGCAAGGACTTCAACAGTTCACGCGAATCGCCGAGGTAGGCCGCGCCTGCGGGTGTCTCATAGAACGGCTGGATGCTCGGCATCAGCTGCTTCGGGTGCTCCTGAGTGGGCGCGAACAGGCTGGGCTGCGGCGGATCGAGGAGCTTGTTCATGGGTGCGTGGGGCTGATTGCTAACATGGCTTCTTCCATTCTATCAACAAATTAGTTGTCAATGTCAACCAATTTATCGTCGGTCCGGATCGATCCGGCAGAGTGGATCACACAAGCCGAAGCGGCGCGGCTGCGCAAGGTGAGCCGCCAGGCCATCGCGAAGCTGGTCGGCAGTGGCCGCCTTCGTACCGTGGCCGTCGGTGGGCGCAGCTTCGTCAGCCGCGCGGACATCCTGGCTTTCGAGCCCAGCCCGGCGGGACGGCCCCGCAGCGCAATCCGTGAGTGAGGCGTCGCTTGTCGCGATCCGCGAGTTGCTTGCGCAGTGCACGGCGGAAGAACAGGCGGTGCTGTTTCGCGAGTTGCGCGCGCGCCACCTGATCCATGAGTTCGAGGAAGTCATCGGTGCGCCCGCAGAGATGATCCTCGACGCCGTTCACCGCGCTCCGGAGTTGACGCGGCGGATGTTGAGAGGCGTCATCGCGGATGCGGCGTTTCGCCAATTCGCCGTTCTTCCGCTTGCGGCCCTCGGGTGGCGCGACATCACCCCTGTCGGCAATTTCGCCTTTGACTCATAAGGCAAGCCCCCGGCTATGCCGGGGGACTCGCACAGGTTTGACCGTGTGTAGCGATCGAGGAAGCTTCTTGTCCGACCAAGGAAAGGAGCTTCCAAATGAAAGAGTACCAGAGCCTGGCGCACACGCGCTGGGACTGCAAGTATCACGTGGTGTTCATACCGAAGAAGCGAAAGCTGGGCGTGTGATGTCGCCTTCAGGCGACTCCAGCTTCTTGCCCCTTTGAGGGGCTAACAAAACCAAGCCCCCGGCTTTGCCGGGGGTACCTGACTACAAGCTGGACGATGGCCGAGGGGCTGTGACGGTTCAAGTCAAGTTGCAGCGCAGCGAGCGTGGAGCGCCGGTCGTCAGGCGCGGCGAGCGCTACGGTCTGGAAGGGGCCGTTCATCTCGTCGAGACTCAGAAGACCCGCACCGGTACCGACGGGAACGCCAACCTGACGCGGCCGTATCGCTATGGCGAGTTCGACGTGCTGGCCGTTTCCATGCAGCCTTCGACCGGACGGTGGGACAGCTACAGGTACACCCTCGGGCGCTGGCTGCTGGTGGGGCGCAACCCCGCGGAGATGGCGACACTGCAGCCGGTCGCAATTGGCATCAACGCCTTCTGGACAAACGACTTCATCACTGCCGCCAACTGGTTCAGGGCGGCGGACGACGGCAAGCGCATGACGATTCCAGCGGCGGCAGCCAAGAAGGTCTCCCGCCCGAAAGGCCGGTCGGCTTCCCGGGGAGGTTGACGAGCGCCTGTCCCCGCAGTACCGACGCGGGGACGGTCCGGCAGCCGCGAAGCGGGCGTGTCAGGGCACGTCGACCGTGTCCGCGTCCGAGTCGTCCTGCAGCGGCCGGACCGGATGGGGCGGGCGCAGCGGCTCGCCATGGACGGGCACGACCCGCGCCAGAAATTGAATGACGGCGGTGGCGAAGATGTCGTTGCGGTCGCCGGCCACCATGTGGCCGGCGCCGGTGACGCTGACGTATTCCGCGGTCGGGCACAGCTTCAGGAAGGCCTGCGCGCCTTCCTCGCTCAGGATGTCCGACAGACCGCCGCGCACCAGCAGGGTCGGCAGGTCCAGGTTCGCCGAACACGCTTCGAGACGCCTGGTGCGCTGTTTGAGATCGCGCGAGCTGGCGCGATAGCGCGGATCCCAGTGCCAGTGGTACTTGCCGTCGGTGCCCAGGCGCACGTTCTTGGCCAGGCCATCGAGAGAGGGCGGTCGCCTGCGGTGCGGCTGGTAGGTGCCGATCGCCTGCGCAACCTCTTCGAGCGAATCGAAGCCGTCCGGCTTCAGGTTCATGAAGGCCTGGATGTTGTCGACGCCGGCGGGTTCGATGTTGGGTGCGATGTCCACCAGCACCAGCGCGGTCGCATCGACATGCGACTCGCCGACCGCGACCAGGCTGGTGCCGCCGCCCATCGAGGCGCCCACCAGGACCGGCCGGTGGTTGCCCAGCGCGGCGACGACGCACTCCAGGTCGCGCACCATCACGTCCTGCCCGTACTTGCCATCGGGCGCCCAGTCGGTGTCGCCGTGGCCTCGCGCATCGAAGGCGACGGCGTGATAGCCGGCGGCGCCCAGCGTTTCGCCGGTGCCCTTCCAGGCGTGGCGCGTCTGGCCGCCGCCGTGCTGCAGCAGCACCAGCGGCCCGTCGGCAGGGCCCCACGAGTCGCCCGCAATGCGGATGCCGCCATGGCCGGGCCAGTGGTGCATCGGCTCGGGGGTGCCGGGAAGGCGGGTGAGGGTGGGGCGGGCAGTCATGATCTTGAATCTCCGTGAGGTGGTGGCGGTCGCGTTCGGGCATCACGCCCGGTTCGCGCGGCGCGAGGGATGTCGCTGCGCGGCGGTCGGCGGTGGTCGGCGGTCATCGAGCCTAGCCTCGCAGTGCCGACAGCCCCAGCTCGCCCTGCGCCAGCAGCAGCGCCTGGATCTGGTTGCTGCCCTCGGCGATGGCGAGATGGCGCACGTCGCGGTAATGGCGTTCGAGCGGGAAGTCGCTGGTGTAACCGGCGCCGCCCAGGACCTGGATGGCGTCCTCGCACACGCGCAGCACCGTCTCGCTGTTGTGGCGCTTGGCCATCGAGCACCAGCGCTGCGCGTCGGCACTCTTGCGGTCGAGCGCATCGGCGGCGCGTCCGGCGAGCAGGCGCGAGGTCTCCACCCGTGTCATCATGTCGGCCACCATCTGCTGCACCAGCTGGAACTGGCCGATCGGCCGGCCGAACTGCTGGCGCTGGCCGGCGTAGCGGCAGGCTTCCCTGTAGGCCGCCTCGGCCACGCCCTGACAGACATAGGCGACGAAGCAGCGGCCGAGGTTGAGGTAGTGCTTGGCGATGGCGAAGGCCTGGCCTTCGGCGCCGATCAGGTTGGCGGCCGGCAGCAGCACGTCGTCGAACAGCAGCTCGCCGAGCGGGCAGCAGTGCATGCCCATCGCGTGCACCTCGCGCGCCGAGAAGCCGGCCATGCCGCGCTCGACGATGAAGGCCGACACGGCGCGGTCGTCGCCGGTGCCGGTGCGCGCGAACACCACGCCCAGGTCGGCGTGCACGCCGTTCGAGATGTACAGCTTGCGCCCGCGCAGCCGCCAGCCGCCGCTGGCGGGGTCGCGTTCGGCGCGCGTTTCCACGCCGCTGGCGTCGGAGCCGACGTTCGGTTCGGTCAGGCCGAAGAACGCCAGCGTGTCGCCGCGGATCAGCGCCGGCAGGAAGCGCTCGCGCTGCTCGGCGCTGCCGCGCTCGGCGATGATGGACAACACCAGGTTGGAGGTGCTGATCATGCTGCGCAGCGAGGCCCAGGTGCCGGCCAGCTGCGCCAGCAGCGTGCCGTAGGTGACATGGTCCAGCCCCTGGCCGCCCAGCGCCTCGGGCAGCAGGCCGCCGAGCAGACCGTAGCCGCTCATCGCGCGCACCAGCTCGCGCGGCGGCAGGCGGCGTTCGCGTTCGTGCGCGCCGACGATGGGCGCGACTTCGCGCGCCAGGTAATCGGCGAAGGCGTCGCTCGCGGCGCGTTGCCAGTCGGAGAGCTCGAAGTCCATGGGGTTCGGATGACGACTCAGGGAGGGGCGGGAGCCGCCAGTGGGTCGGCCGGCGGGCCGCTCTGTCGACGCGGTGCGTTCAGGGCTTGTGCGCCTGTGTCCACTTTACGCGTTGCGGGATCGGATTGTCGTGGCCGGCGAGTTCGGCGCTGTCGTCTTGAGCCAGCACCAGGTCCCAGAGCTTCTGGCCGAGCGGCGCGCGCTTCTCGTCGATCAGGTGCGCCACCAGCCCGGCCGAGCGGCCGATGATCGCGAAGCCGCGCGCCCACAGCGGGTCCAGCCCCATGTCCGAGACCGATGCCCCCACGGCGCCGGCGGCGTTCAGCGGCAGCAGCTTGCCGTACTCGGCCTGCGCGGCACGCTCGATCGCGTTGGCCAGGTGCCAGTGGCGGCCGGCGAAGTCGCATTCGGCCGCGAGCGCGCGCAGCGCCGGCACGCGCGGGTCGCCCTTGATGTGGATCGGGTGGCCGATGCCGGGCACGATGCGCTTGCTGCTGCGGTGCTCGCGCACCAGGGCGGTCGCGCAGGCATCGAAGTCCGCGTCGCCCGCGTCGGCGCCGAGCCCGGCCACCGCGTTCTGCAGCATCTGCGCGCTGAGCTGCATGGTGCCCAGGAAGTGGTTGCCTGCCCCGAGCAGCCCGGCCGCTACCGCGCCCTGGATCGACTCGGGCGCACCCAGGATGGTGAGCCGGGTGGCGATGGCGCTCGGTGTCAGGCCGTGGTCGGTGACGGTGACGATGATCGCGTTGCTCATGCGCTTCATCGCCTCGCTCGGCAACTCGCCGGTCGCAGCGAGGAAGATCATGTCGACGAAGTCGAGCTTGCCGATGATCTCGGTGGCGATGTTGCGGCCACGCACGAAGATGTCGTCGCGCGTGGTGTAGCCGATCGGGGTCTTGATGGTGTCCATGCTGTTCTCGGTGTCGGGGGCCGGGCCGCGGTGTGGGCCTCAGTCGAGCTTCACGCCGGCCTGCCGGATCACCTTGCCCCACTTCACCGTCTCGGCCGCGAGGAAGGCATCGCACTCCTGCGGCGTGCCGCCGGTGGCGAAGACCGCCATCGCGTCGAGCCGTGTCCTGGACTCGGCACTGCGCAGCACCTGGGTCAGCTCGCTGGACATGCGGCGCACGATCTCCGGCGGTGTCCCGGCGGGCGCCAGCATCGCGCTCCACGAGGAACTGACGAACCCGGGCACGCCCTGCTCGATGAAGGTCGGGACCTGCGGCAGCAGCGGCAGGCGCTTGTCGCTGGTCACGCCGATCAGCCGCAACTGGCCCGCCTTGGCGGCGTTCACGAGCGCCGAGCCGCCGTCGAACAGCAGATCGATCTGGCCGCCGAGCAGATCGCTCAGCGCCGGCGCCGCGCCGCGGTACGGGATGTGGACCATGTAGGTCTGGGTCACGGCCTTCAGCAGTTCGCTCGTCAGGTGTGCCGCCGAACCCGTGCCCGAGGAGCCGAAGCTGATCTTGCCGGGATGGGCCCGGGCGTAGGCGAGCAACTCGGTGACGTTGCTGAATGGTGCACTGTTGGGCACTGCAGCCAGCAGCGGCGCCGAAGCCATCGGCGCCACGCCGATCAGATCCTTGCGCGGGTCGTAAGGCAGCTTGGGGTAGAGGGTCGTGTTGGCTGCGTAGGCCGCGATGACCACCGCGAAGGTGTAGCCGTCGGGGGCCGACTTGGCCAGCGCGTCGACGCCGATGATGCTGTTCGCACCCGGCTTGTTGTCAATCACCACGGTCTGCCCCAGCCGCTCCTGCAGGCCGTGCTGGACCATGCGCGCCATCTGGTCGGTGAAGCCGCCCGGCGTGTAGGGCACGATGATCCGGATCGGCTTGTTCGGCCAGACGCTCTGGGCCAGCGACGGCAGCGCGATCTGGCTCGCGCCAGCGGCCACGCCGAGGGCAAACCGGCGCCGTGAAAGTGCAAAGGCAGGCAGGGTCATGACAGAGGTTCCTTCAAAGTGGCTTCATTGCGGGCGCCGCTTCACCAGCAGCTTCCAGACGCCCTCGACGACGACCTCGCCGCGCTGGTTGATGACCTGGCGCTTGAAGGCCACGACGCCGCGGTCGGGCCGCGAGGTCTCGCTCTTCTCGGCCACCTCGACGCGCACGCGCAGCGTGTCGCCGATGAAGGTGGGCTTCGGGAAGCGGCACTGGATGTCGAGCAGGCCCATCAGGCTGGGTTCGAGATGCTGATTGAGCTGCATGCGCGTCACCAGCCCCGACATCACCGCCAGCACCAGCAGGCCGTGGGCGATGCGCTGGCCGTAGGCCGAGTCCTTGGCGTACTCGGCGTCGACGTGCAGGCGGTTGTAGTCGGCCGACAGGCCCGCGAAGTTGACGACATCGGCTTCGGTGACGGTGCGGGTCGGGCTGTCGAAGGTGTTGCCGATGTCCAGGTCTTCGAAGAAGCAGGGCTCGGCGCGCAGGGCGGACAGGTTCATCGGTTCTCCTCGGGGTTGGCGGCCGGCAGGCCCAGCACCAGCTCGACGAGCTGGGTCTTGAGCACGCGGCCGGTCAGGTTCTTGGGCACCTCGGTCATGAAGACCACGCGCCGCGGCTTCTTGTAGGCGGCCAGGTGCGCGGTGGCGAACGCGGTGATGTCGCCGGCCGTCGGCTGCTGGCCGGCACGCGGCACGATGACGGCGCAGATCAGCTCGGTCCAGCGGTCGTCGGGCAGGCCCACGCAATGCGCCTCGGCCACGGCCGGGTGCCGTTGCAGCGCCTCCTCGATCTCGGAGGCGTAGATGTTGATGCCGCCGCTCTTGATGATGTCGCGCTTGCGGCCGACGAAGTGCAGCAGGCCGTTCGCGTCCAGGCGGCCGAGATCGCCGACGGTGAGGAAGTCGCCGCGCCGCGTGCTGGCGGTCAGCTCGGGGTCCTCGAAGTATTCGTCGTATTGCGACTCGCTGCGGCAGCAGATTTCGCCCACCTCGCCGGGCGCCACCTCGGCGCCGTCGTCGCCGAGCAGCTTCAGCTCGACGCCGAAAAAGGGCCGGCCGACGCAGTTGTTGTCCAGGTGGTCGCGCACCTCGGCGCCCTTCAGGTTGGCGTAGGGGCCGACCTCGCTGGAGGCGGCGTAGATGTTGAGGATGCCGTCGCCGAAGCGACCGAGCAGCGCACGCTTGAGCGCACCCGACAGCGCCCCGGCGCCGGACTGGATGACGCGCAGGCTGGACAGGTCGGCGCTGTCGAAGCGCGGGTGCTCGACCATCGCTTGCAGCATCGCCGGCAGCAGCATCGTCGAGTGGATGCGTTCGTGCTCGATGGCGTCGATCACCGCGCCGGCGTCGAAGTGTTCGTGCAGCCGGATGCTCGCGCCCAGGTACAAGGGCAGCAGGGTGTAGACGCAGCCGGCGCCCAGGCAGATCGGCAGCACGCACAGCGTGCGGTCGTCCATGCCGAAGCCCTGTTCGATGGCGCGCTCCTCGAAGCCGAAGCGCGAACGCAGCGCGCCTTTCGGCCGGCCGGTCGTGCCCGAGGTGTGCAGCATCACGGTGCTGCCGGCGCGGCCCTGCGGCACCGCGCCGGTCGAGCAGGCGAGCAGCACCTGCCAGCGCAGTGCGCCGGCCGGCGCGTGGCGTTCGGCATCGGCAAACCAGATCCAGCGCCGCGTCGGGTCGCCCAGCGCCTCGGCGCGCTCGGCGAAGCCCGAACCCAGCAGCACGAAGCGCGCGTGCGCGGCGCGCATGCCGTGGCGCAGGTCGTCGTCGGCCAGGCGGTAGTTCAGCGGTGCCGGAATCGCGCCGATGCCGGTGAGCGCGAAGTAGGCCACCAGCATGTCGGCGTGGTTGTGCGACAGCATCGGCACCTTCTCGCCCGGCGCCAGGCCGAGCGCGGCCAGCGCGCACATCGCGCGCTCGGTGCGGGCCAGCAGTTCGGCGTGGCTGAGCGCGGTATCGCGAAAGCGGATCGCGACGCGCTGCGGGTTGCGCCGCGCGTTCAGCCGCAGCGCGTGGAGCAGGGTCATGCCCATGTTTGGCGATGCATCATGTCTTCACGGTTTCAATGGAACGCCGAGACGCCGAGCACCTCGCGCCCGATGATCAGCGTCTGGATCTCGGTCGTGCCCTCGGGGATCATGCCGCCGCGCGTGTCACGGAAGATGCGCTCGATCGGCAGCTCTTCGCTGTAGCCCGATCCGCCATGCACCTGCAGCGCCATGCCGGCCACTTCGTGCGCGGCTTCCGCCGCGTAGAGCTTGGCGATCGAGCATTCGGTGCGTGCGCTGCCGCCCTGGTCCAGCGCCCAGGCAGCGCGGTAGCCCAGCGCGCGCGCAGCTTCGCAGCGCACCATCATGTCGACGATCAGCTTCTGCACCAGCTGGAAGCCGGCGATCGGCTTGCCGAACTGCTGGCGCTGCTTCGAATACTCGATCGACAGATCCAGCGCCGAGCGTGCCGCGCCGACCGCCCCCATCGCCACGTTCAGGCGGCCGAAGTTCAACCCGGTGAGGATCGCCTTCAGGCCTTCGCCTTCCTTGCCCAGCAGGTTGGCCTTGGGCACCAAGGCATCGTTGAAACTGAGCTGCGAGGTGCCGGTGGCGCGGATGAACATCACGTCGGCGCGCCGCGCCTCGTACTGCGTCTGCGCGCGGTCGACGATGAACAGGCTGATGCCGCCGTCGCAGGCGGCGCTGAAGGTGCGTGCCACCAGCACGCCGAAGTTGCCGTGGATGCCGTTGGTGATCCACAGCTTGTTGCCGTTGATCAGATAGTGGTCGCCCTTGTCCTCGGCGCGGGTCTCGATGCCGGCCACGTTGGAGCCGTGGTTGGGCTCGGTGATCGCCATCCAGTGCTTCAGCTGGCCGGCCAGAAGCGGCTTCAGCCAGCGCTGCTGCTGCTCGGGCGTGCCCTGGCGGTGCAGCAGTTGCGCGAGGATGTTGAGCGAGTTCATCATCACGCGCAGCGACAGCCAGCAGTAGCCGGCTTCCTCCATCAGGATCGCCCAGTCGGCGTACTTCAGGCCGAAGCCGCCGGCCTCTTCGGGCAGCAGGCCGCCCAGGTAGCCGAAGGGCTGCAGCTGCGGCAGCAGGTCCCAGGCGAATTCGCGCTGCTTCTCGCAGTCGGCCACGCGCGGCGCGACGCGCTCGCGCATGAAGCGGCGCACCGATTCGCGCATCGCATCCTGTTCGGGGGTGAAGCCGAAGTCCATGTCGCTTCTCCTGGGTCGGCCTGCTTCAGGTGGCGTAGCGGCCGCCGGTCACGTGCAGTGTGGCGCCCGTGATGTAGCCGGCCGCCTCGCTGGCCAGAAAGGCCACCGCGCCGGCGATGTCGCGCGGCACGCCGAGCCGCCCGATGGGCGTGCGGGCGATCGCGTTGTCCTTGATCTTCTGGTAGTGCGGCAGGTTGCGCACGCCGTCGGTCTCGATGAAGCCGGGCGCGATGGTGTTGACGGTGATGCCGTCGCGGCCGAGCTCCAGCGCCAGCGCGGCGCTGAAGCCCAGGATGCCGGCCTTGGCCGCCGAATAGTTGGCCTGCCCGGGGTTGCCCAGGTGCGCGCGCGACGAGATGTTGACGACGCGGCCCCAGTGCTGCGCGGCCATCACCGGCGCCACCGCCTTGGTGCACAGGAAGGCGCCCTTGAGCACGGTGTCGACGACGGCGTCCCAGTCGGCTTCGCTCAACTTGGTGATGCGGGCGTCGCGCGCGAAGCCGGCGTTGTTGACCAGCACGTGCACGCTGCCGAAGGCCGCCACGGCGGCCTGCACCAGGCGTTCGACGTCGGCGGCCTTCGTCACGTCGGCGGCCACGGAGATCGCCTGGAAGCCGTCGCGCTGCAATGCGGCGCGGTGGTCGGACGCGACCTGCGCGTCGATGTCGGTGACGACGACGCGCGCGCCTTCCTCGGCCAGCGCGCGTGCGGTGTCGGCGCCGATGCCGCGGCCCGAGCCGGTGACGATGGCGACCTTGTCTTTCAAACCCAGATCCATGAAGTCTCCGAAAGGTGAACGGGCTGCTTCAGCGAACAGCCCGGGGAAGCGTGACCGGCATCGCCGCCGCGGCGATGGGCGGGATCGGTGCCGCTGCAGCCAGAAGCAGCCCCGGCACCGCAGCGCTGATGTTACTGATGCAAGGCCGCGCTGAATGCGCGCAACACCTCCGACCCGGCCTTGCCGCGCCGGTCCGGTCCGTCGGCCCAGTCCTTGCCGACGCTGTTCTGCATCTCGCGCATCACCGGCGCGTCGGCGGCGGGCAGCTCGACGAGCGCGAGGCCGGCGCGCTGCAGCTTCCTGATGTTGTCGCTTTCCTCGCGGTCGGCCATTTCGCAACCGCGCTTGCTGGGTTTTCCTTGTCGAGTCTGCGGCTGCGACGAGGAGCACACCTTGGAGCACGGGTCACGCGCCGGTTCGTCACGGCAACCAGGACAGCTCGCCGTCGTGCTCGCCGATGTAGGGCGCCGGGCCGGGCCGTGGCGCCGAGGTGCGGCTGAAGCGCGGTGCGGGCGAGGGCTGCACCACGCCCTCGTTCTCGAAGAAGGTGTTGCGCGCCACGTTGTGCGGGTGGCGTGCGGCCTCGTGGGTGGTCAGCACCGGGCCGAAGCAGACATCGCTTCCTTCCAGCAGCGCGCACCAGTGCGCGCTGGGCTGGCTGCGGAAGATCGCGGCCACCTTGGCCTTCAGCGACGGCCAGGCCGCCGGGTCGCGCTGGCGCTGGAATTCGGGGTCGGAGATGCCGAGTTTGGCGAGCATCAGCGCGTAGAACTGGGGTTCGAGTGCGCCCACCGAGATCCAGCGCCCGTCCGCGCATTCGTAGGTGTCGTAGAAGTGCGAGCCGCCGTCGAGCAGGTTGGCTTCGCGTTCGTCCTTCCAGTGGCCGATCCCGCGCAGTTCGCAGACGATGGCAGTGAGCAGCGCAGCGCCGTCGAGCACCGCCGCGTCGACCACCTGGCCGCGGCCCGAGTTGCGCGCCTCGAATACCGCGCACATGATGCCGAAAGCCAGCATCATGCCGCCGCCGCCGAGGTCGCCGACCATCGCCGCCGGCGCGATCGGCCCGCCGACCTTGCGGCCGATGGTGGCCAGCGCACCCGACAGCGCGATGTAGTTGATGTCGTGGCCTGCGGCCTGCGCCAGCGGCCCGTCCTGGCCCCAGCCGGTCATGCGGCCGAACACCAGCCGCGGATTGCGTTGCAGCAGCACGTCGGGGCCCAGCCCGAGCCGCTCCATCACGCCGGGCCGGTAGCCTTCGATCAGCGCGTCGGCACCGTCGATCAGGGCGAGCACCTTGTCCCGCTCCTGCGCCGACTTGAGGTCCACCGCCAGCGAACGCCGGCCGCGGTGCAGCACGCTGCGCCGGCCGCTGGCGAGGAACGCCGGCCCGCCGCGGTCCTTGCCCTTGTCGGCCTTGCGGTCGAGGCGGATCACGTCGGCCCCCATGTCGGCCAGCATCATGGCGCAGAACGGTCCGGGGCCGATGCCGCCGAACTCGATGACTTTCAAACCCTTCAGGGGACCGCTCATGCTCTCCAACTCCTCGTGTTCGGTGTTCAACCCAGCCAGCGCTTGCGCCGGCGATAGTGTTTGACGTCGCGAAAGCTCTTGCGCCCGCCCTCGCGGTCCAGGCCGAGGTAGAACTCGCGCACGTCCTCGTTGGCGCGCAGTTCGTCGGCGCGCCCCTCCAGCACGATACGCCCGCTCTCCATCACATAGCCGTAGTCGGCGATGTCGAGCGCCACGCGCGTGTTCTGCTCGACGATCAGCAGCGCCAGGCCCTGGTCGCGCAGGCGGTGCAGCACCGCGAACACTTCCTCGGTCATGCGCGGCGCCAGGCCCAGCGAGGGCTCGTCGATCAGCATCAGCCGCGGCTCGGCCATGATCGCCCGGCCGATCACCAGCAGCTGCTGCTCGCCGCCCGACAGGTAGCCCGCGACGCGCTTGCGCAGTTCGGCCAGGCGCGGGATGGCCTGGTACACGCCGTCGAGCGCGCGCCGCATCGCGGCGGTCGACGGGAACATGTGGCCGCCGATGATCAGGTTCTGCTCCGCCGTCATGTGCGGCAGCACACGCCGGCCCTCCATCACGTGCACCAGGCCGGCACGCACGACGGTGGCCGAGTCGTGCCCCTGGATGGGCCGGCCGTCGAAGCTGATCGTGCCGCCCGAGACGCGCCCGTCCTCGGAATCGATCACGCCCGAGATGGCCTTCAGCGTCGTGCTCTTGCCGGCGCCGTTGGCGCCGAGCAGCGTGACGCAGCCGCCCGCCGGAATCTGCATCGAGACGCCCTTCAGCGCCAGGATGACCTCGGCGTAGAGCACCTCGACGTTGGACAAGGTCAGCAGGGCCGCCGCGCCCGCGGCCGGGAGCGCACGCGGGCTCTCGACCGCCGGGGCCGCGGCCGTGTTCACCACTTCGGGACCGCGGGCACCGGGACGTCGCCGGCGGCGCGGATCACCTTGCCGTCCTTCATGGTCGCCACGTTGACCTTGGCGGTACCCGTGGGGAAGGGCGCATCGTTGCTGAAGTCCACGCCGGGCAGCATGCCCATCAGTTCGGCGCCGGTGAACTTGGTGGTCAGCAGCGCATCGTGCACCGCTTCGCCGCTGACCTTGTCGGCGCCCTTCGCCTTGACCGCGGCCTCGATCGCGCGCACCGCCACGATGCTCTGGCCGAGGCCGAGCACCGTCATCGCGTTCCAGCCGGACTTCAGACCGTACTTCTCCTGCAGCATGCGATAGAACTTGCGTGCGGTGGTGTCGTCTTCGCTGGCGTCGGCGATCGCCCCCACCTCGTAGTCGCCGGCAAAGCCGTTCGGGTCGCCCAGGGCCTTGGACGAAGCGGCCACGCCGTTGTGCAACGACAGCATGATCGGGATGTTCTTGCCCAGCGCCTGCAGGGCCCGCTTGGTGGCCACGGCCTGCGCGGTGTTGGTCTGGATCACGATCACATCGGTGCCGGCGTTCGCCAGGCGGCGCACCTGCAGGGTCAGGTCGGTCGGCTGCACCTCGGTCCAGATCGTCTCGACGAAGGTGGCCTTGTCCGGATGGGCCTTGGCGTAGGCCTGCAAGCCCTTGGCCTGGTCGGCGTAGGCCGGAGTGGCCTCGGACGAGATGATGGCGACCTTGACCGGCCGCTTGTTGTCGAGCTTGGTGCTGCGGAACCACTCGACGAAGGCGGCGGCCTCGTGCGAATAGGTCGGGCGGACGTTCAGCGCCCACTGGCCGGGCTTCCAGCCGAAGCCGTACGCGGCGGTGCCGAACAGCATCGGCACCTTGTCCTCGGGCAGGCGCTGCTGCAGCGCGGCGGCGTCCGGGCCGCCCAGGCCGAGCAGGAGCGCGGGCTTGAGTTCGGCCTTGATGCCGGGCCACAGGCTGGCCGTCTGGGCCACGTCGTAGCGGGTGTCGTAGGTCTTGACGGCGATGCGCACCTTGAGCTTTTCGCCGACCTCCTTGTTCCACCAGTCGACGACCGCCAGACGGCCGCCCTGCATGTCGTTGATCACGTTCGCGTAGGGGCCGGCGAAGTCGGCCAGCGCGGCGACGTTGACGGTCGTCTGCGCCAGCGCGCCGGCGCTCAGCAGCACGGTGGCGGCCAGGGCCGCGGTGCATTTCAGGAAGGTGTGTCTTTTCATCTCGGTCTCCTCAGGGGTGGGCATGGGTCACGGTGCGGGGTCAATGGGGAAACGGCCACAGGCGGTAGCTGGCCTTGAAGATGTTCCAGCGGTGCATCAGGCCCTTGGGTTCGAGCAGCAGAAAGCCGGTGATGACGAGGCCGAGGAATACATTCATGCTGGCGAACACGATGTCGCTGCCCAGGCTCGGCAGGAACTGCACGATGTCCGGACCGAGGCTGGTGATGGTCTCCTGCACCGTGCGGATCAGCACCGTGCCGATCAGCGCGCCGACGATCGAGCCCAGGCCGCCGACGATCATCATCGCGATGAACCAGATCGAGTTGAACAGCGTGAACTGGTCGACCGAGACGAAGCGGATCTGGTAGGCCCACAGCGCGCCGCCGATGCCGGCGTAGAAGGCGCCGAGGATGAAGGCGCGCGCCTTGGTGCCGGCGACGTCGATGCCCATCATGCCGGCGGCGACGTCGTCGTCGCGCACCGCCACGAAGGCGCGGCCGTGGCGGCTGCGCAGGATGCCGAAGGCACCGAACACCATCACCGCGGTGCTGAAGAGGAACAGGTGGTACAGCGCGCGGTCGCTGTCGAAGACGATGGGCCCGAGCCGGGCCGGCTTCAGGCTGAAGCCGTTGACGCCGCCGAGCCAGGACGAGGGCAGGTTGAGCACCACGAAGACGAAGAGGAACTGCGCCGCGATGGTGGTCAGCGCGAGGTAAAAGCCCTTGATGCGCGCCGCCGTCAGGCCGAAGGCCCAGCCGGCCAGCGCCGCCAACACGCCGCCCACCGGCACGGCGACCCAGAAGGGCAGGCCGAACTTGACCTCCATCGCGCTGGCGCCATACGCGCCGACGCCCATGAAGGCCGCCTGGCCGAGGTTGATCTGCCCGGCATAGCCGGTGGTGATCTGCAGCCCCACCACGACGATGGCCGTGACCAGCATCAGGTTGGCCACTGCCACCAGGCGCGGCGAGGCCAGCCACGGATACAGCAGCAGCGCGGCGCCGAACAGCGCCAGCGCCAGCCACTGCGCGCGCGTGCGGACGAGGGCGCTGTCGCGCCCGTAGCTGGTGGCGAAGATGCCGGAGGGGTCCATGGGGTTCAGACTCTTTCGATGCGCTTCCAGCCGAACATGCCGGTGGGCCGGACGATGAGCACGACCAGCATGAAGATGTAGGGCACTACCGCCGCGGCGTTGCCGCCGATCAGCGGGTCGATGTAGGCGGACGTGAGCCCCTGGACGACGCCGACGATGATGCCGGCCAGCAGCAGCCCGCCGATCGATTCCAGCCCCGCCAGCAGCGCCACCGGCAGGGCCGCGAAGCCGATCTCCGACGACAGGAAGGTCAGCGACTTGCCGCTCAGGTAGACCATCGAGGTGATGACCGACAGCACCCCGCCCAGCGCCCAGGCGAAGGCGATCGAGCGCCGCACGCTGATGCCCATGGCCAGCGCGATCTGGTGGTCCTCGGCCACCGCCGACATCGCCAGGCCGGTGCGGCTGCGGTTGAAGAACCAGTGCAGCGCGGCGGCGCAGACGACAGCGATGATGCCGCCGGCGGCCAGCGAGCGCGGCACGATCATCTCGCCGACGATCAGCGGCGTGAGCGAGATGATGGCCGGAAACTGGCGCTCCTGCGGCCCCCAGATCAGCAGCACCAGGCCGCGCATCAGGATCAGCAGTCCGATCGTGACCATGATCATCGAGAACACCGATTCGCCGATCAGGCGGCGGAACAGCAGCCGCTCGATCGCCAGGCCGATCAGCACCGAGATCGCCAGCGCCACACCGATGGCCAGCGCCGGGTGCATGCCGCGCGACTGCACCGCCCACCAGACCAGGAAGGCGCCGACGACCAGCATCTCGCCGACCGCCATGTTGAAGACCTTGCTGGCGCGGTAGATGACGACGAAGCCCATCGCCACCAGCGAGTACAGCAGGCCGAGCAGGGCGCCGTTGAGCGCGTAGTTGACGAACTCGATGATCATGTCGGAGGAGCCTCGGCAATGTCCGTGGCCACCACGGTGGCGCGCAGCACGCCCTGGCGCCCGTCCTGGTAGGTGACGGCGATCTCGCAGGCGATGTCGTGGGCGCCCGCGTACAGGCCGTCGATCAGCGCGCGGTAGCGCTTCTCGAGGAACTCGCGGCGCAGCTTGCGCGTGCGGGTGAGCTCGCCTTCGTCGGGGTCCAGTTCCTTCGGGAAGTTGGCGAAGCGCACGACGCGCGACCCATCCGGCAGCAGCGCGTTGATGCGCGCGATCTCGTCGCGCACGAGGGTGCGGATCTCGGGGCGCTGCGACAGGTCGGTGAAGGTCGAGAACGCGATGCGGCGCTCCTCGGCCCAGCGTGCGGCCACGCCCATGTCGATGTTGATCAGTGCCCCGACCCAGGGCCGGGTGGCGTCGCCCAGCACCATCACGTCCTTGATGAAGGGCGAGAAGCGCAGCCGGGTCTCGATGAACTGCGGCGGGTACGGGTGGCCGCTGGCGAGCTTGACGAGGTGCTCGACGCGGTCGAGAAACACGAGCTCGCCGCGCTCGGTGCGCCGCACCGCGTCGCCGCTGGCGAACCAGCCGTCGCGGTCGAGTGCCGCGGTCTTCTCCGGCTGGTGCCAGTAGCCCAGGAAGCCGGTGCCGCCGCGCAGCAGCAGCTCGCCGCTGGCCTCGATGCGGGCTTCCAGCGGGGCGCCGAAGGCCGGGTTCACGTCGAGCAGCGGGCCGACGGTTTCCAGGTCGTAGCGCTCGCCGCGGTGGCCGGCGATCAGGCCGAACTCCGAGCAGCCGTAGAGGTTGCGCAGCGGCACGCCGAGGGCATGGAACAGGCGGAAGACGTCCGGCGCCATCGCCGTGCCGCCGGAAACCGCGATCTTCGAGCGCAGGAAGCCGAACTGGTCGCGCACCGCGTGCAGCGTCAGCAGCTCGGCCAGCGGCAGCAGCAGCCGCGACAGGGCCGGCGCCGGCCGGCCCTCGAGCCGCGCCACGTGCACGTCGTGGCCGACGCGCACGCCCCAGCGGTAGATGCGCCGCGACAGCCAGCCGGCGTCGAGCATGCGCGCCTCGATGGTGGCGGCGATGCTTTCCCACTGCCGCGGGCCGAACAGAACCATGTGCGGTGCCAGCTCGCGCAGGTTGGGCAGCACCTGGTCGGGGCCTTCCGGGAAGTTCACCACCAGCGGCAGCGTCAGGCCCAGCGTCACGCCCAGCAGCTGCTCGGTGATCCAGGCCAGCGGCGTGTACGACAGGTACTCCATGCCGGGCTCGACCGGCAGCGCGCTGCGCAGGCGCGTCGCGTTGTCGATCAGCCAGCGGTGCGTGATCATCACGCCCTTGGGCTTGCTCGTCGTGCCCGAGGTGTAGGTGAGCAGCGCCAGGTCGTCCAGGCCGCCCGCCTCGACCTCGCGCTCGAAGCGCTGCGGATGGCGCTGATGCTCCTGCCGGCCGGCCGCGGCCAGACTCTCGAAGTCCTGCAGCAGGTCGTGCCGGTACGACCACATGCCCGAGTCGTCCCAGTAGGCGATGCCGCACAGGTCGGGCAGCTTGCCGACCAGCGCCAGCGCCTTGTCGACCTGCTCCTGGTCCTGCGCGAAGATGAACCTCGCGTGAGAGTCCTCGCACAGGTAGTGCAGTTCGTCGGCAGTGGCGTCGGGGTAGACCGACACCGTCTTGGCGCCCAGCGACTGCGCGGCGAAGATGGCCCAGTAATGCTCGGGTTCGTTCTCGCCGATGACGATGACCGTGTCGCCGCGCGCCAGGCCCAGTGCCGCGGCGCCGAGCGCGATGCCGCGCACCTGCTCCAGCACCTCGGCCCAGGTGTAGGGTCGCCAGATGCCCTTGCGCTTGACGCGCTGCGCCAGCCGGCCGGGCCGGGTGCGGGCGTGCGACAGCAGGGTCTGCGGCAGCGTGCGCAGCGTGATCGCCTCGGCCGCAGCGGCCGAGGCTGCGGGCGGCAGGGCAGGCGACACGCGCCGTGCAGCGGCATCGGCCAGGACAGTGGCTTGGGCACTCACGCCGCAGCTCCCAGGTAGGCCTGGATCACGGCCGGGTCGGCCTGCACCTGGGCCGGCGTGCCGTCGGCGATCTTGCGGCCGAAGTCGAGCACGGCGACGCGGTCGGCCAAGTCCATCACCACGCCCATGTCGTGCTCCACCAGCACCACCGGAATGTGCTTGGCCTCGCGCACGTCGATCACGAAACGGGCCAGGTCTTCCTTTTCCTCGGTGTTCATGCCGGCCATCGGCTCGTCCATCAGCAGCACCTTCGGCTCCATCGCCAGCGCGCGGCCGAGGTCGACGCGCTTGCGCAGGCCGTAGCCGAGCGAGCCCACCGGCCGATGCCGGATGCTCTCGATCTCCAGGAATTCGATGATGTTCTCGGCCACTTCGCGGTGCCGCGCCTCTTCGCGCTGCGTCCAGGGAAAGTACATGAAGGCCTGGGCCAGGCTGGAGCGCATGTGGCTGAAGCGGCCGATCAGGATGTTGTCGAGTACGCTCATGTTGGCGAACAGGTGCGTGCCCTGGAAGGTGCGCACCATGCCGTCGCGCGCGATGTCGTGCACCGCGCGCCCGAGCACGTTGCGGCCGTTGTATTGCACGCTGCCCTGCTGCGGGCGATAGAAGCCGCTGAGTACGTTGAGCAGCGAACTCTTGCCGGCGCCATTCGGGCCGATGATCGCCAGCATCTCGTCGGGCCGCACCTCGACGCTGACCTCGGAAAGCGCCGTGACGCCGCCGAAGCGCAGGGTCACCCCCTGCGCCACCAGCACGGGAGGGGCTCCCGCCGATGCGGTGTGCGAAGCGGTGGCCATGGGTCAGGAGAAGGCGTTCAGCCCGGTCAATGCCCGGCCGATGATCAGCTTCTGGATCTCGGTCGTGCCGTCGGGGATGGTCATCATGCGCGCGTTGCGGAACAGCAGCTCGACGCCGAAGTCCTTGGTGATGCCGTTGCCGCCGTGGATCTGCACCGCCTTGGAAGCGACGTCGACCGCGATCTCGGTGGCGTAGCACTTGGCCATTGCGCTCTCGACCTCGCAGCGCACGCCGTGGTCGATCAGGTTGAAGGCGCGGTAGACCAGCAGCTTGGCCGCGTCGAGTTCGATCGCGGCCTCGGCCAGCATGCCCTGGATCAGCTGGTGCGCCCCGATCGGCTTGCCATGCTGGCGGCGCTCCTTGGCGTAGGCCACTGCCTTGTCGAGCGCGGCCTGCGCGATGCCCACGGACGTGAGGCCGACCATGGGTCGCGCCTTCTCGAACAGCACCAGTGTGTTCTTCAGCCCGGCGCCGGGGGCGATCAGCATGTTGCCGGCGGGCACGCGCACGTTGTCGAAGAACAGCTGCGCGGTCGAGGTGCTGTTGAGTCCCAGTTTGTCGATGTTGCGGCTCTCGTAACCGTGCTCGGCGCGGTCGACGAGGATCATCGACAGGCCCTTGGCGCCTTCGTCCGAAGTGCGCACGATGACCATGCAGAAGTCGGAATAGTGGCCGTTGGAGATCCAGGTCTTCTCGCCGGTGACGACGTAGTGGTCGCCGTCCTTCTTGGCGCGGCAGGTCACCTCGGCCACGTTGGAGCCGACGCCGGGTTCGCTGATGCCGCTGCAGGCGATGATCTCGGCGCGCAGCATGCGCGGCAGGTACTTGTCGCGCATCGCCTCGTTCGTGCAGACCTCGAGCGAATAGGCGCCGAGCTGCTGGATCAGCAACGAGATCGCGACGTCGCCCGAGACGCGCGCGAGCTGCTCGTACATCAGCGCGTAGGTCAGCCAGGGCATGCCCAGGCCGCCATGCTTCTCGGCGATGATGCCGTTGCCGCCCATGCCGTAGGGCAGCATCAGCCGGAAGATCTCCAGCATGCGCTCCTTCTCGATCAGCTTGTCGGGCTGGTAGCGCTGGACGATGGGGCGCAGCTTGGTTTCGAGAAAGCGGTTGAAGCCTTCGACGGCGAGGCGTTGTTCTTCGGTGGGCAGGAAGTTCATGCGATATGGACCATGGCAGTTGACTCGGGAAGATGGCTGCCGGTGTCAGCGGCCGAGGATGGTGATGGCGCAGACTGCTTCTTCGATGCCGAACAGGCCGCCACCGTTCTCGGCGATGGCCAACCGGGCATCCTGCACCTGGCGCGCACCGGCCTCGCCGCGCAACTGCGTCACGAGTTCATGCAATTGCCCCAGGCCGGTGGCGCCGATCGGGTGGCCCTTGGACTCGAGCCCGCCCGAGGTGTTGATCGGGATGCGGCCGCCCAGCGTGGTAGCGCCGCTTTCGGCCAGCGCGCCACCGGCGCCGAATTCGCAGAAGCCCAGGTTCTCGCTCTGCACGACCTCGCCGATGGCCGTGGCATCGTGCACCTCGGCCACCGAGATGTCCTGCGGGCCGACACCGGCGCGCTCGTAGGCCAGCTTGGACGCCCTGACCGTGATGTGCCGGCCCACGTCTTCCGGCCGGCGCGTCGATCCGGTGGCGACCACCGAGGCCAGCACGCGGATCGCGCGCCGGCGGTCGGCCAGGCGCGCCAGCGCGCGTTCGGAACAGACCAGCGCTGCCGCGGCGCCGTCGCTGATCGGCGCGCACATCGGCAGCGTCAGCGGGTAGGTGATGGGCGGCGCGGCCAGCACCTCGTCGATGGTGTAGGCGTTGCGATACTGGGCCAGCGGGTTGTGCACCGAGTGGCCGTGGTTCTTGGCCGAGACGGCCGCGAACTGGCGCTGCGTGCTGCCGAACTCGCGCATGTGGAAGCGGCCGAACGCGGCGTAGATGTCCATGAACAGGCTGTACGGCGCCTTGGAGGTGCTGCCCTCGGGAGGAACGACCCCTTCGCCCATCGCCAGCAGGATGCGCTTGTTGGCCTCGACCGTCTGCAGATCCCAGGCACCGTCGAAGACGGCGAACATCTTCGCCTTGTCGGTGCTGAACATCTTCTCGGCGCCAACCGCCAGCGCGATGTCGCCTTCGCCGGAACGCACGTACTGCACCGCCAGGTTGAAAGCCGAACTCGCGCTGGCGCAGGCGTTCTCGAGGTTGTAGACCGGAATCGATTCGATGCCCATCGAGCGCAGCGCGATCTGGCCGCGCACCATGGTCTGCCCTTCGAGCGCGCCCTGGGTGGCGTTGGAGAAGAACGCGCTCTGGATGTCGGCAGCCTGCAGGCCGGCGTCGGTCAGTGCGGCGGTCACCGCGTCGGCCGTCAGCTGCTTGATGCTGCGGTCGAGGAACTTGCCGGTCGGCGTCATGCCGATGCCGGCGACGTACACCGCGGGTTGTGGACTGCTCATGGGGTCGGCTCCGTTGGGGGGTGGCTGCGGATCAGTAGCCCTTGAACTCGGGCTTGCGCTTGCCGACGAAGGCCGCCAGGCCCTCGCGCATGTCGTGCGAATGGCGGTGCGCGTCCAGCACCAGGCGCTCCAGCCGAAGCGCCGCGGCCTGCGGCTGCTCCAGGCCGTCGGCCACGGCCTGCTTCATCCGGCGCAGCACCAGCGGGCTCTTGCCGGCGATGCGGGTGGCCAGCCTGTCGACCTCGGCCACGAGATCGGCGTCGGGCACCACGCGGTTGACCAGGCCCAGCGGCACCAACTCCGTCGCGCTCTGGGTGTCGCCGGTGAACAGCAGGTACTTGGCGGCGGTGGGGCCGATGCGCCGCGGCAGCACGGCCGCGCCACCGGCGCCGGGGAAGACGCCGAAGTTGGCGTGTGCGTCGCCGATGCGTGTGCTGTCGGCGGCGATGATCAGGTCGCAGGCCATCGCCAGCTCCAGCCCGCCGGCCATGGTCAGGCCGTTGAGGGCCGCGATCGTCGGTTTCGGCAGCGCGCGCAGGCGCTCGATCATGCCGGCGATCAGATCGAGGAACGCGCTCATCGGGTCGTCCGCCGCGGGCCCGGAGCCGGCGTTCTCGAACACGCCCTTGAGATCGGCGCCGGCACAGAAGGCGCGTCCGGCACCGGTGAGCACCAGCACGCGGATGTCCGGGTCATGCTCGATCTGGTCGATGGCGGCGAGCAATTCGCTGCACATCGTGTCCGACAGGGCATTCATCGCGTCGGGCCGGTCCAGCGTGATCCACGCCGTGGCACCTCGCCGCTCGAACCGGGTGGCAGTCGTCGCTTGCATCTGTCTCCATCCTGGTGGGTTCAGGGCCGCAGCCTGCATGGTGCCGCGGTCCCTGTGGTCGTCAGCCCTTGAGCAATTCCTCGGCGATGATCATCTTGCGCACCTCGGAGGTGCCGGCGCCGATCTCGAGGATCTTGATGCAGCGGAACAGCCGGTTGATCTCGGACTCCCAGATGTAGCCGCCGCCGCCGTGCACCTGCACGGCCTTGTTGAGCACGCGGTTGCAGGCCTCGCCGGCGAACAGGATCGACGCGGCGGTGAGCTTGTGGGCCTCGCCGCGGCCGCCGCCGCCGATCTCGAGCTCGTTGACCTCGGCCAGCGTGCGCCAGACGAAGGTTTTCATGGCCTCGGTCTCGGTGTACATCTCGGCCAGCAGCGCCTGCACCATCTGGAAGCTGCCGATCGGCTTGCCGAACTGCACGCGGGTCTTCGCGAACTCCACGCTGAGCTGCAGCGCGCGCTCGGCGATGCCCACGCACAATCCGGCGACCAGCGCACGTTCCAGATCGAGACCGCTCATCACGATCTTCACGCCCTCGTTCTCGGCGCCCACCAGGTTGGCGGCGGGCACCCGGCAGTCCTCGAACACCAGCTCGCCGGTCTGGCTGCCGCGGAAACCCATCTTGACCAGCTTCTGCGCGACCTTGAAGCCGGGAAAATCCTTCTCGACGATGAACGCCGAGATGCCCTTGGCGCCGCGCTCGGGCGCGGTCTTGGCATAGACCAGCAGCACGTCGGCGACCGGGCCGTTGGTGATGTAGATCTTGCCGCCGTTGAGCACGTAGTGGTCGCCGTCGCGGCGCGCGGTGCTGCGCATGCTGCCCAGCGCGTCGGAGCCGGCGCCGGGTTCGGTCAGCCCGAGCGCGCCGATCTTCGTGCCGTTGCACAGCCCCGGCAGGTACTTTCTGCGCTGTGCGTCGCTGGCGTTGCGGAAGATGTTGTTGACGCACAGGTTGTCGTGCGCCGCCCAGGACAGCGCCATGGCCGGATTCCAGCGCGCGAAGGCCTGGCAGACCAGGCCCGAGGCGAACAGGTCCATGCCGGCGCCGCCGTAATCGGCGGGAACGGTCGCGCCCATGAAGCCGGCCGCGCCGATCTTGGCGAAGGCCTCGGGCGGCCACCACTCCTCGTCGTCCATGCGGCGCGACAGCGGCGCGAGTTCCTTGCGTGCGAAGCGGTCGGCGGCTTCGAGGACCGCCGCGTCGTCGGTCGACAGGGCAAAGTGGGCGGATCGTGTCTGGGCCATTGCGGTTCGGGACAAGCGTGCGGGGCAGTGCGGGTGTCTGCGCCTGTGAAGCGGGTGAAGGGTATGCGGCGGCTGCGGAACTGTCAAGCGTTAGGTAGACCATCCGGCGCGGGAACGTGCCTGGTCGAACGCCCGCTGGAGGAGCGCCCGCAGGCCGACGACATGCGTCGTCAGCCCTCCCGAGGTCCGGAACGGGACCCTTCGTGGCCCAGGGGGACGAGGAAACTTCGGGCGGCCGGGCGTTTCTGGTGAGCGTAGCGGCCCGGCATGGCGGCCTGCCGAGGTGCGCGGCTCCTGCGCGTGTTGCCGCGGGTCGACGGTCAGGCCCGGCGCCGGCGCGACGATGGCCGAGCTGCAACCGCCGTGTCGGGCGTCGTCACTTCCACAGCGCGCACTTGGTCTCGGCCTTCGTGGTGAACGCCTGGTCGCCGGGGACGCGGGTGCCGCCCTTGAAGTAGTCCCACGGGTACCGGGACTCCTCGGGCGACTTGACCTGCCTCAGGTAGAGATCGCTGACCATGCGGCCATCGGGGCGGATCACGCCGTGGGATGTCAGCATGTCCTTGATCGGTGTGGCCTTCATGCGGGCCATCACCGCATCGGCCTCGTCGGTGCCGGTGGCCTTCACCGCCGCGAGGTAGTGCGCCGTGGCGGAGTAGCTCGACGCCTGGATGGCGTTGGGCATCTTCTTCATCTTCTCGAAGTAGCGTCGCGACCAGGTCCGCGAGGCTTCGTTCTGGTCCCAGTACCAGCTGTCGGTCAGGTACATGCCTTGCGCCAGTTCGAGCCCGAGGGCGTGGACGTCGTTGACGAACAGGATCAGGCCCGCCAGCTTCATGGTCTTGGTGACGCCGAACTCGCGCGCCGTCTTGATCGCCGCGATCATGTCGCCGCCGGCATTGGCCAGGCCCAGGATCTGTGCGTTCGAAGCCTGTGCCTGCAACAGGAACGACGAGAAGTCGGAGGCCGAGATCGGATGCCTGATGCTGCCGAGCACGGTGCCGCCGTTGGCCTTCACCACGTCCGACGTGTCCTTCTCCAGGGATCGCCCGAAGGCGTAGTCCGCGGTCAGGAAGTACCAGGTCTTCCCGCCCTGCTTGACCACGGCCGAACCCGTGCTCCTGGCCAGGGCCACGGTGTCGTAGCCGTAGTGCACCGTGTAGGCGTTGCAGTCTTCGTTGGTGAGCCGCGCGGTGCCGGTGCTCACGACGAGAAACGGCTTCTTCTTGTCGGCGGCGATCTTGGCCATCGCCAGCGCCGCGCTGGAGTTGGTGGCGGCCATCAGCAGGTCGACGCCGCTCTGGTCGATCCACTCGCGCGCCTTGCCCGAGGCGATGTCCGCCTTGTTCAGGTAGTCCGCGGTGAGCAGTTCGATCGTCTTGCCGTTGATCGATCCGCCGGCATCCGCGATGGCCAGCTTGACCGCCTCGATCACGCCCTGGCCGGTCACATCCGCGTACAGGGATGTGAGGTCGACCACCAGACCGATTTTGACGACGTCGCCCGAAATCTGCGCGTGGCACGGCGTGGACAGGGCAAACGCAGCCAGTACGGCTGCCAGTGCGAATTTTGCGGATCTCATGGCGGGGCTCGCTTTCTGGTCGACTAGGGGTATGCACTGACACGACAACACCGGTACGGCTCGGTGCGGTGTCGCTCGAGTCCAGGGGAATAGCTTGAACAGCGCGCTGCGAGCCGACTTGGCATCCCGGGACGCCGACACGCGAGCCCGGCGTGGCCCGATGCAGGGCCCGGCGAGACTATGGCATGCTTGCTTACCTGTCAATTGTTAGGTAGATTGCGGTGGCGGCTGGCGGTCCGATGCTGTCCGCTCGATCGTTCGTTGAGGAGCCCTTCCCGATGGTGTCTGCAGCCGCGTATCAGTTCACTGTCGGCGACGCGCTTCGCAAGCAGGCGACCGTGCGCCCCGATGCGACGGCGGTCGAGGCGGACAGCCGCAGCTTCAGCTACCGGCAACTGAACGCCCGCGTCAATCGGCTGGCGAACGCCCTCGTGGCCCGTGGCGTGAAGCGCGGCGATCGGGTGGCGGTGCTGGCGGAGAACTGCCTCGCCTACCTCGAGCTGGAACTCGCGGCCGCGAAACTCGGCGCCATCGTGCCCTGCCTGAACTGGCGGCTGGCCGCCGAGGAGCTGTGCCACTGCATCCGGCTCACCTCGCCGGTGCTGATGTTCGTGTCGGCCCGCTATGCCGGCGCGCTCGCGCGCATCGAGCACGGCGTGGCGTCGGTCGTCGGCATCGAGCAGGACTACGAGCGGCTGCTGCAGGACTCCCGCGAGGACGAGCCCGCCGGCGAACTGGACCCCGAAGACGGCCTGGTCATCCTCTACACCAGCGGCACCACCGGCCTGCCCAAGGGCGCGGTGATCAGCCAGCGTGCGATGGTGGCGCGGGCAATGTGCTTTGCCGGCGAGTACGGCATCGGCGCCGAGCACACCTATGTCGCCTGGTCGCCGATGTTTCACATGGCAGCCACCGACTTCAGCCTGTCCACGATCATGATCGGCGGCAAGGTCGTGATCCAGGACGGGCTGGACATCGACCGCCTGTGCGCGACCATCGGGCGCGAGTCCATCGGCTGGCTGGTGGCGATGCCCGGCATGATCGACGTGCTGATCGACGGTCTGCGCCGCAACCGCACGCAGCCGCTCGGCATGCGCGCGGTCGGCGCGATGGCCGACCTGGTGCCGCTGCAGCAGATCGCCGAGCTGACCGGCCTGCTGAACGCGCCCTACATCAACAGCTTCGGTGCCACCGAGACCGGGCTTGCGCCGGCTTCGGGCAGCCGGCTCACGCCCGGTGTCGTGCCCACCAGCCTGGCCAAGCGCGAGTCGGCCTTCTGCAGCCTGCGCCTGGTCGATGCCGACGACCGCGACGTGCCGGTGGGCACGCCCGGCGAGGCGGCGGTGCGCGGGCCGATGCTGTTCTCCGGCTACTGGAATGCGCCCGAGGTCAACGACCACGACTTCCGCGGCGGCTGGTTTCACATGGGCGACCTGTTCGTGCGCCGGCCCGACGGCACGCTCGACTTCGTCGACCGCGTCAAGTACCTGATCAAGTCGGGCGGCGAGAACATCTATCCGGCCGAGATCGAACGCGTGCTGCTGGCGCAGGGCGCTGTGGCCGATGCCGCGGTGGTGCGCCAGCGCGACGAACGCTGGGGCGAAGTGCCGGTGGCCTTCGTCGCCTTCAAGCCCGGTGCCGGTGCCGACACCGAGGCGCTCAGGGCCCGTTGTCGCGAGCAGCTGGCAGGCTACAAGATCCCCAAGGAATTCCGTGTCGTCGAGCTGGCGGCCTTTCCGCGCAGCAGCACCGGCAAGATCCAGCGACACGAGATCGAGCGCTTGTGGCTGTAGCCGTCAGCGCGCAATCCACCAACAACGGAAGGAGACAACCATGAACCCCGAACTCGAGATGAACT
The DNA here is from genome assembly GCA_040388965.1 of Pseudomonadota bacterium. Taxonomy (GTDB): domain Bacteria; phylum Pseudomonadota; class Gammaproteobacteria; order Burkholderiales; family Burkholderiaceae_C; genus LMDS01. The sequence goes on along the minus strand of JAZKAV010000002.1, from coordinate 307,923 downwards.
TGCTGCGCCGCCAGAACCTGGGCGACAGCCTGCGCCGCTCGGCGCAGGCCGCGGGCGACAAGCCGGCGGTCATCTTCTGCGCCACCGATGGCGCCACTGAAACCCTCAGCTATGCACAGCTGAACGCGCTGGTCAATGCGGTGGCGAACAACCTCGTCCGGCGGGGCATCAAGAAGGGCGACCGCGTGGCCGCGCTGTCGCGCAACAACGTGCCCTTCCTGGCGCTGGGCTATGCGCTGCACAAGATCGGCGCCTGGTTGGTGCCGGTGAATTTCATGCTGCAGCCGGCGGACGTGCAGCAACTGATCGAGTTCGCCGAGGCCAGGTGGTTCTTCGTTGAGGATGCCCTGCTGGGCAACGTCGACAGCGTGCTGGGCAAGATGGCTTGCGTTGAACAGTTTGTCCAGTTCAGCGTTTCGGGCAAGGCGGCGCCGGCCGGCTGGATGGCGTTTGCCGAACTGGCCTCGGGGACCGCCGACGAACCCCAGGTCCTCATCGACAGCGACGACGTCGCCACGATGTTCTTCACCAGTGGCACCGAGTCGTCGCCGAAGGGCGTTCTGACCTCGCACGCCAACTTTTATGCCTCGCACCTGGCCTGGGCGCTGAACTTCGGCTTGGCCCAGGACGACCGCCTGCTGATGAGCCTGCCGCTCATTCACGTCGCCGGCTATCTGTTCTCCACCTACGCCCTGGCCAACCAGGTCACGATGGTGATGACGCAGGTGCCGCAACCGGTGCAGATGATTGACCTCGTCGCGCGTCACCGGCTCAGCGTCACGGTGTTGCCCCCGACGCTGTATGTGGCGATGTTGTCGTGCCCCAACTTCGGCGCGTCGGATCTTCGCTGCGTGACCAAGCTGGGAACCTGGGCCTCGACGATCCCCAAGTCAATGATCGATGGCTGGAAGCAGGCGTCGCCGACGTCGCGCTTCTTCTCGGTGCAAGGTTCCAGCGAATCGACCGCCTCTTTGCTGACCGGTGGCTGGGTAGACGGTTGGGCGCAGATGCCCAACCAGGACGGCCGCTGGGTCGGCCGCGTCGCCTCGGTGGCCGCCGACGTGCGTCTGGTCGACGATGACGGCAAGGACGTGGCCGACGGTGAATCGGGCGAACAGATCGTGCGCGGCCCGGTCATCATGAAGGGCTACTACAAGAACGACGAGGCCAACCGGCGCGCTTTCCGCAACGGCTGGTTCCACACTGGCGACATCCTGTTCCGTGATGCTGCGGGCAACTACTACTTTGCCGACCGCAAGAAGGACATGATCAAGACCGGCGGCGAAAACGTCTATTGCCAGGAGGTGGAAAGCGTGCTGGGCACCCATCCGGCCGTGATGCAGTGCGCCGTGTTCGGCCTGCCCGACGAGCACTGGGGCGAGGCGGTGACGGCCGCCGTGATCACGCGTCCCGGCAGCGCGTTGACCGAGTCAGAACTGATCGAGTTCTGCCGCGGCCGGCTGCCGGGTTTCAAGGCGCCCAAGCGCATCCATTTCCGCACCTCGCTGCCGATCAGTGCGGCCAACAAGATCCTCAAGCGGGATCTCAAGACCGAGTACGCACCAGCCGCCAAGGCAGGCTGACGCGCATCTGCCGCCATGGGGCGGTCGAGTCCGAAATTTCTCAACCCAAGGAGTTAGTGCCATGAACCAGAAAGTCATTGTTGCCGGTGTCGGCATGGTCCCGTTCGCCAAGCCCGGTGCCAGCGAGTCCTACAACGTCATGGGTGCGCAGGCGGCCCGCCTGGCGCTGGCCGATGCCGGGATCGATTACTCAAAGATCCAGCAGGCCTATGTCGGATACGTCTACGGCGATTCCACCTGCGGCCAGCGCGCGCTGTACCCGGTGGGCATGACCGGCATCCCGATCGTCAACGTCAACAACAACTGCTCCACCGGCTCGTCGGCACTGTTCCTGGCGCGCCAGGCGGTGCAGTCGGGCGCGGTCGACTGCGTGCTGGCGCTGGGCTTCGAGCAGATGCAGCCGGGCGCGATCAAGGCGGCCTTCACCGACCGGCCGACACCGTTCGAGGAATTCGACCAGGCCACCGACGCACTGGTCGGTCACCCCGAGATCCCGCTCGCGCTGCGCTACTTCGGTGGCGCGGGCAAGGCCCACATGGACAAGTACGGCACCCGGCTCGAGACCTTCGCGAGCATCCGCGCCAAGGCCAGCCGGCACGCGGTCAACAACCCGCTGGCGCTGTTCCGCAAGGAAGTCAGCACCGAGGACGTGATGGCCTCGCCGATGCTCTGGGACGGTGTGATGACGCGCCTCATGGCCTGCCCGCCCACCTGCGGCGCCGCCGCTGCGGTGATCTGCTCCGAAGCCTTCGCCAAGAAGCACGGCCTGAACACCAAGGTCAGCATCGGCGCCCAGGCCATGACGACCGACTTCCACAGCACCTTCGACTCGAAGGACATGATGCGCGTCGTCGGCTACGACATGGCGCGCGATGCGGGCCGTCAGGTCTATGAAGCGGCCGGCATCGGTCCCGGCGACGTCGACGTGGTCGAGCTGCACGACTGCTTCGCGCAGAACGAACTGATCACCTACGAAGGCCTGGGCCTGTGCCCGGAAGGCGGCGCCGAGAAGTTCGTGCGCGACGGCGACAACACCTACGGCGGCAAGGTCGTCACGAATCCGTCGGGCGGGCTGCTGTCCAAGGGCCATCCGCTGGGCGCCACCGGGCTGGCGCAGTGCTACGAGCTGACCCACCAGCTGCGCGGCACCGCCGACAAGCGCCAGGTGAAGGGCGCGCGCGTGGCGTTGCAGCACAACCTCGGGCTGGGCGGCGCCTGCGTCGTCACGCTGTACCAGGCCGCCTGAACGCAGCCCGAAGGACCGAACTCCCATGATCGACAAGAAACACATCGGCTATGCGCAGCCCGCGTTCCTGTGGGACGTGGAGAAGGGCCGCATCGCCTTCTTCGCGAAGGTGATCGGCATCACCGACCCGATCCACACCGACGAGGCTGCCGCCAAGGCGGCCGGCTACCGCGGCATCGTCGCGCCGCCGACCTTCATCTTCGGCGCGCCGGGCGATTCGGGCGCGACGATGCAGCTGATCGAGGCGCTCGACATCGACCTCGGCAAGGTGCTGCACGGCGAACAGCGCTTCGACTACCACGCGCCGGTGTGCGCGGGCGACACGCTGCGCTACGAGTCGCGGGTCAGCGACATCTACGACAAGAAGGGCGGCGCCCTCGAGTTCGTCGTCAACGACACGACGGTGACGAACCAGCTCGGCGAGCATGTCGCCGACCTGCATTCGGTGCTCGTCGTGCGCCACGCCTGAAGGAGGAGACTGCATGACATTCGATCCCCGCAAGACCCAGGTCGGCGACGAGATGCCGGTGCTCGAGCTGCCGCCGATCACGCGCACGACGCTGGCGCTGTTCGCCGGCGCCTCGGGTGACCACAACCCGATCCACATCGACCTCGACTTCGCGCGCAAGTCCGGCATGAAGGACGTCTTCGCCCACGGCATGCTGTCGATGGCTTACCTTGGCCGCGCGCTGGCCGAATGGGTGCCGCAGCGGCGCATCCTGCGCTACGGCGTGCGCTTCGCGGCCATCACGCAGCTCGGCGACCGCGTGCGCTGCAGCGGCAAGGTGGTCGAGAAACTCGTCCACGCCGGCCGGCCCTGCGTGCGCGTCGAGCTCACCGCCGCCAAGCAGGGTGGCGAGGTCACGCTGGCCGGCGAGGCACTGGTGGCGCTGGACTGACGCGCCGTTCCGTTCCGAACACTCCCAACACTTCCATCAAGGACAAACCCATGAAGAAACTCCAAGGCAAGGTGGCCATCGTCTCCGGTTCCGGCCGCGGCATCGGCCGCGCCATCGCGATGAAGCTCGCCAGCGAAGGTGCGAAGGTCGTCGTCAACGACCTCGACGCCGCACCCGCCGAGCAGACCGTCGCGGACATCAAGGCCGCCGGCGGCCAGGCGCTGGCCTGTGCCGGCAGCGTCACCGCCGACGGCTTCGCCGAGAAGTTCGTCAAGTCCGCGCTCGACGGCTTCGGCGGCCTGGACATCATCATCAACAACGCCGGCTACACCTGGGACAACGTGATCCAGAAGATGACCGACGAGCAGTGGCACTCGATCCTCGACGTGCACCTGACGGCGCCGTTCAAGATCCTGCGAGCCGCCGCCGACCACTTCCGTCACACGTCGAAGCTGGAAGCCGACGCCGGCAAGGAAGTGTTCCGCAAGGTCGTCAACATCTCGTCGATCGCCGGCACCGGCGGCAACGCCGGCCAGGCCAACTACTCGGCCGGCAAGGCCGGCATCATCGGCCTGACCAAGGCGCTGTCGAAGGAATGGGGGCGCTACAAGGTCAACGTCAACGCGGTCGCGTTCGGCATGATCAGGACGCGCCTGACCGAAGCGACGGCCGGCGGCAACGCCTCGATCGACGTCGAGGGTCGCAAGATCAAGGTCGGCGTCAACCCGGACCTGCTGGCGATGATGGAGCGCAGCATTCCGCTGGGCCGCGGCGGTACGCCCGAAGAGGCTGCCGGCTCGGTGTACCTGCTGTGCACGCCCGAGTCGAACTACATCAGCGGCCAGACGCTGATCTGCGGCGGCGGCATTTCCATCTGACCGCCGCGCGGAGCCGACCATGGACCTTTCCTTCAGCGACAGCGAGCGCGCGTTCCAGCGCGAGGTGCGCGCCTGGTTCGCCATCAACACACCCGAGCACCTGCGCCGCAAGGTGGTCACCGGTCAGATGCTGAACAAGGACGACATCGTCCAGTGGCAGCGCCGGCTCGACGAACAGGGTTTCCTGGTCGTCGGCTGGCCGAAGGAGCATGGCGGCCCCGGCTGGACGCCGACCCAGCGCTACCTGTTCGACCTGGAGCGCGCCGCGGCGAATGCGCCGCTGGGCATCTCCATGGGTGTGATCATGCTCGGGCCGGTGCTGATGGCCTTCGGCACCGAGGCGCAGAAGGCGAAGTACCTGCCGCGCATCCGGCGCTGCGAGGACTGGTGGTGCCAGGGCTATTCCGAGCCCGGTGCCGGCTCCGACCTGGCCGGCCTGAAGACGAGTGCTGTGGCCGACGGCGACGACTATGTCGTCAACGGCTCGAAGATCTGGACCACCTACGCGCACTGGGCCGACATGATGTTCTGCCTGGTGCGCACGGCCAACACCGGCAAGAAGCAGGAGGGCATCTCTTTCCTGCTGATCGAGATGGACCGCCCCGGCATCGAGGTCCGGCCGATCGTCTCGATCGACGGCGAGCACCACCTGAACCAGGTCTTCTTCACCGACCTGCGCGTGCCCAAATCCAACCTCGTGGGCCGGGAGGGACAGGGCTGGGAAATCGCCAAGTACCTGCTGACGCACGAGCGCACCAACATCGCCGGGGTGGCCGACAGCAAGGCTGCGCTGTCCAACCTGTACGAGGCCGCGGCCCAGCGGCGTTCGGGCGGCCGGCCGCTGCTGGACGACGCCGCGATGCGCTCGAAGCTGGCACGTGCCGAGATCGACCTGATGGCGCTGGAATACACCAATCTGCGGGTGCTGTCGGCCACTGCCGCGGGCAAGGCACCGGGACCCGAGTCGTCGCTGCTGAAGATCATGGGCACGGCGGTGCAGCAGACGCTGTCCGAGTTGAGCGTGGACATCGGCGCCGAGCAGGCCTGGCCCTGGCATGCCGACGGCGCTTTCGGCGAGGCACGCTTTGCGCACGCGATGGAGCGCTACAGCTTCCTGCGCGCCGCCACCATCTACGGCGGCAGCGACGAGGTGCAGAAGACCGTGCTGTCCAAATCCTTGCTCGGCAGCGTCCGCGCCTGAGCCGCCACCGACCTGCAGCGAGATCCACGATGGACCTGACGCCCAATCCTGAACAGAAGATGCTGTGCGACGCCGCGCAGAAGTACCTTCGCGCCGAATACGGCTTCGACGCGCGCAACAAGCTGATCGCCTCGGACGCCGGCATGAGCCGCGCGCACTGGGGCCGCTTCGCCGAATTCGGCTGGCTCGGCCTGGCACTGCCCGAGGCGCAGGGTGGCTTTGGCGGCATGCCCGATGTCATCCAGGTGGCCGAGGCCATGGGCGCCGCGCTGGTGGTGGAGCCCTATCTGGCCAGCACCGTGCTTGCTGGCCAAGCGATCGCGCGCGCCGGCACCGCGGCGCAATGCGCGGACCTGCTGGCGCCCCTGGTCGCCGGCCAGAAGATTCTCACGCTGGCCCACACCGAAGCCGACTCGCGCCACGAACTGGCCTGGGTCGGCGCCACCGCGCGCCGCCAGGGCGACGGCTGGGTGCTGTCCGGCCACAAGACCGGCGTGCCGGCCGCGCCCTGGGCCGATGCCTTCGTGGTCGCCGCCCGCACCGCCGGCGCGCCAGGCGATCGCCACGGCATCGGCCTGTTCGTGGTCGCCGCCAACGCGCCGGGAGTGAGCGCGGCGGCCTATCCGCGTTTCGACGGCATGCGTGCCGGCGACCTGCTGTTGAAGGAGGTGACGCTGGGCGACGCGGCCGCCCTGGGCGACCCGGCCGGCGGTCTGGAAACGCTGGAGTGCGTGATCGATCTCGGCATCGTGGCGGCCTGCGCCGATGCGGTGGGCGCGATGACGGCGGTGCTGTCCAAGACCGGCGACTACCTGCGCACCCGCAAGCAGTTCGACGCGCCGCTGGCCAGCTTCCAGGTGCTGCAGCACCGCCTGGTCGACATGTTCGCGGCCGTCGAGGCCAGCCGCTCGATGCTGCTGCTGGCGGCGCTGCAGGCCGACAACCCGGTGCCCGCCGAACGCGCCCGCGCGGTGTCGGCGGCCAAGGTGGCGATCGGCGAGCGTGCCCGCTACGTGGCGCAGCAGGGCGTTCAACTGCACGGCGGCGTGGGCATGACCGAAGAGCTCGACATCGGCCACTACTTCCGCCGCCTGACGTTGTTCCAGCAGCAGTTCGGCGGCGTCGATCACCACCTGCAACGCTTCGCCGCGCTGCGTGCGGCGTAGTGCCGGCCCGCCCTCGCGGCGCGGCGCAGCCGCGTCCTCCCTTGCCATGAAAGCCTGCGCATGAGTCTGATGACGTCGATGGTCTCGCCCGGCAGCGACACCTTCGCCCGCAACCGCGACGCCTACCTGGCGCGCATCGCCGACCTGCACGCGCGCCGCGCGCGCGCCCTGGTCGGCGGCCCCGAGAAGGCGCGGCGCCTGCACAAGGAGCGCGGCCAGCTGCTGCCGCGCGAACGGCTGGCGGCGGTGCTCGACCCCGGCTCGCCCTTCCTCGAATTCGGCCAGCTCGCCGGCGACGGCCTGTACGAGGGCGTGCCGCCGGGCGGCAGCATCATCACCGGCGTCGGCCTGGTCAGCGGCCGGCCCTGCATGCTGATGATCCACGACGCCACCGTGAAGGGCGGCACCTACTACGGCATCACGTCGAAGAAGCACGTGCGGGCGCAGATGTTCGCCTGGCAGCACCGGCTGCCGTGCATCACGATGGTCCAGTCGGGCGGCGCCAACCTGCCCGAGCAGGCGCACATATTCCCCGACGACGGCCAGTTCGGATCGATCTTCTACAACCAGATCCGCATGTCGGGCGAAGGCATCACGCAGATCGCCACCGTGCACGGCCCGTCCACCGCCGGCGGCGCCTACCTGCCGGCGCTGTGCGACGAGGCGGTGATCGTGCGCAACCAGGGCGCGATGTTCCTCGGCGGGCCGCAGCTGGTGTATGCGGCGACCAAGGAAGTGGTCGATGTCGAGACGCTCGGCGGCGGCGACATGCACAGCCGCGTCAGCGGCGTCACCGACCACCTGGCGGAGAGCGACAGCCACGCGATCGCGATCGTGCGCGACATCGTCGCCAACCTGGGCACCGGCCCGAAGCAGCGCTGGGACGTGGCCGCACCGAAACCGCCGCGCTTCGATGCGCGCGAGATCTACGGCATCGTCAGCGCCGACAACCGCCATCCCACCGACAACCGCGAGGTGCTGGCGCGGCTGATCGACGACAGCGACCTGCAGGAGTTCAAGCCGCTGTACGGCAGCTCGATGATCTGCGGCTTCGCGCGCATCAAGGGCTTCCAGGTCGGCATCCTGGCCAACAACGGCGTCATCTTCTCCGAGAGCGCGCTCAAGGGCGCGCACTTCATCGAGCTGGCCTGCCAGCGCGACATCCCGCTGCTGTTCATTGCCGACGTCTCGGGTTTCATGGTCGGCCAGGCGGTGGAGCGCGAGGGCATCGCCAAGCATGGCGCCAAGTTCATGACCGCGATGGCCTCGGCCAACGTGCCGCGCTACACGCTGATCACCGGCGGCTCCTATGCCGCCGCCTACCTGGCGATGTGCGGCCGGCCGTTCAAGCCGCACGTGATGATGATGTGGCCCACCGGCCGCGCCGCGCTAATGGGCCCCGAGCAAGCGGCGACGACGATGACGATGGTGCGCGACAACATCCACGAGCGCGAGGGCACGAGCTGGACCGAGGAGGAGAAGGAGCGTTTCAAGGAGCCGATCCGCAAGCAGTTCGAGACCTTTGCCAGCCCGTACAACTACGCCGCCAACATGTGGTGCGACATGGTGATCGACCCGCTGGAGACGCGCGACACGATGGCGCTGCTGTTCGAGATGGCGGGGCGCCAGCCGCAGCGCGACACGCATTTCGGCGTGTTCCGCATGTGACGCCGGCACAAGGCACGCACCCATGCTCGAAACCATCCTCCAGGGCTGCCGCGTCATCGATCTGACGCAGAATGTCGCCGGCCCGTTCTGCACCCAGATCCTCGGCGACCTCGGCGCCGAAGTCATCAAGATCGAACGCCCGGGCAGCGGCGACGACGCGCGCCAGTGGAAGCCGCCCGAGATCGCCGGCGTCTCGACCGGCTTCGCGGCGCTGAACCGCAACAAGAAGAGCGTCTGCATCGACCTCGACAGCGCGGCCGGCCAGCAGCTGGTCGCGCGCCTGGCGGCCGGCGCCGACGTGTTCGTGCATTCGCTCAAGCCCGGCAGTGCCGAGGCGCGCAACCTCGGCGACGAGCACCTTCGGCCGGCCAACCCGCGCCTGGTCTATTGCGCGATCAGCGCGTTCGGCGAGGTCGGCCCGATGAGCGCGCTGCCCGGCTACGACCCGCTGATGCAGGCCTTCACCGGCATCATGAGCGTCAGCGGCCACGAAGGCGACGAGCCCGCGCGCGTCGGGGTGTCGCTGATCGACATGGGCACCGGCATGTGGGCCACGATGGCGATCCTCGCCGCGCTGCTGCGCCGGGCCACCACGGGTGAAGGCATGCGCGTGCACGCGAGCCTGCTCGAGACCGGCCTGTCGTGGATGACGGTCCCGGTCGCGAACTATCTGGCCACCCAGCGCCTGCCACGCAAAATGGGCTCGGCGATGGCGATGATGGCGCCCTACGAACTCTTCGACAGCGCCGACGGCAAGGTCTTCGTCGCCGCCGCCAACGACCGGCTGTTCTCCCGCATCTGCACCGCGCTCGGTTGCCCCGAACTGGCGAAGGACGCGCGCTTCGTCGACATGTCGGCCCGCATCGCCCACCGCGAAGCGCTGCACGACGAGCTGGAGGCGCGAACCCGGCAACGCAGCACCGCCGACTGCGTGGCCGCGTTGCGCGCAGCCGGCGCGCCCTGCAGCGAGATGCACGACGTGGCGCAGATGCTGGCGCACGAACAGGTGCAGGCCGTGCACATGCTCGGCGACCTGCCGCTGCCCGGCGCGCCGCAGCACAAGGCGATGGGCCTGCCCTTCAGCTCGCAGGGCCGGCGCGGGCGCAGCGGCGAGCCGCCGCCGGTGCTGGGCGCCAACACCGCCGAGGTGCTGACGGCGCTGGGCCTGGATGCCGACGAACGGGCGGCGCTGCGACGGCAAGGCGTCATCGATTGAACGACAAGGTAATCACCCACATGAACTTCGACTACACCGACACCCAGGTCCAGATTCGCGCCGCCGTCAAGGACCTGTGCAAGAAATTCGGCGCCGAGTACTGGCGCCAGCTGGCGCAGGACGGCAAGTACCCGGAAGCCTTCGTCGACGCGATGGCCGAGGCCGGCTGGCTGGCCGCGCTGATCCCCGAGGAATACGGCGGCGCAGGGCTGCCGCTGCTGGACGCCTGCCTGATCCTGCAGGAGGTCAACCTGAATGGTGCCAGCGCCGTGCACTGCCATGCGCAGATGTACACGATGGCCTCGATCATGCGCCACGGCTCCGAGGAGCAGAAGCGCCGCACGCTGCCGCGCATCGCCGACGGCAGCCTGCGCCTGCAGGCCTTCGGCGTGACCGAGCCCGACGCCGGCTCGAACACGCTGGCGATCAAGACCTTCGCGCGCAAGGTGCCGGGCGGCTACGTCGTCAACGGTCAGAAGATCTGGACCTCGCGCTACAGCCATTCGCACATGTACCTGCTGATCGCGCGCACCACGCCGATCGAGGACGTGAAGAAGAAGACCGATGGCCTGAGCCTGTTCCTGATCGACATCGCGAAGGCCGGTGCGGCCTTGAAGGCGACGCCGATCCGCACGATGATCAATCACCACACTTTCCAGATCTTCATCGACAACCTCGAACTGACCGACGACGATCGGATCGGCGAGGAAGGCAAGGGCTTCTACTACCTGCTCGACTCGCTGCACTCGGAACGCCTGCTGGTGGCCAGCGAGGCCATCGGCGACGGTCACTGGTTCGTGGGGAAAGCGGCGCGCTACGGCAGCGAGCGCATCGTCTTCGACCGCCCGATCGGCGCCAACCAGGGCGTGCAGTTCCCGATCGCGCGTGCCCACATGAACATCGAGGCCGCCGAGCTGATGCGCAATAAGGCGGCCACCCTGTTCGACGCCGGTCTGCCCTGCGGGCGCGAGGCGACGATGGTCAAGTACCTGGCCAGCGAAGCGGCCTGGGAGGCCGCCGAAGCGGCAATGACGACCTTCGGCGGCTACGGCGTGGCCTGCGAGTACGACATCGAACGCAAGTGGAAGGAGAGCCGGCTGTTCCGCACCGCGCCGATCTCCAACAACCTGGTGCTGGCGCAGGTGGCCGAGCACCTGCTGGGCATGCCGCGTTCGTACTGATGTCCGGAATGAACCCCCCGCGTTCACTTCGTCCACGATCCTCCGGCGGGAGCCCTTCAGCGCTTTCGGGTGTCGGCCGGTTGCGGATGTTCTTCTTGCGTGTCTGCATCCGCGCGCGATCGGGCCGTCGGGGCGCTCTGCTCCGCTCATGTCTCCCGGAACGGGCTGCGCCCGTTCCTCCTCCTTTACTTCGCTGCGCAGAGCGCCCCGCCGTCCCGATCCTCCACCATCGGCTGTTCGCCGCAGCCGCAGCGCGTCACCGCGGGTGCAGGCCAAGGCCGCCGGGTGGCCGAGGTAGCGAAGTCAGGGAGGAGGGCTGGGCGAAGCCCGGACCGGGGGACATGAGCGGAGTCGGCCACCCGGCGGCCTTGGCTCGCGCAGGGTCTCGCAAGCCAGGAATGCGAACGTCCGCGTCAGGCCGCATGCGAGGCAACTGCCCCGGTCCTGCGCCCCAGCGGGAGCGAAGAAACAAGTAGCCACCGAATTGAAACCACCGGACCACTAGACATGGACTACGAAACCCTGCTGATCCAGCCCGCGCCGGGCACCAGCGCCGAGGACGGCATCCGCTGCCTGGTGTTGAACCGGCCCGACGTGATGAACGCGATGAACACGCAGATGTTCGTCGACCTGCGCAACGCGCTGCACGAACTCGCCTTCGACGACAGCCTGCGCGTGCTGATCTTCAGCGGCGCCGGCGAGCGCGCGTTCTGCACCGGCGGCGACCTGAAGCAGCGCAACGGCATGACCGATGCGGCCTGGCGCAAGCAGCACCAGCTCGCCGAGGAAGTGCTGCTGGCGGTGAAGGACTTCCCGCGCCCGGTGATCGCCGCGGTCGAAGGCCACGCCCATGGCGGAGGCTGCGAGCTGGCGCTGATGTGCGACTGGATCGTGGCGGCACGCACGGCGGTGTTCTCGCTGCCCGAGGTGCGGCGCGGCATCATGCCCGGCGGCGGCGGCATCCAGAACCTGGTGCGCGCTGTCGGCGCGCGGCGCGCCAAGCAGTTGCTGCTGACGGCGCGGCGCTTTTCGGCCGAGCAGGCCGCCGGCTGGGACATGGTGACCACCCTCGCCGAGACCGGCCAGGCACTGGCCGTGGCAGTGGCGGAGGCGCGCGAGGTCGTGCTGGCCGCACCGATGGCCGTGCACTACGCCAAGCTCGCAGCGTCGCGCGGCGGCGAGGTCGACTTCCATACCGGCTATGCGCTCGACATCGCCGCCTACAACGTGCTGGTTTCGTCCGACGACCGGCTCGAAGGCGTCAAGGCCTTCAACGAGAAGCGCGCGCCGCGCTGGAGCGGACGCTAGTGGTCAAGAAGATCCTGATCGCCAACCACGGCGACCAGCCGACGCCAGTCGGCGCGGCGGCGAAGCCACATTGCCTGGCACGCGCAGCGTGCGCAGGCGATCACGCCGCGGGAGACACGCTTGTTTAAGAAGATTTTGATTGCCAACCGCGGCGAGATCGCCTGCCGCATCGCCCGCACCTGCCGGCGCCTTGGCATCGCCGTGGCCGGCGTGCACTCCAGCGCCGACCGCGACGCGCTGCACACGGCCGAGATCGGCGAGTCGATCGGCCTGGGCGGCGCCAGCGCCGCCGAGAGCTACCTGCGCATCGACGCCGTGATCGCCGCCGCGCTGCGCTGCGGCGCGCAGGCCATCCACCCGGGCTACGGCTTCCTGGCCGAGAACCCCGAGTTCGCGCGCGCCGTCGAGGCCGCCGGGCTGGTCTTCATCGGCCCGACGCCCGAGGTCATCGAACGCCTGGGCAACAAGGCCTCCGCGAAAGCCGAGGCGCGCGCGGCCGGCGTGGCGGTGCTCGATGGCGGCGAGCAGGCCAGTGCCGACGTCGAGGTGGTGGCCGCGTGGGCAGGCGCGCTGCCGCTGCCGGTGCTGCTGAAGCCGGCGGCCGGCGGCGGCGGCAAGGGCATGCACGTGGTGCGGCATCCGGATGCGCTGATCGAGGCCATCGGAACCGCGATGCGCGAAGCCCGCAGCGCCTTCGGTGACCCGGCGCTGATCGTCGAGCCCTACATCGAGCGCGGCCGGCACGTCGAAGTGCAGATCGCCGGCGACGGGCGCGGCAACGTCATCCACCTGTTCGAGCGCGAGTGCACGCTGCAGCGCCGGCACCAGAAGCTGATCGAGGAAGCGCCCGCGGCGCCGCTGCCGGCCGGCCTGCGCGAACAACTGCTGGCCGACGCGGTGCGGCTGGCGCAGCGCCTGAACTACCGCGGCGTGGGCACGGTCGAGTTTCTCGTGTCGGGCGAGCGGCACTGGTTCCTCGAAGTCAACCCGAGGCTGCAGGTCGAGCATCCGGTGACGGAAGCAGTCACCGGCATCGACATCGTCGAACTGATGCTGCGCGTGGCGGCCGGCGAGGGCATGCCGCTGCGCCAGGCCGACGTGGTGCTGCGCGGCCATGCGGTCGAGGCGCGCGTGTGCGCCGAGGACGCAGCGCAGGACTTCATGCCTTCCACCGGCGAGATCGTCGATCTGCAGTTTCCGGTTCGTGGCGTGCGCGTCGAGACCGGCGTGCGCGCCGGTTCGGTGGTGACGCCGTACTACGACTCGATGCTGGCCAAGCTGATCGTGCACGCGAGCGCCCGCGACGCCGCGCTCGACCGGCTTTCGCTGGCGCTGGGCGAAACGCGCGTGCTGGGCGTGACGACCAACTGCCGTTTCCTGCAGCAGCTGATCGCGTTGCCGGTCACGCGCGATGGCAGTTTCCACACCCGCAGCGTCGACGAAGTGCTGATGGCGCAGCGCGGCGCCGACGCCACGCCGGTGTCGCTGCTGGCCGCGGCCGCGGCCTGGTGGCTGCTCGATGCGCGCCAGGCCGGCCCGGGTTACGGAGCATGGTCGGCGCCCGACGTCACCGGCTGGCAGATGCACGCCGGCGACGACCCGGTGACCGCCGTGCCCGCGCTGCTGCTGCGCGACGGGTCGCGCCTGCACGAGATCCGCTTCGGCCTGCCCGACGCCGAGGGCCGGACGCTGGTGCAGGTGGGCGACGAGCGCATCCGCCTGACGCTGCGCCCGCAGGGCGCGCTGTGGCAATTGGGCATGGCCGATGCGGTCGAGACCCTGGCCATCGCGCGCCGTGACGGCAGCCTTTTCGTGCAGGCCCAGGGCCGCGCCCACGTGGTCGAGGCCATCGCCTACCTGGCCCAGGCCGCCGCGGCCCTGGTGACATCGGGCGAGTTGCGCACGCCGATGATGGGCACGATCCTGAAGACCCATGCCGGCGTCGGCGACACGGTGCGCGCCGGCGACGTGGTCGTGACCATGGAGTCGATGAAGATGGAAATGAAGATCTGCGCCGAGCACGACGGCGTGCTGCGCAGCCTCACGGTCACGGCCGGCCAGACGGTGGAGCGCGGGCTGGTGGTGGCCGTGGTCGACGCTGCCGACGCCGCTCCCGCCGCGTGAGCAGCAACCCGAAACATTCATGAGGAGACCGAGTTGAACTACGAATCGATCAAGCTGGCGATGGACGGTGACTACGTCGCCCGGCTGACGCTGGCACGCCCCGAGATCCAGAACGCGATGAGCATGACGCTGGTGCAGGAGCTGCGCCACGCGCTGGGCGTCATCGCCGCCAACGGCAAGCTGCGCGCGGTGGTGCTGACGGGTGAGGGCAAGTCCTTCTGCGCCGGCGGCGACCTGAACTGGATGCGCAGCGTGCTCCAGCAGAGCCGGGCCGAGCGCATCGCCGAATCCAGGGTGCTGGCCGAGCTGTTCTACGAATTCGACACCCTGCCGAAGGTGGTGGTCGGGCGCATCAACGGCGCGGCCACCGGCGGCGGCTTCGGCATGACCTGCATCTGCGACGTGACCGTGGCCTCGAGCGCGGCGCGCTTCTCGCTCACCGAGGCCAAGCTCGGCCTGCTGCCGGCCAACATCGGGCCCTATGTCGCGCGTCGCATCGGCCTGGCGCGGGCGCGCCGCTACGGCCTGACGGCGCAGTTCATCGACGCCGCGCAGGCCGAGCGCATCGGCCTGGTGGACCGCGTCGCCGCGCCCGAAGACCTGGACCGCGCGATCGAGGAAGAACTGGCGCTGATCATGGCCATTCCGGCCGGCTCGATCGCCTCGACCAAGAAGCTGTTCAACGACGTCATCGGCCGCCCGCCGCGCGACTGCATGGACTACACCGCTGCCGCACTGGCCGACGCCTGGGAGACCGAGAACGCCGGCGAAGGCATCGCCGCCTTCCTCGGCAAGCGCGCGCCGGCCTGGAAGGTCACGCGCGGCTGAAACCTGCCGCACCCCGCAGCCCACTGAAAGCGATGCATCTCATGAAGAACTTCGAAACCATCCGGCTGGAGATCGATGCGGCGGGCGTGGCCCGCCTCACGCTGGCCCGCCCCGACGTCCACAACGCGCTGAACCCGACCATGTTCGAGGAGATCGGCCAGGCGCTCGACCTCATCGAGGCCGACCCCGCGGCGCGCGTCGTGGTGCTCAGCGGCGACGGCGAGAACTTCTGCGCCGGCGGCGACTTCCGCTGGCAGCAGAGCCAGGGCGACCAGGACCGCGCCAGCCGCATCCGCAGCGGGATCCCGCTGGCCCGGATCCTGGCGCGGCTCGACACCTTCGGGCGCCCGATCATCGGCCGCATCAACGGCTCGGCCTACGGCGGCGGGGTCGGCCTGATCGCCATCTGCGACGTGGCGGTGGCCGTGGACAGCGCCCGCATCTCGCTGAGCGAGGTGCGCCTCGGGCTGGTGCCGGCCACGATCTCGCCATATGTCGCGGCCAAGCTCGGCCCGAGCTACGCCCGGCGCGTGTTTCTCAACGGCAAGATCATGACGGCCGCCGAAGCGCAGCGCTACGGCCTGGTGCACGAGGTGGTGCCGGCCGCCGAACTCGACCGGGCCGTCAACGCCGAAATCGACCTGGCGCTGGCCTGCGCGCCGGGTGCGGTGCAGATGACCAAGAAGCTGGTGCAGTTCGTACTCGGCCACGACCCCGCGGACAACCTGATCTACACCGTCGACCGCCTGGCCGACTTCTGGGAGACCGACGAAGCGCGCGAGGGCCTGAAGAGCTTCTTCGAGAAGCGGCCACCGGCGTGGCGCCGCAAGCACGAACCCAAGGCCTGAAGCAACCATTCCCCACAGAAGGACGCTCCCATGAACGACGCAGACACCGTCATCTACGAGGTGCGCGACGGCATCGCCACCGTCAAGATCAACCGCCCCGAGATCCGCAACGCCTTGTCGCCCGCTGCAGCGAACCGCCTGTACGACTGCTGGGACCAGGTCGACGCCGACAAGAACGTGCGCGTGGCCATCCTGACCTCGGCCGACTGCGGCACCTTCTGCGCCGGCCTGGACCTGCGCGAAGCGGCGCGCGTGAAGAAGGAGGAGGGCGTCGACATCCTGACCAAGATGAAAGACCCGTTCCACGGCCGCCAGCGCCGCGTGGCCAAGCCCATCATCGCGGCGATGACCGGGCACCTGATCGCCGGCGGCATGATGCTGAGTCTGAACTCCGACCTGCGCGTGGGCCTGAAAGGCACGCAGGTGGGCATCACCGAGACCCGCATCGCCGGGCGCGGCAGCCCGTGGGCGATCCCGCTGCTGTGGATGCTGCCGCAGCCGCTGCTGATGGAGATGGTGCTGACCGGCGACCTGTACCCGATCGCCACCTTCCACCAGCTCGGCTTCATCAACTACCTCGAGGACACGCCCGACGCGGTGCGGGCGCGCGCGCAGTCGCTGGCCGAGCGCATCCGCGACAACGCGCCGCTGTCGGTGATGGCGGGCAAGGAGTCGATCATGACGGCGATGAGCGCCGGCTGCGATGCCGGCATGGCACTGGCCCACAACATCTACCGTGCCGCCTACGCCAGCGAAGACGCACAGGAAGGCCCGCGCGCCTTTGCCGAGAAGCGCAAGCCGGTATGGAAGGGGCGTTGATGCGCCACGCCGTAAAGCGCCAGACAGGTCGCCCATGAGCCAGGCCGAACTGCCGCCGGGCCTGCACGTCCTCGAGCGGGGCTGGCTGTCCAGCAACGGCGTGTTGTTCCTCGGTGCGCAGTCCACGGCCCTGGTCGACAGCGGCTATTGCGCGCATGCCGAGCAGACGGTGGCGCTGGTGGCAGCCGGGCTGCAGGGGCGCCCGCTCGACCGGCTCGTCAACACCCATCTGCACAGCGACCACTGCGGCGGCAACGCCGCGCTGCAGCGCCGCTGGCCGGCCCTGCGCACCTTCATTCCGCCGGGCCTGGCGGCGGCGGTGGCGGCCTGGGATCCGGTGGTCCTGGGCTACCAGCCCACCGGGCAGAGCTGCCCGCGTTTTCGCCACGACGCGCTCGTGCTGCCGGGCACCGAGATCGAACTCGGCGACCGGGCCTGGCAGGTGCATGCCGCGCCGGGGCACGACCCCGATTCGGTGGTCCTGTTCGAGCCGCGCTCGCGCACGCTGATCTCGGCCGATGCGCTGTGGGAAAACGGCTTCGGCGTCGTCTTTCCCGAACTCGAAGGCGAAGCCGCCTTCGACGAGGTGGGCAGCACCTTCGACCTGATCGAGCGGCTCGGCCCGCACTGGGTGATCCCGGGTCACGGCCCGGTGTTTCGCTTCGAGGCCGCGGTGCTGGGCCGCGCCCGTGACCGCCTGCAGGCCTTCGTGCGCAACCCGGCCCGCCACGCCCACCATGCGGCCAAGGTGCTGCTCAAGTTCAGACTGCTGGAATTTCGGCAGATGGCCTTCACCGAGCTGGTGGCCTGGGCCGCTGGAACGCCGCACTTCCAGGGCATCCACCGGCGCTTCGCGGCCGGCGTCGCGATGGCCGACTGGATCGAGCTGCTGACGCAGGAACTGGTGCGCTCGAAGGTGCTGCGGCGCGTCGGCGAGACCCTCCACGACGCCTGACAAGTTGGCGTTCCATTGCGTGGAACGCAGACCAGCCCATAGCACCACCGTCCGGGGCTGCACCTATACTTTGACGCGCGCAGCCGCAGTGGCTTGCGGAGCTTGGCCAAGCGAGGCGGCGGATGGAGATCGAGGTCGAAGACCGGGGCGGGGTCGTGCTGATCACGATCAACCGGCCCGAAGCGGCGAACGCGTTGACGCCCGCGGCGCGCGATGCGCTGGAGGCCTCCCTGCTGGCCTTCGACAGCAACCCCGCGGCCCGCGTCGCGGTGCTCACCGGCAAGGGCGACAAGTCGTTCTGCGCCGGCAGCGACTTGAAGGCCGGCGTGCCCGAGCAGGCCGCGCTGGCGGGCGTGTTCGACCACGCCAACCGGCCGCTGATGCGCGACCCGAACTTGTCCAAGCCGCTGATCGCCGCGATCAACGGCCACGCGCTGGGCGGCGGCCTCGAACTGGCGTTGATCGCCGACATCCGCATCGCTGCCAGCCACGCCACGCTCGGCCTGACCGAAGCGGCCATCGGCAGCATGCCCGGCAGCGGCGGCACGCAACGCCTGCCGCGCCTGATCGGCAGCGGCCACGCGATGCTGATGGCGCTGGCCGGCGAACGCATCGCCGCGGAAGAAGCGCTGCGCTGGGGTCTGGTGTCGCGCGTGCTGCCGGCGGCGGAACTGCTCCCCGCTGCGCTGGCCCTGGCGGAGCGCATCGCGGCGAACGCGCCGCTCGCAGTGCGGGCGATTCGCCGCGCCATCATTGAAGGCGCGGAGATGCCGCTTCCGCAGGGCCTGCTGTTCGAGCGCACGCTGTTCAACGTGCTGCGCAACACGGCCGATCGGGCCGAAGGCCGGGCCGCGTTCCGCGAACGCCGGCCGCCTGTCTTCAAGGGCGCGTGATGGCCAGCACCGATACGCCGACCGTCGCACTGCGCGACCGCCTGGCCATCGCCGGCGTCGGCGCCACGCCGCAGGGCAAGCTCGACGGTCGCACGCCGCTGGACCTTGGCATCGAGGCCTTTCGAAACGCGCTCGCCGACGCCGGCCTGCGCAAGGGTGACGTCGACGGCCTGTTGACCATGCCCGGCACCACCTCGCCCGAAGGCAGCCTGCACTACCTGCGCTTCGGCGAGGCGGTCGGCATCGACCCGCGCTACACCGGCTCGATGACGATGGGCGGCGGCACCGCTGGTGCGCTGGTGCAGATGGCGGCGCTGGCCATCAACGCCGGCCTGGCCAGCACCGTGGCCTGCGTCTTCGGTGACACCGCCAAGACCGGCGGCTCGCGCTTCAACCGCGCCAGCGGCGGCGAGATGCCGTGGAGCCTGTGGGGCATGATGGGCGCGGCGGCCAACAGCGCGCTGGCTGCCGACCGCCACATGCACCGCTACGGCACCACCGGCCGCCAACTGGCCGAGGTGGCCGTGGCCTGCCGCCACCATGCCTCGCTGAACCCGCAGGCCGTGATGCGCGAGCCGATCACGATCGACGATCACCAGGCCTCGCGCTGGATCGTGCGCCCGCTGCGCCTGCTCGACTGCTGCCTGATTTCCGACGGCGGCGCGTGCGTCATCGTCACCTCGGCCGAACGCGCGCGCGACCTGAAGCAGCCGCCGGTGCTGGTCTCGGGCATGGGCCAGGCCTACACCACGCGCAACCTCGAGCGCGCGGACTGGTGGTGCGTGCCGCACCAGCGCGACGCGCTGCGCGACGCCTTCCGCATGGCCGGCGTCGCGCCGCAGGACATCGACGTCGCCCAGCTCTACGACAACTTCACGATCTCGGTGCTGCTGTGGCTGGAGCACGCCGGCTTCTGTGCCGAAGGCGAAGGCGGCGCTTTCGTCGAGGGCGGACGCATCAAGCTGGGTGGGGCCTTGCCGGTCAACACCGCCGGCGGCAACCTGTCGGAGAGCTACATGGAAGGCTGGCTGCACATCGTCGAGGGCGTGCGCCAGATGCGCCATGCCTGCGGGCCGCGCCAGGTGACCGATGCCGAGCTGTGCCTGGTCACCGGCCGCGGCATGGCGCTGAACTGCGCCAACGCGATGATCCTGAAGCGGGGCTGAACGTCATGAGCACATCCACTGCTCCACTGCGCCGGCCGCTGCCCGAGATCAGCGCGCTGACGCGGCCGTTCTGGGTCGCCGCGGCCGAGGGTCGCCTCGTGGTGCAGCGCTGCGTGGCCTGCGGGCATCTGCGCTTCCCGCCCGGCCCGGTGTGCACGCAGTGCCTGGACGAGCGCAGCGCGTGGACGCCGCTGTCGGGCCGCGGCAGCGTGCTGTCGCACCTCGTCTTCCATCAGGGCTACGACGCCATCTGGCGCCAGACGCTGCCCTACAGCGTGGTGATGCTGCAGCTCGACGAAGGCCCGCGCATGTTTTCCGACATCGACGATCCGCAGCGGCGCTGGATCGACGCCGATCTCGTCGGCCGACGCGTCGAGGTCTGGTTCGATGCGGCCGGCGAAGGCATCGCGGTGCCTCGCTTCCGGGTCGTCGAGTGAGCCAGGACGCGCTCGCCGGGCTGCGCGTGCTGGAACTCGGCAGCCGGCTCGCGGTGAGTGCGTGCGGGCGTCTGCTCGCCGACCTCGGCGCCGAGGTGTTCCTGGCCGAACCGCGCCGGCCGGCAAACCGGCACAAGTGGCACGACCGCGCACTCGCCGCCGCCGGCAGGCACAGCGTGTTGTTCGACGCCGCACGCGAAGACGATGCGGCCTTCATGGCGGCACTCGCCCGGCGCTGCGACGTGGTGCTGCTGAGCAGCGACATCGATGAATGGCCGGCCGCACTGGCACAGGCCGTGCGCGCCTGCCCCATCGTCTGCGACATCACCGCGTTCGGCGCCAGCGGCCCGCTGGCCGGCCAGGCGGCCGACGACGCGACGATCCAGGCCATGACCGGGCTGATGGACACGACCGGCCCGGTCGACGGCGACGCACTGGCCATCGGCGTGCCGATCGTCGAGCTGTCGGCCGGCCTGTGGGCGGCCTCGGCCGTGGTCATCGCCACGCACGTGCTCGCACGCGACGGCGTCGGCCAGGCCATCGACATGGCGCTGTTCGACACCGCCATCAACGCGCTGACCACCTTCCTGCCCGGGCACTTCGCCGGCAAGGCGGCCAGCCGGCTCGGCAACGGCCACTCGATGGGCGTGCCGTGGAACGCCTACCGCGCGGCCGACGGCTGGGTGCTGATCTGCTCGGCCACCGACGCGCACTGGGTGCGGATCGCCGAGCTGATCGACCCGGGGCTGGCGCGCGAGCCGCGCTACGCGGCGCTGACCGCGCGTGTCGAGCAGCGCGCCGAGGTCGACGCGCGGGTCGGTGCCTGGGTCGCGACACAGAAGGTCGAGCCGCTGGTCGCGATGCTGTCGGAGGTGGGCGTGGCCTGCGGCGCGATCGTGCCGATCGCGCGTCTCGCGGACGAGCCCAACCTGGCGCTGCGCCGGGCCATCGTTTCGACGATCGAGCCGCTCGCCGGAACCGCGGCCAAGGTGCCGGGTGTGCTGATCCGCTTCGACGCCGACGAACCGCCGCCGCCGGTGGTCGCCGTGCCCGATGGCGGCCGTGCCGACGCCGCGGCCCTCGTGCCACGGGTACGGCGCGACGCGGGCGAGGCCCGTGCGCCCTATGCCGGCCTGCGCGTGCTCGAGATCGGCCAGTTCACGACCGCGCCGCTGGTCGCGCGCCACCTGGCCAGCTTCGGCGCCGACGTGATCAAGGTCGAGCCGATGGAGGGCGACGGCGCGCGCATCTGGGCGCCGCAGCGCGCCGGCACCAGCCACTTCTTCGTGATGAGCAACGGCGAGAAGCGCAGCCTCGCGCTCGACCTGCAGACCGCCGCCGGCCGCGAACGTTTCGCGCAACTGATCGCCAGTGCCGACGTGCTGGTCGAGAACATGAAACCGGGCTCGCTGCAGCGCCTGGGCTTCGACGTCGAACGGCTGCGCGCGCTGAACCCGCGCCTGGTCTACTGCGCCATCTCGGGCTTCGGCCTGCGCAGCGTCTATGCCGGGCGCCCGGCCTTCGACACCGTGGCACAGGCGATGTCGGGCCTGATGGACGCGACGCACTGCAACGGCGTGCCGATGAAGTCCGGCATCTCGGCGGCCGACATCGGCGGCGGCCAGATGGGGTTGCTGGCCATCGTCGCGGCGCTGCACCGGCGCGAGCGCACGGGTCGCGGTGCGGCGGTCGAGATCGCGATGCAGGATGTCGGCGCCTGGCTCACGCAGACGCGCTGGAACCGGCCCGCGCAGGCCGTGCAGCCGGCCGCGCCCGTGGCCACCGTGGGCCAGGCCGCCAGCCACCCGCAGACACTGGCGCGAGAGCTGATCGTGCGCCGCCGCGACGCCGCCGGCACCGAGTGGGAACTGCTCGCCTCGCCGCTGCGCCTGCAGGCCACGCCGCCGCGCATCGGCATGCCGCTCGGCACCCCGTACCATGGCACGATGGACTGGAAGGACGCCGCCCTGCGGCGTCCCCACATGGAGAACCAAGATGACCGCTGAACTGCTGAGCCCGCTGCGCCTGCGCGAGCTCGAACTGCCCAACCGCATCGTCGTTTCGCCGATGTGCCAGTACAGCGCGGTCGACGGCTGCGCCACCGACTGGCATCTGGTGCACCTGGGCCAGTACGCGGTGTCCGGTGTCGGCCTGACGATCATCGAGGCCACGCACGTCGAGCGGCGTGGCCGCATCAGCCACGGCTGCATGGGCCTGTATTCCGACGAGAACGAGGCGGCGCTGGTGCGCGTGGTCGATTTCTATCGCCGTCACGGCAACGCCCGGCTCGGCATCCAGCTGGCGCATTCGGGCCGCAAGGGTTCGACCCGCCGGCCGTGGGAAGGCCGCGGCGAGCCGCTGCCGGCCGGTGAAGACCCGTGGCCCACGGTGGGGCCGTCGGCGCTGCCCTTCGACGAGGGCTGGCCGCAGCCTGCCGCGCTCGATGCCGCCGGCCTGGCGACCGTGCGCGGCGCCTTCGTCCAGGCCACCCGGCGCGCGGCACGCCTGGGCCTGGAGCTGATCGAGATCCACAACGCCCACGGCTACCTGCTGCACAGCTTCCTGTCGCCGCTGAGCAACCAGCGCGGGGATGCCTACGGCGGCAGCCTGGCCAACCGCATGCGCTTCCCGCTCGAGGTGTTCGACGCCGTGCGTGCCGCGTGGCCCGCCGAGCGCCCGCTGGGCGTGCGCATCTCGGCCACCGACTGGGTCGACGGCGGCTGGACGGTCGAGGAGTCGGGCGAGTTCGGCCGCGAGCTGAAGGCGCGCGGCTGCGATTTCGTCACCGTCTCCAGCGGCGGCGGCTCGCCGAAGCAGCAGGTCCCGCTCGGCGAGGGCTACCAGCTGCCGCTGGCCGCCGCGGTGCGCGAAGCCGCGGGCCTGCCGGTCATGGGCGTGGGCATGCTGTTCGACCCGGTGCACGCCAACCGCGCGATCGCCGAGGGCCGCTGCGACATGGCCGCGATCGCCCGCGGCCTGCTGCACGACCCGCACTGGGCCTGGCGCGCCGCCGCCGAGCTGGGCGGCGAGGTGCACCATCCGCCCCAGTACATCCGCGGCTACCTGTCGTCCTGGCTGCGCGAGCAGCGCGCCGGCACCCGCCACGCGTAGTTCGCTCCACCGAAGCCGGCAGCGCCGGCAGACCCGACAGGCACACCGATGAACGGCACGATCCGCTATCCCCACGTCTTCGCCCCGCTCGACCTGGGCTTCACGCGGCTGAAGAACCGCATCCTGATGGGCTCGATGCACACCGGCCTCGAAGAAGCGCCCGACGGCTTCCCGCGCATGGCCGAGTACTTTGCCGAGCGCGCCCGCGGCGGCGTCGGCATGATCATCACCGGCGGCTTCCCGCCCAACGACGAGGGCGGGCTGGACAGCAAGCTGGCCAGCCCCGAGCAGGCCGAGCAGCACCGCCTGATCACGCGCGCGGTGCATGCCGCCGACCCCGACGTGAAGATCTGCCTGCAGATCATGCACACCGGCGCGCTGGCCGGAACGCCGGACTGCGTGGCGCCTTCGCCGGTGAAGTCGCGCATCGGCCGCTACACGCCCCGCGAGCTGGACGAAGCCGGCATCGAGAAGCAGCTCGCCGACTTCGCGAACTGCGCGGCGCTGGCCAAGTCGGCAGGCTACGACGGCGTGGAGATCATCGGCTCGGGCGGCTACCTGCTCAGCGCCTTCATGGTGAGCAAGACCAACCTGCGCACCGACCAGTGGGGCGGGCCGTGGGAAAACCGCATGCGCTTCCCGGTCGAGGTGGTGCGCCGGGTGCGCGCTGCGGTCGGCGAGCGCTTCATCGTGATCTTCCGCATCCCGGCGATGGACATGCTGGACGGCGGCATGGCCTGGGACGAGATCGCCTCGCTGGGCCGGGCGGTGCAGGGCGCCGGCGTGAACATCATCAGCACCCATTTCTGCTGGCACGAGGCGTCGGTGCCGACCATCGCGACGATGGTGCCGCGGGCGGCGTTCTCGCGGGTCACCGGCCGGCTGCGCAAGGAAGTCGGCGTGCCCGTGATCACCAGCAACCGCATCAACATGCCGGACGTGGCCGAGATGGTGCTGGCCCGCGGCGACGCCGACCTGGTGTCGATGGCCCGGCCGATGCTGGCCGACTCGCAGTTCGTCATCAAGGCGGCCGAAGGGCGCGAGGACGAGATCAACACCTGCATCGCCTGCAACCAGGCCTGCCTGGACCATTACTTCGGCGGCAACCAGCAGGTCAGCTGCCTGGTCAACCCGCGCGCCTGCAACGAGACGCTGCTGAACTACCGCCCGACGGCGGCCCCCAAGCGCATCGCGGTGGTCGGCGCCGGGCCGGCCGGGCTGGCTGCGGCCACGGTCGCGGCCGAGCGCGGCCACCGCGTCACGCTGTTCGAGGCCAGCGGCGAGATCGGCGGCCAGTTCAACCTGGCGCGCCGCATTCCCGGCAAGGAAGAGTTCGCCGAGACACTGCGCTACTACCGCCGCATGGTCGACAAGCTCGGCATCACGCTGCGCCTGAACACCGCGGCCGACGCCGAGGTGCTGCGCACGGAGGGCTTCGACGAGGCGATCGTGGCCACCGGCATCACGCCGCGCCGGCCCGACATCCCCGGCATCGACCACCCCAAGGTCGTGCCCTACATCGACGCGATCCTGGGCCGCCGCCCCATCGGCCGGCGTGTCGCCATCATCGGCGCCGGCGGCATCGGCTTCGACGTCGCCACGCTGGTGTCGCAGGTCGGCGTTTCGGCGGCGCTCGACGTGGCGGTGTTCGCGCGCGAGTGGGGCGTCGACTTCGAGAACCACCCGCGCGGCGGCGTCACCGGCGTCGTGCCGCAGGTGGAGAAGTCCGAGCGCTCGGTGACCCTGTTGCAGCGCAAGGCCGATGCGCTGGGCAGGACCCTGGGCCGCACCACCGGCTGGACGCACCGCCTGACGCTGACGCGCCGCGGCGTGCAGATGGTGGGCGGCGTCGAGTACCTGAAGATCGACGACGCCGGCCTGCACACGCGGGTGGGCGGCGAGCCCCGCCTGTTCGAGGCCGACACCATCATCGTCTGCGCCGGGCAGACGCCGCTGCGCACCGTGTACGACACGCTGCGGACCGGCGGCGTGCGCGCCCATCTGGTCGGCGGGGCGTTCGAGGCGGTCGAGCTGGACGCCAAGCGCGCCATCGACCAGGCGAGCCGCCTGGCGGCGGAGATCTGAGCGATGGCGGCGAGCGAGATCGACGAACCCGTTCTGCATCACTGCGTGGCCAATGGCATCGACCAGGCCTGGTTCGAATGGCGGCCCGAGCGGCGCGGACGGGGCCCGAGCCTGTGCCTGGTCCATGCCACCGGCTTCCATGGCCGGGTCTGGGACCAGGTGGTCCGCCACCTGCCCGAGCACCATGTGATCGCGATCGAGCAGCGCGGCCACGGCCGCAGCCAGGCGGCCGACTTCGACGGTTGGGAGGACTTCGGCCGCGACCTGGCCGCGCTCGCCGCCGCGCTCGACCTGCGGGGCGCCGTGGGTGCCGGTCACAGCCTGGGCGGGCACGCGCTGGTGCAGGCCGCCGCTTTCGAGCCCGGCCGCTTCTCGCAACTGCTGCTGATCGACCCGACGATCTTCGCGCCGGCCGACTACCACGGGCCGCCGTTGGCGCCCGGCACGCTGCACCCGGCGGCGGCGCGCAAGAACCACTTCGAGTCCGCGCAGGCCATGTTCGACCGCTTCAAGGGCCGGCCGCCGTACGACGTGTTCCAGCCCGAGGCGCTGATGGACTACTGCCGGCACGGCCTGCGCCCGGCCGACAGCGGCAGCGGCTGGCAGCTCGCCTGCGCGCCGGCGTTCGAGGGCAAGGTCTACCCGCTGAGCCTGCACAACCCCGGCATCTACGCCAGCATCCGCGCGCTGCAGATGCCGGTGCTCGTGGTGCGGGCGCGTGCCGGCGACCCGGCCATCCTGCCCTGGGACCCGCTGGGCTCGCCCACCTGGCCCGCGCTGGCGCAGGAGTTCCGCCACGGCCGCGACCTGCTGCTGGCCGACAAGACCCACATGCTGCCGATGGAGGATCCGGCGCTGGCGGCGCGGCTGATTGCGCAGGCGATCGGGCAAGCCGCGGCGTGCTGAAGCAGCGCGGCGCGCCCGCGACTCAGGCGGCTTCAGGCAGCAGCGCGCAGCGGGCCGCCGGCTCGCGCACCTGCAGCGGCGGCACCTCGAGTTGGCCGAGAGGGCTGGCGGCGCCCCGGCCGCGAGCTCGAGCACATGGGTGTAGACCATGGTCGTGCTCACATCGCCGTGGCCGAGCAGTTCCTGCACGGTGCGGATGTCGGTGCCGCCCTGCAGCAGACGGGCGGCGAAGGACTGGCACACGGTGTGCACCGTGACCGGCTTGGCCAGCCCAGCCTGGCCCGCCGCGAGCTCGAGGTCTCGTTGCAGCCGTCTTTCATGCAGGTGGTGGCGCCGCTCGGCGCCCGAACGCGGGTCGACCGACAACTGCGGCGACGGGAAGACCCAGTGCCAGGCCCACCCCAGCGCCGCGCGCGGGTACTTGACGCACAAGGCATCGGCCAACTGCACGCCAGGCCGTTGCGCCGCGCGGTCGGCCTGCCAGACGGCATGGGCCCGCTCGAACTGCCGGCGCAACGCGGGCGCCAGGCTGCGCGGCAGCATCACCACGCGATCTTTGCTGCCGTTGCCGTCGCGCACGATCACCACGTGGCGATCGAAATCCACATCCTTGGCGCGCAGCCGCAGGCCCTCCATCAGGCGCATGCCGGTGCCGTAGAGCAGGCGCGCCAGCAGGCCCGTTGTGCCCTGCATGGCCACCAACAACGCCGCCACCTCGGCCGGCGTGAGGACCACCGGAATGCGCTTGTGCGGCGCCGGCCGCGCCATTTCGTCGAGCCACATCCACTTCACGACCCTACCGACGAGTAACGAGGCCACCCGGCGCGCAGGCGAAGCGCAGCACCCAGTCCGTCGGGGCGGACACCAGAAGAAAGCGCCCAGACCGGGACACTTGATCACCAAGGAAGATCCCGCTTGCGGGCCATAGCACTAAGTGCTATATAATGGTGGGTAAGGAGACGGGCATGGCGGTTTACAAGACCCGGTGGTTCGACCGCTGGGCACGCAAAGAAGGATTGGCCATGTCCAGCCTCTGCGCTGCCGTGCAGGAAATGACGCGCGGCTTGATTGATGCGGACCTGGGTGGCGGCCTGGTCAAGAAGCGGATCGGGCGGCCCGGACAGGGGAAGAGCGGCGGCTATCGCACGCTGGTGGCGACGAACAGGGGCAACCGCTGGGTGTTCGTGTTCGGCTTCCCAAAGAACGAGCGCAGCAACATCGACAAGGACGAAACCGATGCCTTGAAGAAGTTGGCGGCGCACCTGTTGTCACTGACGCCGCAGGCGCTCGGCAAAGCACAGATTGCCGGTGAACTGATGGAGGTGGATTGCGATGCGAAAGACTAAGTCTCCGATCCTTGCCGCCGTGCATGACACGGCCAAGGGCCTGCACAAGGCGGGCGTGATGGATCAAGTCACGCTGCGTGAGTTCGACCAGCTCTGTCTGCCGCCGGTCGAGCCGCTGCAGCCTGAGCAAATCAAGCACATCCGTGAAACCACGCGGGTGAGCCAGGCCGTCTTTGCCCGACTGCTGAACACCAGTCTCTCGACGGTGCAGAAGTGGGAGATCGGCCAGAAGAAACCCACGGGCACCGCCCTCAAGCTGCTGCACCTGGTGCAAAAGCGCGGCATCGAAGTCGTCGCCTGATCGCAGGCGCATGAACCAGTCGCGGCTGGGTCGTGGACAGCACGGCTCCAGCGCCCCGGCGAATCTCCGGTCGGCCGCTATGTGGGCGCCTGAATCCTGAAGCCCGACTACAGCAATACCAGCGCAATCGCAGGCACGAAGGTGATCAGCATCAGCGCGGTCATGCGTACCCCGTAGAACGGGGCCACGCCGCGCACCACCTCGTGCAGCGGCAGCTTGGCGATGCCGCTCATCACGAACAGGTTCAGGCCGATCGGCGGGGTCAGCGTCGCGATCTCGACATTGGCGACCATGATCACGGCGAAGTGAATCGGGTTGATGCCCAGCGCCGTCGCCATCGGGAACAGCAGCGGCGCAGTCAGCACGATCATCGCCACGCCGTCCAGGAACATGCCGAGCACCAGCAGGATGGCATTGGCCACCAGCAGGAACTGCCAGGCCGACATCTTCAGTTCGGTGATGCTCGTGACCAGTTGCGCCGACACGCCCATGCGGGCCAGCACGAAGCCGATCAGGCTGCCGCCCATCACGACGGCGAAGATCATCGAGGTCTGCAGCAGCGAATCGCGCACGACCCCCCAGACCCCGGCCGGGCTGACGCTGCGGTACACCAGCAGGCACAGCAGCGCGGCATAGGCCGCGGCGAAGGCCGAGACCTCGGTCGGCGTCAGGTAGCCGGTGTAGATGCTGCCCATGATCAGCAGCGGCATCACGAGCGCCGGCAGGGCCTTGGGCATGCGCCTGGCGAAGCCGCCGAGATCGACGCCGCGCGTCGTCGTGCCGTAGCCGTGGCGGCGCGAGATGTAGACGACTGCCGTCATCAGCAGCAGGGCTTCCAGCAGGCCCGGCACGATGCCGGCGATGAACAGCTTGTCGACCGGCAGGCCGACGATGGCGCCGATCAGGATGAAACCCAGCGAGGGCGGAATCATCAGCCCCAGCGTGCCCCCGACGGCGACGATGCCGGCCGAGAAGCGCGCCGGATATTCCTCGCGTTTCAGCCCGTCGACAGTGGCCGCGCCGATCGCCGCCGCGGAGCCGACGCTGGAGCCCGAGATCGCGGCGAAGAACACGCACGCGATCATCACCGTCAGCGCGAGCCCGCCGCGCACTGCGCGCACGATGCTGCCGATCAGCTCGATCATCAGCCCGGCGATGTTGCCGCGCATCATCAGGTTGCCGGCGAGCACGAACATCGGCACGGCCATCAGCGGGTAGCTGTTGACCGCCTTGAACGCGGTCTGCGCGATCACCGTGGTCGGCACGCCGTCGAGCATCAGGATCAGGCCGGTGGTCACCAGCCCCATCGCGACCGCGACATGCGAGCCGATGGCCAGCAGGCAGAGCATCAGCAGCACGGCGGCGATGAGCAACATGGGCGGCGCGCCTACAGTTCGGAGCCGGTGGGCCCGCTGGACGTGAAGGGATCGCCGCCGCGCAGCAGCACGACCAGCGAACTGAGGTAGTAGCCGAAGTACAGCGCGGCACCGATCGGCATTGCCAGAAAAACGACCCACTGCGGGATGTCCAGGTCGGACTCGGACATCATGCCCATCGTGTAGTAGCGCCACAGCTGCGGCAGCGACGCGCCGAACAGCACGGCACAGAACAGCAGGCCGGCCGCGATCGCCGCGGCGTGCATCGCGCGCCGGACCTTCGGCGGCATGCGGTCGACCAGCATCTCGGTGCGGATGTGGTGCCCGCTGCGCCCAGTGACACCGAGCGTCAGGAAGAACGCCCAGATCATCAGGTAGCGCACCGACTCCTCGGCCCAGAAGAAGCTCAGTCCGCGGACCGACCGGTTGAAGCCCTCGGACAGCATCACCAGCGTCGCGGCGACGAACAGCAGGGCGCCCAGGTTGAGCACGGGGCCGGACTCGAACCGGTCCCACCGGCTCGGTGCGGGCCTCACGCCGGATGCCTCTGGATCAGCTGGCGCGCGATGATCATGCGCTGCATCTCGTTCGTGCCCTCGCCGATCAGCAGCAGCGGCGCGTCGCGGTAGTAGCGCTCGACGTCGAACTCCGGCGAGTAGCCATAGGCGCCGTGGATGCGCATGCACTCCAGCGCGTTGTCCATCGCCGCCTCGGTGGCGAAGTACTTGGCCATGCCGGCTTCCATGTCGCAGCGCTCGCCGCGGTCGTAGGCACGCGCCGCGGCCTCGACCAGCAGCCGCGCGGCCTCGACCCGCGTGCCCATCTCGCCGAGCTTGAGCTGGATCGCCTGGTGCTCGCAGATCGGCTTGCCGAAGGTCTTGCGTTGCTGCGAGTAGGCCACGGCGTCGTGCAGCGAGGCCGTGGCCACGCCCAGGCCGCGCGCGGCCACGTTGATGCGGCCCAGTTCCAGCCCCGACAGCACCTGCTGCAGGCCGCGGCCCTCGACGCCGCCGACCAGGCGGTCGGCCGGCACGCGGTAGTTGTCGAACTGCAGCTCGCAGGTGTCGATGCCGCGGTAGCCCAGCTTCTTCAGCTTGCGCGTGACGATGAAGCCGGGGCCTTTTTCGGCGATGAACAGGCTCATGCCCTTGTGGCGCGGCTCGGCCTGCGGGTCGGTCTTGACCAGCAGCGCCAGGCAGCCGCCGTGCAGGCTGTTGGTGATCCAGGTCTTGCTGCCGTCGATGACGTAGTGGTCGCCGTCGCGCACGGCGCGGGTGCGGATCGCCTGCAGGTCGGTGCCGGCGTCGGGCTCGGTCAGGCCGATGCCGCCGCGCAGCTCGCCGCTGGCAAAGCGCGGCAGCAGGTCGCGCTTCTGCGCCTCGGTGCCGTGGCGCATCACGGCCGAGGCCATGATGAGGTGCGAATTGATGATGCCCGACAGCGACATCCACACCGCCGCCATGCGCGCCACCACGGCGGCATAGGTGGCCGTGGACAGGCCCAGGCCGCCGTATTCGGGCGGGATGATGGCGCCGAACAGGCCCATCTTCTTCATCTGCTCGACGATCTCGTGCGGGTACTCGTCGGCCTGCTCCAGGCGCTTGACGTGCGGACGCACCTCGGTCTTCAGGAAGCGGTCGACGGCGTCGAGGATCAGCTGCTGCGATTCGGTGTCGGGGGTCATGTCGGCTTTCATGGGCTGGGCTCAGCCGCGTGCGGCCAGGCCGGTCTGCAACTGTGCTGCGGTCTGGTCGGCACCGATCGCCAGCACCAGGTCGCGGACCCGCGCCGCGCGTGCGGGCGCAGCGACGAGCTGCAGGTTCTCGAGTGCCTTGCGCTGCACGTCGGCGTTGCTGATCGGCCGGTCGGCCGCACCGCGGTTGATGTGTTCGCGGTGGCGCAGGTCGCGGCCGTCGTTCAGGGTCACGATCACCTCGCCCGAATAGTAGGTGGGGAAGGGCGAGTCGGGGTCGATCGCGTACTCGACCTTCTGCGCCAGTGCCAGCACCGCTTCGTCGCGCAGCGCGGCTTCGTCGAGTTCGGCCAGGCCGAAGCGGCCGCGCGCCAGCCCGGTGGCCACGGCGTAAGGGATGCTGAACTGCGCGTCGTAGCTGTTCTGCGGGCGCTTCTTGTTGGCGACCGGCTCGCACACCGTCTTCACCACTTCCTGCGGCACCAGGGCGCGCACAGAAGCGATGTCCGCCACGCGCAGCCCGTGGCGCTCGCGCAGGATCGCCG
This sequence comes from Pseudomonadota bacterium, assembly GCA_040388965.1. Taxonomy (GTDB): domain Bacteria; phylum Pseudomonadota; class Gammaproteobacteria; order Burkholderiales; family Burkholderiaceae_C; genus LMDS01. Next base: position 276,144 of record JAZKAV010000002.1, on the reverse strand, counting down.
CCGCATCGGCGCAGGCGTGCGTGAAGTGGCAGGCCGGCATCGGCTTGACGGTGACCTTGGCGAGCTCCCAGACCTCGCCCAGGCCGGCGGTGGCCAGGCTCAGGTCGCCGTCCTTGGCCAGCGGGCCGAGGTAGCTGTTGAAGACGCCGAAGCGCCCTTCGTAGGGCAGGTACGGGCCCTTGAAGCCGTGGCGCGCCATCGTCGCCGCAGTGAAGCCTGCGACCGCGGCCCATCCCGGGTGCATGCGCTTGGTCCAGGCGCCGTCCTGCAGGAACTCCATGCTGCCCGAGGCCATCGACAGGGCGATGCCCTGCGCCATGCTCAGTTGCTGCGCGTTCAGGCCGAACAGGCGCCCGGCGACCAGCGCGCAGGCGAAGGTGCCGATCATCCCGGTCGGGTGGAAGCCCACCTGGTGGAAGCCGCCGCGCGCCACCGACGCCAGCCGGGTGCCCACTTCCATACCGGCCACGTAGGCGCACAGCAGCGCGTCACCGTCCAGGCCGGCGCGCGCTGCGGCGCCCAGTGCGCAGGGGAAGGTGCTGGCGGTGGCATGGATCACACCCGCGGCATGGGTGTCGTCGTAGTCCAGGCCGTGGATCAGGATGCCGTTCATCAGCATCGCGTCGCGCAGCGACAGCTTCGCCGCCAGCCCGATCACCGGCGTGTCGCCGGCACCGGCCGACAGCTCGGTCATCGCCGACAGCGAACGGTGCGCGAAGTCGTAATGGGTCGACGCGTGCGCGATGCCCACGGCGTCCAGGATCAGGTGGCGCGCGCGGTCGAGCACCGCGGGCGGGATCTGCCGCATGTCGAGCGTGGCGACGAAGTGGGCCAGGGTGTCGGAGATCGGGCGGGTGCCGATTTGGGCCGCGGCGCAGGCTGGGGTGGTCATCGGGTGATTCCTTGGCAAGACGGTTGCTGTCGATTCGGGTCAGGGCGTTTCCGCCAGTCGGGCCAGCGCCGCCTCGCGCAGCTTGGTGCGCTGGATCTTGTCGCCGTTGGCGCTGTGCGTGACCGGATAGGCGTCGACGAACCAGACGCGCGCCGGCACCTTGTAGCCGGCCATGCGCGACTTCACCCAGCCCACCACATCGGCTTCGCCGACCGCCGGGCCGCCGGCGCGGCGGATGACGAAGGCCACACCGCGGGTCTGCTGCGCGATCTCCACCGCGACCACCTGGGCATCGGCGACGCCGGGCAACTGGCGGATCACCTCCTCGATCTCGACCGGGCTGACCAGGAAGCCGCCGAGCCGGATCGCGTCGCCGGTGCGGGTCTCGAAGACGAAGCTGCCGTCCTCGCGCACCCGGCCGACATCGCCGGTGCGGAAGAAGCCGTCGCTGCCCATCGCCTTGGCCGTGGCCTCGGGGTTGTCGAGGTAGCCGATGAAGCTGGTCGGCGAGCGGATCTCGAGCTCGCCGCTCGCGCCCGGCGGCAGCAGCTCGCCGGTGTCGACGTCGCGCGCGCGCACCTCGACCTCGGGCGACGTCGGCCGGCCGCCGCCCAGGATGCGCTCCTGCATCGGCAGGTCCATCGACTGCAGCGAGAACAGCGCCTGTACCTCGCTCGACCCGTAGAGGCCGGCCACCGGCCAGCCGCGTGCATAGGACCGCGCGGCGAGCTCCTCGTTGAGAACGAAGCCGAATACGCGCACCGACGGCATCGCGCCCGCCGTGGTGTCGAGATCCAGCAATCGGCGCAGCATCTCGTCGGTGCCGAACACATGGGTCAGGCGGTGCTCGCGCACCAGCGCCGCGGCGCGCCGGGCATCGAAGGCCTCCATCATGACCAGCGGTGCGCCGGCCGCAAAGCTGCCCAGTGCCGCCACCAGCCCGAAGGTGCCGCAGAACGGCACCGCGCCCAGCGTTCCGGCGCCCGGCGCCTCGAAGCCGAAGGCTTTCGCGACGCGCTGCGCATGCAGCGCGATCGCGCGCTGGACGTGCATCACCAGCTTCGGCCCCTTGGTGGTGCCCGAGGTGGTGAACAGGATCGCCAGCGCGTCGGGTGCCGAGCGGTCGGCCGGCGCTTGTGCGACGGCGGCCCCGGGTGCGAACGCCACCGTGGGCTTGCCCAGCATCGTCGGCGGCAGGCTGGCGCCGCCATCGAGCACGGCGATGCGCTGCAGCGCCGACAAACCGCTGCCGTCGACCTCGGCCAGGACCGCATCGAAGTCGATGCTGCGGAAGTGGCGCTGGATCACCAGCAGCCGTGCCGCCGAACGCGCCAGCACGTATTCGAGTTCGGCGGCGCGAAAGCGCGTGTTGACCGACATCATGGCCGCGCCCAGGCGGCCGAGCGCGAACAGCAGCGCCATCCATTCGATGCGGTTCACCAGCCACACCGCCACCCGATCGCCGGCGCCTATGCCTTGCTGCTGCAGCCAGGCCGCCGTGCCGGCGCACAGGCGGTCGAACTCGGCATAGGTGACGCGGCGCTCGCCGTCGACGAAGGCCAGGGCATCGGGCCGCTCGGCAACGTTCTTGGCCAGCAAGGTGACGAGGGTGGGTGGGGCGGCCATCAATAAAGCTCCATCAGCGTGGCGTTGTCGTCCAGCTCGGCGGGCAGCGCCTCGCGCACGACGGCGCCGGACTTCATGGCAACCACCCGGTCCGAGATTTTGAGCGCTTCGCGAACGTTCTGCTCGACCAGCAGGATCGCCATCCCGGTGGTCTGCTGCAGCGCCCGGATCGGTCGCAGCAGATCCTGGAACAGCTTGGGCGCCAGGCCGATCGAGGGTTCGTCCATCAGCAGGCAGCGCGGCCGGCTGAGCAGCGCGCGGCCGAGCGAGACCATCTGCTGTTCGCCACCCGACAGCGTGCCCGCGCGGCGCGGACCGAACTCGCGCAGCCGCGGCAGCACGCCCATCACCCAGTCCAGGCGCGCGGCACGTTCGCCTTCCGGCACCGCCGCGGCCCACAGCGCCAGCCGCAGCGTTTCGGCCACCGTGAGGCCGGGGAAGATGCCGCGGCCCTCGGGCACCAGCGACACCCCGGCGGCGGTCAGCGCGCGCGGGTCGTGCCGGGGCAGCGGCTGGCCGTCGAGGAGCACACGGCCACCCTGGAGCGGGAGCAGACCGAACAGGGCCTTCAGGAGCGTGGACTTGCCGGCTCCGTTGTGGCCGATCAGGCACAGCACCTCGTTGCTGCGCAGTTCGAAGTCGATGCCGTCCAGCACCGGCCGGCCGCCGTAGCCGACCACCAGCCCCCGGGCCGACAGCACGGGTGGGGTCATGTGAGCACCCCGCCCGCCGAATACGGCGAGCGACCCTCCGGGAGGGTCGGGCCTTGCTTGGGGCGGCCCGGCGCGGCGGCCCGGGCCGCCCCGCTTGACACCGGATGTCTCATGCTGCGCGCTCCCCGAAGTAGATGGCAGCCAGGTGCGGATCGCCCAGCACCGTGGCCGGGTCGCCGTCGGCCAGCAGACGACCGCGGTCGAGGAAGGCAATGCGGTCGGAGATGCCGACCACGATGTCCAGGTTGTGCTCGATGATGCACACCGTCACGCCGTCACGCACCCCGGCGCGCAGCAGTTCGAGGAACAGTTCGTACGATGCGCGGTCCAGTCCCGAGGCCGGCTCGTCGAGCAGCCAGATCGTCGCGCCCGACGCCATCACGCGCGCGAGGCTCAGGAACTTGCGTTGCGCATACGACAGGTCGGCGGCCCGCATCCGCGCCTGCGGGCTGAGCCGCGTGGCGGCCAGGATCGCTGCCACCCGGTCGCGGCGCTGCTGCCGCACGGCGCGGCCTCCGGGCTGCCACAGGCCGGTGGCCGGTTCCATCACGGTCAGCAGGTTGTCCTCTACCGTCATGTGCGTGAACAGGCGCAGATCCTGGAAGCTGCGCGCCACGCCGAGCCGCGCGATCTGCCAGTGCGAGCGGCCCAGCAGCGACTCGCCGCGCAGCCGGATGCTGCCGGCATCGGGCGCGAGTTCGCCGGTGATCAGGTTGAACAGCGTGGTCTTGCCGGCGCCGTTGGGGCCCACCAGGGTCGTGACGATGCCGGCGCGCAGGTCGAACGAGATGTCGTCGGTCACCTGCAGGCCGCCGAAGCGCTTGCGCAGGTTGCGTATCTCCAGCAGCGATTCGCCGCCCGTCGCGCTCACAGCGGCTGCTCCTTCGCGACCGCACGCCGGCCGGCAGGCGCCGCTGCGGCGCGTTCGGGTCGGCCACCCACCACGCCGCCGGGCCGGAACAGCATCAGCAGCACCATCGCCAGTCCGTAGGCGATCTGCTGGATGGAACTGATCTCGGCGGCCGGCAGGAAGGTCATGTAGCTGAACAGGCTGGGCAGCAGCATCAGCAGCACCGCGCCGACGATGGGGCCGAGCACGGTGCCGGTGCCGCCGATGATGACCATCGCCATCAGCAGCACCGAGGTGTCGAGCGTGAAGCTCTCGACGTTGACGAAGGCGATGTAGTGCGCATACAGCGTCCCGGCCACCGCCGCCAGCGCGGCCGACACCGCGACTGCCAGCGTCTTGATGGCGGCCACGTTCTTGCCGGCGGCCTGGGCCGCGGATTCGCTGTCGCGCACGGCCTGCAGGCTGCGCCCGAAGCTGGAGCGCAGCAGCAGGCTGGTGAGGGCGATCACGGCGGCCAGGCAGGCCAGCGCCAGCAGCAGGAATTGCGCGGGCTCGACCACGGCGTGGCCGAACAGTTCGGCCGGCGGAATGCCGGTCACGCCGCCCATGCCGCCGGTGACCGACTTCCACTCGGAGAAGACCGTGACCGCAATGACCTGCAGACCCAGCGATGCGGCGACGAAATACTCCCCGCGCACCCGCAGGGCCGGCAGCGCCAGCACCACCGACACCGCGCCCGCGATCAGCATCGCCAGCGGCAGCGTCACGAACAGCGAGGCGCTCAGGTGCATCGCCACGTAGGCCGCGGCGTAGGCCCCGACACCGAAGAACACGGCATGGGCGATCGAATAGATGCCGGCGTAGCCCATGATGAAGTTGAGCGTGATCGCCAGCGTGGCATTGATGCACACCAGGACCGCGAGGTTGATGAGGTAGGCGAGCATGGGGTCGGAGGTGTTCGGTCGTTCAGTGTGCGGCGGCGCGTCCGAAGAAGCCCGAGGGCCGGACCAGGATGAACAGGAACAGCACGACGAAGGTCACGGCTTCGCTCCACTGCGGCTCGAGCTTCCACAGCGCCAGGTTCTCGGCCAGGCCGAGCAGCAACCCGGCGCAGGCAGCGCCGCGCAGGCTGCCGACCCCGCCGACGATGGTGGCAGCCAGGCTGATCAGCATCACGTGGCTGCCGATCGCAGGGTTGATCCCCGAGGTGGCGACAGTCAGGGCCGCTGCGGGCACGACCAGCAGCGAGCCCAGCGCGAACGCCAGCGTCGACAGGCGTGCCGGGCTCATGCCGTAGGCGCGCACCAGCTCCGGGTTTTCCGAGAGTGCGCGCAGTGCGACACCGCGGTGGGTGCGCGTCATGAAGACCTGCAGCGCGGCGAAGAACAGCACGGCGCAGAGCATCGCCACGCCGGCCAGCGGCGAGACGAACACGCCGGGCAGGACTTCGACGCTGCGGCTCAGCGGCGTCGTCAGCGTCACGAAACTGCGGCCGAAGCCGATGCCGATCAGGTTCTGCACCACGATCGCGATCCCGAACGACGCGATGAAGAGGGTGAAGAACGAGCCTTCGTGGCGCCGGATCGGCGCGTACACGATGCGGTCGAGCAGCACGCCGAAGAGCATCGCCGCCACTGTGGCCACCAGCAGGGCCGGCACCCAGTGGATGCCGGCCATCGCGACCATGCCGTAGAAGGCATACGCCGCGATCACGAACGCCGAGCCGTGCGCCAGGTGAAAGACGCGCGTGGTGCCGAAGATCAGCGAAAAGCCTGCGGCGGTCAACGCATACAGGGCGCCGACCTGCAGGCCGTTGATCAGCAGCTGGATCAGAAGCACGGTGCAGATGTCAGCGCACGTTCACCACGGACAGCGCCTTCGCCGCGCCGCTGGCGTCGATCTCGTTGATCTGGATCGGCGCCTTGACCGTGCCATTGGCCTCGAACGACACCCTGCTGCCGACCAGCTCGAAGGTCTTGCTGGCCATGCGCTGCGCCAGCAGGTTCTCGCCGGTGATCGGCTTGCCCTGCTTCTGCAGTTCGTGGGCCAGCAGCGCGAACAGGCGGACGATGTTGTAGTAGTTGGCGTGGTAGACGCCGGGCATCTTCCCGTACTTGGCCTTGAAGTCGTCGATGAAGCGCTTGGTGACCGGGTCGGTCGAGGCCCAGTCGATCAGCTGGGTGGTGAAGAGCGCGCCGCGTGCTTCTGGCAGGGCGAGGATCTCGGGGTTGGAGAACGCGCCGTAGCTGGCCAGCGGCTGGGTGACGCCGTTGTCGCGCAGTTGCTTGATCGCCGACACCTGTTGCGCACCGTAGGACGCGATGTAGACCACATCGGGCTTGACCTCGCGCACGCGCGCCGCAACCCCGGCGAACTGCTGCTGCGCCACCGGCACCGACAGCGCCGCCACCAGCTCGCCGCCCACTCCCGGCAGGGTGGCTTCAAATTCCTTGCGGATGCCCTGGCCGAGCGGGTCGTCGAGGTAGACCAGCGCGACGCGCTTCAGGCCGCGTTCCTTGACGAGGAAGGGGACGAAGGCCTTGACCTCGAAATTGGCCAGCGGAATGACGTTCCAGAAGTAGGGCCCGAGTTCGGCCAGGTCGGGCCCGACGCCACCGCCATTGACCGCGACGACCTTGCTGCGCTGCCCGATCGGCGCAATGGCCTTGCTCACGCCGGAGTAGGAGGACAGTACGTAAGGCACCTTCTCGACGTTAACCAGCTTGTTCATGCCGATCACGCCGAGCTGTGGCGTCCCCTGGCTGTCCTCGATGATCAGCGACAGCTTGCCTTGGAGCATGCGGTCGGCGTTGGCATGCTCGACCGCCAGGTTGGCGCCGCTGGCCATGATCTCCCCGAACGTGGCCTGCGTGCCGCTCATCGCGAGCAGTGCACCGATCTTGATCTCCTGCGCCGAGGCCGAGGCGGCCGCGACCAGCGCGCCGGCCAGGGCGGCGCGTGCGCAAAGTTGTTTGAAGAGGGACATGGGTGGGGTCTCCTGGAGTTGTCGGGGCGGCAGCGCGCCGCCTCGGTGGTGACGGGCTGATGTGGCCACGTGAACCCCATCGGCCCGAAATGCCTAATCGACCTTGATGCCGGCCTTGCGAACGATGACGCCGAAGCGGTCGTAGTCGGCCTTGATGAGCTGGCCGAACTGCTCGGGCGTGCCGGCGACCACCTCGAATCCCTGGTCGACGAGGCGTGCCGACATTGCCGGCTCGCGCAGGATGGCAACGATCTCGCGGTTGAGCTTCTGCACGATGTCGGCCGGCGTGCCGGCCGGCGCCAGGATGCCGACCCAGACCGAGCTCAGGATGCCGGGCAGGCCGGACTCGTCGAAGGTCGGCACATCGGGCAGCATCGGCGAGCGTGTCGCCGAGGAAACGGCCAAGGGCCGCAGCGCGCCCGTCTTGAAGAACGGCGCCGCCAGCGGCACGTCGGCAAACGAGACCGGCACCTGCCCCGCCACCACGTCGGCGATCGCCGGTGCACTGCCGCGATAGGGCACGTGGACCATCTTCGTGCCGGTGGCGAGCAGGAACGATTCGCCGGCCAGATGGGTCGCGCCACCGTTGCCGGACGACGCGAAACTGAGCGTGCCGGGCTTGGACTTGAGCAGCGCGATGAACTCGGCCAGGTTCTTCGCCGGCACTGACGGATTGACGAACAGTCCCAGCGACAGCGAGGTCATTTGCACGACCGGGACGAAGTCCTTCAGGGGGTCGAAGGGCAGCTTCGCATAGACGTGGCCGTTGATCGCATGGCCCGAGTTCACGAGCAGCAGCGTGTAGCCGTCGGCCGGCGCGCGGGCCACGGCGGCCGTGCCGATGCTCGCGGCGCCGCCGGGCTTGTTCTCGACCACGGCCGGCTGGCCCCAGCGCTCCTGCAGGCGGCGCGCCACGTCGCGCAACAGCACGTCGGTGCTGCCGCCGGGCGGGATCGGCGCGACGAGATGGATGGGTTTGTTCGGGTAGTCCTTCGCAGTCTGTGCCGAGGCGGCCCCCGGCGCCAGCCCGATCGACAGTGCAGCCAGCAGGAAGGTGAAGGTCTTGAGCATGAATTGTCTCCGTGGCGGGTTGTGGTGGGTCATGCCTCGAGCAGCGCTTCGGCGATGATCATCTTGCGCACTGCGCAGGTGCCGCCGCAGGTCTGCGCGGCGTCCGGTGCCGGGGAGGCGGACTTCATGTCGGCGTTCCGGCGGTGGCTGCCGGCACCGCCGGGCCGGCGGCAGTCCGCGTCGGCTTCGACGGCCAGCGCAGCGAGCCGACGATGCCTTTCTTGAACAACAGCACGCAGGCCACGAAGATCACGCCCATCACGACCGTGAACCACGAGCCGAACGGCGCCAGCAGGTTGTCCAGCGACACCACGAAGACCGCGCCGACCACCGGGCCGAACAGCGTGCCCATGCCGCCGACGAGGGTCATCAGCACGGCCTCGCCCGACATCGACCAGTGCACGTCGGTGAGCGAGGCGAGCTGGAACACGATGGCCTTGGTGGAGCCGGCCAGCCCGGCCAGGCCGGCCGACAGGATGAAGGCCACCAGCTTGTGGCGCTCGGCGTTGTAGCCCAGCGAGATCGCGCGCGGCTCGTTCTCGCGGATCGCCTTGAGCACATTGCCGAAGGGCGAGTGCACGACGCGATAGATGAAGACGAAGCCAACCAGGAAGACCGCGAACACCAGGTAGTACAGGTTCAGCGACTTGTTCAGGTCGATGACGCCGAACAGCACGCCGCGCGGGATGCCCTGCAGGCCGTCCTCGCCGCCGGTGGCCTTGATCTGCAGGCACAGGAAGAACACCATCTGCGCCAGCGCCAGCGTGACCATCGTGAAGTACAGGCCCTGGCGCCGGATCGCCAGCCCGCCGAAGACGGTGCCCAGCACCAGCCCGAAGACGGTGCCGGCCAGCAGTCCCGCCTCGACCGGCCAGTTCAGCACCGTCATCGCGTAGCCGGTCACGTAGCCGGCCCCGCCGAAGAAGGCGGCGTGGCCGAACGACAGCAGGCCGGCGTAGCCCATCAACAGGTTCAGCGCGCAGGCGAACAGCGCGAAGCACAGCGCCTTCATCAGGAAGATGGGGTAGACGACGAAGGGTGCCACCAGCCCGATGGCCACGAGCAGCACGAAGCCGGTCTTTTCTCTGTTCCAGGAAGTCACGTTCATTTCTCCTTCCCGAACAGGCCGTGCGGTCGCAGCAGCAGCACCACCGCCATCGCGACGAAGATGACCACGGCCGAGCCCTCGGGGTAGAACACCTTGGTCAGACCCTCGACCAGCCCGAGCCCGATGCCGGTGATGATCGAGCCGATGATCGAGCCCAGCCCGCCGACGACGACCACCGCGAACACCACGATCAGCAGGTTCGAGCCCATCGTCGGGTTGACCTGGAAGATCGGCGCCGCGAGCACGCCGGCGAAGCCCGCGAGCGCTGCGCCGAAGCCGTAGGTCAGGGTCACGAGCAGGGGAACGTTGACGCCGAAGGCACGCAGCAGGCTCGGGTTCTCGGTGCCGGCACGCAGGTAGGCGCCGAGCCGCGTGCGCTCGATCAGCACCCAGGTGGCCAGGCACAGCGTGGCCGACGCGAGCACGACCCAGGCGCGGTAGTTGGGCAGGACCATGAAACCGAGGTTGGTGGCCCCCAGCAGTTGCTCCGGAATCTCATAGCGCTCGCCCGAGATGCCGAAGGCCTGCCGGAAGCCGCCCTCGATGATCAGCGCCAGCCCGAAGGTCAGCAGCAGGCCGTAGACGTGGTCGGACTTGTAAAGGCGTCGCAGCAGCGTCGTCTCGATCAGGATCCCGACGACGCCGACCACCAGCGGCGCGAGCAGCAGCGACCACCAGTAACCGAGGCCGAGATAGTTCGCCGCGCTCCAGGCGACGAACGCCCCCATCATGTACTGCGCACCGTGCGTGAAGTTCACGATGTTGAGCAGGCCGAAGATGATCGCCAGACCCAGGCTGAGAATGGCGTAGAACGAGCCGTTGATGAGCCCGATCAGGATCTGCCCGTACAGCCCCTGGGGGGTAATGCCTAGCCACTCGAACACGTCAGTCTTCCTTCACTTCTTCAACAGGGGGCAGACGCTTTTCTCGGCCGGCAGGAAGGCCCGGTCGGCGGGGATCACCTGGCGCAGCGTGTAGTAGTCCCACGGGTACCGGGACTCGGCGGGCTTCTTCACCTGCATCAGGTACATGTCGTGCATCAGGCGGCCATCGGCGCGGATGCTGGCGTTCTTCGCGAAGAAGTCGTTCACCGGAGTGGCCTTCATCTTCGCGACGACGGCGGATGTTTCATCCGTCCCCGCCGCCTGGATCGCCTTCAGGTAATGCATCACGCTGGAATAGACACCGGCATGCACCATGTTCGGCATGCGCTTGTGGCGCTCGAAGAAGCGCTTGCTCCAGGCCCGCGTCTCGGGGTTGAGGTCCCAGTAAAAGCCGGTCGTCAGGAACATTCCCTGCGTGACCTTCAGCCCCATCGCGTGGACCTCGTCGATGAAGATCAGCAGCGCCGCGAGCGACTGCTTCGGGGTGACGCCGAACTCGGCGGCCTGCTTGACGGTGTTGTTCATGTCCGGGCCGGCGTTGGCCATGCCGATCACCTTCGCCCCCGAGGCCTGTGCCTGCAGCAGGAACGAGGACAGATCCGTGGCGCTCAGCGGATGACGCACGCCGCCCAGCACCTTGCCGCCGCCTTCCTTGATGACGGCCGAGGCGTCCTTCTCGAGCGAGTGCCCGAACGCGTAGTCGGCGGTGATGAAGAACCAGCTGTCCAGTCCCTGCCTGACCATCGCGCGCGCGGTGCCGTTGGCCAGCGCGTAGGTGTCGTAGGTCCAGTGGATGGTGTTGGCGTTGCAGTCCTCGTTGGTCAGCCGGGTCGTGCCGCCGCCGGACACCAGCACCAGCTTGTTGGCGTCGCGCGCGATCTTCGAGACGGCCAGCGCCGTCGACGAGTTGACCAGGTCGACGATGACGTCGACGTTGTCCCGCTCGAACCATTCGCGCGCGCGCGCCGACGCGACATCGGCCTTGTTCTGGTGATCGGCGGCAACGACCTGGATCGGCTTGCCCAGCACCTTGCCACCGAAGTCCTCGACCGCCATCTTCGCGGCGTCGACCGACTTGGTGCCGGCCAGGTCGGAGTACGGGCCGGACAGGTCGTTCATGACGCCGATCTTCACGACGCCGCCCGAGATCTTGTCCTGGGCCAGCGCGCTCGTCGCTGCCAGCGCGACGGTCAGCAGGAATGAAATGCTTCGGAGGTGGTGCATGCGGATATGTCCTGGTTGGGGAGGGGAGTGCGGGTCAGCGTATCGCCGCCGGATCGCGCTACTTCTTGAGTAGCGGGCACGTGCTCTTCGCCACCGGCAGGTAGGCCTGCTCGCCCGGGATGACCTTCAGCACCTTGAGATAGTCCCAGGGCACCTTGGATTCGGCCGGGCTCTTGACCTGCACCAGGAGCATGTCGTGAACCATGCGGCCGTCCTCGCGGATGCGGCCGTTCTTGGCGAAGAAGTCGTTGACCGGCGTCGCCTTCATCTGCTTCATCACGCTGCCGGCGTCGTCGGTGCCGGTCGCCTTGATCGCGAGCAGGTAGTGGTGCACGGCCGAATACAGGCCGGCCTGGATCATCGTCGGCATGCGCTTGTGGCGCTCGAAGAAGCGCTTGCTCCAGGCCCGGGTCTCGGGGTTCAGGTCCCAGTAGAAGCCGTCCGTGTAGACCATGCCCTGGGTCGTCTTCAGGCCCATCGCGTGGATGTCGGTCATCATCATGATCATCGCGGCGACGCGCTGCTTCGGGCTGATGCCGAATTCGTTCGCCTGCTTGATCGTGGTCACCAGGTCGTTCGCCGCGTTGTTCAGGCCGATCACCTTCGCGCCCGAGGCCTGGGCCTGGAGCAGGAAGGCCGAGAAGTCGCTGCCGGGGAAGGGATGGCGCACCGAGCCCAGGACCTTGCCGCCGGCGGCGCGAATCGCCTCGCTGGCATCCTTTTCCATCGACGTGCCGAAGGCGTAGTCGGGGGTGATGAAGAACCAGCTGTCGGCGCCCTCTTGCGTGAGCGTGCGCGCGGTGCCGTTGGCCAGCGCGTAGGTGTCGTAGGTCCAGTGCACCGTGCGGTCGGTGCAGTCCTCGTTCGTCAGGCGGGCCGTGCCGCCGCTCGACACCAGCAGCACCCGGTCCTTCTCCTTGACGATCTTGGCCACGGCCAGCGCGGCCGCCGACATCGGCAGGTCGACGATCACGTCGACCTTCTCCTGGTCCAGCCACTTGCGGGCGATGGCCGAGGCCACGTCCGGCTTGTTGACCATGTCGGCGACGACCACCTCGATCGGCACGCCGTTCACCTTGCCGCCGAAGTCCTCGACCGCCATCTTCGCGGCGATCACCGCGCCCGGGCCGGCGAGGTCGGAATAGATGCCGCTGAGATCGGTCATCACGCCGATCTTGACGACGCCATCGGAAATCTTCGCGGTCTGCGCGTGGCCCGGCGAAGCCAGGAAGGCGCCGACGCACAGCGCGCCGATCAGGGTCGTCTTGAGATGCGTCTTCATGCCTGTCTCTCCATTGCGTTAAACACCCAGGTGCCGCTCGATCAGCGCGGCCTTCGAATCGAGTTCGTGGCGGTCGACGGTGTCGATGACGCGCCCGTGCTCGATGACGTAATAGCGATCCGCCAGCGCCTCGACGAAGCGGAAGTTCTGCTCCACCAGCACCAGGGTCAGGCCGCGCGCCTTGAGTCGCTCGATGGCCTTGCCCAGGGCCTCGACGATGACCGGCGCCAGCCCTTCGGTGATCTCGTCCAGCAGCAGCAGCCGCGCGCCGGTGCGCAGGATACGCCCCAGCGCGAGCATCTGCTGCTCGCCGCCGGACAGGCGCGTGCCCTGGCTCTTGCGCCGCTCCTTCAGGTTCGGAAACATCTCGTAGATCTCGGCCAGGCTCATGCCGCCTTCGGCGATGGTCGGCGGCAGCAGCAGGTTTTCCTCGGCGCTCAGGCTGCTGAAGATGCCGCGTTCCTCGGGGCAGTAGCCGATGCCCAGGCGGGCGATGCGCTCGGTGGGCTGGGCGATGGTCTCCTGCCCGAACACCCGCACCGAACCGCTGCGCCGGCCGACCAGCCCCAGCACCGACTTCAGCGTGGTCGTCCGGCCGGAGCCGTTGCGGCCCAGCAGGCACACCACCTGGCCGGGCTCGACCGTGAAGTCCACGCCGTGAAGGATGTGGGTTTCGCCGTAGTAGGCCTGCAGGCCCGCGACCTGCAGCGCCGGGGTGCCTGCAGAAGGGATCGCGGCGGCCGTCATGCCTTGGTCCCCAGGTAGGCTTCGCGCACGCCCGGGTGCTTCGAGACTTCGTCGTAGGAGCCTTCGGCGAGCACGCTGCCGCGCTGCAGCACGGTGATGGTGTCCGACAGGTCGGCGACCATGCGCAGGTTGTGCTCCACCATCAGCACCGTGCGGTCGGCCGCCACCTTGCGGATCAGGTCGGTGACGCGGCCCACGTCCTCGTGGCCCATGCCCGAGGTCGGCTCGTCGAGCAGCAGGAGTTGCGGGTCCATCGCCAGCGTGGTGGCCAGTTCGAGCGCGCGCTTGCGCCCGTAGGGCAGGTCCACCGCGACCCGGTCCTCGAAACCGCCGAGATCCACGCGCTCCAGCAGCGCCCGCGCCCGTGCATCGAGCTTGCGCAGCGTCGACTCCGAACGCCAGAAGGTGTAGGAATCCTGCTGCTCGCGCTGCAGGGCGATGCGCACGTTCTCCAGCACCGTGAGGTGGGGAAAGACCGCGGAAATCTGGAACGAGCGCACCATGCCGCGGCGCGCAATGACATCGGGCCGCTGCGTCGTGATGTCGCTGCCGTTGAAGTGGATCGTTCCGCGGGTCGGGGACAGGAAGCGCGTGAGCAGGTTGAAGACCGTCGTCTTGCCCGCGCCGTTCGGGCCGATCAGCGCATGGATGGTGTTGCGGCGCACGCGCAGGTCGACGCCGTTGACCGCCACGAAGCCCTTGAACTCCTTGGCCAGGTCGCGCGTCTCCAGGATGAAGCCGGTGGCGGTGCTGCTCATCGGCGAGGGCGTGTGGTGCTGCGGACCGGCGGCTGCGATCGGCTCATTCGACATGCACCCCCAGCGACTTGATCAGCGGCCCCCACAGGGCCATGTCGGCGGCGATCGCGCGCGCCACTTCATCGGGCCCGCCGAAGTTGACGTCCAGGCCGAGCGCGCTCAGGCGGTCGCCGGTGTCCGGGCCGGCGAGCGCCTTCTCGGTCTCGGCCGTCAGCCGCTTCTGCAGCACCGGGGGCAGGCCGGGCGGGGCTACGATTCCCATCCAGCCGACGAACTCGTAACCCTTGACGCGCTCGCCGATCGCCGGCAGATCCGGAAACAGCCGATGCCGCTGCCGGCCGGTGGTGCCGAGCGCGCGCAGCTTGCCGGTGCGCAGCATCGGCGTCGAGGTGTTGGGGGCGTCGAACATGAACTGCAGCCCGCCGCCCAGGAGGTCGTTCATGGCCAGGGCGCTGCCGCGGTAGGGGATGTGCGTCATCGTCACGCCGGCCTTGACGGCCAGCAGTTCGCCCGACAAGTGGTTGGACGAGCCGATGCCTGCCGAGCCGTAGGTCAGGGCACCCGGCTTGGCGCGTGCCGCGGCAAGCAGGTCGTCGAGCGTGCGGTACGGGCTGTTGGCGTTGACGACCAGCAGGTTGACGTAGTCGCACAGCCGCGCGATCGGGGTCAGGTCGCGAACCGGGTCGTAGCCGACGTTCTTGTACAGGTTCGGGCTGATGCCCAGCGAGCCGGTATGGGCGAAGCCGATGGCATAGCCGTCGGCGGGCAGCTTGCTCAGCCGAGCGACGCCCAGCGTGCTGCCGGCCCCCGGCACGTTTTCCATCACGACCGGCTGACCGAGTTGCTCCTGCAGGCGCCCGCCGATCATGCGGCTGACGATGTCGGCCGGGCCGCCGGGGGCGAAGGGGACGATGAAGCGCAGCGGCTTGTGCGGATACGCGTCCTGCGCCGACGCGAGGCGCCAGGACGACAGTGTGGATCCCATGGCGGCCAGGGTGAAGGCGAGTTTGCGGCGTGAGACAGTCATGTTGAACTCCGAGTCAAATTGAACAATTTGGGCTGGGTGCCGGGCTTCAGGCGCGGGCGCTCCGGCGGCGGCGCGCCACAGGCCGACGACCGGTGCGACCTGTGCGACCTGTGCGATATCGAACGAGTGTGGACGCGTCGCCGGAATTGCGCATCAGTGGGAACGCGCGAATTGCGCCGCGCGCGGCACGGGCGGTCGGTCGCGAGCGGGCGTCATTCGGCGCGGATGCCTGCGGCCTTGATCACCGGCCGCCACAGGGCCAGGTCACCGGCGATGGCGCTCGCCAGTTCGTCCGGGCCACCGAAGCTGTTGTCCATGCCGAGGCTGGTGAACCGCTCGGTGATCTCGGCAGACGCGAGGGCTTTCTGAGCCTCGGCCGCGAGACGCTGCTGGATGGCGGCCGGCAGTCCCGGCGGCGCGACGATCCCGAACCAGCTGACGACCTGGTAGCCCGGAATGCTGCTCGCGATCGCAGGCACGTCGGGGAACAGGCGCGAGCGTCCGGCGCCGGTGGTGGCCAGTGCCCGAAGCTTGCCTGCGCGCAGCTGCGGCATCGCGATCGATGCCGAGGCGAACTGGAACTGCACCTCGCCGCCGAGCAGGCCGACCATCGCCGGTGCGGTGCCGCGGTAGGGCACATGGGTCATCTCGACCTTGCTCTGCCGTGCCAGCAGCTCGCCGGCGAGTTGGGTCGTCCCGCCGATGCCGGCGGAGCCGTAGTTGATCGAGCCGGGCCCGGCGCGGGCTGCGGCGAGCAGCTCGTCGAGCGTGCGGCAGGGACTGTCGGCGCGAACGACGAGCAGGAAGCTGGTCTCGGCCAGGCGCGCGACCGGCGTGAAATCGCGCACCGGGTCATAGCCGACATCCTTGTACAGCAGCGGGCCGATGCCCAGGTTGGCCGACTGGCCGATCCCGACGACATAACCATCGGCCGGCAGCTTGGACAGCCGGGCCATGCCGATGGTGCCGCCTGCGCCGGGGACGTTGTCGATGACCACCATTTGGCCGAGTTGTTCCTGCATCTTCGATGCGACCGAGCGCGCGACGAGGTCGGTCTCGCCCCCGGGAGGGAAACCGACGACGAAGCGGATCGGCTTGTTCGGGTAGGCCGCTTGCGCCCTCGCGCCAGAGGTCCACAGGGCAGCCCGAACGCGGTCAGCGCGAGGTTCAGTTGCCGGCGAGAGATTGCCATGATCGACTCCGGCGCAATGTCGCGCTGCTGCGCAATCCGGCCACCTTGCCGGAGCGGCGCAACAGGCAGGATCGGACCGGGGCCATCGACGCCCCCGATCACGATCCGACTCGGTGCCGGATTCAATACGACCGCGGCAGCCCCATCACGTGCTCGGCGATGTAGTTCAGCACCATCTCGCGGTTCAGCGGCGCGGTGCGCAGCAGGCGCACCAGTCCGTACAGGTCGTAGATGCCGTATTCCTTGGTGAAGCCGTTGCCGCCGTGGGTCTGGATCGCCGCGTCGACGGCGTGGATGCCGGCCTCGGCACCGGCGTACTTGGCGATGTTCGCGAACTCGCCCGCCGGCAGGCCCTGGTCGAAGGTCCAGGCCGCCTTGAGCGCCATCAGCGAGGCCATCTCGATCTCGCTGCGCGCGATCGCCAGCGGGTGCTGCACGCCCTGGTAGGCGCCGATCGGCGTCTTGTTGAACAGCTTGCGCTCGTTGGCGTAGGCCACCGCCTTCTTCAGCGCGAAGCGACCGATGCCGGTGCACATGCCCGACAGGATGATGCGCTCCGGGTTGAGGGTGTCGAACAGGATGCCGAAGCCCTTGTCGACTTCGCCCAGCACGTCGTCCTCGGTCAGCGGCACGTCGTCGAAGAACACCTGCCACTGCGTCTCGGGCACCGGGAAGGCGACCGGGATCAGGGTCATGCCGATGCCCTTCTTCTTCATGTCGACCATGAAGATCGTGAAGCCATCGGTCTTCTTCTTCACGTCCGCCCGTGGTGTGGTGCGCGTGACCACCATCGCGTAGTCGGCGCGGTTCGCATCGGTGATGAAGACCTTCTGACCGCTCAGGCGGAAGCCCCCCTTGCCGTCGGGCTTGGCGATGCTCGTGATCTCCATCGAGTTCGAGCCCGCGTTGGGCTCGGTGATCGCGAAGCAGAACTTGATTTCGCCGGCGCAGCCGCCGGGCAGCAGGCGGCGCTTCATGGTCTCGCTGGCGTGCTTGGCCAGCAGCCCCATGGTCATGGTCGGGCCGACCACCAGGTTGAGCAGGGGGATGCCGTTGTTGGCCAGTCCCTCCATGAACAGCAGCATCTCGGTCATGCCCTGGCCGGCACCGCCGTAGGCCTCGGGCACCATGATGCCGAGGAAGCCGTCCTGCGTGATCTGCTGGTACAGCTCCGCCGGCGGCTCGCTCTTCTCGGCGTAGGTCTTCCAGTACTTGTGGTCGAAGCGCTGCGACACGCGGTCGCCGTACTCGTAGACCATCCGCTGTTCCTGGGTGAGCGCGAAATCCATGCGTTGCTCCTGTGGCGTGGTGAGATGCTGGGGCCGGCTCAGACCTTGGCCGACGGGAAGTTCGCCGCGCGCTTCTCGCGCACTGCGGCCACGCCTTCCTTCGCGTCCTCGCCGAAGAAGCACATCATCTCCATCGCCAGCGAGCTCTCGAAGATCGGTCGCGCCATGTTCATCCAGCCGTTCAGCGAGCGCTTGGTGAAGCGGATCGCCTGCTGGCTGCCCGAGGCCAGCTTGTTGGCCACTTCCATCGCCTTGTCCATCAGCTGCGCGCGCGGCACGCACAGGCTCACCAGGCCGATGCGCTCGGCTTCCTTGCCCGAGACGAACTCGGCCGTCATCAGGTAGTACTTGGCCTTGGCCATGCCGCACAGCAGCGGCCAGCAGATGGCCGCGTGGTCGCCGGCGGCCACGCCCAGCTTGACGTGCCCGTCGGTGATCTTGGCTTCCTCGGCCATGATGCTGATGTCGGCCATCATCGCCACCGCCAGGCCGGCGCCGACGGCCACGCCGTTGATCGCCGAGATCACCGGCTTGTCGCAGGCCATCACGTTGTAGACGATGTCGGAGGCCTCGTTCATCACGTTGGCAACGGCCTTGGGGTTGCCGACCATGTCGGTGACCCAGTTCAGGTCGCCGCCCGCGGAGAACGCCCGGTCACCGGCGCCGGTGACGACGATTACCTTGGTCTTGGGGTCGTCGTTGGCCACGCCCCAGACCTTGGTCAGTTCCCAGTGCAGCCGCCCGTTGGTGGCGTTCATCACCTCGGGGCGGTTGATCGTGATCAGCAGGATGCCGTTGGGCTTGTGGTCGAACTGGAGGAACTGGAAGTCGGAGTAGTTCATGGTGGTGGTCCTGTTCAGGGATGAAGAAAAGGGGGGTAAGGCCGGGTGACTCAGCGCAGCGTGGCGCGGCCGTTGTTGAGCACGACGATGTCGCGTTCGACGACGCGTGCCCGGAAGAACGCGGTGCGGCCGTCGAGCCAGACTTCGGTGCGGATGGTCTCGCCCGGGTACACCGGCGACGAGAAGCGCGTCTCGATCGAGGCGATGCGCGAGGGGTCGCCTGCGCCGGCCGCCTGCGTCAGCGCCCAGCCGGCGATGCCGTAGGTGGCCAGGCCGTGCAGGATGGGGCGCTCGAAGCCCGCGGCGCGCGCGACCGCCGGTTCGGCATGCAGCGGGTTGTAGTCGCCCGACAACCGGTAGACCAGCGCCATGCCGGGCGGGGTCTTGCGATCGACGACCTTGTCCGGCGCGCGCGCCGGCAGTTCGTGCACCGGCTTGACCGGCCCGGTCGGGCCACCAAAGCCACCATCGGCGCGGCAGAAGGTGGTCGAGCCCAGCGTCGCGATGGGCTTGCCGCTGGCGGCGTCGGTGACGCTGCGTTCGGTGTAAACGAGTGCACCCTTGCCGGCGCCCTTGTCGACGATGCCGGTGATCCTGGTGCGGCCGATCACCTCGCCCTCGGGGGCCGGGTGGCTGTGGATGGTCAGGCTTTGTTCGCCGTGCACCAGGCGCACCGCGTCGATGCCGGTGGCCGGGTCGCGGATCCACATGCCGGGGTAGCCGAGCACGACGGGCAGCGTGGGCAGCGCGACCAGGTCCTTCTCGTAGACGTAGCGCAGTTCGCCCTCGTCCGTCGGGTCGGCGCCCAGGCCCAGGCCGAGCGCGTAGAGCATGGTGTCGCGCTGGGTGTAGCGATGGCGCACGTCCTCGAACGGCCACGCCATCAGTTTGTCGTAGTTGATCGCCATCCCGATTTGCCTCAGACGGGATCCCACGAGAACACGATGTTCGAGCTCTCGAGCGGATAGAAGTTGGGCTTCATCGCCGGCAGCACGCGCTCGGCGATGGTCTCGGGTGTCCAGCCCTCGGACGTGTGCATGCCGCGGATCGGGCGAGGCTGGCTCATCAGGAAGATCTCGTTGCCGCGGACCGCGAAGATCTGGGCGGTCACGTCGGCGGCAGCGTCGCTGCTGAGGAAGGCGGCCATCGGGGCGATCTGTGCGGTGTCGAGCTTCTTCAGCTTGGCCACGCGTGCCTGCTGATCCGGCGTCTCGGTGGGGATCGAGCCGATCATGCGGCTCCAGGCAAAGGGTGCGATGCAGTTGGAGCGCACGTTGTAGCGCTTCATGTCTCCGGCGATCGAGCGCGACAGGGCCACGATGCCGAGCTTGGCGGCGCCGTAGTTGGCCTGACCCAGGTTGCCGATCAGGCCCGAGGTCGAGGTCATGTGCACGTAGGCGCCCGACTGCTGCGTCTTGAAGTGCGGCGCCGCGGCGCGCGAGACGTAGAAGCAGCCGTTCAGGTGCACGTCGACGACCGCCTTCCACTCGTCGACCGACATCGTGAAGAACATGCGGTCGCGCAGGATGCCGGCGTTGTTGACGACGATGTCGATGCGCCCGAAGGTGTCGACCGCGCACTGGATGATGCGGTTGGCCGAGTTCCATTCCGACACGCTGTCGGTGCTCAGCGCCGCCTGGCCGCCGGCCGCCTTGATCTCGTCGACCACCTGCTGGCCGGGGCTGGCGTCGTTGCCTTCGCCGCTGACCGAGGCACCGATGTCGTTGACGACGATCTTCGCGCCCTGGGCCGCCATCTGCAGCGCGATGTCGCGGCCGATGCCACGACCGGATCCGGTAACGACTGCGACCTTGCCTTGCAGCATTGTTCCCTTGTTCATGCTTGAAAACTCCTTCGGTATGAAATGAAAAGACGCGCGGCCGGTCAGGCCGTCAGTTGCAACACGTTGGTGGCCAGGATGTTGCGCTGGATCTCGTTGCTGCCGCCGTAGATCGTCGCCGGGCGGGCGTTGTAGAACGTGGTCAGCACGTCGATGTGTCCGCCTTCCACATCGATGTCGCCGGGCGTGCCCCCGCTGGCGCCGGCGATCTCGACCAGCAGATTGGCCAGGCGCGAGTAGGTCTCGGTGGCGAAGATCTTCAGCATCGAAACGTCGGGGCCGAGGGTCTCGCCCCGCTTGACCTGCTCGACGAAGCGCGTGTAGAGGGTGCTGAGGTCGGCCACGTCCAGTGCGAGCTGCGTGTAGCGGTCGGAGAAGACGGCGTCGTCGAACAGGCCCAGCAGCTCGGCCGCCTCGCGCACCCGGGCCAGCGCGTACTGGCTCTGCTTGGGGCTGCCCAGGAAGATGCGCTCGAAGCTCAGCAGCGCCTTGGCGATGGTCCAGCCCTTGTTCAGCTCGCCGACGCGCTGGCTGCGCGGCACGCGCACGTTCTCGAGGAAGACCTCGCAAAAATCCTCGTGGCCCGCGATGTTGCGGATCGGGCGCACGCTGATGCCGGGCGTCTTCATGTCGGCCAGCAGGAAGCTGATGCCTTCCTGCTTCTTGGCGTTCTTGTCGGTGCGCACCAGCAGGAAGATGTGCGTCGCGTCCTGCGCCAGCGTGGTCCAGATCTTCTGGCCGTTGACGATGAAGTCGTCACCGTCCTCGACCGCCTCGGTGCGCAGGCTGGCCAGGTCGGAGCCGGAATTCGGCTCCGAGTATCCCTGGCACCAGATGTTCTCGCACGACAGGATGCGCGGCAGGTAGTGCGCGCGCTGTTCCTCGGTGCCGTGCTGGATCAGCAGCGGGCCGACCATGGTGATGCCCATGTCCGGCGCCCGCGCCACGCCGTGGCGCTCCTGCTCCTCGATGAAGGCGATCAGCTTCTCCGGCGACAGGCCCATGCCGCCGTAGCGCACCGGCCAGCTCGGAGCGAGCCAGCCCCGGGCCGAGAGCTTCAGCGTCCAGTCGCGGATTTCGGCCCAGCGCAGCCGACGCTTCGGATAGCGCAGTTCCTCGGGATAGTTGCGCTCGAAGTAATCGCGCACCGTGGTGCGAAACGCCTCGGTGTCCATCGCGTTCCAGTCGGTGCTCATGCTGCTGCTCCTGCGATCACGGGGGTCTGCCGGCTCATCGCGGCGAAGCGCCTTCGCTGCACCCCGGCATTGCCCAGCCACGCCGAGAGCACCAGCGCGCGCTGCAGGTACAGGCCGAGGTCGTAGTCGTCGGTCACGCCGATCGCGCCGTGCAGTTGCACGGACTCGCGCGCAATCATCAGCGCCGCCTCGGAACAGCGCGACTTGACGCGCGCGGCCAGCAGGGCGCGTTCGCTGCCGGTGCAGCCGCGATCGAGCTCGGCGACCGCCTGCGCGACGACCGCGCCGCTGAGCTCCTGCTGGATCAGCATGTCCACGGCACGGTGCTGCAGGCTCTGGAAACTGCCGATCAGCTTGCCGAACTGCTTGCGCGTGCGCAGGTAGTCGAGTGTCATCGACAGCATGCGCCTGGACACGGCCAGCAGTTCGACGCCCGCGAAGATCAGGGCTTCGTCGTAGGCCGCTGCGAGCGCGGCCCGGGCCGCGGCACCGCTGGCCAGCAGGTGGCCGGCGGGCAGCTCGATGTTGTCGAAACCCAGCCGTGCCGCATAGGTACCGTCGGCGAGCCGCTCGACGGTCGTGCTCAGCCCCTGGCTCTGGGCGGGCAGCCAGACCAGCGCGATGCCTTCCGCCGACGACGCGGTGACGATGTAGCCGGTGGCCGCCGGGCCGGGCCGCACGTGGCGCTTGCTGCCGCGCAAGGTCAGATGGCCACTGCTGCGCACGCACACGGTCGCAGGTTCGGCCAGGCCGCCGCGGGCGTCGAATCCGGCGGCGCCCGATGGGTCCTCCTGCCAGGCCACGCCGGGCAGCGTGCTGCCTTCGGCGAGTTCACCCAGCAGGATGCGCGCCGTCTCGCTGCCGGCGCAGGCCTGCAGCAGGCGGCCCGCGAACACCAGCACCGGCGTCACCGGCTCGGGCACCACCTGTGCCGCGAGTGCGGCGGCGACCTCGGCCATCTCGGCAAAGCCCTGGCCGTAGCCGCCGGCGGATTCGGGCACGAGCAGGCCGGTCCAGCCCTGCGCCGCCATGGCGCTCCAGAAGCGCGGGTCGAAGCCCGGCGCCTTGGAACGCAGTGCGCGGGCGCGTGAAGTGGGTGACTCCTTGGCGGCGAAGCCGAGGGCACTGGAGCGCAGCATGTCGAGTTGCTGCTGGCGGTCTTGATCGGAAATGACGGCGGACATGGGAACGGATGCGATGAATTCGGTTGGGATGATCTCAGGCTCAGTACGATTTGGGCAGGCCCAGCACCTTCTCGGCGATGAAGCACAGGATCAGCTGCGGGCTGATCGGCGCGACGCGCGGGATCAGCATCTCGCGCAGATAGCGCTCGACCTGGTATTCCTTGGCGTAGCCGAAGCCGCCCAGCGTCGCCATCGCGCGCTGGCAGGCCGTGAAGCCGGCCTCGGCCGCCATGTACTTGGCGGCATTGGCGTCGGCGCCGCAGTTGAGCTTCTGGTCGTACTTCCAGGCGCCGCGCATCGCCATCAACCAGGCCGCCTCGAGTTCCATCCACGACTGCGCCAACGGGTGCTGGATGGCCTGGTTCTGGCCGATCGGGCGGTCGAAGACGATGCGCTCGTTGGCGTACTTGACGGCCCGCTCCAGCGCCGCCTGGCCCAGGCCCACCGCCTCGCCGGCGATCAGGATGCGCTCGGGGTTCATGCCGTGCAGGATGTACTCGAAGCCGCGGCCTTCCTCGCCGATGCGGTCTTCGACCGGCACGCGCAGGCCGTCGAGGAAGAGCTGGTTCGAGTCGACCGCCTTGCGGCCCATCTTGTCGATCTCGCGCACCTCGATGAATTTGCGGTCGAGGTCGGTGTAGAACAGGCTCAGCCCGAAGGTCGGCTTGGGGCAGTCCTCGGCCGGCGTGGTGCGGGCCAGGATCAGCATCTTCTTGGCCACCTGGGCGGTCGAGATCCAGACCTTCTGGCCCGACAGGATGTAGTGGTCGCCCTTGCGCTCGGCGCGGGTCTTGAGCTTGGTGGTGTTGAGGCCGGTGTTGGGCTCGGTGACCGCGAAGCAGGCCTTCTCCTGGCCGGCGATCAGCGGCGGCAGCATGCGGCGCTTCTGCGCGTCGCTGCCGAACACCACCACCGGCTGCAGGCCGAAGATGTTCATGTGCACCGCCGACGCGCCCGACAGCCCGGCGCCCGAGCGCGCGATCGCGGCCATCATCACGGTGGCCTCGCTGATGCCCATGCCGCTGCCGCCGTACTCCTGCGGCATGCAGATGCCGAGCCAGCCGCCTTCGGCCAGCGCGTTGTAGAGCTCGTGCGGGAAGCCGCCGTCGCGGTCGCGCGCCAGCCAGTAGTCGTCGCCGAAATTGGCGCAGACCCGGCCGATGGCCTCGCGGATGCTTTCGTGTTCGCGGTTGTCGCTGAAGTCCATGGTTCCTGCCTTGAAAATCTAGAAGGTCATTGCCAGACGTGTGCCCTGGTCGATCGCGCGCAGCGCGTCGAGCTCCGCGGCCAGCTCGGCCCCGCCGATCACCTCGGGGGCGGCGCCCTTGCTGCGCAGCTCCGCGGCCAGGGCGTTCTCGGATTCCTGCCCGGCGCAGATGACGACCGTGTCGACGTCGAGCACACGCGCCTCGCCGCCGACGCGCAGGTGCAGACCGGCGTCGTCGATGCGTTCGTAACGGCAGCCCGACAGCGTCTGCAGACCGCGCAGCTCCAGCCGCGCCCGCAGCGCCCAGCCGGTCGACAGTCCGAGCGTGCGGCCCGGCTTCTCGGGCTTGCGCTGCAGCAGCGTGACGCTGCGCAGCGGCTTCGGTGCCTGCTGCGGCTTCAGCCCGCCGGGAGCGTCCAGCGAGGTGTCCACGCCCCATTCCGTGAAGAAGCTGTCCACGCCACTGCCAGCCGTGTTCGCGTGGGTCGTCGCGCCGTTCGGCGCCACGTCGTGCAGCAGGTACTCGGCGACATCGAAGCCGATGCCGCCCGCGCCGATGATGGCTACGCGCCGGCCCGCCTTCTTGCGGCCCGAGAGCAGGTCGGCATAGCCCACGACCTTGGGGTGGGTGATGCCTTCGATCTGCGGGTGGCGCGCGCGCACGCCGGTGGCGACGACGATGCGGTCGAAACCGGCACTGGCCAGCTCGGCCGCACCGGGCCGCTCGCCCAGGTGCAGCTGCACGCCCTCCTGCCGGACGCGCGCGCCGAAGTAGCGCACCAGTTCGTTGAATTCCTCCTTGCCCGGCACGGCACGCGCCAGGTTGAGCTGCCCGCCGATGGCCGGCGCGGCCTCGTACAGCGAGACCTGGTGCCCGCGCTCGGCGGCCGTCACTGCGCAGGCCAGCCCGGCCGCACCGGCACCGATCACGGCGACGCGGCGCTTCGCGCGCGGCGCCGGCATCTCGGCGAACTCGAGCTCGCGCCCGGCGCGCGGGTTGACCAGGCAGGTGGCCGGCCGATTGGTGAAGATGTAATCCAGGCAGGCCTGGTTGCAGGCGATGCAGGTGTTGATCGTGTCCGGCCGGCCCTCGGCCGCCTTGCGGACGAAGTCGGCATCGGCCAGGAACGGCCGCGCCATCGAGACCATGTCGGCGTCGCCGCTGGCGACGACTTCCTCGGCGACCTCGGGCATGTTGATGCGGTTGGACAGGATCACCGGAATACCCACCGCGCGCTTGATGCGCGCCACGGCAAAGCGGAAGGCGGCGCGCGGCACGACGTAGGCGATGGTCGGCACCCGCGCCTCGTGCCAGCCGATGCCGGTGTTGATGACGTCGGCGCCGGCGGCCTCGATCGCGCGAGCGAGCGCGATGATCTCGTGCGCCGGCGCCCCGCCTTCGACCAGGTCGAGCGCGGAGATGCGGTACATCAGCAGCGCCTGCGGCCCGAGGCGTTCGCGGGTGCGGCGCACGACCTCGACCGCCACGCGCTGGCGGTTCTCCAGGCTGCCGCCGAATTCGTCGGTCCGGTTGTTGCAGCGCGGCACCAGGAACTGGTTGATGAAGTAGCCCTCGGAGGCCATCACCTCGACGCCGTCGAAGCCGGCGCGCATCGCCAGTTCGGCGCAGTGCACATAGTCTTCGATGGTCTGCCAGACTTCGGCCGTCGTCAGCGCGCGCGGCACGCGGCGGTTGATCGGCGACGGGATGTTCGAGGCGCCCACCAGCTTCGAGGTCTTGCCGTAGCGGCCGGTGTGCAGCACCTGCAGGATGATCTTGCCGCCGGCGGCATGAACCGCCTGCGGGATCGGGCGCAACGCGTCGGCCTGTTCGGTCGTCATGAGTTGCGGGCCGTGGTCGTCCAGCATCGCGGCCTCGTTCATCGCGAAGCCGCCGCTGACGATCAGGCCGGCACCGCCGCGGGCGCGCTCGCCGTAGAAGGCGGCGATGCGCTCGATGCCGCGGTCCATCAGCTCGAGACCGGTGTGCATCGAGCCCATCAGCGTGCGGTTGCGCACGGTGTGCGTGCCCAGCTTCAGGGGCGAGAGCAGGGTCGGAAAGGGTTTGGCTGTGTTCATGAGGAACCGTGGAGTTTACGTCTAACTAACGTATGTTCGATGCTATAGTGGATCGCTTGTTTTGTGGTGTTCACCCGAACGAGGGTTTCCCCGCGCCGACAAGCGCACGGCTGGCCGGTCGATCGGTACACCGCAGGTTGTTTTGCAGTACGCCGGAGCACATCGATGGACATGAAAACCGCCACGCCCGACCAGGACGCGGCCTTTGCGCAATACCTCGCCCCGGGGCGCTTCGTGGACAGCGACCACCCCGCGGTGCAGGCGTTCGCCCGCCAGCATGCCGATGCCTCGATGTCGCCGCGCGAGATCGGCGTGAAGCTGTACTACGCGGTGCGCGACGGATTTCGCTACGACCCCTATCACTTCGACATGTCCGAGAGCGGCCTCAAGGCCAGCCGGGTCGCCGAGAGCGGGCGGGGTTTCTGTGTCCCGAAGGCGGCGATGCTGGCCGCCGCCGCGCGCGTGCTGGGCCTGCCGGCCCGCTTGGGCTACGCCGACGTGCGCAACCACCTCAGCAGCCCGCGGCTGCGCGAGATGATGAACAGCGATGTCTTCGCGTACCACGGCTATACCGAGCTGTGGATCGACGGCCGCTGGCTCAAGGCCACGCCCGCGTTCAACCTCACGCTGTGCGAGAAGGCCGGGATCAAGCCGCTGGAATTCGACGGCAGCGCCGACTCGATCTTCCACGAGTTCGACACCAGGGGGCGGCGCCACATGGAGTACATCCGGGACCGCGGCGCCTACGCCGACCTGCCGCGCGACGAGATGCTGGCGGCGTTCCAGAGCATCTACCCGAACTACAGCCAGTGGATGCAGCACGCCGGGGCGGCCGACTTCGAGCGCGATGTGCAGGAAGGCGCTTCGACGTGACGGCCAACCTGACACCGGTCCCGTCGGAACGACGCGAATTCCCCGGCTTCGACGGCGGCTCCTGGTTTGCCGACGTCGCCGGCCCGGCCGATGCGCCGACCGTGCTGCTGCTGCACGGCGGCGGCCAGACGCGGCATGCCTGGGGTGGCACCGCACAGGCCATGGCCCGTGCCGGCTGGCGTTCGATCGCGCTGGACCTGCCGGGCCACGGCGAGAGCGCCTGGTCGGTCGCAGGCGACTACCGCATCGCAACGCTGTCGACGGCCATGGCGCGCCTTTGGCGTGAACTGGGCACGCCGCTGGCGGTCGTCGGCGCCTCGCTCGGCGGGCTGATCAGCATGGCCACCGTCGCGCGCAGCGATGCGCCGCGGATCTCGGCGCTGGCATTGGTGGACATCGCCCCGCGCGTCGAGGCCAAGGGCGTCGACCGCATCGTCGAGTTCATGCGGGCGCATCCGGAAGGCTTCGCCACGCTGGAGGACGCCGCGCGCCACATCGCGGCCTACCGCGGCCGTCCGGTCGTCGCTCATCCGCGCGGTTTGCAGAAGAACCTGCGCCTGAACGAGGCGGGGCGCTGGACCTGGCACTGGGACCGGCGGCTGATGAACGACGAGAACCACAACCACCGCGACGATCCGGCCTTCTTCGAGCGCACCCTGGCGCAGTATCCTGGGCCGCTGATGCTGGTGCGCGGCGGGCGCAGCGACGTCATCAGCGAAGCCGGCGCCGAGGTGTTCCGCCGGGCCTTTCCGCAGGCGCACTTCGTCAGCCTGCCGGGTGCCGGCCACATGGTGGCGGGCGACGCCAACGACGCGTTCACGGCCAGCCTGATCGAGTTCCTGAGCCGCGTGATGCCTGCGACCGCACCGGCCCCCTTGTCCACCACTGGAGCACAAGTACCGTGAGCCTCAGATCCTTCACCCTTCACGACCAGATCGAACGCAACGCATGGCTGCACGGCAGCCGCACCGCCTTCGCCTTCGACGGCCAGCGCGTCACGCATGCGCAGTACGCTGCGCGCGCCGCGCGGCTGGCCGCGGGGCTGGCCGCCAACGGGGTGGGGGAGGGTGATCGGGTCGCCATCCTGGCCCACAACAGCCTGGAGTACCTGGACCTGTTCGGCGCCGCGGCGCGCCTGGGCGCGATCGTCGTGCCGATCAACTGGCGCCTGTCGGCCGAAGAAGTGGCGTACGTGCTGTCGGACACGACGCCGCGCGTGCTGATCGCAGCACCCGACCTGCAGCCGCTGACGGCGGGGGCGGACCAGAAGAACGTGCGGACCTACACCACCGCTGCCGAGGCGACCGGGCCGTGGCGTGCGCTGACCGAGCTGTATGCCGACACCGCCGCGCCGTCGCCGGCGGCGATCGCCGACGACGCCGGCCTGGCCATCGTGCACACCGCCGCCGTGGGCGGCCGGCCGCGCGGCGCGCTGCTGTCGCATCGCGGGCTGATGTCGGCGGCGTCCAAGTCGGCGCACGCCTGGACGCTGACCGCCGCCGACGTGCAGGTCGGCGTGCTGCCGCTGTTCCACCTGGCCGGCATCGGCATCACGCTGGCGCTGCAGGCGGCCGGCGGATCGACCATCGTGCTGCCGCGCTTCGACCCGAAGGCGGTGGTCGGGCTGATCGACGGGGAGGGCGGCAGCGTCATCGGTTCGTTCCCGCCGATGCTGGGGTCGGTGCTCGATGCGGCCGCCGCCGCCGGCTCCAGGCTGGCGCGGCTGCGCGTGGTCAGCGGCATCGACTCGCCCGAGACCCTGGCGCGCTTTGCCGCGGCCTGCCCGCATGCCGATTTCTGGGTCGCCTACGGGCAGACCGAGACCTCGGGCTCGGTGTCGATGTCGCGCTATGCCGACCGGCCGGGCAGCGCCGGCCTGCCGGTCGAGCAGCACACCGTCGCGCTGGTCGACGAGCAGGACCGGCCGGTGCCGAACGGCACGGTCGGCGAGATCGTGGTGCGCGGGCCGATGGTGTTCAAGGGCTACTGGAACTGCGACGAGGACAACGCGTTCACGTTCCGCGGCGGCTGGCACCACACCGGCGACATGGGCCGCTTCGATGCCGACGGCTACCTCTGGTACGCCGGCCGCTCGCCGGCCAAGGAACTGATCAAGCCGGGCGGCGAGAACGTCTACCCGGCCGAGGTCGAGCGCGCGCTTCTCGAACACCCGGCGCTGGCCGAGGCGGTCGTGTTCGGCGTGCCCGACGCGCAGTGGGGCGAGGCGGTCAAGGCGGTGTGCGTGCTGAAGCCGGGGCAGACCCTGGCCGCCGAGGTGCTGATCGAATTCGTCGGCCAGCGCATCGCGCGCTACAAGAAGCCCAAGCATGTGGTCTTCGTGGCCGCCCTGCCGCGCAACCCGTCCGGTGGTCTCGATCGCGCGGCGGTGAAGGCCGCGCATGCCGGAACCTGACGATGTCAGCCCGGGGTCGACAGTCCGCCGTTGACGCTGAGCGTCTGGCCGGTGATCGCGTCCGACTCCGCGCCGGCGAAGAATGCCGCGGCCTGCGCGATGTCCTTGCAGTGCACCGGGAACAGCATGCGCTTGCGCAGGTTGTCGATCATGCCCTGGCCGTGCGCTCCGGCGAGTGCTGCGGAGCCGCCGCCCCAGCGCGGTTCGGCGTCCCAGATGTAGCTCATCGCCACCGCATTGATGCGGATGCCGTCGCGGCCCAGTTCGCGCGCCAGCACGCGGCACATCTGCATCATGCCGCCGGTGGCGCCGCCGATGAAGGATTCGCCCACCGTCGCCACGCGCCCGGCGTCGGTGCCGATCGCGACGATCTTGCCGTGGCGCTGCGTGCGCATCGCCGCCGCCGCGGCCTGGATGGCGTAGGCGCGCGTCAGCCAGTGCGAACGGATGTAGGTCTCGAAATCGGCGCCTTCCATCTCCATGAACAACTTGAAGGCCAGCGAATCGCTGCTGGCGCCGGCCCCGCTGGCCACCAGCACGTCGAGCCGGCCGTGGCGCTGCACGATGCGCTCGACCATCGCCTGTACCGCCGTGCGGTCGGTGAGATCGGCCGCCTCGAACTCGGCTTGCCCGCCGGCGGCGGCGATCTCCTCGATGACCGCGCGGCCGGAGTCGGGATTGCGGCCGTTGACGACCACGCGGGCGCCACGCCGCGCCAGCTCGATCGCGACGGCGCGGCCGATGAACGCAGTGGCGCCGGTGACGAGGGCGGTCTTGCCGTGAAGATCGTGGGTGCTGGACATGTGGATTCCGTGAATCGGTTGTGGGTATCGCGGCGCATTGTGCCCGCGTCTGGACATTGATATTCGAAGGAGTGGACATGATCGAATCCCAACTCAGTCCCGAACTCGTCAAGCGCGCCAAGGCCAGCGGCCACTGGCACGACAAGACGCTGCTGGACTACCTCGACGAAGTCACGCCCGGGCGGCTGGACCGCGTGGCCGTGACCGATCTGAACAGCGAGACCGGCCAGGTCACGACGCTGTCGTACCGGCAGCTGCTGCGCCTGTCCAGGCGCATTGCGCTGGGGCTGGTGGCGCTGGGGGTGCAGCGCGGCGAGGTCGTGTCGTACCAGTTGCCGAACTGGTGGCAGTTCGTGGCGCTGCACATGGCCTGCCTGCACATCGGTGCGGTGACGAACCCGGTGATGCCGATCTTCCGGCACCGCGAACTGAGCTTCATGCTCGGGCTGGCCGAATCGAAGGTGATGATCGTGCCGCAGCGCTGGCGCGGCTTCGACCACGCGGCGATGATGAACGAGATCCGCCCCGCGCTGCCCAGGCTCGAGCACCTGTTCGTGATCGGCGGCGACGGCGAGGCCTCGTTCGAGAAGTACTTCCTGCAGCGGCGCTGGGAGCAGGAGACGCCGGATGCCGAGCGCATCCTGGCCGACCGGCGCATGCAGCCCGACGAGGTGATGGAGCTGCTGTACACCTCGGGCACCACCGGCGAGCCCAAGGGGGCGCTGCACACCTCGAACACGCACTTCGCGAACATGGTTGCGCTGATGGCACGCCTCGGCATGACGGGCGAGCATGTGTTCTTCATGCCCTCGCCGATGGCGCACCAGACCGGTTTCGTGGTCGGCATGGCCGCGCCCCTGATGCTGGGCGCGAAGATGGTGCTGCAGGATGTGTGGGATTCCACCGTCGCACTGGGACGCATGCAGGACGAGGGTGTGCATTTCACGATGGCCTCGACACCGTTCCTGGCCGACCTGGCCGACCATCCGGCGTTGCAGAAGTACGACCTGTCGGCGTTCGAGATCTTCATCTGCGGCGGCGCCCCGGTGCCGCGCGCGCTGGTGGAGCGCGCGACCGAGCGGCTGAAGGCGAACATCGTCACCGCCTGGGGCATGACCGAGAACCTGATCGTCACGACGACCTGCCTTGGCGACCCGCCCGAGAAGGTGTTCGGCACCGACGGGGTCCCGATGCCCGGCATGCAAATCCGTGTGGTGGACCCCGCAGGCCATCCGCTGGGAGCAAACCAGGAAGGCGAACTGCAGGCGTGCGCGCCGAACCACTTTGTTGGTTACCACAAGCGCCCCCAACTCTACGGCATGGACGCCGAGGGCTGGTTCAAGACCGGTGACCTCGCGCGCATCGACGCCGACGGCTACGTGCGCATCACCGGCCGGGCCAAGGACATCATCATCCGCGGCGGCGAGAACGTGCCGGTGGTGGAGGTCGAGCAGGTGCTGCACAAGCACCCGGCGATCCAGACCGCGGCGGTGGTCGGCGTGCCCGACGCGCGGCTGGGCGAGCGCGCGGCGCTGTACGTGACGCTGCGCCCGGGCCACGCGTTCTCGCTCGAGGACATGAAGCGCTACCTGCAGGAGCAGCAGATGGCCAAGCAGTACTGGCCCGAGTTCCTGTGCGTGCTCGACGACCTGCCGCGCACGCCCAGCGGCAAGATCCAGAAGTTCCGCCTGCGCGAAACCGCGCGCGAGCAGTTCAAGGCCTGATCGTCGGCGTAGCCGATAGCGCATTGATCCCTGGCCCAAACCCCTGACACGAGCAGTCCCCATGATCGAATCCCAACTCAGTCCCGAACTCGTCAAGCGCGCCAAGGCCAGCGGCCACTGGCACGACAAGACGCTGCTGGACTACCTCGACGAAGTCACGCCCGGGCGGCTGGACCGCGTGGCCGTGACCGATCTGAACAGCGAGACCGGCCAGGTCACGACGCTGTCGTACCGGCAGCTGCTGCGCCTGTCCAGGCGCATTGCGCTGGGGCTGGTGGCGCTGGGGGTGCAGCGCGGCGAGGTCGTGTCGTACCAGTTGCCGAACTGGTGGCAGTTCGTGGCGCTGCACATGGCCTGCCTGCACATCGGTGCGGTGACGAACCCGGTGATGCCGATCTTCCGGCACCGCGAACTGAGCTTCATGCTCGGGCTGGCCGAATCGAAGGTGATGATCGTGCCGCAGCGCTGGCGCGGCTTCGACCACGCGGCGATGATGAACGAGATCCGCCCCGCGCTGCCCAGGCTCGAGCACCTGTTCGTGATCGGCGGCGACGGCGAGGCCTCGTTCGAGAAGTACTTCCTGCAGCGGCGCTGGGAGCAGGAGACGCCGGATGCCGAGCGCATCCTGGCCGACCGGCGCATGCAGCCCGACGAGGTGATGGAGCTGCTGTACACCTCGGGCACCACCGGCGAGCCCAAGGGGGCGCTGCACACCTCGAACACGCACTTCGCCGACCTGACTGCGATTGCCGCCAGGTTCCATCTGACCGGCGAGCACGTGTTCTTCATGCCCTCGCCGATGGCGCACCAGACCGGCTTTCTGGTCACGATGACGGGCTTGATGCTCGGCGCCAAGGTCGTGCTTCAGGATGTCTGGGATGCCGCAGTCGCGCTGGGCCGGATACAGGACGAAGGCGTTCACTTGACGGTGGCTTCCACACCGTTCCTGGCCGACCTGACCGATCATCCCGCACTGTCGCAGTACGATCTTTCCGCTTTCGAGATGTTCATCTGCGGCGGCGCCCCGGTGCCGCGCGCGCTGGTGGAGCGCGCGACCGAGCGGCTGAAGGCGAACATCGTCACCGCCTGGGGCATGACCGAGAACCTGATCGTCACGACGACCTGCCTTGGCGACCCGCCCGAGAAGGTGTTCGGCACCGACGGGGTCCCGATGCCCGGCATGCAAATCCGTGTGGTGGACCCCGCAGGCCATCCGCTGGGAGCAAACCAGGAAGGCGAACTGCAGGCGTGCGCGCCGAACCACTTTGTTGGTTACCACAAGCGCCCCCAACTCTACGGCATGGACGCCGAGGGCTGGTTCAAGACCGGTGACCTCGCGCGCATCGACGCCGACGGCTACGTGCGCATCACCGGCCGGGCCAAGGACATCATCATCCGCGGCGGCGAGAACGTGCCGGTGGTGGAGGTCGAGCAGGTGCTGCACAAGCACCCGGCGATCCAGACCGCGGCGGTGGTCGGCGTGCCCGACGCGCGGCTGGGCGAGCGCGCGGCGCTGTACGTGACGCTGCGCCCGGGCCACGCGTTCTCGCTCGAGGACATGAAGCGCTACCTGCAGGAGCAGCAGATGGCCAAGCAGTACTGGCCCGAGTTCCTGTGCGTGCTCGACGACCTGCCGCGCACGCCCAGCGGCAAGATCCAGAAGTTCCGCCTGCGCGAAACCGCGCGCGAGCAGTTCAAGGCCTGACGACCGGGCGGCAAAGGCGAGTCCGTCGAACGCCGCGTGCGACGGCGATCCACCATCAACCAAAAGAGGTAATCCCAGAATGGCAAAGCGAGAAGCGGTGATCGTCGGCGTGGCCGACGTGCCCCTGAAGGACGGCAAGGTGCTGACGCCGATGTCGGTGCTGCAGGCGCAGGCGCTGGCGGCGCGCGACGCGCTGGCCGACGCAGGCATCCCGATGCGCGAGGTCGACGGGCTGTTGACGGCCGGCCTGTGGGGCAATCCCGGTCCGGGCCTGCTGCCCACCGTGACGTTGTCCGAGTACCTCGGGCTCGTGCCGCGCTTTGTCGACAGCACCAACATCGGCGGTTCGGCCTTCGAGGCCCACGTGGCGCACGCCTCCATGGCGATCGAGGCCGGGCGCTGCGAGGTGGCGCTGATCACCTACGGCAGCCTGCAGCGCAGCGAGGTCAGCCGCAACCTGGCCGGGCGGCCGTCGGTGCTGACGATGCAGTACGAGACGCCCTGGGGCGCACCGACGCCGATCGGCGGCTATGCGATGGCGGCGATGCGCCACATGCACGAGTTCGGCACCACGTCCGAGCACCTGGCCGAGATCGCGGTGGCCACGCGCAAGTGGGCCGCCCTGAACCCGGCCGCCATGATGCGCGGCCCGCTGTCGATCGAGGACGTGCTGAAGAGCCCGATGATCTCGGACCCGTTGCACCTGCTGGACGCCTGCCTCGTGACGGACGGCGGCGGGGCGATCGTCATGACGACGGCCGAACACGCGAAGGCCCTGGGCCGCAAGGCGGTGCACGTGCGAGGCTACGGCGAATCGCACACCCACTGGACAACCGCCGCGATGCCTGACCTGGCGCGCCACATCTCGGCCGAGGTGTCCGGCCGCGAGGCCTTCGCGATGGCCGGCATCGGTCACGATGCGATCGACGTGGTCGAGATCTACGACTCGTTCACGATCACCGTGCTGATGACGCTCGAGGCGCTGGGCTTCTGCAAGCGCGGCGAGGGCGGTGCCTTCGTCTCGGGCCAGCGCACAGCGCCCGGCGGCGCGTTCGCGCTCAACACCAACGGCGGCGGCTTGTCGTACGCCCACCCCGGCATGTACGGCATCTTCCTGTTGATCGAGGCGGTGCGCCAGTTGCGCGGCGAGTGCGGCGAGCGTCAGGTCAAGGACGCCGTCACCGCGCTGGTTCACGGCACGGGCGGCATGCTGTCCAGTGGCGCCACCTGCATTCTTTCCACCCGCTGATCGTTTCGAGCCATGACCACCATGTACGAAAAACCCCTGCCCACCGTCGATCCGGAAAGCGCCCCCTACTGGTCCGCGCTGAAGGAAAGCCGCCTGATCCTCAAGCACTGCCGCGACTGCGGACGTCACCATTTCTACCCGCGCGCGCTGTGCCCGCACTGCCATTCCGACGCGCTCGAATGGTCGGATGCGCGCGGCACCGGCAGCATCTACAGCTTCACCGTGGCGCGCCGGCCGGCCGGCCCGGCGTTCAAGGCCGATGCGCCCTACGTCGTGGCGGTGGTCGAACTGGACGAGGGGGCGCGCATGATGACGAACATCGTCACCGACGACGTGAACGCGGTGCGCATCGGCCAGCGCGTGACCGTGCACTTCGACGCCGTCACCGACGACATCACGCTGCCCAAGTTCAAACTCGCCTGAGTCGCAAAGGCGCGCCACCATGAATTTCGAAATCGATCCCGACACCGTGTCCATTGCCGAGGCGGTGGTGCGTTTCATCGAGCGCGAAGTGCTGCCGCTCGAGGAGCGCCATCGCGACCTTCTGGCCAGCGAGCGAACCCTGTTCGAACCCTCGGGACGCTACGTGCCCGAAGTGCTGGCGCTGCGCAAGCAGGTGCGCATGCGGTCGGCCGAACTCGGCTACTACAACCTGTTCGGCGACGAAAGGCTCGGCGGCGGCGGGCAGGGCGCTCTGGTAATGGCCCATGTGCAGGAGGCCATCAACCAGCGCTTCGGGCCGGGGCATCCCCTGATCCAGACCGTGGTCGTGTCTTCGCCCTTCACGAACGGCTTGTCGCCGGTGTTGCGCCATCTCGACCCGCAGGTATTCAGCCGCTACCGCGATGGCATCGTCAGCGCCGAGAAATCGCTGTGCTTCGCGCTCAGCGAGCCGGACGCGGGTTCCGACGTCTTCGGCATGAAGACACGCGCGGTACGCGACGGTGACGACTGGGTGATCACCGGCGGCAAGCAGTGGATCACCAATTCGCCCTATGCCGACTATGCAATGGTGTTCGCGGTGACCGACCCCGAAGCCGCGGCACAGCACAAGGGCGGCGTGACCGGCTTCTTCGTCGACACGCGCACGCCGGGCTTTTCGGTGCCGCGCCTGATCAACACCGTCGGGCATCTGGGCGGCGACACCGGCGTGGTGGTGCTCGACGGCGTGCGCGTGTCCGATGACCACCGGCTGGGCGCCGTCGGCCGCGGCCTGGCGGTGGCGATGGACGGGGTGAATGCCGGCCGCATGGGCATGGCCGCGACCTGCCTGGGCCTGGCGCGCTGGGCGCTGAACCAGGCGGTCGAGTACGCCAAGGTGCGCAAGACCTCGGGCGTGCCGATCGCCGAACACCAGGCCATCCAGTTCATGCTGGCCGACAGCGCAATGGACATCTACGCGGCCAAGTCGATGATCCAGAACTGCGCCTGGCGCATCGACCAGGGGCAGTCGGCCACGGCGCAGGTCAGCATGGTCAAGGCCTTCTCGACCGAGATGCTGGGGCGCGTGATGGACCGCAGCATCCAGGTGCACGGCGCGATGGGCCTGACCAACGAGCTGCGCATCGAGGAAGGCTACCGCTTCGCACGCGTGATGCGCATCCCCGACGGCACGGCCGAGATCCAGCGCCGCACGATCGCGCGCCAGCTGCTGTCCGGGCGCAGCGAGATCTAGTGGCGGACGACGGTCCGAATCCCAACACAGCATGGATGCAAAGGTGCCAACCGAATGAAGCCTGAAACCCCGGTCGGGGATTCCTCCGCTGCCCAGCGATCCGGCCCGCTTGCGGGGGTGCGGATCATCGATCTGTCGGCCGTCCTCATGGGTCCGTACGCAACCCAGATCCTCGCCGACCACGGTGCCGACGTCATCAAGGTCGAGTCGCCCGGCGGCGGCGACTCGACGCGCCACATCGGCCCGTCGCGCCACCGCGGCATGGGTCCGATGTTTCTCACCCTCAACCGCAGCAAGCGCAGCGTGGTGCTGGACCTCAAGCAGCCGGATGGCCTGGAGGCGATGCTGCGCCTGATTGCCGGCGCCGACGTGTTCATGCACAACCTGCGGCCGGCCTCGATCGAAGGCCTGGGGCTGGGCTACGAGCAGGTCGCGGCGATCCGGCCCGGCATCATCTGGTGCGGCATGTACGGCTACGGCGAGGGCGGCCCGTATGCCGGCCGGCCGGCCTACGACGACCTGATCCAGGGCGCCGTGGGCGTTGCCGACCTGCAGGCGCGCGCCGGGCAGGGCGTGCCGCGCTACGTGCCGCTGGTCATCGCCGACCGCATGGCGGGGCTGCATGCGGTGCACAGCATTTCGATGGCCCTGTTCGCGCGCGAGAAGACCGGCCGCGGTTGCCGCATCGACGTGCCGATGTTCGAGACGCTCGCCAGCGTCGTGCTCGGCGACCACCTGTACGGGCGCACCTTCGAGCCCGCCGAAGGCGACACCGGCTACGTGCGCCTGCTGTCTCCCGGACGCCGCCCCTATGCCACGCGCGACGGCTACATCTGCGCGCTGGTCTACAACGACGGGCAATGGCGGCGTTTCCTGAAGGCCATCGGCCGCGAGGACCTGCTGACCGACGAGCGCTTCGTCGACATCGCCAGCCGCACGCGCCACATCGACCATGTCTATGCCTTCCTGGGCGAGACGCTGGCCGGGCGCGGCAGCGCCGAATGGCTGGCGCTGTTCGATGCCATCGACGTGCCCGCGACGCCGCTGAACAGCGTGGACTCCCTGATCGACGATCCGCACATCCGGGCCGTGGGGCTGCTGCCCGAGATCGAGCACCCGAGCGAAGGCCGGATGCGCACGCCACGCGTGCCGGTGGAGTGGACCGAGCACCTGCCGGGGGCCATTTTCCCGGCGCCACGCTTCGGCGAGCACACGGTGTCGGTGCTGCGCGAGTGCGGTTTCGGCGCGGATCGGATCGCTGCGATGCTCGGCAGCGGCGCAGCGGTGGCGGCGGAACCA
Source organism: Pseudomonadota bacterium (assembly GCA_040388965.1). Classification (GTDB taxonomy): domain Bacteria; phylum Pseudomonadota; class Gammaproteobacteria; order Burkholderiales; family Burkholderiaceae_C; genus LMDS01. The sequence continues at coordinate 238,406 of JAZKAV010000002.1, read as the reverse complement.
GTGGCAAGACCATGAACGATGCTGGAATGACGGTCACCAGGCTGGCGGGTGCGATCGGCGCGGAGATTTCCGGAGTCGACCTGCGTCGACCGCTGCCGGCCGAGCAGGGAGCGGCCCTGCGCCGCATCTGGCTCGACCATGGCGTCGTGTTCCTGCGCGATCAGCAGCTCACGTCCGACCAGTTCCTGGCCTTTGCGCAGGCGATCGGCACGCCGGTGGAGTACCCGTTCGTGAACGGCATTCCGGGCTACCCGTACATCATCGAGGTCAAGAAGCTCGAGCACGAACGGGTCAACTTCGGCGGTGTGTGGCACAGCGACACGGCCTATCTCGACCAGCCGCCGATGGCCACGCTGCTGCTGGCACGCGAAGTGCCGCCCCAGGGCGGCGACACCTTGTTCGCCAGCCAGGTGGCGGCCTACGAGGCGCTGTCGGACGGCATGAAGCGGCTGCTGGCGGGCCTGCGCTGCGTCAACAGTTCGGCCAAGGCAGACACCTCGCGCACCCGCGAGGACCGCATCGCCGAGGGCGGGCGCAGCGACCGGCGCGACTACACCGTCGAGCACCCGGCGGTGCGCGTGCACCCCGAGACCGGGCAACGCGCGCTGTTCATGAACGTGGCGCACACGGTGCGCTTCGCCGGCATGACCGAAGACGAGAGCGCACCCCTGCTGCGCTTTCTTCACGAGCACCAGAAGAAGGAGGAGTTCACCTGCCGCTTCCGCTGGCAGGTGGGTTCGCTCGCGCTGTGGGACAACCGCTGCGTCCAGCACTATCCCGTCAACGACTACCACGGCCATCGCCGCGTGATGCACCGCATCACGCTGGCGGGCGATGTGCCGCAGGGTTGAGTCCCGCGGCAGCATCGAACCGCTGACCCGTTCGCTCTCGGCGCCTGCCCACGGATGGATCGTCTGCTGTCGATGCGGGTGTTCGTCAAGGTCGTCGACGAAGGCAGTTTCGTCTCGGCAGCGCGGGCCTTCGATGTCGCGCCGGCCGCGGTCACGCGGCTGGTGGCCGATCTGGAAGCGCACCTCGGCGTGCGCCTGCTGAACCGCTCCACGCGACGCCTGGCGCTGACGGCCGTCGGTGAGCAGTACCTGGGGCGGACGCGGGCGATCCTGGCCGACATCGACGAGGCCGAAGCGCTGGCGAGCAGCTCGGCGGCGCAGCCCGGCGGGCGCGTCCGGGCGCTGATTCCGCCGTCGTTCTCGTTCCATCAACTCGTCAAGCACCTGCCCCGGTTCTGCGCCCGGTATCCGGACATCGCCATCGACCTGACCAGCGCCGGCGCGCTGGAGATGGCCGACGAGGCCTACGACGTCTCGGTTCTGCTGGTCCGCACCAGGCTGGAGAAGGGCGATTTCGTCGCCCGCCGGCTGGCCACCACGCACGTGATCCTGTGTGCGTCGCCCGCGTATCTGTCGCGCCACGGGGTTCCGACGCTGCCTGCCGACCTGTCCACGCATCGGTCCCTGGTGGTCAACTCCGCGGTGCAGCAGCGCATCTGGTCGCTGCAGCGCGCGGACACTTCGGAAGAGGGCGCCCATGCCAGCGAGCAGACGCCGGTCAACATCCTGTCCGCGGAACATGCCGACTCGCTGTTCGGTGCGGCGCTGGCCGGGCTGGGCATCGCGGCGCTGCCGTCCTTCGTGGTCGAGGACGCGCTGGCCAACGGCTCGCTGGTGCGGGTGCTCGACGGCTGGGTGCTGTCGACCCTGACCGTCTACGCCGCGATGCCCTCGCGCAAGTACGTGCCCGCCCGGACCCGCGCCTTCATGGACTTCCTGGTCGACACTTTTTCCTCGCCGGCGGATCCCTGGCTGCGCTGAGGTGCGGCCCTCCCGGGGCCCAGCGGTCTCATGCCGACGCCAGCGACTTGCGGAACCGGCTCAACGCGGCGAAGAAGAACGCGGTCCCGATGGCCGTGATCGCCAGCAGCGTCGGCCAGACGATCGCCAGCCCGGCGCCGCGGTAGAGCACCGCCTGCGCCAGGGTCACGAAGTGCGTCGTCGGCGCCAGCAGCATCACGTTGCGCACGATCTCGGGCATGCTCTCGCGCGGCGTGGCGCCGCCCGACAGCATCTGCAGCGGCAGCAGCACCAGGATGATCAGCAGCGCCAGTTGCGGCATCGAGCGCGCGACCGTGCCCATGAAGATGCCCATCGAGGTGGTGGCGAACAGGTGCAGCGCCACGCCCGCCATGAACAGCGCGAGCGAGTCGCCGATCGGCATGCCCAGCACGCCCTGCACCATCAGGCGCAGCGACAGCAGCGAGGCCAGCAGCACCACGGCGCCCATGGCCAGCACCTTCGCCAGCATGATCTCGACCGGCCGCACGGGCATGACCAGCAGGTGCTCCAGCGTGCCGTGCTCGCGCTCGCGGATCAGCGCGGCGCCGGCCAGGATGATCGACAGCATCGTGACCATGTTGATCACTTCCATCACGCCGGTGAACCAGCCGCTGTTCGACGTCGGATTGAAGCGCATCCGGACCGCCTGCTCCACCGGCGACGCAGCGGCGGCACGCTCGCCCTGCGCGAACTCCTGGATCTCCAGCCCGATCATGCTTTGCACATGGCCGGTGCCGACGAAGGCCTGCCGCATCTGCGTGGCGTCCACGTTCAGCTGCAGCGCCGGGCGGCGGCCCGCGAGCACGTCGCGCTGGAAGCCTGGCGGGATGTCGAGCACGAAGCTGTAGCGCCCGGTGTCCAGGCCGGCGTCCATTTCACCGAGCGAGATCAGATCCGGCGTCAGGAAGTCCGGCGGGTAGAAGGCCGAGACGATGCGCTGCGACAGCACGGTCTGGTCCTCGTCGACCACGCCGATCGGGGCACGCACCAGGCGGTCCGGCGTGGCGGTCGCCGCCGTGTAGATCGCACCACTGAAGGCCCAGACCACGAACACCAGCAACAGCCGGTCGCGCCACAGGCTGCGCAGCTCCTTGACCGCGAGCTGCAGCACGACATGCCAGGACAGCCGGGCCAGCATCGTCAACGCTCCTGCTTGCGCAGCAGCAGCACGCTCAGGCCCAGCAGCACCGGGCCGGCGAGTGCGAGCGGCAGGAACAGCGTGTACAGGTCGGCAAAGCCCAGCGCCTTCGAGAAGGCGCCGCGGCTGATCGTGACGAAGGGCGCGGTCGGGTAGATCCGCCCCATCAGCGCCGAGAAGCCATGCAGCGTGGAGACCGGATTGAGGATGCCGGAGAACTGGATCGCCGGCAGCATCGTGGCCAGCGCGGTGCCGAACAGCGCCGCGAGCTGGCTGGCGGTGAACGACGACATCAGCAGCCCGAGCGCGGTGGCCGCAAACACATAGAGCAGCGCGGCCAGCGTGAAGGTGGCCAGGCTGCCGGTGAACGGCACGCCGAACAGCGTGACCGCCATCAGCGTCAGCAGTGCGAAGTTCACCATGCCGGCGCCCACATAGGGCAGCTGCTTGCCGAGCAGGAACTCCAGCTTGGTGACCGGGGTGACGTAGAGGTTGGTGATCGAGCCCATCTCCTTCTCGCGCACCACGGCCAGCGCGGCCAGCATCGACGGGATGAAGATCAGCAGGATCGGGATCACCGCCGGCACCATCGAGACGATGCTGCGCAGCTCGGGGTTGTAGCGGTAGCGCACCTCCACGCTGGCCGGAGCCCGGATGTCGATGCCGGCCTCGTCCAGGTGCTGGCTCACGAAGCCGGCGTGCAGGGCCTGCACGTAGCCCGAGACGATCTCGGCGCGCATCGGCATCGCGCCGTCGATCCAGACACCGACCGTCGGGCCGCGCCCGCGCGCCAGGTCGGCGCCGAAGCCGGGAGGGATTTCCACGGCCAGTGCCAGCTCGCCGTCGCGCATGCGGCGGTCCATCGCGGCGTCGTCGGCGAGCGGCACCTGTTCCAGGAAATAGGGCGAGCCGGCCAGTTCCAGCGTGTAGGCACGGCTGGCATCGCTGCCGTCGCGGTCGAGCACGGCGTAGCGCAGGTCCTGCACGTCCAGGCTGATGCCGTAGCCCATGATCAGCATCAGCAGCACCGTGCCCAGCAGCGACATCGCCAGGCGGATCGGGTCGCGCAGCACTTCCAGCGTTTCGCGCCGGGCGCAGCTGAGCAGGCGATGGCGGCTGAACAGGCGCTGGGTGCGAGCAACCGCCTTGGCCGCCGCAGCGCCGTCGAGACCGGCACCGGCCGCGGGGACCGATGCTTGCGCGGCAGGGGCGTTGCCCTGCGCCTGCGCGTCCTGCAGCCAGGCGACGAAGCAGTCTTCCAGCGAGCCGTCGCCGCGCTCGCGCGCCAGCGCGGTGGGCGTGCCGGTGGCCAGCACGCGCCCGGCGTGCATCAGCGACACGCGGTCGCAGCGCTGCGCCTCGTTCATGAAGTGGGTCGAGACGAAGATCGTGACGCCGTCGCGCCGCGACAGGTCGATCATCAGCGCCCAGAAGTTGTCGCGCGCGACCGGGTCCACGCCCGAGGTCGGCTCGTCCAGGATCAGCAGTTCGGGCTCGTGCACGACCGCGGCGGCGAGCTGCAGGCGCTGGCGATGACCGAGCGGCAGCGTCATCGGCAGCGCGTCGGCAACGTCGTTCAGGCCGAAGCGCTCGAGCAAGGTGGCGATGCGCTGTGCGATGCGCGGCTTGCCCAGGTCGTAGAGCTGGCCCTGCAGTTCGAGGTTCTGGCGCACCGTCAGATCACGGTAGAGCGAAAAGCCCTGCGACATGTAGCCCACGCGCCGCCGCACCGTCATGTCGCGTGCGTCCAGCGGCTCGCCGAACAGGCGCACGCTGCCTTCGGTGGCCGGCAGCAAACCGGTGAGCACCTTCATCGTCGTGGTCTTGCCGCAGCCGTTGGAGCCGAGGAAGCCGAAGATCTCGCCGCGCTCGATGCGAAAGCTCACCCGGTCCACCGCCGTGAAGTCGCCGAAGCGGCAGCTCAGGCCCTGCGCCTCGATCGCGATGGCCTGCGCGCCCGCCGGCCGTGCCGGAACGACCAGTTCGCCGTGCCCGCCGCGGCGCTCCTCGGGCAACAGCGCGATGAAGGCGGCCTCCAGGCTGCTGCAGCCGGTGCGCTGCAGCATCTCGGCGGGTGCGCCGAAGGCGAGCACGCGGCCGGCGTCCATCGCCACCAGGCGGTCGAAACGCGCGGCTTCCTCCATGTAGGCGGTGGCAACGAGCACGGTCATGCCGGCGTGACGCGCCCGGATGCGGTCGATCAACTCCCAGAACTGGCGGCGCGACAGCGGATCGACCCCCGTTGTCGGCTCGTCGAGGATCAACAGCTCCGGATCGTGGATCAGCGCGCAGCACAGGCCCAGCTTCTGCTTCATGCCGCCGGAGAGCTTGCCCGCGGGCCGGTCGGCGAACGGCAGCAGCCCGGTGCTGCCCAGCAGCTCGGTGATGCGGGTGGCGCGCTCGCGCTCGGCGTGGCCGAACAGGCGACCGAAGTAGTCGAGGTTCTCGCGCACCGACAGCGTCGCGTACAGGTTGCGTCCCAGGCCCTGCGGGTTGTAGGCGATGCGCGGGCAGATGCGGCGGCGGTGCGCGGCCCGGGCCATGTCGCCGCCGAGCACGTCGATGCGGCCCTTCTGCAGCGTGCGCGCACCCGCCAGCAGTGCCAGCAGCGTGGACTTGCCGACCCCATCCGGGCCGACGAAGCCGGTGATGCCGCCCGCCGGCAATTCGAGATCGATGCCTGCCAGCGCCACCACGCCACCGTAACGGTGACTGACGCCTTGCACCTGCAGCGCGGGCGGCGCAGCGTTCATCGCGCGGCTGCAGACGCCGCGCGCGCCTCCGGCATCCGGATCGCCAGCGTGGGCGGCCAGGGTGCGGTGCCGACGCGCACATAGGCCATGCCCGGCAGACCGGTCTTGACCTGCTCGCGATGCTGGCCGAGCAGGACCGGATCGACCCGCGCCCGCACCTTGAAGACCATCTTCTGGCGCTCCGACTGGGTCTCCACGGTCTTGGGCGTGAACTGGGCGACGCTGGCGACGAAATCGATCTGCGCCGGGATCACCAGGCCCGGTGCGGCATCGAGCACCAGCCGCGCTTCGGCGCCGATGGCGACGCGGCCGGCGGCGGTCTCGGGCAGGAAGAAGCTCATCGTCACGTCATTGAGATCGACCAGCGTGACCACGCGCCCGCCGGGCCCGAGCACCTCGCCGCCGTGGGCCAGCAGGGTTTGCACGCGCCCGGTGCGCGGCGCACGCAGCACCGCATCGGCGATGTCGACCGCGATGCGGTCGGCGGCGGCCTGCGCGGACTCGATGGCCGCTTCGGACTCGACGATCTGCGATCGCGCCGTGAGTACCGCCGACTCGGCCTCGATGCGCTGCGACCGTGCGGCGCTCAGGGCGGCGCGGCTGCCCTGCACGCGGGCCTTGGCGGCGTCGAGCTGCTGCGGCGAGATGAAGTTCTGCGCCACCAGCTCCGAGGTGCGGCGCAACTCCTTCTCGGCCAGCGCGGATTCGGCTTCCCGTTGCGCGACCACCGCGGCTGCGGTCAGCACCGCCTGCTCGCGCTGGCGCACGAGCGCCGTCAGCGTGGCTCGCGCGGTGAGCGCCTGGCGATGCTGGGCCCGGGCGCCGCGCAGTTGTGCGTCCAGGGACTGGGTGTCGATGCGCGCGATCTCGTCGCCGGCGGCCACGAAGTCGCCTTCGCGCACACGCACGCTCTCCAGGCGCCCGCCCGACTTGGCGGCGACATCGAGCGTCGTGGCCTCGAGCCGCCCGTTGCCTGCGGCGATGCCCTCGGGCAGGCCGTCGGGCGCCGCCCAGCGCCAGGCCACGACGACGCCGATGGCGATGACGAGCGCGATCAGGTACGGCAGCGGCTTTCGCCAGCGCTCAAGCAAGTTGACGACCATGGGTTCTTCTTCTGATTCCCCGGTTGCGCAGTGTGCCTGAGCCGCGTGCGCGAGCCTTGACTGCCGTCAACGGGCGCCGCGCGGCAAGTGTTTCACGAACGCACCTCGGGCGAACCGATCACCCTCGACGGCAACGAAGGGGTCTTCTACGCCGGTGCTGCGCGGGTCGAGATCGACTACCCGGAGGAACTCCTCGCGCGCCTGGACGCGCTCAGGCAGCGCGAGGCAAAGACCTGAGCAACCGGCGCTGCCGACACGTGCGTGTCACCTCGGCGCCCTAGGCTGTGGATCCGATCATGTGATGGTCGACGGGAACCGGCACCATGCGCATCGCCCTGATTGCAGACACGCACCTTTCTGCCCGCTCGCCAGAGTGCGTGGCGAACTGGCACTCCGCGCGCTGCGCGGTCGGGCGGCTGGGTGCGGACCTGACCGTCAATCTGGGCGACATCACACTGGACGGCCAGACGCATGGCGACGAGCTGGCCTTTGCCTCGCACCTCGTGCGGCAGTGGCCGACCGAAATGCGGTGCGTGCCCGGCAATCACGACCTGGGCGACGGCTCGGGCGAGATGCCGCTCGACGACCGGCTGCTGGCTGCGTACAGGGAGGTGTTCGGTCCCGACCATTGGGTGGTCAGGGCCGGCGACTGGAGGCTGCTGGGCATCAATGCGCAACTGCTGGGCAGCGGCTCGGCACAGGAAGACGCGTTGTGGGAGTGGATCGCGAAGCAGGCCGGCCCTGCGGCTGAGCATGGACACACGGCGCTGTTCCTGCACCGCCCGATGCTGCGCTTGCAATCGGGCGAACGCCACCGCAAGGGACGCTATGTCAGCAGCGCGGCCACCGAGCGCCTGCTCAGGGGCCCGCTCACGTCGACGCTGCGGCTGGTGATCTCCGGCCACACACACCAGTACCTCGACACCACGGTGGACGGCGTGCGCCACCTGTGGATGCCGTCGACCGCCTTCATCCTGCCGGACGACCTGCAGGCCCGGATCGGCGAGAAACTGGTCGGCATCGGCCTGCTCGACCTGAGCGACGGTGCGGCGCGCTTCGATCTCTGGTGCCCGGATGGCATGATGCGCCACGATGTCTCCAGGCTGCAGTTCTTCCGCGCCATGTCCGGCGAGGCCGTCACGGAAGAAGCGTAGCTCCCAGCGAAGGCCCGTCGGCGCTCCCTCATCCGTGTCGGACATGAAGCTCATCACCTGGAACATTCAATGGGGACGCGGTGCCGACGGCCGCGTGGATCTGGATCGCGTCGTGGCCCACGCACAGCGGTTCGCGGACTTCGACGTGCTGTGCCTGCAGGAGGTATCGGCCGGGCACCGGCAACTTCCCGGCTGCGACGGCAGCGACCAGTTCGGGCAGCTTGCGGCGCGACTCCCGGGCCATGAACCGGTGGCCGGGGTGGCAAGCGACGTGCTCGGCGCCGTGGGCGAACGCCGCAGGTTCGGCAACATGCTGTTCTCGCGTCTGCCGGTGCGCCAGGTGTTCCGGCACCTGCTCCCCTGGCCCGCCGAGGACGGCGTCATGAGCATGCAGCGGGTCGCGATCGAAGCCACGCTCGACACGCCGCTCGGCCTGCTGCGCGTGACGACAACCCACCTCGAGTACTACTCGGCACGCCAGCGTGCGGCCCAGATCGATCGCCTGCGCGAGTTGCACCGTGAGGCTGTCGCACATGCGCATGTGACGCGGCCGGGCACCGCGTCGGATGGTGCGTTCGAGCCGATGCCTCGCGCGGCGGCGGCTGTTCTTGTCGGTGACTTCAACTTCAGGCCCGACGATCCGGACCGCGCCCGCTTGCTCGCACCGATGGACCCGGGCACACCGGCGTACTGCGATGCCTGGGAAGTTGCCCATCCTGGCCATCCGCACGAGCCGACCGTCGGCTTGCACGACAAGCAACAATGGCCGGGCCCGCCGTTCACCTGCGACTTCGTCTGCGTCAGCGCAGACATCGCGAGCCGGGTTCGCGATGTGCGGGTCGACGGGGCCACCGACGCATCGGACCACCAGCCGATGCTGCTGGAACTGGCCTGAGAATGTCCAGGCGGGGAACTCGGTCCCGGCGTCCGGGGGATCAGGCTGCGACGTTCGCCCGGCGCAGCACCCGTTGCAGGGCGTCCAGCACCACCTCGCGCGCTCTGTGCTGCGGGTCGTGGCCGACGCCGGGCAGGGCGCTCACTTCCAGCGCCATCGTGCCGTGCTCGACCAGCGCGCGGGCGCTCGGGCGCCAGCCGTAGTCGTCGGCCTGGCCGAACACCGCGCTCACCGGGCAGCGCACCGCGCCGATCTGCTCGGCCATGGACCAGTGCACCGCGTCTTCGCTGGCCCAGGCTTCGTACCAGGCCCAGAACATCGAATCGGTCTTGTCGCCGTGGTGGCGCATCAGGCGCTCGCGCAGCCCGCCGTGCTCGAAGGCCTGGCGCGCACCGCCCATGGCACGCACCATGTACAGGTCCAGCGCAATGGTGGGCGAGCAGGCGCAGACGGCGCGCACGACCTCCGGGTGGGCCGCCGCGGCCAGCACGGACATCGCGCCGCCGTCGCTGTGGCCGAACAGCACCGCGCTGCCGATGCCGAAGTGGCGTAGCAGGTCGCCGAACACCGGCCCGGCTTCCTCGAGCCGGTAGCTGCGCTGCCGGCCACCGGAGAGCGCTTCCGAGCCTCCGTAGCCCCAGCGGTCGTAGGAGAGCACGGCGAGACCGGTGGCGGCGGCGATGGCCTGCGGAAGATCCTTCCAGGTGCTCGTGCAGTCCAGGCCGCCGTGCAGCATCACGACCGTCGGACGCGCGGGGTCGATCCGGCCCCAGGTCGTGGCGGCGAGCCGGTGGCCGCCGGCTCGGAACTCGTGCTGTTGCATCGGTTTCCCTTGGTTCGCGTCCACGCGGTGGCGGTGTGCGTGCAGGCCGCGGGTCAGTACGACTTCGGCAGCCCGAGCACGTGCTCGCCGATGTAGTTCATCAGCATCTCGTTGTTGATCGGCGCGATTTCCAGCAGGCGGATCATCGGCCACAGCGTGACGACGTCGTAGTCGCGGTCGAAGCCATAGCCGCCGTGGGTCTGCAGCGCGGCTTCCACCGCGGCCACCGCGGCGCGCGAGGCCAGCAGCTTGGCCATGTTGGCGTGCGCGCCGGCGTCCTCGCCGTTGTCGAAGCGGTCGGCGGCGTCGTAGGTCATCAGCCGCGCGGCTTCGAGCTCGGCCTTGGCCAGCGCCATGCGGTGCTGCAGTGCCTGGTAGCTGCCGATGGGCTTGCCGAAGGGCTTGCGGTCCTTGGCATAGGCCACGCCCTTGGCCAGCGCGTAGTCGCCCAGGCCCAGCGCGGCACCGGCGGCCAGCAGGCGCTCGGAGTTCAGGCCCTCGAACATCAGCTTGGCGCCCTTGCCGGGCTCGCCGATCACGGCGTCGGCGGGCAGCTGCACGTTGTCGAAGAACACCATGTACTGGCGCTCGGCGGTCTCGACCTGAATGTTGAGCTGCTTGAGCGTGATGCCCGGCGTCTTCATGTCGAGCACGAACAGCGACATGCCGTCGGTGCGGTGCTTGACCTCGCCGGCCTTGGTCGTGCGGGCCACCACCATCATGGTGTCGGCGTCGCGCGCGCCCGAGATGAAGACCTTCTGCCCGTTCAGCGTCCAGCCGCCGCCGGCGTTGGGCGTGGCCAGCGTCGTCATCGCGAAGCTGTTGGTGCCGGCGTTGGGCTCGGTGATGGCGAAGCACATCTTCTTCTCGCCGGTGCAGGTCGGCGTCACGTACTTGGCGATCTGCTCGCGCGTGCCGTTGCGCACGATGGGCACGCGAGCCAGGCCCGTGACGACCAGAAACAGTGTCGGCACGCCGGCCAGCGCCAGCGCCTCGTTCAGCGCCGTGATCTCGAGCACGCCGCCGCCCGAGCCGCCGTACTCCTCGGGGATCGACAGGCCGAGCAGGCCGAACTTGCCCAGCGCCTGCCACAGTTCTTCGGGGAAGCGGTCTTCCTTGATGCACTGCAGGATGTAGCTGCGCGGGTACTGCGCGGTGACGCCGCGCGTGGCTTCCTGGATGTCGCGCACCCGCGACTGGATCTGCGAGGAGGCGGTCTTGCGGCCGGTCGGCGAGGCGACGGTGTTCATGGTGGATCCTTTCGGTGGCTGTGCGAGGGTGCGAGGCGTTGCGGGAGGGTCAGAGGGCCAGGTCGGCGGGGATGGGCACCGGGTGGTCGAGCAGCATCTGCGCGTAGGCCTTGCCCTGCGAGTCCATGCGCACCGACGCGATGCCGCCGCCGCCGAGCGCCTCGTGCAGCATGAAGTTCAGCGCCTGCGTGCCCGGCAGGTCATAGCGCTGCACCTTGCCGTGGACGAGGTGCGCGAACCAGCGTGCCACGGCCTGTTCGGTGAGGGCGGCGCGGATGTAGGGCAGGAACTCGGCCCTGCGCGCGATGATGCCGATGTTGGCCGAGTCGCCCTTGTCGCCGCTGCGGCCCCAGGCCAGCTGCACCAGCGGCACCGTGCGCGCGCCGCGCGCGAAGGCGTCGGCCGCCGGCAGCGGGCCGCCGACGGCGGGCAGCGCGGCCAGGTCCAGCGGCGTGCCGGCGAGCTGCGGCGCGGCCACCTTCTGCGTGCCCATGTCGATGCTGACACCCAGCTGCGACTTCGGCACCAGGCACGAGAACAGCCGCACCACCGGCTGCACCTTGGGCCGCCCGCCGGTGAAGCCGGTGATCGCCGGCGACGTCATCAGCGCCATCGGCGCGACCTCGCGCGAGAACAGCTCGAGCGCGTCCTTCAGCGGATGCCGCACGCCGACCTTGAGCATCACCTCGCGCGCCGAGACCCGCGCCTGCGCTCCGTAGGTGTCCTCGGCGCCGATGGCCTCGACGCTGGCCTCGGTGAAGTCGGGCCAGCCACGCGCGGCGTAGTGGCGGCGCATCCGCGCCAGCATCGAAGCCCCGGTGCGGCGCGCCTTGGCGCCGGCGTCGATGCCGCCGATCATGAACAGGCTCATCGCGCGGAAGCCGTCGGCGTAGGTCAGGCTGGCCTTGGCCTGGTCGGTGGGCGGACGGCCGCGCGCGCCCTTCACTTCGACGCGGTCGGGGCCCAGCTGCGTCAGCGTCACCGCGGTGAAGTCGCACACCACGTCGGGCAGGATGTAGGCACGCGGGTCGCCGATCTCGTAGAGCATCTGCTCGCCCACGGTGGACGGGCAGACCAGCCCGCCGGTGCCGGCCGGCTTGGTGACGACGAAGCTGCCGTCGGCACGGCACTCGGCGACGGGGAAGCCCATGTCGTCCCAACCGGGCACGCTGGCCCAGTCGGTGTAGTTGCCGCCGGTGGTCTGCGTGCCGCATTCGATCAGGTGGCCGGCCAGGCTGCCCTGCGCCAGCTGGTCCAGATCGTCGGGCTTCCAGCCGAAGCGGGCGATCAGCGGCGCCAGCGTCACCGCGCTGTCGACGCAGCGGCCGGTGACGACGATGTCGGCACCGGCGGCCAGCGCCGCAGCGATGGGAAAGGCGCCGAGGTAGGCGTTGGCGCTCATCACCTTGGCCGGGAAGGCGGCACCGGAGAACATCTCCTTCGTGCCCGCGGCGCGCATCGCCTCGACCTGCGGCATCAGGTCGTCGCCGAGCACGGCGGCGATCTTCAGCTCCACGCCTTCGGCCTGCGCCGCGGCCACGAGCGCGTCGCGGCAGGCGGAAGGGTTGACGCCGCCGGCGTTGGCGATCACCTGGATGCCGCGCGCCTTGATCTGCTTCATCAGCGGCTTCATCGTCGCGACGAAGTCGGGCGCGTAGCCCTGGGTCGGGTCCTTGGCCTTGGCGCGGATCAGCAGCGACATCGTGATCTCGGCCAGGTAGTCGAAGACCAGTACGTCGATGTCGCCGCGTTCGACGAGTTGCGCCGCGGCGAATTCGGTGTCGCCCCAGAATCCGGAGGCGCAGCCGATGCGCAGGGTGTCTTTGTTCATGGTGTCTGTCTCCTGTGCGGTGGGTCGGTAGTCAGGGCTTCGCCGGATCGGCGGCACGGGGCCAGAAGATGCGCCAGATGCCCTTGGCGGTGGCACAGACCCGGCCTTGCGCATCGTACAACTCGCCTTCGGCGAAGGCCATGCTGCGGCTGGCGCGCACCACCTTGCCGCGGGCCTCGAAATGATCGCCGCTGGCGGCTTCGACATAGCTGATGTCGAGGTTGATCGTCGACTGGCGCAGTTGCGACGGATCGACGCCGAGCATCTCGGGGCGCGCCAGCGACGTCGACGCGATCGCGCAGCCCAGCGCGCCGTCGAACATGTAGGCGATGACGCCGCCGTTGAGCACGTCGTCCGATCCGCCGCCGCCGCGCTGTGTCGGCAAGACCTTGGGCAGTCGCACCACGGCGTTGCCGACGCCGACGATCTCGATTTCCAGGCCTTGCGCCTTCATGAAGGTGTTGTTGCCCCAGCGCTTCCAGAAGGCGTCGATCAGGTGCTGGGGAAGGTGCGTGTCGCTCAAGGCGGGAACTCCATGGAGAGGGTCGCTCGACGATGCCGAACTCACGCGGCCAGACCGAGTGCCTGGATGCGCTCCACATGGGCCAGCAGCGAACGCTTGGCCATGGGCCACAGGGCCTTGGGGGTGTCGGCATAGGCCCGCATCACCCAGTCTTCGGGCCGGCCGTCGGGTTGCTCGCGCATGGCCGCGATGATCCTGGCTTCGCGTGCCAGCCGGTGCGCCTTGAGCCGGGCGATGATGTCGACGGCCGAGCCCATCACGTGACCGTGCGCGGGCAGGATGAAGCGGATGTCGTCGCTGCCGCAGGCAGTGGTCAGGGCATCGAGCGATTCGAGGTAGGCGGCCATGTTGCCGTCCGGCGGGTCGATGATCGTGGTGCTGCCGTTCAGGACGTGGTCGCCGGAGAACAGCAGGCCGTCCTCCTCGACCACCAGGCACAGGTGGTTGGCGGCGTGGCCCGGCGTGTGGATCGCGCGCAGCGTGATCGGGTGTTCGGGGTCGGCCAGGTGCAGGCGCTCGCCGTCGGCCAGCGCGCGGTCGGGCGTGAACAGCGAATGCGCGCGTGCCGTGGCCGCCGACGGCATCCCGAGGATGGGCGGGCGCGCTCCGCCCAGGGCCTGGCAGGCCTGCGCCAGCGGGATCGCCGCAGGCGAATGGTCGGGGTGCGAATGGGTGCAGACGATGGCACGCACGCGCCCGCCGGTGGCCTTCAGCAGGCGCGCCACGTGCTCGTCGTCCGGCGGGCCGGGATCGATCACGACGAAGCCGCCGGCCTCGCTGCCGACGATGTAGCTGTTGGTCCCCGGCCCGGTCATCACGCCGCCATTGGGCGCCGTGAGCCGCCAGAGGTGGCGCAGCAACTGCACCGGGTGCTCGTGCTGCCAGTCCAGCGCATGCTCGAGCTGGCCGTCGGGACAGACCAGTTCCAGCTCGCCGAAGGGCAGGTCGGACTCCATGTAGCGCTGCGGCTGGCCCTTGACCAGCGCGCCGCGCGGGCACGAGTCCCACAGCGGCTGGCCGCCGGCACAGGCCTGCAGCGCGGCGTCGACGCTGTCGAAGCGGGCCAGCCACTGCAGCGTGCGCAGGGTCGGGAAGATCAACGGCAGGTCACCGGCCTGGTAACGCTGCAAGGCCAGCTCGGCACGCAACCAGACGGGCTCGAACTGCTCGGCGTCGTCGGCCACCGGGGTCTGGCCCTCGGGCACGCGGGCGATCAGGAAGGCGGTGCTGAAGCGGCGCGGGCCGATGTCGCGGTCGGTGGTCCAGCGGGCCAGGGAGCGCACCTCGGTGGCGGCGAGCTTCAGGCCGCGCTCGCGCAGCTGCGGGTACAGCGGCTGGTCGCGCCGGATGGCCGCCAGGTCGCGGCCGGCCAGCGGCGCGCCGTCGGCGCGCACGGCGTGCAGCACGCCCAGCTCCTCGAAGCTCTCGCGCAGCGCGGCCAGCGCGGCGGTCAGGTGGGGCGCTGCCGCGCCGGTGGCGCCGTGCACCAGGTCGTGCGCGCGCGCGTCCTCGTCGTCGATGCGTCCGCCGGGGAAGACGAACACGCCCGGCAGGAAGCTGGCCTTGGGCGAGCGCCGCGTCAACAGCACTTCGGGGCCTGCGGCGCTGGCGCGCAGCCACAGCAGGGTGGCGGCGGGCCGTGGTTCGACGGGCTGGCGTGCCGGGTACAACTGCAGGGCAGGGCGGACCACGGTGTTTCCTTCAGGCGCTGGCGCTGTTGGTGCGCAGCAGTTCGTCGAGCGTGCGCTCCAGGTGCCGCAGCGAATTGCATTCGCGCGCGATGTGGCAGTAGGGTGCGTAGCGCTTCATCTCCGAGTCGCCGATGCCCCAGAACGAAACCGGCTCGGGGTTCAGCCAGATCACGCGGCGCGCGCGTCCGTACAGCGTCTTCATGATCTCGGCGTGGGCCTCGCCGCGGTTGTTGCGCGCGTCGCCCAGGATCAGCACCGTGGTGCGGCGGTCGATGCGGTGCATCAGCTGTTCTTCGATGTCGAGCAGCACCTGGCCGTAGTCGGTGCCGGCGCCACCCACGGCATTCATCACCTTGTCCACCGCCTGCTCGACCGGCAGGGCCTCGAAGGTCGCGCTGACGTCGACCAGGTGGTTGGTGAAGGCGAACGACTGCACGCCGGACACCAGTTCGTCCAGGCTGTACAGGAACAGCAGCAGGAAGCGCGCGTACTGGCGCACCGAGCCGCTCACGTCGCAGATCGCCACCACGCGCGGGCGTTCGATCTTGGTGCTGCGCCAGAAGGTCTCGAACATCACGCCGCCATAGGCCGCGTTGGCACGCATGGTGCGGCGGAAGTCGAGCTGGCCGCGCTGTTCGCGCCGCTTGCGCCGCGCATGGCGCTCGGCCAGGCGGCGCGCGATCTTGCGCACGATCTCGTGCATGCGGGCGAAGTCGCGGCGGTCGATGTTCGACAGCTTCTGCGTCTGCAGGAAGTCGTCGTGCAGCTCGCGCGTCGGCGCGGTGCCATAGAGCGCCAGCTTGCGCTCGACGAAGTTGCGCACCTCGTTGAACAGGTGCTTGCGGGCACGCTCGAGATCGGCCAGCCGTTGCGGCGCCATCGTCTGCCGGCGCGCCTCGGTGATCTCGCGGTCCAGCAACTCCAGCCCCATGGCCTGCTGGATCTTCTGTGTGTAGTAGCCCTTCTGCGTGAAGAACCAGATGTCGGTCAGGCCGACCTCGCGCGCGGCCTGCTGCATGCGACGCGACAGCGCGGCCGAGTCGCCGGACTGCAGCAGTTGCGACAAGGCCTGCCCGGCGCTGCCCTGGCAGCCGCCCGGGCCGCCACTGCCGCCACCGCTGCCTTCGGCGTTGGAAGGCGGTTGCTCCTCCTCGGGTGGTGGCGGCTGCCCGGCCGCCGGCGCGGCCTTGGACAGGGCGCGCGTGCCGAACGAATCGAAGCGGAAGAAACGGTCGAAGGTCTCGTCGAAGACGGCGCGGTCGGGCAGCGTCTTGGCCAGCGTGGCACCGAGAGCACTCTTCAGCAACTCGCGTTCGCGCCAGCCGACCAGCGCGGTGGCGCGCGCGGCGTCGATCTGGGCGTTCAGGCTGATCTCGAGGTCGCTGCCGCGCAGCGCCTTGAAGAAGTCTTCAAGAGTGGCTTGCATGAGGTAACTCCGCGTCCTTGCGCGCCTTGGCCAGCAGCGCCGGAAGCTGCTCGGTGGCCGAGGCGATGTCCTGCTCGAACTTGAGAAACACGTTGAGGGTGTCGCGCACCAGGTCCAGGCTCAGGTGCTCGGCATTCAGCAGCAGCAGGGTCTTGGCCCAGTCGATGGTCTCGCTGACCGAAGGCTGCTTTTTCAGGTCGATCGCGCGCACCGCCTGCACGAAGGCCACCAGTTCGCGGTTCAGCGTTTCCGACAGGCCCGGCACGCGGCGTTCAAGGATGCGCCGCTCGACTGCGGCCTCCGGGAACGGGATGTGCAGGTGCAGGCAGCGGCGCTTCAGCGCGTCGCTCATCTCTCGGGTGTTGTTGCTGGTCAGGAACACCATCGGCTTGACCTTGGCGACGATGGTGCCGAGCTCGGGCACCGAGACCTGGAAGTCCGACAGCACCTCGAGCAGGAAGGCCTCGAACTCGGGGTCGGACTTGTCGATCTCGTCGATCAGCAGCACGCAGCCGCGCTCCTGGTGCAGCGCCTGGTACAGCGGGCGCGGCTCGAGGAAGTGCTCGGAGAAGAACAAGTCGTCGTGCCCGTGCAGCTTCTCGATCGATGCCGCCAGGCCGACCGCGCCCTGCATCATCTCGGCCAGCTTGTCCTTCAGCAGCTGTGTGTACAACAGCTGCTTGCCGTACTTCCACTCGTACAGCGCCTTCGATTCGTCCAGGCCCTCGTAGCACTGCAGGCGGATCAGCGGCACGTCCAGGATGGTGGCCATGCTCTTGGCCAGCTCGGTCTTGCCGACCCCGGCCGGGCCTTCGACCAGCACCGGCTTCTCCAGGTTGAACGCGAGGTAGACCGCGGTGGCCAGTTGCCGATTGGCGATGTAGTCGACGTCGGACAAGCGGGAGGACACCACATCGACCGTGTCGAAGTGGGAATCATGCAGAGACTTCATCGATTTCCTTCTTGAGTACGAGACTGGTTCCGGCCTTCAGGTGCCGTGCCTCGCCGACGCCGCGTGCGATGCCGAGCACGGTGCGCAGATCGGTGGCAATTTCGAGCAGATTCGGGGCGTGATCGTCGAGCGGTGCCGCGAAGGCCTCGCAACTGGTTTGCCAGCGGTCGAGCGCGATGCGCACCCCGGCGTTCAGGTTGGCCAGGCACTCGTCCGGCCCCTGCGATTCGAGCTGGCGGGCGGCTTGCCCCGCGAGTGCCGTCAGCGCCGTCAGTTCGAGCTGCAGTGCGCCCAGGCGAGCCAGCGTCGCCGGTGTCGGCGCGGTGCCGCGCAGCCAGCCGGCCAGTGCGTCGACCTCGGTGCGCATCGCGCCGACCATGGTGCTGCCGAGCAGGGCGTCCTCGACAGCGCGCATCGGCTTGGCGATCAGGTCGAAGGCCTTGCCGTCGGTGTTCAGGCGCCGCGCCCGCGCCACGCGGCAGGCCTCGAGCCTAAGCCCGCAGTGGCCCAGCGGGGGCAGCCCGCCGGGGCGGCCGGTGGACACCCTGGACAGGCCCGGCGCATCGGCATCGACGATGAAGGCGTCGAAGATCTTGCGGCCATCGCGCTCGCCGCTCACCGCCAGCACCACGAAGGCATCGGCGGCAGGCCCGTTGCTGACGTACGATTTTTCGCCGTCGAGCAGCCAATGGTCGTCGTGCCGCCCGGCCGAGCAGCTCAGATGCTTGGGATGGGCGCCCCCCTTGGGCTCGGAGATCGCGAGCGCGACGATCTTCTTGCCGCCGGCCATCATGCGCAGCAGCGCGCGATGGCCGTCGTTGCTGGCGTGCGGGCCGATCACGAAGCGGCCCAGCATCTCGTTCATCAGCCAGGCCAGCGCCAGACCGATGCTGCAGGTCTCGCGCGCGACCAGGCCGGACAGGCGCGCCACCGCGGCCCAGTCGGCGCGCGGTTCGCGGCCGTCGGCGTCGAAACCCAGCCCGAGCAGGCCGCGCTCGGCCAGATGAGTCCACCAGGCGCGCGGAAACGCGCCCTTTCGGTCGCTGCCGGGTGCGCTGCGCAGCGCGTCGCGCATGGTGTCGAACAGTGCGCCATGGGCGCGTTCACGGGGGTTCATGGGGGTGCTTTCATCGGTGGAAGCCCAGTTGGCGCGCCGCCAGGTCGCGCATCACCTCTTCAGCGCCGCCGCCGATGGCGTTGACCTTGACCTCGCGGTAGATGCGCTCGACCGTGACGCCGCGGATGAAGCCGGCGCCGCCGTGCATCTGCACCGCCTCGCCGGCGCATTGAGCCATCGTCTGCGTCGCCTGGTTCTTCAGCAGGCAGATCTCGCCGACCGGCGTGTCGCCCCGCTCGACGCGCCAGGCCAGCAGTTCCAGCAGCGCCTGCGTGGCCTCGGTGCGCATGGCCATGTCGGCCAGCTTGTGGCGCGTGACCTGCTGGTCGATGAGCCGGCCGCCGAACATCTCGCGCTGCTGCGCCCAGGCCAGGGCTTCGTCCAGGCAGACGCGGGCGAAGCCGTTGGCGCCGGCGGCCAGGAAAATGCGCTCGCGGTTGAAGTTCAGCATGATGGCCTTGAAGCCCTGGTTCTCGGCGCCCACCAGGTTGGCCACCGGGACGCGGCAGTCGTCGAAGTGCAGCGTGGCCGTGTCGGAACACAGCCAGCCCATCTTCTCGAGCCGCGTCTGGGTGAAGCCGGGCGTGCCCTTCTCGACCAGCAGCAGCGACACGCCGCCGGCACCCGGCCCGCCGGTGCGCACGGCCACGGTGTAGAAGTCGGCGCGCATGCCCGAAGTGATGAAGGTCTTGGCGCCGTTGAGCACGAAGTGCTCGCCGTCACGCCGCGCCGTGGTCCTGAGGTTGGCCACGTCCGATCCGCCGGAGGGCTCGGTGATCGCCAGCGCGCTGACCTTCTCGCCGCGCAACACCGCGGGCAGCACCTTGCGCTTGATCTCGTCCGAGCCGACGTTGACGATCGGCGGGCAGCCGATGGTGTGCGACAGCAGGCTGGCCAGCACCCCGCCGGCGCCGCAGCGGGCCAGCTCCTGCGCCGCGATGATGGTCATGAACAGGTCGCCGTCGTTGCCGCCCCAGGCTTCTGGGAAGCCCAGGCCGAGCAGGCCGATCTCGGCGGCCTTGCGGTACAGCTCGAGCGGGAAGCTGGCCTGCGCCTCCCAGGCCTCGACGTTGGGCGTGATCTCGCGCGCGACGAAGCGGCGCATGGCGTCGCGGAAGGCCGCGTGCTCGGCGCTGTAGAAGGGGCTGCTGCTGGCGCTGGTGTTCACGGTGGGTTCCGGGTTGGGCGTTCAGGACGGCGCGGCGGCTTCGACCAGGGTGGCGATGACGGCGCGCGTGGCCACCTGGTCGCCCGCGCGCACGGCGACGCGCTCGACCACGCCGTCGCGCCGCGCGACGAGCTGGTGCTCCATCTTCATGGCTTCCAGCACCGCCAGACGCTGGCCCTTGGTGACGGCATCGCCCGCCCGCACCAGCACCGCCAGCACGCGGCCGTTCATCGGCGCGCTGATCGTCGACTCGGCCGCCTGCTCGCTGCCGCGCGGCGGCGCGTAGGTCACGTCGTCGAAGCTGGCGACGCGGCCGTCCAGCGCCAGGTGCAGGCGGGAACCCTCGAGCGCGACGGTGGCGCGGGTGTGCAGACCGTCGATCGACAGCGGCCGGTCGGCGCTGTCGGCATGGTCGGCAGCCCCGAGTTCGATGTCGTGCGCAACGCTGCCGTCGAGCTCGACCTGCAGGCGCCCGGGCCCGTGCAGCGTCACGTGCACCGCATGCCGGCGCTCGCCCTCGGCCAGGTCCAATGGCCAGCGCGCCGGCCCGTTGGAGCGCCAGCCGGCCTGGGCCCCACGGTAGGCACTGGCGTCGAAGCACAGCGCCGCAGCCACGGCCACCGCGCGGCTGCCGGGCGCCCGGGCCTGCAACTGCTCGGGGCCGAAGTGGCGGCCGATGAAGGCGGTGGTGGCGGCGCCGGCGGCGAATTCCTCGTGCTCGGCGGCCGCCGTCAGGAAGCCCAGGTTGGTCGGCAGGCCCAGCACGCGGGTGGCGCGCAGCGCGCCGAGCAGGCGGCGCCGGGCCTCGTCGCGCGTGGCGCCGTGGGCGATGATCTTGGCGATCATCGGGTCGTAGTAGGGGCTGATGGTCTGGCCGCTGGCCAGGCCGTGGTCGACGCGGATGCCCGCTCCGGAGGGTGGCCGCCACAGCGCCACGTTGCCGCTTTGCGGCAGGAAGTCGGCCTGCGGGTCTTCGGCGTACAGGCGTACCTCGATGGCATGGCCCTGCAGCGGCACCTGGTCCTGCGTCAGCGGCAGCGCTTCGCCGCGCGCCACGGCCAGCTGCCAGGCCACCAGGTCCTGGCCGGTGATGCATTCGGTGACCGGGTGCTCGACCTGCAGCCGCGTGTTCATCTCCAGGAAGTAGAAGCGGCCTTCGCGGTCGAGCAGGAACTCGACCGTGCCGGCGCCGACGTACTGCACCGCCTTGGCGGCCGCCACCGCGGCCGCACCCATGCGCTCGCGCAATGCAGCATCGACGGCGGGCGAGGGCGCTTCCTCGAACACCTTCTGGTGCCGGCGCTGGATCGAGCAGTCGCGCTCGCCGAGGTGAATGACCTGGCCGTGCCGGTCGGCGAACACCTGCACTTCGACGTGCCGCGGCTCGACGACCGCGCGCTCCAGGATCAGCTCGTCCGAGCCGAAGGCGTTGGCGGCCTCGGACCGCGCCGTGGCCAGCGCCGCCGGCAGCTCGGCCAGGTCGGCCACCAGCCGCATGCCGCGCCCGCCACCGCCGGCCGCGGCCTTGACCATGATGGGCATGCCGATCTCGTGCGCCTGTGCGATCAGCGTCTTGTCGGACTGGTCGGCGCCCTGGTAGCCGGGCACGCAGGGCACGCCGGCCGCCAGCATCAGGCGCTTGGCGGCGGCCTTGTTGCCCATCTGCTCGATGGCGTGCGGATCGGGGCCGATGAACACCAGCCCGGCGGCCTGCACGGCGCGCGCGAACGCGGCGTTCTCGGACAGGAAGCCGTAGCCCGGGTGTACGGCATCGGCGCCGCTGGCGGCGGCGGCGCGCAGCACGGCCTCGATGCTCAGGTAGCTTTCGCGCACCGGCGGCGGGCCGATGCACAGCGCCTCGTCGGCCTGCTGCACATGCAGGGCACCGGCGTCGGCTTCGCTGTACACGGCCACCGTGCGGTAACCCTCGGCGCGTGCCGTGCGGATCACGCGGCAGGCGATCTCTGCGCGGTTGGCGATCAGGATCTTCGTGAAGCTGGTCTTGGTCATGCCGAGCTCACATCCGCGCCACGCCGAAGCTGCTGGGCCGCAGCGTGCGTGCCCGGCCTTCGCGGCAGACGGCCAGCGCGGTGGCCAGCACCTGGCGCGTGTCGCGCGGGTCGATGATGCCGTCGTCCCACAGCCGCGCGGTGGCGAACAGCGCGTGCGACTCCATGTCGAAGCGCTTCAGGATCTCGGCCCGCATCGCCTCCAGCATGGCCGGCTCGGGAGTCTTGCCGGCGCGCGCCATCTTCTCTTCGGTGACGATGCGCATCACGGTGGACGCCTGTTCGCCGCCCATCACCGCCACGCGCGCGTTGGGCCAGGCGAAGACGAACTGCGGGTCGTAGGCACGGCCGCACATGCCGTAGTTGCCGGCGCCGAACGAGGCCCCGATCATCAGCGTGATGCGCGGCACCGTGCAATTGGTGACGGCCTGGATCATCTTCGAACCGTGCTTGATCATGCCGACCTGCTCGACATCCTTGCCGACCATGAACCCGGTGGTGTTCTGCAGGTAGATCAGCGGCGTGCCCGACTGGTTGCACAGTTGCATGAACTGCGTGGCCTTGTTCGACCCCTGCGGGTCGATCGGGCCGTTGTTGCCGATGAAGCCGCAGGGCTGGCCTTCGATGGCGCCGTGGCCGCACACGGTGGCGGCGCCGAACTCGGGCTTGAAGTCGAGGAAGTCGGAATCGTCGATCAGCCGCGCCAGCAGTTCGCGCACGTCGTAGGGCTGGCGGTAATCGGGCGGCACCAGGCCGGCGATGTCGTCGGCCGCGTAGCGCGGCGGCTTCCAGGCGCGCAGCGGCGCGGCCGGCAGGTGGTGGTTCCAGGGCAGGCGCGCCAGCACGTCGCGGGCGATGCGCACGCCGTCGGCGTCGTCCTCGGCCAGGTACTCGGCGACACCCGAGATGCGGGTGTGCATCTCGGCGCCGCCCAGTTCCTCGTCGGTCGCGATCTCGCCGGTGGCGGCCTTCAGCAGCGGCGGGCCGGCGAGGAAGGCCTTGGCGCGGCCGCGCACCATGATCACGTAGTCCGACATCCCCGGCAGGTAGGCGCCGCCGGCGGTGGAGTGGCCGTGCATCACCGTCACCTGCGGGATGCCGGCGGCCGACAGCCGCGCCTGGTTGGCGAAGCCGCGGCCGCCCTCGATGAAGACCTCGCCCACGTGCATCAGGTTGGCGCCGCCGGATTCGACCAGGCGCACCACCGGCAGCTTGTTCTCCAGCGCGATGGCTTCGGCGCGCAGGCTCTTCTTCATGCCCATCGGCGTGATGGTGCCGCCCTTGATGGCGCTGTCGGACGCGAAGATCATGCAGCGCACGCCCGAGACGATGCCGATGCCGGTGACGATGCCGCCGCCGAGCACGTTCTTCTCGCCGTCGTCGTCGTGCATGCGAAAGCCGGCCAGCGTGGACAGCTCCAGCCAGGGCGAGCCGCGGTCGAGCAAGCGCGCCACGCGCTCGCGCGGCAGCAACTGCTTGCGGGCGCGGAACCTGGACTCCATCGCGTTGGACGTATCGCGCACGCGGCCCTCGAAGCCGCGGAACGATTCGATCAGGGCGAGCATCTGCGCCCTGTGGCGGGCAAACGGTTCCGAGCCGGAATCGATCTGGGAATGCAGGACGGGCATGGGTCGCGATGGTTCGTTCGACGCGGATGGAAGGATCGAAACGAAGGCTGAAGTCCGCGTGAGCGGACAGAGCGCCGCCGCCCCTCGACTGACCTGACAACCGTTGACCTAACAACCGTTAGAAAGGCCGATGGTACAGGAAAACCCCGCCGGCGTCACTGACCCTGGACCAGGTTCGCGGAGCGTCCGGGAAGGCTCCCGCTATGGGCCGGACGACTTCGGCGCTACGATGGCTTGCGAGCAATCGCGTTCATCCTGCCGAACGGCGTTCGGCTTTCACACGTCGCAAGAAGCAAATTTTCAGGAGCAGACAGACCATGGGCAACAATTTACAGGGCAAGGCAGTGGTGGTGACCGGCGCGGGCCGAGGCATCGGTCGTGAAGTGGCGCTGTTGATGGCGAAGGAAGGCGCGAGCGTCGTCGTCACCGATCCGGGCGGCGACCGCAGCGGGGCCGGCAGCGATCGCGCCGTCGCGGACGGCGTCGTCGCCGAGATCGTCGCGGCCGGTGGCCGCGCCAGCGCGAACTACAACTCGGTCACCGATTACAACCAGGCGGCGCAGATCATCAAGCAGTGCGTGGACACCTACGGCAAGCTGGACTGCGTCGTCAACGTCGCCGGCTTCCTGCGCGAACGCATGATCTGGAACATGAGCGAGGACGACTGGGACGCGGTCATCACCGTCCACCTCAAGGGCCACTGGAACATCTGCCACCACGCGTCGCGGGTCATGCGCGGCCAGCGCTTCGGGCGCATCGTCAACTTCTCGTCCGACGCCTTCAAGGGCTCGGTCGGGCAGTGCAACTACTCGGCCGCCAAGGGCGGGATCATCAGCCTGACGCGCTCGCTCGCGAAGGAGCTGGGCCGCTTCGGCGTCACCGCGAACGCGATCTGCCCGCTGGCCGCAACCCGCATGACGATGAACGACAAGGTCATCGAAGGCATGAAGAAGCGCCTGGAGATGGGGCTGGTCACCCAGGAGATGTACAACAGCATCATGGCGATGCCCGGGCCGGAGTTCATCGCACCGATGGTCGCCTACCTGGCCACCGACGCGGCGAAGGACGTGAACAACCAGGTGTTCCACGTCGAGAAGGGCAAGATCCACACCTACGCCGAACCGGTGGAAGCGCGCGCGCTGTGCAAGTTCGAGAGCGGCGGGATGTTCTCGGTCGACGAGCTGGTTCAGGCCATTCCCGGCTCGCTGATGGCCGGCATCCCCAACATCGCGCCGCCCCAGGCGGACAAGGAGTAGGTCGCGCCGCGGCGGCGTGGATGCCGCCACGGCCGGGCCAGGGCGAAGGCCCCGACCCGGCCCGGCAGCCGCGCCCGCTCAGCCGAGCTGGGCGCGACCGTTGTTCAGCACCACGACGTCGCGTTCGACCACGCGTGCGCGGAAAGACACCACGCCGCCCTGCCGCCACATCTCGGTGCGGATCGTCTCGCCCGGATAGACCGGCGACGAGAAGCGTGCCTGCATCGCGGTCAGCCGGCTGCCCTGGTAGTCGCAGTAGCTGGCGACGATCGCGTGCGTGGCCACGCCGAAGGTGCACAGGCCGTGCAGGATCGGCCGGGGAAAGCCGGCCGCCTTGCCGACCTTGGGATCGGCATGCAGCGGGTTGTAGTCGCCGGACAGGCGATAGATCAGCGCGGCGCGTTCGAGCGTCGGCAGGTCCAGGGTCTTCTCGGGCGCGCTCTCGGGCAGGGTGTGCACCGGCGGGGTCGGACCGGACGGGCCGCCGAAGCCGCCGTCACCGCGCAGGAAGTAGGACTGGGTCAGCGTCGCGATGCGCTCGCCGCTGGCCTTGTCGAGGATGTAGCGTTCGGCGAACATGACCGCGCCCTTGTCCTTGCCCTTGTCGACGACCGCGGTGACCTTGGTCTGGCCGATCACGGTGGCGGCCACCGGCAGCGGCGGCTTGTGGATCACGAAGCCCTGCTCGCCGTGCACCGCCTTCACCCAGTCCAGCCCGTACTTCGGGTCCTTGATCCACATGCCGGGGTGGCCCAGCACGACGGCCATCGACGGCATGGCCTGCAGGCCGTCCTCGTACACATAGGACAGCTGCTTCTCGTCCATCGGGTCGGCCCCCAGGCCGATGCCGAGCGCGTACAGCATCGTGTCGCGCTGCGTGTAGGTGGACACCGCGTCGGGCAGGTCCAGGCTCATCAGTTGTTCGTAGTTCAGTGCCATGTCGTCTCCTGTTGGTTGTCGATGATCGATGAATTGCCGAAGGACTTCCCGCCTTCGGGCGACGGCGAGGAAGGGCCCCCGGGGGTGCAATGATCGCCTACTTCGGCCTGCACTTGCCCTGTGTCCACCAGCCGGCACGAAAGCGGTCACATCGGCGGGGAACGGCAAACGCCCGGTGCAGGAATCGGACGTTCAAACCTCCAGCGCCGATGCCAGCTGCGCCGGAATCGTCTGCCTCGACTCGATCTGCAGAAAGTCCCAGCGCCCGAACGATCCGTCGCCGCTGACCGCCTCGCACCACTGCTGCGCGGCACGCTTCTTGGCGTCCGACTGTTCGTCGCTGAGGCCCTTGATCTCGACGATCAGGTGTCGCTTTCCCCCATCGAGCTTGACGACGAAGTCCGGCAGATAGTCGTGCGCTGTGCCACGCAGCGTGTAGGGGATCGCAAAGCCCAGGCCGCTGTTCTTCACGAAGCTCTCGACCTTGGGGTGCGTGTCGAGCACCGTCGCGGCAATTCGCTCCCACTGCGAGTCAGCCACGACGAAGTTCAGGTGGCTGCGCAGCACCGGCATGGGCTCCTTGCGCGTCGAGTAGTCCACATCGGCCGTGCTACCCACCGGACGATGCTGCTCGCACCGAGGCCGCAGGCCCTCCGTGCCCGAGACCGTCAGGTGCTCCAACAGGATCTCCTGCATGCGCGAGTAGTTGGGTGCCAGGAACACGTCGGATTTCTGCGCCGGCGGATGAGCGAGGGCCTTGCGCTGAACAAAGCCCAGGACCAGCGCAACGAAGTGGCCGAACAGGGGCTGCAGCACAGCGGCGTCTACCGCCGTGCGGCGCGCGTACTCGCGCATCAGTTCATGGGCGGCGCGCATGGCCTGCGTCTGCAGCCGGTTGTGCAGGCGGTACTCGGCGAGCGTCACCTCCTCCATCCGCCCGGGCGCGCCGACCAGCGGCGTGCCGTCGGCGGCGGGCAGCCCCGCCTTCATCTCCACCGACACCGGCAGCCGGGTCGGGTCGATCTGGATGGCATCGACCCGATCCCAGTCGATGTCCAGGCTGCGTGTGGCCCGCACGATGTAGCCGTCCACGCGCGGGAACCGAATCTCCAGCGGGGCGCGCTCCGGAAGCGCGCGCACACGCCAGGTCTGAACCTGCGGCTTGGGTGCGGCGTTGGCCTGCGCCTTGAACGGGACCACCTGGAAAGGCACGCCGAAGATCTGCGCAATCTCCTCGGGGAGCTTCCCGTCGTCGCCAGGTTCATAGCCTGCACGGCGCAGACCACGGCCGACCACCTGCTCGCACAGCAACTGCGACATGAACGGGCGCAGCCCCACGATGTGCGTCACGGTGTTGCAGTCCCAGCCCTCGGTGAGCATGCCCACGCTGACGATCGCGCGCACGTCGCGGCCCGGCGGATGAAGAGGCTTCTTCAGCTTCGCCGCCAGTTCGACGAATCCCTCCGGGTACAGCGGACGCCCCATGGTGTCGCGCGGCCAGTCGCGCCGGCCCACCGTGTCCAGCGTGTGCCGCATCCAGGCGTCCTCTTCCACCGTGCTGTCCACGCGGATCGTGTTCTCGCGTTCCGGCGAATTCAGGAAGTTCGCCAGTCCTGCCTTGGGCACTCCGGGCGGCGGATCGTCCATCGCCAGCCAGTCGAACACCAGCTTGGAAAGCTTGATGTTCTTGCACACGACGATGAACACCGGCGGCCTGTCGTCCGTGCCCACTGCTGCCCATTCGCGCGCACGCTGCTGCCAGAGGCCGCCCAGCATCACCAGCGGCGTGAACGCATGCCGCAGAATGGCCTCGGGCTTGGCCGCCTGTTTGCGCCCCCCGCGCTCGGAGGCCTTCAACTGCGGCAGGATCCAGCGCCAGATGTTGAAGTAGCCCGGGATGGGCTCGCCGGCGAGGTCCCGCGCCGCAAACTGCGGGATCTTGGTCAGGCCGGACTCGATGGCCTCCATCAGCCCGAAGTCGCTCACGACCCACGGGAACGGCCGGTTGGCATTGTTGCCCACCCGACCCAGGTAGTACGGCGTGGCCGAGAAGTCCAGCACGCGGCCGACACCCGTCAGCCGGTTGATGCGATCCAGCCCTTCGACCCAGATGGTGGCTTCGCGGTAGTACGCATCCAGGCCGTCGTCGTCCTCGTCTTCGCCTTCCTCGGCATCCCCCAGCCGGTAGGCATGGTGGGCCTCGTCGTTGAACACCATGATGTTGCGCTTGCGGGCCCCGTCTTCCAGCACCCGCTTCAGCCATTTGGCGTCCGATTCCACGTAGCGCGTCTCGACCACCTCCGCCTGTACCGGCACGCCGTGCTCGTTCGTGGCCTCGCTCACCACCTCCAGCAGGCCCAGCACCTGAGCCTTGCGGTAGGCCTCCAGCGTCATGTACCGCGTGCCCCGCGCCGTGGTCGCCTTGTCGGCGATCCGCACAGTCTTCTTCTCGCGCAGCTCGCGCCCGCGCCGCACCACGCGCGCGCTGTCGCCGCCCACGCTGCCGTCGTCCTGCAGGTCGAAGACGTGCCAATTGCGCACCAGCACGCGCCCCTGGGTCAGCAAACCCATCAAGTGCACAGGCACCAGGTCGCGCGTGCGGTACAGGCTGGCATCGCCGCGCGCCGGGTCCAGTTCGCCCAGCCGGCTGCGGATCGTCACGTTGGGGCACACCACCAGCACAAAGTCGGCGAAGCGTGCGTCACGCCCACCGCTGCCCACCTTGTTCAGGATCGTCCAGGCGGCCAGCATCCCCATCACCGTGGTCTTGCCGCTCCCGGTGGCCATCTTGCAGGCCCAGCGCATCAGCGGCTTGGTGCCGTCCGCCGCCTGCCGGTCGGTGGGCCTGTCAGGCGCCACGTCGATGCCCTGCAGGTAGTCCGGCCGGGCCTCGGTCAAGAAGATCACGGTGATGGCCGATTCGAGCTGCGCGAAGAACAGCCGCTGGGCGCGCCCCTCGCGCTGCCACCACGCCAACAGTTCCAGCGATAGGCGGCTGGCACCCGGGTGTCCGTCGGCGCGCCATTGCCGAACGCGCTCGCGGATGCGGTTCACCATGATCAGCGTGATCTCGGTGCCGACGTCCTCGTTGTCCTCTTCCGCCCCACCGGCCTTGCGCCAGTAGTAGGCCGCGGGGCGTCGGCCATCGATCAGCTGCGGCGTCTCGCCCGGCACGATGCGCCACCACCTGGTGGGTTCTTCGTACGGGCTGTTCTGGATCGGGCTTTCGACCTGGAAATCAAGCATTGCCAGCCTCCGCGACCGCGGCGTCCATCGCCGGTCCTGCGCCAAAGGCGAACTTCATCTGCGCGAGCTTCTTGCGCACTTCGGGATGCACTTCGCCGGGCTGGTAGTGCTGGGCAATCTCGAAGTAGCGGCTCTTCGGAAACCGGTTCAAGCCTGCGGCCTGCATCACCGCGGGCAGCAAACCCTTGCTGGCCGGTGTCTTCTCCAGGTAGGCTGCCATCACAGGTGGATGCTGCTCGGCCAACGGGTCGAAGCCCGCGCCCAGCGTGCGCTCCAGTTCATCCAGGCCGGCTTGTACCTCAGGCCGTCCGACGCCCAACTCTTGCTCCAGGAAACGCCGCATCGGCGCAGCATGCAGCAGATAGTTCTCGATCTCGCAACGTTGCCAGCGCAGGCGCTGCAACTGCTCGCTGGTGCCGCTGACGCGTTCCGGCGCCTTGTTGGGGCTGTCTCCGTCCAGCAGTTCGAGCGCCGGCAAGGCGTCGCTGACCAGCTTGAGCATCTGCCAGTGGTCGGCAGGCTTCCACGCGCCCAGGCCTTCGGGCGCCTCCGCCTTGGCGCGCTTGCACACCAGTTCCGCGTCGAGCAGGCGGAAACCGACCTCGTCGCCCAGCGCACGGGCGAAGGCCCGCAGCATGTCGGCGTCGGTGTAGTCCTCGACGTAGAGCACGCCGCGGGCGCCGTTGGCGGCCAGCAGATCGCCATGCGTCAGCGCGCCCAGGGACTGCACGAGTGCCGCCTTTTCATCCGTATCTGCCACCAGGCGCGGCTTGCCGTACATCAGGCAAAGCTCGCGAGGATCAACCGCATCGATCACCTGCTCGGAGTGCGTCGCGATGATCAACTGCGATCCCCGCGCTGCAGCCACCGAACGAAGCTCACCGTAGATGGCTCGCTGCAGGATCAGGTGCAGGTGCGCGTCGGGCTCGTCGATCAGCAGCACGCAATGGTCGTGCGTCAACAGCAGCGAAAGCACCAGCAACACCTGCAGCATGCCGCTGCCCGCGCTGGCGAGGTCGAAGGATGGGCCCTGCGTCCCAGAGCGCCTGTACTCGCAGGTGATCTCGGCGCCGCGCACGGGTGCCACCAGTTCGAAACCGAACATGCGTGTCAGCGTGGCATTCAACGTCACCCACTCCGGCTGGCGCGCATGAACCAGCACCACCAGGTTGCGCAGCACTTCGCCCGCGCGGGCCTGCGCCAGCCGGGCCTGGATCGCCACGCGATCGGCCAGCACGGACTCCTCGCGCACAAGTCCGCCGATCGCGGGAATGAAGACGGTTTCGAGCTCGGCAATCTCGGCCAGGCTATCGGCATCGACAGCCGCCTTGGGCCGGACGTTCACCAGCCCAGCCGCCTGGAACTTGAACTCGAGCGTCAGCATGTCCGGCCTGCCGTCGAATTGCAGACCGATCTCCAGCGGCGCATTCGTGGCCCGGTTGCGCCAGAGCAGGTCGAACGAGCGCAACGCCGCGGCACTGAAGGCCAGTCGTTCGATGTCGGCCCAGGCATAGGCCACGTTCACCTTGCGCGGCTGGGCCAGCTTCTTCCACTCCAGCAGCCCGAGCGACCAGGCTGCGATGGCCTGCAGGAGTGTGGTCTTGCCGGTGTTGTTGGGTCCCGCCAGCACCAGGTGACCAGGCAGAACAAACGTGACATCGTCGAACCGCTTGAAGTTCTTGAGGGTGACCTTACGGATCATCGGCATCGCTTTGTCTTTCGCGCTCAGCGCTTCTTCTTCGGCATCGCCAGCGTTCGCACCACCATGAGCTCGTTGCCCCGGTGGTCGATCACCTTCACCGCGATCTGCTCGTTGGCGCCGGCCATGAAGGGCTCGCTGGTGTCGCCGGCGAGGTGCGCCCACACGCTGTCGTCGAACTCGGCCTTCAGGCTGCGCTTCAGGTTGTCCCAGGCGCTGGTCAACGGGAAGAAGGCCTGCCGCGGGCGGAACACCAGGCCGTTGTAGTCGGTGTCCAGAAACCATGCCGGCACCTCGCGGCCCGGTGTGGGCTCCACGCGGTCGGTGGCCGGGTCGAACACGTCCAGGCCTTCGAGCACGACCCGCCAGTACTGCGCGTTCGGTGCACCGTTATCCGGTGCCGCCACCGGCGCCACCGTGATGTCCGGCTGCCCGCAGACGCTGAAGATCTGGCTGGAGCGCATGTTCTTCAGCAGGTCGCCCATCAGCACGTCGGGCGTGGCCTGCACATAGGTGACGGGCAGGCCGAGCAAGGTGTAGTAGTCGTCGATGCGCTGGCGCGCGTCCGGCTCGATCGCGAAGCCGATCACGTACAGGTGCTTGTAGCCGCGGCCGGGCAACTGCGCCTCGCCCCAGGCCTCTTCGACCAGCCGGCGAGTGACCGTGCCGTGCGCCGGGCCGAAGACGATGGCCACCGGGTCGCCGGAGATCAGTGCCAAACCGCCGTTGGCCGCATCGGCTTCTTCGACGCTGGCCGCCAGCCCCTCCGATGGGCGCACCGCTTCGGCGCTGAGCCACAGCGAACGCGCCGGGCGACGCACCTGGGTCAGGGTGACTTTCTGGTTGCCGGGGAGGTGCAGCACCGACGAGGACTGGAGCACGCCGACCATGCGGTCGATGAAGGCGTCGTCACTGTCATCGTGCTCGACGGTCGCGGGGTCAGAAGCGTCGTCGAAACCTTGCGCGGTTGGGATCGTGGCCTCGAACACGAAAGGCCCGGTGACACGCGTGACACCGGGAACGAACTCTGGCCGGTCCACCAGCACTTCGACGTCGGCTGGTTCATTGTTGGCGATGCTCTTGAGCGTGACGTGGGGGACGATTCCGCCGACATTCTCGCCCTTGCGGTTCTTCTTCATCTTGTAGACAAAACCACCAGCGGGCCCTTGCTCGGGGTTCTTTAGCTCCTGGTAGTCGAAGCTGGCTGTAAGCAGGCGCTGGCGAGCAAGGGCCAGAGGTACGCGCGAGGTGTCGATCGTGATCCAGCGGCGGCCCCATTGCTCGGCGACGTAGGCCGTGGTGCCGCTGCCGCAGGTGGGGTCGATCACAAGGTCCCCGGGATCGCTGGTCATCAAGATGCAGCGCTCTATGACTGTCGGAAGCGTCTGAACAACGTACAGCTTTTCAGAGGCGAATCCACTTGTCTGTGTATCAACCCACAAATTGGTGAACGGCGAAACGGGATAGTCGTCGAGATAGTTAATGAAGCGAAGCGTGTTTCCGATTGCCATTAGCCGCGATTCGCTAGCCAATCGCTCTAAACCGGCCTTGGTTACGCTCCAATGACGGTTCTTCGATGGGTAGTAGACAGTGCCCTCCCAATCGAAAGGCTGGTCTGTCGAAGAAGCCCCCATTGAGACAAGCGGATAGGGCTGAAAGACGCGGGCGCCGTCGGGCAAAGTGCCTGTATCGATTTCGTCTTTTGAGAACGAGCGGATCTTGCCGTTTGGCAGTCGAAGCCAGTTGTATTGCTTTGCTCCAACTTCGCCTGGCGTTTTCTGAAAAAATAGTTCGTTGTACTTAACCCGCTGCTTGTCCTTCGCATACCAGAGTAGGTAGTCGCAAACACCTGGTAAGAGCGTGCTGCTTTGTCCTCCAGTCTTCTTGAAGCTGATTAAGGACACCGCATTTGCCCCCCCAAACACCTCATCCATCACCTCCCGCACATGGTGCAGGTTCTCGTCCGAGATCTGCACGAACACGCTGCCGCTGTCGGTGAGCAGTTCGCGCGTCAGCAGCAGCCGGTCGCGCAGGTAGGTCAGGTAGGAGTGCAGGCCCAGCTCCCAGGTGTCGCGGTAGGCCTTCACCATCTCGGGTTCGCGCGTCAGGTCTTCGTCGGCGCCGTGGCTCACGTCGCGCTTGCGCACGAAGGGTTGGAAGTTGCTGCCGAACTTCACGCCGTAGGGCGGGTCGATGTAGACCATCTGCACCTGGCCGGCCATGTGCTCGTACTGCAGCAGCGAGTTCATCACCACCAGGCTGTCGCCCAGGATCATGCGGTTGAACCAGCCGTTGGGATACTCGTAGGCCTTGAGCAACTGCTCGGCCATGTCGCGGTCGGGGTGGCCGCCGAAGTCCAGCCCCATCTGCCCACCGGTGTAGCCTTTCAGGCTTTCCAGGATGGCCTGCGTGGACAGTCGCTCGTGAATGAACAGCGGCAGTGTCGGTACCTCGAAGCTGAGCCGCTCGGCCTTGCCGGCCCATTCCAGGAAGGGGCGAGACAAGGCCTTCAGTGCCACTGTGGCCTCGCGCAACTCAGCCTGCGCACGTTCGCGATCAGCCGGCTCGGCGGCTGCGGCCAGCCGGTGCGCGGCAGCTTCGATCTGCGCGATCAGCGCTTCGCCGCGCTCGCGCGCCGGGTTGCCGCCGTCCCACTGCATCGTGGGCGCGAGCGACGGGTCATAGGCGTACCGGGCGGGTGGCTTGCGCTTCTTGAAGCGCGACTGCACCCCCACCTCCGGGCGTATCAGCGCCTCGGCTCCCTTGTGCTCGTAGCTGGCAGTGGCCGGCGCCGCTGCCGGAACGGTGGTCTTCTTCTTGGTGGCCATGGGGCGGCATTCTCGCGGGTTTTGCACGCGGCCCCGATCCGGCCGGGGTCAGCGCGTGATCCGCAACTCCTTCAACAACCCGTCCGGATCGACGACCTGGCGCAGCACCGCCAGCTCCTGCGCGGTCGGCGGTTCGGTTTCGATCACCGTGGCCGGCACCCCGACCTCGAAGCCGGTCGCCGCCTGCACGTCGGCCACCGTCACGCCGGGGTGCAGCGACAGGATGCGCATGAAGCCGCTGTCGGGCGCGAAGTCGAACACGCCCAGCGGCGAGAACACGCGCTTGGGCGGCATGCACAGCGTCTGCACGTACTTCGCGCGGTCGGCGGTGTGGCCGGGCGAGCTGACGAAGTCGACCTCGTCGACGAAGATCTTGCGGTTGTGGTGCATCGTGAAGAAGTACAGCACCCCGAACGACACGCCGAAGCACAGCCCCACCGTGCCCACGCCGCGCACCTTGGGCGCGGCGTAGTCGCCGACGCAGACCATGTTGCTGCTGCCGCGCTTGTCGATCTGGATGCCGCCGATCACCGCGACGATCTGCTCGTTGCCGCGGTTGTGGCGCCACATCTCGATGTCGACGATGTCCTCCATGTCCATCACGTACTCGGCGCCGCGGATCACGCGGTGGTCCGAGGTCGAAGTCTGCAGCTTCGAGCTGGAATTGATGGCGCCCCCGCCGCCGGCCAGCCACCACAGGTTGGGGGCGTAGAGGATGCGCGCGAGCTTGATGCCGGCCGCGGGCAGTTGCGAATAGGCACCGACCGCGGCCCAGTCGCCGTCGTGCTCCTTCATCTGGCGCGCGATGGCCACCGCCATCAGTTCGCCGACCGAATAGTCCTGTGCTGTGTTGATGTTCGACATGGCGGCTCCTCAGATCGATTCACGCAGGTTCAGCAAGCGCTCGATGCCGAACTTCTCGAGGTACGCGAAGTGGTCGGCGGGGCCGAACACATAGTCGCGCAGGTAGGCATCGATGTCGGCGTCGCGGTAGGCGATCAGCGCCGGCTCGTCGTGGTTGTAGACACCGTGGCACGACAGCGGGTGCGAGCCGTAGGGCACCTTGACCACCATGTCGATGTAGTGGCCCGGGATGCTGGTGCGCTTCGGGTCGGCCTGGATGCTCTCCAGCGTGACGATCTCTTCGGTGGTGACGATGGTGCGGCGCGAGGCCTTGGCGATCAGCGCGTCGCCGACCACCGAGCCCAGGTGCACGACGTTGCCGAAAGGGTCGCACTTGGCGGCATGGATGATCGCCACGTCGGGCGCGATCGCCGGCGAGACGATGATCTCGCGCCCGGTGTAGGGGTCGGTGGTGCGCCGGTAGGTGGGTTCGCGCTTCGGGTTGTCGCGCGCCTCGTGGCCGGGCGGGTAGGGCACGAAGGGCAGGCCCAGCGCGCCGGCCTTCAGGCCCAGCACGTAGTAGATCTCGTCGCCGTCGATGACCTTGATGCGCTTTTCCTCGACCGCCTTGCGGTAGCGCGGCGCCATGCCCAGGTGTTCGAGGCCGACGTAGCACACGGTCAGCGTGTCGACGCAGCCGGCGCCCACCAGCAGGTCGGCCGGCATGCCGGCGCTGACGTTGGCGATCAGCTTCAGGCCCTTGGTGCCGCGGCGGACGATCTCGCGGATCAGCGCCATCGGCCCGTTGTGCGAGTGGATGCCGCCGAAGGCGAGCGTGCTGCCGTCGGCGATGAGTGCGGCGGCCTGTGCGAGCGTGCCGAGCTTGGAGGTGCGCTGCGGGGTGTCGATGACTTCCATGGTCTTTGTCTTTCGTCGGTCGGAGTTCAGTTGAAGCTGACGCGCGCGGGCAGCTCGCGTTGCAGGATGTCTCGCGCCTCGCCGATCATGCGCGTCACGATCTCGTGCGCCGGCAGCACGCTGGCGATGCGGGCCACGCCCTGGCCGCAGAAGATGCCCGATTCGAGGTGGCGGCCGACGCTTGCCGCGCCCAGCGCCATCGGCGTGGTCAGCAGCGCCTGCTCGGGCATCGGCAGCGCCGGCAGGCCCGAGGCATCCCAGGCGGTGTCCCACTCGCTGCGCAGGTGGCGGCAGGTCTTGCCGGTGTACCACTTGCTGCGCACCGTGGCGCCGTCGCCGGCGTCGACGATGCGCTGCTTGTACCAGTCGGGCGCGCTGCATTCGCGGCTGGCGATGAAGCGCGAGCCGACCCACACGCCGATCGCGCCCAGCGCCAGCGTCGCCGCCAGGCCGCGGCCGTCGACGATGCCGCCGCCGGCCACCACCGGCACCGGCGCGACGCGCTCGACGACATGCGGCACCAGCACCATGCCGTCGACATCGCCGCTGTGGCCGCCGGCCGCGGTGCCGGTGCAGATGACGGCGTCGATGCCGCCGCGCGCGACGCTGACCGCGTCCTTCACCTTGCCGACCAGGCTCATCACCTTGATGCCGAGCGCATGCGCCTCGGCGACCATGAACGCGGGGTTGCCCAGCGCCGAGACGAACAGCGCCGGCCGCGCCTGCAGGATGGCCTTGACCTGTTCGCGGCTGAAGGTCTCGCCGAGCTTGAACGAGGCGACCGAGCTCATGCCGGGTGTGGCACGCGCGGCGTCGTCGTCGAACGGGATGCCGCGTTCCTGCAGGAAGCGCTCGCGCAAGGCCAGGTGCTGCGGCGGGAAGTGGGCCTTGGCGGCGGCGGCGCGGAAGTCGTGGCCGTAGGTTTCCACCCGGGCCGGCAGGCCGATGTCCATGCCGAAGGGCTTGCCGGTCAGCTTGCGGGTCTCGGCGGCGAGCGCGATGATTTCCTCGGGGTCCTTGTCGGCGCAGGCGAGCACGCCGATGCCGCCGGCTTCCGAGACCGCGGCGACGAGCTTCGGGTCGGAGATGTCCGGCGCCATCGCGGCGAGCATGACCGGAAAGTCGATGCCCAGCATGTCGCACAGGGCGGTGCGGAATCGGGTCGTGGCCATGCGGGCTCTCCTGCGTCGGTGGGCTGCGGCGCTGCCTTCAGCGGCGCGGGTACAGCCCCAGGTTCTTGCTGATGATCTTCAGCATGATCTCGTCGGCGCCGCCGCCGATCGAGCACAGCCGCCCGTCGCGATAGAAGCGCGACACCGGCGTCTCGTTGACGAAGCCCATGCCGCCGTAGAACTGCAGGCAGCTGTCGGCCACCTCGCGCTGCAGGCGCCCGACCTTGAGTTTGGCCATCGAGGCCAGCGTCGTCACGTCCTGACCGGCGATGTACAGCTCGGCCGCGCGGTAGACCAGCGCGCGCAGGGCCTCGATCTCGGTCTGCAGTTCGGCGAGCCTGAAGTGCAGGTACTGGTTGTCCAGCAGCGGTGCGCCGAAGGCCGGGCGCGCGCCGGTGTAGGCCGCGCATTCGCGGATCGTGCGTTCCATCAGCATCAGCGAGGCCGCGCCGGCCCACAACCGCTCCTCCTGGAACTGCTGCATCTGGTATTCGAAGCCGCGGCCCTCTTCGCCGATGCGAAAGCGCTGCGGGATGCGCACGTCGTCGAAGTACAGCGGCGCCGTGTCGGAGCTGCGCATGCCCAGCTTGTCGAGGCGCTTGCCGCGCGTCACGCCGGGCGCGTCCAGCGGCACGCACAGCAGGCTCTTGTTGCGGTGCGCCGGGCCGTCGCCCAGGTTCACCAGCAGACAGACCCAGTCGGCCTGGGTGGCGTTGGTGATCCACATCTTCGAGCCGTTGACGATGTAGTCGCCGCCGTCGCGCCGCGCCGTGGTCCTGATGGCCGCGACGTCGCTGCCGGCGTGCGGCTCGGAGACGCCGATCGCCGCCACCCAGTCGCCGGCGATCGACGGCGCGAGGAACTCGCGCCGCAGCGCGTCGGAGCCGAAGCGCGCCAGCGCCGGCGTGGCCATGTCGGTCTGGCAGCCGATCGACAGCGGCACGCCCATGCAGTGGGCGTGGCCCAGGGCTTCGGCCATCATCAGCTCGTAGCTGTAGTCCAGGCCCTGGCCGCCGTATTCGGCGGGCTTGTGGATGCCCAGCAGACCGAGTGCTCCGAGCTTCTTGAAAACCTCGTGCGCCGGGTAGATGCCCTCGGCCTCCCATTCGTCGACGCGCGGGTTGATCTCGGTCTCGACGAAGCGCAGCACCGTGCTGCGCAGCTGTTCGTGTTCGGTGGTGATGAACATGGTGCAGCTCCCGGGGCTCGGCGGAGCCGTTCATGGTGGAAGACGGTGATGCCCTCGTGACGCCGTCGGCGGCGGGCTCTGGACGAAATCTACCGAACAGTCAACAGTTTGTCCATATGGACAATGCCCTGACCTGGTGTTAGAAATGGACACCTGCCGGACGCGCACCGGGCACGCCGGCCCGCAGCGGGCGGCGCCGGGCGGGGCAGGGCGAGTTTGGCGAAGCCAGCAGGGGGCGCGATGGCATGTCGGGGTCGGGATGGCAAGGCCGGGTGATCCGGGCGTCTGGAAATCGGCGCTGCCCGGCCTGGAGCAGCGCCGCCAGATCAAGCTCGACGTGCTGGTGCGCGAAGCCGCGCATGCCTTCGGCCGGGCCGGGTACCACGGCACCTCGCTGGACCAGATCGCGCGCAACCTGGGGCTCACCAAGGCGGCGCTGTACTACTACGTCAAGGACAAGCGCGAGCTGCTGTACCGCTGCCACGAACTGGCGATGAATGTCTCGCTGGAGGGCCTGGAACTGGGCGTGCGCACAGGGCGCAACGGGCGCGAGAAGGCGGT
Source organism: Pseudomonadota bacterium (assembly GCA_040388965.1). Taxonomy (GTDB): domain Bacteria; phylum Pseudomonadota; class Gammaproteobacteria; order Burkholderiales; family Burkholderiaceae_C; genus LMDS01. The sequence goes on along the minus strand of JAZKAV010000002.1, from coordinate 200,441 downwards.
GCTGGCGCTGCGCCACTACCTGCTGTGGCTGATCGGCGACCACGGCTCGTCGGTGGTGCTGCTCGAAGAAGGGGCGATGCGCCCCGCCGATCGCGCCCGGATCGTGAAGCAGCGCGACGAATTCGAGCGTCGCCTGCGCGCCCTGGTCGAGGAAGGCATCGCGGACGGCAGCGTCGTCGCCTGCTCGCCGAAGCTGGTGATCTTCGCCGCCATGGGCATGGCGAACTGGGTGCAGAAGTGGTTCGACCCCGGCCAGGCCTGGACCGGCGCGCAGGTCGCGGTCGCGATCACCGAGATGCTCGATCGCGCGCTGTCCTCGACCCCGGCACCGGCCCTGACGCGCGATCCCGGGACACTGCCTGCCGACACGCCCGCCCCGATGGCGATCGCCGACCCGCCCGTTGCGCCGCGGGCGCGTGCGGCGCGGGCCGGCAAGAAAGCGACAGGCCGGTGATGCCGTAGAAGCCCGCGCCTTCCTGGTTCCGACCCACAGAACAGCACGGAGACAAGACCGATGGATCTGGAGTTGAACGACGGCCTGCATTGCCCCCCGCCGGCCCTGCCGGCGCGCGGCCCGAAGCGTCCGCGGTGAGCGCGCCACCGACGCTGCAGGCCGTCGACCTGCAGGTGGCCTTCGGCGCCATCAAGGCCCTGGACGGCGTGTCGCTGCGGATCGAGCCGGGACAGATCCTGTCCGTGATCGGCCCCAACGGGGCGGGCAAGAGCAGCCTGCTGAACTGCCTGTCGGGCGTCTACCGGCCGCACGCCGGGCAAGTGCTGTTCGGCGGCCAGGACATCACCCACATGGCGCCGCACCGGCGCGCCGCGCTGGGCATTGCGCGCACCTTCCAGGGCATCCAGTCCTATCCCTCGCTGACGGTGCGGCAGAACATTCTGGCGGGCTTCCACTGCCGGATGCGGACCGGCCTGCTCGGAGCGCTGCTGTACTGGCCGCGGGCGCGGCGCGAAGAGCAGGAATTCAGCCGCCGCGCCGAGGAGATCATCGAGTTCCTCGAACTCGAGGAACTGCGCCACATGCCGGTGGGCGAACTCGGCTACGGGCAGCGCAAGCGCGTCGACCTGGGCCGCGCGCTGGCGCTGCAGCCGCGCGTGCTGGTGATGGACGAGCCGATGGCCGGCATGAGCATGGAAGAGAAGGCCGACCTGGCGCGGTTCATCCTCGACATCCGGGCCGCGCACGACACGCCGATCATCCTGGTCGAGCACGACATGGAAGTGGTGATGGACATCTCCGACCAGGTGCTGGTGATGGAGTGGGGCCGCGCGATCGCGCTGGGCACGCCGGCCGCGGTGCGCAGCGATCCGCGCGTGATCAACGCCTACCTCGGTGCGGAGGCGGCGTGAAGCACCTGCTGGGCGAATGCGGAACCGATCCGCGCACCATTGCCGGCCGCGCCATACCGGCGCTGCTGATGGAGCGCGCGGCGCGCCACCCGCAGCAGGTCTTTATGCGCACCAAGCACCACGGCGTGTGGCGCGAGCATGCCTGGGCCGAGGTGCTGGTGCAGGTGCGCGAGTTCGCCGCCGGCATGGCGGCGCAGGGCGTGGGTGCGGGCGACCGGGTGGCGATGATCAGCGAGAACATCGCCGAGGCCTTCGTGGCCGAGTACGCCACCCACTGCCGCGGCGCCAGTTTCGTCGGCATCTACCCCGACATCGGCACCCAGGAACTGCTGTACCTGCTGTCGCATTCCGGCTCGCGCCTGGTCTTCGCCGAAGACCAGGAACAGGTCGACAAGGTGCTCGCTATCCGCGACCAGCTGCCAGCGCTGCAGGCGGTGGTCTACGTGGACGCGCGCGGACTGTGGGACTACCGGCAGCCCGCGCTGCTCGACCTGAAGGACTTTCTCGCCGCCGGCCGGGCCGACGCGGCGGCGGCGCAGCCCGAGTTCGAGCGCGTCGCGCGCGCGGTGAGGCTGGAAGACGTGGCCGTCATCAGCTACACCTCGGGCACGACCGGCCGCCCGAAGGGCGCGCAGATGACGCACCGCCAGCTGCTCGACAGTGCCTACCGGGTGATGGCGGCGTTCCGCCTGCCGGCGCACGCCGACTACCTGTCGTACATCTCGCTGGCCTGGGCGGCCGAGCAGATCACCGGCGTCGGCCTGGGCGTGCTCGCGCCGCTGGTCGTCAACTTCGCCGAGAAGCCCGAGACCATCCAGCACGACCTGCGCGAGCTCGGGCCGCAGTTCCTGCTGTTCGCGCCGCGCCAGTGGGAGATGATTTCCTCGAACATGCAGTCGCACATGCTCGAGGTGGGCGCGCTGCGGCGGGCGCTGTACCGCTGGGCGATGCGCACCGGCGCGGCGGTGGCCGAGGCGCCCGAGGTCGGGATGCTGCTGCGGGCCCGGCACTGGCTGGCCGACCGCCTGGTGCTGCGCGCGCTGCGCGACAACATCGGCCTGCGTCGCACGCACGCGGCGCTCAGCGCCGGCTCGGGGCTGTCGGCCGAGATCTTCGGGCTGTTCCGTGCCCTGGGCGTGCCGCTGCACAACGTCTACGGCGCGACCGAATCGGGGCTGTTGACGGCGCACTGGAAGGGCCGCTTCAAGGCCGAGACCATGGGCCAGATCCTGCCGACCTGCCCGACGCTGAACGCACCCGTCGAGCTGTGCGTGGACGACAGCGGCGAACTGCTGACGCGTGGCGGCACGGTGTTCGCGGGCTACCTGGGCGACGCCGAGGCCAGCGCCCAGGCCTTCGACGAGCAGGGGTGGCTCAGGACCGGCGACGCGGTGCGCCTGGACGACGCGGGCGACCTGATCTTCCTCGACCGCGTGAAGGACCTGCGCCGGCTCGCCGGCGGCCATGTGTTCCCGCCGCAGTTCATCGAGAGCCACTTGCGCGCCTCGCCCTTCATCCGCGACGCCATCGTCATCGGCGACGAGACGCGCGCCAGCGTGACTGCGCTCATCAACATCGACGGCGAGATCTTCCGCCGCTGGTGCGAACAGCGCGGCCTGGCCGCCGCCACCTTCACCGAGATGAGCCAGCTCGAACCGATCCGCCGCGAGGTGGCCGCCGCGGTGGCGGCCGTCAACCGCCTGCTCGACCCGGCGGCACGCGTGCTGCGCTTCGCCAACCTGCCCAAGGACCTGGACCCCGACGACTCCGAGCTGACACGCTCGCGCAAGCTGCGGCGCAACGTCATCGACGAGCGCTACGCCACCATCATCGACGCCCTGTACGGCAGCGCCCCCACCTGCGTGGCGCACATCCGCATCCAGTACCGGGACGGCGGCGAAGGCACGCTGACCGCGCCGGTGCACATCAACACCCTGCCGGAGCCGACATGAGCAACTTCCTGCAAGCCGTTGCCAGCGGGGTGCTGACCGGGCTGCTGTACGGCCTGGTCGCGCTGTCCTTCGTCGTGATCTACCGCGCCGCGCGCATCATCAACCTGGCGCAGGGCGAGGTCCTGGTGGTGGGGGCGTTCACGATCTGGACCATGACCGTGGCCGCCGGTCTGCCCACGCTGCTGGGCAGCGGCCTGGCGCTGCTGCTGGCGGCGCTCATCGGCCTGGCGGTGGAGCGGCTGGTGTTCCGGCCGCTGATCGGCCGGCCGATGACGGTGATCGTGCTTGCCAGCGTGGCGCTGATCGTCGTGCTGCGCGGTGCCACGCAGATCGTGTTCGGCCCGCAGTCGCGGCCGTTTCCGCAAGTGCTGCCGGCCGGCGCCTTCGATCTCGGGCCCTTGCACCTGAACATCGCACTGACCATCGGTGCCGTGCTCACACTGCTGCTCACCGAGGCGCTGCACCGCTTCTTCAGGAACACGCTGGCCGGCCTGCGCCTGTCGGCGGTGGCCGAGGACCATCTGACGGCGCTGTCGATGGGCATCTCGGTGCGGCGCTCGTCGGCCATCGCCTGGGCACTGGGTGCTGCGCTGTCGGCGCTGGCGGCCATGATCTACCTGTCCGGCGCGCCGCTCGACGTGAGCGTGGCCAGCATCGGCCTGCGCGCCCTGCCGGTGGCCCTGCTCGGCGGCCTGGAGTCGATACGCGGCGCCACGCTGGCGGGGGTGCTGGTGGGCATCGGCGAATCGCTGGCTGCGGCCTACCTCGACCGCTACACCAGCGGCACCATGTCGCAGGTGTTCCCGTTCCTCGTGATGATTCTCATCATGCTGGTGCGACCGCAGGGTCTGTTCGGCTGGAAAGTCATCGAAAGGGTCTGACCATGCTGCCATCCGGTGTCTTCTTCCGTGACTTCGGGGCCGAGGCGGCGTACCTGCGCACCGGCCCGCAGCGCATCGCCTTCGCGCTCTTCGTTCTCGCGCTGCTGGCGCTGCCGATGCTGACCGGGGCCTATCTGGTGGGAGTGATGACGATGCTGTTCATCACCATCATCGCGGTGCTCGGGCTGCAGGTCACGGTGGGCATGACGGGCCTGATCAACATCGGGCAGTCGGCCTTCGTCGGCGTCGGGGCCTTCGTCTCGGCGGCCCTGGCCTCCAACCTGGGCTGGCCATTCTGGTTGGCCCTCCCCGTGGCGGCGCTGGCGGCGGGGGTGTCCAGCCTGTTCTTCGGCCTGCCCGCGCTGCGCATCAAGGGCTTCTATCTGGCGCTCACCACGGTGGCCGCGCAGATCATGTTTCCGATCGCCATCGCCCGCTTGCCCACCGCCTGGTTCGGCGGCTCGGGCGGCCTGTCGGTGGAGCCGCTGTCGGTCTTCGGCCATGTGCTGCTGAAACAGCACGAGCTGTACTACTTCAATCTGTTCTTCGTGCTGCTGTTCGGCGTGCTCGCCTTCAACCTCGGGCGCACCCGCATCGGGCGTGCGCTGGTGGCGGTGCGCGACAACGACATCGCGGCCTCGGTGCTCGGGGTCAATGTCGGGGCCTACAAGCTGGCGGCCTTCTTCGTCGGTGCCGTCTTCGGCGGCGTGGCCGGTGCGCTGACGAGCTACCTGCTCAGCTACGTCACCACCGACCAGTTCACGCTGTGGATGTCGATCTGGTACATCAGCATGCTGATCGTCGGCGGCGCCAGCAGCCCGCTGGGCGCGATCTTCGGGGCCGTGCTGATCACCGCGCTGCAGGAGGGCCTGCACGCTGCCGGCAACGCCGCCGCGGCACGCTTCGGCAGCGACTTCGGCGCCCTCATCTTCCCGGCCACGAACGTGGTGCTCGGGGTTCTCATCATTGCGATCCTGGTGTTTCAGCCGCATGGTCTGCTGACCGGCTGGAACGCCTTGAAGGCGGCGTACCGCATCTGGCCCTATCGACACCAGGGCGGGTGAGCAGGGCCGGACCGCCGGGCGCCGCACGACCGGGCCCGATCAGGCAAGCGAAGACGAGCAGACACCACCGCATCCACAAGGAGACAGCATGATCCGCTTCAAGTCCATTTTCCGCACCCTCTGGCGCGCCACCGCCGCACCCCTCGCGGCCCTGGCCCTGGCCGCGCCGGCGAGCGCCCAGACGGCCTACACCTTCACGGTGTCGGTCGACTTCACCGGCCCGTTTGCCGATGTCATGCCGAGCTGGCATGCCGGGCAGCGTGCGATGTTCGCGTACTGGAACGACACCAAGGGAAAGGAACTCGGCGTCAAGGCCGACTACAAAGTCTACGACATGCGCTACGACGCCGCGCTGGTCGCCTCCAGCTGGCCCGGCATCCTGGCCAACGACAAGCCCATCATGCACCTGGGCATGGGCGGCCCGGACATGATCGCGCTGGGCAAGCGCCTGCCTCGCGACGGGGTCCCGATGGTCATGCCGACCGCGATGATCGGCCTGCTGTGGGCACCGAACAGCTGGTACTTCTCGCTGCGCCCCACCTACAGCCAGGAGTTCGCCGCCCTGCTCGACGAGCTGCAGAAGAAGCTGCCGCAGAAGCGGGCGCTGCGCATCACGACGGTCAGCACCCAGGGCAAGGCGCCCTATGAAGACCAGGTCAACGGCGTCAAGCAGCTCGCCAAGACCTACCCGGATCGCTTCACCATGGCCAGCTATGTGTGGATCGAGGACAACCCGGTGTCGGCCACCGACCGCATCCGCACCGCGCTGCAGGACAACCCGGACGTGATCATCGTCGGCGCCACCACGGCGCAGGCGGTGTCCACGCTGAAGGCGCTCAAGGAACTGGGCCGGAAGATCCCCGTGATCACCTCGTCGCAGAACGGGTTGCCGGTGCTGCGGACCCTGCTCGACCCGGCCGACATCGAAGGCAGCTATTCGGTGTTCTCGTTCGCGCCGTCGGTGGAGCCCACGGCAGCCCAGGAGATGTACAAGAAGTACCACACCGGCCCGGGTAGCTGGGACCTGTCGGCCAGCCAGGCCGCCGCGCAGACCCTGCTGGCGCTGCGCACGCTGGAGCGCGCGGTCAAGACGGTCGGCAAGGACAAGGTCACCGGCACGGCGATGTACGACGCATTGCTGGCGGGGCCCTTCTCGACGGAAGAGATGCTGGGGCTGACACCCACGCTGTCCTTCGACAAGTCCCGCCCGTTCCCGGTGGGCGAGGTCCGCGCCAAGGCCATCGTGATGAAGGACAAGCAGATCGCGCCGGTGGGCAGCGGCTGGCTGACCTCGCCCGAACTCGCCAAATGGTGAGCCGGTGCTGAGCGTGGGTGTGCAGGCGGCGCCGCCGCCGCTGCTGCAGCTGAAGAACGTCGAGGTCGCCTTCAACGGCGTGATCCAGGTGCTGCACAGCGTGAACCTGGACGTTCCGCCGGGCAAGATCGTCGTGCTGCTCGGCGGCAACGGCGCCGGCAAGACGACGACGCTGAAGGCGATCTCCAGCCTGCTGGCGATCGACAACGGTGCCGTCACCGGCGGCGGCATCGTCTTCGACGGGCAGGAGATGGCCAACCGCGACCCGGCGCAGACCGTGCGCAGCGGCATCGTCCAGGTGCTGGAGGGGCGCAAGGTGCTGGGCCACCTGACGGTGGACCAGAACCTGCGGCTGGGCGCCCACCTGTGCCGTGACCGGGCCCTGGCCGAGCGCGAGCGCGAACACTGCCTGACGCTGTTTCCGGCCTTGCGCGCCCTGCTCGAGCGCGAAGCCGGTTATCTCTCGGGCGGTGAGATGCAGATGCTGCTGGTCAGCCGCGCGCTGCTGCTGCAGCCACGGCTGCTGCTGCTGGACGAGCCGTCGATGGGGCTGGCGCCGATGATCGTGAACCAGATCTTCGGCGCGCTGGCCGCCATCAACAAGCAGCGCGGCATGGCGATGCTGCTGGTCGAGCAGAACGCGCGCGCCGCGCTGGAGATCGCCGACTACGCCTACATCATCGAGAACGGCCGCATCGTCATGCACGGCGCCGCCGCCGAGATGCGGGCCAACGAGGACATCCGGGAGTTCTACCTCGGCCTGTCGGTCGGCTCCGAGAAGAAGAGCTTCCGCGACGTGAAGCACTACAAGCGCCGCAAGCGCTGGCTCGGATGAACCGGGCCAGCGGGCACGCCGGCGTTCAGCGCTGGTAGAAGACCTCGTTCTCGCGCGCCATCTTGCGCAGCAGCTCGGGCGGCGCGAAACGCGGGCCATGCCGGCGCGCCAGTTGTTCGCAGTCGGCGACGAAGGCGGCGATGCCGCGACTGTGAATCTGGCCGATCGGTCCACCCAGGAACGGCGGGAAGCCCCAGCCGAGAATCGCACCGACATCGGCGTCGATCGCGGCCGTGACCACGCCTTCTTCCATGCAGCGCACGGTCTCGATCGACTGGATGAACATCAGCCGGCGTTCGACCTCGGCCACGTCGGGCTGCTGCGCGGCGGGCGGCCAGATCTCGGCCAGCCCCGGCCACAGGCGCCTGGCTCCGCCCTGCGGATAGTCGTAGAAGCCCTTGCCGGCCTTCTTGCCGAGCCGGCCGAGCTGGTCGACCATGCGCTCGCAGACCTCGTCGATGGCGCTGCGCACATAGGCCGCACCCAGATCGGCAGCGGTCTGCCTGCGGATGCGCGCCATCAGCTCCAGCGACACCTCGTCGGCCAGCGCCAGCGGGCCCACCGGCATGCCGGCCATGCGCCCGGCGTTGTCGATCAGCGCCGGCTTCACGCCTTCGGCCAGCAAGGTCAGGCCCTCGCCGACGTAGGTGGAGAACACGCGACTGGTGTAGAAGCCGCGGCTGTCGTTGACGACGATGGGCGTCTTGCGCAGCGCCTTCACGAAGTCCATCGCGCGCGCCAGGCAGTCGTCGCTGGTCGCCTGGCCGCGGATGATCTCGACCAGCGGCATCTTCTCGGCCGGCGAGAAGAAATGCAGGCCGATGAAGTTGGCCGGCCGCGCCGAGGCTTGCGCCAGGCCGGTGATCGGCAGCGTGCTGGTGTTGCTGGCGAACACCGCGGTTGGCGCCAGCATGGCTTCGGCCTTGCGCGTGACCTCGGCCTTCAGCGCGCGGTCTTCGAACACGGCTTCGACCACGATGTTGCAGCCGTCGAGCGCGGCGAAGTCATTCGTCGGGCGAATGCGCGCCGCGAGCTTGGCCCGATCGGCCTCGCTCATGCGCCCCTGCTGCACCTGCTTGGCCCAGCGCGCATCGCCGTGGGCCTTGCCGCGCTCGGCCAGCTCGGCGCTGGTGTCGAGCAGCACCACGTCCAGCCCGGCTTCGGCCGCCGCGCAGGCGATGCCGGCGCCCATCATGCCGGCGCCCAGGATGCCCACCTTGCGGTAGGCGGCGGTGGCCACGCCTTTCGGCCGCGCCGACAGCTTGTTGGCGGCAGTGATGCCGAAGAACAGCGAGCGGATCATGTTCTTCGCCTCGACCCCGACCGCGAGCTTCACGAACTCGCGCATCTCGACCTTGCAGCCGGTCTCGATGTCGACCTGGCAGCCGTTGTAGACGCAGCTCATGATGGCCGCCGGCGCCGGGTAGTTGCCGAAGGTCTTCTCGCGCAGCATCGCGTTGCCGGCAGTGAAGGTCTCGTAGCCGGCCGGGCTCTGCACCGGACCGCCGGGCAGCTTGAAGCCCTTGCGGTCCCAGGGTTGCACGGCGTTGGCCGCGCCGTCCTTGAGCAGCCATTCGCGGGCACGCGCCAGCAGGTCGCCGGAGGGCACCACCTCGTCGACCATGCCGGCGGCCAGGGCCTTGGCGGGCGTGAGCTTCTTCCCTTCGAGCAGGAAGGGCAGGGCGTTGCGCACGCCGATCAGGCGCGACAGCCGCTGCGTGCCGCCGCCGCCCGGCAGCAGGCCGATGCTGACTTCCGGCAGGCCGATCAGCGCCTTCGGGTTATCGGCGGCGATGCGGCGGTGGCAGGCCAGCGCCACTTCGTAGCCGCCGCCCAGCGCGGTGCCGTTGATCGCGGCGACGAAGGGCTTGCCGCCGGTCTCGATGCCGCGCATCAGCGCGTGCATGTCGGTCACGAAACGCATCATGCCGGGCGCATCTTCGATGGCCAGCATCATGTTCAGGTCGGCGCCGGCGATGAACTCGGGCCGGGCCGAGGTGATGATCACGCCCTTGACCTGCGGGTCGGCCACGGCCTTGCGGACCGCTTCGCCGAAGGCCGCCATCGAACGCTCGTTGAGCACGTTCATCGGCGCGTCGGTCATGTTCCAGGTGAGCGTGGCGATGCCGTCGGCGCCTGTCGTGTAGTCGATCGTCATGGTGTTTGTCCTTGGGGCGCGTTCAGACGCGTTCGATGATGGTGGCGATGCCCATGCCGGCGCCGACGCACAGCGTGGCCAGGCCGGTGGCCAGGTTGCGCCGCTCCAGCTCGTCGAGCAGCGTGCCCAGGATCATCGCGCCGGTGGCCCCCAGCGGGTGGCCCATCGCGATCGCGCCGCCGTTGACGTTCATCCGATCGTGCGGCACGTTCATCACGTCCATGAAGCGCAGCACCACCGAGGCGAAGGCTTCGTTCAGCTCGTACAGGTCGATGTCCGAGGCCTTCATGCCGGCGAGTGCCAGCGCCTTCTCGGCCGAGTACGACGGGCCGGTGAGCATGATCGTCGGCTCGCTGCCGACGGCAGCGAACGAGCGGATGCGGGCGCGCGGCTTCAGGCCCAGCTGCTTGCCGATCTCGGCGTTGCCGATCAGCACCGCGGCGGCGCCGTCGACGATGCCCGACGAATTGCCGGCGTGGTGCACATGCTCGATGCGCTCCAGCTCCGGGTAGCGCTGCAGCGCCACGGCGTCGAAGCCGAAGCGCTCGCCCTGCAGCTTGAACGAGGGTTCGAGCTTGGCCAGCGATGCGGCCGTGGTGTCGGGCCGCATGTGCTCGTCACGTTCCAGCACCGGCAGGCCGTTGACATCGCGCACCGGCACCACCGAGCGCGCGAACCGGCCTTCGGCCCAGGCCACGCCGGCGCGGCGCTGGCTTTCGATCGCGTAGCGGTCGACGTCCTCGCGGCTGTGTCCGTAGAGCGTGGCGATCAGGTCGGCCGAAATGCCCTGCGGCACGAAGTAGGTGGGCAGGGCCACGGCCGGGTCGGCCGGCCAGGCGCCGCCGCCGGTGCCCATCGGCACGCGGCTCATGCTTTCGACACCGCCACCGATCGTCAGCGGCGACTGCCCCGACATGACCTTGGCCGCCGCGATGTTGCAGGCCTCCAGACCCGAGGCGCAATAGCGGTTGACCTGCACGCCGGCCGTCGTCTGCGCATAGCCGGCGGTGAGCACGGCCACCCGCGCGATGTTGGCGCCCTGTTCGCCCACGGGCTCGACGCAGCCCAGGATCACGTCGTCGACCTGCGCGGTGTCGAGCCGGTTGCGGTCGCGCAGCGCCTGCAGCGCCGTCACCGCCAACTGGATCGGCGTGATGCCGTGCAGCGCGCCGGACGCGCGACCCTTGCCGCGCGGCGTGCGCACGGCGTCGTAGATGAAGGCTTCGGTCACGGTGCTGTCCTCGAAAACGGTTGGGGTTGGAAGAAGTGGCGGCAGGGGCGCTGCGGTCACAGCGTGCGGCCGATGATCTCTTTCATGATCTCGTTGGTGCCGCCGTAGATGCGCGAGACACGGGCGTCCGCGTAGGCGCGTGCGATCGGATACTCCCACATGTAGCCGAAGCCGCCGAACATCTGCAGGCAGTCGTCGAGCAGGCGGCAGTGCAGGTCGGTGGTCCAGTACTTGGCCATCGCGGCGGTGGCGGCGTCGAGCTCGTTCTTCATCAGGCTGTCGAGCAGGCGGTCGACGAAGACGCGCGCCACCTGCACCTGCGTCTTCCATTCCGCCAGCCGGAAGCGGTTGTGCTGGAAATCGATGACGCGCTCGCCGAAGGCCTTGCGCTCCTTGGTGTAGTCGAGCGTCCACTGCAATGCCGCTTCGGCACCGGCCGCCGCGCCGATCGCGATCTGCATGCGTTCCCAGGCCAGTTCCTGCATCAGCAGGAAAAAGCCCTTGCCCTCGCCGCCGAGGATGTTGCTCGCCGGCAGCCGCAGGTCGTCGAAGAACAACTCCGAGGTGTCCTGGGCCTTCATGCCGAGCTTCTCGAGATTGCGCCCGCGCTTGAAGCCGGGGCGGTTCGTCTCGACCAGGACCAGCGAGGTGCCCTTCGCGCCCTTGGATGGATCGGTCTTGGCGACGACGATCACCAGGTCGGCGTTCTGGCCGTTGGTGATGAAGGTCTTCTGGCCGTTGAGCACGAGGTCGTCGCCGTCGTGCAGCGCCGTCGTGCGCACGGCCTGCAGGTCGCTGCCGGCGCCGGGTTCGGTCATCGCGATGGCGCCGATGACCTCGCCGCGGGCCATCTTCGGCAGCCATTGGCGCTTCTGCGCTTCGCTGCCATAGGCGAGGATGTAGGGCGCCACGATGTCCGAGTGCAGTCCGAACCCGAGGCCACTGGCGCCGACGCGCATCACCTCTTCGATCAGCACCGCGCTGTGCAGCCGCGTGCCGCCACCGCCGCCATAGGCCTCGGGAATCGCCGGGCAGAGCAGCCCGGCGGCACCGGCCTTGCTCCAGACGGCGCGCGGAACGATCCCCGCGGTCTCCCAGCCGGCATGGTGCGGCACCACTTCCTCGGTCAGGAAGCGGCGCACCTGGTCGCGAAACAACTCGTGTTCCTCGGAGAAGACGGGGCGGGGGAGCATCGCAGCGGTTCCTTTATCGTTGACGTCGTTTACGCAGCGCCGACGGCGCCCGGGCGCCGCGTGGCTATTGCCTGCCGCAGCGGCCGAGCGGCGCATCGACCTAACGCTTGTTAGCTGATAAAGTATAGGATATGAACGACGCAGGCGACACAAGCCGGAGGAGCCTGATCCTGAAAGCCGCGGCGAAGCTCTTTCGCCAGCACGGCTACGAGCGCACCTCGGTGCGGCAGATCGCCGATGCCCTGGGCATGACCTCGGGCTCGCTCTTCTATCACTTCGCCACCAAGGAAGAATTGCTGGTCACCGTGATGGAAGAGGGCGTGCGAGACATCCTGAGCGCGGTTCAGAACGGCCTGGCCGGCGAATCGCGCCTGCCGGAACGCATGCTGGCGATGGTGCGTTGCCATCTGACCGCCCTGTTGGGGCCGAAGCTGGACGCGATGACCGTGATGCTCTACGAATGGCGCAGCCTGTCGGAGCCGGCACGGGCACGCGTGCTGACCTCGCGCGACGCCTACGAGGAACTCTGGATGGCGCCGATCGACGAGGCGGCCGCGCTGGGTCTGCTGGACGCCGATACCGGCCTCGTGCGCCACACGGTGCTGGGCGCGCTCAACTGGACCGGCCAGTGGTATCGACCGGACCGTCGCGTGGGCGTGGAACTGCTGGCGCAGCACATGTTTCACTTCCTGTTCCCGCGCCTGTCCGAGCGCCTGGGCTCGGCGGTGCCCGATGGCATTGGTCGCGAGAGCATGCGGGCTTCGGCATGAACGCGAGCGCAAGCACCGATAATATGCGCGGCTGTCTGGCCCGGACCGTTGCCAATGACCAGTGGCCCGACGCCCAGGTGTTCGTGGATCGAATCCCGCGCGCGTCGATCGGCCCGTTCCTCGAGACCAGGCTGCGCGAGATGTACAGGGACCGGAAATGGGAATGGCAGAAGCCGCAGCCTGCTCCGGCTTCGAAAGATTGGCATGTAAAACCGATGGAGAAAAAGTGAAAGTACTTGTCGCCGTGAAACGGGTGCTCGACTACAACGTCAAGGCCCGCGTGAAATCCGACGGTTCCGGGGTCGACCTCGCGAACCAGAAACTGTCGATGAACCCCTTCGACGAGATCGCCTGCGAAGAGGCCGTGCGGCTCAAGGAGGCCGGCGTCGTGACCGAGATCATCGCCGTGTCCTGCGGCCCGGCCGGCTGCCAGGAGACGCTGCGCAGCGCGATGGCGATCGGCGCCGATCGCGGCGTGCTGGTCGAGACCGACGCCGTGCTCGAGCCGCTGGCCGTGGCCAAGCTGATGCAGCACGTGGCCGCCAAGGAGGGCGTGCAGTTGGCCATCTTCGGCAAGCAGGCGATCGACGACGACGCGGGCCAGACCGGCCAGATGTTCGGCGCGCTGATGGGCTGGGCCCAGGCCACCTTCGCCTCGAAGGTGAAGATCGAGGGTGACGCAGCCACCATCAGCCGCGAGATCGATGGCGGCCTGGAAACCCTGCAGATGAAGCTGCCGGTGGTGGTCACGACCGACCTGCGCCTGAACGAGCCGCGCTTCATCACGCTGCCCAACATCATGAAGGCCAAGAAGAAGCCGCTCGAGGTGATCAAGGCGGCCGACCTGGGCCTGGACCTGGCGCCGCGCACCACCACGCTGCGCGTCGATGAGCCGGCCGCGCGCAAGGCCGGTATCAAGGTGGCCGACACGGCCGAACTCGTCAAGCGACTCAAAGAAGAAGCGAAGGTGATCTGATGACGACCCTGATCATTGCTGAACACGACAACGCCGCCCTGAAGGCGTCCACCCTCAACACCATCGCCGCCGCCGGGAAGATCGGTGGCGCGATCCACGTGCTGGTCGCCGGCAGCGGCTGTGCCGCCGCGGCGCAGGCCGCCGCCGCAGCCGCCGGCGTGGCCAAGGTGCTACTGGCCGATGCCGCGCATTACGGTGCGCAGACGGCCGAGAACCTCGCCGCGCTGGTGGTGCAGCTGGTGCGCGCCGACGCTTCGTGCACGCACGTGCTGACCCCGGCGACGCCGTTCGGCAAGAACGTGCTGCCGCGCGTGGCGGCGCTGCTCGACAGCTCGCAGATTTCCGACGTCACCGCGGTCGAATCGGCCGACACCTTCCAGCGTCCGTTCTACGCCGGCAACGCCGTCGCCCGCGTGCAGTCGAAAGACAAGATCAAGGTGCTGAGCATCCGCACCACCGCCTTCGACCCGGTCGCCTCGACGGGCGGTTCGGCGGGGGTGGAAAGCGTGGCTGCCGGCGCCGACCTGGGCCTGACGCAGCTGCTCGGGCGCGAGGTGGTCAAGCTGGAGCGTCCCGAACTCACCGCGGCCAAGATCATCGTCTCCGGTGGTCGCGGCATGGGTGCGGCGGAGAAGTTCCACGCCGTTCTCGAGCCGCTGGCCGACAAGCTGGGCGCCGCGCTCGGTGCCTCGCGCGCGGCCGTCGATGCCGGGTATGCGCCCAACGACTACCAGGTCGGCCAGACCGGCAAGATCGTCGCGCCGCAGCTCTATGTCGCGGTGGGCATCTCGGGCGCGATCCAGCACCTGGCCGGCATGAAGGACAGCAAGGTCATCGTCGCGATCAACAAGGACGCCGAGGCGCCGATCTTCCAGGTGGCCGATTACGGCCTGGTGGCCGACCTGTTCACGGCCGTGCCGGAACTGGTGAGCGCGCTGTAAACGGGCGAGTGCGGCAAGGCCACGGTGCCTTGCCGCATCCCCAGGCCGCGTACCCGCAGGCAACATCGTGGCAGTCTCGACGCCTGCCACCACGGGCGTGCCGCCGCCGGGTGCGACGGCGGGCACACGGCTCGAAAGCCACGGCAGAGGCCCGTCTGGCACCTTTGTCGCGGCGCTCGCGGGCCAGCCCGTCACCGAGATCGCGGTCGAGATCCGCGACCACGACGCGGCCAACGCCGCGCTGCCACTGTTCCACGGTGCGCAGCACACGCTGCGACAGCGACCGCGCGGCGGATTGAATGGGGCGCGGTTCGCGCCCCGCGGCCTGATCACATGCCTGAGCGGCCCCTAACGCTTGTTTGGTAGAATGCCGCTCCTTTCAGGCTGCCACCACCCACCCCATGTCCGACGCCCGTGAGCGACACCCCGAACTGCGCGCCGCCTTGCGCGACCTGTGCAAGCGCTTTCCCGACGAGTACTTCCGCGGCGTCGACGACGCGCGCGGCTACCCCGAAGCCTTCGTCGACGCGCTGACCGAGGCCGGCTGGCTGGCGGTGATGATCCCGCAGGAGTACGGCGGCGCCGGGCTCGGTCTGGCCGAAGCCTCGGTGGTGATGGAGGAGGTCAACCGCAACGGCGGCAACGCCGGCGCCTGCCACGGTCAGATGTACAACATGGGCACGCTGCTGCGCCACGGCTCGGAAGAGCAGAAGCGCCGCTACCTGCCGAAGATCGCCACCGGCGAGTTGCGCCTGCAGTCGATGGGCGTCACCGAGCCGACCACCGGCACCGACACCACCAAGCTCAAGACCACCGCGCTGCGCAGTGCCAGCGGCGACCGCTACGTCGTCAACGGGCAGAAGGTGTGGATCTCGCGCATCCAGCACAGCGACCTGATGATCCTGCTCGCCCGCACCACGCCGCTGGGCGAGGTCAAGCGCAAGTCCGACGGCATGTCGATCTTCATCGTCGACCTGCACGAGGCTACGGGCAAGGGGCTGACCGTGCGGCCGATCCGAAACATGGTCAACCACGAGACCAACGAGCTGTTCTTCGAGAACCTGGAGATCCCGGCCGAGAACCTGATCGGCGAGGAAGGCAAGGGCTTCAAGTACATCCTCGACGGCCTGAATGCCGAGCGCACGCTGATCGCCGCCGAATGCATCGGCGACGGGCGCTGGTTCGTGAAGCGCAGTGCCGCCTACGCGAACGACCGCCGCGTCTTCGACCGGCCGATCGGGCAGAACCAGGCGGTGCAGTTCCCGATCGCCGAGAGCCACATCGAGCTCGAAGCCGCCGACCTGATGCGCTGGAAGGCCTGCGACCTGTTCGATGCCCACGAGCCCTGCGGCGCCGAGGCCAACATGGCCAAGTACCTGGCGGCCAAGGCGTCCTGGGAAGCGGCCAACGCCGCGATCCAGACCCATGGCGGCTTCGGCTTCGCCTGCGAATACGACATCGAACGCAAGTTCCGCGAAACCCGCCTGTACCAGGTGGCGCCGATCTCGACCAACCTGATCCTGTCCTACGTCGCCGAGCATGTGCTCGGCATGCCGCGTTCTTTCTGAAGGGAATTTCATGCGTCCATTGCAGGGCATGCTGGTCGTCACGCTCGAACATGCCATCGCCGCGCCGTTCTGTACCCGCCAGCTGGCCGACCTGGGCGCGCGCGTCATCAAGGTCGAGCGCCCGGGCGAGGGCGACTTCGCGCGCGCCTACGACACCCGCACGCGCGGCTCGGCCTCGCACTTCGTCTGGTGCAACCGCAGCAAGGAAAGCCTGACGCTGGACCTGAAGAACGCGAGCGCGCGCGCGGTGCTTCAGAAGCTGGTCGAGCGCGCCGACGTGCTGGTGCAGAACCTGGCGCCCGGCGCCACCGCGCGCATGGGCCTGGACCACGCCAGCCTCGAAGCCGTGAACCCGCGCATCGTCGTCTGCGACATCTCCGGCTACGGCGACGGCGGCCCCTACACCGAGAAGAAGGCGTATGACCTGCTGATCCAGAGCGAGTCCGGCTTCGTCTCGGTGACCGGCACGCCCGAGCATCCGTCCAAGGCCGGCCTGTCGATCGCCGACATCGCCGCCGGCATGTACGCCTACAGCGGCGTGCTGGCCGCGCTGCTGGAGCGCGGGCGCACCGGGCGCGGCCAGCGCCTCGAAATCTCGATGCTGGAAGCGATGTCCGAATGGATGGGCTATCCGCTGTACTACACGCTCGACGGCCAGCCGCCGCCGGTGCGTGCCGGGGCCTCGCACGCGGCGATCTACCCCTACGGTCCCTTCACCTGCGGCGACGGCAAGACCGTGGTGCTGGGCGTGCAGCACGACCGCGAGTGGACGGCCTTCTGCGACAAGGTCCTGCTCCAGCCGGCGCTGGCCAAGGAATACCTGGGCAACGCCAACCGGCTGGCGCAGAAGGACAAGCTGCTCGGCATCATCGACTCGGTGTTCTCCAAACTGACCGCTGTGCAGCTGATCGAGCGCCTGGAAGACGCGCAGATCGCCAACGCCCAGCTCAACGAGATGGCCGACCTGTGGAAGCATCCACAACTCAAGGCGCGCCAGCGCTGGGCCGAGATCGGCACGCCGGGCGGGCCGGTGCCGGCGCTGTTCCCGCCGCACCACTTGTCGGGCGCCGAGCCGCCGCCGATGGGCCCGGTGCCGGCGCTGGGCCAGCACACCGACAGCATCCTGGCCGAACTGGGCTACACCGCGGCCGACATCGCGCGGCTACACGCCGAGCGCGCAGTCTGAGCATGAAAGGCCTTTCATGAGCACGCAAGAGACTCCCGGCGCCACGCTGGCCGCCTTCGCCGCCGGATTGCGCTTCGAGGCGATCCCCGCGCCGGTGCTGCGGCGCACCGAAGACCTGTTCCTGGACTGGGCCGGCTCGGCACTGGCCGGCAAGAGCGCCCGCGCGGTGCAAGCCATCGACGCCTATGCGCGCAGCATGGGGCCGGCCGACGGCGGCGCCGAGGTGCTGATCACGCGCCGCATGACCTCGCCGCACTTTGCCGCGATGGTCAACGCGGCGGCCTCGCACGTGGTCGAGCAGGACGACGTGCACAACGGCTCGGTGTTCCACCCCGCCGCGGTGGTCTTCCCGCCCGCGCTGGCAGTGGCGCAGGCCAGCGGCGCCAGCGGGCGCGAGTTCCTGGCCGCCGTGGTGGCGGGCTACGAAGTCGGCATCCGCGTCGGCGAATTCCTCGGCCGCTCGCACTACCGCATCTTCCACACCACGGCCACCGCCGGCACGCTCGCCGCAGCCGCAGCCACCGGGCGCCTGCTGGGCCTGGACGCGGCGCAGATGCTGCACGCCTTCGGCAGCGCCGGCACGCAGGCCGCCGGGTTGTGGGAATTCCTGCGCGATGCCGCCGACTCCAAGCAACTGCACTGCGCGCATGCCGCGTCGGCCGGTCTGGCCTCGGCCTACCTGGCGCAGAGTGGATTCACCGGCGCGCGCCAGATCCTCGAAGGAGCGCAAGGCATGGCGGCGGGCATGTCCAGCGACGCCGATCCGGCGCGCCTGACCGCCGGGCTGGGAAGCCGGTGGGCCACGGCCGAGACCTCGTTCAAGTACCACGCCTCGTGCCGTCACACCCACCCCAGTGCCGACGCCTTGCTGCAGCTGATGCGCGAGTACAAGCTCGAGGCCGACGGCATCGCCGCGGTGACGGCGCAGGTGCACCAGGGCGCGATCGACGTGCTCGGCCGTGTCGTCGTGCCCGGCACGGTGCACCAGGCCAAGTTCTCGATGGGCACGGTGCTGGCGCTGGTGGCCGAGTATGGATACGCCGGCCTGGACGAATTCGACCGCCACTACCTTGCGCCGCGCGTGGCCGCCTTGCGCGACAAGGTGACGATGCAACTCGACGCCGAAGTCGACGGCGCCTACCCGCAGCGCTGGATCGGCAAGGTCGTCGTCCGCACGACCGACGGCCGCACGCTGCAGGCCCGCGTCGACGAGCCCAAGGGGGATCCGGGCAACACCCTCAGCCGCCCCGAGCTGGAAGACAAGGCGCGCCGACTCGCAGCCTATGGCGGCGCAGCGACGCCGGCCGAGATGGACGCGCTGATCGCGCGCACCTGGGCGGTGGCCGAGGCACCGCGCATCGGCCGCTGGTTGCCAGGATGAGCAGCGCTTCGTCGGCCGGCCGCGCGCCGCGCGCCTATCTGTTCGTCCCGGCCGACCGGCCCGAGCGCTACGCCAAGGCGCGCGCGTCGGGCGCCGACGCGGTGATCGTCGACCTCGAAGACGCCGTCGCACCCGAGGCCAAGACCCGCGCCCGCGACGCGCTGGCCGATGCGCTGAACGAAGCCGCCCCGGTGGTGGTGCGCATCAACGCCGCCGGCACGCCGTGGTTCGAGGACGACCTGGCGCTGTGTCTGCATCCCGGCGTGGCGGCGGTGATGCTGCCCAAGGCCGACGGCATCGACGCCGTCTGCACCGCGTTCGAGGCCTGCTTCAAGGACCTGCTGCCGATCATCGAATCGGCCCGCGGCGTGGAGGAAGCCCACAACATCGCGCGCGTTCCCGGCGTCGTGCGGCTGGCCTTCGGCAGTGTCGACCTGGCGCTGGACCTGGGCATCGACTGCGCGCCCGATGGCGCGGAAGACGAGCTCCTCCACTTCCGGTCTCACGTCGTGCTGGCCTCGCGCCTGGGCGGGCTGGACGCGCCGGCCGACGGCGTCAGCACCGCCATCGACGACGCCGTGCGCCTGCACGCCGATGCCGAACGGGCGCGGCGCCTGGGCTTCGGCGCCAAGCTGTGCATCCACCCCAGGCAGGTGGCCGCGGTGCAGGCCGCCTTCACCCCCGGCGCCGACCGCGTCGCCTGGGCGCGCCGCGTCTGCGATGCGTTCGCGGCCGCCGGCGGTGCCGCCGTCGCGGTGAACGGCCAGATGATCGACAAACCCCTGCACGAACGCGCACTCGCCATCCTGCGAAGCGCTGCTGCCTGACTCTCAACGAAGCGAAGGAATCTTCATGGCCCGCAAGACCAAACCCATCCGTTCCGACATCGCCTGGAGCACGCCCGACCGCATCGAGGTGCGCGGCAAGAGCCTGCCCGACGACCTGCTGGGCAAGATCGACCTCGGCGACATGGCCTTCCTGCAGATCCTCGGCCGCATGCCCACGCCGCAGGAATCCAAGATGTTCAACGCGATCTCGGTGACGCTGGTCGAGCATGGCATCACGCCCAGCGCGCTGGCCGCGCGCATCACCTACGCCGGCGCACCCGAAGCGCTGCAGGCCGCAGTGGCCGCCGGGCTGTGCGGGCTGGGCAGCGTGTTCGTCGGTTCGACCGAAGGCACGGCCAAGATGCTGTACGAGGCGCTGCCGCCCGGCACCAAGGGCGCCGACCTGGAGAAGATCGCGCGCGAGGTCGTCGCCGGCTTCCGCGCCCGCGGCCAGATCGTCCCCGGCCTGGGCCACCCGCTGCACAAGCCGGTCGACCCGCGCGCGCCGCGCCTGTTCCAGATCGCCAAGGAGAACGGCTTCTCGGGCGACTACGTGAAGCTCGAGCAACTGATCTGCGCCGAAGCCGAACGCCTGTCCGGCAAGATGCTGCCGGTCAATGCCACCGGTGCCATCGGTGCGGTCTGCTGCGAACTCGGGCTGCCGTGGAAGATCGTGCGTGGCATCGGCGTCTTCGCACGCGCCATCGGCCTGGTCGGCCACATTCTCGAAGAGAGCAACAACCCGATGGCGATCGAGATCTGGCAGCGCGTGGAAGACGAGGCCACGGCCCACATCCGACCGAACGCCGGTTGATCCAGGAGACTGCCGCGGTGGCACGCGGCACCGCAGGCGGGACACCGATGCCAGTTCAGGATTCACTGTCAGAGCGCAGCCGGCGTGCCGTGTGGCATCCCTGCACCCAGATGAAGCAACACGAGCAGCAGCCGCTGCTGTCCGTGGCGCGGGCCGAGGGGGCGTGGCTGTTCGACAGCGAGGGCCGGCGCTACCTGGACGCCATCAGTTCCTGGTGGGTGAACCTGTTCGGCCATTGCAACGCCGACATCCGCTCGGCGATCGTCGATCAACTGGGCCGGCTGGAGCATGTGATGCTCGCCGGCTGCACCCATGCGCCGGTGGTGGAACTCTCGGAGCGCCTGGCGGCGCTGACCGGGCTGGGCCATGCGTCCTATGCGTCGGATGGCGCCTCGGCGGTCGAGATCGCGCTGAAGATGAGCGCGCACTGCTGGCGCAACCGTGGCCGGCCGGGGAAGTCGCGATTCATCGGCCTGGCTCAGGGTTACCACGGCGAGACGGTGGGCGCCCTGTCGGTGACCGACATCGATATCTTCCGCACCGCCTACGGGCCGCTGGTGCGCCTGTCGGCCACCGTGCCGAGCCCGGACGCGCGCGCTGCGCCGGCCGGGGTGAGCGCGGCCGAGCATGCGCGGCACTGCGCCGCTGCGCTGGAGCAGCACCTGCAGGCGCACCATGCCGAAACCGCAGCGCTGGTGGTCGAACCGCTGGTGCAGTGCGCCGCCGGCATGGCGATGCACGACCCCGAGTACCTGCGCCTGGCGCGTGCGCTGTGCGATCGCTTCGAGGTGCATCTCGTGGCCGACGAGATCGCCGTCGGCTTCGGCCGCACCGGCAGCATGTTCGCGCACCAGCAGGCCGGCATCCAACCCGATTTCATCTGCCTGTCCAAGGGCTTGACCGGCGGCTTCATGGCGCTGTCGGCGGTGCTGACCACCGACGCCGTGTTCGACGCCTTCTACGACGACCAGGTGGCCCGCGGCTTCCTGCATTCGCACTCCTATGCCGGCAATCCGCTGGCCTGCCGCGCCGCGCTGGCGACGCTCGACCTGTTCGAGCGCGACGACGTGCTGGCGCGCAATCGCGCCACCGCGCAGCGCCTGAGTGCGCTGGCGCGGCCGCTGGCGCAGCATCCGCGGGTGCGGCACTGGCGCCAGCTCGGCATGATCTGGGCCTGCGATGTCGATGCCGGCGACGATCCCGGCTTCGCCCAGCGCTTCCACGCCGAGGCGCTGGCGCGCGGGTTGTTGCTGCGCCCGATCGGCAACACCGTGTACTTCATGCCGCCCTATGTGATCGACGACGACGCCTGCGCCTGGCTGGTCGACGGATGCCTGGGCGCGCTGGACGCCACCCTGGCCAGCGCTGCAAGAAACCCGGCGGCCCGCAGCGCGGCACCCCTGGTTCTGGCATGAACGCCGCCGTCGGACTCTTCGTCGTCGGTACCGATACCGGTGTCGGCAAGACCGTGGTCAGCGCCGCCTTGCTGCGCCGGCTTGGCCAGCGGCATGCCCGTGTCGTGGGCATGAAGCCCGTCGCGGCCGGCGCGCAGCCGGGCGCTGCGGTCGGCCCAGGCGGGTGCAACGACGACGTGCTGGCCTTGCGCGCAGCCGGCAGCCTGAGTGTGCCGGCCGAACTGGACAACCCCTACCTGCTGGCCGACGCCTTGTCGCCGCACCTGGCGGCGCGCCGCGCCGGCGTGCGCATCGACATCGCCGTCATCGCGCAACGCTACCGACGACTGGCCGCCGCCTGCGATGCCGTGGTGGTGGAAGGCTCGGGCGGCTTTTGCGTGCCGCTGAACGATGCGCAGACCGGCGCCGACCTGGCCGTGGCGCTGGACTTGCCGCTGGTGCTGGTGGTGGGCCTGCGCCTGGGCTGCCTGAACCATGCCCTGCTGACGCAGGAAGCCATCGAGTCCCGCGGGCTGACGCTGGCCGGCTGGGTGGCCAACCGCATCGACCCCGGCATGGACGCCGTGCAAGACAACATCGAGACCCTGCGCGAGCGTCTGCGCGCGCCCCTGCTGGCCGATGTGCCGTGGATGCGGGCACCGCAGACGGATGCGATCGCCATCCGGCTGCCTGCCGGTTTCGAGCCGGAACGGGAGCCTGCATGAACCCGATTCCCGGCCCGGCCTTCGCCGCCGACTTCCGTGCCGAGCTGGCGCAACTCGATGCTGCCGGTCTGCGCCGGCGCCGTCGCGTGGTGCAGGCGGTGGCCGGCGCGCGCCTGCAGGTGGACGGTCGCTGGCTGCTGGCCTTCGGCAGCAACGACTACCTGGGCCTGGCCCAGCATCCCGCGGCCGTCGCTGCGGCGCAGCAGGCGGCCGCGCAGTACGGCGTGGGCGCCGGCGCCTCGGCCCTGGTCACCGGCCACTGCCAGGCGCAGGAAGACCTGGAGCAGGAGCTGGCACGCTTCGTCGGCCTGCCGCGCGCGCTGTTCTTCGGTGCCGGTTACCTGGCCAACGTCGGCATCGTGCCGGCACTGGTGGGCCGCGGCGACGCGGTGTTTTCCGACGCGCTGAACCACGCCTGCCTGATCGACGGCGCGCGCCTGTCGCGGGCCGAGCTGCAGGTCTACCCGCACGTCGACCTGGCAGCGCTCGATGCCCTGCTGCGCGCCAGCCGGGCGCGCCGCAAGCTGGTGCTGAGCGACGCGGTGTTCAGCATGGACGGCAACATCGCGCCGCTGCCGCAACTGCTGGCGCTGTGCGACCGTCACGACGCGCTGCTGATGGTCGACGACGCGCATGGCTTCGGCGTGCTCGGGCCCCAGGGGCGCGGCACGGCGGCGCATTTCGGGCTGCGCTCGGAGCGCCTGGTCTACATGGCCACGCTGGGCAAGGCGGCCGGTGTCGCGGGCGCCTTCGTCGCCGGCGCCGAGAACCTGGTCGAATGGCTGCTGCAGCGCAGCCGCACCTACATTTTCGCGACCGCAGCGCCGCCGATGGTGGCCGAGGCGCTGCGCGTCGCGTTGCGCCTGATCGAGGCGGACGACTGGCGGCGCACCCGCCTGACCGAGCTCGCGCGGCAGCTGCAAGTCGGCATCGCCGGGTTGCCCTGGCCGCTGCTGCCATCGCCCACCGCGATCCAGCCCCTGATCGTCGGCGGCAACCGGGAGGCGGTGGACGCGGCGACGCGGCTGCAGGCGCACGGCCTGTGGGTGCCGGCGATCCGCCCGCCGACCGTGCCGGACGGCACGGCGCGGCTGCGCATCTCGCTGTCGGCGGCACACACTGCGGCCGACGTGCAACACCTGCTGGACGCGCTGAACGATATCCATGCCCTGTCCACGGCCGCGGCCTGATACTGCGCGGCACGCCACAATATCCCCCTTCACCCAACCGAAGACCCTTCGTCATGACCCAATCCGCGAGTGTGGCCGTCCAGCCCATTGAACTGATTCGCCAGCGTCCGCGCGACGCCGCCAAGGGCCCGGCCGAACGCTGGCCGGTGGATGCGGTGGCGGCCTTGTTCGACCTGCCTTTCAACGACCTGATCTTCCGCGCGCAGCAGGTTCACCGCGAGCACTTCGATCCCAACGAGGTGCAGTTGTCGACGCTGTTGTCGATCAAGACCGGCGGGTGCGAAGAGGACTGCGGCTACTGCCCGCAGTCGGTGCACTACGACACCGGTGTCGATGCCAGCAAGCTGCTCGACCCCGCCGCCGTCGCCGCCGCCGCGCGTGCCGCGCGCGAACAGGGCGCCTCGCGCTTCTGCATGGGAGCGGCCTGGCGTGCGCCCAAGGACCGCGACATCGAAAAAGTGGCCGAGCTGGTCAGGGTCGTCAAGGCCGAGGGCCTGGAGGCCTGCTGCACCCTCGGCATGCTGACCGAAACGCAGGCGAGTTCGCTGAAGGACGCCGGGCTGGACTACTACAACCACAATCTGGACACCTCGCCGGAGGCCTACGGCCGCATCATCTCCACCCGCACCTACGACGACCGCCTACAGACCCTGCAGCGCGTGCGCGACGCCGGCATCAACGTCTGCTGCGGCGGCATCGTCGGCATGGGCGAGTCGCGCCGCGAACGCGCCGGCCTGGTCGCGCAGATCGCCAACCTCGACCCCTACCCCGAATCCGTGCCGATCAACAACCTGGTGCAGGTCGAGGGCACGCCGCTGCACGGCACCGAGCCGCTGGAGCCGTTCGAGTTCGTCCGCACCATCGCGGTGGCGCGCATCACCATGCCCAAGGCACGGGTGCGGCTGTCGGCCGGGCGCCAGCAGATGGGCGACGCGATCCAGGCGCTGTGCTTCATGGCCGGCGCCAACTCGATCTTCTACGGCGACAAGCTGCTGACCACCGGCAATCCCGATTGGGCGGCGGACCAGCGCCTGCTCGGCAACCTGGGAATCACGGCGCGCTGACGGCGCCGCGCGGAGGCTTTCCATGTACCGGCAAATGCTCAAATCCAAGATCCACCGGGCGACGGTGACCGCCTGCGAACTGCACTACGAGGGCTCGTGCGCGATCGACGACGACCTGCTCGACGCTGCCAACCTGCGCGAGAACGAACAGATCCATGTATGGAACATCGCCAACGGCGAGCGCTTCGTCACCTACGCCATACGGGCCGAGCGCGGCAGCGGCATCATCTCGCTCAATGGCTCGGCGGCGCGGCGCGCACAGCTGGGCGACCTGATCATCATCGCCGCCTTCGGTCTGGTGGCCGAAGACGCGCTCGACGCCAACCCACCCCGGCTGGTCTTCGTCGACGAGCACAACCGCATTCGCGATACCCGCTCGACGATTCCCGTCCAGCGCGCCGCTGCATGAACGCGCCGGCTGCCGCCACGGGCGAGCGCAAGCCCGTCACCTTGCACCGCCTGCGCCGCATGCTGGGCGAGGGCGAGAAGATCGCGATGCTGACGGCCTACGACGCCAGCTTCGCGCGCCTCGCCGACGAAGCCGCGCTGGACTGCCTGCTCGTCGGTGACTCCCTGGGCATGGTGATGCAAGGGCGCGACAGCACCGTGCCGGTGACGCTGGACGAGGTCGCCTACCACCTGCGCTGCGTGGCCCGCGGCAACCGCCACGCCTGGCTGCTGGCCGATCTGCCCTTCGGCACCTACGAGGCCAGTCCCGAACAGGCGCTGCGCTCGAGCGTCGTGCTGGCGCAGGCCGGTGCGCAGATGGTCAAGCTCGAAGGCGGCTGGGCCGTGGAGACGGTGCGCTTTCTCGTCGATCGCGGCATCCCGGTGTGTGCCCACCTCGGGCTGACCCCGCAGAGCGCGAACGCCCTCGGCGGCTACCGCGTCCAGGGGCGCGACGAAGCGGCGGCGCTGACGCTGGAGCGCCATGCCCGCGAACTGGCCGAGGCCGGCGCCGCGATGCTGGTGCTGGAACTGGTGCCGGCCGCGCTCGCGCAGCGCGTGCAGGCACAGAACCCCGGGCTGATCGTGATCGGCATCGGCGCCGGCCCGGACGTCGCGGGCCAGGTGCTGGTGCTGCACGACATGCTCGGCGTCACGCGCGGCAGGTTGCCGCGCTTCGTGCGCGACTTCATGGCCGAGGGTGGCAGCGTCGGCGACGCGTTGCGGCGCTATGTGCAGGCGGTCAAGGGCGGCAGCTTCCCGGATCGGGCGTTGCACACCTACTGACGGCGAATCGACCCGTACCCGATGCAAATCGTCCACACCATTGCCGCCCTTCGCGAGGCGCTCGGCGGCGCGCGCGGCGCGGCCTTCGTCCCCACGATGGGCAACCTGCACGAGGGTCATCTGGCCCTGGTGCGCCTGGCCAGGCGGCACGGCGGACCGGTCGTGGCCAGCGTGTTCGTCAACCGGCTGCAGTTCGCGCCGCACGAGGACTTCGACCGCTATCCCCGCACGCTGGCGCGCGACTGCGAGCAGTTGGAGCAGGTCGGATGCGACATCGTCTTCGCCCCCGACGAGAACGCGCTGTATCCGGTCCCGCAGCGCTACACCGTGCAGCCGGACCCGGCGCTTGCCGACATCCTCGAGGGCGAGTTCAGGCCCGGCTTCTTCACCGGCGTGTGCACGGTCGTGATGAAGCTGTTCCAGTGCGTCCAGCCCGCTGTCGCGGTGTTCGGCAAGAAGGACTATCAGCAGTTGATGATCATCCGCCGCATGGTCGAACAGTTCGCGCTGCCGATCGGCATCGTGGCCGGTGAAACCGAGCGCGCCGCCAGCGGTCTTGCGCTGTCCAGCCGCAACGCCTATCTGTCCGATGCGCAACGGGCCCTGGCGGTGCAGCTGTCGACCTGCCTCGGCGAGGTCCGGGTCGGCCTGGCGTCAGGCGCGCGGGAGACCGCCGCGCTCGAGGGACGCGCGCTGCAACTGCTGCGCGATGCAGGCTGGGTTCCGGACTACCTGACGGTACGGCGCCAGAGCGATCTGCTGCCGCCCGAGGCTGCCGACCTGGGCGGAGCGACGCCGCTGGTCGTCCTCGCTGCCGCGCGGCTCGGGAACACGCGGCTGATCGACAACATCGAGCTGTAGGCTTCCGGCGAGAACGCGCGACCTTCTTCGTGCGGTGGAGCGCGAGGCATCGGCGCGATCGGAACAGCGGGACCCGGCTACGTGCGCGCCGAGAGATTGCAGATGATGACGCGGCAGCTGATGCCCCGCGGCGCGATCTCGCGCCACTCGACCTGGCCGCCGAGCTGCTTGACGCGCTTGCGCACGCCGCCCAGCCCGAGGCCGTGCGACCAGGAGCGCGGGTTGCGGCCGATGCCGTCGTCGGCAATCGTCAGGTCGACGCAGTCGTCCCAGAACCGGAAGTCGATCTCGATCCGTTGCGCGCCCGCATGCGCGATCACGTTGCTGACGAGCTCGCGCAGAATGCGGGTCAGCGCCGACCAGTGCACCACCGTCAACAGGACGTCGTCGTCGAACACGAAGGTCCATTTCAGCTCGACCTGCGCGGCCTTCAGACGGTGCGTGAGATCCGACTTCCATTCGGCGGCGGCATGCGACAGCCGGTGGTTCGATGCGGCCAGGCCGCGCGTCAGCGTCTTCAGGTCCTGCAGTGTGTGGCGCACATAGTCTTCGATCTCGGGCGACTGGGCCTTGTACATCAGCGTCAGCAGGCGTGCGCCGATGTCGTCGTGAAGGTCCTGCGCGAGCCGCAGCCGCTCTTCGTTGCGCCCTTGCTCGACCGCCTTGTCGAAGCGCACTGCGCGCCGCAGCTGCTCGACGATGCGGTCGGTGAGACGGGCATCCTCCGCGGTGAACAGGCGCCGGCCGCGCTGCGCGAAACGGATCCTCACCGCGCCGGGTGCGCCAGCGTCGCCCCCGAGCATCGGCACCGGGACCAGCATGCCCGTGCCGTCGCCGGCGACGCGCGTCCTGTCGGTACGCCGCTCGACGACCTGGACCTCGAGCGGCTCGAACAGATCGCCCAGCAGCTTCGCCAGCAAGGCCGGCGCGCGTTCGGGCCGGGCCTCCACCTCGCGCGCGACGCGGTACAGCTGCTCGAACATGCGCTCGGTGGTCGGCATGCTGCTGCCCAGCAGCTGGTTCAGGATCCACTGCCGAACCCCCGAATACAGCGCGAGCGAGACGAACAAGGACAAGGTCAGCGACGCGAACTGTCCGAGCGAGAACACGGCCACGAACAGCAGATCGAGCGAGGTCGCGACCGTGCTGATGGCCGCGAGCAGCGAGAACTCGCGCATGAAATTCTGCGACCGTGCGAGAAACGGCACCAGCAGCAGCAGCGAGCCCAGAAAGACGTACCAGACCAGCGAGCCGACATCGGCGACGTTGTGCGGCAGGCCGGGCAACCGATCGGCGGTCGCGAGGGCGGCGGTCAGCAGCGTCCAGGTGGCGGCCGCGACGATCCCGAAGCGGCGCAGCATGATCGCGAACGGATGCGGCTCGATCCGGTACGACCAGCTCAGCAGGCCGATCGCGGCCAGGCCCAGGCCGATCACGGCAGCTTGCGTCCACCACCAGGCGTTGCCGAGCGCACCGGTGGCGATGCCGCCGACCAGGCCCAGCACCGCGGCCCAGCCGGCAAGCGCGATCCATCCCGAGCCCGGCAGGCGCCGTGGGTGCATGCAGGCCGCGTTGACCATCGCGGCCGCCGTGAGCAGGTCGAACGCGGCGCGCGTCGGCATGTCCCAGCGCGCGACGGGCCCCGGCAGACCGAAATCGAACACTCTTTCCACCGCGATGAACAGCAGGTTGCCCGACTGGCACAGCGTCATCACCGCGTACACCAGGTTGCGAGGCGACGGGTTGGCGAGCACCACGATCATCGCGACGAGGTACAGGCCGAGCGCGAACAGCGCCAGCAGCCAGAACAGGATCGGCAGGCCGGGCAGGCCGCGCGGCCGTGGTTGCAGTTCGGCCGTCGTGCCATCCTCGAAATACAGCCGGACCTCGGCCTGTTCGAGCACGCTCGCCAACTGTGCGTGCAATGCCTGCTGGCGAACGCGCTCGGCGTCGTCGATGACCCAGCGCGGCGAACGCGCCAAGGCGAGTGCATCGCTCAGGTCGGCCGCAGCGTCGCCGCCGACCGCGCTACGCAGCGCCCGACCGACATGCGGGCGCAGCGCCGGATCGTCGCTGGCCGCGAGTTCGACGCGGCCCTGCGGATCGATGCGCCAGAGGGCGTCGATGTGTGGCGTCATCGTCAGCGCCCGGATCAGCACGAACAGGCCGAAGCAGCCGAGCAACCCGCCGGCCACCAGCAAGCGCAGCCGCCAGCCCATCCAGCGTGCGGCGCGGTGCGCACGGCCGGTACCGGCTTCGCCCAGGCCCGAATCGAAGTCCGACTCGCCGAGCTGGCTGGAAGATTCCGTCCAGCTGGACGAGGTGCGGCCGAACCAGGTGTTGTTCAGGCCGGGCGCGCGCGCAGGATCGGCAGCTTCATGCGCCACGGCTGTGTCCCGCGCCAGACCTACACAAGCCCTTGCTTGCTGGCCAGCACTGCCGCCTCGGCGCGGCTCGACACGTTGAGCTTCTTGTAGATGGACTTGATGTGGTCGTTGACGGTGAACCACTTGATGCCCATCAGGTTCGCGATCTCCTTGATCGTGAAGCCCTTGCTCAGGTAGGTCAGCACCTCGCTCTCGCGCGGGGTCAGTCGCTCATGGTCGAGCGGCGCGCCGCGACCGATCGGCACCGGACGGCTGCTCTGGAAGCCCGAGGCCAGCGGCATCGGGCCCGAGCCGGGTGCGCCCGCGCCGCCGGGACCATGACGGAAATGGGTCAGCAACCGACGCGCGATCGCGGGCGACAGCGGCGGCTGACCGCGCACGATCTTCTGCAGTTCCTCGACCAGCACTTCGAAGCGGTCTTCCTTCAGCAGGTAACCGTCGGCGCCGCACTGCAACGCGGGGAACAGGTGGTCGTCGTCGGAGTACAGGGTCGTGACGATCTTGGTGGCCGGGTAGGCGCAGAGTTCGGCGAGCAGTTCCATGCCGTTGCCGTCGGGCAGTTCGAGGTCCACGAGGATCAGCTTGAACGGATCGACGACGTTCACGCCTTCGCGCAGCGGGCCGATCTGGCGGCGGGCGGCTTCGAGATCACGGGCTTCCGCGATGAACAGTGCATCGCTGAAACTCTCGCGCACCACCCGGCCCAGAAAACTGCGCGCGACCGGGTTGTCCTCGACGATGAGTACCTTGACTGGCATCTCCTGCGCCCCTCGTTCCTTGTTCGTGGACGATGGTAGCGCAAGCAACGCCCCGGCCGGCCCCTGAATCGGGGGCTCAGAGGCCGAGCCTCAGGAGTTCGTCATCACCAGCTTGCCGCGCACCTGCCGGCTGGCCATGATCCCGAGGGCCCTGGGCAACTGCTCCATCGGCAGGCGCTGGTCGATCACCGGCTTGACCAGGCCCTGCGCGTACCACTGCGCCAGTTCGGCCAGTGCCCTGGCTTGCGCCTGCGGTTCGCGGCGCGCGAACTCCCCCCAGAACACGCCGACGATGGACGCGCCCTTCAGCAGCGCCAGGTTCCACGGCAGCGCCGGGATGCCGCCCTGCGCGAAACCCACGACCAGATAACGCCCGCGCCAGCCGATCGAGCGGAACACCGGCTCGGCCAGATCGCCGCCGACCGGGTCGTAGACCACGTCGGGGCCGCGGCCGTCGGTCAGCGCCTTGATCCGTTCGCGGATGTCGGCCTGGCCGTAGTTGATCGTGGCGTCGGCGCCCAGCGCCTTGCACAGTTCGCACTTGGCATCGGTCGATGCCGCCGCGATCACGCGCGCGCCGACCGCCTTGGCAATCTGGATGGCCGCCGTGCCCACGCCCCCGGCCGCGCCCAGCACCAGCACGGTCTCGCCGGGCTGCAGCGCGGCGCGGTCGAGCAGCGCATGGTGGCTGGTCGCATAGGTGAGCACGAAGGCCGCAGCGTCGTCGAACGCGAAGCCCGGCGGCAGCAGCGTCGCCTGCGTCGCCTTCACGATGGCATGGGTGGCAAAACCGCCGGTGCTGCCGAAGGCCGTGACCGGGTCGCCGACCTTAAAGTGCGTCACGCCTTCGCCGACGGCCTCGACCACCCCGGCGTACTCCGAGCCCGGCACGAAGGGCAGCGGCGGCTTCACCTGGTACTTGTTCTGGACGATCAGGATGTCGGGGAAGTTCAGGCTGGCCGCGCGGATGGCGACACGCACCTCGCCGGCCTGCGGCTCGGGGGTCGGCAGTTCTTTCCACACCAGCGCGTCGACGCCGACGGGGTTCTCGCACAGCCAGGCATGCATGGGTGTCTCCGTGTTGCGGGGCTGCGGATGCAGCGTTGTGGCGAATGATACGCAGCGGGCAGCCGGGTGGTGGTCGCACGCACGACCCGCTCGCACGAGTCCATACAATCGGATGCATGCGCATCCTGATCGCCAATGACGATGGCTACCTTGCCCCGGGGCTGGCCGCGCTCGTGAAGGCGTGCGAGGGCCTCGGGGATCTCGACGTGGTCGCCCCCGAGCAGAACGCGAGCGGTACCTCGAACTCGCTGACGCTGGGCCGGCCGTTGAGCGTGCACACCGCGGCGAACGGTTTTCTTTACATCAACGGGACACCGTCGGACTGCGTCCACCTCGCGCTCACCGGTGTGCTGCCGAACCGGCCCGATCTGGTCGTCTCGGGCATCAACAACGGCGCCAACATGGGCGACGACACGCTGTATTCGGGCACCGTTGCGGCGGCGATGGAAGGCTTTCTGTTCGGCGTCCCGGCGATCGCGTTTTCGCAGGTTCAACGAGGCTGGGGCGATCTCGAGGCGGCAGCGCGGGTGGCGCGCGCCGTGATCCGGCAGGTGCTGGAGCACCCGCCGCTGCGCGCACCGTTCCTGCTGAATGTCAACATCCCGAACCGTCCCGATGCCGATGCGCTGCCGCGCGTCGTCACGCGCCTCGGCCGGCGCCACGCGAGCGAGCCGCTGATCGCGCAGACCAGTCCGCGCGGCGACACGATGTACTGGATCGGCCCCGCCGGCGATGCGCGCGAGGCCGGTCCGGGCACCGACTTCCACGCCACAGCGAGCGGCCAGGTGTCGATCACGCCGCTGCAGGTCGACCTGACCGACCACGCCGCCTTGCCCGAATGGTCGCACTGGCTGGGCAAGGCCGTTCGATGAGCGGGGCCGGCAAGCGCGCCTCGAAATTCCCGCTGCGTCTGGACGCACTGAGTTCGCGCAGCAAGGTCGCTGGCAAACCGGTCGCGCCCGCCGTCGCACCGGCCGTGACGACCGCGCCCAAGCGGCACCCCGCCGCGGCGGCCGCACGGGCGGTGCTGCGGCCGCAGCGGCTCGTCGAACACGCCCATACGGATGCGTCTCGGCGCGCCGCGCCATCCGGCGTCGGCCTCGATTCGGCCGATGTGCGCGGGCGCATGGCGCTGCGGCTGCGCAATACGGGGGTGAGTCACGAGGCCGTTCTCGAGGCGATGGCAACCGTGCCGCGCCACCGGTTCGTCGATTCCGCACTCGTCACGCAGGCCTACGAGGACACGAGTCTGCCGATCGGCCACGGGCAGACGATCTCCAAGCCCTCGGTCGTCGCGCGCATGATCGAGCTGCTGATGGGCGGCTCGAATGCGCGCTCGTCGCGCTCGCTCGGCCGCGTGCTCGAGATCGGCACCGGCTGCGGCTACCAGGCGGCGGTGCTGGCGCTGCTGGCCACGCAGGTGATCTCGGTCGAGCGCCTGCGACCCTTGCACGACAAGGCGCGCGAGTTGCTCGCACCGCTGCGCAGCGCGAACCTGCGGCTGGTGTATGGTGACGGCATGCGGGGTCACCCGCCCAACGCGCCTTACGACAGCATCGTCGCGGCCGCCGGCGGCGACGAACTGCCGCCGGCGTGGCTCGAACAGCTCGCTGTCGGCGGGCGACTGGTCTCACCCGTCCGACAGGCCGGATCGGACCGGCAGGTGCTGATGGTGGTGGACCGAACCGAGCACGGATTCGAGCAGAAGGTACACGAGGCGGTGCATTTCGTCCCCCTAAAATCCGGCCTGATTGCAGGATGACGCAGGACCGAAGAACATGCTGAGCGAATCGAAGTGGCGCAGTGCGCTGGTGCTCGTTGCCGTGCTGGTGGCGGGTTGCAGCAGCCGGCCCCACCGCGCACCGGTCGAGGACCGCGGGACCGGTGCGAAGGCACCGGCAGCAGCCGCGGTGGCGGCGGGTCCGGCCGATCCCGCCAAGCCGCTGCCGGGCGCCGAGAACAGCGGCAAGCCCGGCTACTACACCGTGAAGCCGGGCGACACGATGATCCGGATCGGGCTCGAAAACGGCCAGAACTGGAAAGATCTGGTCAAGTGGAACGCGCTCGAGAATCCGAACATCATCGAGGTCGGCCAGGTGCTGCGCGTGGTGCCGCCGGGCGCGGACCCGAACGCCGCGACGACCAAGCCGGTCGCCAGCGCACGCGTCGAGACCCGCCCGCTGGACGCCAAGACGGCATCGGCCGCCAGTGCGGCGGCGCCGGCATCGGCGGTGGCCGGCGCTGCGGCCCCGGTGCCGGCGCCGACCGCGCGCGAGGGTGACGACGATGTGAACTGGGGCTGGCCCGCAGCCGGCCCGGTGGTCGCGAGCTTCGACGAGGGCAAGGTCAAGGGCCTGGTGATCGGCGGCAAGGCCGGCGATCCGGTGCTGGCTGCAGCCGACGGGCGCGTCGTGTATGCCGGCTCGGGCTTGCGGGGCTACGGCAACCTCGTGATCCTGAAACACAACAGCACCTACCTGACGGCCTACGCCCACAACCAGACCCTGCTGGTCAAGGAGGACCAGACGGTGCGGCGCGGACAGAAGATCGCCGAGATGGGATCCACCGATGCCGACGCGGTGAAGCTGCATTTCGAGATCCGCAAGCTGGGCAAGCCGATCGATCCGGCGAAGCTCCTGCCGCCGCGCTGACGCGCCGGCTCGAAAGGATGACGACATGGCCAGAAAGCGCGCGTCGCTCGATGGCCAGGGCACGGTGGTGCCGACAGGCGCGACCGGCCCCGATGGCGGCATTTCCGCCGCGCGCGTGAATGGCGATGCCCGGGCCGCCGTACCGCTGCACGGCCCCGGCATCGACTTCGGTGCCGACGCTCCGCAGCCCGACGACGGCTCTGAAGCAGGCCTGGCGGTCGAGCGCGCCGCACTTCCCGCAGGCGAGCCGGAGATCGGCAACACCTTGCAGACCTACCTGCGCGAGATCCGCCGCGCGCCGCTGCTCACGCCGCAGGAAGAGTTCGACACCGCCACGCTGGCGCGCCAGGGCGATTTCGCGGCGCGCCAGGTGATGATCGAGCACAACCTGCGGCTGGTCGTCAGCATCGCGAAGAACTATCTCGGCCGCGGCCTGCCGATGACCGACCTGATCGAGGAGGGCAACCTCGGGCTGATGCACTCGATCGGCAAGTTCGAGCCGGAGCGCGGCTTTCGCTTCTCGACCTACGCGTCGTGGTGGGTGCGCCAGAGCATCGAGCGCGCCATCATGCACCAGGCGCGGCTGGTGCGATTGCCGGTGCATATCGTGCGCGAGCTCAACCAGGTGCTGAGGGCGCGGCGCGCGCTCGAGGCGCTCGCGGCTGGTGCCGGGCACGCCGATGGGCCGGTGCGGGTCGAGGATGTCGCGAGGGCGGTCGGTCGGCCGGTCAAGGAGGTCGACGCATTGCTGAAATTCGCGGAGCAGCCGACCTCGCTGGACGCGCCGATGGAGCGCGGCGCCGGCAACGGCAACGGCAACGCCAACGCAGAGTCGGTTCTCGACGGCGTTGCCGACGACGGCGCGACCGATCCGATGAACCTGACCCTGAGCAACGAGATCGAGCTGCTGCTGCGCGACGGCATGGACGAGCTGAGCGACCGCGAACGCGAGGTCGTGGCCGGGCGCTACGGCCTGGGTGATCGCGAGCCGGAGACCCTGGAGGTGCTGGCCGACCGGCTCGGCCTGACGCGCGAGCGCATCCGCCAGATCCAGCAGGAAGCCCTGCTGAAGCTGCGCCGCCGCATGGCCCGCCAGGGCATCGACCGCGATTCGGTCTTCTGATCCGGGGCATCGGCGCGTGAAGCGAAGCGATTTCCGATTCCTCGAGCGCCTGCGCGTGCGCTGGGCCGAGATCGACGCGCAGAAGATCGTCTTCAACGGCCACTACCTGACGTACTTCGATACCGCGATGTCAGGCTACTGGCGCGCACTGGCGATGCCCTATGCACAGACGCTGGAGCGGCTGGCCGGCGACCTGTTCGTGCGCAAGGCCGGCGTCGAGTACCTCGGCTCGGCGCGCCTGGACGACCTGCTCGACATCGGCATGCGCTCGGAACGCGTCGGCAACGCCTCCCTCTCGTTCCAGGGCGCCGCGTTCCGGCAGGATCAGCTGCTGGTGGCGTGCGACCTGGTCTATGTGTTCGCCGATCCGCAAACCCGGATCCCGAGGCCGGTGCCCGAGTCACTGCGCGAGACCCTGCGCGCCTTCGAGGCCGGCGAGGCGATGGTCGAGGTGTGCGTCGGCCGCTGGGACGAGATGCAGCGGCACGCCCGCGCGATCCGCAGCGAGGTCTTCATCGCCGAACAGAAGATCCCGGTCGAGATGGAATGGGACGAGGCCGACGCGAGTGCCGTCCATGCCGTCGCGCTGAACCGCTTTGGCCTGCCGCTGGCGACCGGACGGCTGCTGCAGGAGGCGCCCGGCGTGGCTCGCATCGGCCGCATGGCCGTGACCCAGCCGATGCGCGGCAGCGGCGTCGGCCGCGCGTTGCTCGATGCACTGATGCGGGCCGCGGCAGCGCGCGGCGACCGCGAGGTGCGGCTGCACGCCCAGACCAGTGCCCAGGGCTTCTACGCGCGCGCCGGCTTCCAGCCTGCCGGTGCGGTGTTCGAGGAGGTCGGCATCGCCCACATCGACATGGCGCAACCGCTGTAGCCTTGCGACGCGGCGCGTCAGCCGAGTTCGGTCGCGTCGCCGGCGGCGAGTGCGTGCTCCGAGACCACGCCTGGCGCCGCCGGGCCGTGTGCATCGCCGTCGACCTGGCGGGGCGGCCAGTTGCGCAGCTGGGAACGGCGCAGATGGGTGACCGCGCCATCGGCATCGAAGCTGCGCTCGTACACGTGCGTGAGCGTCTGGCGGCCGGTCTTCTCGCTGATGATCACCGTCGAGCAACGCGTGCCGTAGCGCCGGTCCGGCGAAGCGATGAACGCGGCCGACAACTGGCGCTCGCGGTCGAGCGGGACACCGGTCTGGGGCAGGGCGGCGTCGGCGGCCAGCGTGCGGTCGGCGAGGGCGGCGAAGAGCTGCGTGGCGAGTCGGTCGGCCGACGCCGACGCGTCCAGCGCGGTCTGCAGCCGGGCTTTCAGCGCGCCGACCTTGGGCCAGGGTTCGTCGAGCCTGCCGTTCGACAGGCCGTAGAGCCCACGCGCCAGGCGCTGCGGATGTGCCTTCGCGTTGGACGCCCAGAAGCACTCGCCGTGGCGGAAATCCGCGGCGATCAGGTTGAAGCCGTTGTAGCCCGACAGCGCGGTTCGCATCCAGAAGTCGCCGGTCTCCTGGTCGCAGGTGAGCCAGTCGGTCACAACCTGGCCGCGTGACGGCGCGCCGGGCTCGACGGGCAGCACGCCGCGCACGTTCGTCAGCAGCGCGAACCGACCCTGCGCGGTCAGTCCCATCCAGGTGCCGCCGGACTCGAGGTCACGGCCGCTCAGGATGGCCGGGTCGCCGGGCTTCGGCGCCCACCAGGCGAGACCGGCGGTCGGGCGCTCGAAGTATTCGTCGCGGTTCGACGCCACGACCAGCGGAAAGCGTCGGCTGTGGTCGATCGCAATGGCTACGAGACACATGCAGTGAACACCTCGGTGTGACGCGGCCCGTCGAGCAGCGGCCCCAGCACGGCGGCCGTGGCTTCGATCGCGGATTGCAGTTCGGCGGTGATGCCGGCGGGCTCGCGCATGGGGTCGGTCGAATAGATTTCCATCCACGTCTGCTGCTCGCCGGCCTCGTCGCTGCGCGGCGGCCGGCGCAGCAGGCGCGCCATCAGCTGCGGGTACTGCATCCGCAACTGCGCCTGAAAATCGAGCACCAGACCTCGAGCGGTGTCGGCGTCGATCGAGCGCAGGCGATAGTAGATGAACAGCTCGCGCATCGCGGGGCCTTCCCGAGTGTCGCGCCCAGGGCTTGTGACTTGTTCGACGAATGTGGACGGGACGCCGCGGCACCCCGTCAGGCCAGCAGCGCGGACTCGCCGGGCAATGCGTAGGGCAGGGCCGTCAGGCGCAGCCCGGCGCCATCGGCGGCGCCGGCGTGCAGGCTGCCCGAGTCGAGCGCCGCGAGCTTCACCTCGACCAGCGCCGCGCAGCCGGCGCGATCCGGCAGCGGCGCGGCGTTCACGACCATGCCCGCGGGCTGGGTCGCGTCGCCGCTGTGGAAGACCTCCTGGCCGGCGGCGATGGGCGCGTCGCATTCGAACAGGAACATGCGCCGCTTGATCGTGCCGCGGTACTGGCTGCGGGCGACGACCTCCTGCCCCGGATAGCAGCCCTTGCCGAAGTCGACGCCACCGATCACTTCGTAGTTCAGCATCTGCGGAACGAAGCGGTCGACGGTCTCGGCCTCGATGACCGGGATGCCGGAGCGCACCTCGAGCAGCCGCCAGGTATCGAGCGCCAGCGTGGGCGCCTGCGGCCACGGCTGCGCCGGGGCGAGCGCGACGATGCAGCGTGGCACGCCGTCGGCATCGGCCAAGCGCACCAGCGTGCCGCCCTCGACCTCGCGCGTCGCGCCGATGGCCAGCCCGCCCATCCAGCGCGTCGCGGTCGGGCCCACCGCACCGAGCAGAGGCAGTTCGGCGGTCGCATCCGTCAGACTGCACTTCGCGCGCAGCACGAACATCGACAGGCGCTTCAGCGTCGCCGCCAGCAGACCGGCCGAGCAGGCCAGAAGCAGGTCATCGGCGCCGAGCCGCCAGACCATGAAGCTGGCCTGCAACCGCCCCTTGGCCGAGCAGAAGCCGGCGAGTCGCGCCTGGGCCGGGCCCAGCGTGGCGATGTTGTTCGTGAGCTGGCCCTGCAGAAAGGTCACGGCGTCGGGGCCGCGCGCACGGATCAGGCCGCAGTGGCGCAGCGCCACGAGACCGTCGAGGGTCGAAAGCGTGTTCATCACTCATTATCATCAGCGCCCATGGTTCTTGTCTCGTCAGGGTTACGGCGCGTCCGCGCCGGGTCGGGCATGCTGGCCCGATGAAGTTCTGGCCTGCGTTCGCGGCCCTGTGTCTGCTGGTGCTTCTCGGTGCGGCAGGCGCCACCGCATGGTGGTTGAAGCAGCCGCTCGATCTGGCGGCCGAGTCGGTCGAGGTCTCGGTCGAGCCCGGCACGCCGCCGCGCGAGATCGCGCAGGCCTGGGTCCGGGCCGGTGTGCAGGCCTCGCCGCTGCTGCTCTACGAATGGTTCCGCTGGTCCGGCCAGGCGCGCAGGATTCGCGCCGGCAGCTACGAGATCGGCCGCGGTGTCACCCCGGTTGCCCTGCTGAACAAGATGGTCCGCGGCGACGAGACGCTGGCCGTCGTGCGGCTGATCGAAGGCTGGACCTTCCGCCAGTTCCGCGCCGAACTGGCGACAGCGGATGCGTTGAAGCCCGCGACCGCGGCGATGAGCGACGCGCAGATCATGGCCGCGCTCGGTGCGCCGCCCGGCGTCTCGCCCGAAGGTCGCTTCTACCCGGACACCTACGCGTACAGCAAGGGCAGCAGCGACCTCGCGGTGCTCCGGCGTGCCTACCGCGCACTGCAGAAGCGGCTCGACGCGGCCTGGCAGGAGCGCGCCCCCGACACGCCGCTGCAAAGCGCCGACGACGCGCTCGTGCTCGCATCGATCGTCGAGAAGGAAACCGGCGTCGGCGCCGACCGCGGCCGGGTCGCCGGCGTGTTCGTGAACCGGCTGCGGCTGGGCATGCCGCTGCAGACCGACCCGACCGTGATCTACGGCCTGGGTGCGAACTTCGACGGCAACCTGCGCAAGCGCGACCTGCTCGCGGACACGCCCTACAACACCTACACCCGCAGCGGCCTGCCGCCGACGCCGATCGCGATGCCGGGCAAGGCCGCACTGCTCGCCGCGGTGCGGCCGGACCCGACCAAGGCGCTGTACTTCGTCGCGCGCGGCGATGGCCGCAGCGAATTCAGCGACACTCTGGCCGACCACAACCGCGCGGTGAACCAATACCAGCGCAAGAAATGAGCAGGGCAGGGCGACGCGCGTGAGCGGCAGATTCATCACTTTCGAAGGCATCGACGGCGCCGGCAAGACGACCCACATCGACGCGATCACGCAGCGCTTGCGCGCGCGTGGCGCGACCGTCCTGTGCACGCGCGAGCCGGGCGGCACGCCGCTGGCCGAGCGGGTGCGCGAGATCCTGCTGCACGAGCCGGCCGATGTGCTGACCGAGGCCCTGCTTGCGTTCGCGGCGCGCCGCGACCATCTGCGCGCAGTGATCGAACCGGCCCTGGCGGCGGGCCATACGGTGCTGTGCGACCGCTTCACCGACGCGACCTTCGCGTACCAGGGTGGCGGCGGGGGCGCATCACCGGCGGTGCTGGCGCAACTCGAGCGATGGGTGCAGGGCGACCTGCAGCCCGAGTTGACGATCTGGTTCGACCTGCCGGCCGCGCTCGCGGCGCAGCGCCGCGCGCAGGCCCGCGCCGCCGACCGTTTCGAGCAGCGCGATTTGGCGTTCTTCGAGCGCGTGCGCGCCGGCTACGCGGCGCGCATGGCGGCGGCCCCGGCGCGCTTTGCGCGCATCGACGCGTCCCTCGATCGCGATGCCGTCTGGCAACAGATCGATGCGGCGCTGAAGGCCCGCGCATGGTAGGCACAGACGGTCGTCTGCCGCTGCCGTGGATCGAGCCGGTGCTGCGTCAGACGCTGCAGTCCCGACATGCGCACGCGCTGCTGCTGCACGGCCCGCAAGGCGTCGGCCAGTTCGACCTTGCGGTGACGATCGCGCAGGCCTGGCTGTGCGAGGCCGCCGACTCGCCGGCCCGGCCCTGCGGCGTGTGTGCAAGTTGCCGGCTGGTACAGGCGCACTCGCATCCGGACCTGCTGGTGCTGTTGCCCGAAGTGCTGCAGGAGCCGCTCGGCTGGGCCGCGCCCGAGGGCGAAGACGGCGCTGTCGAGCGCGCCGGCAAGGCAAAGCAGCCGAGCAGGGAGATCAAGGTCGAGGCGGTGCGCGCCGCGGTGAACTTCGCGCAGACGACCTCGGCGCGCGGCGGCGCCAAGGTCGTCGTGCTGCACCCGGCCGAACGCATGAACAGCGTCTCGGCCAACACCTTGCTGAAGACACTCGAGGAGCCGCCGGGCACGGTGCGCTTCCTGCTCAGCTGTGCCGCGCCCGACGCGCTGCTGCCGACGATCCGCAGCCGCTGCCAGAGCATCGCGCTGGCGTTGCCGCCCTTCGAGCCGGCCAGTGCGTGGCTCGCGGACCAAGGCGTGGCCGACGCGGACGTGATGCTCGCCGCCACCGGCGGCCAGCCCCAGGAGGCGCTGGACTGGTCGCGGCAGGGCATCGATGCGGCGACCTGGCTGAGGCTGCCGATGCTCGTCGCGCAGGGTTCGACAGCGGGCTTCGGCAACTGGCCGCCGGCACGCGTCGTCGATGCCTTGCAGAAGCTGTGTCACGACGCCGCCTGCCTGGCCGTGGGCGCCGTGCCGCGCTACTTTCCGGCCGCATCGCTGCGCGCCGGTGCCGACCTGTCGGCCTTGCAGGCATGGATGCGCGAGTTGAACCGGACCGCGCGCCATGCCGAGCACACGTGGAACGCGGGGCTGATGGCCGAATCGCTGGTCCAGCAGGGCCGGCGCGCGCTCGCGCCCGCCGCTCCCGGGGGCAGGCAGACGACGAACACTTCGGTACACTGCGGCGCATGAGCGAAAAATCGCCGCGAACCGTCCCGTCCGCCCTCGCGCCGGCGACGGGGCCTGCCCGGCCCAGCGTGATCCAGCTCGTGTTCCGCGAGAAGGGCGCGCTCTATGCCGCCTACATGCCGGTGTTCACCGATGGCGGCCTGTTCGTGCCGACCACCCGCGAGTACAAGCTCGGTGACGACATCTACCTGCTGCTGTCGCTGCCCGACGACCCGCAGCGCTATCCGGTGGCCGGCAAGGTCGGCTGGATCACGCCGGCGAACGCCTCGGGCGGTCGCACCCAGGGCGTGGGCGTGCGCTTCCCGAACGACGAGAAGACGCGCGGGCTCAAGCTCAAGATCGAAGAGGTGCTGGGCACCTCGATCTCGTCAGCGAAGCCGACGCAGACGATCTGAGCCCTTTCGTCGCGCGGTCGCGTCGCGACTTGCCTCCTCTGCCCGCATGTACGTCGATTCCCATTGCCACCTGAGTTTTTCGGGGCTCGCCGAACGGCTCGACGACGTCCGCGCCGAGATGGCGGCCGCGCAGGTCGACCGCGCGCTGTGCATCTGCACCACGCTCGAGGAATTCGAGCAGGTCCATGCGCTGGCAACGCGCTACGACAACTTCTGGTGCAGCGTCGGCGTCCACCCCGACAGCGAAGGCGTGCGCGAACCCGCCGTCGATGAGCTGCTGGCGCTGGCTCGGCTGCCGAAGGTGGTGGCGATCGGCGAAACCGGCCTGGACTACTACCGTCTCAACGGCCGCAGCCTTGCTGCGATGGAGTGGCAGCGCGAGCGCTTCCGGGTTCACATCCGCGCCGCGCGTGCGACCAGGCTGCCACTGGTGGTGCATACGCGCAGCGCCTCGGACGACACGCTCGCGATCCTGCGCGAGGAGGGCGCCCGATGTGATCCCGGCGACGGCCCGGGCGGCGTCTTCCATTGCTTCACCGAGACCGATGCGGTCGCCCGGGCGGCGCTCGACCTCGGTTTCCACATCTCGTTTTCGGGCATCCTGACCTTCAAGACGGCGCAGGCGCTGCGCGAGGTCGCCACCTTCGTGCCGCTCGATCGCTGCCTGATCGAGACCGACAGTCCCTACCTGGCACCGGTGCCGCACCGCGGCAAGACCAACAGCCCGGCCTACGTGCCCTTTGTCGCCCGGCAGATCGCGGCGCTCAAAGGGTTGCCGGTGGAGACCGTTGCCGACGCCACCTCAGCCAACTTCGCGCGTCTTTTCAAGCTGCCAGCGCCGGCCCGATGACCCTGGAACAGCTAATGAAGTACTTTAAGTATATTTTCTATACCCTTGTCGTGTTTGGAATTTCAACGGCCAAAGCCGGTTCGTACGACGACTTCTTCAGCGCAATTCTCCATGACGACGCCAGAGCGGTGACGAGCCTGCTGCAGCGTGGCTTCGATCCCAACACGCGCGATCCCAAGGGCCAACCGGGGTTGATGATGGCGCTGCAGGAGCAGTCGCCGAAGGTCGCGAAAGTGCTGCTCGGTCACCCCGGGATCGAGATCGACGCACTCAACGAGGCCGGCGAATCCGCACTGATGATGGCCGCCTTGCGAGGCAACCTGCCGACCGTTCAACTGCTGCTCGATCGCGGCGCCCGGGTCAACCAGCCCGGATGGTCGGCACTGCACTACGCGGCCACCGGCCCCGAGCCGAAGATCGTCCAGTTGCTGCTCGATCGCGGCGCCGACATCGACGCCACCTCGCCGAACGGCACCACGCCGCTGATGATGGCCGCGCAGTACGGCAGCGAAGCGGGCGTGCAGCTGCTGCTGGAGCGTGGCGCCGATGTGAACAAGCGCAACCAGCGCCAGTTGAGTGCCGTCGATTTCGCGAAACTGTCGGGTCGGGAGCCGCTGGTCAGGCGCCTCGAGCAGGCCCGGCGCTGACGCCTGGGCGGCACCCGCCCGGCGGATGTGTCAGAAGAAGCCCGACATCCGGTTTGGGCGCGCGCCCACTGGGGCGGATGCACAC
Source organism: Pseudomonadota bacterium (assembly GCA_040388965.1). Classification (GTDB taxonomy): domain Bacteria; phylum Pseudomonadota; class Gammaproteobacteria; order Burkholderiales; family Burkholderiaceae_C; genus LMDS01. The sequence goes on along the minus strand of JAZKAV010000002.1, from coordinate 157,694 downwards.
GCAGCCCTAAAGTTCATCGCACCCGACCATCGGAAGGATTGCCATGACGACTGTTCAGACCGCTCCCAACCCGTTCGCGCTGATGATGGATCCCGACGCAGTATTCGCCGCGCTGGCGAGCTCGGATCGCCTGTCCCGACTGAAGAGCCGCATCTGCCGGCCACTGGACAAGCCGCTGGGGGTCCCGCCCGAGGCCGACAAGGCGGACTCCGATGAGGTGTTCGAGGCGAAGGACGAGTAGGTCGATAAGTCGACAATGTATATTATGTTAACTTAATAGGGGCGGTGGGTTGAGCTTTACGGACTGAAGGTCCGGATTCGCAAGTTGGCCAACACATCAGTCCTCCCTATGCATAAACTGGCCTGGCGGACGCGGCGACACGGCAACGATATCCGGCTAGTAGCTCAAATTGTGAGCTTAACTGTTCAGCCCAACTGGCTTTCGCCCTTCACTCCACCAGCGCCTTGAACACAGCGTCTGCCGCGTCCTTGTAGAACTCAACATTGATCTTCGTCCACAGATCGTCCGGCAGATCGTTCAACTGCCGGCGTGCCGCCACCGGCATCAGAATCGTCTGCGCCTGCTTGTCGATCGCGAGTTCGACGATGCGCGCCGCATTGGGGATCAGCTCGACCGATCCGCCGAGGTTCAGTGCCCCAACCACCACTGCTCCACCCCGTGTGTTCTTGCTGAGCAGCGCACCGCAGAGGGCGACCAGAACGGGAAGGCCGAGACCCGCCCCTGCCTTGTCCGAGTCCATCGCGCGCATCTGGACCGAGAACTCCTCCTCGCGCGGGTTGCGGTCACCGACAAGCTCTTTCGATCGCGTGTAGAGGTTCTGCTCGCCGACCTTGACGCTCTCGCGAAAGGCGGGCGGCGTGGGCTGATTGAGGATCTTGACGCCGCTGCCGCGTCCGCAGGTGACTTCGATCCGGTAGAGGCCGGCGCCGGTCTCCCCTGATCCGGGATTCGCACCCCAGACTTGTCCAGGCGGCAGCGGGTCGGTCTCGATCGCCTCGTCGCTGTGCTGCTCGGGCGTCGAGACAAACTGCTCGACGCCCTCGGGACCGAGGATGTAGCTGAAGTGGGTGTTGCGGAATTCGCTCTTGAACACCCGCCGCTGCTGCTCCTTGACCCGCCGGCGCGCTTCCAGCGCCAAGCGCACCATCCACTCAAGATCCTCGTCGGAGACGGGCATCTGCGGATCGGGGAACAGAAGCTTCACAAGCCCGCTGACGGTCTTGTTGACCGCTTCGATGTCGCGCCCGCTGAGCGCTCCACCCAGGTGAACGCGGCTCTGCATGACGGAGACCCGATTGCCCAAACGCAGCCGGTCCCAGCACTCGCTGAGGAAATCGCTGACGAGACCGAAATGGTCCGTCACATGCTCGGTCGGGTTCAGCTTCGGGAAGTCCCACCCGGGCACATAGGCGTGCAGACGGTCCATGAAGGCCGTGTCGTTGCGCATCTCCGGCGGCAGCGGGCTCAGCAGATGTCCGACCCGCTGCTGCTGCTCGACGTCCACGTCCAAATTGCCGACCATGACGAGGCTGCCATCGGCGCGAATGTTCTCCTTGCCGCGGCTGAACTGGCCGGACGCCATGTAGCCCTTCATGATGTTGACGCCGTCCTTCTGATCGAACGAGATGCCCGATACCTCGTCGAAGCAGACCACGTCGTATTGGCAGACCAGGCCTCTCTGTCCGGTCGAGTTGTTGACGAACATCTTCGCCACCGTCGCCTTGCCACCGGAAATCAGGTGCGAGTACGGCGAGATCTGCTGGAACAGGTGGCTCTTGCCCGTTCCGCGGGGGCCAAGCTCGACCATGTTGTAGTTCCGCTCGACGAACGGCACCATCCGCAATAGGACGACCTTCTTGGCGCGATCGGAGAGCGCCGACGCTTCCAGCCCGATCGATCGCAGCAGGAAATCGATCCATTCCGTGACGGAGAAGGTCTGCCGCGCCTTCATGAGCACATCCAGCACATCCGACTTCGACATCTGGATCGGCCGCAGGGCGTCCACCTTGAACGGCCGCCCCCCCGTCTGCTGGGCAATGACTCCGTCGTAGCTCAGCGTCACTTCCGCGTAGAAACCATCGGTCAGCATGCGCTCGTTGTCGCGGACCGTCTGGTCTTCGATGCGGACATCGCGCAGCGCAAGGCTGGGAAGCTCGGCCAGGTAGCAGTCGTTCTTCGCGTCGAGTCGAGCCCGAACGATGTCGATCAGCTTGACCGACCCTGTTTCCTTGGCGCGTGCCTTGAAGAGTTCCTCCTCGCCGGTGCGCACCGTCCGATCCTTCAACTGCTTCTCGACGATCTGCAAACCTTCGTTGATCTCGTTCTCGTCGACGCTCGCGCAGTAGCGGCCCAGCAGGAACTCGACGACGTAGGTCGGCACCGGATACTGGCGCGAGTACTTGCGCACGAGGTCCTTGCGAACAAGGTAGCCGTCGAAGGCCGACGCGGCGAGCCTGTCCAGCGGGTCCATTTCTATGCTCATTGCTCTTCTCCAATCGTCGTGGGCCGATAGTCGAGCACCCGACCCGTTGCATCGAGGATCACGGCCATCGCCGCGGTGCCCTCGACCTCGTCGCGCTCGACGGCCAGGCTCGCTTGACCGTTGCTACCCAATTCCTTGGCCGTGGCGATGCGCTGCCCGTCGGGGTCGGCCTGCTTCCAGTTGCGCCGAAGTTCGACGCGCAGGCCGGCGGCGTTCGTGTCAACGACGACCCGGCAACGCATGCCCCGCCAGCTGATCTCGGTGATCTGCGCCTTCAACGCAACTTCGCCTTGCTCCACCAGCATGTCGGGAACGACGCACTCCTGCGGGCTGACTCCGCCATGCGCGTATTCGGTGTTGACGATGAACGAGCCGATGCCCGGCGGCGAGGCGATGCGTGCGTGGGCGTTCCAGAACCACCCAAACGTGGGCACGTCCGGGCTCGATTCGCCTCGCACCGAGGCACACCTCGCCCACTTCGTGGCGACCAGGTGAGCCGGTAGCTCTACCTTGGGCATGCCGCCCGGCACGAGCAACCAGCCGTGGTCGGTCACCACACGAACGCGCGTCCACCCCGTGCCGAGCAAGGCCGAGACGCGATCGGCAATCGCCTCGATCTCGACGTCGATATGCCGGACGAGCGAAGCCCCCAGAGAATGGCCCATCTCGTCCAGACGCCCGATCTCTGTCCAGCCGCCCTTGTCGGTCTTGACTGCCAACGTCGTCTCGTCCGGATCGAGAACCTCGACACCCTGACGCGCCATTTCGTCGCGCAGCCGTGAGGCAGACACCGACTGCCTGCTGGCCGATAGCACTGGATTGAAGTCCTCCGCGGAAGCTCCCCCTTCACATGCCGAATGGGCTGGCGAAGCGATCGGCTTGGCGGTGGCGGTGACCGTGGGCAGCGGCGCGATGCGATGCCCGAGCTTCACTCTCAGCCCCCGTTGCTCCAACCGCTCCTGAAGCATGCCCGCGACATCAAATCGCAGACCGTCGGCGAACACCAGGCAGGTCTCGGGCTCTGCCTTTACACCCGAGACCAGCCGGCGGTACTCGGCCTCGTTCTGGGTGGCAAGTTCCTGGAACCTGCGGGCGGACTTGTCCAGCCACGGCGCGTAGAGCGCCCGCACCACTTTTGCGACAAGTGCATTGTCTGAAGGCGATCTCGCATGGTTCATTGCGTCGAGCGCAGCTCGATCGCAGCGCCAACCGTCGGTGGCATAGTCTGCCGCCATCGCCGTCAGCGATACGCCGCCGAGCGGTGAACGCGCAAGCTCGGCGAGCCGGGACAGTGGCTCCAGGGCGCCCGCCATCGTGCTGTAGCCCAGATCCGCCCAGACCCAGGATCGGCGATCCCTGTTCTGCGCTTCCAGTTCGAGAACGCGGTCGCAAATCTGCTGGTGCGGCAATGCGAGCGCCGCCTCCAATGCGTAACGAAGATGCGCCTCTTGGTCTTCGTTCACCTGCGGCTGGCGAGCCTGGTCCGCAAACAGGTCGCGCGGCTTGGCGTTGCGAAGCAGATCTGCGATGCCGAGGTAGCCGCGGGGCGCGTCACGAAAACGTCGCCACACGCCCTGCCACTTCCCATTGCCATTCAGCATCAGGTCGCCCGCGCGCGCGGGGCCGTCCTTGTCGGGGTCGAACCCAAACTCGCGGGTGCAGATGTTCCTGAACGCCTCCCACCGCGCCGTGTCGCAGCGAGCCTGGAACGCTTCAGGCTCCGACATCCAGCCCAGCAGATCGCGGATGGGATCACCCACAGAAAGGCGGTCGAAGTCGTCCGCATCGAGTCGGCGCCCTCTGAGCGGTGCGATCGGCTCAGTGGCCAGCACCGGCAATGCGCGCATCAGCGCCTCGCGGGTCCGCATGTCCAGCGACAGGTCGAGGCCCAACGCCGCGTCGGAGGTCATGAATGCCTCCACCGTCCAATCCCGGCCGTTCTTCTGGTGCCAGACCGCGCCGCGGTACTGAAGCTCGATCAATGGGTGGAGCAGATCGGGGCAGTCTCCGCCCGCGCGCAGTTCCTGGCGGCTGACGCCGGGCAAGTAAAGGATGGGCACGGTGCCAGGCGGCGGCGCCAGATCGGGCAGCGTCCGGTCGACAAGGCACTTGAGCCAGATGGCCGGCCCCGTGCGGCGCGCGGCGTCGTAGGCGCCGAGCACGTAGAAATGGGTACACGTCTTCTGTAGGGCCGCCACGAGGGGGCGCCACTGCCCGTCAGCATCCGTCCACAGCAGCGCGACCGGTTCGGCCACACCTTCAGGCGAGCGCGTGGCCGCGGCCAGCGATGCGACGAGCGCATCGAGCAAGGTCTGCGCGTCGCCGCCTGGCGTCTTCATGGCGCGCAGCCCACGCGGCGGGCGATTTCGCGGCACAGCGCCTCGAAATCGTCGTGACAACGCTGGACGTTGGTCTGATGCGCACCGATCGCACCATCGGCTGAAGTCAGGTCGAACATGGGTTTGCGCGCCTCCATCGCCATCGGCATGAGGCTGCGGTAGTGCTTGATACGTTGGATCTGGTTCGGGTCCGGCGTCGTGGCCGATCCTCGCTCGCCCAGAACGCTCTCCCGATAGCCGCCCGGCAGCCGCGCTTGCCACTTCGCGTAGGCCTTGGTCGGCCGACCCAGGCGCTCCGCGTGCTGCATCAGGACGTAGCCGACCGGCGCCATCTGTCCCTGCGGCATTTCACCGAGCGTGGCTGACGCCTTGGGCAGTGCCTGCTGCCAGGTCTGACGCCATTGGCGCAGGGTCGGCCCGAGGTTCTTCAGACCCTGCAGGGAAAAGAGGTCGGGGGCAACCGGCACCACCACGTGGCTGGACGCGACGAGCGCCGCGCGGTTGATCGCCCCCAGGTTCGGCCCCACGTCGATCAGCACCAGGTCTGCCGCGTGCCGCTGCGCCGCCTCGCGGATCACGCGCCAGAAGGCCGTGGTCACGCGAAAGGCGCGTTCGCGTCCTTCAAGGCAGCGCGGCCATTCGGTCGACAGATCGTCCTCGATCCGCGACAGCGCCAGATCGCCCACCAGCAGCCCCAGCTTGCCGGCCATGGCCTCGATGTGCGCCGGCCGGACGTCGCCCGTGCCGCCGAACAGCGGCGCCACCGCCCCGTGCAGCGTCTGCGGGTGCTCGTCGTCGGGCCACAGCGCTTCCAGCCGCTCCTCGTCCAGCGCCATGATGGACAGGTTGGACTGCGGGTCGAGGTCCACCGCCAGCACCCGGTGGCCGAGCTCGGCAAACATCCAGGCCGTGTGATAGACCAGCGAGGTCTTGCCCACCCCGCCCTTGTTGTTGAAGAAGGCGATGCTGATCATGGCTGCTCCCCGTCGACGATGGCGGCCACGAAGCCTGGCTGCACCTCGAAGCGCAGCCGCTGCCCCAGGGCCTTGCGCGCGATCGCGATGCCGGCGCCGAAACGCTGCACATATCCCAGGGCGCGCAGCGCCTCGGCCAAGTTCGGGTTGCGGTAATCGGCCACGCCCGGCTGGCCGAAGGTTTCCGGCGTGACGCTGCCGAACGGCCCGCCGGGGTTGTGCACCTCGATGCGGTCGTCGAACCAGTACACCCGCACCGGTGCGTTCGTCGCCTCGTAGCTGCGGTGCATGAAGGCGTTGCGGACCAGCTGGCGCAGCGCATCCATCGGATAGGCTTCGCTGCGCGCCTCCTGTGCCACATCGGCAAAGCGCACGCCGCGCAGGTTATGGGCTTCGAGCTTCTCTTCCAGCCGGCGGATCTGGTCGGCCACAGTGCCATGGATGACCTCCTCGTCGGCGACCGGTGCGGTCAGGTCGTTGCCGGCCAGGCGAAGAAACTGCGTATATGCCCCAGGCAGCCAGTCCGCGGGTGAGCGACCGATCACCAGCAGCCCCAGCACGGTGGGCACGGGCTCGGCGTCGCTAACCACCATCTTGGTGACCGCCAGCTTCTGTTCGATGTTGCGATCGTTGGCCGCCAGCACGTCCCGCGCGACCAGCGACGGCAGATACTCCTGCTCGAAGCGCAGCCGGTCCAGATCGTCCAGCGTCGCGTCCCCAACGGGCTGGATGTCGTAGGGCCGGTCGCGGTGGCGCCGGCGCTCGTTGAGGATGCGCTCGTCCTGCGCACTGGCCAGCCCGCGCCGCGGGCCCCAGCGCACGTGGATGCGTCCCTTGTATCGCGCCGGGGGCGTGTCGCAGGGCCAGACCGTGATCACGGCAAAGTCAGCGCCGGCGAGATGGCGCTTCTCGACCAGCAGCGAGGGCGGCGGTGCGATGTTGCCGTCGGTCTTGATGTCGGCCAGTTGTCGCAGCAGCTCGTCGGTGACCTCAAAGCCTGCCAGCGGCGAGCCGTCGTCGCGCGCGCCGATGAACACCGCGCCCGGCGCGCCGTGGCCCGGCATGTCGTTGGCGAAGGCGCATACCGCCTCGCGCACGGTGGTTGGCGCGTCGCCGCGGAATGATTGCTTGCGCTCAGCGCGGTCGGATTCGAGCTCGCGCATCATGGTCTCGAGTTCGGCGTTGGTCAGCGGTCTCATGCGTCAGTCTCCTTGGCGTGCACGCCAGTCGCCGGCGGTGTGGCTCATGTGGGCAGATACCGCGTCAGATCGCCGCGGCGGAAGGTGGCCGAGAGCTGCTGCAGACTGATCTCCTGCTTTCCGTAGAGCTTCTTCAGCGCCTTGCCGATCTCCGTCACCGCGCGCTCGAAGTACCGATCGCCCTTCTGCTCGACGAGCGCACGGGCCTGCTCGAAGTTGCGGTGGTCCAGCCCGGCCAGGTCGACCTCGAGCTCGGCCAGCAAGTACTGGCCCATCAGCATGGCCTCAAAACAGGACGCATAGCGGACGAAATCGGGCGACCCCTCCGGTGGACGACGCCGTCTGTTCTCCGTGATGCGGTAAATCAGGACTGCGATGACGAGTTGCGCACCGTTCAGGCTGGAGTCAAAGATCTTGTCGTACAAGCTTCCAAAGTGCTCGCTGTTGCGGAACCGGGCTTGCTGAGGCGCGCGCCGCCATGTCGCCAGGATCGCCTCGGCCACCACCGCACTGGTGATATCGGCGGGCTTGGCGGGGGTGTCGCTGCGCTTGGCCTTGTATTCGTACCCCAGTTCCCTGACCGAAATCTCGAGCTGCCTCTGGATCGGGTCGTTCGAGCGCAGATCGCGCAGGTCCACCGGGTTCTGGCTGTTGGTGGCGTAGGTGATCTGGGACACCAGACCGGCAGCGCCTTCGCCCAGCTGATAAAGGCGCACCAGCACGAAGGCCGTCTCCAGCCCCCTGGCCTTGCCATCCAGGCTGGCAAGCGTAGCCTGTATGGTCTTGCACGACTGGCCGCCGTTGATGATCTGCAGCCCCTCGACCCGCACCTTGTGGTTCTCTCCCTGGAGGGCGTTGTAGTCGAACTGCTTGCAGATCAGGGTGACACCGTTGTTGTAGAAGAAGAAGTTCGGGCGCTCGGCTTCATTGGAAAGCGTCAAGCGGATGCCCTCGTTAACCCGGTTGCCCTGCAGGCCCAGGTAGCGCCGAATGTTACGTTCCAGCAGCCGGTCGCCATGGGCGTCCATCAGCCGGGCGATCTCGCTGACGGCCACCTTGCCGATGAATACACGGCTGAAGTTGAAGTCCTCGACCACGGCCTTGCCGGCGAACTGCACCGTGTCCTTCACCGGCTGCGTCGACTGCAGGATCTGCACCAGCGCGTCGTGGTTGACGTGCTCGAAGCGCACGCGCTCCGGAAACTGTGCGCGGTCGATGACCTGCTGCGCCTCGGGCTGCTTCCAACTGGCGCCGTTGTTGCACAGCAGGTAGCGGACCCGGGGAATGAAGCCGTCGACGATCAGCGAACGCACCTCCTCGATGCGCGTCTGCAGACGCGGGTTGAGCGTGACAGGCGCCTGGGGGTTAAAGAGCGCCTGTACCGCCTGCACCGCCTTGGCGACTCCGTTCTCTGGGAAGTGCGCCTGCCCGTCCAGGTTCTCGTGCTTGTACTTGGCCTGGAAGAGCGTGACCGTGAACTCGCCTTCGGTCACGTCGGCCACGTCGATGGCGTCCACGCCGAAGTCGTTGCCGCCCTCGGTCAGGCGGTCCAGGGCCTCGTCTTCGGTGAGGTCGAGCAAGGTTCTCACGCACAGCAGCACAAAGGCCACCGAGCGGCGGGCCGTCGTGTTGAGCTTCTTGTCCAGAGCCTCGTCGAACTGCGCTTTCAGCCGCTCGGCGAGACCGCTGACCTGCTGATCGATGATGCTGGCGTTGATGTTCATGGCGTCCCCTTGCGTGATCGCGCCGCACGCTTCGCGGCGACTGAGTAGTGAAGATCGTTCCAGCGGTTCCCGTCGGGTTCCTTGCCGCGCCCTTCGAAGTCCGAGGTCTGCTCATCCCAGTTCCAGAACCAGGGGAAGTCCTCGCGCGGGCGCTCGGGTTCCTTGCCGCGGTCCTTGTCCCACTTGATCTTGGGCGTCGTTCGCAGGATGCAGGCGCCCTTGGCGCGCGCACCGAGAGGCTTCGCGGTGATGAAGGGGCGGATGTTGATCCGCACTCCGTCGTTGATGTCCGGCTCCCAGCCGATCGGATGCTCGGCGAGCGGTTTCCAGCGGACGAAGAGGTCGTAGGGCGGCTCGCCGGCGAGGATGCTCGTCAACTCGGTCTTGAGGTGCTCCGCCGCGGCGACGCGCGCGTCCGCACCCTCAACGCCGGCCTTCTGGTCGGCGCGCTGCCGGTCAATCCAGTCGCCGAGATAGGAATACAGCAGCTTCTCCAGCGTGCGCCGCCCCTCGCCGTTTGGTGCAGCCAGTCGGTGGTAGTTGACCAGTGCATGGAAGCCGTCGCGGCGGCCGTCCCAGACGTGCCAGACGAACGGCCGCTGACGGAACAGCGCGCAGTGCAACTCGAAGAAGCCGTCGCGCAGCCAGTCGTCGAGCGTCTTGCCGCCAAAACCCGCCTGCGCGAGCAGGCTGTCGAGCTTCGCGGCGGACCATTCGGCGCCGAAGGCGTCGGCGAGCAGCGCCAGTAGGCGGGCAGCGGCCGGCTGCTCGCCCTTCACCGGGTTCAGCGCGACGATGCCGTCACGGTCGACGTGTTTCTCCAGCCCGTCCGGCCCCAGCGCCGGGCACTCGGGGAAGCTTGAGCCGGTCCGGCGCGGCCAGCGATAGCCGGCGAGTCGGGCGACTGCCACCTGCAGCGGCGCCTCGGAGCCTTTCGGGTGGTCGTTGAACAGCCACTGCGTCGGGTCGTCGGAATGCGGTTTCGGTAGACCGTTCGCGTACTTCTCGGCGGCGACCTGTTGCCAGTGAGCGAGGTTGAAAGGAACTTTGACTAGTGTGGCGTTTGTGACGTTTAGCTTCTGATCGACCCTGCGAACGTCGTCGAGAAATTGCGACGACGAGCAGTACGACCACAGCGCGGGTAGATCGTCTGCGTCATCCGGGACGATTACGGCACATGTCATGTCATATGGTGTGCCGAGATATGGGGCTGTGGGCAAGGTCCGCATTTGCCCGACCGCGACCCCCAAACGCCCCCAGATTGGACGCCCCTTCACCCCATTACCCAAGACCTCGGTAAGCTCGCCACTGCCCTGCTCCCAACGCAGAATCAGCTCTCTCCCACTAGACCAAGGTCCGTCAGTACTCGCGCTCTGAGTTGGCTCCCACGTTTCGCCGAGGGTCTGTTGCTCCCAGAACACCTGCATGAACTTCGGGTTGTCCCCTGAGGTAAGCCCTTGGTACGCGCCCGCACAGGTACCGAGCAAGGGCAACGCCGACGGTGCATCGAAGGTGATTCGTGCATCAGGGTTACCGCCCTGATCAGCTTGGGTAACAACGCGCGCAGCGACGCTCAGCAACGCTGCCTCCTTCTCCACCGGCGTCGCCCCCGCACTCGCATCCCACCCTGCGAAGCGATGCTCCTCGCCCGCCCGCAGGCGCGACAGCGCTAGGAGGGCGGTGAACGCTCCCGCCGCCTGCGGGCTTTCGAAGCCGTGCTCGCCGAGCCGCGCCACTATCTCCCACTGCGCTTCTTCGAGCACGCGCTTGCGCAGCTTCTTGTAAGTGCCGAGGAACAGCCAATTCTGCGGCGTCACCAGCGCCGTGCTACCACCTTCGGCGCAGAAGTCGAGGCAGCGCTCGACGAAGCAGGTGGCGAGATCGGCTTTGGCCTCGGGGTGCTGCCGCTCGCAGTAATCCTTGAGCACGTCGTCCTGCTTACCGCGGCCTAGATACGGCACGTTGGTCGCCACCAGCGTGAAGCGGCCGGCGAGAATCTGCGCCGCCTTCGCCAGCCCCTGCGCCGCGACCGCCATCTCCGTGAGCTCGGCGGTCTCAGCCTTGGCCATCACCTGAGCGAGCAGCGGCTCGAGGTCGTCAAAGCCGTGCTCGATCAGATCGCCACCGGCAGCACGCGGGTCGATCAGGCTGCCGAGCCAAGGCGCGCGTGCGAAGAGGTCGTACAGCCGCTCGAACCCCCGCTTCATCGCATCCGAGAACAGGTTGTCCTCGGTGCCAAGCAGATCGGTCTTCGGCGGCACCGGCAAGGCCTGCGCGGCGCGCTCCGCGAGCTTGAGCCACTCGGCTTTGGACACGCCGAGCGAAAGCCCCGAGCAGGCGAGATGCAGCGACGGAAGTTGCCGGTAGCCGATCCGCCGCCAGGCGGCCAGCGCGAGGTTGAATGCGGCAATCTGCGTGCAGCGCGGGTCGATCTCGAGCCCGAACAGGTTGTCGCGCAGCACGGCTTCGATCGCAGCCTCTGCCGAGAGCCGCTCTTCGGCGGCCCGCATCGCCGCGAGCATCGGCAGCGCAAACACCAGGAAATGCCCGCTGCCCATGCAGGGATCGAGGAGCGTGATTTGCCTCGCCGCATTCGGCCAACCTTCGAATACCCCTGCAGCTGGACGCCAGGGTTGATTACCTTCGCGCACGAAGCGCAAGTAGGACCACTCGACATCGCCGACCGCGCAGGCCGCGCGCAGCTCGCCCTCGTTCGAAGCCGACTCGGCCAGAGCAGGCTTCGCAGCGAGCACCTTGCCTGCCCACCACGCGCCCAGCGTGTTGTGCAGCAGGAAGAGCACCATGTAGTCCTCGGTGAACAACTGCGTCACCGCCGGTAGCTCGTCGGCCCCGATTTTCTTCTCCGACCGGTTGATCTCTTCCTTGCGGTCCGCCTGCCAGTACTGGTACACCCACCCAAGACTGTCGTCGGCGACGAACACGTCGCGTGGGAGCGCCTTCATCAGGTCTTCGAGTGCTGAGCGTGTTTCCGGCGGAAGCGCCACTTCGAGCACCGGATCGCCGGAGCGGAAGATCTGCGGCAGCATGCGCTGCGCGTAGTCGGCGGCGAGCTTGAGCCAGTCGCGCCCGTCGGCGCGCGCCAGCTCCTCGCACTCCGCCAGCGAGATCGCTACCCCAGACTGCGGCTCGATGAGGAGTTCGCACTCGGCCAGATAGCGGGCAAAGAGCATGCGATGCCAGTGCTCGTAGGCGCATTCGGTCGTCAGCCGATCAATGCCCTGCACGCCCCGGCGATCGTCGCGCCGGTCGCCGAGCTGCCTGCCGTGCGCGCGCAGACGATTGCGCAGCTCGCGCTGCGCAGGCGTCATGCTCGGCCACGGCTCGTGGTGGTGCACCGCGAGCTGCTCGATGACCTTGCGCGCGCCTGCCTCGGCGGTGCGGCGGGCCTCTCGCACGGTGTTTTCGAGCGAGCGGCGAAGCTCACGGGTGAGTGTGGTCATGCGTCTTGCCCTGTCAGTTGACCAGCACCGGCCCCTGCTTTAGGCCCTCGAGCAGCCTGAATTTCTGGCGCCCGAGCCAGGCATCGACCTCCTGCTCCGATCGCAGCGTGCTGCGTTCGAGGCTGACGGTCTGCACCTTTGGCTCCAGCAGCTTGGCGGCACGTTCGATGGCCTGCTGGATCCGCCCCGGAATCGCGTCGCGCTCGGCCAAGGCCACCTTCAACGGGCGACCATCGAGGTGCCGGCCGAGCGCCTCATCGCTGGACACGTCAGGCTTAACGGGTGCAGTCAGGCCGACTGCGGCGAGGATGCCGGTCTGCTGCGTCGGATCGAGCTTGGCCCAGTTCTCGTTGCCGGCCAGCGCGCCGATCGCCTGGCTGTACGAGGCGGCATGAGCGGCATGCGCGCCGTTCACGGCCTCACGCAACAGGCCGGCAATGGCCACCCTGATCGGCGCTACCGAATCCGTCGGCTCCAGCAGCAAACGGTGCGTGCGGATCGCCTCGATCTGGTCCAGGTGGGGCTGCATACCCGGAAGGTCGCCGGCGTGGCGCGCGAGATGCTCGACCACCGCCCACGAAGGCTGGCGCTTCGCGGCGAGGTCGCGCGCCGCCGTCCACGTCTTGATGCGCGATTCGAGGGCGGCAGCCTTGTCCTTGATCGCAACGAGCTGCTCGTTGCCGACCAGGCGTTGCATGTCCTCGATGTCCGTCGTGGCCGGCTGCAGTGGCAACGGCGCGTCACCACCGGCAGCGCGCGCTAGGTTCACCAACGCGGTGAGGAACTCAGGTGCCTTGGCGCCTTCTTCGCCGCTCTTGCACTGAACGAGCTGCGTCAGCAGCCTGCGCAGCAACAACCGATCCTGGACCGAGAGCGTCGCGTGTTCGACACGGAACTCGGCCTTGGCTATTCTGTTCTGGTCGAGCTGCCCCGGTGCAACGGCCACGCCGTTGGAGGTGGCCGTGATGTGCTGTGACCGGTGCAACGCGATCAGCGCCGCGTCGATCGCGTCCTGCGGCCAGCCATAGGGGGATGCGCGCAGAGCCTTGCGGATTTCTCCGCCGAGCTTGCCCGCGCCGATCGCTGAGATCACCTGCATGCAGACGGGATGCTTCTCCGTCGCATCGGCATGGCCGACGGGCTGGAAGGGCTGATCCGCGCCTTCGCGTGCACGCTTGATCGCCGCTTCCCACGCGCCGGAGTCCGCATCCTTGAAGTGCGGGAACAGCCTGACCAGCGAGTCCGCGGCGCCGTCCCGGATGCGCTCATCGAGCGTCAGGCGGATCAGCTCGTTGCCACCGCCCTGGAAGACTTTCGCATTGGCCACGATCTCGCGCACCAGGCGGTCGCGCTCGCCGGCCGCCTTCGCGTACCGGCTGTCCGTGCTCTGGCGCGCTTCGCGCCCCTCATCCCCCGTGGGGATGCCTTTGGCGGCGAGGGTCTGCTGTGCCGCCTCGGTCTCGACGATCAGGCGGCGCAAGTCTTCGGCCGATTGGCGCGGGATGAAGACATAGAGGATCGGGCTCGTCGCGCCAGCGGCGCGCGCGGCATCGACCATCTGCTTCTCGGCGGCCGACCAACCATCCTGGATCCACACTGCGATGCTGGCGCCGTCGGCGTCCGGCGGTGTAGGGTCGCGCGAGATCAAGAATTGGCGCGGCTCCTTGGCCGCGCCCTGGATCAGCTTGACGGCACGGACTATTCTGTCGGTCTCGGAATAGAGGAGCTGGTCGCGCTGGAACTGCACCGCACCATCGTCGTTGTTGAGCTTGGTCTGGCGGTTGCGGAACTCGCGGTCCCACTCGCTGCCCTCGCGCGTCTGCAACCGGTACTCGTCGCCCACCTGCATGAGAACGCCGTCCTTGGCCAGCTTGTCGAGCACGACCCCGATATCCGACCGCAGCTTGCCGTTGTCGGCCGTCAGGTCTTCGACCAGCAGGTCGGCCAGGTGCTCCTTCTTGGCGCGCACGCCGATGTCGGCCCCGCTCTCGCGGGTGAGCTTGCCGATCAGGAAGACGAGGCCGCAGACACGCTGCGCCAGCGCGCCGTCGGACTTGCCGACCTGGATGATGCGTTCGTTGATCTCACGCAGCAGCACGCCGGTGTTGACCATCTCGGGCGCGAGCGCCTCGAACAGTTCGTCACCAGGAACCACGGCGCCAAGGGGGCGGCCGGAGATCTTCTTGATGGCGTCGTAGATGATCCGAAGTTGGGAGCGCAACTGGCTGTGGGTGCCCGCCGCGTCGATCTGCCGGAAGCAGTTCTCCCAGAACCGCCGCCGCACGGGCAGCAGCGGGTAGTCCTCGACGATGACGGCGCGGTCTTCGACGACTTCACCGATGCGCGTGCCCTGCAACTGCCGCGAGATCTCGCCGGCGTTGGCGTCGAGCAGCTTGCGAACATCGCCCACCGACGCGGGCTTCTTGTGCAGCAGAACCTTGCGGGTCACCTGCTCGACTTCGGCGTCCGACAGCGGCACGCGGATCGTGAAACGGTCCATCAGCTTCTGCAGCAAGGGCACGTCCGTCAGCGCGCTCTGCCCGGCGCCCACGATCATCACCTGGCTGTCGAGCTGCTTGCACACCGCCTCGGCGACCTCGGTCACGAGCACCGAGCGGTCGTTGGATTCGCCGATGTACTGCTGCACCTCGTCGAGGATGAGCAGCACGCAGGGCGTGCGGCCATCCCGGCCGTGGAGCTTGAGTGCCTCTTTGACGGTGGAGAGGAACTCTTCGGTCGTGATGTCGCGCGCCATCGGCGGGTAGCTTGCTCGCAGCGTTTGCCGCGCCTCGGCGTCGCTTGATGCGTATCCCGGATCGCAAGCCAGCAGCGCCTTCGCAATCGGGCCGCTGACGTACAGGTTGTTCAGTTCCCGGTCGAATGCCTTGCCGGCGGCCTCGACCGAAGCCTTCACCTTGTCGAAGTAGCCCTGCGAGTGGAGCCACAGGCAAAAGCGTGCCTGCGGGTACTGCTCCGGCAGATCGACGGCGCGCAGCAGGATGCCCAGGATCGTGAGCCTGACCTGGTCGGTGGTTCCACTGGGCAGTGAGCCCGCCGCCGCGAGCAAGCCGCCGGCTCGCCGGCCTGCGGTGTCGAGCTCGCGCAGGAGTTCGCGCAGGTCGTCCGGCATCGCGGGAACGAGGGACCTGGCAGATGCGCCATGAATTGGCGTGTCTTGCCATAGGTGGCACAGCATCTTCAGCAGGTGCGACTTGCCGCTGCCGAAGAAGCCGCTGACCCATGCGGCCTTCTGGTTGGTCTTGCCCAGGCTGTCGAGGTATGAGCGGATGATCCGCTGCACGCCGTCGGCGTACTGACCCTCGCACACGAACGTCGAGAGTTCGCCGCGCAGCTCTTCGAGCGCCTTTGCGTTATGGCTGTCGACGATCCTCGCTTGCCCCTGGTTGACCAGTGGGAAGGTATCCGGATCGCGTTGCAGAACGTCCTTGATCTTCATTGCACTCCTCCGTCCCCGTGCAGGGTGATGGGCACGGCCATGTAGTTCCAGCCATCGCGGGCGTCGAGCAGGCGGTAGTTGCTGCGCTCGAGATGCCCGGGAAAGAAAACGACGAGGCGGCCCTTGATGTCGGACTCGACCATTTTCAGGATGTGCGACAGCCGAGCGAAGCCAAACAGCGCGCCGACGCCGAACAGTGCGACAACGGAGTCGTCGGTGATCTCGGGGCCATTGAGGATGGTGCGGAGCCGTTCGGCGACGTACTCGGGGAACTCGGCCTGCAGCTTGAGCTGCAGGTCCTCGGGTGCAGCGAAGTACTCCTCGCGGTAGTCGTCGGCCGCCATCCACGCGGCGAATGCCTCGGAGATATCCAGCTCGTGCCAGTCGTGTCCGGCCTGTCGCGTCGCTGTCTCGAACGCCACCTTTCTTGCCCTCAGCGTCCGCTCCAATTCCTTGTCGTACACGAGCATGACCACACGCTGAGCGCCCGAGACGGTTCGCTGCCAGGGCGTCGCGATATGCCGACCAAAACGATCCGCCAGGTCTTCTATGCGGGCCATGTCAGCTCCGTCCTTCTGAAGGGTCCAGTCGATCGAGCGCCATGTCCACGACGTCGCCCGCGATGCGCAGATCGATGAGCCCGATGCGCTTGGCTTCGACGGCGAGATCGCGCGCTACGACGGGCGTGCAATCGAGCAGCGATACCCAACCGGTCGAGAAGAGTGAGGCGCCGCGAAACCCGACGGCGTGACCGAGATACAAGCCGAAGGCGACGCTCCCAGGGGTTGCCCGCACCAGCGCACGCTTCTTGAAGGTTCGCCCGACGAGGTGCCCGGCCTGTTCCCACGAACTGGCGACGTTGCGGATGACCTTGTCCAGGGTTGCATCGCTGAGGCGCTCATCGACAGCGTCCTTCAGAGCCGCCCTGATCGCGTCGCGCTGCACGTCGCTTCTCGCGGCCAGCGCCAGCACGGGCGACACGGTCGCGGCAAGCAGAGGATCGCGCGCGAGTGCGCATTGCAGCGCGAGCAGCGGGCGGCCGGGCGCGTCTACGGACCAGAGTCGCCGGAGCACCCGAAAGAGCGGAATCCGTGGGTCCAAGCCGTAGAGCTCTCCAAGCCGCTGGTTGGTGAGCCTCCGGGTCGCGGTGGTCGCCTTTCCGAGGCAGTTGCCCTCGACGATCGCCGCCGCGTAGTCCTCGCGCGATGCCGTTTCCGGCGCCGCCGCGAGCACCGCCGCGAGTTCGTCGAGCATCATCGTTCGGCTCGTGTGGGTTCCCTTGGCGCCGAACCGAAAGCCCACCTTCGCGGCGTGATCTGAGACCCCCGCAGACGGGAACAGAGGGGAGGCTGAAGCCATGGTTGTGCAAGCTGGAAATTCCCGCCGGCAAACTTGCCGGCGTATACAGTATCCCACAATATATCGGAGTGACACAAGGCCGCCATTCGCCGCCGGCAAACTTGCCGGCGAAACAATCGCCCACCGTAGGAAGGCGTATGAGGATACCGGCTGCGGCCAAGCCCTCGCAGGCCGCGCGTCGCATCACCTGCGAATGCCACCTCGGCGTGCCGCTGGCTGCCCTGAGCGCAGCAACTCCGAGGCGCGGTATATGCTCTCTTACGGTCCGCACCGCGGCACCCGATGGAGTTCCCGATGTCGACCGGAGTCATCCTTACCGTCCTCTCGAACATCCCTTGGGGCCAGGTTGTCGAGAATGCACCGAAGCTTGCCGATGGAGCAGCAAAGCTCTGGAGCACCGTCACCGGCTTTCGCAAACCGCCCTTGCCCGCTGCCGAGACTCCGGGCTCGGCCGGGAACGATCTACCGTCCGACACCGCGATCCTCGAGACTCGAGTGCTTGCGCTCGAGGAAACGGTGAGAGGCCTTCAGGATCAAATGAAAGCTTCGTCCGAGTTGATCAAGGCACTGGCCGACCAGAACACGCAGTTGGTGCAAAGGATCGAGCTGAATCGAATTCGCCTGGGCAGGGTCACCGCGGCTGCCGCCTCTTGCGGGTTGGCGTTGCTCGCCGCCATCGCCTACCTGCTCTTGCGGCACTGAGGCCTCAGGAAACTCCTGCCGGCCCCGCTCAGCGTCCGCTGAAGCGTGGCGCGCGCTTGGCCGCGAACGCGGCCAGCCCTTCGCGCAGGTCGTCGCTGGCCGCGCACAAGGTCTCGCGCTCGCGCAGGCGGTCCAGCGCGAAGTCGCCGCGCGCGATCTCGTTGAGCGAGGCCTTCATGCCGCGCACCGCGAGCGGCGCGTTGGCGAGCAGGTTCTGCACCAGTTCGAGCACCTTGGCGTCCAGCCGGTCCGCCGGCACGCACAGGTCGAGATAGCCGATGCGCTGCAGCTCCTCGGCGCCCACCGCCTGCGCGGTCATGAACAGCTTCTTCGCCGGCCCGATGCCCAGGCGCGTCAGGTAGCGGCGCAGGCCGCTCGCGTAGTAGTGCAGGCCCAGCCGCGCCGCCGGCATGCGCAGCTCCATCGTGTCGACGCCGATGCGGAAGTCGCAGGTCAGCGCAAGGTCGGTGGCGCCGCCGTACACGCTGCCGTTGAGCCTCGCAACGGTCGGCACGGCCAGCGATTCGAGCGCGTTGACGGTCTGCTCGAACAGGTGCGGGTCCTGGCTCGCCGCACTGTCCGACGCATCGAGATCGCCGATGTGGTAGCCGCTGCAGAACACGCGGCCGGTCCCGGTGAGCACGAGCGCGCGCACGTCGCCGTTGCGGCCGATGGCGTCGAAATGTTCCCGCAAGGCCAGCAGGTCCTCGCGGTGCAGTCGGTTCATGTGCTGCGGCCGGTTCAGGCGGATCGTGGCGCAGCCGTCGGCGATGGTCAGCACGGGCGGGCTGGCGCCCGGTGGGGAGGTGTTTGTCATGGTGTGTCCGCCGGCTTACAGGAACTCGGTACCGCCATCGACCATCAGCGTCTGCCCCGTCATGAAGTGGCTGTCGGCCGAACACAGGAACGCGATGGTGCCGACCAGGTCGCCCGCCTCCAGGTTGCGCTGCAGCGCCTGGCTGCCGGCAATCGCCTTGGTCACCTGCTCGTGCTTGGCGCCGAAGTAGCTGGTCGTGCCTTCGGTCAGAACCAGCGACGGCGCCACCGAGTTGACGCGGATCCAGTCGCGCCCGAGTTCGCGCGCCAGGCAGCGGGTGATGCCGATCACCGCCGCCTTGGAGACGCCGTAGTCGATCGCGTAGGCCATGCCGTGCACGGCGGCCAGCGACGAGATGTTGACGATGCTGCCGCCGCCGGCCTTGCGGATGTGCGGCACCGCCGCCTTGCACATCTGCCAGATGCCCTTGACGTTCACGTCCATCACGGCGTCCCACTGCTTCTCCTCGATCTGGTCGAAGCGGGCGCCCTTGATGTCCGCGTACAGCGCGGCGTTGTTGACCAGGGCGTCGAGGCGGCCGAACTCCTTGACGGCGGCTTCGGCGGCGGCGTTGCAGGCGGCCATGTCGGTCACGTCGAGATGGACTGCCATCGCGCGCCCGCCGGTGCCGCGGATCGCCGCCACGGTGCCGTCGCACGGCCGGACGTCGCCGCAGACGACGCCGGCACCCTCCGCGGCGAGCCGCTCGGCAAACGCCCGCCCGAGGCCGCGCGCGGCGCCGGTGACGAGGACGACCTTGTCTTTCATTCTCATGCTGTTTCTCCTGCTGGGGTGGATTCGCCGACGACCTGCGCGACCGTCCGCTGGAAGTACGCCAACGCCGGCTCGTTGCGGCCGTAGATGGCGTGGGTCTGGGCCCCGGACGTGAAGCCGCGCTGCATGCCTTCGCTGGCCGGGAAGTCTTCCTCGCAGACGGTGCGGATGGTCAGGTCCATGTTGCGCTGCCAGTGGCGCCGCGCGCTGTCCGAGTCGATCGGGTTGGGCACATGAAAGTCGAGGGACATCACGCACTCGTCGACCTTGCCGGGGACGGGATAGACGCGCCAGGTTTCGACGTGGTCGACCTGCATCACGAACACCGTGTTCGGGAACAGCACGTAGACGATGGTGTGGTGCGCGATGAGATCCCACTCGCTTTCCGGCAGGCCGCGCTGGCTGTCGATGCTGCGCCGGGGCAGCAGTTCGCGCAGGTGCAGGCCGCGGGGATGGAAGATGCACAGGTTCGGATAGAACAGCGGCGCGACCGTGTTCCGGTGCAGCACCGGGAAGTGATAGGGCTCGAGGAAGGTGTCGATCACCAGCTTCCAGTTCATGTTGCGCCGGATCTCGCGCGTCTCGTAGTGGTGGTACTTGTCCAGGCCGAAGGACGCGAATTCGGCGTCGAGTTCGCCGAGGTGGCGCTGCGCGTCGAGCGCCAGTCCTTCCGGCCCGACGGCCGGCTGCACCCACAGCATGCCATGGCGCTCGGCCAGCGGCAGCGGCACGAGGCCGTTGGCGTCGCGCTCGATGCCGGGGAAGTTGCGCTGGTCGGGGATGCCGCGCAACTGGCCTTCGAGCCCGTAGGTCCAGCCGTGGTACGGGCAGACGAAGTTCTTCTGGCGACCGCAGCCCTCGGCGACCCGTGCGCCGCGGTGGCGGCAGACGTTGTGGAAGGCACGCGCCCTGCCGTCGTTGCCGCGCACGACCAGGATCGGGATGCCGGTGTGATCGTCGGTGAAATGGTCGCCGGGCTCCGGGATCTGATTGGACAGGCCCATCAGCAGCGGGAACTGGCGGAACAGGATCGCCGATTCGCGCTCCAGCCGCTGCGGGCTGCAATAGGCGGACACCGGATGCCGGACGACGGATTCGGCGGTGTCGGTGGTGCCGGCGTCGATGTGGGCGAAGGCCTGGCGCATCAGCGCCACTTGTTGCTCGTGGTTCATGGTGTTTGGGGTTGCATGGCGTATCGGGAACGAAGCCTGCGGCCGGGCGGCCCGGATGAGGCGGCCGACGCACCGGCGATGCGCAGCGCGTAGTCGGCCATGTGCTCGGCGATGGCCGCGACATCGAGCCGTCCGGCGGCGCGATACCAGGTGTAGCCCCAGCTGATCATGCCGCCGATCGCCAGCGCCGCGGTGCGCGTGTCGGCGATAGCGAACTCGCCGGCGGCCACGCCCTCGGCCAGCAGCGCGGCGATGCCGTCGTCGATCTGGCCCTTGAGGTCGTTGATGCGGCGCAGCTGGCGCGCGGGGATCGACGCCTCCTCGCGGAAGAAGATCGCCACGGCCGCCTGGTTGGACAGCGTCACGTCGGTCAGGCGCAGCGCGAAGCGGCGCAGCCTTTCGGTGGGCGTGCCCGGGCTGGCGCGCGCGCCGTCGATCGCGTCGAGCGAGCGCTGCACCACGCGCAGGTGGATGTCGAACAGGATATCGGTCTTCTTCTGGTACGCGCCGTACAGGAATGGCTTGGTCGCGTGCAGCGACTCGGCGATCGCGTCCATGCTGGTGCCTCGGAAGCCGCGCTCGTAGAACAGGCGCTCCGCCTGGCCGCGGATGCGGTCCTTCTTGAACGACTCGATCTCCTGCTTGATGGTCATGGCCCCGCCCCGTCGCCATGGCGGCCCCTGGCGGACGCGGCGGGCCGGGAGCCCTCGACGCCGGACTCGCCGGGCCGGATCAGGTTGGCCCAGCCGCCTTCGATGTGCAGCAGCGGATGCCCGCCGGGGCCGACCCGGACCGACTGCACCGCGCCGATCAGCAGGCTGTGGGTGCCGACCTCGATCACGCGCTCGATCCGGCAGTCGAACGCGGCGGCGCACAGCTCCAGCACCGGCGCGCCGGTGACGGCCTCGAGCCAGACCGCGTCATCGAAGCGCGCCTCGCCCGTGACCCCGCCGACGCCGGCGAAACGCTCGGCGATCCAGGCCTGGTTGTGGCACAGCACGTTGACCGCGAACACGCCGCTGTCGCGCAGCATCGCGAACGCGCTGGCGCCGTGATTGACGGCCACGGCCAGGCGCGGCGGCTCGGCGGTGAGCGACATCACCGCAGTCGCCGTCAGGCCGTTGCGCGCCGACCCGCAACGCGTGGTCACCACCGAGACCGCGGCGCCGAACCGGCGCATCGCCTGCCGGTAGGCCTCGCCACTGACGGCAGCCGCGGGCCGGCCCGGGGATCGGGATGCTTCGGCCGCCGCGCTCACGCTGCGGACCGTGCCTGCCCGGTCGCCGCCCCGCTGCCGAGGTCCAGCGTCTTGAGCCGCGGCAGGACCTTGTCCGCGAACAGCTGCAGGTTGCCGCGGGCCATCTCGAAGGGCATGCCGCCGTAGCTGAAGACGCCGATCACGCCGCAGGCGTCGACCAGACGCGCGTAGTGGACCAGCTTGTCGTGCACCTCGTCGGGCGTGCCCCAGATCTGCAGCGCCGCGAGGAACTCGACGAACTTGTCGGTGCCGTGCTTGGCGATGTTCTGGGCCAGCGCGCCGTAGTACTCGTAGCCCTTGATGTCGGCCAGGCCGGCGTTGTCGAACTCGTAGTGCTCCAGCGCGGAGCGGCTGTAGCGCTGGATGTAGCGTTCGTACATCTGCTGCGCCACCTCGCCGTCCTCGTGGCAGGCGATCCAGCTCGCGATCAGCGGCTGCGGCGCCTCGCACTGGTTGACCTCGCGGTAGATTTGGCGGTAGGCCTGCAGCTCGGCGAGCGTCTTGTCCCAGGGCTTCTGCGCGATGATGAGCAGGCCCACGCCGAGGCGCGCCATGATGCGGGCCGACTCCGGCGACACCGCGGCGGCATACAGGCGCCCCTTGAAGCTCTTGAACGGCGCCGGGCGGATCTGCACCGGCGGCTGCATGTACATGGGGTCGTCGCTTTGCAGGCAGCCGGTCTCGAGCGCGTCGAGGATCGCCTGGCCGTAGGCGACGAAACGCTCGCGCGACTCGCCCATCGGCACCCGGAAGCCTTCGAACTCGATCCGCCCGAGGCCGCGCCCGAGGCCCAGGATCACGCGGCCGCCGCTCAGGTGGTCGAGCATGGTCACCTGCTCGGCGACCCGGATCGGGTCGTGCCAGGGCAGCACCGTCACCATCGAACCGAGCTGGACGTGCTTGGTGCGGCCCGCCATGTAGGTCAGGAACTGCGCGACGTTCGGGCACATCGTGTAGCCGCTGAAGTGGTGCTCGGCCGACCAGATCGACTCGAAGCCCAGCGGCTCGGCCAGATCGGCCATCCCCAGTTCGTGGCGGTAGACATCGGCATCGCTCTGGCCCGCGACCAGGTTCTGGAAGAACACGCTCATTCCGACATGCATGGCTCGCCCCTGGGGAAGTGTGGGCCGACACGGCGGTTCGCGGCGCGCGCCGCGAACCGTGGTCGCGTGCGACGAACAATCCGTCAACTTACCGAACGGTATCTCAGCGTACCGGGTTTGTGATCAGTAGTACCACCGGGTAGGCGCGCCTGCGAGATCGGGCGGCCTTCCGGGCGCGTGGCCACCTGCGAAGCCACCGATAGGCAAAACCCCACTAGACGGGAGCGCCGGCTGTTCTAGATTCGTGCCCGCAGCAGGTGCGCGCGCTTGCGCTTTGCGTGCACCGCGCGCGCACCCTTCGTCCATCACCACAAAACCCAGGACTTCCCATGTTCACTCGACGCGCCCTCCTCGGCACCGCCGCAGCCCTGCTGGGGCCGCTCAACGCCCACGCCCAGACGGCCCAGGGCTATCCGAACAAGCCGATCCGCTTCATCGTGCCCTACGCGCCCGGCGGCAGCACCAGTCAGGTGGCACGGCTGGTGGCCTCCAAGATGATCGAGAACTGGGGCCAGCAGGTGCTGATCGACAACCGCGGCGGTGCCAACACCGTGATCGGCACCGAGGCGCTCGCGAAGTCGCCGCCCGACGGCTACACGATCGGGCTGACGACCTCGAGCCTCACGACCTTGCCGCATCTGCTGTCGAGCCTGCCCTTCGACATCATGAAGGATTTCGCCCCGGTGTCGGCGATGGTGACGACGCAACTGGTCCTGGTGGTCCACCCCTCGGTGCCGGCGAACAACCTCAAGGAATTCATCGCGCTGGCCAAGGCCAAGCCGAACGAGCTGAACTTTGCCGCGGTCGGCACCGGCAGCTCCACCCACCTGGCGGGCGAGATGTTCAAGAGCGTGGCCGGCGTGAAGATGCAGCACGTGCCCTACAAGGGCACGGCTCCCGCGCTGACCGACCTGATCGGCGGGCAGATCCAGCTCAACTTCGACACCCCCATCACCTCGATCCCGCACATCCGCTCCGGCAAGCTCAGGGCGCTGGCGGTCACCGGCAAGAAGCGTCTGGTCAGCCTGCCCGACGTGCCCACCTTCGCCGAGGCCGGCCTGCCAGACTACGACATGCAGCTGTGGTTCGGCGTGCTCGCACCGGCCGGAACGCCCAAGGACATCGTCAACAAGCTCGCCACCGAAATTGCCCGGATCATCGCCTTGCCGGACGTGAAGGAAATGCTGGTGGCACAGGGGCTGGACGGCTACACCACCACCCCGGAACAACTCGCGGCGCTGATCAAGTCGGACTACGACCGCTACGGCAAGGTCATCAAGACCGCCGGCATCAAGATCGACTGAGGTCGGCGCGCCACGGCCGTGCGGTGCAACCGGCCGCGGGCATCAGCTCCCGCGCAGATACGCCTGCGGCAGCGGCCGGTCGGCCTCGCCGATGTATTCGCTGGGCAGGCCCACCATCAGGTCGAGCGAGGGCTTCTTGTGCATCTGCTCCATGATGTCGGCGAGGATGCCGGGAGTCAGCGACAGCACCGCGACGATGCTGGTCTCGGCCGGCTCGAAGCCCAGTTCCAGCAGCGTGCAGGCGAAGCGCCCGTCGATGTTGATGCACAGGTCGGCGCGCTTCGGATGCTTGATGTACTCGGCATGCACCGCCTCGTACAGCAGCGTCTTGTCGCCGACGAAGCCGTGCGCCGCCGCCACCTCGCGCACGCGCACCGCGCGCGGGTCGGTGCCGCTGAACAGCGGATGTCCGACCCCCGGCATGCGCTTGCGGCTGCGGTCGTACTCGGCCACCACCTGGACGGCGACCTGCTCCCGCGTCAGGCCCTGCGCTTTCATCATTGCGTCCCAGCGCAGGATTTCCTCGGCACAGTGCTGCGGGAACATGGTGTAGTCGCCGCCGGCCAGCAGCGCACCGACGAAGGCCGGGAACGGCTTCGGGTTGGCGCTCACCAGCGTGCGGGCCACGCTCCAGTAGGTGTAGCCGATCATGCCGTTGAGCACGGCGTCGAGCACCTGCGTCTCGGCGTCGGTGGGCAGGCGGCCGCGCAAGGTCAGGAAGAAGGTCTGCGTGTAGGTCAGGTTGCCGCAGATCTGGGTTTGCGGGTAGCCGCGCACGAACACGCCGTCGGCGCGGGTGTCGCAGGCTTCGACCGTCAGCGGGGTGAACCCCGGGTTCCTGTGTGCCATCGATTTGCTCCCCCGGCGCGCCGCCGAAAACCATCCGCTCGTGACCGGATCGCCCTGCCCTAACTACCGTTAGGCCGATATATACTAACCGCTCTTGCGCCCACCGGGCGCGCCCCCATCGCGCCGCGGCGCCTATCAGTGAAGGATCGCTCATGGACCTCGAACTCAAGAACAAATCCGTCATCGTCACCGGCGGTGGCTCGAACATCGGCCGCGCCATCGTGCTGGCCTTCGCCGGCGAAGGCGCGCACATCACGATCGGCGACGTCGACACCGCGCAGGCCGAGAAGACCGCCGAGTTCGCGACCAAGCTGGGCGCCGCCTCGGTGCAGGTCGTGAAGACCGACGTCACCAACCTCGAGCAGGTCCAGGGCATGTTCAAGGCCGCGACCGACAAGCACGGCCGCGTCGACGTGCTGGTCAACAACGTCGGCTGGGACAACCTGATGTTCTTCACCCAGACCACGCCCGACTTCTGGCGCAAGGTGATCGACATCAACTACGTCGGTGTGCTGAACTGCACCAAGACCGCACTCGACCTGATGATCAAGCAGAACGGCGGCGCCATCGTCTCGATCAGCTCCGACGCCAGCCGCCAGGGCGAGCCGCGCGAAGCCGTCTACGGCGGCGTGAAGGCGGCGGTCAACAGCTTCATGAAGACGATCGCGAAGGAAAACGGCCGCTACGGCATCCGCTGCAACGTGGTCTGCCCGGGCGTGACCATTCCGGCCACCACCGACGAGGTCGGCGGCAACAGCATGTGGACCAACCCGACCAGCATGTTCACGCCGGAGCAGATGGAG
This sequence comes from Pseudomonadota bacterium, assembly GCA_040388965.1. Taxonomy (GTDB): domain Bacteria; phylum Pseudomonadota; class Gammaproteobacteria; order Burkholderiales; family Burkholderiaceae_C; genus LMDS01. The sequence continues at coordinate 131,895 of JAZKAV010000002.1, read as the reverse complement.
AAGGTCGCCAAGGCCCTGCCGCTGCGCAAGGTCGGCCGGCCGCAGGACATCGCCAATGCCGTCGCCTTCCTGGCCTCGAGCAAGGCCGGGCACGTGACCGGGCAGGTGCTGTCGGTCTCCGGCGGCTACAGCATGATCGGCTGAGCGGGCAACGCGATGAGCTACACCGACATCGTCTACGAAGAGCGCGACCAGATCGCCTACATCTCGATCAACCGGCCCGACGTGATGAACGCGTTCCGCGGCCAGACGGTCGAGGAGATGCTCGACGCCATGATCAAGGCGGGCTGGGACAAGAACATCGCGGCGATCGTGCTCGGCGGCACCGGCGAGCGCGCGTTCTGCACCGGCGGCGACCAGTCGGCCCATTCCGGGCAGTACGACGGCCGCGGCACCGCCGGCCTGCCGATCGAGGAGCTGCACAGCGCGATCCGCGACGTGCCCAAGCCGGTGATCGCGCGCGTCCAGGGCTACGCCATCGGCGGCGGCAACGTGCTCGCGGTGCTGTGCGACATGACCATCGCGTCCGACAAGGCGGTGTTCGGCCAGGTCGGGCCCAAGGTCGGCTCGGTCGATCCCGGCTGGGGCACGGCCTATCTGGCCCAGGTCGTCGGCGAGAAGAAGGCGCGCGAGATCTGGTACATGTGCCGGCGCTACACCGCCCAGGAGGCACTGCAGATGGGCCTGTGCAACGTGGTCGTGCCGCATGCGCAACTCGACGCCGAGGTTGCCAAGTGGGGCCGCGAGATCGTCGAGAAGAGCCCGACCGCGATCGCCATCGCCAAGCGCTCGTTCAATGCCGCGACCGAGAACATCCGCGGCATCGGCAGCCTCGGCATGCAGGCGCTGAGCCTGTACTACAACACCGACGAGTCCAGGGAGGGTGTGCGCGCCTTCCTGGAAAAGCGCAAGCCGGACTTCCGCAAGTTCACTTCCGGCAAGGGCTGAGGGTGGCGCCGCGCAGGCCGACGGCTGCATTCCGGTCCGGATGCAGCGCATCGAGCCAGGCGCAGGAAGTCGGGCGTTCACGGGGAGACACGATGGAATGCCTGAACGAGATGTTGAACCGGACCGTGCGCCTGCTGGGCGGGCGTCCGTTCCGCGTCACCGACACGCTGGACCGCGGGCGCATCGTCATGACGGGTCCGAGCAGCGAGCTGGCCCGCAGCGACGAGGTACGGCGAACCTGCCTGGGAATCTGACGCGCCGCCTTCCTCGCAAGCCGCACGCCAGCGGCCGATTCATCGCGGCCGGCCTCGAAGCGGGTTTTCCCGGTGGGAAGCATATCTAACTATCGTTAGATTAGCGCACCGCGATTCGCAGGTCACCGCATCCGCCGCCAAGCCGGCGGATGCAGACGGCCTGGCCGCCGAGCCCGCCGCACGGTGGCCCGAATCGCATGACCCCGCCTCGAGAAACCGACCTGCGCGATGCTGACCCTGACCAATGTCCAGATCGTCTACGACAACACGATCGAAGCCGTGCGCGAGGCGTCGCTGACGCTGGCCAAGGGCCGCATCGTCGCGCTGCTGGGTGCCAACGGCGCCGGCAAGTCGACCACGCTGAAGGCGATCTGCGGCGTGCTCTATCCCGAAGACGGCGAAGTCAAGGGCGGGCAGATCAGCTTCGAGGGCCAGCCGCTCACGGGCATGACACCCGACCGCATCGTGCGTGCCGGCATCGTGATGGTGCCGGAAGGACGGCGCCTGTTCGACCAGCTCACGGTCGAGGAAAACCTGCTGATGGGCGGCTACACGCGCAGCGTGGCCCAGTCCCGCCAGGGGCTCGAGCGGGCCTATGCGATGTTCCCGCGCCTGACCGAAAAAAGGAACATCGTCTCCGGCTACCTGTCGGGCGGCGAGCAGCAGATGGTGGCGATCGGCCGCGCGCTGATGTCCGCGCCGAAACTGCTGATGCTCGACGAACCCACGCTCGGGCTGGCACCGCAGATCTGCGAGGAGATCTTCGCCATCGTCACCCGGCTGTGCCGGCAGGACGGCATGAGCATCCTGCTGGTCGAGCAGAACGCGCAGATGGCGCTGTCGATCGCCGACGACGGCTACATCATGGAGAACGGCCGCATCGTGCTCGATGGCCCGGCCGAGAAGATGCTGCGCAACGAGGACGTGCGCGAGTTCTACCTCGGCTTCGGCGAGGGCGGCTCGCGCAAGAACATGCGCGACGTGAAGCACTACAAGCGCCGCAAGCGCTGGTTGTCGTGATGCGTCGCGGATCGCGCCGGGCGCGGTGGGGCCACTGAAATGGACAAGCATCTGTTGCAGGTCGAGAACCTGTCCAAGCGCTTCGGCGGCGTCGAGGCCGTGGCCGGCGTCAGCTTCCACGTCCGGCGCGGCGAGATCTATTCGCTGATCGGCCCCAACGGCGCCGGCAAGACGACCACCTTCAACATGATCAGCAGCGTGGTGCGCCCGAGCGGCGGCACGGTGCACTTCGAGGGCCGCGACATCACCGGCATGGCCTCGCACCGCATGTCGGCCATCGGCATCGGCCGCACCTTCCAGAACCTGGCCGTGTTCAAGCACGCGACCGTCGTGCAGAACCTGCTGGTCGGCCGCCACTGCCACATGCGCACCAACGTCTTCGACGCCGCCTGGTTCCTGGGCCGGGCGCGCCACGAGGAGCTGGAACACCGGCGCAAGGTCGAGGAGATCATCGACTTCCTCGAGATCGAGGACATCCGCGACATGCCGGTGGGCGCCCTGTCCTACGGCATGCAAAAGCGCGTCGAACTCGGCCGCGCGCTGGCGACCGAGCCCAAGCTGCTGCTGCTCGACGAGATGGTCTCGGGCATGAACACCGAAGAGACCGAGGACATCGCGCGTTTCATCCTGGACATCCGCGACGAACTCGGCATCACGGTGCTGATGGTCGAGCACGACATGGGCATCGTGATGGACATCTCCGACCGCATCTGCGTCCTCAACTTCGGCCGCAAGATCGCCGAGGGCACGCCGGCCGAGATCTCGGCCAACCCGGCCGTCATCGACGCCTACCTGGGTGGTGCGAGGGCTGCCGCATGACCACGCCACTCGACACCGCGCTGCACGGCGGCGACCACACCCTGCCCAGGCTGCTGCAGCACTGGGCCCGCACCACGCCCGACGCGCTGGCCTTCCGCGAGAAGAACCTGGGCATCTGGAACCGGATGACCTGGCGCCACTACCACGACACGGCACGCCGCTTCGCGCTGGGCCTGCTGGCGCTCGGATTTCGGCGCGGCGAGCGCCTGGCCATCGCCAGCGAAGACACGCCCGAGTGGATGTTCGCGGACCTCGGCACGCAGGCCGTGGGCGGCGTGGTGGTGGGCATCTACCCGACCAACCCGTGGCCCGAGCTGCAGTACATCGTGCACCACTCGAACAGCCGCTTCGTCGTCTGCGGCGACCAGGAGCAGGTCGACAAGGTGCTCGACGCCATCGGCAAACACGAGGTCGGTCTGCCCGACGTGGCCAAGATCATCGCGGTCGACATGAAGGGCATGCGGCTGTACCCGCGCGACATGCTGATGTCGTTCGAGGAAGTGCTCGAACTCGGCGACCAGTACGCCGCCGCCTCGCCCGAGCAGGCGCGCGCCTTCGACGACGGCATCGCCGCGACGCAACCCGACGACACCTGCATGCTGGTCTACACCTCGGGCACCACCGGGCCGCCCAAGGGCGCGATGCTGTCGCACCGCAACCTGCTCGTCACCACCGACAAGCTGCGCACCCATTTCCAGCTCGACCAGCACAACATGGAGGTGCTGTGCTACCTGCCGCTGTGCCATGTGGCCGAGCGCGCGTTCTCCACCGTGATGCACACGATGACCGGCGGCGTGGTCAACTACGCCGAGTCGATCGACACCGTGTCGGTCAACCTGCGCGAGATCGCACCGACGGTCTTCCTCGGCGTCCCGCGCATCTGGGAGAAGCTCCAGCAGGGCATCGTGATGCGCATGCAGGACGCCACGCGCTTCCAGCGCTGGGCGTTCGAGCGCTGCTACGCGTCGGGCAAGGCCTTGTTCGAGCGCGTCGAGCAGCGCGGCGGCAAGCGCACGCTGGCCGACCGGCTGCAGTTCGCGCTGCTGTGGCTGCTGATGTTCCGCAACCTGCAGAAGTTCATCGGCCTGGACCGCATGATCTGCGGCTTCTGCGGCGGCGCCAGCGTCTCGCCCGAGGTGCTGAAATTCTTCCGCATCCTCGGCCTGCCGGTGTACCAGGTCTATGGCATGACCGAATCGGGCGGCGTCATCTTCCACCAGCACGCCAAGGCCGAGCGCCTGGGAGCCACCGGCACGCCGATCGAGGGTCTGAACTGGAAGATCGCGGAGGACGGCGAACTGATCGTCAAGCACCCGGCCGTGTTCAAGGGCTACATCCACGACAACAACGCCACCGCGCTGACCGTGCTCGACGGCTGGCTGCACACCGGCGACGTGGTGGCGCTGGCGCCCAACGGCGAGCTGATGATCGTCGACCGCAAGAAGGCCATCATCATCACCAGCGGCGGCAAGAACATCTCGCCCTCGGAGATCGAGAACGCGCTCAAGGACAGCATCTACATCCGCGAGACCATCGTGCTCGGCGACGGCCGGCACTTCCTGGCGGCGCTGGTGCAGATCGACTTCGAAACCGTCGGCAAGTGGGCGCAGGAGCGGCGCCTGGCCTTCACCACCTACAAGAGCCTGTCGCAACTGCCCGAGGTGCGCGAGCTGGTCGACGCCGAAGTGCGGCGCGTGAACAAGCTGTTCGCGCGGGTCGAGAACATCCGCAAGTTCCTGATCCTCGAGAAGGAACTCGACCACGACGACGGCGAGCTGACGGCCACGCAGAAGGTGCGCCGCAACATCATCGGCAAGAAGTTCGCGCGCGAGATCGAGCTGATCTACGGCGGAGGCACGGCCTGATGGACTACTTCATTCAACTGCTGATCTCGGGCATTGCCGTCGGGTTGGTCTACAGCTTCATCGGCATGGGCTTCGCGATGATCTACCGTGCCACCGGGGTGGTGAACTTTGCCCAGGGCGAGCTGATGATGCTGGTGGCCTACATCGCCTTCACCCTCGCCGGCACCTTCAAGCTCGGTTTCTGGCCGCTGCTGCTGGCCACGGTGGCCGTGTCGGTGCTGGTCGGGCTGCTCGTCGAGGTGCTGCTGATCCGGCCGATGCTCGGGCAGCCGGTGTTCTCCACCGTGATGGTGACCATCGGTCTGGCGGTCATCATCCGCTCGGCGGTGGTGCTGGTCTGGGGCGCCGACCCGATGCCGCTGACCACCGGCCTGCCGACCGAAGCGATCCACATCGGCCCGGCCGGGGTCTTCCCGGCGCAGCTTTATGCGCTGGGCATCATGGTGGTCGTGGTGCTGGGACTCTGGGCCTTCTTCCGCTATTCGCGGGTGGGCATCGCGATGCGCGCGACCGCGAACCTGCAGACCACGGCCCTGCTGATGGGCATCAACGTCAAGCGCATCTTCGCGCTGTCGTGGGCGCTGTCGGCCGGTCTGGCGGCGATCGCCGGCGTGCTGGTCGGGGTGATCTACGACCTCAACCCCGGCATGTGGATGACCGGCCTGCGCAGCTTCCCGGCGGTGATCCTGGGCGGGCTCGATTCGGTATTCGGCGCCGCGCTGGGCGGCATCCTGATCGGGGTGGTCGAGAACATGTCCGAGGGCTACATCGGCCGCGGCATGAAGGAGATCGCCGGCTTCGTGCTGATCCTGATCGTACTCATGGTCCGGCCCTACGGCCTGTTCGGCAAGGCCGAGATCGAGCGAGTCTGAATGCGCAGCGGCAACTTCAAGCAACACTACCGCCAGCTGCTGGCGCTGACCGACTCGGTGCCGGTCGTCGTCTGGTCGGTGGTCCTGGTGCTGGCGCTGGCGCTGGCGCCACTGCTGATCAGCAAATACTACGTCTCGCTGCTGCTGCTGATGATGATCACCGCGGTGGGCGTGCTGGGGTTGAACCTGCTCACCGGCACCACGGGCCTGATCTCGCTGGGGCACTCGGGCTTTCTCGCGGTGGGGGCGTATGCGGCCGGCATCGTGGCCAACCGGCTGGGCTGGCCGATGCCCATGTGCATCCTGGCCGGTGGCGTCTGCGCCGCACTGGCCGGCCTGGTGGTGGGCGTGCCGTCGCTGCGGCTCAAGGGCCTGTACCTGGCGATCACGACCATGGCCTTCGCCGTCATCATCAACCACCTGATCCTCAACGGCGGCAGCTTGACCGGCGGCTCCGAAGGCCTGTCGGTGCCGCAACCGGCGCTGTTCGGCGTGCCGCTCGCGGCCGAGCGCGGCTACTACTTCGTCGTGCTGGCGGTGCTCGTGCTCGCCGTGTTCGTGACGCTGAACCTGCTGCGCAGCCGCGTCGGCCGCGCACTCATGGCAATCCGCGAGCACGACATCGCCGCCCGCGCGATGGGCGTGGACCTGGTGCGCTGGAAGCTGCTCGCCTTCATGGTCAGCGCGTTCTACACCGGCGTGGCCGGCGGGCTGCTCGCGTACTACATGCGCTACCTGAACGTCGACGGCTTCAGTTTGCTGATCTCGATCGAGGCGCTGTCGATGCTGATCGTCGGCGGCCTGGGTTCGGTGGCCGGCGCGCTGCTGGGCACCGCATTCATCTTCGGCCTCAACGAGGGCCTGGGCCTGTTGTTCGGGGCCCTCGGGTCGGGCGTGCTGTCGACCGCCGCGTTCGAGATCAAGGGCATCGTCTACGGCCTGGCCATCGTGCTGTTCCTGCGCTTCGAGCCCGACGGTCTGATCGGCCGCTGGCGCGACATCAAGCACTACTGGACTCACTGGCCGTTCCGCTTCTGAACGGCATCCCACCCCGCGCTTCATCGCCACAAGGAGACTTCCATGCGCCAGACGCTTCGCCGCACCCGCATCCACACCCTGCTCGGTCTCGGTCTGCTTGCCGGTCTGGCCGTGCCCGCGCTGGCGGCCGACCCGGGGGTGTTCGACGACCGCATCGTGATCGGCTCGGTGCTCCCGCAGACCGGCCCGCCCAGCCTGATCGGCAAGGCCGCCGTCGTTGCGCTGCGGGTCTGGGAGAAGGACGTCAACGCGCGCGGCGGCATCAACGGCCGCAAGATCGACCTGCGCGTCGAAGAGGACGCCTACGTGCCGCAGCGTTCGGTGCAGGCGGTCAAGAAACTGGTCGACGTCGACAAGGCATTCGCGATCCTCGGAACGTCCGGCTCGTCGCACCTGCTCGCGATGATGCCGACCATCGACGAGAACCAGATCCCCGCGATCAATTTCGCCGCCGTCGCCGGGCCGCATTTCAATCCTCCGCACAAGACGGTCTTCAACGTCGGCGCCACCTACTGCCAGGAAATCAACGGCGTGATGAAGCACCTGATCACGACGCGCAAGCTGCAGGGCGCCAAGTTCGCGATCATCTACCAGGACGACGACTACGGCGCCGACGTCAAGTGCGGCTACGACATGGCGCTCAAGTCCCTGGGCCTGAAGAGCACGATCGACGTTCCGTTCAAGCGCGCGGCCAAGGACTTCTCGGCCGAGATCCTGGCGGTGCAGCGCGCCGGCGCCACCTTCGTGCTCACCGGCGGCATCATCAGCGAGACCGCGACGATGCTCAAGGAAATCCAGAAGAACGGCATGAACGTCGTGCGGCTGGCGCCGCATCCCTCGCACCTCGGCCCGGTGCTGGCGCTCGCCGGCAGCGCCGCGGAGGGCCTGCTCGTCGCCGACTACGTGCCGCCGATCACCGACACCGAGACCCAGGGCATCGGCCGGCTCAACGCGCTGGCCTACAAGTACCTCAGTGCCGACGACGTGAAGGCGATGAACCGCTACTCGCTGACCGCGATGGTCGCGGCAAGGTTGCTGGAGTCGGCGCTGACCGCCTGCGGCCGCAACCTGACCCGCGTGTGCGTGGTCGAGAAGCTGGAGCAGACCAAGAACTTCGGCAGCGACGGCATCATGGCGCCGCTGACCTTCGGGCCCAACATCCGCCAGAGCGGCACCCGCCCGATCCTGCTCAAGGCCGACGTCGCGACGGGCAAGTTCGAGCGCGCCTCGGACTTTCTCAGCGATAAGTAGCCACCGGGCTGCGGACAGCCTCTTCCCTTGGTCTAACTTCAGGTGAGCGTCATGACATCGAAAACACTTCGTTTCTTTCTGGTGATCGCGGCCTGGGCGGGCCTGACCGGCCACGCCGTTACCGCGTCGGCCGAGCCCGGTGTCACCGACACCCAGATCGTGCTCGGCTCGGTCACCCCGGTCAGCGGCCCGCCGAGCCTGCTCGGCAAGGCCCACATGGCGGCGCTGAAGGTCTGGCAGATGGACGTCAACAGCCGCGGCGGCATCAACGGCCGCAAGGTCGAGATCCGGCTGGACGACGACGGCTACGTGCCGCAGCGTGCGGTGCTGGGGGTCAAGCGCCTCAACGAGACGGAGAACATCTTCGCCCTGATCGGCACCTCGGGCTCGGCGATGCTGCAGGCCATGCTGCCCTACATCAACGAGCAGAAGATCCCGACGGTCAACGCGCTGGCCGTGGCCGCGGCCCATTACACGCCGCCGAACAAGACCGTGTTCGTGATCGGCCCGACCTACTGCCAGGAAGTCAGCGCGGCCATGACGCAGCTCGTGAAAGCGAAGAAGCTGCAGAAGGAGAAGTTCGCGATCGTCTACCAGGACGACGAGTTCGGCACCGATGTTCGCTGCGGCTACCTGAAGGCGGTCAAGGACCTGGGGCTGAACAATGTTTCGGAGATCGTCTTCAAGCGCGGCACCAAGGACTTCTCCGCCGAGGTGCTCGCCCTCAAGCAGGCGGGCACGACCTTCCTGCTGTCGGGCGGTGTCGTCGCCGAACACTCGATGCTGCTGAAGGAAGCGGCCAAGAACCAGATGCCGCTGACCTTTCTGGGGGTTCATTCGGCGCACCTCACGCCGGTGCAGGCGCTGGCGGGCCCGGCGGGTGACGGCTACTTCGTGGCCGACTACGTACCGCCGCTGACCGACCTCTCGGTGCCCGGCATGGCCAAGTTCATGGGCCTGGCGCAGAAGTACCTGAGCACCGACGAACTCAAGTCCCTGAACCGCTATTCCGCCACGGCCTACATCGGCGCACTGGTGATGGAGGACGCGATCCGCCGCTGCGGCAAGGACCTGACCCGTGCCTGCGTGGTCGACAAGCTCGAGACGATGAAGAACTTCGGCACCGATGGCCTTGCCTCGCCGATCAGCTTCTCGCCGACGGTGCGGCACGCACCCAGCAGCGTGCTGATCCTGAAGTCGGACGCCAAGGCCTCGAAATTCGAGCGCGTGTCCGACCCGATTCCTGTCGTCGACTGACCGGTGTCGAGATGCCGGGGACCGAGCCGAAGCGCCGATCTGAATTGCCGATCCGGCCCGTTCGGCCCGCCGACACCCTGAAAGAAAACATGCCATGTACGCAGAGACACTGATCGCGCGACTCGGGCTGTGCCTGATGCTCGGAATCGTCGCGCCGCTGAGCGCGCTGGCCCAGGGCTACCCGAACAAGCCGATACGCATCATCGTGCCCGCCACGGCCGGCGGCCTGACCGACACCGTCGGGCGCGCGATGGCCCCGCGGCTCTCCGAGGTGCTGGGGCAGCCCGTGATCATCGACAACAAGGCCGGGGCGAACGGCATCATCGGCATGGAGGCCCTGGCCAAGGCCGCACCCGACGGCTACACGCTGGGCGTCGGCTACTCGGCCACGCTGTCGATCAACCCGGGGCTCTACAGCAAGCTGCCGTATGACGCCGCCCGCGATTACGCGCCGATCACGGCGGCCGTCTCCTTGCCCCTGGTGCTGATCGCGCATCCGTCGGTGCCGGCAAAGAACCTGGCGGAACTGATCGCGCTCGGCAAGAGCCATCCCGGCAAGTACGCCTACGGCAGCGCGGGCATCGGCGCCACCGGCCACCTGTCGATGGAGCTGTTCAAGACCCTGACCGGCCTGGACTTCACGCACGTGCCGTACAAGGGCAACGCACCCGCCTATACCGACCTGCTCGCCGGCCAGGTGCAGCTGATGTTCGGCGACGTGCCATCGGCGCTCCCCTACGTGAAGGCCGGCCGCGTGCGCGCCTTCGCCATCACCAGCCAGCAGCGCAGCCCGCTGCTGCCGGATGTCCCCACGGTACGCGAGGCCGGCCTGAGCGGGTTCGAGTCGACCATCGTTTTCGGATTCATCGCCCCCGCCGGCGTTCCCCAGGACATCGTCCAGCGGCTCAACACCGAGATGGTCAGAATCCTTCGCGAGCCCGCATTTGCCCAGCGCTTCGCCGCGCAGGCAGTGGACATCGTGCCGACGACGCCGGAAGGCTACGGCGAGCTGATCCGGCGCGAGACCGCCCAATGGGCACAGGTCATCAAGTCCTCCGGCGCCAAGGCCGACTGAAAACGATGCACGGCGAATCGGGCGCGCTCGGGGGCACGACTCCGCCCTTGGTGGATTGGGACACCGTTCTGATCGCCAACCGCGGCGAGATCGCGCTGCGCATCCTGCGCACGCTCAAGGCGATGGGCTTGCGCGTGGCGGTCGCCCACCATGCGGTGGATGCGGACAGCCCCGCGGTGCTCGAAGCCGACGCAGCGGTCGAACTGGACGGCCCGACGCCGGTAGCGGCCTACCTGGATATCGCGCAGATCGTCGCTGCCTGCCGCGAGACCGGTGCGCAGGCGGTGCATCCCGGCTACGGCTTCCTGTCGGAGAATGCGGCCTTCGCGCGTGCGCTCGACGCCGCCGGCGTCGTCTTCATCGGTCCGCGCGCCGAGACCATCGAGCTGATGGGCGACAAGGTGCGCGCGCGCCATTTCGTCGCCGAGCGCGGTTTTCCGGTCGCGCCGAGCGCGATCGAGGACGACGATCCGGCGAGCTTCGTCGAACGCGCCCGCGCACTGGGCACGCCGCTGCTCATCAAGCCCTCGGCCGGCGGCGGCGGCAAGGGCATGCGCATCGTGCGCGATCTGGCCGTGCTCGAGGCCGAGATCGCCACCGCGCGGCGCGAGGGCGAGCGCTACTTCGGCGACGGACGCCTGTTCGTCGAGCGCTACGTCGAGCGGCCGCGCCACATCGAGGTCCAGGTGCTGGGCGACGCCCAGGGCGACGTGGTGCACGTGTGGGAACGCGAGTGCTCGGTGCAGCGGCGCTTCCAGAAGATCATCGAGGAGACGCCGTCGCCCGGCCTCACGCCCGAGCAGCGCCGCGACATCTGCGAATCGGCGGCCGGCATCGCACGCGCCTGCGGCTACCTCGGCGCCGGCACGGTCGAGTTCATCTACGGCGCCGGCGGCGAGTTCTATTTCCTCGAGATGAACACGCGGCTGCAGGTCGAGCACCCGGTCACCGAAATGGTCTGCGATCTCGACCTGGTGCGCGAGCAGGTGCGGCTGGCGCGCGGCGAGCTGCTCGGTCTGGCGCAGGCCGACATCGTGCAGCACGGCCATGCGATCGAGTGCCGGCTGTACGCCGAGGACCCGGCGCATGATTTCCGGCCCGCGACCGGCGCCATCCTGGCCTGGAAGCCGCCTTCCGGCCCGGGCGTGCGCGTCGATGCCGGTGTGCGCGAGGGCGGCGCGGTCACCGCCGCCTTCGACCCGATGATCGCCAAGATCATCTGCCACGGTGCGACGCGGGCGCAGGCCATCGCGCGCTCGGTGCGCGCGCTGCAGGACACCGTGCTGCTCGGCGTCACCACCAACGCCACGTATCTGACGCGCGTGCTGCAACACCCGGAGTTCAGCGCCGGACAGGCCGACACCGGCATGCTGGCGCGCTGCGCCGGCGAGCTGATCGCGCCGCTGAGCGAAGACGACATCGACCTGCTGCTGGCCGCTGCCGTGCTGTCCGACCGCGAGCTGATGCAGCGCGTCCACGCCGTGCCGCCCATGCACGCTGCCATGGGCGCCTGGAGGAACTGAGGCCCCATGCATGCCCGCTACCTGATCGACGGCACCGCGCACGATGTGGTGGCCACCCGCGGCAGCGACGGCAGCGTGCTACTGCGCCGCGGCCAGCGCAGCCTGAGCGTCAGCCGCGAGGCCCTGCCGGACGGCCGCTGGCGCATCCGCATCGACGGCCGCTCCCGCACCGTGCACCTGGCCGCCGGGGCCGACGCGGTGTTCGTGCATGCCGACGGGCTCGGCGCGGTCCAGGTCGAACGGCAGACGCTGTCTCACGCCACCGGCGGCACGGCTGGCGGTGCCTCCAACCTGCTCAGTGCGCCCATGCCCGGCGTGGTCATCGCCGTCCACGTGGCCGCGGGCGACCCGGTGCATGCCGGCCAGGCGCTGATGGTCATCGAGAGCATGAAGCTCGAAACCACCCTGCTCGCGCCGCGCGATGCGCGCGTGAAGACCGTGCACCACGCCGTCGGTGCCAGTTTCGCACTGAAAGCCGCGCTGATCACCCTGGAAGAGGCCTGAGCCTGCCGACCGCCGACACCCATGAAGCGCATCGAATCCCGCATCGACACCTCGTCCGAGGCCTACAAGCGCAACCATGCCGCGATCAGCGCCATCGTCGCCGACTTCCGCGCCCGCCAGGAACGCGCGCGCCACCTCTGCCCGCCGCGCGACCTGAAGCGCCTGCGCTCGCAGAACAAGCTGCTGCCGCGCGAACGGCTGGACCTGCTGCTCGACCCCGGCACGCCCTTCCTCGAGTTCTCGTCGCTCGCCGCCTGCGGCCAGTACGACGACGAGGTGCCGGGCGCCAACGTCATCACCGGCCTGGGCGTCGTCAGCGGGCGCGAGGTGCTGATCCACTGCGACAACTCCGGCATCAAGGGTGGAGCCTGGTACACGCTGACGCCGCGCAAGCTGACGCGGCTGCTCGACATCGCGCTCGAGAACCGCTTGCCGGTGCTGCACCTGTGCGACAGCGCGGGCGCCTTCCTCGAGGAGCTGTCGGGCGTGTACATCGAGGGCGGGCGCGTGTTCCGCAACCAGTGCCTGCTGTCCAAGGCCCATGTGCCGCAGATCGCGATGGTCTTCGGCCACTGCACCGCCGGCGGCGCCTACATCCCGGCGCTGTGCGACTACAGCATCATCGTGCGCGGCGCCGGCGGCGTGTTCCTGGGCGGGCCGCCGCTGGTGAAGGCGGCCACCGGCGAGGAGCACACCGCCGACGAGATCGGCGGCGCCGACCTGCACACCCAGGTCTCGGGCACGGTGGACTACCCCGCCGACAACGAGGCCCACGCGATCGAGATCTGCCGCGAGCTCGTGGCCCAGCTCAAGCCGGCCACGCGCAGCTACCTGCCCGAGCACGAGCCCGAGGCGCCCTACTACGACCCGGGCGAGATGCACGGCATCGTCAGCCCCGACCACAAGGTGCAGTTCGACCACCGCGAACTGATCGCGCGCATGGTCGACGGCAGCCGCTTCCACGAATACCAGCCGGCCTACGGCACGACGCTGGTCTGCGGTTACGCCTACCTCTGGGGCTACCGCATCGGCATCCTGGCCAACAACGGCGTGCTGTTCTCCGACAGCTCGAAGAAGGCGGCGCACTTCATCGCCCTGTGCAACCAGAACCGCACGCCGCTGGTGTTCCTGCAGAACACCACCGGCTACATGATCGGCCGCAACTACGAGATGGAAGGCATCACCAAGGACGGCGCCAAGATGCTGATGGCGCAGGCCGGCAGCGAGGTGCCCAAGTTCACCGTGATCACCAGCGCGGCCTTCGGCGCCGGCTACTACGGCATGTGCGGCCGGGCCTGGGACCCGCGCTTCATCTGGGGCTGGCCCAACATCCACATGGGCGTGATGGGCCCCGAGCAGGCCGCCAACACCCTGGCCGACGTGAAGATCGCCCAGTTGCGGCGCAACGGCCACCCGCCCGACGACGCCGCCATGAAGGTGCTGCGCGACCGCGTCTTCGAGAAGGCCGAGCGCGAGTCCAACGCCTACTTCGCGACCTCGCGCCTGTGGGACGACGGTCTGCTCGCGCCCACCGATACGCGCAATGCACTGGGCATGGCGCTGTCGGCGGCGTCGCACGCGCCGATCGGCGATCCGCACTACGGCATCTTCCGCTTCTGATGGCTGCGATGGCTGCCGTGGCAGCCGGTCGAAGGGCGGTATTACCCCCATTGCAGCCGGCCGTCCTGCATCAAGAATAGCCATCTGTTCCCGCACCGCGGGAGACGACACGGAGGCCGCGGTTGCAGGTACTGCAAGTATTGATAGGCGGCATCGCCCAAGGTTGCATCTACGGGTTGATCGCGCTCGGCTTCGTGCTGATCTACAAGGCCACCGAGGCGGTCAGCTTCGTGCAGGGCGATCTGATGATGCTGGGGGCGTTTCTCGGCCTGGCCTTGCTGACGAGCTTCGGTTTTCCCTTCTGGCTCGTCGTGCCCGTGGTGATCGTGGCGATGGCGCTGCTCGGCTTTGCCGGCGAGAGGGTGCTGGTGCGGCCCATCATCGGCCAGCCCGCGTTTGCGGTCGTGATGCTGACCATCGGGCTGGGCTACGTGGCCCGCGGCGCGATCACCATGCTGCCCGGAATCGGCACCGAGACCAGCGCCTTCAACGCGCCCTACAAGGGCGAGGTGCTGCGCGCCGGCGGCCTCGTGCTGGCGGTCGAGCATCTGGTGGTGATCGCCGTGACGGCCGTGCTGTGCGCGCTGCTGGCGCTGATGTTCCGCAAGAGCCGCCTGGGCATCGCGATGCAGGCGAGTTCGCAGAACCAGCTCGCGGCCTACTACGTGGGCATTCCGGTCAAGACGCTCAACGGGCTGGTGTGGGGTCTGGCGTCGGCCGTGGCCGCGATCGCAGGCTTGCTGCTGGCGCCCATCACCTTCGTGCATGCCAACATGGGCTTCATCGGCCTGAAGGCCTTTCCGGCGGCCGTGGTCGGCGGCTTCGGCAGCCTGCCGGGCGCGATCGTCGGCGGCCTGGTCATCGGCGTGGTCGAGGCGCTGGCGGGCTTCTACCTGCCCGAGGGATTCAAGGACGTCGCCGCCTACGTGGTCGTGCTGGCGATGCTGATGTTCAAGCCGAACGGCCTGTTCGGCGAAAACCTGCGAAAGAAGGTCTGATGCGGTTCATCTTCAAGACCCGGTACGCGCAGGACATCGATCTCGTCAAGCACGGGGGTCAGCGCTTCTGGTACGCCCTGCTGCTGGCCGCACTGGTGGCGGCTCCGTGGTGGACCGGCGACTACGGCCTGGCGCAGCTGACCTTCATCCTGATCTACGGCGTGGTCGGGCTCGGCCTGGGGCTGCTGGCGGGCTACACCGGACTGCTGTCGATCGGGCATGCCGCGTTCCTCGGCGTCGGCGCCTACACCGAGGCGCTGCTGGCAGGGCTGGGCTGGCCGTTCCCGCTGTCGCTGGCCTGCGCGGCGCTGCTCTCGGCCGCGGTGGGGGTGGTGGTCGGCCTGCCGGCGCTGCGCGTCAAGGGCATGTATCTCGGCATCGCCACCTTGTCGTTCGGCTTCATCGTCGAGGAGGTGTTCGCGCGCTGGGAGAGCGTCACCGGCGGCAACGCCGGCAAGACGGTCAGCGGGCTGCAGATGTTCGGCTGGGCCGCCGACACCGGGCCGTCGTTCTACTTCGTCTGCCTGGTGGTCGCCGTCCTGTGCACGCTGGTCGTGCTGAACCTGCTGCGCTCGCCCACGGGACGCGCGTTCGTCGCCATCCGGGACTCCGAGATTTCGGCGCAGAGCATGGGCATCCACCTGGCCTACTACAAGACGCTGAGCTTCGCGATTTCGGCCGCGCTGGCCGGCATCGGCGGCGCGCTGTACGCGCACCAGCTGCGCTTCATCTCGCCCGACCAGTTCGACATCATCCAGTCGATCGACCTGCTGCTGATGGTCGTCATCGGCGGCCTCGGCTCGGTGCACGGCGCCTTCCTGGGCGCGATCTTCCTGATCGGCCTGCCGCAGCTGATCGGCGCGCTGAAGGATTTCCTGCCCGAATCCATCGGCGCCGCGCCGGGGCTGAAGATCGTGATCTACGGGCTGGTGATGATCGCCTTCGTGCTGTTCGAGCCGCTGGGCATCTACGGGCGCTGGATCAAGATCCGCACCTGGCTGCAGCTGTTCCCGTTCTACCGCAAGGGCCTGTTCAAGCGGCAGAAGGCGTTCCAGAAGTCGGAGCGGCTGAAATGAGTGCCGACGTGCTGCTCGGCGCCAAGGACCTGAGCGTGCGCTTCGGCGGCGTGCTGGCCGTCAACCAAGTCAGCTTCGACGTGCGGCGCGGCGAAGTGTTCACGCTGATCGGCCCCAACGGCGCCGGCAAGACCACGGTGTTCAACCTGATCAGCCGCATCTACCAGGCCAGCACCGGCAGCATCAGCTTCGACGGCCGGGTGCTGACCGACGTGCCGGCGCACCGCGTCGCGGCGCTGGGGATCGCGCGCACCTTCCAGAACATCGAACTGTTCGAGCACGCCACGGTGCTGCAGAACCTGCTGATCGGACGCCACGTCCACCGCAGGAGCGGCGCGCTCGCCGAGATGCTGTTCCTGCCCTCGGTGCGCGCCGCCGAACTCGACACCCGCCGCAAGGTCGAGGAGGTGATCGACATCCTCGACCTGCAGCACTATCGCGACACGCTCGTCGCCGGCCTGCCCTACGGCGTGCGCAAGGTGGTGGAACTGGCGCGCGCGCTGGCCACCGGCCCGAAGCTGCTGTTGCTCGACGAGCCCTCGTCGGGCCTGAACGCCGAGGAGACCGGCGACATGGCGTTCTGGATCGAGGACATCCAGAAGGATCTGGGCATCACCGTGCTGATGGTCGAGCACGACATGACGCTGGTCTCGCGCGTCTCCGACCGGGTGCTGGCGATGAACCAGGGCGAGGTGCTGACCCTGGGGACACCCGCCGAAGTGCAGGCCCATCCCGGCGTGATCGAGGCCTACCTGGGCACCGCCGACGACGCCACCTCCCTGCGCCGGGTGCAGCCATGACGGCGATCCTGCAACTCAACAATGTCGAGAGCGCCTACGGCCCGGTCAAGGCCATCCGCGGGGTCAGCCTGAAGGTCGAACAAGGCCAGATCGCCACCGTGCTGGGCAGCAACGGCGCGGGCAAGACGACGATCCTCAAGACCATCTCCGGCATCATCGACCCGCGCAAGGGAACGATCGAGTTCCGGGGCCGCGGCATCACCGCCCAGGATCCCGCGTCCATCGTGCAGCAGGGCCTGAGCCATGTGCCCGAAGGCCGCGAGGTTTTTCCGCTGCTGTCGGTGCACGACAACCTGCTGATGGGCGCCTACACCCGCAAGGACCGCGACGCGGTGCTGCGCGATCTGGAGACGGTCTACGCCTACTTCCCGATCCTGAAGGAGCGCAGCGCGCAGGACGCCGGCCTGCTGTCCGGCGGCCAGCAGCAGATGCTCGCGATCAGCCGCGCGCTGATGGCCGCACCGACGCTGATGCTGCTCGACGAGCCGAGCCTGGGGCTGTCGCCCAAGCTGACCAAGGCGATCTTCGAGATCGTGGTGCGCATCAACCGCGAGCGCGGCACGACGATGCTGCTGGTCGAGCAGAACGCCAACATGGCTCTCAACGCCGCCGACCACGGCTACGTGCTCGAGAACGGCCGCATCGTGATGGAGGACAGCTGCGAGCGGCTGCGCGAGAAGGACGACATCAAGGAGTTCTACCTCGGCATGAAGGAAGACGGTGCGCGCGGCGAGCGGCGCTGGAAGAAGAAAAAGACGTGGAGATAGCGCGATGAACCTCTGGGACAGCGCCAGCGCCCGGCCGCCCCGGCCCGTCGACCTGGCCGGCGAGACCATTCCCGCGCTCTTCTGGAGCGCGGTGGCGACCCGCGGCGACCAGGTCTGGCTGCGCGAGAAGGCATACGGCCTGTGGCGCGAGCACAGCTGGAACGAGGTCGGCCGCGCGGTGCGCGAGCTTGCCATGGGCCTGGTCGCGCTGGGCCTCGCGCCGGGCGACTGCGCCTCGATCCTGTCCAACACCTCGATCGACTGGGTCCTCGCCGACCTGGGCGTGCTGTGCGCCGGCGGCGTCTCCAACGGCATCTACCCGACCGATGCGGTCAGCCAGGTGCAGTACCTGTGCGAAGACTCGCGCACGACGGTGCTGTTCGTCGAGAACGAGGAGCAGCTGGACAAGGCGCTCGCGGTGCGCGACACCCTGCCGCCGCTGCGCAAGATCGTGGTCTTCGACACCGAAGGCCTGACGCGCTTCAGCGATCCGATGGTCATCAGCCTCGCGCAGCTGCGCGAGGCCGGCAGCGCCCATGACCGCGCCCACCCGGGGCTGTTCGAGCAGCGCTGCGCCGCGCGCCGACCCGAGGACCTGGCGATCCTGGTCTACACCTCGGGCACGACCGGCCGGCCGAAGGGCGCCATGCACAGCCATCGGGGCCTGGTCTATTCCGTGCGCGGCTACCACGCGCTGTTCCCCGACAGCGGCCGGGTCGACGAGCGCATGTGCTTCCTGCCGCTGTGCCACATCGCCGAGCGGCTGGGCGGCGAGTATTACGCGCTGTACAGCGGCGCGCGGCTGAACTTCGTCGAGAACCCCGACACCGTGCCCGAGAACGTGCGCGAGATCGCGCCCACCATCTTCGTCGCCGTCCCGCGGGTCTGGGAGAAGTTCTATTCGGCCGTGATGATCGGCATCGGCGAGGCCAGCAGGCTGCAGCAGATCGTGTACGGCTGGGCGATCGGCGTCGGCCGGCAGGTGGCCGAGCGCGTGCTTGCCGGGCAGCCCGTGCCGGCGTGGCTGAAACTGAACTTTCGCCTCGCCCGGGTGCTGGCGCTGAACAACGTCCGCAAGCTGATCGGCATCCACCGCGCGCGCGTGCTGTTCACCGGTGCCGCGCCGATCTCGCCCGACCTGATCCGCTGGTACCTGGCCCTGGGCGTGCCGATGCTCGAAGTGTGGGGGCAGACCGAGAACTGCGGCGCTGCCACCGCGGTGCCGGTGAACCGGATCCGGCCGGGGACGATCGGCCCGGCGTGCCGCCTCAACGAAGTCAGGGTCGACCCCGGGACCGGCGAATTGCTGATCCGCGGCCCCAATGTCTTCATGGGCTACCTGAACCAGCCCGAGAAGACGGCCGAGACCATCGATGCGGACGGCTGGCTGCACACCGGCGACGTCGGCACGGTCGACGACGAAGGGTTCTTCCGCATCACCGACCGCCTGAAAGACATCATCATCACGGCTGGCGGCAAGAACGTGACGCCGAGCGAGATCGAGAACGAACTGAAGTTCTCGCCCTACATCACCGATGCGGTGCTCATCGGCGACAAGCGGGCCTACCTGACGGCGCTGATCATGATCGACCAGGAGAACGTGGAGAAATTCGCCCAGGACCACGACGTGCCCTTCTCCAACTACACCAGCCTCACGCGCGCGAAGCCGGTGCAGGACCTGATCCAGGGCGAGGTCGACAAGGTCAACGCCCGGTTCGCGCGGGTGGAGCAGGTCAAGGCCTTCCGGCTGCTCGAGAACCAGCTCAGCGCCGAGGACGAAGAACTGACGCCGACGATGAAACTCAAGCGCCGTCTGGTGCAGCAGAAGTACGCCGACCTGATCGATTCGATGTACAGGACCGAACCCCCAAGGAGCCAAGTTCAATGAAACGAATCTTCATCGCCGCCACCCTCGCCTTCGCGGCCGCCACGGGCGCAATGGCGCAAGGCCAGGGTGTCACCAAGACCGAGATCACGCTCGGCTCGATCCAGGACCTGTCGGGGCCGCTCGCCGGCTACGGGAAGCAGGCCCGCCTGGGCATGATGCTGCGGGTGGACGAGATCAACGAGCAAGGCGGCATCCACGGCCGCAAGATCAAGCTCATCGTCGAAGACTCGGGCTACGACCCGAAGAAGGCGGTGCTCGCGGCGCAGAAGCTCGTCAACCAGGACAAGATCTTCGCGATGGTGGGGCACATCGGTACCGCGCAGAACAACGCGGCGATGCCGATCCAGTTCGAGAAGAACGTGTTCAACCTGTTCCCGCTGACGTCTGCGCGCGAGATGTTCGAGCCCTTGCACCGGCTCAAGTACGCGTTCCTCTCGACCTACTACGACCAGCAGCGGGTGCTGTTGCCCAAGCTGGTGAAGGAGAAAGGCGCGAAGAAGGTCTGCGCGCTCTACCAGGACGACGAATATGGCCTGGAGGTGGTGCGCGGCGCCGAGGCCGGTCTGAAGTCCATCGGCATGGAACTCGCCGAGAAGACGACCTACAAGCGCGGCGCCACCGAATTCTCGTCACAGGTGGCCCGCATGAAGGCCGCCGACTGCGACTTCGTCGTGCTGGGCACCGTGGTCCGCGAGACCATCGGCGCCATCGCCGAGAGCCGCAAGACCGGCTTCAACCCGACCTTCCTCGGCTCGGGCGCGACCTTCGTGGACGTGATCCACAAGCTCGGCGGCAAGGCGATGGACGGTCTGTATGCGCCGCATTCGGCACAGCAGCCCTACACCGACGATCCATCCCAGCCGATCCGCTTCTGGGCCAACAAGTACAAGACGAAGTTCGGCGAAGAGCCCAACGTCAGTTCGATCTATGGCTATCTCGGCATCGACCTGTTCATCCGCGCCGCCACCAAGGCGGGGCCCAACCTGTCGACCGACAGCTTCGTCAAGGCCATGGAATCGCTGACCGTTCCACCCGACATCTTCGGCGACCCTGAGCTGACCTTCAGCCCGACCAAGCACCTGGGCAGCAACCAGGCACGCCTGTCGCAGATACAGGACGGACGCTGGAAGGTCGTCTCCGACTACGTCAAGTTCAACTGAACGAATTCATCCGGCTCGCGAGGCCCGCTTCGGCGGGCCTCTTTTTGCCAGCGGTCCGCCCGCTGATGGCGAGTGTCCCCGCCCGACCGCCGGCCGCCCCCTATCCTGTCGCCCCTGGAGCCGGCGGCGGGGCTCGAGCCGACGAGCCGATCTTCGGCGCATCACGCCGGGCCACCATCGCCCCTGCGCCGCAGAACACCGCTTGCCCCGGGCCGCCTGCCGCGGCACGCGGCGCGCTCCCTTTCCTTCATCAGCATCGAATCCATCCATGTCCTCCGTTCCGCCAGCGCCGCCGGCCTCGACACGCCGGCAAAGCCCGTTCCAGACGCTCGTCGGCTACCAGATCGTGCAGGACGATGCCGGGCTGGTCCTCACGCTGCCCATTCGCGATGACCTGCTCAACGTGCAGGGTGTGATCCACGGCGGTGTCGCGCTGACGCTGCTCGATGCGGTCGGCGGTCGCGCGCTGATGGGCCGCACGATTCCATCGACCGGGCAGACCATCCGGTCGTCCGTCACCGTCACGCTGACCACGGATTTCATCGGCGCCGTCAGCAGCGGCGTGCTCTATGCCTGCGCCACGCCGGACCACATCGGCAAGACGCTCGCCTATGTGTCCCTGCGCCTGACCCATGGCGCCGTGGACGGCCCGGTCATTGCGCGCGGCCTGGCCACCTACAGGATCTACACCAAGCCCCTGGACCCGCCGGGCTGATGCTCGTCGATGGCGGCGCTTGCCGAGGGCGCGGCAGACCCACTGCCACCGAGCGCAGCACTGAAGAAGTCGATGAAGGTCCTGAGCTTGGGCGTCATGTACTCGCGGCTGGTGTAGACCGCGTACAGCGTCAGTGGCGGCAGCGTGTACGCCGGCAGCACCGCGGCCAGGCGGCCGGCGGCCAGGTCGTCGCCGACCATCCACTCGGGCAGGAAGGCCACGCCCATGCCAGCGTGCACCGCGTGATAGGTGAGCGTGCTGTCGTCCGAGCGCATCGCCGCGCGGAACCGGATGCGTGCCTTGCCGGCTGGTCCCTGGAGTTCCAGATCGTCGATGTTCAGGTAGTTCGGCACCACCGCCCCGCAGCGGGCGAGGTCGGCGGGGTCGCTCGGCGCCCCCTCGAGCGCGAGGTAGGCCGGGCTGGCCACCAGGTGGAAGCGCAGCGCACACAGCGGCCGGGCGATCAGCGCGGGCGACGGCTCGCGCGTGGCCCGCAGCGCGAGGTCGTAACCCTCGGCCACCAGATCGATCTGGCGGTTCTCCAGCCGCATGTCGACCAGCACGTCGGGACAGGCTTTCCGATAGGCCACCAGGGCCTCGGCGAAACGCCGGTTCGCACACCACACCGGCGCGCTGACCTTCAGCGGCCCGCGCGGCGCCTGCGAACTTTGCCGCAGTGCCGCCGCTGCGGCCTCCAGCGTGTCGAGCGCCTCGCGGCACTGCGCGTAGTACAACTCGCCCGCGTCGGTCAGGCTGAGCTTGCGGCTGGTTCGGTTCAGCAGCCGGGCGCCGAGTTCGCGCTCGAGCTGAGCCACATGCTTGCTCGCCATCGGGGCCGACAGCGACAGCCGGGTCGCGGCCGACGCGAAACTGCCGGCCTCCACCACCTCCCTGAAGACTCGAAGACTCGTCAGACGATCCATGCATGGTTTCTCGATGAGAAAGGAACTGTTGAATGTACGGCTCTCGACCGACCGGCGTGAAAGCACTAGCCTTGGGCCCGCATCCAACCCCGCCGTTGCGCCGACCAAAGACACCGCCGATGACACTTGCCCCCGCCTTTATCGCGACCTGGACGCCACGTGCGATCGCGCTGCTGCGCATCGTCACCGCGTTCCTGTTCCTGCAGCACGGCAGCGCCAAACTTCTCGGCGTGCCGCACGTGGCGATGTTTGACGGCCTGCCACCGCTGTCGTTCTACGGATTCGCGGGCATGCTCGAGATCGTCTGCGGCGTGCTGGTGCTGATCGGCTGGTACACGCGCCCGGCCGCCTTCATCGCGTCGGGCGAAATGGCGGTGGCCTATTTCATCGGCCATGTGCCGCAAGGCCACTTCCTGTCGCCGCTGCTCAACCAGGGCGAATCCGCGGTCATGTTCTGCTTCGTGTTCCTGCTGCTGTCGGTCGCCGGCCCGGGCGCATGGAGCGTGAGCAAGGACCGCGCGTAGCAATTCAGCTTCAAGTTCCTTTTCAACCCCAGCACTGGAGATTCCCATGAGCAAGCCGAATGTCGCCGCCACCACCCCGTTTGCGGTCGATGTCGAAAAGGGCAAGGACTACTACTGGTGCGCCTGTGGAATGAGCAAGGCGCAGCCGTTCTGCGACGGCAGCCACAAGGGCGGCGCCTTCGTGCCGACGAAGTACACGGCAGACGACAGCAAGTCCGTCTACTTCTGCGGCTGCAAGCAGAGCAAGAACGGACCGCTGTGCGACGGCAGCCACAAGTCGCTGTAGCAACGCCGCGGCTTGGCGGCGTGCCGCCGCGATCGACGACGTCCGAAACGAGGTTTGCTTGAACATGGCCCGCTTGCCCAGCTACTTCATCTCGCACGGCGGTGGGCCGTGGCCCTACATGCGGGAACAGACCGGGGGGATGTACGACCACCTGGCGCAGTCGCTGCAGGACATGCCGCGGCAGATCGGCGTCCGCCCGCAGGCGGTTCTCGTGATCTCGGGTCACTGGGAGGAACGCGAGTTCACGGTCATGGCCGGCGCCGAACCACCGATGGTCTACGACTACTCCGGGTTTCCCGAGCACACCTACCGCGTCCGCTACCCGGCGCCGGGGTCGCCGGCACTGGCCGCGCAGGTGCAGCAGCTGATCCAGGGCGCCGGCTTCGCGGCGCGGCTCGATGCGCGGCGCGGTTTCGACCACGGCACCTTCGTGCCGCTGGTCGTGATGTACCCGCAGGCCGACGTGCCGGTGCTGCAGCTGTCGCTGCGCGTCGGCTACGACCCGGCCGAACACCTGGCCGTCGGCCGCGCGCTGGCGCCGCTGCGCGACCAGGGCGTGCTGATCGTCGGCAGCGGTCTGAGCTACCACAACCTGCGCCGCATGGGACCGCCGGCTGCGGTGCCCTCACGCCAGTTCGACGACTGGCTGCAGCAGACCCTCGTCACGTCCGACGCGCCGCAGCGCGTGCAGCGGCTGATCGCGTGGCAGGACGCACCTGCGGCCCGCATCGCCCATCCGCAAGAGGACCATCTGCTGCCGCTGATGGTGGCGGTGGGCGCCGCCGAGCACGAGCCCGCGGCATGCGTGTATCACGAGGATGGGTTCTTCGGCGGCGTCACGGTGTCGAGCTTCCGATTCGGACGAACCGCCGACTGAACGACGTTTCGGTCGAACGACCGCCCCGTTGGGGGCCAACGTTCCTCAGGCTGGCTGCAGTTCCCGGTCCAGTCTGAACATCGCCACGACCTCGTTGAGGCTGTGGGTCTGATCGCGAAGGCTCTCGGCGGCGGCGGCCGACTCCTCCACCAGCGCAGCGTTGCGCTGCACGGCCTCGTCGATCTTGGTCGCCGCCTCGCTGGCCTCGTGCACGCCACTGGCCTGCTGCTGCGTCGACGCGCTGATCTCCCCGAGCAGCACAGACAGGCGCTCGCTGGACGTCACGATGCCGGCCATCGCACTCTGCGTGTCGTCGGCGACCTGCGAGCCCGACTTGACCGCGTGCATATTGGTCGAGATCAGCGCCTTGATTTCGGTGGCCGCCGCGGTCGATCGCTGAGCCAGGGTACGGACTTCCGACGCGACGACGGCAAAGCCGCGCCCCAGTTCGCCGGCACGCGCCGCCTCGACGCTGGCGTTGAGCGCCAGGATGTTGGTCTGGAATGCGATGCCGTCGATGACGCCGACGATTTCCGACATCTTGCGCGATGAAGCGGTGATCTCGGCCATCGTCGTCACCATTTTCTGCAGACGCTGGCCGCCGTCGGCCGCTGCCGCCGTGGCCTGCTCCGCCACACCGGCCGCCTCGCGCGACGACGCCGCGTTCTGGCTCACCGTGGCGGACAGCTGCTGCAGCGTGGACACCGTGTGCTGGAGCGAGGCTGCCTGCTGTTCGGTGCGCGTCGACAAGTCCTGATTGCCGGCCGCGATCTCGGTGGATGCGGTCAGGATCGAACTCGACGATGTGCGGATGGCACCGATGCTCTCGCGCAGGCGGTCCGACATCCGGTCGAGCGACTCGAGCAGCTTGCCGATCTCGTCCGAACGGCCGCCGTCCCGACGACCGCCATCGGCTGCATCGCGGCTCAGGTCGCCCGCGGCGACGCGGTCGGCGAGCCGCATGGCCGCCACGAGCGGCACGGTCACCGAACGGGTGACGAGCCAGCCGCAGAGCACCGCGGCGACGATTCCGATGCCGCCGCTCACCGCGAGCAGCAGCCGCGCCGATTCGCCCGACGAGGCAATGCTGGCTGCGGCCTCCGACGCATGAGCCCGCTGACGCTCGGCGAACTGCAGCAGTGTCGATGCGCGCTGCGCCGACGGTGCCTCGATCTGCGTCGTCAGAATCTTCACGGCATCCTCCGGCTGAAAGGCCAGAGCCAGCGTGATCGCCTTGTCGTAGTGGGGTGCCGTCTGCGCGGCGATGGCCTGCACCTTCTCGATGTCGGCCCGATCCTGGGGGTCGATCGAGGACGCGGCGAGTCTTTCGAGCGTGGCACGCACCTGCCCGTCGAGCTTCCTGACGACCGCGGCCTGCTGCTGCATCGCCACCGGATCCTGGAACAGGCCGATGTTCCGGATCGCGACGTCCTGCTGCTGGACCTGGTTGAGCAAGGTGGCGGCGGACTCGAAGCGGGTCTGCGCGGGACCGAGTGTCTGTGCGACGAGCCGCTCGGACCGCCAGGCGTTGCCGAATCCGACCGCGCAGACGATCGCCAGCAGGCTCACGATCAGCCCGAAGCCCATCGCCAGTCGCTGGGCCACACTCATTCTCGGCAAGTACTTCACTGCGATGTCTCCTTTATCGTCGACCGGGTGCCTCGCGGGCGGTTCGTCTTACTTGCTGTAGGCGCCGACCATGAAGCCGTACCCGCCCTGGACCTCGACGTAGGACGACTTGGCCTCGATGTCCTTGCTGACCGGGTTGACCCAGCGGTAGTCCACCCAGCCGGGCTTGTTCGCCGTCACATGGCTCATGATCTCCTGCACGAACGGCTTGCCGTCGGCATCCTTCAGCTGGGCCAGCGACTTGCCCACGAGCTTCTCGTTCGCACCGTGAGCGACCACGGTGCCGCTGGCGTCGAGCGCGGCCACGTACAGGTCGCGGTCGACGAACGGGCCTTGCTTGTTGTTGAGAACTGCAAAGGCGTCCTTGCCCTTTTCCTTGTACAGCTCGGCAGCCTTCCTGGCCATGGCCTTGGCTTCGTCCTTGGTGGCGCGGTCGGCGGCGTTCACGGTAAAGGAAACTGCCAGCATGGCTGCAGCCAGCATCACATGGCGTCGGTTCAATCGAATCATGGGTATCTCCGTTTGGATTGGGGGACCTTGGCAGCGGCGTGGCGCACCTGCGCCCTTCGCTTGCAACGGGGTTATCGGCGCTTGTGTCGGCGCCTTCAGTCGGGATTGGCCGGGACCCGTGAACAATTCCACTGCGCCGATCCACCCGGGCAGACGCAGGCGACCACCGACCCGCCCCTGAATCCGCAGGGCTTGCGCCGCCACGGCGGGACAGGCCATGGGCCGGCACCCCGCGGCGCGGTCAGTAGACGCCCAGGGACAGCCCCGCCGCGAACGCCGCACCCAGTTCCGCGCAGCGCGCCAGTGCCGCGGCGTCGATCCGCTTGGCGCGCAGGATGTCGTCGGGCGTCTGCGCATGGGTGCAGACGATCAGGGCCTGGGCGATGGGCCGCAGCCGCCAGCCGGTGGCGATGCGTTCGATCTGCCGGGCGGCGTTGCTGCCGTCGCTGCCGGCGCAGATCAGGCTGGCATACGGGCGACCGTTGATGCGGTCGAGCACGCCGTAGTAGCTGCGGTCGAAGAAGTCCTTCAGCATGCCCGACATCGCGGCCAGGTTCTCGGGCGTCGCGAAGATCAGGCCGTCGGCCGCCAGCACGTCGTCAGGCCCGGCGTGGCGCGCATGCAGAAGCCGGACTTCGACTGCGGCCTCGTTGCCCGCCCCGCCCGCCGCAGCCTGCGCCATCTGCAGCGTGCCGCCGGTCATCGTGTGGTACACGATGAGCAGCGTCTTTCGCGCCATCGTCACGCGAACCGTCGATTCAGGTGATGCGAGCGCCGAGCACTATCACGCCGCTGCGCCGAAACCGTGGAAGCTGACGAATTCGTCCAGGTCGGCACGCTCGGTGATGAACGCGTTCTCCGGCGCCTGCAGGTCCTCGTGCCCGAGCGCGATGCCGCACAGCAGGATCTCGTTGTCGTTCATCGGCAGGTGCTCGCGCGCCACCTTGTGGAACCAGGCGAAGGCAGCCTGCGCACAGGTGTGCAGCCCCTGGGCGCGGGCCGCCACCATCACGTTCTGGATGAACATGCCCACGTCCATGAAGCTGCCGGTGTTCAGGCGCCGGTCCAGCGTCACCAGCACGCCCACCGGCGCGTCGAAGAAGGTGTAGTTGCGCAGCATCTGGCGCTCGCGCGCGGCGGTGTCGTCGCGCGCAATGCCCAGCGTCGCGTACAGCCCGAAGCCGCAGCGCCGACGCCGCTCGAGGTAGGGCTCGAACCAGCTCGTCGGGTAGTACGCGTATTCGGGCTGATGCCGATCGGGGTCCGTGGTGGCGGCTTCGACGATCGCATCGCAGAGCTTGTTGCGGCTCTCGCCGGCCACCACGTACACGCGCCAGGGCTGCACGTTGTTGCCGCTGGGTGCGCGCGCCGCAACGCTCAGGATGTGGCTCACCACCGCCGCAGGAACCGGCGTCGGAAGAAAACGCCGGACCGACTTGCGGCTGCGGATGGCTTCGTCGACATGCATGCTCGATTTCTCCTGCTGGGGTTACTGCCCGCGTGCCGTGAAATTCGGAACCCCGAAGCACTGGACTGCGTCGCGTCCTTCGGCTAGGCTTGAGGGATGAATTCTACCAAACGTCCGTTTGATTGGACCCCTTCGCCCGACGTCGTCGCGGCGTCGAACCTCACCGCCTTCATCCGCAAGACAGGCGAGCCCGATCTGCCCGCGCTGCAAAAGCGCGCCGACGCTGACCCGGCCTGGCTGATGGAGCAGGTGTTCGAGTTCTGCGACTTCCGCTTCTTCAAGCCGTACACGCAGATGCTCGACACCTCGCGCGGCATCGAGTGGGCGCGCTGGTGCGTGGGCGGCACGACCAACATGGTCCTCAACTGCATCGACCGCCATCGCGGCACGCCCACCTGGGAGCAGCCGTTCCTGGTCTGGGAAGGCGAAGACCGCCGCGCCCAGCGCAGCCTGAGCTACCGCGAGTTCGACGCCGAGGTGTGCCGTCTTGCCGGCGCGCTGGCAGCCCTCGGCGTGGGCCGGGGCGACCGCGTCGGGCTGTACATGCCGAATCTGCCGGAGACCTTCATCTCGTTCTTCGCGGTGATGAAGATCGGCGCCATCGTGATGCCGCTGTTCTCCGGCTTCGGCCCGCAGCCGCTGATGTCGCGCCTGAACGACGGCGAGGCCAAGGTCGTGCTCACGGTCGACGGCACCTGGCGCCGCGGCACGCCGGGCGCAATGAAATCCGTGCTCGACGAAGCGCTGCAGTCGGTGCCCAGCGTCGAGCATGTGCTGGTGCTGCGCCACCTCGGCGACGCCCTGCCCTGCCCGATGACCCCAGGGCGCGACCACGACTGGGCCGCCGCCGTGGCGCGCCAGCCGGCCGAACTCGCCACCGCCGAGATGGCCGCCGACGACGCCGCGGTGCTGCTCTACACCTCGGGCACGACCGGCAAGCCCAAGGGTGCGGTCTGGACGCATGTCAGCTTCCTCGGTTCGATGGTGATGCGCGACATGCACATCTGCGCCGACTTCAAGTCCAGCGACCGCTTCTTCTTCATGAGCGACATGGGCTGGATGGTCGGCGGCATGTGCGCCTGCATCCCCAGCTACTTCGGTGGCAGCCTGCTGGTGGCCGAAGGCACGCCCGACTTCCCCGACACCGGGCGCTTCTGGCGCCTGCTGCAGGACCACAAGGTCACCTACCTCGGCGTCGCGCCGACGCTGATCCGCGGGCTGATGCGCTACGGCGATGCCGAAGTCGAGAGCTTCGACCTGTCGGCGCTGCGCGTCACGGTATCCGGCGGCGAAGCCTGGACCGAAGCGCCCTGGCGCTGGTTCTTCGAGCATGTGGGCAAGAAGAAGCTGCCGTTCCTGAACATCGTCGGCGGCACCGAGGTCGGCGGCTGCAACTTCACCGGCACCGTGCACCACCCGTTGCGGCCCGGCTCCTTCGGCATGGGCGGGCTGGGCGTGGGAGCGGACATCGTCGACGACGCCGGCAATCCGGTGCCCCCCGGCCAGGTCGGCGAGCTGGTGCTGCGCAACCCGAACATCGGCTTCACGAAGAGCCTGTGGCGCGACGACGAGCGCTACCTGGACAGCTACTGGCGCACCCTGCCCGGCATCTGGGTGCACGGCGACTTCGCGATGCGCGACGAGGAAGGACTGATCTACATCCTCGGCCGCAGCGACGACACGATCAAGGTGTCGGGCAAGCGCACCGGACCGTCGGAGATCGAGACCCTGCTCACGGGCACCGGCAAGGTGTCCGAGGCGGCCGTGATCGGCGTGCCCGACGAGATCAAGGGATCGGCCATCGTCTGCGTCTGCGTGCCGATGCCGGGCGTGGCCGCCGATGCGGCGCTGGAGAAGGAACTGTCCGCGGCGGTGGTGCAGGGCATGGGCACGTCGTACCGGCCGCGCCAGGTGCTGCTGGTCAGCGACCTGCCGAAGACGCGCAACATGAAGATCATGCGGCGCGTCGTGCGGGCGGTGTACAAGGGCGAAAGCCCGGGGGATCTGTCCTCGCTGGTCAACCCCGAGACGGTGGCGGAGCTGGAGCATCTCCTGAAGGCCTGACCGGCGCGCGCCGATGCGCCCGTGGCGGCCCTACCGCCCGCCGCCGCTTCGGCCGAGCAGATCGCGCGCGATGATCGAGCGATGGATCTCGCTCGGGCCCTCGACGATGCGGTAGACCCGCACCATGCGGTACATGTATTCGAGCGGCAACTCCTTGCTCACGCCCATGCCGCCGAAGAGCTGGATCGCGCGGTCGACCACGCGCGCGATCATCTCGGTGCCCATGATCTTGACCATCGAGGCCTCGCGCTTGATGTCGTCGCCGCGGTCGACGCGGGTGGCCAGGCGGTAGGTCAGCGTGCGCACGGCTTCGATCTCCTGCCAGGTATCGGCGATCCACCATTGCACCGCCTGGCGGTCGGCCAGCGGCGCGCCGAAGGTGCGGCGCAGCCGGGCCTGCTCGATCATCATGTCCAGGCAGCGCTGCGCGAGGCCGACGCAACGGGCGCCGATCTCGGCGCGCCGGATGCCGAGGCGCCGTTGCAACGGGCCCATCGCCTTGCCCAGTTCGCCGAGCACCTGGTCGTTGCCGACAGTGACATTGTCGTAGTGCACCTCGTAGGGGTGATAGTCGCCGATCGTCGGGTACGAGCCGGGAATCGTCAGGCCCGGCGTGTCGCGGTCGACCAGGAAGGCGCTGATGCCCAGCCGTTCGCCGGCTTCGGTTTCGGCCACCGCCATCGTGATGATGAAGTCCGACGACCTGGCGTTCGAGATGAACACCTTGCTGCCGTTGAGCACCCACTGGTCGCCGCGCCGCACCGCGCGCATCGTGATCGCGCCGGCGTCCGAGCCGGCGCCGGCTTCGGTCAGCGCGAGGCAGGACTTCTTCTCGCCCGCCGCATACGGCAGCAGGTAGCGCTCGATCTGCGGGCCGCGGGCGCATTGCTTCAGGTAGTAGAGGTTCGGACTGTCGGGCCGCAGCACGAACGGAACGATCGAATACTTCAGCTCCTCGGTGACCACGCACTTGACCAGCGCGCCGAGATCCTGCCCGCCGTACTCGGCCGGCACGTCGATGCCCCACAGCCCCAGCGCGCGGGCCTTCCGGTCGAGTTCGGCGCCGATCTCCGGCGGCACGATCGGCGTGTCGGCCAGGCCGCGCTCGGCCTCGCGCCGGATCACGGTCTTCTCCAGCGGCAGCAGTTCGCTGCGCACGAAGCGCCGCACCGTGTCGGCCACCTGGCGCACGTGCTCGGGCAACTCGAAGTTCATTCCTGGTCCTTGTCGGCCGGCGCCGAAGCCATCCGGCGCTGCAGTTCGGCGTTGTGCTGGCCCAGCAGCGGGGCGCCGCTGCGGTAGCGGGTGGATGTGTGCGAGAACGCGGCCGCCACGCCGTGGTACAGGCCCTGCCCCATGACCGGGTGCGCAAGCGTCTGCCAGAAGCCGCGCGACGCGAGCTGCGGATCGTGATGCAGCAGGTCGTCGGGTGTCGCGACCACGGCCGCCGCGACCCCGATGGCGCGCAGTGCGTCGACGGCCTGCTCGGCGCTGCGGGCACCGATCCAGTCGCCGACCAGCGCGCGGACTTCGGCGCGCCGCTCGAAGCGGGCCGCGGCCGGCAGGTCGGGACGGCCCAGCAGCGCGGCCAGCCGCAGGAACGCCGCGTCGTCCGCCACCGAGAGTGCGCACCAGCGGTCGTCGCCGGCACAGCGGAAGATGCCGTGCGGCGCGCGCCACGGCTCCACGCAGGCCGGTGGCGGCGACTCCCGCCCGGTGGCCGAGAATTCGAGCACCGCGTCCGGGCAGGCGGCCAGCGTCGAATCGACCTGCGCCACGGTGATCTGCTGTCCGCGCCCCGAGCGCTGCCGCCATGCCAGCGAGGCCAGCACCGCGAAGCAGGCATGCAGCGGGTTGGGCAGGTGGTCCGGAAAATTCGTGCCGGTGCCCACGGGCAGCCGCCCTGGCAGGCCGTGGCGGGCGAACTGCCCGACCAGGGTCGCGATGTTGATCCCGTAGCCCAGGTAGTCGCGGTACGGCCCGGCGTCGCCGGCCAGCGGCATGCCCAGGTAGAGCAGCCGCGGATTGATCGCGGTCACCTCCTTCCAGGACAGGCCGAGGCGATCCATCGCGCCGGGCGTGAACGAATTGGCCAGCAGGTCGGCACTCCGAAGCATGCGCTTGACGCAGGCCAGGTCCCGCGGCCGCTTCAGGTTCAGCGTGACGCTCTTCTTGTTGGTGTTGCGGTTGGCGAAATAGCCGCTCGCGTCCAGTCCGCCCGCGGCGGCCAGCGGCTCGGCGCGGCGCAACTGATCGGGCCGCTCGGTGGACTCGATCTTCCAGACCTCGGCGCCGAAGTCGGCGAGCAGCTTGGTCGTGAAGGGCCCGGCGCCCACCCACGTGAGGTCGACGACGCGCAAGCCGGCCAGGGGCAAGCCAGCACCCTCGCCCGCGGCGTGCGCCAGCCCGGCGGGCCGGTTGCGCGGGCGCTCGATCTCGCTGCGCACCCAGGCCGCGTCGGCGTTCGGCTCCGGACTCCCAGCGGGCGTCTGCCAAGGTGTTTCGGACAGCCGATAGGGTGCGCCCGGCCAGCCGCGGGCATCGAAGAATCCCCGACTGCGCAGGTGCGGATCGACGACCACGTCGGCCGCGCTGTTGAGCGGCGAGATCGCGATGCGCCGGGCCTGCCCCTCCTCGAACAACGCCTGCTTGTGGCGGCTCTTCGCGAACTCGGCCCACAACTCGGCAAAGCGCGCGCAGGGTTCGTCCTGCGTGAGGTAGCGGCTGTCCATCCAGCGCGGGTCCCGCAGTTCCTCGGCGCCCGCCACGCCGGCTTCGGCGATCCACTGCACCAGCAGCTTCCAGCCACGGCCGACGCCGGAATCGGCGGCGTAGAGGAACACATGGCCGTCGGCGCAGGGATAGACCCCGATGCCGGCCTGGCGCACCCGCTCGCCGCGACGCCGCCGCGTCACGCCCTTCATCGCCGCGAACTGCGGCGCGGTCTCGGTGCCCAGCGCCACCACTTCCTGCATCGACACGTCGACCCACTGACCGCCGCCGGCATTGGCGCGGCCGATCCAGGCGATCAGGGCGGTCACGGCGGCATACTGCGCGGCCGAGGTCGTGGCCAGACCGCAGTCGCCGACCAGCGGACCCGTGTCTTCATAACCGGTCAGCCAGGCCATGCCGCCGCTGGCCATCGCGATCAGGTCGCAGCCCTCGGCGCCGGCCAGCGGCCCGGTCTGGCCGAACGGCGTGATCGAGCACCAGACCAGCTCGGGTGCCACGGCATGCACCGTGTCCCAGCCCAGCCCGTGCTCGCGCCACCAGGACTGCGGACGGTCGTCGAAGACGATGTCGGCGCTGGCCACCAGGCGCTGCAGGCACGCCCGGTCGCTGGCAAGCTCGGGATCGAGCACGATGCTGCGCTTGCCGCCGTTGCGGTAGGCAAACCACAGGCTCGCGCCGTCGGCCAGCGGCGGACGCTGCCGCGCCGGGCTGCCGCCGGGCGGCTCGACCAGGATCACGGTGGCGCCCAGGTCGGCATACAGCTTGGAGGCGTAGCCGAAGTTCGTCGTCAGGTCGACGACGCGCACCCCGGACAGGGCCTGGTCGTTCATGGTGCGGACCGGCCGGCTCGCGGCGTCGCAGCGCTGGCAGCCGGGGAATGCCCCAGCAGCGTGGAGATGCGTCGGCAGGCCCTCAGCACCGCATCGATCAGCGCCTGCTCGCGCCCGCTGATGCGGCTGGTCGGGCCCGTGACCGTGAGGCAGTGGCGCACGACGCCGCCGGCATCGTGGATCGGCGCCGAGACCGCCATCACGCCCATCACGCGGTCGTCGCGGGTCACGACATAGCCTTGTTCGCGGACCGTGCCCAGGATGTCGAGCAGGGCCTTGCGGCCGACACGCCGCTTGGTCACCTGCTGCGCGACGCGGATCTGCTCGACGGTCTTGTCGTCGAACTGCGCCAAAAACATCTTGCCGGTGGCACCGTACAGCAGCGGCAGGCGGTCGCCGGGCAGCACGATGCTGCGCAGCTCGGACTTGCTCTGCGCCACGTCGATCACGATGCGCTCGTGGCCGCTGAGCGTGCTGATGGTCACCGTCTCGCCGGTGCTGCGCGCGAGCTCCTCGATCAGCGGGCGGGTGATCTCCCGCATGTCCTGGGTTTCGCGCACGATGCTGCCCAGCAGCAGCAGCTTGTACGACAGCGTGTAGCGCTGGTCGGCCCGCTGCAGCAGATAGCCGGCTTCCTGCAGCGTGACCACGAGCCGGAACGCGGTGGACTTCGGCAGCCCCACGGCGCGGTAGATGTCCTGCAAGGCCAGGGCCGGCTTTTCGAGCGAGAAGCACTCGAGGATGGCCAAGGCCCGGAGCAGTGCGCGTGCCATCGAATCAGGCGCCGCTGCCGACGAGGCCCGCGGTCGCTGCCGCGCACGCCGGGTTGTCGGCGCCGGGCAGCGCCACGCCGCCGCCCACGGCGGGTTCATCGGCGGCCCAGCGCAAGGGCGCGGCCAGCACCTTCCAGCCGCGGCCGTCGTCGTCGGCCGGCACATGGCGCAGCAGCCGGCGACGCTGCGCCACGGCGCCCTGCACCGCGGCGGCGACATCCGCCACCGGCACGGGCGGCGCACCGGCCACGCTCAGGGTCCACGCACCGGCCGCACCGCGCACCTGGTAGGGCGGGAAGCCGGCGCCGGGCCAGCCGAGCTGGGTGAGCCAGACCAGCGCGTCCTGCATCGCGACGTCGATCCACTGGCCGAGACCGCTGCGGTCGCGCTCGACGATCGCGGCGACGATGCCGAAGGCCGCGGCATGGGCCGCGCCGAGGTCGGCGTAGGAATAGCCGGTCTTCAGCGGACCATCGTCGGTCGGGCCGTCGACCAGGCCCATCAGGCCGCCGGACGCCTGCACCACAGTGTCGAGCGCCGGGGCCGGCGGCCCGTGGCGGCCATAGCCGGAGATGTTGCAGGCGATCAGGCGCGGGTGCTCGCGCGCCAGGGCCTCGATGTCCACGCCGCGCCGCTGCAGCGCACCCGGCTTCATGGTCTGGATCACGACGTCGGCGCCGGCGATCAGCGCGCGCAGGCGCGCCGGCCCGTCGCTGCTGCCCAGGTCGATCTCGACGCTGCGCTTGCCGCAGTTGTAATTGGCGAAATAGGCACTGGCATGGACGACCCGCGGCTGCCACTGGCGCGACTCCTCGCCGCCGGGCGGTTCGACCTTGATCACCTCGGCCCCCATGTCCGCCAGGTAGCGCGCGGCCAGCGGCCCGGCGGTGTAGGCGCCGATCTCGATCACGCGCAGACCGCTCATCGGCGCGCCCGCGGCAGCGGCAGCAGCCGGCCAGGGCACGATGGTCTCCCCTTCTCCGCCGCTCTGCCACGGCGCCGCCGGGCCGATGTCGGCCGGCGGCTGCAACGGCGTCTGCGACAGCCACAACGGCGGCAGCGGCAGCTGGCACGCCGCCCCGGCCTCGTCGAGCACGGTCAGCACGCCGCTGGCCGCCGCCGGGCCGGGCATGCGCACGGCCGACACGGGCAGCCCGGCCGCGCCCAGTTGCTGCACGGCTTCGTCGACGCTGAGCAGCCCGGTCCAGGCCGTGACCGCCGCGTCGACCCGGGCCATGGCCTCGACGCGCCGCGGCGACGTCGCCAGCGCAGGGTCGTCGGCCAGCCCCGGCTGCCCGAGCAGCGCCGCGGTGCGCTGCCATTGCTCGTCGGAGGCGACGCACAGGCTGATCCAGCCGTCGCGCGTGCGATAGACGTTCCACGGCGCGCACAGCGTGTGGCGACTGCCGTTGCGGAACACGCGTGCAGGGTCGGCCAGTGCCTGCGCGTGGAAGGTGCCGGCCAGCGCCAGCGCGCTGTCGAACAACGCGAGATCGAGCACGGTGTCGCGCGGGCCCAGGCGCAGCGCGGCCAGCACCGAGGTCGCGGCGTTCAGGCCGCTCAGCAGCTCGAGCAGCGGCGCGCGCGTCACGCAGGGCGCGCCGCCGGGCGGACCGGTGGTGGCCATCGCGCCCGAGGCCGCCTGCACCGCCAGCTCGGGCGCGCTCGCGTCGGCCGCATCGGCGCCGAAGGCGCTGAGCGACACCGTCAACGCCGCGGCCGATGCCGGCGGCGCGTCACCCGAACACGCCGACACGAACGCGACATGGGCGCGCGCCGACAGCGCCTGCCAGGCCTCGTCGGTCTCTGCGGCATTGCCGGCGTGCAAGTTCTGCTTGCCGGCCAGCGCGAGCGGGTGCCGATGCCAGTCCGGCGGATCCGAGGCCGGGCGACCAGCGCAGTCCTCCAGGCGCAGCACGGTGGCGCCGAGCTGCCCCAGCAGGCCTGCGGCGACGGCGGCGGCCAACCGGCCACCGCGCTCGGCGACCACCAGGCCTTGCAGCGCGGGGGCTCGGCTCATCGCGGCACGCCAAGGCTGAGAGCGCCCCCAGGCCGACGACCTACGTCGTCCGCCCCCGAGGTCCGGAACGGGCCCCTTTGTGGCCCATCGGGATGAGGAAACTTCGGGCGGCCGGGCGTTTCCTCATGAGGCCATCGGGGTAAGTGCATCCGACGGACCTCTCAGCCTCAGGCCCGGAACGCGTCGATGCCGGTGAGCTCGCGGCCCTGGATCAGCGTCAGGATCTCGTTCGTGCCGTCGGGGATGGGCAGCATGCGCACGTCGCGGTACAGCCCTTCGAGGCCGAGCTCCTCGCTGATGCCCATCGCGCCGTGCGTGTGCATGGCCAGCGAGATCGCCTGTTCGCAGGCGCTGGTGGCGTAGCGCTTGGCCATCGCCGAGCTGCCGTTGGCACGCTGGCCGCGGTCGATCGCGTCGAGCGCGTAGTAGCACAGCAGGCGGCTGCTGATGACGGCGGTCTCGATGTCGGCCAGGTTCTTCTGGATCAGCTGGTGGCCGCCGATCGCGGTGCCGAACTGCACCCTCAGGCCGGCATACTCGCGCGCGATGTCGAGTGCGCGCTGTGCCAGATGCACGGCCGCGAGGCCGACCAGCGGGCGGTTGCCGTTCCAGGTCAGCGTCAGCATGCGCGCCGCGTCGCCCGAATTGCCGAGCGCGTTGGCGACCGGCACGCGCGCCGCATCGAACACCGCCTCGCCGAGATGGCCCTGGCGCAGGCCCAGGGTCGGGATCTCGCGCGTCTCGAACGGCGTCTTGTCGCGCTCGACGACCACACGCCGCAGCGTCGCCAGACCGCGCTCGTTCGTGCCTTCGTCGCAGGACACGTTCATCACGTCGCAGATGCTGACGTTGGTGATCCACATCTTGCGGCCGGTGATGACGAGCTCGTCGCCGTCGCGCACGACGCGCGTCTTCACGCTGCGCGGGTCGGAGCCGACGTCGGGCTCGGTGGTGCCGGTGCAGCAGATCTTGCGCCCGGCCAGCAGGTCGGGCAGGAAGCGGTTGCGGTTCTCGGACGTGGTCTCGGCCCAGATGCGCGCGATCGTGCATTCGTGCGACATCAGCGCGATCGACACCACCGGCGGCAACTGCTCGAACATCAGTCCGTAGGACAGCATGCTCAGGCCGCCGCCGCCGTCGCTCTCGGGCAGCCGCGGCGCGGTGATGCCCAGCTTCGCGAGCGCCGCGAAAATCTTCAGCATCGCCGTCTTGGGCAGCGATGCGTTGGCGTCGTGCGCTGCCAGCACCGGCGCGATCTCGCGCGTGTAGACCGCGCGCGCGGCCTCCTGCATCATCTTCTGTTCTTGCGACAGGGCAAATTCCAAGATCGTCTCCTCAAGCCATCGTGAAGCCGCCGTTGACGCTCAGCACCTGCCCCGTGATCCAGCCCGCGGACGCGCTGCTCAGGTAGAGGATGGCGCCGGCGGCGTCGGCCGGCTCGCCGATGCGACCGGTCGGGTACATCTTGAGCACCGACTTGACGCGGCGGGCATATTTTTCTTCGCCCATGCTGGCCCGCATGCCGGCCTCGCGGGCCTGGCGCAGTTCGGTGTTGGTGGCCCCGGGCGAGACGATGTTGAGCGTGACGCCGGCGCCGCCGACCTCCTGCGCCACCGACTTCACCAGTGCCACCACGCCGGCCTTCGCGGCGGCGTAGTACGAGAGCCGCGCCTGGCCGAGGCGGAACGAATCGGACGCCATGCACACGACCCGGCCGAAGCGGCGCTCGACCATGCCGGGCAAGGCGGTGTGCAGCACGTTCATCGCGCCGAACAGGCAGACGTCGATCATGCGCTTCCAGTCGGCCGGCGAGGATTCGAGAAAGGTCTTGTCGTCGAGCACGGCGGCGCTGTTGACCAGCACGCCGAGCGGGCCGAGCGCGTCTTCGGCGCGCTGCAGCATCGCCGCGCATTGTTCGCCGGACCTGATGTCGACACCGAGCCCGATCGCCTGGACGCCGCCCTGCACCAGCCGCGCGGCAGATGCCTCGGCCGCCGCCCGGTCGATATCGACCAGGGCCAGCCGCGCACCCTCGGCAGCGAACATCTGCGCCGCCGCGAAGCCGATGCCGCGGGCGCCGCCGGTGATCAGCACCACCCGGTCGCGCAATCCGTAGTCCATCGCAGTCTCCTCAGTCGGTGCGCTTCGCGCGGTACTGGCGGTAGTCCGGCGGGCGCTTTTCCAGGAAGGCGCGAACGCCCTCCATGTTCTCGGCGTTGCCGTAGATCGAGGCCAGCAGTTCGGCCGTCGGAAAGAAGGAGCTGTAGAACTCCTGGTCCGAGCCCGCGTTGAGCGCGACCTTGGCGATGCGGATGCTCTGCGGGCTCTTGTCGAGGATCTCCTGGCAGATGCCGTCGACCGTGGCGTCCAGATCCTCGGCCTTGACGACCTGGTTGATCAGGCCCATCGCCAGCGCCTCCGCGGCCGGGTAGAGCCGGCAGGTGTAGAGCATCTCGCGCGCCTTGCGCTCGCCGACGTAGCGCGCCAGCAGCTGGCAGGCGCCCCAGATCGGCACGCTGCCCACGCGCGGGCCGACCTGGCCGAACTTGGCGTCCTCGCTGGCGATGCTCAGGTCGCAGAACAGGTTGATCTCGTTGCCGCCGCCGACGCAGAAGCCGCGCACCTTCGCGATGATGGGCTTGTCCATCATGCGCATCGCCGACGACAGCGCGAACAGCCTGCGCATGTGCACGCGGCCGACATCGGGCACGCGCTTCTGCTGGTCGCGCACGTCGCCGCCGGAGCAGAAGGCCTTGTCGCCGGCGCCGGTCATCACGACCACGCCGATCTCGGGGTCTCCCGCGGCCTGGTGCATCGCGTGCGTCAGTTCCTCGTAGGTTTTCGGGCGCACCGAGTTGCGGACCTCGGGGCGGTTGATCGTGATCGTCGCGATGCCGCCTGCGGCGGCGTAAACGATGTCCTGGTAGTCCACGGCGTCTCCTGATAGGTCTGGGCCGGCCGGCCGTGCTGCCAAGCAGCACACGGTTCCATCTGGTGGAACCGCTCGAAAATTC
The DNA here is from genome assembly GCA_040388965.1 of Pseudomonadota bacterium. Classification (GTDB taxonomy): domain Bacteria; phylum Pseudomonadota; class Gammaproteobacteria; order Burkholderiales; family Burkholderiaceae_C; genus LMDS01. Next base: position 92,794 of record JAZKAV010000002.1, on the reverse strand, counting down.
TAATGGACAGAGTCCGGGGCGTCCAGTACGTTTCATGTCGCTGCGGGACGGGGCTCGGAAGCCGTGCCGGCAAGCGGAACGATCGCAACAAGCCGGCTTTCTGTGCGCACAGTCATCGAATATCCCGCAGGGTGCTGGCGATACAAGCTTCAGGAGCGAGACATGCAGAAATTTCGACGTGTGGTGGTTGGAGCGTTGACGACGTTGGCCTTCGGCGCCGCCCTGGCCCAGGCGCCGAAGGTGGTCCGCATCGGCGTGCCGCTCGAGGTGAGCGGCAAGTTCGTCGCCTACGGCGCGCAGGGACAGCGCGGCGTCGAGATGGCGGTCGAGGCCTTCGGCGGGACGGTCGCCGGCCAGAAGATCGAGATCCTGACGCGCGACATCCAGAGCACCAACCAGGGCACCGTCTCGGCGATGACCGATCTGCTCGAAAAGGAGAAGGTCGACTTCGTCGTCGGCCCGATCACCTCCGGCCTGGTGGCTGCCGCCGTGCCGGCATGGCGCCAGAAGAAGCCGTTGTGGATCGTGCCCGGCTCGTCGGCGCCGGCCTTCGAGGAAGCCATCGCCAACGAGCCCATGGTCTTCCACACCTACCCCTGGGCCTACCACTACCACGAGGGCGCCGCCAAGGCCCTCGCCGCCGCGATCGGCAAGGGCAGGAAGGTCGCCTTCCTCTACACCGACGGCAGCTACGGCCGCTCGCAGATCGATGTGGCGAAGGATCTCTACACCCAGGCCGGCTTCCAGATCGTCGCCAGCGAAGTGGTGCGCGAGAACAGCACCGACATGAGCCCGGTGCTGCAGAAGATCCGCATCGCCAAGCCCGACGTGCTGGTCGGCATCGTCCAGACCACCGACGGCATCGTGCTGGCCAAGCAGGTGCATGTCGGCAAGCTCGGCATTCCCTACCTGGTCGGCACCGCCTACCCGCAACTGCAGCTCTGGGCCGAGGCCGTGGGCGAGGCGGCGAACGGCTGGATCGGCGCCACCACCTACCTGCCGGGCATGGAGGCACCGGCCGATGCCAGGTACCCGAAGCTGTTCCCGGCGATGAAGAACTGGGAAGCCACGTTCCGCAAGAAGTACAACCGCGAGCCCGAGTTCCTCGACGTGACGGTCTACACCTCGACCGCCATGCTGCTGCTGGCGATCGAGCGCGCCGGGGGCCCCGACAAGGACAAGGTCGCGAAGGAACTGAAGGACCTGGGCCTCGTGACGATGCTGGGCGAGAGCCGCTTCGTCCCGACCAAGGGCGGCGCCGTCAACCAGGCCTTTGCCGACATGGTGATCTTCCAGCGCGACGGCGACAAGTTCGTCACCGTGTTTCCGAAGGCCTTCGTCAACGGCAAGCTGAAACCCCTGCAGAACTGAGTGCCCTCCGGGGCGGCCCTCGACGGCGACGTGGTCATCGCCGCGCCAGCCGCCGCACCGGATCTCGAGCGTTCGCGTGCGTGATCCGAGCGCGGCGACGCACGATGCGTCGCCGCCCTCCCCTCACCAGCAAACACCCGGCCGCCCGAAGTTTTCTCATCCCCATGGGCCACAAAGGGGCCCGTTCCGGACCTCGGGGGCCGGACGACGTAGGTCGTCGGCCTGGGGGCGCTCTCACTCGGCGCGTATGCCGGAGGCCTTGATCAGCGGCCCCCACAGAGCGATGTCGCTGGCCACCACACGCGCCATCTCCTCGGGTCCGCCGAAGCTGATGTCCATGGCGAGCGCGCCGAGGCGCTCGCTGACCTCGGGCACGGCCAGCGCCTTCCTGGCTTCCGCGGCAAGGCGCTGCTGCAGCGCCGCCGGCAGGCCCGCCGGCGCGGCGATGCCCGCCCAGACGGCAAAGCTGTCGAAACCCGGGACGACTTCGGCGATCGATGGCACGTCCGGGAGCAGGCGATGCCGGGTGCGGCCCGTCGTGGCCAGCGCGCGCGCGGCGCCGGAACGCAGGTGCGGCATCGGCGTGTCGATCGGAATGAAGACCGCCGCCACCTCGCCGCCGAGCACCGCGGCCATCAGCGGTCCGCCACCGCGGTACTGCACCGGCAGCAGCGCCACCTGCGCCCGCTTGGCCAGCAGTTCGCCGGCCAGATGGCCGGAACTCGCCACGCCGTAGGTGCCGTAGATGAACGGCTGGCGCTGGGCGCGTGCCGCCGCGAGCAGATCCTCGAGCGAGCGGTAGGGACTGTCGGCGCGCACCACGAGCAGGAGGGTGACCTCGGCCAGGCGCGCGATGAGTGTCAGGCTGCGCAGCGGGTCGTAGCCCACATCCTTGTAGGTCAGCGGACCGGTGACCAGGGTGCTGCCGGAAATGATCCCGAGCGAGTAGCCGTCGGCCGGCATCCTGGCCAGGCGCGCCGTGGCGATCGTGCCGGAGGCGCCGGAGATGTTCTCGATCACCACGGGTTGGCCGAGCTGCTTGGCCAGCTCCGCACCAATCATGCGGGCCAGCAGGTCGGTCGTCCCGCCCGCGGCGAACGGTGCGATCAGGCGGATCGGCTTGCTCGGATAGGCGTCCTGGGCGGCCGCGTCAGGCCCATGCCACAACGCGGGTCCAAATGCGGTCGAGGCGAGAATCAGCTTCCTGCGTGTCAGAGTCATCGTGTCTTCCTTCGGCGTGGGGGTGTATGGCGCCGGCCGGCAGCCGGGAATGGGCGCCCGCAGCGGGCGATCGGACGATCAAACGATCAGATGGCTCGGCCCGCACCCCGCCAATGGGGTTCGCGCAGCTGACGCTTGAGCAACTTGCCGGAATCGTCGCGCGGCAACTGGTCGTGAAATTCGATCAGGCGCGGCACCTTGTAGTTGGCGAGCTGCGCCTTCAGCGCGGTGCGGATGGCTGCTTCCGTCGTGCCGGGGACAACGCACACGGCGGCGCACAGCGCCTCGCCATACTCGGCGTCCGGGATGCCGAAGACGGCACAGTCCAGCACGCCCGGAACGCCGATCAGCACCGCCTCGATCTCGGCGGGGTAGATGTTGACCCCGCCGGAGATCACCATGTCGCGCTTGCGGTCGCACAGGAACAGCCAACCCTGCGCATCGAGGTAGCCGACGTCGCCGACGCTGATCAGACCAGCCCGCTCCACCAGCCGGCGCTCGTCGTCACGGTTGTGGTAAGTGAAGTCGGGCATGGTGCAGCCCGCATAGATCTCGCCCGGAACCCCGGTCGCGCATTCCTGCCCGTCGTCGCCGATGATCTTGACGATCGCGCCATCCACCGGGGGCCCGACGGTGCCGGGCTTGCGCAGCCATTCGTGGCTGTCGCAGGCGGTGGGTGCGCCGAGGTCGGTGGCGCCGTAGAACTCGTGCAGCACCGGCCCCCACCAGGCGATCATCGCGCGCTTGACCTCCGGCGGGCAGGGTGCCGCAGCGTGGGTCGCCTGGCGCAGGGACGACAGGTCGTAGCGCTGCCGCACGGCTTCGGGCAGGTGCAGCAGGCGCACCATCATCGTCGGCACGATGAAGGTGGTGTCGATGCGGTGCCGCTCGACCAGCGCCAGGAATTCCTCCGGATCGAAACGCGGCATCAGCACCAGCACATCCGCCAGCTGCGCCGAGCGCAGGCCGAAGCCGTTCGGCGCACTGTGGTACAGCGGCCCGGGCAGCAGCGACCGCATGCCCGGGCGCAGGCCGTAGATCCGCGCCCGGTTGCGCGCGACGGCAGCGCCCTCCTCCGGAGTCGGCGGCTGGCGCCGCACGCCCTTCGGCCGGCCGGTGGTCCCGGACGTGTAGATCATGCTTTCGCGCGCCGGTTGCGGCGCGCCGTCCCAGACCTCGTGACGCGCGAGCCAGGCGTCCCAGTCCTGCGCTCCCGCGACCTCCTGCTCCTGCTCGGCGGGGCGAATGCCGTAGGCGGCAGCGAGTTCCGGCGGCGTGCGCACGACCAGCACCGTCAGGCCCGCGGGTGCCTCGGCCAGCAGCGGCAGCAGGTCGGCATGGACCACCACGACCCGCGCCGCGCAATCGCGCAGCAGGTAGCCGACCTCCTCCGGCTTCCAGTGCCAGTTGATCGGCACGGCGTAGGCGCCGAGCAGGGTCGCCGCCGGGCTCGCCTCCAGGAAGGCGAATTCGTTGCGCAGCAGCAGCGCGACGCTGTCTCCGGGGCCGATGCCGAGCGCCGCAAAGCCGGCCGCAGCGCGCCGCGTCCGCTGTGTCAGCGCATCGCGGGTGATCTGCCGCTCGCCGCTGACGATGAGCGCATTACCGCTCATGCCGCGAACTCGGCACGGCCGTTGTTGAGCACGATGACGTCGCGCTCCACCGCGCGCGTGCGGAAGCCCGCCACGCCGCTGCCCTGGCGCCAGACCTCGGTGCGCAGCGTCTCCCCCGGATAGACAGGCGCGGTGAAGCGCAGGTCGAAGCGGCGCAGCCGCTCGGCCTGCCCGTCGCACATCAGGTTCGCCACCGACCAGGCCGCCACGCCGTAGGAGCACAGGCCGTGCAGGATCGGCTGCTTGAATCCGCCCTTGGCCGCGGTCGCAGGATCGGCATGCACCGGGTTCCAGTCGCCGTTGAGCCGGTACAGCAGCGCCTGGTGGCGGCCCAGCTTCCAGTCGAAGCTGGCATCCGGTGTGCCGTCGAATGACGGATGCGGCTCGCGCACCGGGCCGCTGGGCCCGCCGAAGCCGCCATCGCCGCGCAGGAACGAGGTGCTCGTGATCGTGCAGTAGATCTCGCCGGACTCGGCGTCCGCCAGTTCGCGCGTCGAGTACAGCAGCGCGCCACGGCCGGCACCCTTGTCGATGATCTCGTCGATGCGCAGCCGGCCGACGACGCGGCCCTGCGCCGGCAGCGACCGGTGGATGGTCAGCCCCTGTTCGCCATGCAGGACCTTCGGCCAGTCGACCCCGGTCTGCGGCTCCTTCAGCCAGAACCCGGGGGTCGCGAGAACCACGGCCATCGAGGGCAGCGGAACGATTCCCTCCTCGTAGACATGCCGCAACTGCCGCGCATCCAGCGGGTCCTGTCCGAGGCCCAGACCCAGCGCGTAGAGGATGGTGTCCTTGACCGCATAGGTCTGCGTGACATCGGGGAATGTGCGCGACTTCAACTGCCGGTAATCGATGGTCATCGTGCTGTCTCCCGTCGGGGGTTCGGCTCACCGGCGGTCCGCATTCACCAAACTCTGTGCAATGCCGCGGCGCAGAGCTATATGTGTCCGGATTCGGCGGGCCTGTCAACGAGGGATACCCGCTTGCAGCCCGATGATTCGCGCGCATAGCATTTCCCACGTAACGGAGTCATGGGAAACGTCATGCTCGACCGGCCGCGCGCCGTCTTCGGCGAGGATCACGACCTATTCCGGCAGTCCGTGCGCCGCTTCGTCGAAGCGGAACTCGCACCGCACCAGCTGGCCTGGGAAGACGCCGGCATCGTCCCGCGCGAGGTCTGGCGCGCCGCCGGCGGCGCCGGCCTGCTGTGCTGCGACGTGCCGGCCGAGTGGGGCGGACCGGGCGGCGATTTCGGTCACAACGCGGTGGTCGTGGAGGAGCTGGCCCGCGCCGGCCTTTCCGGGCCGGGCTTCGTGATCCATTCCGACATGGTTGCGACCTACCTGATGCGCTTCGGCAACGAGGCCCAGCGTCGGCGCTGGTTGCCCGGCATGTGCGACGGCAGCAGCATCGCGGCCATCGCGATGACCGAGCCCGACGCGGGCAGCGACCTGCAAGGCATGCGCACCACCGCGCTTCGCGACGGCGACCACTACGTGCTGTCGGGCGCGAAGACCTTCATCTCCAACGGGCAGAACTGCGACATCGCGATCATTGCCGCAAAGACCGACCCGAAGGCCCGCGGCCATGGCATAAGCCTGCTGGTGGTCGAGGCCGACCTTCCCGGCTTCCGGCGCGGGCGCAACCTGCGCAAGATCGGCAACCGCGCCCAGGACACTTCGGAACTGTTCTTCGACGAAGTGCGGGTGCCGGTCGCCAGTCGCCTCGGCGACGAGGGACAGGGCTTCGCCATGCTGATGACGAACCTCGCGCGTGAGCGCCTGGTGCAGGCCATCCGCGCCGCGACCACGGTCGAAACCGCCATCGGCTGGACCGTATCGCAGGCCTGCGACCGGCGCATGTTCGGCAAGCGCCTGGCCGACTTCCAGAACACCCGCTTCGTGCTGGCCGAGGTGGCGGCCAAGGCCGTGGCCGCGCGCAGCATGGTGGACCGCTTCATCGCCCTGCAGCTGGAGGGCCGGCTGGATCCGGTCGAAGCCGCGATGGCCAAGCTGTTCTGCACCGACCTGCAATGCGAGGCACTGGACCGCTGCCTGCAGATGTTCGGCGGCAGCGGCTACATGCAGGAGACACCGATCGCGCGCGCCTGGACCGACGCGCGCGTGAGCCGCATCGCGGGCGGTGCGGCCGAGGTGATGAAGGAGATCATCGGTCGCCGCCTGTTCGAGGGTGGCGGGACATGAATCGCAGCCAGTCTGCACAAACAGGGACGCACGCATGACCGAGCGGACATTGAGGGGCAAGGCGGCGATCGTCGGCATCGGCGAGGGCACCTACTACAAGCACGGCCAGTCGCCGGACGACGAATTCAAGCTGGCGCTGATCTCGATTCTGGAGGCCTGCAAGGACGCCGGCGTGGACCCGCGGGACGTGGACGGCTTCGCGTCGTATGGCGGCGACCGCTCCGAAGCGACGCGGCTGGCGGCGGCGCTGGGCATCAGGGAACTGCGCTTCTCCAACATGCACTGGGGCGGAGGTGGCGGCGGCGTCTGCGCGTCGGTGGTCAATGCCGCGGCGGCGGTGCACTCCGGCATCGCGGATTGCGTCATCGCGTTCCGCTCGCTGGCGCAGGGGCAGTTCCGCCGCTACGGCCGCGGCGTGGCGGCCTCGGCCGCCGTGGGCGAAGACGCCTTCCTCGCCCCCTATGGGCTGATGTCGCCGGCGCAGCGCTTCGCGATGAAGATCACCCGCTTCATGGCCGACCACGGCATCAGGCACGAGGCGCTGCGCGGCATCGCGATGGCCTCCTACCACCACGCGCAGACCAATCCGCGCGCGCTGATGCGCGGGCGTCCGCTCGACGAGGCGAAATACGACGCCTCGCGCTGGATCGTCGAACCCTTCCTGCGGCTGTTCGACTGCTGCATGGAGAACGACGGCGCCGCTGCCGTCCTGCTGGTGCCGGCCGACCGCGCGAAGGACTTGGCGCACAAGCCCGCCTACCTGATGGGCGGCGCGCAGGGCGGCCACCACCGCAGCGCGGCGCCGGTGCACAACGCGCCGCTCTACGCCTCGTCGCACTTCACCACGGTGGCGCGCAACCTCTATGCGATGGCCCGGATGGGGCCGCAGGACATGGACGTCGTCCAGGCCTACGAGAACTTCACCGGCGGCGTGCTGATGTCCCTGATCGAGCACGGCCTGTTCAAGCCCGAGGAGGCCAACGATTTCCTGGTGCCGACCAATCTCTACGCGCAGACGGGCCGGATGCCACTGAACACCAGCGGCGGCAATCTCGCCGAGTGCTACATGCACGGGCTCGAACTGGTGATCGAGGCGGTGCGCCAACTGCGCGGCACCGCCTGCAACCAGGTCCCGGGGGCGCAGACCGCCCTCGTCATCGGCGGCCCGATGGTCACGCCGGTGAGCACCCTGATCCTCGGCACGGAGGCCACCCTGTGAGCACGACGACGACTGCCCTGCCCGCCGGCCTGCCGGCCCCCGCCGAGGAAGGCCTGACCAAGCCGTACTGGGACGGCACCCGGGACGGCAAGCTGGTGATCCAGCGCTGCCGTGGCTGCGGCGTGCATCAATGGGGCCCGGAACTCATCTGCCATCAATGCCACTCCTTCGATCTCGGCTGGGAAGCGGTGGCGCCGCGCGGACGCATCTACAGCTGGGAGCGCCCGCACCATCCGGTGCACCCGGCACTGAACGGCCACGGACCCTACATCATCGTGCTGGTGGAACTGCCGCAGGCAGGCCATGTCCGCATGGTGGGCAACCTGCTCGGGGATCCGCTGCAGGACGTGCGCATCGGCGCCGAGGTCGAGGCGGTGTTCGAGCCGCACGATGCGGCGGACCCGCCCTACACACTGGTCCAGTGGCGCGTTGTCGGGTGAGGAGAGGTCGGCGAGGCGGCGTCGACACGTCGGCGCAAGTCCTTCGTCAGCATGGTGATCTTCCAGCGCGACGGCGACAAGTTCGTCGCCGTGTTTCCGAAGGCCTTCGTCAACGGCAGGCTGAAGCCGCTCTCGAGGAAACGCCCGGCCGCCCGAAGTTTCCTCGTCCCCCTCGGTGGGCGGACGAGGCATGCCGTCGGCCTGGGGGCGCTCTCGAACTGACCATCCGGCACCGCTGCCCGCCGGCGGCGGCGGCCGGCCCGCCCCTGCCGAGCGCGCATCCATGAGACTGCCGGGCCGCCATGGGCCACGCAGGGGCCTCTTCGAGGCCCTTGGCGACTACACCGCAGTGCAAAGCACGGAGCTTGCCTGATGAGCCTGCTGCCCGAGTTCTTCCGCGACGCCGTCCTGCTGGGCGGCCTGTATTGCCTGATGGCGGTCGGACTGGCGCTCGCCTTCGGCGTCACGCGCATCATCAATTTCGCCCACGGCGAGATGATCATGCTCGGCTCGTACGGCGCCTACCTGTTCTCGCACAGCCTGCGCATCGACCCGCTGCTCAGCCTGCCGCTGGTCGCGCTGCTCGTCGCGCTGGTCGGCTGGCTGATCTTCAAGCTCGCGCTCGAACGCGCGCTCGACGCGCCGCACATCAACCAGATCCTGCTGCTGTTCGGCATCGGCCTGATCATCCAGAACCTCGCCACGCTCGCCTTCACCGGCGACGAACGCTCGGTCACCACGGTCTATTCGCTCGCCGCGGGCTCGGTGTTCGATGTCGCCATCCCCTACGGCCGGGTGGTCGCGTTCGCGGTGTCGATGCTGCTCACGGTCGGGCTGATTCTCTGGCTGCGCTACAGCGAACGCGGTCGCGCGATCCAGGCCGTGGCGCAGCGCAGGGATGCGGCGCTGCTGGTGGGCATCGACGTCAACCGCATGTACCTGCTGTCGTTCATGATCAGCGCCGCGCTGGGTGCCGCCACCGGCGCGATGGTCAGCTTCCTGCTGACGATCACGCCCTTCATGGGCTTTCACATGCTGATCAAGGGCTTCGCGATCGTCGTGCTCGGGGGCCTGGGCAGCATCGCCGGCACGCTGATCGCCGCGTTCCTGCTCGCCTTCGCCGAGACCGGCGTCGCCTACTACGTGAACGAGGGCGGCGGCTGGGCCGAAGGGGTCGCGCTGGTCGTGCTGATGGTGGTGCTGATCCTGCGCCCGCGCGGCATTCTCGGACAGGCCGTCGCCGATGAATGACCGATTCTTCGCGGCCCGCATCGGGCTGGCGCTGCTGGTGTCGCTCGCCTTCGTCGCCGTGCCCTCCGGTGCCACCGCGGTGGTCAACGACTGGCTGCTGTCCGCCGCCAGCCTGGTGATCATCGCGGTGAGCTGGAACCTCGCGGCCAACGCCGGGCTGATTTCGCTCGGCCACTCGGCGTTCTGGGGCATCGGCAGCTATGCCGCGATCCTGGCCGCCAACAAGCTCGGCGTCGGCCTGGCATGGTCGCTGCTGCCGGCGATCGTGCTGGGCGCGTTCGTCGGCGCGCTGCTGGCGGTCATCACCGGCCGCCTGCGCGGCATCTTCTTCGCGATCTCGACGCTGGCGCTGTCCGAGGGCCTGCGCGCGCTGGCCGTCATGCTGCCCGGCTTCACGGGCGGCGGTGAAGGCATGTACCTCGACCAGAAGCTGCGCGTGCCGGCGCAGACCGTCGTCGCCTTCATGGTCGTCGGCGCACTGGCAGCGGTGTGGCTGGCCTGGGCGCTGTCGCGCACGCCCTGGCACTACGCGTTTCGCGCGATGCGCGCCAACGAGTCGGCCGCGCAGATGCTCGGCGTGAAGCCGGTGCGCTTTCGCGTCGGCGTGCTCGCGCTGGCCGGCGCGATGGCCTCGTTCGCCGGCGGCGTGCGCGTCTGGTACGGCGGCTTCATCGATCCCGGCATCGCCTTCGACCTGCACGTCACGATCCTGGCCCAGATCGCGCCCATCCTGGGCGGCATCCACACGCTGGCCGGGCCGGTGATCGGTGCCTTTCTCGGTGTGCTGCTGTCGGAGGGCACCCGCATCTGGCTTGGCGCCAAGGGCGTGAGTCTGCTGGTCTACGGCGTCGCGCTGGTGCTGTGCATCCTGTTCCTGCCGCAGGGCGTCTGGGGCGGCATGCGCGCAGCGTGGGAGCGCCGCGCGCGGCGCCAGGACGCGCGCGCATGAAGCCGCCGCTGCTCGAGTTGTGCGGCCTGCGCGCCGGCTACGGCGACTCGGTGGTGCTGGACGGCGTCGACCTGCACGTCGGCGACGGCGAGGCGGTGGCGCTGCTGGGTGTCAACGGCGCCGGCAAGACGACCACGATGCGCGCCGTCACCGGGCTGCTGCGGCCCAGCGGCGGGCAGGTGCTGATGGGCGGCGTCGACATCACGGCACAGCCGGCGCACCGCCGCGTCGCGGCGGGCGTGTGCCTGTCGCCCGAAGGCCGCCAGGTGTTCCCGAACATGAGCGTCGAGAACAACCTCCTGCTCGGCTCCATCGACCCGCGCGTGCGGCCGCAGCGGGCACGGTCGCTGGAGCGCGTCTACACGATGTTTCCCAAGCTGGCCGAGCGCCGGCAGCAGCAGGCCGGGCTGTTGTCGGGCGGCGAACAGCAGATGCTGGCCATCGGCCGCGCGCTGATGGGCGAGCCGCGCCTGCTGCTGCTCGACGAGCCCTCGCTCGGCCTGGCGCCGATGATTGTCGAGGTGGTTTTCGATGCGGTGCGCGAGATCGCGCGCTCCGGCATCAGCATCCTGGTGGTCGAACAGAACGCCCATGCCGCGCTCGGCGCGGCGCAGCGCGGCTACGTGCTGTCGTCGGGGCGGATCGTGCTCGAAGGATCGGCGCGCGAACTGCTGGCCACCGAGAGCGTGCGCAACGCCTTCCTGCGCGGCGACGCCAAGGCCGCGGCAGCGCCGCCGGCGGCGCCCCGCCACCCTGCTCCGGCCACCGCAAAGGCCGACGCCGGAGCGCTGCTGCAGGTGCGCGGGCTGACCAGGCGCTTCGGCGGCCTGATCGCCACCAACGACCTGTCGTTCGACGTGAGGCCCCACCAGTTTCTCGGCGTCATCGGCCCCAACGGCGCCGGCAAGACGACGCTGCTGAACCTGATCACCGGCTACCTGCCGCCGAGCGGCGGCACGATCACGTTCGACGGCCGCCGCATCGACGGGCTGCAACCCGCCGACAACTGCCGGCTCGGCATCGGCCGCACCTTCCAGGTGGTCCAGCCCTTCGCCGAGATGTCGGTGGCCGACAACGTGATGACCGGCGCGCTGTTCGCGCGCGGCAGGACGCCGAGCCTTGCAGAAGCGCGCGAACGCATCCGGCGCCCGCTCGAACTCGTCGGTCTGGCCCGCAAGGCCGCCCTGCCCGCGGGCGCGCTGACGCTGGGCGAAAAGAAGAAACTCGAACTGGCTCGGGCGCTCGCCACCGAGCCGCGCCTGCTGCTGCTCGACGAGGTGATGGCCGGGTCGACGCACCGCGAGGTCGTCGAACTGATGCAGGTGCTGCGCGACATTCACGCCGCCGGCACGACCATCCTGATGATCGAGCACCTGGTGCACGTGATCGTCGAGCTGGCCGATCATGTGGTGGTGCTCAACTTCGGCGAGAAGCTCGCCGAAGGCTCGCCCGCAGACATACTGAAGGACCCGAAGGTGATCGAAACCTATCTTGGCAAACGCGCGCCCGCGAGCACCGCCGATGAAACCGGTTGACAACCCGCCGCCGACCCTTGCCGATCACGTCACGGGCAAGGGGCCGCCGATGCTGCTGCTGCACGGCGGCACCGGATCGCACCGCCACTGGGTGCGCGTCGTCCCGGCGCTGGCGCAGCATTTCACCGTTCACGCCCCGGACCTGCCCGGCTACGGCGAGTCGCCCGACGTGCCGCGCGGCATCGGCGGCGACGACTACGTCGTGCTCGCCGCGGCCAGCCTGGCCAGGCTCGTGCCCGCGACCGGCGTGCACCTGGTCGGCTTCTCGTTCGGCGGCGCGCTGGCGGCGGGCGTGGCGCGCGCCTGGGGCGAGCGCGTCGAGCGCCTGACGCTGATCGGCCCGGGCGGCTTCGGCAAGCCGATCGGACGCGACATCCCGATGCGCACCTTCAAGGACACCGACGGCAGCCCCGCCGCGCGGCGCGCGGTGGCACGCCACAACCTGCGGGCGATGATGCTGGCCGACCCGGCCCTGATCGACGACGACGCCGTCGACCAGCAGCTCTGGAACGTGGCCCACACGCGCTTCACCAGCCTGCGCGTGAGCCACCGCGAATGCCTGGAACCCGACCTGGCCCACCTCGCCTGCCCGGTGCAGGTGATCTGGGGCGCGTCGGACCCGATGGCCTACCCTTCGCCCGCGGCGCGCGCCGAGCGCGTGCGCCGGGCGCGGCCCGATGCGCACCTGGCGTTCGTGCCCGGCGGCAGCCACTGGGTGCAATACGAGCGGCCGGACGATATCGTCCGGCTGTTGATCGATTTTCATGCGCCCGCCGCGGCGCCCACGGAGCAACGATGAAGTACGAACACATCCTGGTCGAACGCGATGGTGCCGCGCTGGTGGTCACCTTCAACCGGCCCAAGGTCCGCAACGCCATCAGCACGCTGGTGCAGGACGAACTGATCGTCGCCGCACAGCAGGCCGATGCCGACCCGCAGGTGCGGGCAATGATCATCACCGGCAACGCCGAGTACTTCTCGGCCGGCGCCGACCTGAACGACGCGCTCGCGATCGCGGGCCCGGCCGAAGGCGTGGCCTACTTCAAGCGCTGGCACCGCCTGTGCGACACGCTGGAGACCTTAGCCAAGCCGGTGCTCGCCGCGATCGAAGGCTTCTGCATGACCGGCGGCTGCGAGCTGGCGCTGGCCTGCGACATCCGCGTCGGCGCCGAAGGCTCGAGCTACGCCGTCACCAGCTCGAAGATCGGCACCGTCGCCGGCGCCGGCGGCACGCAGCGCCTGCCGCGCATCGTCGGCCCGGCGAAGGCGATGGAGATCATGTTCGCCGGTGACCCGGTGGATGCCGCCGAGGCCTACCGCATCGGCCTGATCAACCGCCTCGTGCCCAGGGGCCAGGCGCTGGCCGAGGCGAAGAAGATGGTCACGGTCTACGAAGACCGCGCGCCGCTGTCGCTGGCCTGGATCAAGCGCAGCGTGCACCGCGGCACGCAGATGGACCTGGCCTCGGCGCTCGAATTCGAGACCTTCCTGGTCTCGACCATCTACCAGACCGCCGACCGCAAGGAAGGCATCGGTGCCTTCCTGGCCAAGCGCAAGGCCAAGTTCACCGGCCAATGACCGCTGCGAACCCGACCATGAAGAACACGCCTGCGCTCGACGGCCTGCGCGTCGTCGATTTCTCGCGCCTGCTGCCCGGCCCGTGGTGCACGCAGATGCTCGCCGACCTGGGCGCCGAGGTCGTCAAGGTCGAGTCGCCCGAAGGCGACCCGAGCCGCCACAACCCGCCGCGCCAGCGCTCGCACAGCGCCTACTTTGCCGGCGTCAACCGCGGCAAGCGCAGCGTCGTGCTCGACCTGCGCAGCGCCGACGGCGCCGACGCCGCGCGGCGCCTGATCGCGCGCGCCGATGTCGTGATCGAATCGTTTGCGGTCGGCGTGGCGCAGCGCCTGGGCATCGACTACGCGGCGGCGCGCGTGCTCAAGCCCGACCTCGTCTACTGCTCGGTCAGCGGCTTCGGCCAGGACGGCCCGCTGGCCGCGTCGCCGGGCCACGACCTGGTCGTGCAGGCCGGCAGCGGCGTGCTCGGCGTCGGCCCGGCGGGCGCGATGCCGGCCTTCCAGGCCGCCGACTATGCGGGCGCCACCTATGCGCTGATCGGCATCCTGGCCGCGCTGCACAAGAAGCGCAGCACCGGCGAAGGCGCCTTCCTCGACATCGCGATGTTCGACGGCCTGATGGCGATGGGCGACATCGCGTTGACCGGCGCGCTGGCGCGCGCCAACGGCCAGTCCGGCACGCCGATGATGGAGGTCTGGGGCGGCAACCCGCGCTATGCGATCTACCCCACGGCGGACGGCCGCTTTGTTGCCGTCAGCCTGCTCGAGAAACGGCTGTGGGCGCGCTTTTGCGACGCGATCGGCCGCGCCGACCTGGTGTTCGACGACGAGCGCCCCGAGCACCGCCACACCGACCACGGCGAGCGCGCCGCGCACTACCGCGCCGCGATCACCGACTACTGCGCGCGCCACAGCGCGGCCGAGATCGACCGTGCGATGCAGGCCCGCGACGTGCCGGTGCGCGTGGTCGCCAGCCCCGACGAGGCCCTGGCCAGCGACCATGCCCGGGCGCGCGGCATGGTCTACCAGGAGGACGATCCGCACGACGGCCGCGTCACGCGCCTGGGCAACCCGCTGGCCCGCTCCGGGCTGGCCGCCGCACGGCACCGGCCGCCGCCGCTGCTCGGCGAACACACCGCCGAGGTGCTGGCCGAGCTGGGCCTGTCGCCGCCATCGACGAAGGGCCAGCCATGAACCCTGTGAGGCACACGAACCTGGATCGCGCGGCGAGCTTCGCCTCGCAACTGCGGCATCGCGAACTCCCGCCCGACGTTCTCGACGCGGCGAAGAAATGCCTCGCCGACTGGGTCGGCGTGGCCCTCGGTGCGCGCGATGAACCGGCGGCCCGCGCCGTGCGCGCCACTGTCGCCGCCTGGCAGGCGCGCGGCACGGCGCCGGTGCTGTTCGGGCGGGCCACCACGCCCAGCGCCGCGGCGCTTGCGAACGGCACGCTGGCGCACTGCCTGGACTTCGACGACACCCACGTCGGCTCGGTCGCCCACCTGAGCGCACCGTCGTGGGCCGCGGTGCTTGCCGCCGGCAGTGCGCGCGGGCTGGACACGCGCGCATTGCTCACCTGCTTCGTCGCCGCGTTCGAGGTCGGCGCGCGCATCGGCGGCCAGGGCTACGGCGTCGCGGTCGACCATGCCGGCTGGCATTCGACCGGCATCTTCGGCGCGCTGGCGGCGGCGGCCGGTGCCGCTGCCGCGATGGGGCTGGACGCCGAAGCCACGGGCCGCGCGCTCGGCGCCGCGGCCACCCAGGTGAGCGGCCTGACCGGCTCGTTCGGCACGATGGCCAAGCCCTTTCATGCCGGCAAGGCGGCGTTCAACGGCGTGCTGTCGGCCGAGCTCGCGGCCCACGGCTTCGTGCCCGCGCTGGGCCTGATCGAGCCCGACGGCGGCATGGCGCGTTCGCTGGTGCAGGACGGCTCGCACGCCCTGCCCGCGGCCGACTTCGATGCCGGCTGGGAAGTGCTGCGCAACACCTTCAAGCCCTACGCCTGCTGCCTGCTCACGCATGCCAGCATCGACGCCGGGCGGGCGCTGGCCGCGCAAGTCACCGGCCGCGAGATTGCCCGCGTCACGGCCTTCGTGAACCCGCTGGCCATCCACCTCGCGGGCAAGCCGGCGCCGACGACGCCGCTCGAAGGCAAGTTCAGCACCGCGTACTGCTGCGCGCTCGCGCTCAGCGGCCATGCGGCGACGCAGGGCGACTTTTCCGCCGCGCGCATCGCCGACGCGCCCCTGCGCGCACTGACCGCGAAGGTCGTGCTGCAGGGCGATGCGGCGATCGCCGAGACCGCGGCCCGAATGAAGGTCGACTTCAGCGACGGCAGCCATGCCGAGACGACGGTCGCACTGGCACGCGGCAACCCCGACAATCCGATGCGCTGGGACGACCTGCGCGCCAAGTTCATGCCGCTGACCGAACCCGTGCTCGGCGCGCAGCGTGCCGCCGACCTGTTCGGCGCACTGCGCGAGTTCGAGCGCCCCGGCGCGCTCCCCGCCTTGTGGCAGGCGGCGGCACCCACCGAATGAGAACCCCATGAATTTCAAGCTGACCGAAGAACAGCGCGCCTTCTGCGACGCGGTGCGGGCCTTTGCCGAAAAGTACCTGCGCGAGGGCGCGCGAGCCCGTGCCCACGACCCGGGCTATCCGTGGGACGTGGCGCGGCTGATGGCCGCGCAAGGGCTGCTCGGCATCACGATTCCCGAAGAGCACGGCGGCCAGGGCGGCACGCTGATGGACGCGGTGCTGGCCATCGAGACCATCGCGTCGGTCTGCCCGCGCTCGGCCGACGTGGTGCAGGCCGGCAACTTCGGCGCGATCCGCGTGCTGGCGCAGTTCGCGTCGCCCGAACAGCGCGAGCGGCTGCTGCGCCCGCTGCTCGAACCGTCGCGCCTGATCGCGGTGGGCATGACCGAACCCGACGCCGGCAGCGCGGTCACCGAGCTGCGCACCAGCGCCACGCCCGACGGCGAGGGCTTCCGCATCAACGGCAGCAAGATCTTCACCACCCACGGCCGCCATGCGGACATGCTGCTCGCCTACGTGCGCTTCGGCCCTGGCGTGGGCGGCATCGGCTCGGTGATCATCGAGCGCGACACGCCGGGCTTCACGTTCGGCAAGCCGTCGAAGTTCCTGTCCGGCGAAGAGTGGGTGCCGATGTTCTTCGACAACGTCTACGTCGCGCCCGGCAACGTGCTGCTGGGCCCGGGCGGCTTCAAGAAGCAGATCGCCGGCTTCAACGTCGAGCGCATCGGCAACACCGCGCGCTCGCTGGCGCTCGGCCGCCACGCCTACGAGCTGGCGCGCGAACACGCGCAGACGCGGCGCCAGTTCGGCCGCCTGCTGTGCGAGTTCCAGGGCCTGCAGTGGAAGTTCGCCGACCTGAAGATGAAGCTCGATGCCGCGCAACTGCTGCTGTACCGCGCGGCGGCCGGGGCGGATGCCGGCTTTCCGTCGGCCGACGAGACCGCCATCGCCAAGGCCTACTGCAACCAGGTCGGCTTCGAATGCGCATCCGAGGCGATGCAGGTCATGGGCGGCGCCGGCTACAGCGACGACTCGCTGGTCGAGTATTGCTTTCGCCGCACGCGCGGCTGGATGATCGCCGGCGGCTCGATCGAGATCATGAAGAACCGCATCGCCGAGGGCGTGTTCGGCCGCAGCTTCCCGCAGCGGGCCGGCGACTGAACCGATGACACCTGAATCCGCCGCCCGCCAACGCGCTGCGCAGGCGCTGCTGGCGCCGGGTTGCGTGGCCATCATCGGCGCCTCGGGCGACGCCGCCAAGAACACCGCGCGCCCGCAGCGCTACCTGCGCCAGCACGGCTACGCCGGGCGCGTGGTGCTGGTCAATGCCTCGCGCAGCGAGCTGTTCGGCGAGCGCGCCTGGCCCAGCCTGGCCGACGCGCCGGGCCCCGTCGACCATGCTTTCGTGATGGTGCCGGCGGCCGATGTCGAAGCCGCGGTGGCCGCCTGCGTCGCCAAGGGCGTGCCGCTGATCAGCATCTACAGCGACGGCTTTGCCGAGACTGGCGCCGCGGGCCTCGCGATGCAGCGGCGCATCGCCGACATCGCACGTTCCGGTGGCGCGCGCGTGATCGGCCCGAACTCGGTGGGCACCGTCATTCCCGGGCGCGGCGTCGCGCTGTCGGTCAATGCCGTGCTGGACCTGCCGGCGCTGCTGCCGGGGCGCCTGGGCCTGGTGTCGCAGAGCGGCAGCCTGATCGGCGCGATCCTGTCGCGCGGCCAGGCGCGCGGCATCGGCTTCTCGGCGCTGGTGTCGATCGGCAACGAATGCGACCTGTCGGTCGGCGACGTCGCCGACTGGCTGGTCGACGACCCGCAGACCGACGCCATCCTGCTGTTCCTCGAAACCCTGCGCGATGCACCCAGGCTGGCCCGGGCCAGCCGCCGCGCCGCCGCGGCCGGCAAGCCGGTGGTGGCCTATGTGCTGGGCCGCTCCGAGGTCGGGCGCGAACTCGCGGTCACCCACACCGGCGCGCTGATGGGCAACGCCGAGGCGATGAACGCCTGGCTCGACGCGAACGGCATCGTGCGCGTCGACCACTTCGAGACCCTGTTCGAGATCGTGCCGGCGCTGCGCCAGGCGCGCCCGCCGGCCGGCCGGCGCGTCGCGGTGGTGACGACTACCGGCGGCGGCGCCGCGATGGTCGTCGACCGCATCGAGAGCAGCGAGGTCCAACTGGTCGGCCCGCCGCCAGCGCTGATCGACAGCTTCGCGGCCCAGGGCGTGCGCATCGGCTCCGGCGCCGTCACCGACCTGACGATGGCGGGCACGAAGCGGGGCATCTACCGCTCGGTGCTGGATGCGTACCTCTCGTCGGACCACTGCGACACCGTGCTGGCCATCGCCGGCTCATCGGCGCAGTTCCATCCTCAGCTCGCGGTCGAGCCGATCGCCGGTGCCGCGCGTGGCGGCAAGACGCTGCTGGCCTTCGCCACGCCGCAGGCCGACGAGGCACTGCAACTGTTCGCGCAGGCCGGCGTGCCGGCCTTCCGCACGCCCGAGTCCTGCGCGGACGCCTTGCGCGCGCTGGCACGCTGGCGCGAGCCGCAACCGGTGCCCGTGCCCGACGCCACCGAGACGGCCGCGCTGGCGGCCGCCGCGTCGCGCCTGCGGGCCTGCGGCAGCGGCAGCTGCGACGAAGCCCAGGCGCGCGAGGTGTTCGCGGCGCTGGGCATCGCGCAGGGCGACTGGCAGGTGCTGGCCGACGCGCAGGCCAGCGCCGTGCTGGCGCTGCCGGCAGCGGTGAAAGTGCTGTCGCCCGACCTGCCGCACAAGAGCGACATCGGCGGCGTGCGCCTGGGCTGCGCCAACGAGGCCGAGCTGCGCGGCGCCGTGGCCGTGGTCGTCGCCGCCGCCCGCCGCCATGCGCCGGCCGCCCGCATCCGCGGCGCGCTGGTGCAACGCATGGAGCGCGGCGTGGTCGAGGCCATCGTCGGCTTCCGCCACGACCCGCAGGTCGGCCCGACCGTGATGGTCGGCATCGGCGGCGTGCAGGCCGAGATCTACCGCGACGTGGCGGTGCGGCCGGCGCCGGTGTCGCTGGCCGAGGCCGGGGCCATGGTCGACGCCGTGCGCGGCCTGGTGCAGCTCGCCGGCTGGCGCGGCGGCCCGCGCGGCGACCGCGACGCGCTGGTGCGTGCCGTGCGCGCGCTGTCGCTGCTGGCCTGTCTGGAGGGCGCGACGGTGGCCGAGGCCGAGATCAACCCGCTGCTGGTGCGGCGCGAAGGCCAGGGCGTGGTGGCGCTGGATGCGCTGCTGGTGCTCGAGGCGATGGAGGCGACAACATGACCCCCGTTCCGATCACCGCCCGCCTCGCCGCGTTGGCCGCGGGCGACTTCCCGGCCCTCGCGCAGCCCGGCGTGCGCCACGCCGCGTGTCGTCACCTGATGGACACCACCGGCGCGGTGATCGCGGGCATGTCGCAGCCGCCGGCGCGCATGGCGAGCGACGTGCATGGTGCCCTGCTGGCGCCCGGCCCGGTGGTCGTGCCCGGCCTCGCACGGCGCTGGGACGCGCTCACCGCCGCCTACCTGATGGGCACCGCGGCGCACGGCCTGGAGCTGGACGACGGCTACACGCAGGGCTCGGTCCATCCCGGCACCACCGTCGTTCCGGGTCTGCTGGCCGCAATGCAGCTGCGGCCGGTGCGCGGCGAACGGCTGGTCGATGCGGTCGCGGTCGGCTACGAGCTCGCCGCGCGGCTGGCCGGCGGCATCCACCCGGCGTCGCGCCGGCGCGGCTTTCACAACACCGCGGTGGTCGGGCCGCTGGCGGTGGCCGGCGCGGTCGGCACGCTCTACGGTTTCGACGCCGCCACCATCGAGCAGGTGCTCGGCCTGGCAGCCAGCAGCTCGGGCGGCCTGTTCGCCTTCCTGCACAGCGGCGGCGACGTGAAGCGCCTGCACGCCGGCCATGCCGCGCGCGAGGGCCTGCTCGCGGCGCTGCTGGCCGAGCACGGCCTGCGCGGCCCGACCGGTGTGCTGGAAAGCCGCGACGGCTTCGTCCAGGCCTTCGGCGACCCGGCCACGTCGCGCCTGCTGCGGCCTGCGGAAGAGACGACGCCGGCCGTCACCCGCTGCTACATCAAGCCCTGGGCCTGCTGCCGGCACCTGCACCCGGCGCTCGACGGGTTGTTCGACATTCGCCGCAGCACCGGCCTGCGCGCCGCCGACGTGGCGCGCATCGAGGTCGAGACCTACGCGGTCGGGGCCGAACACGCGCACACCGGCTGGGGCGACATGCTGTCGGCGCAAATGAGCTATCCGTTCGCGTTGGCCATCGCGCTGGTGCGCGGCCATGCCGACCTGGCCGACTTCGGCGACGCGGCCCGCGCCGAGCCGCAGGCGATCGATCTGTGCAGCCGCGTCTCGGTGCGCGTGGACCCGGCCCTCGACGCGCAGTACCCGACCGCCCGCCTTGCCCGCCTGCGCATCGGCGCCCGCGACGGGCAGGTCCACGAGCGCCTGGTCGACGACGGCTACGGCTCGCCCGCCCAGCCGATGAGCGACGACGCGCTGGCGCAGAAGTTCGACGGTCTGGTCGAACCCGTGCTCGGTGCCGGGCGCGCGCAGGCGCTGCGCGCGGCCTTCGCAGCGCTCGATCACGCCGCCGACCTCGGCGCGCTGTCCGGCCTGCTCCACGCAGCCTGAGCGGGCGGCGAGCTGCAGCCGCGCGTCGTCGCGGCGGCCGATCGCGCTACGATGACGCGGCACCGTGGCTGGCGGCCGAGCCCGCATGAAAGCGAGACCCGATGATCAAGTTCCGAGTGACCGACGGCGTGGCCGAGATCCTGATGGACAACCCGCCGGTGAACGCGATCACCGATGCGTCGATGGACGCGCTGATGGCGGCCCTGCGCGAGGCCGGCAGCGATTCCGGCGTGCGCGCGATCGTGCTCGGCAGCGCCGTGCCGGGCCGCTTTTGCGCGGGGCTGGACCTGCCCCGTTTCAAGGACAGTTCGCCCGCCGAAGCGCACGCGCTGGTGAGCCGGCTGTACTCGCAGCTGTTCGAGCTGCAGTCGAGCCTGCCCAAGCCGACGATCGCCGCGATCACCGGGGCGGTGCGCGGCGGCGGCATGTCGATCGCGATCACCTGCGACATGCTGGTCGCCGCCGACGATGCCAGCTTCGGCTACCCGGAACTGGAGGTCGGGCTGCTGCCGGCCATCCACTACAACCATCTGCCGCGCATCGTCGGGCGCTACCGCGCGTTCGACCTGCTGTTCACCGGCCGCGTCTTCGACGCCCGCGAGGCGATGGCGCTCGGGCTCGTCAGCCGCACCGCGCCCGCCGCCCAGGTGCTGGCCGAGGCGCACAAGCTGGCCCAGATCTTCGCGGCCAAGTCGCCGGCCCTGATGAAGCTGGGCAAGGCCGCCTTCGTGCGCGCCACCGACAACGGCTACCGGCAGGGCGCGGCCCACGCGGTCGACCTGCTGTCCACCGTGTTCGGCACCGACGACTGCCGCGAAGGCCTGGACGCCTTCGCCGCCAAGCGCTGGCCGAAGTGGGGCGACGACTGAACCATGGCCGCCATGAACGACGCTCGCCATCGAGAACCTCGCACGGAGACAACGGCATGTACACCCCCTTCGACCTGAGCGGCCACGGTGCCGTGGTGACCGGCGGCAACGGCGGCATCGGCCTGGGCATGGCCCGCGCGCTGCTCGCCTCGGGCGCGTCGGTGGCCATCTGGGGCTCGAACCCCGACAAGACCGGCCGCGCCCAGGCGCAGTTGAGCGCCGAATGCGGCGACGCCGCGCGCGTTCACGGCGTCGTCTGCGACGTCGGCGACGAGGCGCAGGTCGAGCGCAGCTTTGCCGCGTCGGTGGCGGCGCTGGGCCGGGTCGACAGCTGCTTCGCCAATGCCGGCGTCTCGGGCACCGGCACCACGCTGCTGGAGATGGACCTGGCGGAATTCCGCCGCATCCAGCGCATCAATGTCGAGGGCGTGTTCCTGACCTTCCGCGCCGCCGCCCGCCACATGGCGGCGCACGGCCGGGGCGGCTCGCTGGTGGCCACCGCCAGCACCGCGGCCATCGAGGGCGCGGCGCGCAACAGCCACTACGGCGCGTCCAAGGGCGCGGTGACCTCCTACGTGCGCGCGCTCGCGGTGGAGCTGGCGCGCCACCGCATCCGCGTCAATTCGATCCTGCCCGGCTGGATCACCACCGAGATGACCGAGCGCTCGTTCGGCAACGACCGATTCGCCGCCGCCGTGCTGCCGCGCATCCCCGCGCGGCGCTGGGGCGAGGCCGACGACTTCGGCGGCATCGCCGTCTACCTGGCCAGCGCCGCGTCGGCCTACACCACTGGCGAGCAGTTCGTCATCGACGGCGGCTACACCAAGTATTGATCCGGGGGCAATGCGCGCTCACCACGGGCACGCTTCCTTCCCCCGGTTCGAACAGACCTTCAAGAATATCGACGACATCCTGCACAAGGACGCCGGCTGCACCGGCGAGCCGGACTGCACCGAGCAGTCGTCCTGGCCGCTGTTCCTGAAGTACCGCGACGCCCTGGAGCACGACAAGGCCGCCGAGGCGAGCACGGTCACGGTGCGCCTGGTCGAGCCTGACTTCGCGGGCCGGCTGTCGGGATTCACGCTGCCGTTCGAGGCGTTCACCCTGATGCTGGCTCGGCAGATGCCGTTCGCGACAGTTGCGCGCCTGGTGGGCGAGTCGGCACATCGGGTGATGGCGGTGTGCGATCCCTATGTGTCTATCGCGCTCGGTCTGGCCGACTTCAGCGACGTGCGTGCGCTGGCCATCGACGAGGCCTCGCGTGCCCGCGGTCACGACTACGTCACGCTGGCTGCCGATGCCGTCAAGCGCCGGGTGCTGTTCGTCACCGAGGGGCGCGACGCCAAGACCATCGCGGAACTGGCCGTGCACCTCTGCCCCGAATCATTCCCACTCGATCGTCGCCGGCGGCTTGCTCGAGACGTCGTAGGCCACGCGGTTGATGCCGCGCACCTCGTTGATGATGCGGCTGGAGACCTTCTTCAGCAAGGCGTAGGGCAACTCGGCCCAGTCGGCGGTCATGAAGTCGCTGGTCTGCACCGCGCGCAGCGCGACCACGTAGTCGTAGGTGCGGCCGTCGCCCATCACGCCGACGCTCCTGACCGGCAGGAACACCGCGAAGGCCTGGCTGGTCAACGCGTACCAGCTCTGGCCGCTGACCGGATCGACCGTGTTGCGCAGCTCTTCGATGAAGATCGCGTCGGCGCGGCGCAGCAGATCGGCGAACTCCTTCTTCACCTCGCCGAGGATGCGCACGCCCAGGCCCGGGCCGGGGAACGGGTGGCGGTACACCATGTCGTGCGGGAGCCCCAGCGCGACGCCGAGCTCGCGCACCTCGTCCTTGAACAGTTCGCGCAGCGGCTCGAGCAGCTTCAGCCCGAGTGTGGCGGGCAGGCCGCCGACGTTGTGGTGGCTCTTGATCGAGGTCGCCTTCTTCGACTTCGCGCCGCCGGACTCGATCACGTCCGGATAGATGGTTCCCTGCGCCAGCCACTTGGCCTGCTTCAACTTGCCCGCCTCGGCCTGGAACACCTCGACGAATTCGCGGCCGATGATCTTGCGCTTGGCCTCGGGGTCGGTGACGCCCGCAAGATGGCCGAGGAACTGCGCCGACGCATCGACCGCGATCACCCTGGCATGAAGCCGGCCGGCGAACATCTCCATCACCATCGCGCCTTCGTGCAGCCGCAGCAGGCCGTGGTCGACGAACACGCAGGTCAGCTGGTCGCCGATCGCGCGGTGGATCAGCGCCGCAGCCACGCTCGAATCGACACCGCCCGACAGACCGAGGATCACCTCCTCGTCGCCGACCTGCTCGCGGATGCGCGCCACTGCCTCGTCGATGTAGTTGCCCATCACCCAGTCGGGCTTCGCCCTCGCGATCCCGAGCACGAAGCGGTTCAGCAGCTCGCGGCCCTGCGCGGTGTGTGTGACCTCGGGGTGGAACTGCACGCCGTAGTAGCCGCGTGCTTCGTCGGCCATGCCGGCGATGGGACAGCTCGGCGTGCTGGCCATCAGCTTGAACCCGGGCGGCAGCGCGGTGACCTTGTCGCCGTGGCTCATCCAGACCTTCAGCATGCCGTGGCCCTCGACGGTGCTGAAGTCCTCGATGCCTTCGAGCAGCTTCGTGTGGCCATGTGCGCGCACCTCGGCGTAGCCGAACTCGCGGTGGTCGGCGGCCTCGACCCGGCCGCCCTGCTGCACCGCCATCGTGAACATGCCGTAGCAGATGCCCAGCACCGGCACCCCCAGGTCCCAGACCGCCTGCGGCGCGCGCAGCTCGTGCTCCTCGTAGGTCGAGGCGTGGCTGCCCGACAGGATGATGCCCTTGGGCGCGAACGCGCGGATGAACGCATCGCTCACATCGTTCGGGTGGATCTCGCAGAACACGTGCGCCTCGCGCACGCGCCGTGCGATCAGCTGCGTGACCTGGGAGCCGAAGTCGAGGATCAGGATCTTGTCGTGCATGGTGGTAGGCCGGCTCAGGTCGTCGACGCGGCGGCAGCGAGCATCTCGCGCTTGCGGCGCTCGCCCCGGAAGTGGCGCACCGCGATCACGATCGAGGCGGCCTGCAGCAGGGCGCAGAAGTAGAACGGCGCGCCGATGCGCCAGTCACCGCGCGGCAGGTGCGACACGGTGGCCAGCATCGGCGCGCCGATCGCCGGCGCAAAGACGGCCATCAGGCTGTTCAGCGAGCCGACGGCGCCCGCGGTGCGGCCCTGGGTGCTCGGGTCGGCCGCATTCGCGATCAGGCTCTGAATCGACGCCGACACCGCGAGCCCGAGAACGTTCGCGAAGATGACCGCGTAGAGCATCCAGCCTTCTGTCGCCGCGCCCCACAGCACGAAGCCGATGCAGGACGACACCAGCCCCATGATCGCCAGCCGCTGCGCCGAGAAGCGCTTCAGCAGCCGCGACAACAGCACGCCCTGGACCAGCACCGACATCAGCCCGATCGCGAACAGCGACCAGCCGTTCTGCGTCGGCCCCCAGCCGAACTTGAAGGTGGTGTAGAGCACCCACGAGGTGTGCGTCATGAACTGCGCCAGACCGCTCAGCGCGACCACGAGGACGAGCGAACCGACACCCTCGAGGCCGGTCAGGCCGCGAAGGGCGTCGATCGGGTTGGCCTCACGCAGCACGAAGGGCCGCCGGCGCTCCGGCGGCAGCGATTCCGGCAGCACGAACCAGCCGTACAGCCAGTTCACGCAGGCCAGCGCGCCGGCCACGAAGAACGGCAGGTGCAGGCTCACGCCACCCAGCACACCGCCGAGCACCGGGCCGAGGATGAAGCCCATGCCGACCATCGCCCCGAGCTTGCCGAAGGCCTTCGCGCGGCCGGCCGGCGGCGTGATGTCGGCGACATAGGCATTGGCGACCGCGATGTTGGATTGCATCGCACCGCTGAACAGGCGCACCGCCAGCAGCATCCACAGCGCGGTGGCCAGGCCGGTCACGAAGAAGCTCAGCGCCAGACCGCTGAACCCGATCAGCAGCACCGGCCGGCGGCCGTAGCGGTCCGACAGGCGGCCGAGGATCGGCGAGCCGAAGAAGTTCGCGACGCCGAACACGATGGTCACGATCCCGTACCACAGGGCCTGCTCGGACGGCGAGTTCGTGAAGGTGCCGATCAGCGGCGCCAGCACCGGGATGATCAGCCCGACCGACATCATGTCGATCAGCACCGTCAGCATGATGAACCGCAGCGCCGGCTGGCGGCCTGCGGACACTGCGGGTTCGCCCTCGATCGACGCCGAGGCGCCTGCAGCTTGCGTCATGCGCCCTATTCCATCCGGTAGTTGGGAGCTTCCTTCGTGATCTGCACGTCGTGCACATGGCTCTCGCGCATGCCGGCCGACGAGATCTCGACGAACTCCGCCTTGTCGTGCATGTCGGCGATGCTGGTGCAGCCGCAGTAATGCATCGAGGCACGCAGCCCGCCAGCCATCTGGAAGATCACCGCGACCACCGAGCCCTTGTACGGCACCTGGCCCTCGATGCCCTCGGGCACGAGCTTGGTCGTGTTCGGGTTGTTGCCGGACTCCTGGAAGTAGCGATCCGCCGACCCCTGCTGCATCGCCCCGATCGAGCCCATGCCGCGGTAGCTCTTGTAGGTGCGGCCCTGGTACAGGATGGTCTCGCCCGGCGCCTCTTCGGTGCCCGCGAATGCGCCGCCCATCATCACGGTGTCGGCGCCGGCGGCGATCGCCTTGGCCAGATCGCCGGAGTAGCGCACGCCGCCGTCCGCGATCAGCGGCACGCCGCTGCCCTGGAGCGCCTTGCGGACCTGCTCGATCGCGAAGATCTGCGGCACGCCGACGCCGGTGACGATGCGCGTGGTGCAGATCGAGCCCGGACCGATCCCGACCTTGACCGCGTCCGCCCCGGCCTCGAGCAGCGCGAGCGCGGCGGCGCCGGTCGCGATGTTGCCGCCGATCACGTCGACCTGCGGAAAGTTCTTCTTGACCCAGCGCACGCGCTCGATCACGCCGGCGCTGTGACCATGCGCGGTGTCGACGACAAGGACGTCGGCACCGGCCTTCACGAGCAGTTCGACGCGCTCCTCGGTGCCTTCGCCCACGCCGACCGCAGCGCCCACGCGCAGCTTGCCCATCGCGTCGCGCGCCGCGTTCGGGAAGCTGGTCTGCTTGGTGATGTCCTTCACCGTCATCAGGCCGCGCAGCTCGAAATCGCCGTTGACGACCAGCACGCGCTCCAGCTTGTGCCTGTGCATCAGCGCCTTGCCGTCCTCGATCGTCGCCGATTCGGGCACCGTGACGAGGCGCTCGCGGGGCGTCATGATCTCGCTGACCGGCACATCGAGCCGGGACTCGAAGCGCAGATCGCGGTTCGTGACGATGCCGACCACCGTCTTGCCCTGCAGCACCGGAAAGCCCGAGACGCCGTGCTGGCGCGACAGCTCCATCACCGCGCGCACCGGGGTCTCGGGCGTCACGGTGATCGGGTCGCGCAGCACACCCGACTCGTAGCGCTTGACGCGTGCGACCTCCGCCGCCTGCTGCCTGGGGCTGAGGTTCTTGTGGACGATGCCGATGCCGCCCTCCTGCGCCAGCGCGATCGCCAGGCGCGCTTCGGTCACCGTGTCCATCGCCGCGGACACGAGCGGCAGGTTCAGGCGGATGTTGCGGGAAAGCGGGGTCGATAGATCGGTGTCGCGGGGCAACACCTGGGAGAACGCCGGCACCAACAACACGTCGTCGAAGGTGAGCGCTTTGCCAAGAAGGCGCATGGGGAAAGCTCCTGGCCGCTCAACAGCCTTGTGCCGTTGCGTCGAAGGCTCACTTCGCAAAGCGAAGTCAAGGTGCGAAGCGCCGGCCGCAGACAAAAGCGAATTATACGGATGCGCGCACAACGACACGCTTGCTCACCGCGCGCCTGGAACGCGCCGGAGTCGCCGCATACACTTGCCCCCCATGACAAGTTCAAGGACGAACGCCATGGTGCGCTGGAACATTGCCCTGCTGGCCGCCCTGCTGGGCCTGACGCTGGCCCTGCCGGCCTCGGCGCAGTGGAAGTGGCGCGACAAGCACGGCCAGACCCAATACAGCGACCTGCCCCCGCCGCCCGGGACGCCGGACGCCGACATCCTGCTGCGCCCCGGTGCCGGCAACAGCGCACGCCGCACGGCGGCGGCGGCCGCAGCCCCGGCCTCGGCGGCGTCGGCCGCACCGCTCGCGGCGGCGCGCGCTTCCGATCCCGAACTGGAAGCCAGGCGCAAGAAGGCCGAGGCCGAGGCTGCGGCCAGGAAGAAGGCCGACGAAGACAAGATCGCGGCGTCCCGTGCCGAGAACTGCGAGCGGGCCAAGGCGCAGATGCGCACGCTCGACAGCGGCATCCGCATCGCGCGCGTCAACGACAAGGGCGAACGCGAGATCATGGACGATTCGGCGCGCGCGGCAGAAGCCAAACGCACGCAGGGTTTGATCGCCTCCGAGTGCAAATAGAGGACCGAGAAGAGCGCGTCAGCGCTTGTCCCCGGCCCGCGCCCTGACCTGAGCGCGCTGGCGTCGCCGCCGCGCCTCTTTGGGATCGACCTGCAGCGGGCGGTACAGCTCGACCCGGTCGCGATCGCGCAACAGGTCGTCGCGCCGGCAGAACGCCCCCCACACCCCGACCGGCAAGGAGTCCAGTGCCACACCCGGATGGCGCGCCTGCAGGCCACTGACGCGCAAGGCGTCGGCCACGGTCGCACCGGGTTCCAGCCGCAGATTCACCTCGTCCACTTCGCCCGCGCGTGGGCTGTAGGCCACGCTGATGCGCAGCGGTCCGGCGTCGCCGTCAGCGTGGGCCATGGACCTGCTCTGCCCGCTTCACGAACGATTCAACGAAGGTGTTGGCGATGCGATCGAACACCGGGCTGATCAGCAGATCGAGCGCACGGTTGGCGAAGCTGTAGCGCAGCTCGAACTCGATCTTGCAGGCCTTCGCCAGCGGCCCGGCACCCGCGGGCACCGGCGCGAACCGCCACGTGCCGTCGAGCGCCGAGAACGGGCCGTCGACCAGGGTCAGCAGGACACTTTCGTCGGGCACCTGCTCGTTGCGCGTCGTGAACGACTGGCGCACGCCGAGGTACGACAGGTGCAGGCGCGCCGTCACGCTCGTCTCGCGCTGCTCCAGCACCTCGGCACGATCGCACCAGGGCAGGAACTCCGGGTAGTCCTGCACCGCCGTCACCAGCGCGTACATTTCCCGCGGCGAGTACCAGAGCAGGACCGACTTCTTGACGTGCTTCACGACGGCTCCCCGTCCGCCGTGTACGGCGGGCGACCCTCCCGGGGCCACGAAGGGGCCACTGCGTGGCCCTTGGTCGGGCCTTGCCTGGGGCGGCCCGGCGCGGCGGTCCGCGAGAATGGGGCTCGCTTCATACAATGCCGAAATTGTATTGGCGGGTCTCGCCACCATCTGAGCCTTCATGTCCATCGCCGAAAATCGCCGTGCCCATTTCGACTACCACCTCGAGGAACGCCACGAGGCCGGCATGGTGCTGCAGGGCTGGGAGATCAAGGCGATCCGTGCCGGCCAGGTCCAGCTGACCGACGGCTACGTCGTGATCCGCGACGGCGAGCTGTACCTGATCGGCTGCCGCATCAACGCGTTGCGCAGCGCCTCGACGCATGTCAGCCCGGAAGCCGACCGCACGAAGAAGCTGCTGATGCACAAGGAGGAGATCAAGCGGCTGATCGGCAAGGTCGAACAGAAGGGTTTCACGCTGGTGCCGCTGAACCTGCACTACAAGGGTGGCCGCGTGAAGGCCGAGATCGCGCTGGCCAAGGGCAAGGCCGAGCACGACAAGCGCCACACCGAGAAGAAGAAGGACTGGGAGCGGGAGAAGGGGCGCCTGATGCGCCACAAGGTCTCGTCCAAGACCAGCCACTGAGGCGCCCGCTGCCCGCGCCGCACGTGCCGACAGGCCTGGCGCAGGCACTCCCACCCGCGACCGGCGCCTGGGACGGACTCAACGCTGCAACGCTGCGAGCGCCTGCAGCGAATCGGCCATCAGGTCCTTGACCGCTTCGAGCCCGATCGAGAAGCGCACCAGCGTGCCGCGCCACGCCGGGTGCTTGCGCATCGACGACAGGTCGTAGGGCACGACCAGGCTCACCGGGCCGGCCCACGAGAAGCCGATCCTGAACAGCTTCAGCGCATCGACGAAGGCGTCGACCTGGCGCGCCGTGTAGCGCTCGTCGAACACGATCGAGAACAGGCCCGCCGACCGCGTGCACAGGCGCTGCCAGTGCGCGTGGCCCGGCGAGCCCGTGAGCGCCGGGTGCAGCACCTGCACGACCTCGGGCCGCGCCGCCCACCACTGCGCCAGTGTGCGGCCGGCGCGGTCGGCAGCGGCGTAGCGCAGCGGCAGGCTGGGCAGCGCGCGCAGCAGCGCTTCGGCATCGTTCGCGGCCACGCCCCAGCCCATGCGCATGTGGGCGGCGTTGAGCTTCAGGTGCAGCGCCGGGTCGCGCGTCGTCACCGAGCCCATCAGCACGTCGCCGCCGCCCGACGGGTACTTGGTCAGCGCGTGGACCGAGATGTCGACCCCGAGCGCGTCCGCTCCATCGCCGTCGAGGCGGAACGGGTTGAACGCGAGGCCCGCGCCCCAGGTGTTGTCGAGCGCGACCAGCACACCGCGCGAGCGCGCCGCACGCACCAGCTTCGGCACGTCGGGGAACTCCATCGTCACCGAGCCTGGCGCCTCGATCCAGACCAGCCTGGTCGCCGGTGTCGTCATCGCGGCCAGCGCGTCGGCGTCCATCGGGTCGTAGAAGCGGTGCGTGATGCCCCAGCCCGCGAGCTCGTGGCGTGCGAGTTCCTTGTTCGGGTTGTAGGCGTTGTCGGGGATCAGCACCTCGTCGCCGCAGCGCAGCAGCGCCAGATCGGTCAGCGCGATCGCGGCCAGGCCGCTGGGCACCAGCACCGTGTGCGAACCGCCTTCCAGCGTGGCGATGCGTTCTTCGAGCGTGAACGTGGTCGGCGTGCCGTGCAGGCCGTAGGTGTAGCCGCCCTTCTCCTTCCAGTTGCGCGCGCGCATCGCGGCCACGTTGGCGAAGATCACCGTCGAGGCCTTGAACACGCCCGGCTGAGGAGCCTCGAAGCCCGCCGGCGGACGGTACGGGTGGTGGATCAGCGTGGTCGCGATCGACGGGGGCTCGGCGGCTTCGCGCTCGGTCATTCGGTGCTCGCGGGTTGGACAGGGCCCGCCCAGTTTAGGCCAGCGGCCTCAGGGCCGCGAACAGTGTCGGCAGCAGCTCGGTCACGGTCGGATGGATCCACATCGTCTGCGTGATGCGGGGGTACGGCAGATCGGCGGCCATCGCGAGCAGCAGCAGTTGCACCACCTCGTCGGCCTCGATGCCGAGCAGCGCGGCGCCGAGGATGCGCTGCGTCTGCGCATCGACCAGCACCTTCATGAAGCCGGTCGTCTCGCCGCGCTCGCGTGCCCGGCCGATCCGCGCCATCGGCAGCGTCGCGACCAGCGCCGCACGGCCGCTCGCCCGCACCTCGGCCTCGCTCATGCCGATGCGGCCGAGCGGCGGGTCGGTGTAGAGCGCATAGGCCGAAACGCGGTCGGACACCCGCCGCGTGCCGCCGTCGAGCAGGTTGGCCGCGACGATCTCGAAGTCGTTGTACGAGGTGTGCGTGAACGCGCCCTTGCCGTTGACGTCGCCGAGCGCCCAGACACCGGGCGCACTGGTGCGCAGCTCGTCGTCGACGACGATGTAGCCGCGGGCGTCGACATCGATGCCGGCATCGGCGAGGCCGAGCCCGTCGGTATTCGGCCGACGCCCGATCGCGAGCAGCAGGTCGCTGCCGGTGACGGACCGTGCGGCGTCCCCCAGCCTGAACTCCACACCCACGCCGGCGCCCGCTCGCGACATCGCGAGATCCTGTGCGCCGAGGTGCACCGTCAGCCCTTCGCGCTCGAGCATCGCGCGCACCGCGTCCGAGACCTCGGCATCCTCGCGCGCGATCAGGCGCGGCGCGGCCTCGATCACGGTGACCTCGCTGCCGAAGCGCCGGTACATCTGCGCGAACTCCAGGCCGATGTAGCTGCCGCCGACGACGATCAGGTGCTCGGGCAGCGTGTCGATCGCCATCATCGAGGTGTTGGTCAGGTACGGCACGTCGTGGATGCCGGGCCAGTCGGGCACGGTCGGCCGGCCGCCGACATCGATGAAGATGTTCTGCGCGCTCAGTTCATCGTCACCGACGCGCACCCGGTTGGCGGCGACGAACCGCGCCTCACCCCGGATCAGCGTCAGCGTCGGCAGCCCCTGCAGCCATTTCGTCAGCTTCGCGACCGATTCGTTCACGACCGCATCCTTGCGCGCCTTCACCGCGCGCATGTCGACCCGCACGGCACCATCGACCTGCACGCCGAATTCGGCCGCGTGGCACGCGATGTGCGCGGCACGCGCGCTGGCGACCAGCGTCTTGGTGGGAATGCAGCCGTCGTTGACGCAGGTGCCGCCGAGGTGCTCGCGCTCGATCAGTGCAACGCGCTGCCCGGTCTGCGCGAAGCGCGCGGCAAGCGGTGGGCCGGACTGGCCGGCGCCGATGACGATCGCGTCGAATTCCTGCTGCATCGCGGCTCCCGTCGTTGAGGCGTCGACTCTACGCCGCTGCGGCGCCGGTGTCCGGTGTCCGGTGTCAGATCGGCGCACCGACCAGGTCGTGCCCTTGCGTGCCGACGATCCTCACCCGCGCGAACTCGCCGACCTTGAGCGTCTTCGACGCCTTGTCCGGCGGCAGCAGCCTGACGCTGCCATCGATCTCCGGTGCATCCGCGTACGAACGCCCCACCCCGCCCTTGCGGCCGAGCGCGGGCGCCGAGTCGATCAACACTTGCATCGTCGCACCGACGCGCCGCTGCAGCTTGGCGGCCGACACCGCTTCGGCCACCGCCATGAAGCGTGCGCGGCGCTCCTCGCGCACGCCGATCGGGAGCATGCCGGGCAGCTCGTTCGCGGTCGCACCGTCCACCGCCGAATACGCGAAGCAGCCGGCGCGGTCGATCTGCGCCGCGCGCATGAAAGCGAGCAGGTGCTCGAACTCCGCTTCCGTCTCGCCCGGGAAACCGGCGATGAAGGTGCTGCGGATCACGAGTTCGGGGCAGGCCTCGCGCCAGCGCTGCAGCCGCTCGAGGTTCTTCTCGCCGCTGGCCGGGCGCTTCATGCGCTCGAGCACGTCGGGGTGCGAATGCTGGAACGGCACGTCGAGGTAGGGCAGGATCGCGCCGCTGCTCATCAGCGGCAGGATCTGGTCGACGTGCGGGTACGGGTAGACGTAGTGCAGCCGCACCCACGCGCCGTGTGTCGCGGCGAGTTCGGCGAGCTTCTCGCACAGGTCGGTCATGTGGGTCCTGACCGGCCGGCCATCCCAGAAACCGGTGCGGAACTTGACATCCACGCCGTAGGCGCTGGTGTCCTGGCTGATCACCAGCAGTTCCTTGATGCCGGCCTCGAACAGCCGCTGTGCCTCGCCGAGCACGTCTCCGATCGGCCGCGAGACCAGGTCGCCGCGCATGCTCGGGATGATGCAGAACGAGCAGCGGTGGTTGCAGCCCTCGCTGATCTTCAGGTACGCATAGTGCCGGGGCGTGAGCTTGACGCCCTGCGGCGGAAGCAGGTCGGCGAACGGGTCGTGCGGCTTCGGGCTGTGCCGGTGCACCGCGTCCATCACCTCATGAGTCGCGTGCGGTCCGGTCACGGCGAGCACGCTCGGGTGCATCTGGCGCACCAGGTTGCCGCCCGACTCGCCCGCTTTCGCGCCGAGGCAGCCGGTGACGATGACCCTGCCGTTCTCGGCCAGGGCCTCGCCGATCGTGTCCAGGCTTTCCCTGACCGCGTCGTCGATGAAGCCGCAGGTGTTCACGATCACCAGGTCGGCGCCCGCGAAGGTCTTCGAGGTGTCGTAGCCCTCGGCCCGC
Source organism: Pseudomonadota bacterium (assembly GCA_040388965.1). GTDB lineage: Bacteria > Pseudomonadota > Gammaproteobacteria > Burkholderiales > Burkholderiaceae_C > LMDS01. Next base: position 59,413 of record JAZKAV010000002.1, on the reverse strand, counting down.
AACTGCGTGAGGATCAGCTCGGAATCGGTCAGCGCCTTCGGGCAGCCGAGCGAGACGAAGCCGATCTTCGGGGCAGCCGGCGTGGGGACGGGACGGACGAGCGTGTCTGGGGTCATCCGGCGATTTTCACCGATCGCCGCCGGGACGCCCCGCTCAGTGCTTCGGCGGCTTGAAGCCCGGCATGCCCGGGAACAGCGCGCCGGCCTGCTTGGCCATCTGCTCCTGCATCTGGGTGAACATCTTGCGCGACTGATCCAGGTAGTTGCCCATCAGGTTCTGAACCACCGGCGCCTGACCATTCAGGAACTGGGCCCACATCTCCGGCGTCTGCGCGCCGGGGTCGAGCAGGCCCTTCGACTGTTCGGCGAGCCGGGCCTGGATCTCGGTGAAGGTCTGCAGGTTCTTCTCGAGGTACGAGCCCATCATGCCCTGCATCGAGTGGCCGTAGAAGCGGATCACCTGCGCCAGCATCGCCGCCGAGAACATCGGCACGCCGCCGCCCTCCTCCTCCAGGATGATCTGCAGCAGGATGCTGCGCGTCAGGTCCTCGCCGGTGCGCGCATCACGGACCTCGAAGCTCTCGGCCGCGAGCACCATCGCCTTCACGTCGGCCAGCGTGATGTAGCTGCTGAGCCGGGTGTCATAGAGGCGCCGGTTCGGGTACTTCTTCAGGATACGCGGGCCGCCGGTCGGGGAGTCGGGGGCCGGGGGTGCCGCAGGTACCGGGGGCTCGACATCCACCTCGGGTTTGACTGCGCGGCGGGACCGGGCCATTCGGCAACTCCTTCTTCGATGTGCGACTGCACAACGATTCTAGGAGTCCGCCCACGCCCATCCGAAGGGGTTTTCCCGTGCGTGGCCGACCGGTCGCACCCGGCCATGCGGTCGAACTCGGTGCTGTTGCCAGCCCGGCGTGCATCGGCGTGATGGCACGGCGGCATTGCTGGCGTCCGTGCCATTGCGCCCGGTCCCCGGCTGATGGCCGTTCGGCAGCGGCCAGACGGGTCACGGTGACCGGACCGCCCGGCCAGGTCGGTGCGCGCCGTCGCGACGCTCACGGGCGGAGCACCGCGGGGCCGCGACACGCCTTCAGCGCGCGAGGGCTGCTTCGAGTTGCGCCTTGTTCATGCGGGCGCGGCCCTTCACGCCGCGCTTCGTTGCCTCGTTGCGCAACTGCGCCAGCGTGCGTCCACCGGCGCCGGTGTGCGAGCGCAGTCCGCCGCGGCGGCCCGACGACATGTCGTTCACGGACGAAGCGCTGGCGCGCTGCGATTCACCGTGCCGGGCGCGCTCCTTGTTCACGGTGCGTGCGGCGATCTCCTCGGCCAGCTTGTCGCTCCTGCCGCGCTCACGCAGGCTGTCCTTGATGTGCTCGTACTGGCGCTCGCGCTTCGCACTCCAGGTCTTGCGGGGCATGACGGCACCTTCGGCATTCACTGCAACTCGAAGCAGCGCACCGGCTGGTGCGGCGAGGGCGGTGGAACGATCGCCCGCAGCAAGCGGTCGCGCAACGCCGCGCACTCCCTGGCCGAACGCAGCAAGGTGTCGACGATGAAGCCGTCTTCCTCGATCACCTCACCGATCAGGCTGTCGTGACCGTCGAACAGCAGCGCGCGCGTGGCATCGTCCAGGAGCAGGAGAAATTTGGCAGGTGCGTTCATGGGGACGATGCTATGCAGCACTCGCCGCGCGCCCAAGTCATCGCCGGCGGGTCTGGTTGTCGGAAAGAACCTACGGTGCTGCCGTCATCCCTTGATCCACGGGGTAGTTTTCTCGTCACAATGCATCACAATTCAACTCAGACCAAGGATCTGAGGCCGGCGCGCGGCGTCAGGCAGCGGTCGTCAACCAGAGCCCTGCATGGAACCAACCTATTTCGCCCAGTACCGCGGCTTCGAGTTCTACTGCTCGCCCGAGCGCCTGGGCGCCAACGCCTTCGCGCCTCGACTGGTGATCCACGATGCGTCCGAGTCGGTGACGCTGGAGATCCCGCTGAGCGTACCCACGCCGCCCTTCGACAACCCGACCGTCGCTGCCCACCTGGCGTTCGCGCATGGCCGGCGCTGGGTCGATACCGGTTGTACCGAGGCCGCGATCACGGGCGCGGGCACGGTCCCGCAGCTGCTCGACCACTGAACGGGCTCGCCCCGCGGGCGGGCGACGGAAACGAAACGGGGCACCCTTGGGTGCCCCGTTTCGTTTCCGTCATTGGTAGGCGCGATTGGACTCGAACCAACGACCCCCACCATGTCAAGGTGGTGCTCTAACCAGCTGAGCTACGCGCCTGCGCAGCCTCGCATTATAGCAGCGCGAACCGGGCTCATTTGCGACGCACGGAGCGCACGCCGGCGATGCGGCCTGCCAGGCCCAGCACCTGGCCCAGGCGGGACGCATCGGACACCTCGATCGTGAAGGTCATCCAGGCCGTGCCGCCGCTCGCATCCTTCACCGACCGGGTCTTCACGCCGGTGACGTTCATCTTCTCCTTCGCGAACAGTTCGGAGATGTCGCGCAGCAGGCCCTGGCGATCGGCCGCATCGACAATCACATCCACCGGATACAGCGCCGGCCTGTCGCCGCGCGGTGCGCCCCAGGTGACCTTGATCTCGCGCTCGGGTGCACGCGCCGCCATCTGCCGGAAGTTGCTGCAGACGCTGCGGTGCACGGCCACACCCCGGCCGCGCGTCACGTAGCCGCCGATCGCGTCCGGCGGCGCCGGCCGGCAGCAGCGCGCCAGGCTGGTCATCAGCGAATCCACGCCGACCACCAGCACGCCGCCCTTCGGCGGCTGCGCCGCGCTGCGGCGCAGCGCGATCAGCTCGTCGGGCGAGGGCAGCGGCTCGGCCGGTCGGAGCAGCAACTCGATGTTGCGCAGGGAGAACTCGTCCTTGCCGACGACCTCGAACAGCGCGTCGGCGCTGCGGAAGCCGAGTCGCGCCGCCAGTTCGCCGAGCTTGATCGCGGTCTTGCCTTCGCGCTGCAACAGCTTCTCGACCGCCTCGCGGCCGCGCGCGGTGGTCTCCTTCTGCGCCAGCACGTTGAACCAGGCGCGCACCTTGGCCTTGGCGCGCGAACTCTTCAGGTAGCCGAGTTCCCCGTTGAGCCAGTCGAGCGACGGCCCGCCCTCCTTGGCCGCGATCACGTCGACGGTCTGGCCGCTTTGCAGCGGCGTGTTCAGCGGCACCATGGCGCCGTCGACGCGTGCGCCGCGGCAGCGATGGCCGAGATCGGTGTGCACCGTGTAGGCGAAATCGACCGGCGTCGCGCCGGCCGGCAGCTCGACGACCGTCGCTGCGGGCGTGAAGACATAGATGCGATCGTCGGCGATTGCCGCGCCCGGCGCCACGCCCGCCTCGCCCGGCGAACCGGCCGTATCGCGCTCCCAGGCCAGCAGCTGGCGCAGCACCGCCTTGCGGGCTTCGGCGATGCGCAGCTGCTGATCGGCGTCGGCGCTGACGCCGGCATAGCCCTTCGCGCCGGCGTCCTTGTAGGCCCAGTGCGCGGCGACGCCGTGCTCGGCGTGTTCGTGCATCGCCCGTGAACGGATCTGCACCTCGACGGCTCGGCCGTCGGCGTCGAGCACGACGGTGTGCAGCGACTGGTAGCCGTTCGGCTTCGGGCGCTCGATGTAGTCGTCGAATTCGCCCGCGACCGGCCTAAACAGCTCGTGCACCCGGCCCAGCACCGCGTAGCAGCTGGCGACATCGGCGACGATCACGCGCACCGCGCGAAGGTCCAGCACCTGCGCAAATCCCAGACGCTTGCCCTGCATTTTCTTCCAGATGCTGTACAGGTGCTTCGGCCGGCCCTGCACTTGCGCGCGCAAGCCGCGTGCCGCCAGATCGTCGGCAAGGCGCTGGCGAAACGCCTCGACGCGCCGCTCGCGCTCGACGCGGCGCTCATCGAGCAGGCGGGCGACCTCGCGGTACTGCTCGGGCTCGAGGAAACGAAACGCCAGGTCTTCCAGTTCCCACTTGATCTGCCAGATGCCGAGCCGGTTTGCCAGCGGCGCGAACACCTGCAGCGACTCGGCGGCCAGCGGCATCGGGCACGGTGTCTTCGTCGCCGCGAAGAAGCGCAGTGTCTGCAGACGCGAGGCCAGCCGCAGCAGCACGACGCGCAGATCGCGCGAGAACGCCAGCAGCATCTTGCGCACGCGCTCGGTCTGCTGCGCGCGCGCCTCGGTGCCGAGCTGCGCTTCGCGCGCCGCGCGCTGCAGCTGAACCAGCTTGCGCGTGTTGACGACCAGGCTGGCATGCGAGGGGCCGAAGGCCTTCGCGATCACCTCGTCGGGCTTGTTCAGGTAGTCCCCGGCGTAGACGAGGAAGGCCGCCGCACGCATCGTCGGTGCGGCACCGATGCCCTGCAGGATCGCGGCGACCGCTTCCGCATGCGCGAGCGCATCCTCGCCGGTGTCGAGCAGCCGGCCTGTCAGCAGGGGCTCGGCAAATGCGCGCGCGCGCGCCAGCTGCGCCGCTTCGGCTGCGGCGTCGGGATGTGCATCGACCAGTTGGACGATGGGCGCGGCCTCCAGGCCCGCGTCCAGCACGCCGGTCTTCATGGCCCCAGCAGGAACTCCCGCACGACCGCGACCTGCTCGTCGGCAACCAGCGTCGGCGCATGGCCGATGCCGGCGAACTCGTGCAGCCGCGCTTTCGGCCCGCGCTGCGTCATGGCCTGCGCGGTCGCGCGGGTCAGCAGGTCGGAGTCCGCGCCACGCAGCACCAGCGTCGGGCAGCGGATCGCATCGAACGCGGCCCAGGCCAGCGCCTCGCCCGCCGCCGTTGCCTGCGGCGTAACGGCATTGAGCGACTGCGCGATCGCCGGGTCGTAGTGCAGCTTGAAGCCGTCGCCGTCGGCCTTCAGCATCGGGCGCGACAGTGCGAGCCACTGCTCGCGCGTGTGCGGCCCGAAGCTGGCCGAGATGGCGCGCAGGTAGTCGGCGGCCTCTTCGAGCGTGCCCCAGCGCAGCGGCTGGCCGAGGTAGGTGCCGATGCGCACCAGTGCGTCGAACTCGATCGACGGGCCGACGTCGTTGAGCACGAGCCGGCCGATCGGCGATTGCGGCAGCGATGCGAGGCCGAGCCCGATCAGGCCGCCCATCGAGGTGCCGACCCAATGCACCGTCCGTGCATTCAGCCGCGCGAGCAGGGTGACCATGTCGGCCACGTAGGCCGGGATCTGGTAGCCGGCCGGATCGGCAAGCCAGTCCGACGCACCGCGCCCGACCACATCGGGGCAGACCACGCGGTAGTGCGCACTCATCGCCCGTGCGAGCGTGTCGAAATCGCGCCCCTGGCGCGACAGGCCGTGCACGCAGACCAGCACGCGCGGGTTGGCGGGCTCGCCCCATTCCCAGTACGCCATGCGGTGCAGGCCGCTTGCGCCCAGGCACTGGACGTGGTCCAGGCGCGGCTCGCTCAAGTGCTGGTTGCTCGTCATGGCGGCATCGTAAGGCAAGGCCGCTCCGGGTTGCAGGCGGCGCGCCGATGACCCCGGCGCCCGGGTCCCGATGCCCGGGGCCCGCCGCTATTTCGTCATCTGCACCGTGCCGCTGACGTTGACCGTCACCGTCCCCTTGCCCGGCTCGACCGGCAGCGCGTCGTCCGACGCCGCCGATACCGACCTGGCCTGCATCAGCACCGGCCGCGGGCCCGGCAACTGCTCGTTGCCCGACACGGTGATCTCGCGGATCGCGTAGCCCGAGTAGCCGAACTGTTTCGCGTAGTCGGCCGCCTTCGCACGGTAGCGGGCGATCGCCTGCGCCGCGACCTCGCCCTCGGCCTTCTCGCGCAGCTCGCGCGACAGCCCGTAGCCGACCCGATTGATCGTCAGCGTCGCGATGCGCCCGCTGAGCTGGCCGATCGCCTGCATGTCGCGCCCTTCGACGATCAGCTCGGCGCTGCCCTGCCAGCCGCTGATGGAGCCCTTGCTGGTGTAGCGCGGCCCGAGCGTGAAGTTGCCGGTCTGCACCTCGAGCTGCCCCGGGCGCACCGCCTTCTTCGCCTCGGCGAGCGCGGCGTCCAGCGCCTGCTTCAGCTGCGCCTGCACGTTCGCCGCATCCGGCCCCTCGCGCGTGGTGCCGAAGGCCACGCTCAGCAGGTCTCTGGCGACCTCCAGGCTGGCGCTGCTGGAAAGACTCACGACGCCTTGCGGCGTCGGCTGTTCGGCGGACCAGCCGAGCGGCGCGGCCAGGGCCAGGGACAGCGCGGCAAAGTGACGACAGGACGGGAACGACATGGTGTGGCAACCTTCCGCAGTGTTCGGGCGCCGATGGCGGGTCGGCCGGTGTGCTGCCGATGCTCGCATAGACGCCGATGGCCTGCCCGCGTGGTGATTGGGTCCGGGCTGCGGAGTTGTAACAGCTGGTCAGAGTCGTCGGAAACAGCCGCTTTTCGCGCCCAGAATCGGCGCTGTTACAAATTTGGAGTCCCCCTCATGAACGCTGCTGCGAACCCGCGCCCTGACCGCGTCGTCGTCGTCGACGACGACGCCCGCATCCGCGACCTGCTGCGCCGCTACCTGACACAGGAAGGCTTCGAGGTGCTGCTGGCCGAGGACGCCAAGGCGCTGAACCGCCTGCTGACCCGCGAAACCGTGCACCTGATCGTGCTCGACCTGATGCTGCCGGGCGAGGACGGCCTGTCGATCTGCCGCCGCCTGCGTGCCGCCAACGACCTGACGCCGATCATCATGCTCACGGCCAAGGTCGAGGATGTGGACCGCATCGTCGGCCTCGAGGTCGGTGCCGACGACTACCTGCCCAAGCCCTTCAACCCGCGCGAACTGCTCGCCCGCATCCATGCCGTGCTGCGCCGTCGCCCGACGCTGGAGGCGCCCGGCGCGCCGGCGCTCGAACCCCAGACCGTGACCTTCGGCCCGTTCGAGTTCGACCTGGCGCTGCGCAGGTTGACCAAGGAAGGCGAGCAGATGGCGCTGACCACCGGCGAGTTCTCGATGCTGAAGGCACTGGTGCGCCACCCGCGTCAGCCGCTGAGTCGCGACAAGCTCGCCCAGCTCGCGCGCGGCCGCGAGTTCGAGCCCTTCGACCGCAGCCTGGACGTGCAGATCTCGCGCCTGCGCAAGATGATCGAACCCGATCCGGCGCAACCGCGCTACATCCAGACCGTCTGGGGCGTCGGCTACGTGTTCGTGCCGGACGGCACGAGCTGACCGCGGGCTCGCCCCGCGTGGCGTCTGCTAGCCTGACGCCCCGATGAAGCCCCAAAAGATCGCGCTCAGCCTGTTCTGGCGCACCTTCTTCCTGATCGCGCTGCTGCTGGTCAGCGGCGTGTTCGCGTGGACGCAGACTTTCCGCGCACTCGAGTTCGAGCCGCGGGCCACGCAGCAGGCCCAGCAGATCGCGGGCCTGGTGAAGCTGGCGCGGGCAGCGCTGCTGTCCAGCGACGGGATCAACCGGGTCGCGCTGATCAAGGGCATCTCGAACCAGGAGGCGCTCAAGCTCGCGCCACGCGAGCCCGGCGACCAGTGGGAGCCTTACGAAGTCGACCGCGTCTCGCGCGCGATCGGGCACGAACTGCGCGGCCAGCTCGGCCCCGACACCATCGTCGCGAGTTCGGTCAACGGCTCGGCCGGCCTGTGGGTCGGCTTCTCGATCGAGAAGGATCCGTTCTGGCTGCAGGCCGACCCGACCCGCGTCGGCCCGATCTCGTGGAGCACCCTGACGCTGTGGGTCAGCATGGCGCTGCTCGCGACCGTGCTCGGCTCGGCGGCGATCGCGCGGCTGATCAACCAGCCGCTGAAGGAGCTGTCGTTCGCCGCCAGCCGCATCCGCGAAGGCGAATTCGATTCGCGCCTGGACGAGAACACGCTGACCAGCGAGATCCGCCAGGTCAACATGGGCTTCAACCGGATGGCGCGCGAGCTCGCCAAGGTCGAGCAGGACCGTGCGGTGATGCTCGCCGGCATCTCGCACGACCTGCGCACGCCGCTGGCCCGCCTGCGGCTCGAGGCCGAGATGAGCGTGCAGGACGAAGAGGCCAAGCACAACATGGCACTCGACATCGACCAGCTCGACGCGATCATCGACAAGTTCATGGACTACGCGCGGCCCGGCGAGAGCCGCCTGACGCCGGTGCACCTGAGCAGCGTGGTCGACCGCGAGATGGCGGCGTTCCGCGACACCAGCCAGATCCGCATCAGCTCGCGCGTGGCCATCGACACCAAGGTGATGGCCGACGATGTCGAGCTCGGACGCATGCTGCAGAACCTGTTCGAGAACGCGCGCCGCTACGGCCGCTCCACCGACACCGGCATCGCGCGCGTGCAGGTCAGCTACGCGCGCACCGGGCCGTGGGTGATCCTGACGGTGCGCGACTTCGGCCAGGGTGCCGACCCGCTGAAGCTCGCACAACTGACCACCCCGTTCTTTCGCGGCGACGCCGCCCGCACCGCCGCGACCGGTGCCGGCCTGGGGCTGGCGATCGTCGACAAGTCGGTGCAACGCATGGGCGGCACGTTCGAACTGGTCAACGCCCCCGACGGCGGGCTGATGGCCCACATCCGGCTGAAGAAGGCGCCCTGAGTACCGCGGGGCGCCGCCGAATCAGCCGCGCCAGAGCAGGCACACCGCGCGCGCCTCGATCGCCTGACCGAGCCCCACCGGCCCCATCTTCTCGGCGGTCTTCGCCTTCACGCTGACCTGGTCGACCGCCACGCCGATCGCCTGCGCGACGCGCTGGCGCATCGCCGGGATGTGCGGCGCCATCTTCGGCGCCTGCGCGACGATGGTGCTGTCGACATTGCCCACCAGCCAGCCGGCCGCACGCACCCGGCGAGCGCACTCCGCGAGCAGCGCCAGCGAATCGGCGCCCTGGTACTGAGGGTCGGTGTCGGGGAAGTGAAAGCCGATGTCGCCCAGCGCCGCGGCGCCGAACAGCGCATCGGTGATCGCATGACACAGCGCGTCGGCGTCCGAATGGCCCATCAGCCCGTGCGTGTAGGGGATCTCGACTCCGCCGAGGACCAGCCTGCGCGCTGCCACGAGTGCATGCGTGTCCCAGCCCTCGCCGATGCGCCACAGCGGCGGCTTGATGCGGGGGGTGTTCATGAGCGCCGCGCCGGGCCGCCCCAAGCAAGCTCACCCCAAGGGCCACAAAGGGGCCCCGCGTGGCCCTTGGGGGCTGGCGCGGTACTCGGCGGCCTGGGGGTCGTCGTCATGTGCGTGTCCTGAGCAGGCGCTCGGCCAGATCGAAATCGGCCGGCCAGGTGATCTTGAAGTTCTCGAGCGCGCCCGGCACCAGCTTCGGCGCGTGGCCGAGCGCCTCGATCGCGCCCGCCTCGTCCGTGACTTCCGCGCCGGCGCGATCGAGCGCCTCGCGCAGCATGCCGAGGCGAAACATCTGCGGCGTCTGCGCCTGCCATTTCGCGTGCCGGTCGATCGTCGCCCCGACGCGGCCGTCGCGCTCCTCTTTCAAGGTGTCGGCCACTGGCAGCGCGAGCAGCCCGCCGACGGAGTCGCCGAGGCAGGCGTCGATCAGCGCGTCGATCCACGGCGCGCGCACCAGGCAACGCGCCGCGTCGTGCACCAGCACCCAGTCGTTCGGGCGCGCGCCGCGCGCAAGCAACTCCTCAAGCCCGTTGCGCACGCTGTCGGCGCGGGTCGGGCCGCCGCAGTGCGCGCTCGACGCATCGGTGCCCTGCAGGTGAAGCGCGAACTGCGTGTCGCCCGGGCTCAGCACGACCAGCGTCGCGTCGATGCGCCGCACCCGAGCCAGCGCCGCGAGCGTGTGATGGATCAGGCTGCGCCCGCCGAGCATCGCGTATTGCTTGGGTCCCGACGCCCCCGCGCGTTCGCCCGTGCCGGCACAGGGAACGAGCGCGTACAGGCGGGGCCGGTCGTCGGGGGCGGTGGCAAGCGTCATCGAGGCGCGAATTCTATAATCCGCCCAGTCTCTCGCCCCGGGGAATGCCACATTTGAAGGCCCCACCGGGGCGCTTTGCTTTTGTGTGCCAAGGTTTCATGCAACTCCCTGCGATCGCCCACGGAAAACGCTTCACGCTGCCCCGCCCGCCCGGCTCCGCCGACGCCTTGCTGCTGGCCCGGTTTGCGCAATCGCAGGTGGCGCAGGGCAAGATCACCGCGATCGTCACCGCCGAGCCGGCCGACACCCAGCGGCTCGAAGCCGAGCTGCCCTTCTTCGCGCCGGGGCTGCGCATCGCCGTGTTCCCCGACTGGGAGACACTGCCCTACGACACCTTCTCGCCGCACCAGGACCTGATCTCCGAGCGGCTCGCGACGCTGTGGCGCATTCTGCAATCGAAGCAGGCGGGCGAGATCGATGTCGTGCTGATGCCGGCGTCGACCGCGCTGGTGCGCCTCGCGCCGACGAGCTTTCTCGCCGCCTACACCTTCCACTTCAAGCAGAAGGAGAAGCTCGACGAGGCGGCCCTGAAGGCCCAGCTCACGCTGGCCGGCTACACGAACGTCAGCCAGGTCGTCTCGCCGGGCGAATACGCGGTGCGCGGCGGGCTGATCGACCTGTTCCCGATGGGCTCGGCGATGCCCTACCGCGTCGACCTGTTCGGCGACGAGGTCGACTCGATCCGCACTTTCGACCCCGACACGCAGCGCAGCCTCTACCCGGTGCCCGAGGTGCGGCTGCTGCCCGGCCGGGAGTTCCCGATGGACGACGAGGCGCGGGCTCGTTTTCGCACGCGCTGGCGCGAGAAGCTGGAAGGCGATCCGTCTCGCGTGCGCCTGTACAAGGACATCGGCGCCGGGCTGGCGGGCGGCGGCATCGAGTACTACCTGCCGCTGTTCTTCGACAGCACCGCGACGATCTTCGACTACCTCGGCGAGCACGCGACGCTCGCGCTGCACGGCGAGGTCGACGAGGCGCTGAGGAAGTTCTGGATCGACACGCGCGAGCGCCATCGCTTCCTGCAGGCGGACCGCGAGCGGCCGATCCTGCCGCCGGAAGAGCTGTTCCTGAAGCCCGAAGACTTCTTCGCGCTGTGCAACCGGCACGCCCAACTCGCGCTGCGCGGCAGCGACGACGTGCCGTGGGCCCGCGCCCTGCCCGAGCTGGGCGTCGACCGCGGCGCGCCCGAGCCCTTGGCGCGCCTGAAGAACCAGGTCGCCACGACGCCGCACCGCGTGCTGATCGTCGCCGAGACCGAGGGCCGGCGCGAAAGCCTGCTCGAACTGCTGCGCGACAGCCGGATCGAGCCGCCGAGTGTCGCAAGCCTGGCCGACTTCCAGACCGGCGATGCGCACTTCGCGATCGCGGTCGCGCCGCTGGCGCAGGGATTCTTCTGGTTCGAGCCCGACGCGGGAACGGCGGTCCAGTTCGTCACCGAGACGGAGCTGTTCGCGACCTCGCCGAGCGCGCGCCGGCGCCGCAAGCAGGAGCAGGTCAGCGACGTCAATGCGCTGATCAAGGACCTGTCGGAGCTGAAGGTCGGCGACCCGGTGGTGCATGCGAACCACGGCATCGGGCGTTATGTGGGCCTGAAGAGCATCGACCTCGCGGATGGACAGGATGGGGGCGCCAGCGAGTTCCTGCACCTCGAATACGCCGACAAGGCCACGCTCTACGTGCCGGTCGCGCAGCTCCATCTGATCGCGCGCTACACCGGCGTCAGCGCCGAGGAAGCACCGCTGCACCGGCTCGGCTCCGGCCAGTGGGACAAGGCCAGGCGCAAGGCCGCCGAGCAGGTGCGCGACACCGCCGCCGAGCTGCTGAACCTGTATGCGCGCCGTGCTGCGCGCGAGGGTTTCGCGTTCCGCTTCCAGCCGCACGACTACGAAGCCTTCGCGGCGAGCTTCGGCTTCGAGGAGACACCGGACCAGCAGGCCGCGATCCACGCGGTGATCCAGGACATGGTCTCCCCTCAACCGATGGACAGGCTCATCTGCGGCGACGTCGGCTTCGGCAAGACCGAGGTCGCGCTGCGTGCCGCGTTCATCGCCGTCACCGGCGGCAAGCAGGTCGCGATCCTGGCACCCACCACGCTGCTGGCGGAACAGCACTACCAGAACATCGCCGACCGCTTCGGCAAGTGGCCGGTCAAGGTCGCCGAAATCTCGCGCTTCCGCTCCTCCAAGGAGGTCAAGGCCACGCTCGAAGGCCTGGCCGACGGCACCGTCGACATCGTCGTCGGCACGCACGCGCTGATCGGCGACAAGGTCAAGTTCAAGCGCCTCGGCCTGCTCGTGATCGACGAGGAACACCGCTTCGGCGTGCGCCACAAGGAGGCGATCAAGGCGATGCGCGCCGAGGTCGACGTGCTGACGCTCACCGCCACGCCGATCCCGCGCACGCTGGGCATGGCGCTCGAAGGCCTGCGCGACCTCAGCGTGATCGCGACCGCGCCGCAGCGGCGCCTCGCGATCAAGACCTTCGTGCGCACCGAGACCAGCGGCACGATCCGCGAAGCGGTGCTGCGCGAGCTCAAGCGCGGCGGGCAGGTCTACTTCCTGCACAACGAGGTCGAGACGATCAACGCGCGCCGCGACAAGCTCGCCGAACTGCTGCCCGAGGCGCGCATCGCCGTGGCGCACGGCCAGATGCCCGAGCGCGAGCTCGAGCGCGTGATGCGCGACTTCGTCGCCCAGCGCCACAACCTGCTGCTGTGCTCGACCATCATCGAGACCGGCATCGACGTGCCGACCGCGAACACCATCGTGATGAGCCGCGCCGACAAGTTCGGCCTCGCCCAGTTGCACCAGCTGCGCGGCCGCGTCGGCCGCTCGCACCACCAGGCCTATGCCTACCTGCTGGTGCCCGATGTCGAAGGCCTGACCAAGGCGGCAGCGCAACGGCTGGAAGCCATCCAGAGCATGGAGGAACTCGGCTCGGGCTTCTACCTCGCGATGCACGACCTCGAGATCCGCGGCGCCGGCGAGGTGCTGGGCGACAACCAGAGCGGCAACATGATGGAGGTGGGCTTCCAGCTCTACAACGAGATGCTCGCCGAAGCGGTGCGCTCGCTGAAGGCCGGCGTCGAGCCCGACCTGCTGAGCCCGCTGTCCGCCACGACCGAGATCAACCTGCACGCGCCGGCCCTGCTGCCCGACGCGTACTGCGGCGACGTGCACACGCGCCTGTCGCTGTACAAGCGGCTCGCGTCGGCGAGCAGCTCGGACCAGATCGACGCGATGCTGGAGGAAGTCACCGACCGATTCGGCAAGCTCCCGCCGCAGGGCCAGACCCTGTTCGACGTGCACCGCCTGCGCGTGCTCGCCAAGCCCTTCGGCGTGACCAAGATCGACGCCGCGCCCAGGCTGATGGTCATCAGCTTCCGCCCGAACCCGCCGGTCGATGCGCTGAAGATCATCGAACTGGTGCAGAAGAACCGTCACATCCGGCTCGCCGGCAACGACCGGCTGCGCATCGAGCGCGACACGCCCGAGCCCGCGGCGCGCGCGCAACTGATCCGCGACGTGCTGCGCGCGCTCGGCACCCCCAAGCAGGCATTGGCGGCCTGACCCATGGCACTGCACCCGGAACTGCCGCGTTCACCCTACGTCGAGATCGACCCGGCGCATCGCTGGTTCCCCGCCGACGAAGCCCTGCGTGCATCGTCTTACGAGCGCCTGCTGCCGCCACTGGTGGCGCGCATCCGCGAGCAGGTGGGCGCCTGGCGACGCAGCGGCTATGCCGGCGCATCGGACACCTCGCGCGCGCTGCTGCAATGGTGGTTCGGCACCGACCACGTCGTGCAGCTCCCGGACGGCGGCACCGAGCCGTTCCGCTGGTACTTCGCGCAGCGCGAGGCGGTCGAGTCGGTGATCTGGCTCTACGACGTGAAGAGCGCCCGCGACAAGTTCGATCTGCTGCGCTTCGACGCCTCGGGCGCCGTCTCGCCCGGCATGTTTCCCGAGGACTGGCCGCGCTATGTGGTGAAGATGGCCACGGGCGCCGGCAAGACCAAGGTGCTGTCGCTGCTGATCGCGTGGAGCTTCTTCCACCGCAGCTACGAAGCCGGCTCGCAGCTCTCGCGCAACTTCCTGCTGATCGCGCCCAACATCATCGTGCTCGACCGCCTGCGCGCCGACTTCGACGGCCTGCGCATCTTCTTCAAGGACCCGGTGCTGCCCGACAACGGCCACGGCGGCCAGAACTGGCGCGACGACTTCCAGCTCGCGCTGCACCTGCAGGACGACGTGCGCGTGGTGCGCGAGGTCGGCAACCTGTTCCTCACCAACATCCACCGCGTCTACCTGGGCGAGCTGCGCGAACCGACGCTGGACGACGACGACCTGCGCGACTACTTCCTGCAGCCTTTCGGCCCGAAGCCGACCGGCAAGACGACCGACAGCAAGACCGACCTCGGCGAACTCATCCGCGAGATCGACGAACTGGCCGTCTTCAACGACGAGGCGCACCACATCCACGACGAACGCATGGCCTGGTTCGGCAGCATCCGGGACATCCACCACCGGATGCTGCAGAAAGACCGGCGCCTGGCGCTGCAGATCGACGTGACCGCCACGCCGCGGCACGACAACGGCGCGATCTTCGTGCAGACGGTCAGCGACTACCCGCTGGTGGAAGCCATCCACCAGGGCGTGGTCAAGCACCCGGTGCTGCCCGACGCCGCCAGCCGCGCCCGCCTGCACGAACAGCCGAGCGCGATCTTCCACGAGAAGTACGCCGACTATCTGGCGCTCGGCATCGAGGAGTGGAAGAAGAGTTATGACGAGCATCGGCGCCTGGGCAAGAAGGCCGTGCTCTTCGTGATGGTGGACGACACGCGCAACTGCGACGACGTGGGTGCGCACCTCGAACGCGTCTGCCCTGAACTGCAGGGCGCGGTGCTCGTCATCCACACCAAGAAGAACGGCGACATCGCCGAGAACGCAACCGGCAAGGACAAGGAAGAACTCGAACTGCTGCGCAATCAGGCCAACCGCATCGACAGTTGGGACAGCAAGTACAAGGCCATCGTCTCGGTGCTGATGCTGAAAGAGGGCTGGGACGTGCGCAACGTCACCACCATCGTCGGCCTGCGCGCCTATGCGGCGCCGAGCAACATCCTGCCCGAACAGACGCTGGGCCGCGGGCTGCGCCGCATGTACTTCGGCACCGACACGCCCGAAACGGTTTCGGTGATGGGCACGCCGGCCTTCATGGAGTTCGTCGAAAGCATCCGCAGCGAAGGCGTCGAACTCGAACGCGTGGCCATGGGCGGCGGCGCGCAGCGCGAAGACTCGCTGGTGGTCGAG
Source organism: Pseudomonadota bacterium (assembly GCA_040388965.1). Classification (GTDB taxonomy): domain Bacteria; phylum Pseudomonadota; class Gammaproteobacteria; order Burkholderiales; family Burkholderiaceae_C; genus LMDS01. The sequence continues at coordinate 44,220 of JAZKAV010000002.1, read as the reverse complement.
GTCGAGACCGGCAACCCGGCGAAGAACATCGAGGCGCTCGACATCGCGCTGCCTCGCCTGACGCGCCGCTACCGGCGCGAGTACCAGAACCTCGATGCGCTCGACGCGCTGGCGATGCGGTCGGAACGCCTGCGGCTGTTGCCCTTCACGCCCGAGGAAACGCGCGAGATCGTCTTCAAGACCATGCTCGACGGCGAGGAACATCACACGGTTTCCCTCGACGGCGCCGGCATCGGCGACGGCCGCAGCGTGATCGCCTTCTTCGCCCGCCAGTTGCTGAAGGAGTTGCGCCTCGTCGGCGGCTACGAGGTGCTGTACGGCCAGGTCAAGGCCTTCGTTCGCGAGCGTCTGTTCGACGGACCGGCGGTGGATATCGACGATCCGGTCGTGCTGCGCAACCTCAGCGAACCTGCCGCCGCCAAGCGCGTTTTCGACACTTTCAAGGCCGCGATCAACGCGCTCACGGTGCAAGACAATGGCAGCTCGCGCATCGAAGATTTCATCCGCCTGCGCGACGTGCGGCCGTTCCGCACCCAGCACCGCGACTGGCTGCCCGCCAAGCGCTCGCTGTTCAACCGCATCGTCGGCGAGCCCGGCGCGGGCGGCTTCGAGCTGCGCTTCGCGCGCTTCCTGGACGACGCGCCCGGCGTCGCCGCGTTCGCGAAGAACTACCTCGCCGTGGGCTTCAGGCTCGACTACGTCAAGACCGACGGCGACCTGTCCACCTACACGCCCGACTTCATCGTCAAGGACGACCGCAGCGACATCTGGATCGTCGGGACCAAAGGGCGCGAAGAACTCGACCTGCCGCGCAAGATGGCGCGCCTGGCGCAGTGGTGCGAGGACGCCACCGCCGCCAGCCTGGCCCAGGGCGGGCCGCGCTACGGCTTCATCTACGTCGATCAAGAAGGCTTCGAGCGACACACGCCGCAGAGCTTTGCGGGACTCGCGACCAGTTTCCGCGAATACCAGCAAACGCCTTGACGCCAGCCCGGAAACCGTAAATACTGCCGGGATGAAAACCACCTTCGATCTTCCCGACCCGCTGCTGCGCAAGGCCAAAGCCGCGGCGGCCGACCAAGGTCGGCCGTTGCGCGACCTGGTGGCAGAGGCGCTGGCCGAAAAGCTGGCCGCGCTGGCGCTGGCCAAAGGCGCACGCAAGTCACGCGACAGCGAGTGGAAAGCCTTCGAGGCCAGGCTGAAGAAGCTGCCCGACGGCACTTACGTCAACCCCGAGATTCCGGAAGACGACAACTTTGCCCAGGTTCTGGAGGCGATTCGCGAAGAGCGGCTCGGCTGGCAGCCGCGCAACCCCTTCGAACCTGAAGCCGACGTCGACAACCCCACGGCCGCCCCGGCAAAATCTCCGGCCCGGGGCTGAGCGTGTACCTGTTCGATACCAACGTCCTCAGCGAGATCACCAACCGGCGCCCGAATGCGGTGGTCGTTCAAAAGCTGATGGCGTGCGACCCCGCGCTGCGCTTCGCGTCGGAGATCACCCGCTACGAATTGCGCTATGGCGCCGGCTTGCTGCCGCCCGGCAACCCCATGTGGCAGCGCATCGTCGACGAGGTGTTGCCGCGCTGCACCTGGTTGCCCATCGACGCCGAGGTGTGCATGGTCACCGCCGACTTGACGGCCCGGCTGCGGCGCAGTGGCCGCAGCCTGGATTGGGCCGACCTGTTCATTGCGGCGACGGCCCTGGTGCACGGGCTGATCGTCGTCACGCGCAACGTGCAGCACTTCGATCGCATCGACAGCTTGCTCATCGAGAACTGGTTTCCCGCCGAGTAGCGCACGATCAGCACCCCATGCACTACACCTTCATCTACAGGCGCTTTCCCTCCGCGTTGTTCCAAATGCTGGTCAGGCTCGCGCGCCGCAACGGTTGCTCGGTGCATGAACAGGCGCGCAGGGTGCTCATTCGACAACTCGACCCGCTGCCCGGTAGCGCGCGCGGGACTCGCACGAGACGGCACGCGGCATGACGCGCCCGACCGCCTACGACCTCACGGACGCCGAAAAGCGCGACCTGATCGCGCTGATCCAGCAAGGCAAGCCGCTGCCCGAGAAGTACCGCTTTGTGCTGTTCGAGGACAAGCGCGAGGTCGAGCTGGTGTGGAACGGCAAGACGCGCGACGTGTGCACCACGGTGTTGCCGTTCCAGACGCTGGAGCATGTGGACGAGCCGCGGCCGGAGACGAAAACCTCGCCGCAGGCCGAGCTGTTCGACCCGCGCGGGCGGCAGGTGCGCGGCTGGACGAACAAGCTGATCTGGGGCGACAACAAGCTGATTCTCAGCAGCTTGAAATCCGGCCCGCTGCGCGAGCAGATCGAGCAAGCCGGCGGCCTGAAGCTGATCTACATCGACCCGCCGTTCGACGTCGGCGCCGACTTCTCGATGGACATCGAGATCGGCGGCGAGACCTTCCACAAGGAGCCCAACATCCTGGAGCAGATCGCGTACCGTGACACCTGGGGGCGCGGCGCGGATTCGTTCATCGCGATGATCTACGAGCGGCTGATCCTGATGCGGGATTTGCTGGCGGAGGATGGGTCGATTTATGTGCACATGGGTTGGGGCGTGTCGCACTACGTCCGCGGAGTGCTCGACGAAGTGTTCGGCAAGGACCGTGCGGTCAACCTGATCATCTGGAAGCGGCAGACGGCGCACAGCGACAGCGGCCAGGGTTCGCAGCACCTCGGGCGCGTGCATGACGTGATCTTGCTTTACACGCGGGCGGAGCAGTGCACGTGGAACCTACAGTACACGGATTACGACACCGAGTACTTGCGCACTCACTACAAGAAGGTCGAGGAAAGCACGGGACGGCGCTACGAGCTTGCCGACTTGAACGCTCCAGGTGGAGCTGGCAAAGGTAACCCGCGCTATGAATTTCTCGGTGTCACACGTTTCTGGAGGTTCAAGCACGAGCGCATGCAGAAACTGTACGAGGAAGGTCGCGTCGTGCAGCCGAGTCCGGGGGCCGTACCCAGATACAAGCGCTATCTCGATGAGATGCCGGGCGTGCCGGTCCAAGATCTCTGGCTCAACCTCAACCCGATCAACTCGCAAGCGAAAGAGTCCGAGGGCTACGCCACCCAAAAACCCGAAGCCCTCCTCGAACGCATCATCAAGGCCAGCAGCAACGAAGGCGACCTCGTCGCCGACTTTTTCGTCGGCAGCGGCACCACGGCCGCGGTGGCCGAAAAGCTCGGCCGCAAGTGGATCGCCAGCGACCTGGGCAAGTTCGGCATCCACACCACGCGCAAGCGCCTGATCGGCGTGCAGCGCCAGCAGCAGAAAGAGGGCAAGACCTTTCGCGCGTTCGAGGTGCCGAACCTCGGCCGCTACGAACGGCAGGCCTATCTGCACATCGGCGGGCGGCTCACCGCGCCGCAGAAGGAAGCCGCCCTCGCGCAGAAGGAACGCGAGTTCCGCGAGCTGATCCTGCGCGCGTACAAGGCGCAGCCACTGGCGGACGCCGCCGGCGGCTTCTTCCACGGCGCGAAGAATTCGGGAAGCGGCGGCCGGCTCGTCGTCGTCGGCCCGATCAACCTGCCCGTGGGGCGCCTGTTCGTCGAGGAAGTGATCGTCGAATGCCGCAAGCGCGGGGCTTCGCGCGTCGATCTGCTCGCCTTCGAGTTCGAGATGGGCCTGTTCCCGGCGGTGCTGATAGAGGCGCGCGGCAAGGGCATCGAGCTTAGCCCCAAGCACATTCCGCCCGACGTGTTCGACAAGCGCGCCGTCGAGCGCGGGCAGGTGGTGTTCCACGACATCGCGTTCATCGAAGCCACGCCGCGCTACGACGCGAAGGACAAGGCCAGCCTGCAGGTCGAGCTGACCGACTTCTCGGTCTACTACACGCAGGGCGCGATGGAGGCGGTGGTCGCTTCTCTGCGCGAAGGCAAGAGCCAGGTGGTGTGCGATGGCGGCCAGCTCTACCGGTTAAGCAAGAGCAAGGCCGGTGTCGTCAGCCGCGAGAAGTTGACCAAGGCCTGGACCGACTGGGTGGACTACTGGGCGGTGGACTTCGACTACGGCTCGCGCAAGGAGATCGTCAAACGGCCCAAGAGCCTGGCGCTGCAGGGCAGCCTGGTCGAGCCGTCGCAGGGCGAGCTGGTCGAGTGGGAAGAGTGGTGGACCGGCGGCTACATCTTCGAGAACGAGTGGCAGAGCTTCCGCACCCGGCAGGACCGCAAGCTCGAGCTGAAGACCGCGCCGCACGTCTACCCGCGGCCGGGCCGTTACCAGGTGGCGGTGAAGGTGATCGACATCTTCGGCAACGACACGATGACGCTGCTGCCGGTGAGCGTGGGCTGAAGCGATGAGCGCGCGCGAATTCGCCCCCGGCCTGTTCATCCGCGGCTTCACGCCGCCGCTGCGGCTGGCCGACTTCAAGCTGGTCGCGTTCGACATGGACTCGACCCTGATCAACATCGAATGCGTCGACGAGATCGCCGCCGCCGCGGGCCGCAAGGCCGAGGTCGCGGCCATCACCGAGGCGGCGATGCGCGGCGAGATCGCCGACTACAAGGAGAGCCTGCGCCGACGCCTCGCGCTGCTGAAGGGCGTGCCCGAGTCGGCGCTGCACGGGGTGTATGCGAACCACCTGCAACTCAACCCCGGCGTCGAGCCCTTCGTGCAGGCCTGCCGTGCGGCCGGGCTGAAGACCCTGCTCGTCTCGGGTGGCTTCACGTTCTTCAGCGAGCGGGTGCGGGCCCGGCTCGGGCTGGACTTCGCCCGTGCCAACGTGCTCGAGATCGAGGCCGGCGCGCTCACCGGCCGGCTGATCGACCGGCCCTGGGGCGACATCGTCGACGGTGCCGAGAAGCGTCGCGTGCTGCTGGAAGTCTGCGAGCTGATGGGCATCGAGGCCGCGCAGGCGATCGCGGTCGGCGATGGCGCCAACGATCTGCCGATGATGGGCGTGGCCGGCCTGAGCATCGCCTACCACCCGAAGCCCGCGGTGCAGGCGCAGGCGATGGTGTCGATTCTTCAGGGCGGCATGGACCGCGCGCTCGCGCTGTTCGACAAGTGAGCGTCACCCGGGTGCCGCGCTGCGGCGACCCGGTTCAGGCCGGCACCGCCAGCAGCACGATGCCGTCGGCATCCGCGTAGAGCGCGTCGCCCGGGCGCACCCGGACGCCCTGCACCTGCACCGGCACATCGCGCTGGCCCTCGCCGCGCCGGTCGGTCGGCAAGGGCATCAGCGCGAGCGCCCGGATGCCGACCGCGCAGGCCGAGAGTTCACCATGGTCGCGCACGCAGCCGTCGACGACGACACCGGCCCAGCCGTTGCGCGCCGCCGCCGCAGCGATGTTGCCGCCGACCAGCGCGCGCCGCAGCGAGCCGCCGCCGTCGACCACCAGCACCCGGCCCGCGCCGGGTTCTTCGAGAGCGGCCTTGACCGCGCTGTTGTCCTCGAAGCACTTGACCGTGCTGACGAGGCCGGCGAACCTGGGCCGCCCGCCGTAGTCGCGGAACACCGGTGGCAGAACGCGCAGGCCCTTCGCGCCGCCGGCCGCAAGATCGGCCTTGTGTGCGTCGCACAGGTCGCTGGTGGCGAAGTCGGTGAAAGAGGTCATCGGGCACTCCGGGCAGCTTGATCGGCTCGCATCATGCCCGAGCGCGCAGGCCCGCGGCGATCACGCCGCCGCCGGCGTCAGCGCCGTGCGCCGCGCCTTGCGCACGTTGAAGGCGCTGACGATCAGCACGCCCTGCACCAGCGCGATGCCGAGCCAGACCAGCGCCGGCCGGCCATGGTCCATCAGCGTGCCGAAGATCAGCGGCGCGATCGCCTGGCCGATGTCCAGCCCGGAATAGACCACGCCGTAGACACGTCCGGTCGCATTCGGCGGCGACGCGCGCTTGACGATCAGGTCGCGCGACGGCCCGGCGATTCCGGCACCGAAGCCCATCACGCCGAACAGCACCGGCACCGCCACCGCCGGCAGGTGGCCAAACCCGATCGTCAGCGCGACCAGCGCGGCGACGCCGAAGCCCGCGCCGATGACATGCTCGCAGCGCGCCGGATCGGTGACCAGGAATCCTCCGGCGACCATGCCGCCGGCGCTGCACACCATGTAGATCGTCAGGCACATCGCCGCGAGGTCGACCGGCACCTCGTGCAGCAGGCGTGCCGCGCCGGGCGCGAAGGTCTGCACGCCGCTGAGCGCCATCGCGAAAAAGAAGAAGAACGCGAAGCACACCCAGACCGCGGGAATCTTCAGGAACGCGAGGCTGCCTTCGGCCGCCGCGGCACCGGCGTTCGGCACGGCACCCTTGCGGGTGACCATGGCATCGAGCGCGAGGTGCGAACGGTTCAGCACCAGCAGCGCGAGCACCGCGAACGTCAGCAGCCCGGCGCACACCAGCGCCACCCGCCACGACCAGGCGATCGTCAGCGGCACCAGCATCGCCGGGGCCAGCGCCCAACCCAGGTTGCCGGTGATGCCGTGCACGCTGAACGCATGGCCCAGCCGGGACGGCTGTACCTTGCGGTTCAGCAGCGTGTAGTCCACCGGATGGAACACGCCATTGCCGACGCCCGCGACCACCGACCACAGCGCCAGCAGCGCGTAGCTCGGGCTGGCCGCGAACCCGAACGCCGCGGCGCCGAGCAAGGCGAGCCCGGCGAACAGCACCGGACGCGGCCCGAAGCGATCGACCGCAAAACCCGAGGCGGCCTGCACCACGCACGAGACGACGAAGAAGATCGTCATCAGCAGGCCGAGCTCGGCGTAGCTGACACTGAAGGCCTCCTTCAGCCACGGAAACAGCGCTGCCAGCAGGAGCTGGCTGAAATGGCTGATCAGGTGCGCCAGGCCGACGAGACCGATCAAGTGGGCATCCTGTCGGGCCGGCCGCGCCGGGGTGGTGAGAGTGGTCATGGGCTGGGCCTCGCGTGAGTCCCGCCATGCTAAACAACTCCCCGCAGGGCGGTAGCCTGACTCGACACCCACCCGGATGCCGGCGCAGCACGCCGCGGCAGGAGTGGCCGGAGCCGGGGAATCCGCTACACCTGGTTGCAGCTTCGCGCGCGGATCGGGGGTTGGCTCGGTCCGGCGGGGCCCGTAGACTCGACCCGGATCGAGCGCCGAGGGCATCTGGCCCCTCGATGCCTGGTCCACAGCGCCGCTACGGCAGGGAGATTGCGTTGCTCACATCCTTGTTCGGTGACCTCTCTGCCGCGCAACGCGCCAAAGCCGCCGGCGACCCGGCGGACGCGGGGTTCGCCGCCACGGCCATCATGGAATCGGTGGCCTCCGAGGTCAACGCGCGCGGCCAGATGGTCGACCGGCACTCGCACGACCTGGTCGTCACCGGTTCGCCGGCGCAGGCGATCCGCGAGCATTTCGCCGACACGCGCGCCGATCTCGAGACCGCGACCTCGCTGATCACCCTGCTCGACCCGGCGGGCGTGTGGGCTTCGGCGGTGATCAAGGCCTTGTCGGATGCCGGCGGGCGGCCGATCGAGCGGCTGCACCTGCGCGAGCACGCCACCTTGCGCACGCTCGCGACGATCGAGCGCACGACCCTCGTGCGCCGCCACGAGGACACGCTGCGCATCTACCATGCCGACGTGCGCGCGCCCGGCAGCGAGAACGCCGAGATTCCGGTCGCGCTGATGGAGCGCAGCCAGATGACGACGGTGATCATCGGCCCGCTGCAGCCGCACGCCATCGACGCGCTGCTCGCGGCGCTGCTCGCGGCAGCGCTGCTGCCGACCTGGCGCTGCCCGAACCTGCTGTTCATGCTGCCGCCGAATGCGGTCTGGATCGCCAACAAGATCGGCACGATCGCCTGGCCGCAGCACCTGCGCATTCACGTGTTGAGCGAATCGATGACCGGCGCGTCCTCGGTCTGGAACGCGATGCTGGGTGTATGGAACCAGCTCGAGGCGAAGCCCGGCTGGGAGACTGCGGCCAGCCTGCCTTCCCCGGCCTCGGACAGTGCGGGCGAGTTCCCGATCAAGGTCAGCGAGTTGGGCGCGTCGGCGGCGGCGCCCGACCGGTCCGCGGCCGCGGGGGTGTCACCGTCCAGGGCGACGGGGCGCGACGCCCTCGATCCCGCACGCGCCAGGCAGGCCCTCGCCGGCATGCTCGCGCTCGACGGCTTGCTGGGTTGTGCCGTCGTCGATTCGACCACCGGCCTGGTGCTGGCCCGCGAGACGCGCGCCAGCCCGCCGTTCGACATGGACCTCGCCGCAGCCGCCTGCGCGCAGCTGCTGAACGCGCACCGGCAGGCGGCACGCCGCATGGGGCTGGGCGAGCAGATCGACGAGCTGATGACCAGCGCCGGACCGCGCCAGCAGGTGCTGCGCACGGTGTCGCGCCACCCCGAGCTGTTCCTGATGGTGCTGCTCGACAAGCACCGCACCAACCTTGCGCTGGCGCGCTATCAGCTGATGGAAGTCGAGCGCGGGCTGAACTGAAGAAATGGCGCACCCGGCCCCGCGTATACGCGAGGCCACCCGCCGAGCGGGTGCTCAGGCGGCTTGGGGCGGCCCGGCGCTCGCCTGAGGCGCTGGTTCAGCGCGCCTGCTCGGCGCCGCGGTTTGCCAGCGCATCGGCGCGCTCGTTGCCCGGGTCGCCCGAGTGGCCCTTGACCCAGCGCCACTCGACGTGGTGCAGCTCGCGCAGCGCGTCGAGCCGCTGCCACAGCTCGGCGTTCTTCACCGGCTTCTTGTCGGCCGTCTTCCAGCCGCGCTGTTTCCAGCCGTGGATCCATTCGGTGATGCCCTTGCGCACGTACTCGCTGTCGGTGTGCACCGTCACATCGCAGGTGCGCTTCAGCGAGCCCAGCGCCTCGATCACCGCGGTGAGTTCCATGCGGTTGTTGGTCGTCAGCCGCTCGCCGCCGAACAGTTCCTTCTGGTGCTCGCCGGTGCGCAGCCAGGCGCCCCAGCCGCCGCGCCCCGGGTTTCCCTTGCAGGCGCCGTCGGTGTAGACGACGACGTGCGGGCGCCGGATGGCCGGTGCGGCGGCGGAGGTGTCGGTGGAAGTGGCGATGTCGGTCATGGTCCGTGTCCGGGAAACTCCTGATGGTGGTGGGTCGCGACCACCGGCGCGGGCGCGGCCTTCGGTGTGCTGCGCTGCGCGCGCACCATGCCGACCAGCCGCATGCCGCGCACGCGCTTGACCGCGACGACGAAATAGACCGCGCCGAACACCGGCCACCAGCGCTCGCCGACGCGCTCCATCCAGGCGAAGCGCGCCAGCCACTTGCTCGACGCGAGCGCCGGGCGATAGCAGCCGAAGCGGCCGTCCTCGACCTCGAAACTCAGCAGCCGCAGCCAGTCGCGCAGCCTGCGGTAGCGCAGGAACTCGCCGCCGCCCGGCAGGAACAGGCCGCTGCGCGACCTCGGCACGAGCCACCGGCGCCAGCGACCGAGCTGCTGGCGCAGTCCCCACAGACTCGTCGGGTTGAAGCCCACGATCACGACGCGCCCCTCGGGCACGAGCACGCGCTCGACCTCGCGCAGCGCGAGATGGGGATCGCGGGCGAGCTCGAGTGCGTGCGGCAGCACGATCAGGTCCAGGCTGTTGCTGTCGAAGGGCAAGGCGTCGAAGTCGCAGAGCAGCGCGACGGCGCCGGCGCGCGACTCTGCGGGAGCAGCGCTTTGTAACGATTCGTCATGGCCGGTGGGCGCCGGCTCCGATGCTGCAGCGGTCCATGCGCGCTCGGTCGCGACCCATCGATGCGGCATGCGGTTCGCTCGCAGGGCAGCGAGTTCCGGCAGCCCGAGTTGCAGCGCGTGAAAGCCGAACAGGTCGGCCACGGCGGTGTCCAGATGGGCCTGCTCCCATTGCAGAACATAACAACCGGCGGGCGTTTTCAGCCAATCGGTCAAACCTATAATCGCGCGTTCCGCCATGAACCTGATCGCCCTGCCTGCCTTCACCGACCACCGCATCCGAATGCTTCACGACGATCACCAGACCCTTGTCGTCGATCCGGGCGAATCCGCGCCGGTGACCGGCGTCCCCGATTCAATGCGACTGGTGCTGGCGGCGATTCTAGTGACCCACCACCACGGCAACCGCGCCCCGCGCACGTCGGTGCAGAGGCACCGCTCGCCGTCACGCCGGGGCGCCCTGGTCTCGCCGGGCGGACGGGCCCTGCGCGGCAGCCCCTCCGGCCGCCGTCACCGGGCCTTGGTCACGCGCCGTGCCGGCGCTGCTGGCATGCGCGGCGCCGAGCCGGGTGCGGGCCTGGCAGTGCTTCGGCAATGGAAGAGCGATCTCCGATGACGTCCTTCGTCACGCCGGACCGATGGTGGGAGCGGCTGCTGTCCACCCGCGCCCCGCTGCTGATGCTGCCGCTGCTCCTGCTCGCGGCCTGCGCCACCCCCCCCGGTGGCTCATCTCCCCCCGCCGCGCCGATCGCCACGGCCGCCGCCGCGCCGACACCGCAGGCCGCCGCCAGCGCGGTGGATGCCGACGTCGAGTCCGCGGCGGCGCCGGCACCCGTGCCGGTCGACCCGCTGCGCCCCCAGGTCCGGCTCAATCTGGACGATCGCTCCGCGCAGATCGACCTGTGGGATCGGGTGCGCCAGGGCTTCCGGATGCCCGACCTCGACACCGACCTGGTGCGCGACCGCGAGCAGTGGTACGCAAGCCGCCCGGACTACGTGCAGCGCATGACCGAGCGCGGTGGCCGCTACCTGTTCCACATTCTCGAGGAACTGGATCGTCGCGGCATGCCGACCGAGCTGGCGCTGCTGCCGTTCATCGAGAGTGCCTACAACCCGCAGGCGATGTCGAGCGCGCGCGCGTCCGGCATGTGGCAGTTCATCCCGAGCACCGGCCGCGACTTCGACCTGAAGCAGAACATCTTCCGCGACGATCGCCGCGACGTGCTCGCGTCGACCCGCGCCGCGCTCGACTACCTGCAGAAGCTGTACGGGATGTTCGGTGACTGGCAGCTCGCGCTGGCCGCCTACAACTGGGGCGAAGGCAGCGTGCAGCGCGCGATCACCCGCAATCAGAAGCTGGGGCTGCCCACCGACTACACCAGCCTGAAGATGCCGAGCGAGACGCAGTACTACGTGCCCAAGCTGCAGGCCGTGAAGAACATCATCGCCCGGCCGGCCGACTTCGGCCTGACCCTGCCGCCGCTGAAGAACCACCCGTACTTCCTGAGCGTGCCGATCGAACGCGACATGGACGTGGCCGTCGCCGTCAGGCTCGCCGGCATGCCGCTGGACGAGTTCCAGACCCTGAACCCGCAGATGAACAAGCCGGTAATCCTGGCCGCCGGCACGCCGCAGGTGCTGCTGCCCTACGACAACGCGAACCAGTTCGTGCGCGGACTGCCGCTGCACCGCGGCCCGCTCGCCAGCTGGACCGCCTGGGTCGCGCCGCGCACCTTGCGCCCGGCCGACGTCGCCCGGCAGGTCGGCATGAGCGAGACGGATCTGCGTGAAGTCAACCGCATTCCGCCCCGGATGCTGGTCAAGGCCGGCTCGACCCTGCTGGTGCCGCGCAATGGGCGCCGCCAGGCCGACGTCCCGAGCGAAATCGCCGACAACGCGACGATGGCGCTCGCCCCCGAAGCACCGCCGCTGCGCAGGCTCGCGCTGAAAGCGGGCCGTAAGGACAGCGTGGCCAGCGTCGCGCGCCGCTACCGGGTCAGCGCGAACCAGGTGGCGCAATGGAACGAGGTCGGCGCCGGGGCGCAGTTCAGGCCCGGCCAGACCATCGTCGTATACGTCGCCGCGAAGAGCGCCAAGACGCGAGCGAAGATCACGCGCACCGCGGCACACAAGCCATCGGGCCCTCCGGCCACCCGCCACGTCGCGGCGAAGCGCAGGGACAACGTCCACGTCAGGGTCGCGAGCGACTGATTCGGCGCTGCCTGGCGCGCCAGTGGCCTCAGCGCCGGTCGATCAGCGCGTGCGCGATCGTGCCGAGGTCGACATACTCCAGCTCGCTGCCGATCGGTACACCGCGCGCCAGCCGCGTCACGCGCAGGCCGCGCGCCCTCAGCGCTTCGGCGAGCACGTGCGCGGTCGCTTCGCCCTCGGCATTGAAGTTGGTCGCGATGATCACTTCCTCGGTGAGGCCGTCGCTCGCCCGCGCCAGCAGCTCGTGCGCGCCGATGTCGGCCGTGCCCACGCCGTCGAGCGGGCTCAGGCGCCCCATCAGCACGAAATACAGGCCGCGGTAACTGCCGGTGCGCTCCAGCGCCGCCTGGTCGGCCGGCGTCTCGACCACGCAGAGCTGGCGCGCGTCACGGCTGCCGTCGAGGCAGATGCCGCAGACCGGCGCCTCGGTGAAGGTGTGGCAACGCCCGCAGTGACGCACGTTCGCCACCGCCGAGTGCAGCGCGAACGCGATCCGCTGCGCCCCCTCGCGGTCGTGCTGCAACAGATGGAAGGCCATGCGCTGCGCCGACTTGACGCCGACGCCCGGCAGGCGGCGCAGCGCCTCGACCAATGCCTGGAGCGACGCTTCAGCCATCGGGCGCAACAGCCGGGCTTCGCTCGTCGTCTAGAACGGGAACTTCATCCCCGGGGGCATTGGCATGCCCGCGGTCAGCTTGCCCATCTTTTCCTGGCTCACGTCCTCGGCGCGGCGCACGCCGTCGTTGAACGCGGCGGCGACCAGGTCTTCCAGCATGTCCTTGTCGTCGGCGAGCAGGCTGGGGTCGATCGCGATGCGCTTGACGTCGTGCTTGCAGGTCATCGTGACCTTCACCAGACCCGCGCCCGACTGGCCCTCGACCTCGATGGCGGCGAGTTCTTCCTGGGCCTTCTTCAGGTTGTCCTGCATCGCCTGGGCCTGCTTCATCAGCCCGGCCAACTGGTTCTTCATCATCGCGTTGCTCCTGGAAATCTCAAATCGGCTTGACCGAACCCGGCACGATGCGCGCGGTCTTGTACTGCGCCATCAGGGCCCGCACCAGCGGGTCGTCGTGAATGATCTGCTCGGCCCGGGCCTGGCGGCGGGCGCGTTCGGTGGCCTCGCGCTTCGCGGGCGAGTCGGTGGCCGGGCCGGCCTCGACCTCAAGCCGCACCGGACGCTGGAGGGCGTCGGCCAGGGCCGCCTGCAGCTTCTCGCACGGGGCGGCGGCGCGCAGCGCCTCGCGCTCGACGCGCAGGCGGCACAGTACCGGCGAGGCCTGTTCGTCGAGCGCGACGCACTGCGCCTGCATCGCCAGCTCGCGCGCGAAGGCGCTGACGCTGCCGGCGTCGCTGAGCCCCTGCACCAGCTCCGCCCAGCGCGCACCGAGCGCGGTCGGCGCGAACTCGGGCGCCGGCGCGGCGAACGGGGGCGGCGCGGGTTCGCGAACGGCGGTGGCCGCGGGGCGCTCGACGACCTCGTCCTCGAACGGCGCGTCCAGCCAGGGCGGCGGCTCGTCCTTCGGCGGCGCGGGCACGCGCAGCACCGGCGTAGGCGCGACCACGGCGGGCCGCGCGAGCGCCGGCACGGGGGCCGCGCGCACCGGCGCCGCGGGGGGAGGCGAGGCCGGCGCGCTTGCCCCAGGCGCGCGCGCCACGGGAGCGTCGCCCTTCGGCCGGAAAGCGAGCATGCGCAGCAGCACCATCACCAGGCCGCTGTACTCGTCGGGAGCGAGCCCGAGCTCGGCGCGGCCGTGCAGCGCGATGCTGTAGAGCAGCTGCGTCTCGTCGGCCGGGAGCAGCGCGGCCAGGCGCGCGACCTGCGGCGCGTCGGGGTCGCCCGGGTCGGTCGCATCGGGCACGGCCTGCAGCACCGCCATCTGCTGCAGCAGCGCCGCCATCTCTTCGAGCGTGCCGCTGGCCGACAGGCCGAGCCCGCGCAGCGCGTCGACCACGGCGACCAGCGCAGCACCATCGGCAGCCGCGACCGCCTCGACGATGCGCACCGCGTGGCCCCGGTCGACCGCGCCCAGCATCCGGCGCACGCTGTCTTCGGCGAGCGCGCCGGCACCGAAGGCAATGGCCTGGTCGGTCAGCGACAGCGCATCGCGCATCGAGCCGCGCGCCGCGCGCGCGAGCAGGCGCAGCGCCCCGGGCTCGGCGACGATCGCCTCCTGCGCAAGCACGTCGGCCAGGTGCTGCTGCACCGTCTGCGGTGCCATCGGCCGCAGGTTGAACTGCAGGCAGCGCGACAGCACGGTGGCCGGCACCTTCTGCGGGTCGGTGGTCGCGAGCACGAACTTGAGGTAGTCGGGCGGCTCTTCGAGTGTCTTGAGCATCGCGTTGAACGCGGTCGTCGACAGCATGTGAACTTCGTCGATCATGTAGACCTTGAAGCGCCCCAGCACCGGCTTGTAGACGGCCTGATCGAGCAACTGCGAGATCTCGTCGACGCCGCGGTTCGAGGCCGCGTCGAGCTCGACGTAGTCGATGAAGCGGCCGGCGTCGATGTCGCGGCAGGCCTCGCACACGCCGCAGGGGTGTGCGGTGATGCCGCCGCTGCCGTCGGCGCCGGTGCAGTTCAGCGACTTGGCCAGGATGCGCGAGATCGTCGTCTTGCCGACGCCGCGCGTGCCGGTGAACAGGTAGGCATGGTGCAGGCGCTGCTGTGTCAGCGCGTTCGCGAGCGCCTGCACCACGTGCTCCTGGCCCACCAGCGCATCGAAATCGGGCGGCCGGTACTTGCGGGCGAGGACGACATAGGACATGGGGTCATTCTACGGGCGCTGCCCGCGCGGCCGACGCGCCCGTCGCGCCGCGAACGCACGCCGCCGCCCCGGCGCCGGTGCCGGATAATTCCGCTTCCGCAGCCCGGCCCCGCCCGATGAACCCCACCACCGATCCCCGCGTGCCCAGTGCCACCCTCAGCTACGAGCAGGCGGGGGTCGACTACGATCTGATCGACCCGCTGAAGGTCAGCGCGCAGCGGGCCGCTGCCGCGACCGCCGGCCACCTTGCCGGCCACGGCTTCAGCGAGGTCGCGGCCTCGCGCGGCGAGTCGGCCTACGTCGTCGACGTCGGCCCGTTCTACCTCGCCAGCATCGTCGAATGCCTGGGTTCGAAGGCGCTGGTCGCCGACGAGATGCGGCAGCTCACCGGCACGAGCTACTACGACGGCATCGCACAGGACACGATCGCGATGGCGATCAACGACCTGATCACGGTCGGCGCGACGCCGCTGATCGTGCAGGCCTACTGGGCCGCCGGCGGTTCCGAGTGGTTCGCCGACGCGCAGCGCTCGCAGGCCCTGGTGGCCGGCTGGAAGCGCGCCTGCGACACCTGCCGCGTCGCCTGGGGCGGCGGCGAGACACCGGCGCTGGCCGGCATCGTCGCCGAGGGACGGATCGACCTCGCGGCGGCCTGCACCGGCCTCGTCAACCCGAAGTCGCGGCTGTCGGTCGGCGACCGGCTCGCGCCCGGCGACGCGATCGTGCTGCTCGCCTCCAGCGGCATTCACGCGAACGGGCTGAGCCTGGCGCGCAAGCTGGTCGAACGGCTGCCGCAGGGCTACCTGTCCGAGATCGAACCGGGTCTGCGCTACGGCGACGCGCTGCTCGCGCCCACCGTGCTGTACTCGCCCGTCACCGAGGCGCTGTTCGCCGCCGGCATCACGCCGCACTACTGCGCGAACATCACCGGCCACGGCTGGCGCAAGCTGCTGCGGCACCCGGCCGAGCACCGCTACCGCGTCCACACCGTGCCAGCCGTGCCACCGGTGCTGAAGTTCATCCAGCAGCACGCGCGGCAGGACGACCGCGAGGCCTACAGCACGTTGAACATGGGCGCGGGTTTCGCGATCTTCGTGGCGGCTGGCGATGCGCAGCGCACGGTCGAGATCGCGCGCGCGCAAGGCGTCGGCGCGCTGATCGCCGGCGCGGTCGAGGCGGGGCCGAAGGAACTGCTGATCGAGCCACTGGACATCCGCTTCGGCAACGACGACCTTCAGCTGCGCTGAGTCCCAGCTTGTGCGATCCGCAGGTCCGCGTCTGACCGTGCGTGCGCCGATGCCGCCCCCGCAATGAAGAAGATCGGTGTGGAAAGCCGACCGGGCGTGGGGCCATCGCCGCGTCACCTAGAATCGCCATCGACGGGCCTCCCCGCATGGAAGCGCGGCCAACCGGGTCAGGTCGGGAACGAAGCAGCCCCAACCGTTGCGACCAGTGCCGGGGTCAGGCTCGTCACCCTTTGCTTTCCCGCGCGGCGAACTGCCTGAAATCGCTCAGACGGCGGCGCGTTGCCGCGACAGCCTGGCAGGCGGCTCGTCCGCTTCGTCGTGGGCCTCGAGCGGTGGCACGGTGTCGTCCCAGGCGGTCGAGTGGAAGCTGCGGTTCGGCCCGGCATCGAGCCAGGCAGCACGCCCGCGTTGCAGGCGCTCGTCGCGCCGCGACAGCAGCCAGTCCCCCAGCAGCCAGGCGGCGACGACGGCAAGAACGATCAGGACAGCGGTCAGCATGCGGGCTCCTCGGGCGGCCATCCGCCTGCAAGCGGGGCGGCGGTCGGACGTGAATCTACCCGACGCGCAAGCCCGCGCCACCCCCGGACTCGGGTGGATGCACACATTCAGTGACGGCGGTGTGCCGACCCGCCAGCGGCGCTGTTTCCTACACGCGGTGGCGAGCCCCGCTTCGACACTGTTCCGACGCCATCGATGGAATCTTCCATCCAGAGACTCAACTTGACAGTCGGAGCCACCATGAAGCATCGAATCCGCAAGACCCGCCTTTCGCTTGCCGCGCTCGCGGTCACCGCGCTGTTCGCCTCGGGAGCCCGTGCCGACCTGATACCGCTCGCCCCGGTGGACTTCAGCGGTACCGGCCTGGGCGCGGTGAACACGATCCTGACGATCCAGAGCCCGGGCAGTTCGAGCACCGAAACCGGCATGGTCGGCTGGGACGGCTCGGCCGACGTTCTCAGCGGCAATGTCAAGACCGGCAGCTCGCAGACGCTGACGCGCACGCTCGGCGACCTGGGCGTGCTCTCGGCCGATTCGCTGCGGGTGGTGTTCAACGCATCCGAGCCCGGCGGCAGCGCCGGCGGCATCACGCTGGACACGCTGACCTTCGCGGCCTACACGCCGACCGGCGTCAAGATCTTCAGCGCCGGCCTGCTCGCGCCGATCGATTACGCCGACACCTTCAACGGCGTCGGGAACTCGGGCTTCGTGTTCGGGCTGAGTGGCGCGCAGGCAGCCGACTTCACAGTGGCGGCGAGCGCCTCCGGCGTCTCGTTCAACGCGCTGCGGGCCGGCCTGGCGGCCAGTGCGAGCCGGGCGACCGGCGGCATCGAAACCTTCTTCATCGCCGACGTGGGGACCGTGGCCGCGGTGCCTGAGCCACAGACCTACGCGCTGCTGCTCGCGGGTCTGGTCGGCATCGGCCTTGTAGTGCGCCGCCGCCAGACCTGAATCCGGCGCCGCGCGATGCGCGGCGTCAGGCGATCTGCTTGAACGCCATCACCGCTTGGTTGCGCAGCGTGCGCAGCAGCGACAGTTCCTTCTCGCCCAGCTCGATGCCGCCGGGCTGGGCCTTGTCGGCGTAGATCAGCGCGAAAGGCGCGCCGCGCATCTGCATCGGCAGCAGCAGGAAGGCCGGCGCGTTGACATGCTCCCGGTACCAGGCCGGCAGGCGGGCACCGATGTTCCCGACGGTCGCATCGGTGATCAGGGTGTCGGCGCCCTTGACGCACACGGCGGCGAACAGGTCGCCTCCGGCCTTCAGCGGCACCTTGAAGCTCTTGGCCACCGCCTCGGCGCCGTCGCCGAGGCCGAACCGGCCGGTCAGCGTCTCGGTCCTGGCATCGCGCAGGCAGAACACGACACGCCGGAACCCGAGCGCGCGGTACATCGTCTCCAGGATCATGCGCAGCACGTCGTTGAGCTTGAAGTTCTCGACCATCGTGTTGGTGATGTCCTGGATGCCGGCGGCCAGCACCTCGGCGGAGTTCTCGACCGGCGTGCGCGGCGCCTGCTGTTCGACCGTGATCGTGGCCTGCAGCGAGTGCGGCACCAGCGAATCCGGCTCCTTGGCCTCGGCCAGCGCGCCGATCGCCCCCGGCGCCGCGAACAGTCGCCGCGCCGGCGACTTCAGGCCGATCTGCAGGTTCATCGCCTGTGCCGTCTGCACCAGCCGCTGCTGCGCGGCCTCGGCGGCCGATTCGATCGCCGCCGCGTTGACGCCCAGCGTGCGCGCATAGCGCTTCGCGACCGCGGCGACGCGAGCCTTGGCCTGTTCGGGTTCGGTGCTCAGCAGCGCGTCGGCGATCTGATTCGCCGCCAGCGTGAGCCAGCGCAGCCGCTCGACAGGGTCGTGCGGCTCGCGCGTCGGCGGCTCGCCGCCCGGTTTGCGCATGCAGCCCTGCAAGGTCGCCGGCAGGCCCCAGGCCTTGGCAATGCCCAGACCCAGGGCCTCGAAGCTCAGCCCGAGCACCTTGACCGACGCCGTGTCCTCGGACACGATCGCAGCACCGCCCTGCCCGCCCGCAGCGACGATGCCGCGCACCTGGCGCGCCTCCTCGGGAAAGTAGTATTCGGTCAGCAGCCGACCGAGGTTCTGGAACATCGCGCCGATGAAGGCCTCCTCGCCGACGCGCGCCAGGCCACCGAGTTCGCTTGCGAGCATGCCCGCCATCAGCGAGCGCAGGAACTCCTCCTTCAGCTGGTTCGCGTGCGCCTTGTCGTGCATGTGCTCGAGCAGCACCAGGCTCATCGCCAGATTGCGGATACCCGCGAAGCCGACCAGTGCCACCGCCCGGGACACCGTGCTGACACTGCCGCCGGCGTTCGAGAAGTGCGCGGTGTTCACCAGGCGCAGCAACTTGTTGGTCAGCGCCACGTCCTTCAGGATTTCGCTCGACAGGCTCGCGAGGCTCTCGTTCTCGGAGTTCGCGACACGCTGGATGCGCGCGACCGAGTCCGACAGCGCCGGAAAGTCGCTCTTGTGGCGCATGCGGCGCAACAGGAAGTCGAGCGTGCCGTTGTGGCCCGGCTCGGGCTGGTTGGCCTCGATGGAGATCGGCGCCGGCGTCAGCCAACCCTGCAGCGCATCGCGCAATGCGCCGGCACCCGGCCAGCGACGCGCCGGGTCGCGTTCGAGCGCACGGCGCAGCACGCTGCGCAATGCATCGTCGACCTCGGACGACAGGCCGTCGGGCAGGGCCAGGTCCTCGTTGGCGATCCGGTGCATCGCGCGGAACGGATCGCGCTCGTTCACGAGCTTGGCGCCGCTGAGCATCTCCACCAGCACGAGACCGGCCGAGAACACGTCCATCGCCGCGGTCGGCAAGCCGCCTTGCGTGGCCTCCGGCGACATGTAGCCGGGCGTGCCGACGACCTGGTCCAGGTTGCCCGGGTCGTGCAGCCGCGCAGCGATGCCGAAGTCCATCACGCGGGCACAGCCAGTGGCGTCGATCAGGATGTTCGAGGGCTTGAGATCGCGATGAACGACGCCCGCCTCATGGGCTGCGTGCAGGGCGTCGAGCACGCCCAGCATCATCGAGCAGGCTTCGGTCGCCGGCAGCGCGCCGTGCGCCTTCAGATGCTGGGACAGCGTGAGACCCGGCACGTACTCGAACACCAGGTAGGGTTGGCTGCCGTGGGTGTCGGCCTCGAACACCGGAACGATGTTGCGGTGGGTCAGCCGGCTGACGCTGCGCGCCTCGCCCAGCCACTGGCCGACCGCGACCGGATCGGCGGCAGCGTCCGAGTGCATCACCTTGACCGCGACCTCGCGCTCGAGCCGCTTGTCGTGGCCCAGCCAGACGGTCGCCTGCGCGCCCTCGCCGAGCACGCGCTGCAGTTCGAAGCGGCCGAGGATCATTCGGTGGCGGACGTGGATGCGGCGCTCGCGCCCACGTCTTCGACGCCATCCGGGGCCGGATCGCCGCGCCGGGCAGGCGGCATCGGCACGCCCTTGCGCATGGCCTCACGCGCGGTCTGCAGCGCGTCGCCGACATCGCGGGCGCTGATCGACAAGGCACGGCCGTAACGCTGCGCGACCTGGCCGGCAGCCGCCGCTGTGCGCGCCGCGCCGGGCGAGCCCAGGGCCTCGATCGCATCGACCAGGTCATTGGCCGCGCTCGCGGTCAGGCGCAGCACCTCCGCATCGGTGTCGGGCCGGCGCACCACGGCACCACTCGGCAAGCGGCGCGTCATGTGCATCACGTCGTCGCCCAGCCCCCAGTGTCGGGCCACGGCGGCGCCCAGCGATTCGATGTCGACCCCGAGCACCGCGTATGCGGCGGCCTCTTCGCTCAGGCCCGGCTGGTCCGGGGCGCCGGCCTCGCGGCTCGCGGCGGCCGGCTTCGTCAGCTGCTCGATCTGCTCGGCCTCGTCGGCAAAGTGATAGCGCAACATCAGCCGACCGAGGTTCTGCAGCGCCGCGATCAGATAGACGACCTGCGCGTCGTAGCCCGCCGGTCGCAGGGCCTGCGCGACGTGGCCAGCCAGGCGGACGCGGTCGAGCGTGGTCTGCAGCGCCGCGGCCTGCGGCTCGAACAAGGGCCCCGGCCACGCACGCAAGGTGTTCGCGGCGAGCCGGACACCATTGACGCCGATCAGCGAGATGATGCGTCGCAGCGTCAGCACCGGCCCGTTGCCCTGCACCTGGGTTCCCTGCACCTGGGCCGAATTCAGCGTGCGCAGCAGCTCGAAGCTGAGCGCCATGTCGTCGAGCACCTGATCGGCGATCTCGTCGGTGCGCTGGCTCTCCAGGCTGGTGACGTGGGCGACACGGGCCGCGAGGCCCGGCAAGGCCGGCAGGTGGCCGACGCTGTGCAGCCGATCGAGCAGCAGTCCGATCGGACCGCCGCCGTCTTCGGACTGCGCCTCGAGCCAGCCGGCGAGCGCACCCAGCAAGGTGCGCGTGCTCCGATAGCGCAGCCGCTCTAGTCCCGAGGTGCATCGGTTCGCAATCGCGCGCAGCGCCTCGGGAATCGGCAGCGGCGTGTTCCACGGCAGGCGCACCGGTTCGCGCCCGAGCGGCGCCATGCGGGCGATCGCGAGGGCGGTGTCGGCTTGATCGAGTGCCGGCTGGCCGGTCAGCAGGTGATGCAGCAGCAGCCCGCAGGCAAGCAGGTCGCGAGCCGCGGCGGCGCGCTGCGCACGCAGTTCGCCAGGGTCCATCGCCATTGCCCGTTCGTGTGACCGGGTGCGCACCGCATCCAGCGCCGCGCGGGCGGCGTCGCCCGCAGTGCCGAGTGCCATCACGCGGACGCTGCCGCGCTCGTCGATCAACAGGCTGTGCAACTGCAGGTCGAGGTGGGCGACGCCTGCATCGTGCGCGAACGCGAGACCGCGCAGCAACTGGCAGACCCAGCCGACGACCTCGGCCGGCTGTGGGTTCGGGTGCAGCGACAGCCACTCCTGCAGCGTCACGCCCTGAGCGCGGTCGACCACGACGAAGGGCCAGTGGTCCTGCACACCGACCTCGGCGACACGCGCCAGATTCGGATGGTCGAGTCGAGCCGCCAGACGCACGTCGCGCTGCCACTGCTCGAGCCCAGCGGCATCCACGGGCTGAACCCGCGGCAGGGTCAGCATCGCCTCTGCCGCACTGCGCGGATCGAACGCCAGCCAGACCATCGTGCCGGCGCTCTTGCCCAGCAATCGGCGCAACTCGAAGCGCCCGAACGCGCGCGCCGGGCTGGCCTGGGAAGTGGCAGTGGACAAGGCTTTTGCAACCATCGTGAGCATGAGGAACCAGCCCGATTGAAACCCCATCGGGGCCGATCCGGTGCACCGATCAGGCGGCGCATCACCGGCCAAATTCCAGGATCGGAGCCGGCGCCGAGGGTCGGTGTCGCCGGCCGCCGTCCCGAGGCGCGTCACCCGCTCCGGGATCGCCGGGCACCGACACGCTTTCAAGGGCCTCTCCCGCTATCGTTGCCATAGGCAGGAAGGCCGCCACGCGCGGGGTGCGGCGGCGCGCGGAAGCGGGCCTTTGTGTCAGAATCGTCGCGTCTTGCCACCCACTTCTCGCGGTGTAGCGTTAAGGACAAACCATGAGCAGCGAACTGATCAAACACACCTCCGACGCCTCGTTCGACGCCGACGTTCTCAAGTCTTCCAAGCCGGTGCTGGTCGACTACTGGGCCGAGTGGTGCGGACCCTGCAAGATGATTGCCCCGATCCTCGACGAAGTCTCGAAGGACTACGACGGCCGGCTGCAGATCGCCAAGATGAACGTCGACGAGAACCGCGACGTCCCGGCAAAGTTCGGCATTCGCGGCATCCCCACGCTGATGTTGTTCAAGGATGGTCAGCTCGCCGCGACCAAGGTCGGTGCGCTGTCGAAGGCCCAGTTGACCGCGTTCCTCGACGGTCATCTATAATTCCGCCAAACGCGGCGGGAGCCGGCGCTTTACCGAAGTCGCCGGGTTTCCCTGGTTGAGAGCCCGCTGCAAGAATCCGCCACCACGCCCGCTGCCTGCCGAGTCCGTTTCGGCGGCTGCAATGCCCGACCCAGCGGCGCGTGGCACCGGCACCCCACTCCCGCTGCTGTACGCCGCCCGCTTCGCGGGCCAGCCGGTGCGTCGCGGCACCGGCCTGTCGCCTCCACACCCAGGGTCTTTCGCCCATGCATCTGTCGGAACTCAAACTGATCCACGTCTCGGAGCTCATCACGATGGGCGAGGCGCTGGAGATCGAGAACGTCGCCCGCCTGCGCAAGCAGGAGCTGATGTTCGCGATCATGAAGAAGCGCGCCAAGGCCGGCGAACAGGTGTTCGGCGACGGCGTGCTCGAGGTGCTGCCCGACGGCTTCGGCTTCCTGCGGTCGCCCGATGCGAGCTACATGGCCAGCACCGACGACATCTACCTGAGCCCGAGCCAGATCCGGCGCTTCAACCTGCACACCGGCGACGCGATCGAAGGCGAGGTGCGGGTGCCCAAGGACGGTGAACGCTACTTCGCGCTGGTCAAGGTCGACCGCGTGAACGGCGTCGCGCCCGAGGAGAGCAAGCACAAGATCATGTTCGAAAACTTGACGCCACTGTTCCCGAAGGAGCAGTTCAAGCTCGAGCGCGAGATCAAGTCCGACGAGAACATCATGAGCCGCATCATCGACCTGATCGCGCCGATCGGCAAAGGCCAGCGCGCGCTGCTGGTCGCGCAGCCGAAGACCGGCAAGACGGTGATGATGCAGCAGATGGCGCACGCGCTGGTCGCCAACTATCCGGAAGTGCACCTGATCGTTCTGCTCGTCGACGAACGGCCGGAAGAGGTGACCGAGATGGTCCGCACGGTGCGCGGCGAGGTCATCAGCTCGACCTTCGACGAGCCTGCGGCGCGCCACGTGCAGGTCGCGGAGATGGTGATCGAGCGCGCCAAGCGCCTGGTCGAGATGAAGAAGGACGTGGTGATCCTGCTGGACTCGATCACCCGCCTCGCCCGCGCCTACAACAACGTGCTGCCGTCATCCGGCAAGGTGCTCACCGGCGGCATGGACTCGAACGCGCTGCAGCGCCCGAAGCGCTTCTTCGGCGCGGCGCGCAATGTGGAAGAAGGCGGTTCGCTGACGATCATCGGCACCGCACTGGTCGACACCGGCTCGCGCATGGACGAGGTGATCTACGAGGAGTTCAAGGGCACCGGAAACTGCGAGATCCACCTGGATCGTCGCATGGCCGAGAAACGCGTCTACCCGTCGATCCTGCTGAACAAGAGCGGCACCCGGCGCGAGGAACTGCTGCTGCAGCCCGAGATCCTGCAAAAGACCTGGATCCTGCGCAAGCTGCTCTATCCGATGGACGAGATCGAGGCGATGGAGTTCATCCTCGAGAAGATGAAGGCGACGAAGAACAACCACGACTTCTTCGACATGATGCGCAGGGGCGGTTGAGACGACGCGTCGGCTATACTTGCGGGTTTTCCGCATCACGGAAAGTGCGCCGAATGGTTCGGCGTGGCTGCCGTAACGACTGGCAAGAGAAGGCGACGAGGCACCCGATGAAAGACGGCATCCACCCCCAGTACCGCGAAGTATGCTTCGTGGACCTGTCCAACGGTTTCAAGTTCGTGACGCGCTCGTGCGCGACAGCCAAGGAAACCATCAAGATGGAAGACGGCCGCGAGTTGCCGCTGTTCAAGCTCGAATCGACCAGCGAATCGCACCCGTTCTACACCGGCACGCAGAAGAGCGTCGACTCGCTCGGTGGTCGGGTCGAGAAGTTCCGCAACAAGTTCGCGCACCTGGGCACCAAGAAGTAATCGTTCCAGGTCGGCCCAAGGGTGGCTTCGGCTGCCGTTCGGCAGAGGGCAGCGCCAGCTGCCGTTCGGCAAGAGGCAGCTTCGGCTGCCTTTTTTGATGGCTGGCTTCCCGCATCATTGCGCTCGAGATTGCACGCACCGAATTGAACACGCCGAATCCTGCGCTCGTCGCCCAGCGTGCCGCGCAGCCATTGCCGCGGGTGGCGCTGCTGCTGCTCTGCGCCGCCTACGTGATGCCCGGCGTGTTCGGCCGCGACCCCTGGAAGAGCGCCGACATCACCGCTTACGGCTACATGGTGAACATCGCGCAGGGCCGAAGTTCCTGGTTCGCCCCGACCGTCGGCGGGTTGCCCGCGGACGCGGCACTGCTGCCGTACTGGCTCGGCGCCTCGTTCATCAAGCTGCTCGGGCCCTGGGTCGATCCGGCGCTGGCCGCCCGCATCCCGTTCGCCCTGCTGCTGGTGCTGGCATTGATGCTGACCTGGTACAGCACCTACCACCTGGCGCGCACCGACGCCGCGCAGCCGCTGCCGTTCGCTTTCGGCGGCGAGGCCAACCCGGTCGACTACGCCCGCTCGATAGCCGACGGCGCAGTGCTCGCGCTGATCGCGTCGCTCGGCCTGCTGCAGCTGGGCCACGAGACCACGCCGGAGCTGGCGCAACTGGCCAGCGTCGCGCTGTTCATCTACGCGCTCGCCGCCAGCGCCTTTCGGGGACTGCGCCCCAGGCTCGCCGTGCTCGCCGCGCTGCCCGCGCTCGCGGCCAGCGGCGCGCCGGCGATTGCGCTCGCGCTCGGCATCGTCGGCGGCCTCATCTGCCGCGTGTCGAGCTACGGCCCGGCCCGGCGGTTCGTCCCGTGGATCGCCGCCAGCGCCCTGCTCTCGGCCGCGGTCGCGTCCGCGCTCGGCGCATGGGGCTGGCGTGTCGGCACCAGCGCCTGGTCATGGCCCGGCACGCGGGACTTGCTGCGGCTGCTGCTCTGGTTCACCTGGCCGGCCTGGCCGCTCGCCGGCTGGACCGTCTGGCGTTGGCGCCGGCACTTGTCGGACCGGCACATCGCGATCCCGCTGGGCGCCGTCCTGATCAGCGTGCTCGCCTGCATCGCCATGGGCAAGTCGGACCGGGCCCTGATGCTCGGTCTGCCGCCGCTCGCGGTCCTCGCCGCGTTCGCGCTGCCGACCCTGCGACGCCGCACCGCCGCCGCGATCGACTGGTTCTCGGTCTGCTTCTTCAGTGTCTGCGCAGCGGTGATCTGGGTCGTCTATACCTCGATGCAGACCGGCGTGCCGGCAAAGCCGGCCGCCAACATCGCGCGGCTGTCGCCGGGCTACACGCCCGCTTTCTCGGCCGTCGCGCTGACGCTGGCGATCCTGGGAACGCTGGCCTGGCTGTGGCTGGTCAAATGGCGCACCGGGCGCAACCGACACCCGTTGTGGAAGAGCCTGGTGTTGCCTGCCAGCGGCGTCACGCTGTGCTGGCTGCTCGTGATGACCTTGCTGCTGCCGCCGCTCGACAACGCGCGCAGCTATCGTTCGCTGGTCCAGCGCATCGCGCAGCGCGTTCCGACCACTGGCTGCATTGCCGCGCCCGGCATGCCACGCGCGCAGATCGTCGCCCTCGAACACCTGGGTGGCTATCGGGTCGACGCGTTCACGCCGGCTTCGGCCACACGCTGCGAGTTCCTGCTGCAGACCGAAGCGCGCGCGCCTCTCGCGGCGCCGGGCCCGATGTGGCAGTTGCAGACCCGCGAGCGGCGCAACGCCAGCGACGACGAGATCACCGCGATCTATCGCCGCGGCGCGAGCGCGCAGCCGCAGTAAGGAACCTAGAAATAAGCCTCTCTTAAATTCCGAGTGGGTTGCCGGGCACGGAGAAGGGCTGGGAAGACCCGGAGTCGGGTGGCTTCGTGGACAGCCGGTGTAGCTCTGAGGACGGCCAGTGGACTCACAATTCGCGCTCCCTCTGCCAAGCTGCAGGCCGCACCAATGCTAGCTTTTATCCTTCTCCGATCCTCTGAGTCTGGGTGGACGGCACCGCGCTTCGCGGCCTCCTTCCTGACAAGCCTTCCTTCCGAACCATCCATTCCTCGGAAGATTTCACCCACTCAAATTTCAACAGAGCCAGAAATAAGAACTTGAACACTTTGCATCGTGGTGGCAGATGGCGACGTGCCATGGGCCTCGGCCAAAGACCTCAAGGTCGACGATCTGTTCGACACATCGGACCACATCACACATGAAGCCCTGGAAGTCGGCGCGGCCTCGCTTGTTTCGGCGGGATCGGTGCTCGTTGTTGTCCGCGGAATGATTCTGGCGCGCATGTTTCCCGTAATCACGGCAAGAATCCCGCTGGCGATCGATCAGGATTTGAAAGCGGTGACTGCCCGGCCCCATGCCGACGGTGAGTGTCTGGCATGGCTGCTGCGCGCCTCCGCGGCGGAATCGTTGAGTCGCCTTGACGAAGCGGGCCACGGAACCAAAGGGCTTCGCATGGACGCGTGGGGTGACATGCGGGTACCCGTGCCCCCACCGGAAGAAGGAGATTGCAGACTACTTGCGTGAAACTTGTTCAGCGATGGATACCGGCCTCGCCGACATGCAACGTTGCATCGCTCTGCTGCAGGAACGTCGCACCGCCGTTGTCTCCGCTGCCGTCACTGGCCAAATCGATGTGCGCCCCATCGTTGCGCTCGAAGCGGCGCCGATCGACAGCGCGGCGGGTCGATTCGTGGCGGAGACATCGGCCGCTCACCTGGCTTGGGTTTCGGCAACGGTTCAGGCAGGCGACATCGAGCTGCTCTCGTGATAAGCTGAACCATATTGACCATAACGGTCATAGGAGCCCGCCGTGATCACTGAAACCAGCGCCGTCGCCTTCCGCCAGAACCTGGGCGAGATGCTCAACATCGTGCAGTACCGCAACGACAGCGTCCTGATCAAGAAGGACGGCAAGCCGGTAGCGGCGCTCATCGACGCCCGCCTGTTCGAACGCATCCGGCGCATGCAGGAACGGTTCGACGCGTTGTGTGACCGTCTGGAGCAGAGCTACGCCGGCGTGCCCGAAGACGTGGCGCTGGCCGAGATCGAACAGGCCACCGCGCTGGCGCGCCGCGAAACGGCCGACGCCTGGCGAGCTTCAGGTCGCTTGCGTGCCCTTCCGACAGCGGCGGCCAGCCCCGCAAAACGCGCCCAGCGCGGGGCCAGCGCCGAAAGCACCAAGGGCGCGAAAGCAAAGGCCACGTCCAAAACGCCGCGCTGAACCTGCACATGCGGCTTGTGCTCGACACCAACGTGCTGGTCTCGGGCCTGCTGTTTCCCGGTGGGCCGCCGTCGCGCCTGGTCAAGGCCTGGCGGGCCGGGGCCTTCGACCTGGTGCTATCCGACTTCGTGCTCGACGAGTTGGTGCGCACGTGGCAACACCTGGCTCCCAGGTTGAGGGTGGCACCCAACGACCTGGCTGACTTCCTGGACACGATAGGGGTGCGCGCGGAGCTGCTGCGCGTCGATGCAGACATGCTGGCGCAGGCTGGCGCGGCCAAGCTGCGCGACCCGAACGACCTGCCGATCCTGGCGTTGCTCATCGGCTCGGCGGCCGACTTCCTGGTCACGGGCGACAAGGACTTGCTGGTCTTGGCCGATGCCTACCCGATCCTGTCGCCCTCCGACTTCGTGGGGCGCTTCGTGCCATGAGCCTGCACCGCGAGATCCGCTTCGAAGACGAAATCTGCGCGGACTTGGCTGCAGCCGGTTGGCTGCACGCTGAGGGCGACGCCGCCCACTACGACCGCGCCCGCTCCCTCTTCCCCGCCGATGTTCTGGCCTGGGTGCAGGCCACCCAGCCCACCGCCTGGGCCGCGCTGAGCAAGAACCACGGCGCCGCCGCTGAAGCCACCCTGCTGGACCGCCTGCGCAAGAGCCTGGACGACCGCGGTACGCTGGACGTGCTGCGCCACGGCGTGGAACTGCTGGGCCTGCGCCAGCCGAGATGATGGCCCGCACGCCCTCGGCGGTCTTCGGGGTCTCGCGGCGCGCTTCGATGATCTCCAGCACATCAGCGGGTCGCACCGCGTTCGGAGACTTGGCACCGATGGCGGGCCACACGAAGCGCTCAAGCCGGGACTCGATCTGCTCGCGGTAAGTCGCCGACTTGGTCAGCAGCCGTTCTCGAACCCAGCGCCTGGAGAACGCCTCGAATTCATGGCCGGCCTACTTCGCTTCGGCCACCCGCACCGTCCGGTCGGCCAACTCCTGGCGCCGCGAATCGAGCGGATCGACGCCGCGCTCCTCCAGGGAACGCAGTTCGAAATGCCGGTCGCGAGCATCGGCTACCCCTATCTCGGGGTACCTGCCGATCTTGAGATCGCGACGTGCCCCAACGAACCGGTATTGATAGCGCCATGTCTTCAAACCTGGCGCGCTGACCTCGACGAGAAGTCCACCTCCTTCGCTCAGCTTGTAGAGCATGACCTTGGCTTTGGCGTTGTTGATCCGGGTGGGGGAAAGGGTGTAGTTGGTCGATCTCATGGCGTTTCCTCTCGTCGTTTCGGTTTCCCGTCAAATGACGGAAATTGGAGGTCTTCCCTCCACGTTTCCCGCCAATTTCCCGTCAAGAATGACGGAATTTCGTGGTTTGCCGTGAGACGATCTGAAATCGGGATAGGGGCCGATCATCGCTGACCGGACCCCTCCCACACCACCCGGCATGCGGGTCCGCACCGGGCGGTTCGAGAAGTTGAGGTCATGAGAGTCGGGGTAGGCCCAGACGGTCGAACCAAGCGATGGTCAGCACGCTGTTGAGCAGCATCCCGCTGTTGCGCCACCAGCGGCGGCTGTTGGCCGCCACTTGTCTCGCCGCCTCGGGCTTGGCCCCCAACGCGCGCAGCTCACGATAGATGGTCGTGCCGCGCCTCCACTGCTTGAGCTGGATGGCGCGTAACCGGTGGCGCAATCCTTCGTCCAGCTCGCGCCAGACTTTGGGCGTTTGCGCCAACCCGAAGTACGCCTTCCACCCCAGCAGACAAGGCCGCAGCCCGTCCACCACTTGCCGCATGCTGCGACCACCACTGCGGCGCGTCAGCTGACGCACTCGCTGCTTGAACGTCGCCAGCGGCTTGCCCGCCACCTTGCGTTTGACCGCTCCTCCCCGCGCTGCCCACAAGCTGTAGCCCAGGAATTTGCGGCCGAACGCGCTGGCAACCGCGCTCTTGGCTTCGTTGACCGTCAATTTCAGTTCGCCGTACAGGCGCCGCAGCAGCGCCATCACCCGTTCGCCCGCGCGGCGGCTGCGAACGTAGACGTTCGCATCGTCGGCGTAGCGCACGAAGCAATGGCCCCGCCGCTCCAGTTCCTTGTCCACCTCATCGAGCAGCACGTTGGCCAGCAGCGGCGACAGTGGCCCGCCTTGCGGCGTGCCCTGATATCGCTCCTGCACCACGCCATCGCTCATGATCCCGCTGTTGAGATACGCCCGAATCAGCCGGATGACTCCGGTGTCGTCGATGCGTTTGCTCAGCCGGTCGATCAGGATGTCGTGGTTGACCCGGTCGAAGAACTTCTCCAAGTCCACGTCCACCACGACCCGTCGGCCGGACTGCACATGCGCCTGCGCGGCAAGCACCGCACCCTGCGCACGCCGTCCCGGCCGGAAGCCGTAACTGTGCTCGCTGAAGCTGGCGTCCAGAACCGGTTGCAGCACCTGCAGCAACGCTTGCTGAATCAGCCGATCCGTCACCGTCGGAATGCCAAGCTCACGCTCGCCACCATCCGGTTTGGGAATCAATACCCGTCGCACCGGGCTGGGCCGGTACGTCCCCGCCAACAGTTGTTCGCGGATCACAGGCCACTTGGTGCTCAGGTGCCGTGCGGTCTGGTCTATGTCCAGCCCATCGACACCCGCGGCACCTTTGTTGGCCCGCACTCGCTTGAGCGCGCGTTGCAGGTTCTCTCTCGTGAACGCGGCGTGTAACAACGCCACGTCGTGGTTGCCTGTGTCGTTCGGTTCACGTCGCGGGCCATCGGCTTCGTCGCTGGCAGGTTCACACGCGGTTTCACCGCGCGCTGCCCCCGCCCGCCCCGCTCGCGCGGGCATCTGACGCATTGCCTCTGGCATCGACATGTCGCTCAACACTCCTTCTCGTTCGGCCCTTCGCTCAGGGTCTCGTGGCTTGTCGCCGGCCCTTAACTACTACGACCTCTGCTGACTTCTCGCTCCGGCTGCGCGCCGTCGCCCTTTCAGGCACAAGGCGAGATCTCCCCAGGTAAGAACGCACTCCTTCGCTGCACCACCGCCAGATTTACGCCGCCTGAGCCTTGATCACGAGAGCTTCGCGGTTTCTTGCCCGCTCGCCCTGCTCGGCACCGCCTTCTATCCGGTTCTTGTCCATCGGCACGCAGCTTCGCTCCACGCTTCCTCTCCACAATCGGTCGCCCTCTCGCAGTTGCGCTTCGCTTCGTTCGCTGTGATCAACTCACGGCGGGACTTGCACCCGCAAGAGTGCGCCCATGCTGGGCGCACAAGCAAAAGCCCCTGATTTCTTCAACAAAATCAGGGGCTTACGGGGCGTCATGAGACGCCGTGAAACGAGATCACATGTGGTCGATCATGACCTGCCCGAAGCCGGAACACGAGACCTGGGTCGCGCCATCCATCAGCCGGGCGAAATCGTAGGTCACCTTTTTCGACAGGATGGACTTCTCCATCGAGCTGATGATCAGGTCGGCTGCGGCGGTCCAGCCCATGTGGCGCAGCATCATTTCGGCGGAGAGGATTTCGGAACCCGGGTTCACGTAGTCCTTGCCGGCGTACTTGGGTGCGGTGCCGTGGGTGGCCTCGAACATGGCGATCGAATCCGACAGGTTCGCGCCCGGCGCGATGCCGATACCGCCGACCTGTGCAGCCAGCGCGTCCGAGACGTAGTCGCCGTTCAGGTTCAGCGTCGCGATCACCGAATACTCGGCGGGGCGCAGCAGGATTTGCTGCAGGAAGGCGTCGGCGATCACGTCCTTGACGACGATCTCCTTGCCGGTCTTCGGGTTCTTGAACTTCATCCACGGTCCGCCGTCGATCAGTTCGGCGCCGAACTCCTTCTGCGCCAGCGCATAGCCCCAGTCGCGGAAGCCGCCCTCGGTGAACTTCATGATGTTGCCCTTGTGCACCAGCGTCACCGAGGACTTGTCGTTGTCGATCGCGTACTGGATCGCCTTGCGCACCAGGCGTTCGGTGCCTTCGCTCGAGACGGGCTTGATGCCGATGCCCGAGGTGTTCGGGAACCGGATCTTCTTGACGCCCATTTCCTCGATGAGAAACTTGATCAGCTTCTTCGCCTTGTCGCTGCCCGACTCGAACTCGATGCCGGCGTAGATGTCCTCGGAGTTCTCGCGGAAGATGACCATGTTGGTCTTGTGCGGCTCCTTCACCGGCGACGGAACGCCGGTGAAATACTGGATCGGGCGCAGGCAGACGTAAAGATCGAGTTCCTGGCGCAGCGCGACGTTCAGCGAGCGGATGCCACCGCCCACCGGCGTCGTCAGCGGTCCCTTGATCGAGACGACGTAGTCCTTCACCGCCTCCAGCGTTTCCGGGGGCAGCCAGACGTCCGGGCCATAGACCTTGGTCGACTTCTCGCCCGCGTAGACCTCCATCCAGTGGATCTTCTTCTTGCCGGCATAGGCCTTGGCGACCGCCGCGTCGACGACCTTGATCATCACCGGCGTGATGTCCGCACCGGTGCCGTCGCCCTCGATGAACGGGATGATCGGCTGGTCGGGCACGTTGAGCGAAAAATCGGCGTTGACGCTGATCTTCTGCCCGCCTGGGGGCACCTTGATGTGCTGGTACATGGGGATGAGGCTCCGCTCGCTGATGATGGGTCTGGTGGTCATCGAACCTTGAAATTCCATTCTATGCCAGCACCTCTGGCCGGCCTCGGGGCTAGGCTCGCGCGTTGATAATTCTCCGAACGGCTTCCATATCCCACCATGATCCGCCTCACTTCACTGCGCATCGCCGCCTCGTTCATGATCGCCGCGCTGTGCATCGCCGCCTTCGCGCAGGAGGGCCCGCAACGGCTCGCGGCCATCCGGTTGCGTACGGGCATGCACATGATCAACGCCGAAGTGGCGCGCACGCCGGAGCAGCACAGCATCGGGCTGATGTTCCGCGAGTCGATGCCGGCCAACGACGGCATGCTGTTCGTCTTCGAGCAGGCTGGACAGCAGTGCTTCTGGATGAAGAACACGTTGCTGCCGCTGTCGGTCGCCTTCATCTCCGACGACGGCAGCATCACGAACATCGAGGCTATGAAGCCGCTGACGCTCGACAGCCATTGTTCGGTCAAGCCGGTGCGTTTCGTGCTGGAGATGAACGATGGCTGGTTCGCGAAACGCGGCATCCGGCCGGGGATGAAGATACAGGGTGACCCGTTCGTTCCTTGAGGGTTCCCCAACAGTACGAAGGCCGGTCGATGACCGGCCTTCGCGCGTCGAACGGGGTTCGCCGATCAGGCGAAATTGGCTTCGGCAAACTGCCAGTTGACCAGCGAGTTGAGGAAGGCCTCGACGAATTTCGGACGCAGGTTGCGGTAGTCGATGTAGTAGGCGTGCTCCCACACGTCGATCGTCAGCAGCGCCTTGTCGGCCGTGGTCAGCGGCGTGCCGGCCGCACCCATGTTGACGATGTCGACGCTGCCGTCGGCCTTCTTCACGAGCCAGGTCCATCCCGAGCCGAAGTTGCCGACCGCGCTCTTGGTGAACGCTTCCTTGAACGCGGCGTAGCTGCCCCACTTCGCGGTGATCGCGGCGGCCAGCGCGCCCTTGGGCTCGCCGCCGCCTTGCGGCTTCATGCAGTTCCAGAAGAACGTGTGGTTCCAGATCTGGGCCGCGTTGTTGTAGACGCCGCCGCTCGCCTTCTTGACGATCGCTTCCAGCGTCATCGATTCGAACTCGGTGCCCTTCTGAAGATTGTTCAGGTTCACCACGTAGGCGTTGTGGTGCTTGCCATGGTGGTACTCGAGCGTTTCCTTGCTCAGCGCGGGGGCGAGTGCGTCCAGGGCATAGGGCAGCGGGGGCAGCGTGTGTTCCATCGTGAACCTCTTCCGGGTAGTTGCAGGGGTTGATGCATTGTAGGCAGCTTGCGCAGCCGCCGTTGGCGCGGGCGGCCGGCACCGACCATGTGTCAGGCGCTTGTCCGATCCCCCACCCCGGTCACCGCGACGTCGGCCGAGCCATCGTGAAGCACGACCTGCAATGCCGCACCGATCGCGAGTTGGTGCACAGAAGTCACCGGCCGGGCATCGGCATCGCTCAGCCACGCATAGCCGCGCGCCAGCACCTGCCTGGGGTCGAGCGCACGCAGGCGCGCGGCCAGCATCTGCAGCTGTTGCTGCTGCCCCGCCAGGCGTCGTTCCAGGCCGCGCCGCAGGTCAACTTCGGCCTGCGTCAGGCGCGCCTGCTGCGACTGCATCGCGCGCGGCAGTGGAACGGCCAGCCGGTGCCCCAGCAGCAGCAGCCGTTCGCGCTGCTGGCGCACGGCATGGCCCGGCCGCGCCAGACGCAGGGCATTGCGATCGAGCCGCTGCGCCTGCAGTTCGAGCGCGTCGCGAACGCGGCGCTGCAGCAGGGCCGCGAGGGCGTCCAGAACGCTCAGGCAGGCCTCGCGGGTCGGCGCGACCAGTTCCGCCGCGGCGGTCGGCGTGGCCGCACGCAGGTCGGCCGCGAAGTCGGCCAGGGTCACATCGGTTTCGTGGCCGACCCCGCACACCACCGGCACGCTGCTGGCCGCGATAGCGCGCACGACCTGTTCGTCGTTGAAGGCCCAGAGGTCCTCGAGCGAGCCACCGCCACGACACACGATCAGCACATCCACCTCGGCACGCGTCGAGGCGAGCGTGATGGCGCGCACCAGCGCCTGCGGCGCGTCGGCGCCCTGCACCAGGCTCGGGTACACGATGATCTGCACCTGCGGAGCGCGCCGCGCCAGCGCTGTGAGCACGTCGTGCAGCGCGGCGGCGCCGAGCGAGCTGACGATGCCCACCGTGCGCGGATATGGCGGCAGGGCACGCTTGCGGGCCCGGTCGAACAGGCCCTGCGCCTCCAGCCGGGCCTTGCTGCGCAGGAACTCCTCGTAGAGCGCTCCGGCACCGGCCGTGCGCATGCCTTCGACCACCACCTGGAGTTCGCCGCGCGGCTCGTACACGCCGAGCCGGCCGCGAACCTCCACCCGCTGGCCGTCCGCGGGCACGAACGCGAGCATGCCCGCAGACCGCCGGAACATGGCGCAACGCAACAACGCGGCGGCACCGTCGGCGTCCTTCAGGTTGAAATAGACGTGCCCGCTGGCCGCGCGCGACAGCCCCGAGATTTCGCCCGTCACCGTGCAGACGCTGAAGCGCCCGACCACCAGATCGCCGATCTCGCGCAACAGGGCCGCCACGCTCCAGGCTGCCCGCGGGGGCGCCGCGTCGAGATCTTCAATCACGCGCAAAGCCAATGCCGGCGCGGCCCGAGAACTCCACAACCGCGCCAGTCAAGGCCGCGCCTGGCGAACACTCTGTCACAACCGCGTCATGAACATGCAAGTCGTTGATTTTCAAGAGATTTCAATTGCTCAAAGTTTCAGCAACCTGTCGCGCGGCCCGTCAATACGTCGTCCGGCCCAACGCACACCCCAGTTACCCACAAAGTTATCCACAGCGCTGGTGGATGTTCCGGAGGTCGCCCGGCCGGATCGCACAGTTGGACGACGCGTCGCCGCGGCGCCCGGCGCTCGCTTGCTTGGCACCGAGTCCTTCGGGCCATAATCGCGCGTCCCGAACCCCGGCAGCCGCCGACACGTCACCGAAAGGGCGCGATTGTTTTCGATCATACAAGCCGCCGGCTGGCCGATCTGGCCGCTGCTCCTGTGCTCCATTGCCGCATTCGCCCTGGTGCTCGAACGCCTGTCCAGTCTGCGTGCCTCGCGTGTCGCGCCGCCGCGCCTGCTCGACGAAGTGATCTCGGTCACGCGCGCCCACCTGCCGGCGGCGGACGTCGTCAACAAGCTGGCCGACAACTCGGTGCTGGGCATGGTGCTGGCCACCGGCCTGCGCACGGTGATCGCCGAGCCGCGCACCAGCGAGGCGGCGCTGCGCGGCACGTTCGAGTCCGCCGGACGCGCTGCGGTGCACCGGCTCGAGCGCTACCTGAACACGCTGGGCACGATCGCCTCGGCGGCGCCGCTTCTGGGCCTGATGGGCACGGTGATCGGCATGATCGAGATCTTCGGCTCGCAGGCCCCCACGGGCAACAACCCGGCGCTGCTCGCGCACGGCATCTCGGTGGCGCTGTACAACACCGCGTTCGGACTGATGATCGCCATCCCGTCGCTGATGTTCTACCGCTACTTCCGTGGGCTCGTCGACAGCTACACGCTCGACATGGAGCAGGCCGCCGACCGGCTGGTGCCGCACCTGATGCGCTTCGTCGTCGATCGGCGCCAGGCGAGTTGAGGCGCGCGCGATGTCGATGAACTTCCGCAAGCAACGGCCCGAGGATCCCGAGATCAACCTGATCCCGTTCATCGACGTGCTGCTGGTGGTGCTGATCTTCCTGATGCTGTCGACCACCTACTCGAAGTTCACCGAGTTGCAGATCACGCTGCCGGTGGCCGATGCCGAGAAGCTGCGCGATCGTCAGCGCGAGCTCATCGTCGCGGTCTCGGCGGACGGCCGCTACTCGGTCAACCGCAAGCCGGTCGAAGGGCGCAGCGTCGAGACGCTGACCGCGGAACTCGTCGCCGCGGCCGGCGGCGCGAACGACACGGTCGTGATCGTGTCCGCCGACGCCACCGCCGCGCACCAGAGCGTGATCAACGTGATGGACGCGGCGCGGCGCGCGAACCTGCCGCGCCTGACCTTCGCGACCCAGACCTCGACCGGCGGCGACGCGCGCTGACGCGCCGGATCGCCGCAGCGCGTTGACCGCCCAGCCGGCTTCGACCTGGTCGCAGCGCCTGCCACAGGCCTGGCTCGGGCGCGGTCCACTCGCCCGCGCCCTGCGGCCGCTCGCGGCCGTCTTCGGCGCGCTGACGGCACTGCGGCGCGCGCTGTACCGCGCCGGAGTGCTGCAGGCTCACACGCTGCCGGTGCCGGTGCTCGTCGTCGGCAACCTGGTCGCCGGCGGTGCCGGCAAGACACCGGCGGTGATCACGCTCATCGGCCTGCTGCGCCGCCGCGGATTCACGCCCGGCATCGTCTCGCGCGGCCACGGTGGCAGCCACGCCGGGCCGCTGGCCGTGACGCGCGACACGCCCGCGGCGCAATGCGGCGACGAGCCGCTGGTGCTGCATCTGCGCACCGGCGCGCCGCTGGTGGTCGGGCGCGACCGCGTTGCCGCCGCACGTCAGTTGCTGCAACAGGATCCAGGCGTCGACGTGATCGTCAGCGACGACGGACTGCAGCACCTCGCACTCGCGCGCGACGCACAGGTCATCGTGTTCGACGAGCGCGGCGCCGGCAACGGCTGGCTGTTGCCGGCCGGGCCCTTGCGCGAGGCGATGCCGCATGGCGTGCCGGTGAACAGCCTGATCGTCTACAACGCCGATGCGCCGTCCACGCCGCTGCCGGGCACACTGGCGCAGCGCGCGCTGGCCGGTGCGGTGCTGCTGCGTGACTGGCGGGCGGGAGCGGCCGCGTCGCCGGCCGCGCTCGACGCGTTGCGCGGGCGCCCGCTCGTGGCTGCCGCAGGCCTCGCGCGCCCCGGGCGCTTCTTCGCGATGCTGCGCGCGAACGGCCTGAACTTCACCGCGCTGCCCTTGCCCGATCACCACGGCTACGCCACCCTGCCCTGGCCAGCCGGCACGCCCGACGTGATCGTGACCGAGAAGGACGCGATCAAGCTCGAGCCCGGGCGCGTCGGCGCGACGCGGGTCTGGGTCGCGCCGCTAGACTTCGATCTCGACGCGGCGTTCGAGGCCGCGCTGCTCGCCCTGCTGCCACCGCCCGGACTTCGACATGGAAACACGCCTGCTTAACCTGCTCGTCTGCCCGATCTGCAAGGGCCCGCTGGAGCACCGGCGGCCGCCGCAGCAGGCGCAGGTCGAACTGGTGTGCCACGCGGACGGCCTGGCCTTCCCGGTGCGCGACGGCATCCCGGTGATGCTGGAGGCCGAAGCGCGCCTGCTCGACGCCGCCCCCGCCTCCACGCCGGCCGCGCCGCCCGCATGAACTTCACGGTGCTGGTCCCGGCGCGCCTCGCGTCGACCCGCCTGCCCGGCAAGCCGCTGGCCGACATCGCCGGCTTGCCGATGATCGTTCGCGTGGCGCTCAATGCCGCGCGCTCGCGGGCGAGCCGCGTGGTGGTGGCGGCCGACCACGCCGAGATCGTCGCCGCCTGCATCGCACACGGCGTGAGCGCGCTGCTGACGCGCGCCGACCACGTCACCGGCAGCGACCGCCTGGCCGAGGCCTGCGCGCTGCTCGGCCTGGACGGCAGCGACCTCGTCGTCAACGTACAGGGCGACGAACCGCTGCTGGACCCGCAGATGATCGACGCCTGCGCCGCCTTGCTGGCACGGCATCCCGATTGCGTGATGAGCACCGCCGCGCATGCGATCGACACCGCCGCCGAGTTCGACAACCCGAACGTCGTCAAGGTCGTGCTCGACGCGACCGGCCGCGCACTGTATTTCTCGCGCGCGCCGATCCCGTGGTGGCGCGATGCGCGCGCGAGCGGCGCCGTGCCGCTGCCCGCGCATCCGCCGCTGCGCCACATCGGCCTGTACGCGTACCAGGCCGGTTTCCTGCGCCGATTCCCGCTGCTGGCGCCCAGCCCGCTCGAGCAGATCGAGGCACTCGAGCAGTTGCGCGTGCTGTGGCACGGCGAACGCATCGCGGTGCATGTCAGCGCGTCGCGGCCCGGCCCCGGCGTCGACACGCCCGAGGACCTGGCGCGCGTGCGCGCGCTGTTCGGCTGAGCACGAGCCCCTTCCGTCTCACGCGCGGCGCACGTTTTCCCCGGGCCGCGCGCCGGTTTCGGCGCCGGAAGCGCATGTTATTCTCGACGCGATTCACGCGCCGCAGTTGCTGCGGCGCGCGCACAAGACACGAGGACGAGGACACCCATGAGACTGATCCTGTTGGGCCCGCCTGGCGCGGGCAAAGGGACCCAGGCCACTTTCATCTGCAAGAAGTTCGGGATCCCGCAGATCTCGACCGGCGACATGCTGCGCGCAGCCGTCAAGGCCGGCACCGAGATGGGTGTCGCGGCGAAGAAGGTGATGGATTCGGGCGGCCTCGTCAGCGACGCCATCATCATCGGGCTGGTGAAGGAACGCATCCGGCAGCCGGACTGCGCCAACGGCTTCCTGTTCGACGGCTTCCCGCGCACCATCGTTCAGGCCGACGCGCTGAAGGCGGCCGGTGTGAAGCTCGACCTCGTGCTCGAGATCGACGTGCCCGACGAAGCCATCATCGACCGCATGAGCGGGCGCCGCGTCCACGTGGCGTCGGGGCGCACTTATCACCTGAAGTTCAATCCGCCCAAGGTCGACGGCAAGGACGACCTGACCGGAGAAGAGCTGATCCAGCGCGCCGACGACGAGGAGGCGACGGTGCGCAACCGCCTCGCGGTCTACAAGGAGCAGACCCGTCCACTGGTCGACTACTACGCCGGCTGGGCCGCCAGCGGCGATGCGCAGGCACCGCGCTATCGCAAGATCGGCGGCACCGGCAGCGTCGAAGAGATCACCGCACGCGCGCTCGCCGCGCTCGTCTGAAGGAGAGGGACACCATGGACATCCAGGGCAAGGTCTTCATCGTCACCGGCGGCGCTTCGGGCCTCGGCGAAGGCACCGCGCGCATGCTCGCCGCGAACGGCGCCAAGGTCGTGATCGCCGACCTGCAGGTCGACAAGGGATCGGCACTCGCGGCCGAGATCGGCGGCGCCTTCGTCAAGTGCGACGTGAGCCAGGAAGTCGATGGTCAGGCGGCCGTGGCGAAGGCGGTTGCGCTCGGCAAGCTGGTCGGGCTGGTCAACTGCGCCGGCATCGGGCCCGCGTCGAAGACGGTGGGCAAGGACGGCGCGCACCCGCTGGCGCTGTTCAACAAGGTGATCGCCGTCAACCTCGTCGGCAGCTTCAACATGATCCGCCTCGCGGCCGAGGCGATGAGCGCAAACGAGCCCGAGCCGACCGGCGAGCGCGGCGTGCTGATCTCGACCGCCAGCGTCGCGGCCTACGACGGCCAGATCGGCCAGGCCGCTTACTCGGCCTCGAAAGGCGGCATCGTCGGCATGACCCTGCCGATCGCGCGCGACCTGGCGCGCAGCGGCATCCGCAACATGACGATCGCGCCGGGCATCTTCGGCACCCCGATGCTGTTCACGATGCCGCAGGAAGTACAGAACGCACTGGCCGCGAGCGTGCCGTTCCCGAGCCGACTGGGCAGGCCGGCCGACTATGCGAAGCTGGTGCATCAGATCGTCACGAACGAGATGCTCAACGGCGAGGTGATCCGCCTGGACGGCGCGATCCGGCTCGCGCCGAAGTAGCCCGGTGGCGCCGGGCCAAGCCGGCCTGCGCCGGCTTGGAAGCGGCCCGCCGCACGGCCCGCTGCGCTGTCTCAGGACGGCTTCGCGCGCCGTGCGTACAGCGCCCACAGGCGCGCCAGATCGCCGGTGCCGTCGCTGCCCGACACAGTCTTGAGCGTTGCCTGCGCCTTCGCGTTGTCACCGGCGATGAGCTGTGCGATCGCCAGGTGCAGCTTCGCGTCTTCGGGGCGCTTCAGCCCACCTTTGGCGATGCCCTGCTGCATCAGCTGCAGGCCCTGGGCCTTCTGTCCCTCGTAGACCCGGTTCATCCCGATGGCGACCAGCTCGTTGCCGTCCTTGGCCGCGAGCGCTGCCTTCTCGTCGTCGGCGGCCGTCTTCTTCGCTTCGGCGATGCGCTGGCCGACCAGATGGCGCAGGCGCTTGTGGCGCTCGGCTTCGGGACCGGTGCCGAGCGCACCCGCGGCGAAACCCTTGTCGACCACCTGCTGCGCCTCGGCGCCCGAACCGGCCTGCAGCGCGAGCTGCACCATCTCCGAGTAATCGTTCGCGGCGCTCATGCTGCCGGTCGCGAGCGACAGGCGGTAGGTGTCCAGCGCCAGCCGGTCCGAGAAGTTCGGCTTGCGCTGCAGGCGGCTCAGCAGGCTGACCCAGTATTCCTTTTTCGGGTAGTAGGTCACCAGCCGTTCGAGCGCGAAGGTCTCGCCGTTCACGTCCTTCTGCCGCACGGCAGCGTTCATCAGCAGGTTGATGCGGTCCTCGGCCGGTACCGCGCCGTTGCGCTCGGCGGCCTGGATTTCAGCCATCAGTTCCCTGGACGCCCCCGCCAGATCCCCCGACAGGTACTGGCTCTGGATCATCAGCGTGCGGTTGACGCTGCTGGTGCCGCCCTCCTTGAAGTAGCGTGCGTACCACTGCTGTGCCTTCGCGTATTCCTTGGCACGGTAGTAGATGCCGGCGATGGACTCGATCGTGCGCAACCTGTCGGCGCCGCCGATGCTGCCGCCGATCGCCTCGAACGACCGCGCCGCGGTGTCTGCATCGCCGGCGCCCGAGGCCGCGGCCAGGCGCATGCGCTCGACCATCGTGGACTCCGCGGCGGTCTTGCCGCCGACCGCGTCGGCCTCGCGGACCCGGGCGAGCGCCTCGCGGTACTTGCCCGACTTGATCAGGCCTTCCGCCGCCTGCAGCGGCTTGCCCACCTCGGGCCGCAGGCCACCCTGCGCCTGGGCGCCGCCCAGCGCCAGCGCCGCCGCGAGCGCGACGATCGAGCGATGCATCCTTCTGTTCATGCGCTCACTTCACGAACTGCTCGTTGCCCACCATGCCGAGCTTGGTCACGCCCAGGCGCTGCGACTCGGCCAGCACCTCGGCGACGTACTTGTACTCGACCAGCTTGTTCGGTCGCACATGGACTTCGGGCTGATCCGGCTGCGCCGCGGCATCGCGCAGCTTCACTTCCAGCGCCTGCCGCGAGGGAACGGTCTCGCCGTTCCACAGGATCGTGCCGTCGAAGTCGATGTCGATCGTCACGACCACCGGCTCCCTGGTCGGCGGTGGCGGGTTGCCCGCCGGCATGTTCAGGTTCACCGAGTGCAGTTGCACCGGGATGGTGATGATCAGCATGATGATCAGCACCAGCATCACGTCGATCAGGGGCGTGGTGTTGATGTCCATCATCGCTTCGGGCTCGCCCGAGCTGCTGCCGGAGCCGACGTTCATGCCCATGGGGTCTCATCCTTTCGAAAGGTCACGCGTCACCCCTTGGGTGGAGGTTCGGTGACGAAGCTGATCTTCTGGATCGCCGCGCGCTGGCAGGCGAAGACCACCCGCCCGATCGACTCGTAGCGCGCCTTCTCGTCGCCACGAATATGGATCTCGGGCTGCGGCGCCAGCACCGCAACGGCCTTGAGCTTCTGGAACAGGGTCTCGTTGTCGGGCACGAGCCGGGCGTTCCAGAACACGTCGCCGTCCTTGTTGACCGAGATCTCGATGTTCTCGGGCTTGGTCTGGCGCGCGATGTTGCTCTCCTTGGGCAGGCTCATCGGCACGGTCTGGGTGACGACCGGGATGGTGATCAGGAAGATGATCAGCAGCACGAGCATCACGTCCACCAGCGGGGTGGTGTTGATGGCGGAGACGACTTCGTCCTCGTCGCCGTCGCTGGATCCGATGTTCATCGCCATGGCGGCTTTCCTCCGTGCAGACGGCCGGCGATCAGCGACGCGCGTTGATCTTGGCGCCCATCAGGATGCCGTGCAGGTCGGCGCCGAAGCCGCGCACGGCTTCCATCGTGACCTTGTTGCGGCTGACCAGCCAGTTGTAGCCGAGCACCGCGGGCACCGCGACGGCCAGACCGATGGCGGTCATGATCAGCGCTTCGCCGACCGGGCCGGCAACCTTGTCGATCGAGGCCTGGCCGGCGATGCCGATCGCGGTGAGCGCGTGGTAGATCCCCCAGACCGTGCCGAACAGGCCGACGAACGGCGCCGTGGAACCCACCGTGGCGAGAAAGCCCAGCCCGTCCTGCAGGCG
Organism: Pseudomonadota bacterium; assembly: GCA_040388965.1. Taxonomy (GTDB): domain Bacteria; phylum Pseudomonadota; class Gammaproteobacteria; order Burkholderiales; family Burkholderiaceae_C; genus LMDS01. The sequence continues at coordinate 2,056 of JAZKAV010000002.1, read as the reverse complement.
GTTGCGCACGTCGTCGACGCTGCGCTGCACGCCCATCGTGACCCAGGTGTTGCGGTCGATGTTGTCGGTGAGCGAACCCTCGTGGTGCTCGCCGGCCTTGATGCCGCTCTCGGCGATGAAGCGGAACGCACCGCCGTTCTTCAGCGTCTTGACGCCCTCGCTCAGGCTGAGGGACTTGAAGAAGGTCTTGCGCACCGCCTTGGCTTCGGCGGACAGCTTGTAACTCTCGTACAGCTTGGTGATCAGGATGTACCAGCTGCCCAGGCTCATCAGCACCAGCAGCAAGAGCACGAAGCGTGAGACGAAGTCGCCTTGCGCCCACAGCGCGCCCAGGCCGTAGGGATTGTCGACCGTCTCCCTGGTGGTGGTCGCGTCGGCGATCGGGGCGGGCGCGGCGGGTGCGGCCGCGGTGGCTGGTGCGGCGGCGCCCGATGCGGCTCCCTGCGCATGAACCGGACCGACGATGCAACTGGCGATCAGGGCAGCCGCAGCGAGAACGGCCTGCGACCGCTTGATCAGGGTGAGGAAGGTCATCTTGGAGACTCCTGGCAAAAGGATACTGAAGGCAAATGGATTGTTCTGGATAGAGGCTGTGCATCGCCCTGGCTTCGCAGGGATACCGGGAAAGCGACCTACTCGAGCTTGAAGTCGAAGTCCTGCACCGCCTTGACTTCGTCGTCACCCACGGCGGAGCAGACGTACTGCATCATCGCGGTACGCACGGCCGACTCGAAGACGCCACGCGGCGTGGCCGAGAGGATCTCGACGGCAATGACCTTCCCGCCCTTGATGGTGGCCTGGGCCTTCACACTGCCGGTGATGCCCTCGCGTGCGGCCTTGACCGGCATCTTCGGCGGGACCTGGGTGGCGCAGGCCACACCGATCGACATCACCGACGGGCGCGGCGGCGCCGGGGGCGGCGCGACGACGACCGGCGGTGGCGTCGGCGTCATCACGGTCGGCGGCGGCGGCACCGGCGCCGGCGCGGCAGAAATCGTGGGTTGCGGCGGCGGCGGAGTCGCGATCTGGACCTCCGGCGGCGGGATGTACGGCGGCGGCGGTGCTTCGAGCTTCGGCGGCGGGGGCAACACCGCCTCCGGCGGAGGCGGAGGCTTCTTGATCTCTTCGATCACCTTGGTCTCGATGGGGGCGCGCACCACGTCGACGACCTTCTTGGCCAGCCCGGTGACCAGCGCATAGATCAGCAGGGCGTGGAACACGATGACGAGCGTCATTCCCGCCAGATGGCGGCGAAGGTCCGCTTGTCGCTCAGAGAAGTTCATGTTCCGGGGTCTCAAAATGGTGAGCCGAGTGAAGTCATCGGCAAACCTTAGCAGCTGACGGCTGGTGGCCGTCGAGACGCCGGCATCTGGACGGCTGCGTCCTCGCGCAGGCGACATTTTAGCCAGCAGCAAGGTCTGTTCCCGCAGTGAGATGCGGTCACGAGTTCGCGATCCGCGGGTCGGGCGCGGACGCCTGCCCGCGATGGCTTGATCCAGCGCAAGCGTGCCGCCCTCCCGGCGGCGCAGGATTCGTGCGCTGCAATCATCGCGGGTTTTCGACGCTCGATACAAACCATGGGCACGTTGCGATCGATCCCGTTGCATTCCGGCGCCACGCAGTGCCGTATGGATGTTGCCGACGCGCGCACTCACCCCGACGCCGAGCGCGCGCAAGGTGCAGCCTGCCTTCATCGCCACCGGTCGCCGCTGATGGCGCACTGAGCGAATACCGTGCGAGCCGACCCGAATGGCCCATCTCCTGAAGCATCGATTCACGCGCTTCCTGCGGCGCCGCCATGCGCTGAACCACTTCGGCCGCCACCCGCTGCTGGACTCGCTGGCCGGCCACGGCCCCACCCGGGCCTTGCCCGATCACCTGGCAAGCACCCTGATGCTCGCCGCTCGCGACGAGCCGGCGGCGGCACTGGCCAGACTCCGATCGCATGAAGACGGCCTGAGCTCACGAGAGGCCGCGGCACGCCTGCGGCGCTGCGGCCCGAACGTGCGTATTTCGGAAGAGCGTGACCGACCGTTTCGGCATCGTGACCGCCGAA
>JAZKAV010000001.1:0-200600 GCA_040388965.1 Pseudomonadota bacterium | reverse complement strand
AACGTATGACTCTTTCATTCACAACATCTCGCCGGTTTTGACCGGCGCACGGAGCCCGCGATGACGACCAAGCCCGACCAGTCCCCGAGCAAGCCCGCGGCGATCCCGCCGACGCGTCCGACCGGCCAGAAACGCAGCCTGGAGCGCGGCAAGTCGACGCGCAAGAAGAACGCCGGCAAGCGCGCCAAGCAAGGCGGCTGAGCGACGCGATGAAGCTTGGCCGGATCGCCGATCGACGCCCGTCGAACCGGTTGCTGCCGGTCCGGCGGGCTCACGAAGTTCGCCACCCTGCCCCCTCGCATCCACCCGTCGACCGGGGAGCCCCGATGACCACTCCCGAGCCCGACTGTCGCTGTGCCGACGCGCCCTCGCCCGACAGCACGCCCGGCTCGTCGGACGTGGCGACCGGTGATCTGGCGCTGCTGTACGGCGCCGTCACCGCCAGGCTCAGGCTGCTGGTCGGCGACGACTTCCGCGCCGCATGCGCCGGGCGAGACGAGGAGCCGAGCGCTCGCATCCGTACCGGCGTGCTCGAATGCGTTGCCGCGCTCGACCAGCTGCACTCGACGCTCGCGCACGAGATCGCGCGCCACCCGCCGCTCGACGCGGCGGCCCGCGAAGCCCTGGCGGCGCTGTTGCCAGCGCCCGTGAAACCCGTCGGCTCGAAGGCCGGCAGCAACGGGCCGATCGCCGGCTCTCACGCGGGCAGCTGACCGCGTTGGCCACCGACGCCTTCTTCGGCCGGCAACCCGACCGCGCGCTGGCGACGCCGCCGGCAGCTCCCGGCGTGGCCCGGACGATCCCGGGGCACCCGGGCCGGAGCCGGCTCAAACGATCAGCACCGCCCGGAAATCGTTCACGTTCGTGAAGGTGGGCCCCGTTCTCACGAGGTCGCCCAGCGGCTCGAAGAAGCTGTAGGCGTCGTGGCGGTCCAGGTGCTCCTGCGCATCCAGCCCCAGGGCCCGGGCGCGCGCGAGCGTGTTCGGCGTGACGATCGCGCCGGCGTGGTCCTCGACGCCGTCGATGCCGTCGGTGTCGGCCGCGAGTACGTGCACGCCGGGCTCGCCCTGCAGCGCGATCGCGCAGCCGAGCAGGAACTCGCTTGCCCGGCCGCCCTTCCCCGGCCGTGTGCCGGCGCCGCTCGATCCCGCAGCCTCGCTCGTCATGGTCACGGTCGTCTCGCCGCCCGAGAGCAGCACACAGGGCGTCGCGAACGGCTCGCCGCGGCGCGCGATGTAGCGCGCCAGCGCCGCGTGCACCTTGCCGACCTCGCGCGACTCGCCTTCCATCGCGTCGCCGAGCACGTGCACGCCGATGCCGGCGCTGCGCGCCAGTGCGGCGGCGGCGTCCAGCGACTGCTGCGGCGTCGCGATCATGTGGACCCGATGCCGCTCGAACCGCGCGTCGCCAGGCTTGGGCGTCTCGAGCGCGCCGCTCTCCAGGCCGGCACGCACCGCATCCGGCACCTCGATGGCGTGGCGCGCGAGGATGCGCAGCGCGTCGGCGCAGCTCGTCGGGTCGGGCACCGTCGGGCCGCTGCCGATGACGTCGGGCGCGTCGCCGGGCACGTCGCTGATCAGCAGCGTGACGACCTGCGCCGGCGCGCACATCGCGGCGAGCCGCCCGCCCTTGATCGCCGACAGGTGCTTGCGCACGCAGTTCATCTCGCCGATCGCGGCGCCGCTGTTCAGCAGCGCCCGGTGGATCGCCTGCTTCTCCTCCAGCGTGATGCCGTGGTTGCCGATCGCCCCCGGCAGCGCGAGCAGCGACGACGCCCCGCCCGACACCAGGCACAGCATGAGGTCGTCCTTCGTCAGCCCGCGCGCGAGGTCCGCGATGCGCTGCGCCGCGCGCTGGCCGGCCGCGTCGGGCAGCGGGTGCGCGGCTTCGACCACCTCGATGCGCCCCGGCGTCGCCTCGAAGGCCGGCGGAACGTAGCCGTAACGCGTGACGACCAGGCCCGACAGGGCCGCGCTGCGCGGCCACGCCGCGTCGACCGCCGCGGCCATCGAGCCGCCCGCCTTGCCGGCACCGAGCACCAGCGTGCGGCCTGGGGGCGGGGCCGGCAGGAACGCGGCGATCTCCGGGCCCGGCACCGCCTGCGCGACCGCGGCGTCGAACAGCGTGCGCAGAAAGCCGCGCGGGTCGGTGTGGGGCGACGGCAGACGCATCGCGCGATTATCCCGGCAGGGGCCGGCGTGGTCCGGCGCGGTTCAGACCGTCGCGCCGCGCGCGCGATCGAACCAGCCCAGGCCGGCCTCGGTCGTCGTCGCCGGACTGTATTCGCAGCCGATCCAGCCGCGGTAGCCGATGCGGTCGAGCGCGGCGAACACGCGCTCGTGGTTGATCTCGCCGGTGCCGGGCTCGTGGCGGCCGGGGTTGTCGGCGATCTGGATGTGGGCGATGCGCGCGAGCTGCTTCGTCATCGTCGCGATCAGCTCGCCCTCGGTGCGCTGCGCGTGGTAGATGTCGTACTGCAGGAACAGGTTGTCGGAGCCGACCTCGTCGATGATCGCCAGCGCCTGTGCCGTGCGGTTCAGGTAGAAGCCGGGGATGTCGTGGACGTTGATCGGCTCGATCAGCAGCCGGATGTTGGCCTTGCGGGCCGCGGCGGCGGCAAACCGCAGGTTCTCGACGAAGCGGCGGCGCAGCGGCGCGGCGCCGATGCCGGCCGGCGCGATGCCGGCGAGGCAGTTGAGCTGCGGCACGCCGAGCGCGCTGCCGTAGTCGATCGCCAGCGCCACGCCGGCGCGGAACTCGGCGACCCGATCGGGCAGGCAGGCGATGCCGCGCTCGCCGCCGTCCCAGTCGCCGGGCGGCAGGTTGTGCAGGACGAGCTCGAGCCGGTTCTCGACCAGCCGCTTCCTGATCTCCGCGGCCGGGTGGGCATAGGGGAACTGGAACTCCACCGCCTCGAAGCCGGCACGCGCGGCGCGCTCGAAGCGGTCGAGGAAGGGCCGCTCGGTGAACAGCATCGTGAGGTTGGCGGCAAACTTCGGCATCGGGCAGACCTTTCGAGGGGGCCGGCGCAGGCGCTCCGTGGGGCACCGGGCGCCCTGCCGGCCGGCGCACGGGCGGCGCGCGCGTCCCCCTATCATGCAGTGCTCGCTCGCCTTCATTCCCCGCGCCCATGCCTCGTCACCCGTTCGTCGTGAAACGCCGCCCGCCTGCGCTGGCGCGGTACCTCGCCCTGTCGCTCGCGGTCTGCGTGCCGGCGCTGACGGCGGCCCAGCCGGCGGCTGCACCGACGCTGGAGCACTGCGCCGCGATCGGCGCGGCGGCCGACCGCCTGGCCTGCTACGACACCCTCGCCGGCCGCGCCCCGGCGCCGACCGAACCGCCGGCGCAGCAGACACTGCCCGGCGCGAGCCCGCGGACGGACTCGCGGCTGGAATCGAAGGGCGCGCCGCTGCGCACCGCCACCGACACGCCGCCCGACGCCAGCCTGCTGTCGAAGTACTGGGAGCTGGATCCGACGGACAAGCGCGGCACCTTCAACTTCGTCGGCTACCAGCCGAACTACGTGCTGCCGATCCACCTCACGAGCCGCATCAACCGCGGGCCGCAGTCGCCGACGCAGGCGGTGGTGCCGCTGCCCGACTATCGCCGCGGGGAGGCGAAGTTCCAGCTCTCGCTGCGCACCAAGCTCGCGCAGAACCTGGGCCTGCCGGGCGCCGATCTGTGGGGCGCATTCACCCAGCAGGCGATGTGGCAGATCTGGAACGGCAAGGACTCCAAGCCCTTCCGCAACACCGACTACCAGCCCGAGCTGATCTACATCGTGCCGACCCCAAAAGGCATGCGCGAGTTGCCGTTCGGCTGGCAATGGCGTTTCACGCAGTTCGCCCTGGCGCACCAGTCCAACGGCCAGTCCGACCCGCTGTCGCGCAGCTGGAACCGCGTCTACCTGGGCGCCGGCATCGAGCGCGGCAACTGGTCGCTGACGGGGAAGTACAACCAGCGCCTGAACGAGCCGCTCGCGACCGACAACAACCCCGACCTGGTGAGCTACCGCGGCCGGGGCGAATTCCAGCTGACCTGGGCCAGCGGGGTGCAGACCGCATCGCTGCTCTACCGCAGCACGCTGGAGAACGTGCGCTACGGCGCGCTCCAGTTCGAGTGGACCTACCCGGTCTCGCGCGACCAGCCGAACGGCCTGCGCTGGTTCGTGCAGGCCTTCAGCGGCTACGGCGAGACGCTGACCGACTACAACTTCCGCCAGACCAGCATCGGTGCCGGCGTGACCTTCCTGCAGTTCTGAGCGCCCCCCCGGGCCGGGCTGCGCCCAACCCGCCCCCCGCGGGGGTTCAAGGAAAGTGGCAAAGCCACATTTCCTTGCGAGCGCCCCCAGGGCCGGGCTGCGCCCAACCCGCCCCCCACGGGGGTTCGAGGAAAGTGGCAAAGCCACATTTCCTCGAGATCACGCGGCCGGCGGTTTCGGCGCGGCCAGGCGCTCGCTCCACGGCACGCCGCCCTTGGCCCAGTCCTGCTTCGCGATGTCGAACAGCAGCACGTCGATGCTCTCGGGCGCGGCGCCGATGGTGCGCGCGCAGGCCTCGGTGAGCGCGGCGGCCAGTGCGCGCTTCTGTTCCGGCGTGCGGCCTTCCAGCATCTCGACACGGATCGTGGGCATGGGCGGTCTCCAGGTTCGGTTCGGGTTCAACGGGTCGAGAAAGCCGCTTGCGCGAGTTCTGCGGCCAGCCGATTGTGCCGCTCGACCAGCACCGGCAGGTCCAGCGTGGCGAGCTGCCCGTCGCGCACCACGACACGGCCGTCGACGATGCTGTGCCGCACGCGCGGCACGTGGCAGAACAGCAGTGCGGCGAGCGGATCGTGCTGCGCGCCCGCCAGGCCGATCTCGTTCAGCGGCACGCTGACGATGTCGGCCGCCATGCCGACCGCGAGCGCGCCGATGTCGTCGCGCCCCAGCACCCTGGCACCGCCGAGCGTGGCGATCTCGAGTGCCTCGCGTGCGCCCATCGCCATCGCTGCAGGCCGGTGCAGGCCGGACGGCGGGGCGCCCCCGGGCCGGTGTGCGCGCTCCTCGGGAAGTCGGCCGTATCCGTTGGCCGGGGGGCACGCCGACGCCACGCGCTGCAGCAGCATCGCCATGCGCACCTCGGCCAGCATGTGGCCGGCATCGTTCGAGGCCGCGCCGTCGACCCCGATGCCGACGCCGACACCGGCGTCGCGCATCGCGCGGATCGGCGCGATGCCCGAGGCCAGCCGCATGTTGGAGCACGGGCAGTGCGCGACGCCGGTGCCGGTGCGCGCGAACAGCGCGATGCCGGGGGCATCGAGCTTGACGCAATGGGCGCACCACACGTCCGCGCCGACCCAGCCGAGCCCCTCGGCGTACTCGGCCGGCGTGCAGCCGAACTTCTCGCGCGTGTAGGCGATGTCGTTGTCGTTCTCGGCCAGGTGCGTGTGCAACGAGACGCCGTACTGCCGGGCGAGCAGCGCGCAGTCGCGCATCAGACCGCGGCTGACCGAGAACGGCGAGCACGGCGCGACGACGATGCGCTGCATCGCGAAGCGTCCCGGGTCGTGCCAGCGCTCGATCAGGCGCTGGGTCTCCTTCAGGATCGCCGGTTCGCGCTCGACCACGCGGTCCGGCGGCAGGCCGCCCTGGCTTTCGCCGACGCTCATCGAGCCCCGCGCCGCGTGGAAGCGCATGCCGATCTGCGCCGCGCCCTCGATGCTGTCGTCCAGCCGCACCCCGTTGGGGTAGATGTAGAGGTGGTCGCTGCTGGTCGTGCAACCCGACAGCAGCAGCTCGGCCATCGCGGTCTGGGTCGAGACCCTCACCATCTCGGGCGTCAGGTTGGCCCACACGGGATACAGGCCGCGCAGCCAGCCGAACAACTCGTCGTCCTGCGCAAACGCCCGGGTCAGCGTCTGGACCATGTGGTGGTGGGTGTTGACCAGACCCGGGATCACGACCTGGTCGCGCGCGTCGATCACCTCGTCGGCCGTCGCGGGCAGATCGGCCGCCGGGCCGACCGCCTCGATCACGTTGTCGCGCACGAACACGCCGCCGCCGGCGATCTCGCGCCGCTGCGCGTCCATCGTGACCAGCAGCCGCGCGTCGCGGATCAGCAAGGTGCCCACGGCATCTCCTCGACGGCCCTGTTCACCGGCGCGTCGAGCCGGCGCGCGCTCGGTCTGCCGGCAGCGCAAGCCGCCCGGAAGCGGTCCGGCCTCATCGCGCGGACGCACCCGCCATGAACCAGCGTCCGATCAGCGCGCGCTCCGCGTCGGTGATCCGGGTGGCATTGTTCATCGGCATGAGCTTGAGCACCACGGCCTGCTGGTAGATCTGCTGGGCGTGCGTCGCGATCTCGTCGGCCGAATCGAAGCGCAGGTTCTTGCTCTGCATCGCCGGGCCGTGGCACAGCACGCAACGCTGCGCGACGACGGCCTGCACCTCGGCGAAGCTGACCGGCGCCGCCGCGGCCGGCGCGGTCCGCGGCGCAGGCAGGGTCGCGACGATCACGCCGGCCAGCAGGATCGTGCCCATCACGGCATAGCGCCACGGCACCGGCTGCCCGACGGCCAGCGCCCTGTGGCGCAGCGCGAACGACGTGCGGATCAGCGCGCCCGCCACCATGATCGCCACCAGCACCAGCCAGTTGTATTTCGCGCCGTAGGTGAAGCCGTAGTGGTTGCTCATCATCGCGAACAGCACCGGCAGCGTGAAGAAGGTGTTGTGCACGCTGCGCTGCCTGCCGCGCTGGCCGTGCACCGGATCTGCGGCCAAGCCCGACCTGATCGCGGCGACGACCGTCTGCTGGCCCGGGATGATCCAGAAGAAGACGTTGCCGCTCATCGTCGTCGCGATCATCGCGCCGACGAGCAGGAAGGCGGCGCGGCCCGCGAACAGCTGGCACGCCAGCCAGGACGCAAACACGATCAGCACGAACACGCAGCCGCCGACGATCAGGTCGCCGTTCGGCCCGCGCCCGAGCGTGCGGCAGATCGTGTCGTAGAGCACCCAGAACGCGACGAAGAACGCGAGCGCGGTGCCGATCGCGGCGCTGGGCGTCCAGTCGAACAGCGACTTGTCGATCAGGAAGGTGCTGGCGTTGTAGAGGTACAGCACCGTGAACAGCGCGAAACCGGTCAGCCAGGTGGAGTAGCTCTCCCACTTCGACCAGTGCAGCTGCTCGGGCACGTAGCCGGGCGAGACCGGGTACTTCTGGTGGTGGTAGAAGCCGCCGCCGTGCACGCCCCACTGCTCGCCACCGACGCCGCGGGCGGCGTCCTGCGGCTCCTTCGGCGGCGTCAGGCTGTTGTCGAGCGAGACGAAGTAGAACGACGAGCCGATCCAGGCGATGCCGGTGACGATGTGCGCCCAGCGCAGCAGCAGGTTGGCCCAGTCGAGCAGGTGCGCTTCCATGCGGTGTGATTCTCCGGGTCTTCTCGGCGCCTGCGTTTCAGCAAGAAGCAGGCCCGTGCAGACCCCCGCAGACGGCGGTCGGTGCGGGTCGCATCGGACGTGTATACAGTTCCGACGCTGAACTTTCCGCCGCCATGCCCTGACCGGCTCAGCTGCCGCGGTAGGTGGAATAGGCGAACGGGCTCGCCAGCAGCGGGACGTGGTAGTGCGCGCCGGCATCCGCGAGCCCGAAGTCGAGCGGCACCTCGTCGAGAAACGGCGGGTCGGCGAGCACGGTGTTCAGCCCGCGGAAATACCGTGCCACCGCGAACACCAGCCGGTAGGTGCCGGGCACGAAGGCCGCGCCCTCGAGGAGCGGGCTGTCGGTGCGGCCGTCGCGGTTCAGCGCGAGCTGCTCGAGCAGGGTCGGCACGCCGCCGTCGAGGCGGTAGAGCGCGACGGCCATGCCAGCCGCCGGGCAGCCGTTGGCGGTGTCGAGCACGTGCGTGGTGAGCTTTCCCATGAGGGTCCTCGGTGACGTGGGGAGAATCGCGCCGGGCTTGCGGCAAGGTCAAAAGTGTATACACTTTGTCGCGCAGCGCAAGCACACCCGCAGCGCAAGCACACCCGTTCTCCAGCCCATGAGCCGCCCCGCCCCGAAACTGCAGGTGATCCGCGCGGCACGCGGCACGGCACCGCCGCCGGCCGAACCGGCGGCGAGCGACAACCTGACCCAGCGCATCGCCGACTCGATCACGACCGCGATCGTCGAACGCCGGCTGATGCCCGGCACCAAGCTGGCCGAGCAGAAGATCGCCGACATCTTCAAGGTCTCGCGCACGCTGGTGCGCCAGGCGCTGATGCAGCTCAGCCGCGAGCACCTGATCACGCTCGAGCCGGCGCGCGGCGCGCGCGTCGCCGAACCCGGCGTCGACGAGGCGAAACAGGTCTTCGAGGCGCGCCGCATGCTCGAGGCGGCGATGATCCGGCGCGCCGCCGCCGAGCTGAGCGGCGCGCAGGTCGACGAGCTGCGCGCGCACCTGAAGGCCGAAGGCCTGGCGGTGCAGCGCACCGACGTCTGCGGCCGCACGCGGCTGCTCACCGACTTCCACATCGTGGTCGCGCGCATGCTGGGCAACGAGGTGCTGGCGGGCATGGTCGGCGACCTGGTGTCGCGCTCGTCGCTGATTGCGCTGATGTACCAGTCGGCGCAGTCGGCCGAGCATTCCTTCGCCGAGCACGTCGCGATCGTCGACGCGCTCGAGCGGCGCGATGCGCGCGCCGCGGTGCGACTGATGGAGGCGCACCTGCACCATGTCGAGCGCAACCTGCGGCTCGACCCGCGCGCACCCGACCTCGGCTCGGTGCTGCTGCCGGGCGGCCTGCCGGCGATCCGCCCTGCGCGAGCATTCCGACCATGATGACCAGCGACTACCCGCGCGACCTGATCGGCTACGGCCGCAACCCGCCCCAGGCGCAGTGGCCCGGCAATGCCAGGATCGCCGTCCAGTTCGTGCTGAACTACGAGGAGGGCGGCGAGAACTGCGTGCTGCACGGCGACCCGTCGTCGGAGACCTTCCTGTCCGAGATCATCGGCGCGCAGGCCTTCGAGACGCGGCACCTGTCGATGGAATCGATGTACGAGTACGGCTCGCGCGTCGGCGCCTGGCGCATCCTGCGGGAATTCGAGACGCGCGGCCTGCCGCTCACGGTGTTCGGCGTGTCGATGGCGCTGCAGCGCAACCCGGAATTGACGCAGGCCTTCGTCGACCTCGGCCACGAGATCGCCTGCCACAGCTGGCGCTGGATCCACTACCAGCACATGAGCGAGCAGCGCGAGCGCCGCCACATCGAGATCGGCACCCGGATCATCCGCGACCTGACCAAGGGCCAGTGGCCGCTGGGCTGGTACACCGGCCGCGACAGCCCGAACACGAAGCGGCTCGTTGCCGACCACGGCGGCTACGAGTACGACAGCGACTACTACGGCGACGACCTGCCGTTCTGGATGCCGGTCCAGAAGAGCGACGGCACGACACTGCAGCGCCTGATCGTGCCGTACACGCTGGACACCAACGACATGCGCTTCGCGTCGATGCAGGGGTTCAACACCGGCGACCACTTCCTCAGCTACCTGAAGGACGCCTTCGACGTGCTGTACGACGAAGGCGCGCAGGTGCCGAAGATGCTGAGCATCGGCATGCACTGCCGCATCCTCGGCAGGCCCGCGCGCTTCAGGGCGCTGCAGCGCTTTCTCGACCATCTGCAGCAGCACGACCGGGTCTGGATGTGCCGCCGCATCGACATCGCACGCCACTGGGCCGCCACCCATCCGGCGCCCTGAGCCCGCGCCTCGCCACATCGAACGGAACCCTTCCTCCATGGCCTCGCCCCTGACGCTGGACCGGCTCAACCGCGCGACGCCGGCCGGGTTCGTCGCGCTGCTCGACGGCGTCTACGAACACTCGCCGTGGATCGCCGAGAAGGCGGCGACGAGACGCCCGTTCGTCTCGCTCGCGCAGCTCGAGCACGCGCTCGCGCTGGTGCTGCGCGAGGCCGGGCGCGACGCGCAGGTCGCGCTGATCCGCGCCCACCCGGAACTCGCCGGCAAGGCGATGGTGGCGAAGACGCTGACCGCCGAGTCGACCGCCGAGCAGGGCCGGGCCGGCCTGACCGGCTGCACGCCCGCCGAGTTCGCGCGGCTGCAGCAGCTCAACGCCGCCTACAACGCGAAATTCGGCTGGCCGTTCACGCTCGCGGTGCGCGGGCCGCGCGGCACCGGGCTGCACCGGCGCGAGATCATCGAGACCTTCGAGCGCCGCCTCGCCAACCACCCGGACTTCGAGCTCGCCGAGTGCCTGCGCAATATTCACCGCATCGCCGAGATCCGGCTGAACGACAAGTTCGGCGTCGAGCCCACGCAGGGCCGTCAGGCCTGGGATTGCGCCGAGCTGCTCGCCAGACACACCGACCCCGGCGGCGCCGAGCGCGGCGAACTCACCGTCACCTACCTGACCGGCGCGCACCGCGCCTGCGCGGCGCAGCTCCGGGCGTGGATGCTCGACTGCGGCTTCGACGAGGCCGGCATCGATGCCGTCGGCAACGTCGTCGGCGTCTACCACGGCAGCGACCGCACGAAGCGGCGCCTGCTGACCGGCAGCCACTACGACACGGTGCGCAACGCCGGCAAGTACGACGGGCGGCTGGGCATCTTCGTGCCGATGGTCTGCGTGCGCGAGTTGCGGCGCGCGGGCCGGCGTCTGCCGTTCGGCATCGAGCTGGTCGCCTTCGCCGAGGAGGAAGGCCAGCGCTACGAGGCGACCTTCCTCGGCTCGGGCGCGCTGGTCGGGCAGTTCGACCCCGCGTGGCTGGAGCAGCGCGACGCCGACGGCGTCTCGATGCGCGAGGCGATGCGCGCCGCCGGCCTGCCCGCGACGCTCGCGGCAATCCGCGCGCTGCAGCGCGACCCTGCGGCCTACCAGGGTTTCGTCGAGGTCCACATCGAGCAGGGCCCGGTGCTGAACGCGCTCGACCTGCCGCTGGGCGTCGTGACCTCGATCAACGGCAGCGTGCGTTACGCCGGCGAGGTGGTCGGCATGGCCAGCCACGCCGGCACCACGCCGATGGACAGCCGGCGCGACGCCGCCACGGCCGTCGCCGAGCTGGCGCTGTTCGTCGAGCGGCGCGCCGCGCAGGTGGCGGACCTGGTCGGCACGATGGGCATCCTGACGGTGCCGAACGGCTCGATCAATGTCGTGCCCGGCCGCTGCCGGTTCACGCTCGACATCCGCGCCACGACCGACGCGGTGCGCGACGCCTGCGCCGCGGACGTGCTCGCCGAGCTGGCGCGCATCTGCACGCGCCGCGGCCTGTCGCACGGCATCGAGGAGACGATGCGCGCCGCCGCCGCCCCGAGCGCGCCCGAGTGGCAACGGCGCTGGGAGCGCGCGGTCGAGGCCGCCGGCCTGCCGGTGTTTCGCCTGCCCAGCGGCGCCGGCCACGACGCGATGAAGCTGCACGAGGCCATGCCGCAGGCCATGCTGTTCGTGCGCGGCCAGAACGCCGGCATCAGCCACAACCCGCTCGAATCGAGCACCGCCGACGACATGCAGCTCGCGGTCGACGCCTTCATGCACCTGCTGAACCAGCTCGTGTGAACCGAACGCCCCGCGGGGCAGGGCCTGCCCTGGCCGCGTCGCCGGAGCGTGATGCGCCAGTCTCGCGGACCCGGCGCGCCGATGAATCCACTGGAACCCAGACGATGACCGCCTACGAACAGCTCGACGCCTGGATCGACGCCCACTTCGGCGAGGAAGTGAGCTTCCTGCAGGCCCTGGTGCAGGTGCCCACCGACACGCCGCCCGGCAACAACGCGCCCCACGCCGAGCGCACCGCCGAACTGCTGCAGGCGTTCGGCTTCGAGGCCGAGAAATACCCGGTGCCGGACGCCGACGTGAAGGCTTGCGGCCTCGTGTCGCTGACGAACCTGATCGTGCGCCGCCCCTACGCCGTCGGTGGCCGCACGATCGCACTGAACGCGCACGGCGATGTCGTCCCGCCCGGCGAGGGCTGGACGCACGATCCCTACGGCGGCGAAGTCGAGGACGGCAAGCTCTACGGCCGCGCGTCGGCGGTCAGCAAGAGCGACTTCGCGACCTACACCTTCGCCGTGCGCGCGATCGAGACGCTGCGCGCGCAACTGAAGGGCGCGGTCGAGCTGCACTTCACCTACGACGAGGAGTTCGGCGGCGAACTCGGCCCGGGCTGGCTGCTGCGTCGCAAACTGACCCGGCCGGACCTGCTGCTCGCGGCCGGCTTCAGCTACCAGGTCGTCACCGCGCACAACGGCTGCCTGCAGATGGAGGTCACGGTGCACGGCCGGATGGCGCACGCGGCCATTCCCGACACCGGCGTCGACGCGCTGCAGGGCGCGGTCGCGATCCTGAACGCGCTGTACGCCCAGAACGCGCTGTATCGGCGAGTCAGGTCCGGGGTCGCCGGCATCACCCACCCGTACCTGAACGTCGGGCGCATCGAGGGCGGCACGAACACCAACGTCGTGCCCGGCAAGGTCGTGTTCCGGCTCGACCGCCGCATGATCCCGGAAGAGAATCCGGTCGCGGTCGAGGCGACGATCCGCCAGGTGATCGCCGACGCCGCGGCCGGCTGCCCCGGGATCGGCGTCGAGATCAGGCGCCTGCTGCTGGCCAACGCGCTGCAGCCGCTGCCCGGCAACCGGCCGCTGGTCGAGGCGCTGCAGAAGCACGGCGCCGCCGTGTTCGGCGAGCCGATCCCGACCTCGGGCACGCCGCTGTACACCGACGTGCGCCTGTACGGCGAGGCCGGCATCCCGGCCGCGATCTACGGGGCCGGGCCGCGGACGGTGTTCGAGTCGAACGCGAAGCGCGCCGACGAGCACCTGTTGCTCGACGACCTGCGCCGCGCCACCAAGGTGGTGGCGCGCACGCTGTTCGATCTGCTGGCGGCGAGCGCCTGAGCGGCCGGTCAGGCGGCCTCGCCGGCCTTCGCGCGACGGCGCGCCGTCCAGGCGACCGCGACCAGGCCGAAGGCAAGCAGCACGCAGGTGTCGGGCTCGGGCACCGGCACGGCCAGCTGGTACATCGCGCCAGCGATCGCGAGGTGGCCCGCGGCGGTCGGGTGGATGCCGTCCCAGTAGACGTACTTGCTGCAGTCGGCGCCGGCGACTGCGCCGCAGGCGTCGGCCGCGTTCGTGAAACCATGGGCCGACGGGTCGTCCGCGAGCGCATCGGTCAGGCCGTACAGGTCGAACATGGCAACATCGCTCTCGCCGGCCAGGCGCAGCGCCAGCGCGTTGTTCATCGCGGTGGCGACGAACGCGCCGGCAAAGGACGACGCCCCACCGGCCACGGTCACCGCCGGCGCGCGGCCCAGATCGGGCGTGTCCCAGACGATGATGTGCCGGGCACCGGCGGCCTGCAGCTGGTCGACGATCGCGCCGATGTCGTTCGCGAACGCCGCAGCGAACGATGCCGCGGTGCCGAACAGGTCGGCGCCGCCGGCGACCGCGGCCAGCGCATCGCGGGCGTTGTTGCCGCCGCCGGCGACGACGTAGAGCGCGCTCGACGCGGCCACACCGCCGATGCCGGCCAGATACTGCCCCGCCTGCGTGGTCAGGCTGTACGGGAACGCCACCGGCCCGCCGGTGGTCGCACACGATTGCCACGAGGCGTCGGGGCCGGCGTCCGTGCCGGGAAGCGCCGACGGCGGGCTACCGGAAGTCGACCGAGAACTGGAACATCAACGCCGCGGTACCGAGGAAGTTCAACTGGGCCGCGACGCCCGGTGTGAGCTTCCAACCCAGGCTGGGCACCAGGCCGGGCGAGAATCCGCGGTGGTTGAGCGGCACCTTGTGGTCGTACGGCGGCTTGTAGCCATACAGCAGGCCGCCGCCGACTTCGGCAAACAGGCACTCGATACCCGCCATCCGGTCGAAGCGCTGGCCGAGGTACACGTAGGCACTGGACTGACCGAACGAGTTGCGGAACGCCGTGCCGCCGACGATCAAACCGTCGGCACGTTGACGCACCAGGCCGAGCATGTAGACGTGGCGGTGGTCCGGGTCGGGCGAGAAATGGTAGGTATAGGGCGAGCCCACCAGGCGCCAGGTGCTGCCGGTCTGCCAACCGCTGCTCCAATCCATGCCGAACCAGCGACCGATGCGCGACAGCGTGTCGTCGACGGCGTTGCCGCCTGCGGGCGCTGTGGATGACTGAGCGCGGGTGACGGCAGTGCAACCGGCGGCGGCCATGACGACGAAGACGAGGCAGACAGACTTCATGGCGGCGATTGTCAGGATTTTTCACGCTGCGCTCGCGCGCCGGGCTTGTCTGCGGCGCGCTGGCAACGCTTGCCGGCTGCGCCTGGATCGGCGCGAAGCAACGCGAACGCGCGTACCGACCCACGCCGGGCCGGCCGGCCGACGTCGCCGGCCTGCGCGCCGACGACCGGATGTTCACGCTGGCCGTGCCCGGCGCGAGCGCGACGCAGACCGACCGGTTGCAGCTCTGGTGGCTGCCGAACCCGAACCCGCAGGCGCCGACCCTGCTGTATCTGCACGGCACGTTTCGCAACCCGTTCCGGAACCATCGCAAGATCGACGCGCCGATCCGGATGATGCACGGCAGCGCCGGCAGGCCCGTGCCGTTCGCGCTGGGCCGCGGGCTCTTCGAGGCCGCGCCGCCCGGCGCGCGCTGGGTGCCGTTCGAGGGCGGCTCGCACAGCGACCTGGCCATCGAGCAGCCGGAGCGCTACCGCGAAGCGCTGCGCCAGTCGATCGGTCGGCTGCCCGTGCGAGCGACCCCGTGACCTCGCCGTCCGTCGATTCGGACCGGCGCGTCAATCTGTCGACCACGGCGCTGCGCGCGGCAGCGCGTGCATTGCAGCGCGAAGCCGACGATGCGCCATGCACCATCACGAAGACCGGCAGGCCGTTCCGCGCTCGACGTGCGGCAGCCGGCGAGGTCGATGCGGTCTACGATCTGCACGTTCCGCCGCCGCTGGCCGAACGCATGATGAAAGGCTGACCCGATGACCACCGACCTGCCCGACGCCGCTCTCGGCGAGGCCGACACGCTCTACCTGCGCCGCGCGATCGAACTGTCGGCGCAGGCCGCCGGCCGCGGCAACCGGCCCTTCGGCGCGGTCGTCGTCGCGAACGACGGGACCGTGCTCGGCGAAGCCTGGAACAACAATGCCGAGACCGGCGACTGCACCGGCCACGCCGAGGTCAACGCGCTGCGCGTCGCGTCGCCCGCGTACCCGCGCGAAGCGTTTGCCGACGCGACGATGTACGCCTCGGGCGAGCCCTGCGTGATGTGCGCCGGAGCGATCTTCTGGTCCGGCATCCGGCGTGTGGTGTTCGGGCTCGATGCGGTGCGGCTGCGCGCGTTCCGCACGCTGCAGCCCGGCGCCGGCGATCTGGCGATGTCGTGCCGCGATGTCTTCAAAGCCTCCCCGCAGGCCTTCGAGGTGATCGGCCCGGCGCTGGCCGCCGAGGCCGGCGCACCGCACACCGCCTACTGGACACGTTGAGATGGAGGACGCGATGCGGGAACTCCAAAGGGAATCGCGCATGGGCGCGATCGGCTCCGAAACCCGCCAGCGCGAGGTGCGGGTGATCGACCTCGCCGACTTCGACGCCCGCCGCGCCGAGATCGCCGATCACCTGTGGGACGCCGCGGTCGACGTCGGCTTCTTCCAGCCGAAGAACCACGGCATCGACCTCGCGACCACGCGCGAGGCCTTCGCGATGACCGAGCGCTTCTTCGCGCCTACCTGCAGCAGCGCGTCGAGGCGAACTTCGCGACGTACCGAATCCCGGTCCCGCGCAGCACGGGCACGGAACTTGAATGAAGCTCGGGGCGTACCCACGCTTCCGACCCGGACCCCAAGGAGACTCGAATGACCCTGCGCAAGCACGTCGGCGCACTGCTCGCCGCGCTGTCCGTCCTCGCCGCGCCGCTCGCGCAGGCACAGGACACCCCGATCAAGTTCCAGCTCGACTGGCGCTTCGAGGGCCCGGCCGCGCTCTTCCTCGTGCCCGAGGCGAAAGGCTATTTCAAGGCCGAGAAGCTGAGCGTCACGATCGATGCCGGCAACGGCTCGGGCGGCACGGTGACGCGGGTCGCCTCCGGCGCCTACGACATGGGCTTCGCCGACCTGGCCGCGCTGATGGAGTTCCAGGCCAACAACCCGAGCGCGCCGAAGCCGGTCGCGGTGATGATGGTCTACAACGACACGCCGGCCGCGGTGCTGGCGCTGAAGAAGTCGGGGATCCGCACGCCCGCCGACCTGAAGGGCAGGAAGCTCGGCGCGCCGGTGTTCGACGCCGGCCGCAAGGCCTGGCCGATCTTCGCCAAGGCCAACAACATCGGCGACGTGACCTGGACCGCGATGGACCCGACGCTGCGCGAGACGATGCTGGTGCGCGGCGACATCGACGCGATCACCGGCTTCTCGTTCACCTCGCTGCTCAACCTCGAGGCGCGCGGCGTGAAGGCCGACGACATCGTCGTGCTGCCGTACCCGGCCCACGGCGTGAAGCTGTACGGCAACGCGGTGATCGTGTCCGAGGCCTTCCTCAAGAAGAACCCGGAGGCGGTGCGCGGCTTCCTGCGCGCGTTCACGAAGGGCGTGAAGGACGTGATCGCCGACCCGAAAGGGGCGATCGCGACGCTCAAGGCGCGCGACGGCCTGGTCGACGCGGCGCTCGAGGAGCGACGCCTGAGACTCGCGCTCGACGCCACCGTGCTGACCGCCAACGCGAAGGCCGAAGGGTTCGGCAACGTCTCGGCACCGCGCCTGAGCCTGATGGGCAGCCAGGTCTCGGATGCGTTCGCCACCAAGGCGCGCGTCGACAGCGCGACGATCTGGAACGCATCGTTCCTGCCGCCGGCCGCCGAGCGCGACATCTTCAAGGCGGCGAAGAAGTAAGCGGCGCGAGATGGCCGCGTTCGTCGATTTCTCCCAGGTCTGGCTCGCCTACAACGACGAACTGCTCGCAAGACGACAGTTCGCGGTCGAGGACATCACGCTGAGCATCGAGCGCGGCGAGTTCATCGCGATCGTCGGGCCCTCGGGCTGCGGCAAGTCGACCTTCATGAAGCTCGCCACCGGCTTGAAGATGCCGTCGAAGGGCCGGATCCTGATCGACGGCCGCGAGGTGGCCGGGCCGCTGAAGATCACCGGCATGGCGTTCCAGTCGTCGTCGCTGCTGCCCTGGCGCACGACGCTGGGCAACGTGCTGCTGCCGCTCGAGATCGTCGAGCCGCACCGCTCGCAGTTCCGCAGCCAGCGCGCGGTGTTCGAGGCGAAGGGCCGCACGCTGCTGCAAAGCGTCGGCCTGGGCGGCTACGAGGACAAGTTCCCGTGGGAACTGTCGGGCGGCATGCAGCAGCGCGCGTCGATCTGCCGCGCGCTCATCCACGAGCCGAAGATGCTGCTGCTCGACGAGCCCTTCGGCGCGCTCGACGCGTTCACCCGCGAGGAGCTGTGGTGCATCCTGCGCGACCTGCAGAGCGTGCAGCAGTTCAACGTCATCCTCGTCACCCACGACCTGCGCGAGGCGGTGTTCCTCGCCGACACCGTCTATGTGATGAGCCGCAGCCCCGGGCGCATCCTCGCCAAGAAGGCGATCCCGCTGCCGCGCCCGCGCGAGCTGGAGCTGACCTACACGACGGAGTTCACCGACATCGTGCTCGAACTGCGCGAGCACATTGGCGCGATCCGCAAGCCGCTGACGGCGATTGCGCCGGAGTTGGCGTCGTGACGCCCGGCGGCACGCTCGGGGCGTCGCGGCAGGCGGCACCCGGCAGGGACTCATGCTGTGGCGGTCGATGCTGCGCATCGACTCCGCTGCGGTGCTCGCTTCAAGGGCGCGCCGCGGAACTCGCTACGTTCGCTTCGCTCACTGCACTTAAACAGCCGCGGCGAGTCAGTTCACGAAGCGCGCTGCGCGCGCCGCCCTTGAAGCTCCGCGCCTCGCCGCCACAGAAACCGCCCCTGCCGGGTGCCGCCTGCCGCGAAGTCCACCAGTGGCGCGGCCCGCATGCGGCTCGGTGGTTCAGCAAAGGCGCGTTCGGGCTGGGTGCGGCGCGTCGTGGGAGGCGTCGAGGAGCGCAGGGCGCGTGGCCGCGCGCGCAGCGCGCTTCAACAACTGACTCGCCGCGGATGTTAGAGCGGCGCGAACGAAGTGAGCAAAGCGAGTTCTGCGGCGGGCCACGCGACCGAGCACCGGAGAGGAGTCGACGCGCAGCGGCGACCGCCGAGGCGAAGCGACGCGCCCGGCCCGAACGCGCCTTTGCCGCTCGGACTTTCGTGCGCAAACATACACCGACAGAGCAAGCAACATGACCCGCCAGCAACAAGAGCGCGCCGCGCCGTGGGTGCTGCTGGTGATCGTGCTGATCCTGTGGGAGGCGATCTGCCGCGGCTTCTCGATCTCGGAGTTCATCTTTCCCGCGCCGAGCGCGATCGTCGCCAAGCTCGTCGAGCACGGTCCGCTGATCGCCGGGCATGCCTGGCGCACGTTCTGGGTCACGATGGTCGGGTTCGCGCTCTCGATCGTCGTCGGCGTGCTGCTCGGCTTCCTGATCGGCAGCTCGCGCATGGCCTACGCGGCGATGTACCCGCTGATGACCGGCTTCAACGCGCTGCCGAAGGCGGCCTTCGTGCCGATCCTGGTCGTGTGGTTCGGCATCGGCGTCGGGCCGGCGGTGCTCACCGCGTTCCTGATCTCGTTCTTCCCGATCACCGTCAACATCGCGACCGGGCTGGCGACGCTGGAGCCCGAGCTCGAGGACGTGCTGCGCGTGCTCGGCGCGCGCCGCTGGGACGTCCTGATCAAGGTCGGCCTGCCGCGCTCGATGCCCTACTTCTACGCGTCGCTGAAGGTCGCGATCACGCTCGCCTTCGTCGGCACCACCGTGTCGGAGATGACGGCGGCGAACGAAGGCATCGGCTACCTGCTGATCTCGGCCGGCTCGTCGATGCAGATGGGCCTGGCGTTCGCGGGGCTGGTCGTGGTGGGCGCGATGGCGATGGCGATGTACGAATTGTTCGCGGTGATCGAGAAGCGCACCACCCGCTGGGCCCATCGCAGCGCCCATGGCGGCTGACCGGCGATCGATCGGCACGCGACCCGGAACGGGCATGATGCCGGGCATGACACCCGACGACGCCACCGACCCCCGCAGCGCGCCGAGCGCCGAACAGCAGCAGCGCCACCTGCGCCATGCCAACGCGATCGCACGGCGCGCACTCGATGCCGGCCGCCACCCGTTCGGCGCCCTGCTCGTGGGCCCCGATCACGAGACCGTGCTGTCCGAGCAGGGCAACATCGACACCGTGAACCACGCCGAGGCGGTGCTCGTGCGCATGGCCGCGAAGGCCTGGTCGGCCGACGAACTCTGGGTCTGCACGCTGTACACCACGGTCGAGCCCTGCTGCATGTGCGCCGGCACGCAATACTGGGCGAACATCGGGCGCGTCGTCTACGGCCTGTCCGAGCACGCGCTGCGACAGCTCACCGGCGACCACCCCGAGAACCCGACCCTGGACCTGCCCTGCCGCGAGGTCTTCGCGCGCGGCCGCAAGCCCATCGAGGTGCTCGGCCCGGTGCCCGAGGTCGAGGACGAGATCGCGGCGCCGCACCTCGAGTTCTGGAAGCGCGACGCGCGCTGATGGGCTGGCACGGCTCGCTGCGCCTGGCCTACCGGCGCGATGAACTGCGCGGCAACGCGCGCACCGTGCTGCACGACCGCCACGACGGACCGTTGCGCGTGCTCGCGAGCCTGTACCCCGAAGGGCACGCCACCTGCCACAACGTGCTGGTGCATCCGCCCGGCGGCCTGGTCGGCGGCGACGAGCTCGACATCGACATCTCGGTCGACACGGGTGCCCACGCGCTGATCACGACCCCCGGCGCGACGCGCTGCTACCGCAGCACCGGCGCAGCCTCGACGCAGCGCGTGCGCGCGGCACTGGCCGGCGGCGCCCGCCTCGAATGGCTGCCGCTCGAGACGATCGCCTACAGCGGCTGCATCGCCGCGAACCTGATGCGCTTCGACCTCGCGCCCGGCGCCGAGATGATCGGCTGGGACCTGCTCGCGCTCGGCCTGCCGGCCTCGAACCAGGCCTTCGAGCGCGGTCGCTTCACGCAATCGGTCGAGCTGCCGGGCCGCTGGCTGGAGCGCGGCGTGATCGACGCGGCAGACCAACGCCTGCTCGATTCGCCGCTGGGCTGGGCCGGGCAGCGCGTGCTGGCCACCTCGTGGTTCGCGGCCGGCAGCGCGTTGCCCGCGCCGCGCCGCGAGGCCCTGCTCGCCGCCGCGCGCAGCGTGGTCGACGCCGACCCGCTGCGCGCCAGCGCCGGCGCGACCGCCGTGCACGACGCGGTGATCGTGCTGCGCGTGCTGGCGCCCCGCGTCGAGCCGGCGATGGCGCTGCTGGCTCGTGCCTGGGCCGCCTGGCGCGAAACCGCGTGGCAGCTGCCCGCGTGCGCGCCGCGCGTCTGGCGGACCTGAACCCGCCTGTGACATCCTGCGCGCCCGGCGCACTCTGTTACCGGCACCGACACACCGCTGCGCTGCCGCGCTGCCTAGACTTCGGCGCATGAACACCGCACCCGCACCCCGAGCCCCGCGCCTGCTCGCCCGCTCCGCACGGCTGCTGATCTGGACCACCCTGCTGCTGTGCACCCAGGTGCACGCGATGCAGCGCTGCCGCATCGACGGCCGGCTCGTGTTCCAGGCCTCGCCCTGCCCGCAGCCGGCGCCGGTGACCGCACCCGGCGCGGATCTGCCCCGCACGGTGGCCGCTGCGGAGGCCGACGCGCCGGCCCGGCGCAGCATCGCCGACGTGATGCGCGAACGCGAAGCGTCGATCCGGGCGCGGCCGGCGGCAGCGCAGCCGCAACCCGACGGCGCGCGCATCCTGCGCGACCGCATGGGCGCGCTCTAGCCCTGCGTTCCTTCTAGTCGTTCGCGAAGCTGTACGGCCCGCCGCGCTCCAGCGCGCGCCGGTAGGCCGGCCGCGCATGAATGCGCTTCAGGAACGCCATCAGCTTCGGCCGGCTCGCATCGAGCCCGGCGCGCTGCGCCGCGGCCTCGACCGGAAAGCTCATCTGGATGTCGGCAGCGCTGAACGCCGTGCCCGCGAACCACTCGCTGCGGCCGAGTTCGCCCTCCATGAAATCGAGCTGGCGCTTCAGGTTCGGCTCGACCATCGCGGCCAGCACCTTGTTCGCGATGCCCCGGGCGATCGGCTTCGCGAAGAACGGCATCGGCGCCACCTTGATGCGCTCGAAGATCAGCTTCAGCAGCAGCGGCGGCATCGCGGAGCCCTCGGCGAAATGCAGCCAGTAGGTCCAGCGCAGCCGCTGCGGCGTGCCCGGCGGCGCCACGAGGCGGCCGTTGCCGTAACGCTCGATCAGGTACTCGACGATCGCGCCGGTCTCGGCCACCGTCAGCTCGCCGTCGGTGATCACCGGCGACTTGCCCAGCGGGTGCACCTTCATCAGCGACGGCGGCGCGAGCATGGTCTGCGCGTCGCGCTCGTACTTCACGATCTCGTACGGCAGGCCCAGTTCCTCGAGCAGCCAGAGCACGCGCTGCGACCGGGAGTTGTTCAGGTGGTGAACGGTGATCATGGTGTCGAGCGCTCCCTGTTGGCGGTGCGCCGGATTGTGAACGGACCGGCGCACGCCGCGGCGCGGTATTCTCCGCTCCCATGTACGCGCCCTTCTTCGGCCTGAAGCACGAGCCCTTCTCGATCGCCCCGGACCCGCGCTACCTGTTCATGAGCGAGCGCCACCGCGAGGCGCTCGCGCACCTGCTGTACGGCGTGAACGGCGGCGGCGGCTTCGTGCTGCTCAGCGGCGAGATCGGCGCCGGCAAGACCACCGTGTGCCGCTGCTTCCTCGAGCAGATCCCGCGCCGCACCAACGTCGCGTACATCTTCAACCCCAAGCTCACGGTGATCGAGCTGCTGCAGTCGGTCTGCGAGGAGTTCGGCATTCCGGCACCGAAGCCGTTGCGCGGCGAGCCGACCGTCAAGGACTACCTCGACCCGCTGAACCAGTTCCTGCTCAAGACGCACGCGGTCGGCCAGAACAACGTGCTGATCATCGACGAGGCGCAGATGCTGTCGGCCGAGGTGCTGGAGCAGCTGCGCCTGCTGACCAACCTCGAGACCAACGAGCGCAAGCTGCTGCAGATCATCCTGATCGGCCAGCCCGAGCTGCGCGACCTGCTCGGGCGGCCCGAGCTCGAGCAGCTCGCGCAGCGCGTGATCGCGCGCTACCACCTGGGCGCGCTGACCGCGGCCGAGACCGAGCGCTACATCCGCCACCGCCTGTCGGTCGCCGGCATGACGGTGGCCATGCCCTTCGACGCCCGGGCGATGCAGCGCATTCACCAGCTCTCGCGCGGCGTGCCGCGCCGCATCAACCTGCTGTGCGATCGCGCGCTGCTCGGCGCGTATTCGGGCGGCACCGGCCAGGTCGATCGCGCGATCGTCGACCGGGCGGCGCGCGAGGTGTTCGGCGGCGACGCCGGCGGCTCGGCCGCGCGGCCTTCGGCCGACCGGCGCATGGCCTGGTCCTGGGTGGCGCTGGCCGCCGCCATGGCCGCCGTGGTGGGACTCGTGATCAGCATGGTCGGGCGCAGCGACGTGCCCGTGGTGGCCGCTGCTTCGGCAGCAGGCGGCGCGCCGGCCCGTGCGGCCGCGTCGAGCACACCGGGCTCGTCGGGCGCGGCGGGCGTGTCGAATGCAGCGGCAAGCCCGGCGAGTGTCGCGAGTGCAGCGAACGGCGTGGCCGCGACGACCTCGCCGCCTGCATCGGCGCCGAGCTTTTTGACCGCGGCCGACCTGCAGGCGGCCTTCGACACCTTGCCGCGCGACGAGTCCGGCGCCTGGCGCCTGCTCGCGGGCGCGTGGCGGCTCGACCTGGACGACGGCGACCCCTGCGCGGCGGCGCAACTGCGCCAGGTGCACTGCTTTCGCAGCGCGAACAGCACGCTGGCGCTGATCCGGCAGCTCGACCGCCCCGGGCTGCTGACGCTGCGCGACGCGAAGGATCGTCCGGTCTACGCACTGCTCACCGGCCTGAGCGACGACACCGCGACCCTGCGTTTCGGCGACGCGGCCCGCGTGGTCTCGCTGCTGTCGCTCGCGACGCTGTGGCGCGGCGAGTTCGCCACCTTCTGGCGCGCGCCGCCCGACTATGCGGGCAAGCTCGTCGACGCCGGCTCGGGCGCGAGCGCCGGCTGGGTCAGTGCGCAGCTCGCGAAGCTGCACCACGAGCCCCCGGTCACGACCGACGTGGCGTGGCGCGCCCAGGTCTCGGCCTTCCAGCTGTCGCAGGGCCTCAAGCCGGACGGGATCGCCGGCCCGACGACCTTCATGCAGCTCAATCGCGCGCTCGGCGTCGACGAGCCGCACCTGCGCGCCGCGGCGGCGCGCTGACACCGCAATCGACCATGTCCTACATCCTCGACGCCCTGAGAAAGGCCGATGCCGAACGCGAGCGCGGCAACGTGCCCGGCATCCATGCGCAGCCGATGATCGGCGGCTCGGCCCCGACCGCCACGCCGGGCACCCGCATGCCCTGGCCCTGGATCGGCGCGGCGGCGCTGGTCGGGCTGCTGGTGCTGACGGCGGGCTGGTTGCTGACCCGCGGCGAAACGCGCGAAGCGGTCGCGCCGCGGCCGGCACCGATCGCTGCGGCGCCCGTCACGTCGCCACCGCCCGTGGCCGCAACGGCCGCTGCGCCGATCCCGCCGGTCCCGCCTGCCCCGTTTGCCAGGGTGAGAGAGGAGCCCTTGCCCGTGATCCGCCAGACGCTGCCACCTGCCGCGCCGACACCTGCGGCAAAGGCCGTGGCGAAGCCGTCCGCGGCTGCGTCGTCGGCCGGGGGCGAGGCGCGGATCCCGGCGCTGGCCGAGCTGCCCGACGAGATCCGCCGTCAGTTGCCCAAGGTCAGCATCGGCGCGTCTTCATATTCCAAGAAGGCCGCCGATCGCATCCTGATCGTCAATGGCCAGGTGCTGCACGAGGGCGACCCGATCACGCCCGACCTCGTGCTGCAGCAGATCAAGCTGCGCGCCGCGGTGCTGGCGTTCAAGGGCTTGCGCTACGAGATCGCGTACTGAGTGTCCCCAGGGCCGTGCTGCGCCCGGCCCACCCGCGCGCGCCGATCAGATCGACATCAGCTGGCGCACACCGTCGGCTTCCATGTCTTTGCCGCGGCCGCGCCGGATGATCTCGCCGCGCTCCATCACGAGGTACTGGTCGGCGAGTTCGGCGGCGAAGTCGTAGAACTGCTCGACCAGCACGATCGCCATCTTGTTGCCGCCGGCCATGCCCTTGTCGGCGAGCATGCGGATCACGCGGCCGATGTCCTTGATGATGCTGGGCTGGATGCCTTCGGTCGGCTCGTCGAGGATCAGCAGCTTCGGACCCGCGGCGAGCGCGCGCGCGATCGCGAGCTGCTGCTGCTGGCCGCCCGAGAGATCGCCGCCGCGCCGGTTGATCATCTGCTTCAGCACCGGGAACAGCTCGAACAGCTCGGCCGGGATCGGCGTCGACCCGCTCTTGTAGGCCAGGCCCATGCGCAGGTTCTCCTGCACGGTGAGCCGCCCGAAGATCTCGCGGCCCTGCGGCACGTAGCCCACACCCTTGCGCACGCGCTCGTAGGGCGTGTCCTTCGTGATCGCCGCGCCGTCGAGCGTGATCGTGCCGGTCTTGACGGGCACGACGCCCATCAGGCTTTTCAGCAGGGTCGTCTTGCCGACGCCGTTGCGACCCAGGATCACCGTGACCTCGCCGACCTTCGCCTCGAAGCCGACGTTGCGCAGGATGTGCGAGCCGCCGTAGTACTGGTTGACGCCGTCGACCTTGAGCATTGCAGCTGACCTCGTCCTTCATACTGGAACCCCCTCCCGGAGGGGGCCCGGGGGAGCGGTGCATTCCACCGCAGGTGTATCTCGGGCTACCGCCCGAGGTACACCTCCACGACCTTCTCGTTCGCCTGGACTTCGCTGAGCAGCCCCTCGGCCAGAACGCTGCCTTCGTGCAGCACGGTAACCTTCTTGCCGTTGCGGCCGTTCTGCGTCAGCTCGCCGATGAACTTCATGTCGTGTTCGACGACGACCAGCGAGTGGTTGCCTTCGAGCGAGAGGAACAGCTCGGCGGTGCGCTCGGTCTCCTCGTCGGTCATGCCGGCGACCGGCTCGTCGAGCAGCAGCAGCTTCGGGTCCTGCATCAGCAGCATGCCGATCTCCAGCCACTGCTTCTGGCCGTGGCTGAGCAGGCCGGCGGTGCGCTGCGCACTGTCCTTCAGGTGGATCAGCGTCAGCATCGCGCCGATGCGGTCGAGCTGCTCGCCGTTCAGGCGGAAGAACATCGACGAGCGCACGCCGCGGTCGGCCTTCAGCGCCAGCTCGAGGTTCTCGAACACGCTGAGGTGCTCGAACACCGTGGGTTTCTGGAACTTGCGGCCGATGCCGATCGACGCGATCTCGTTCTCGCGCAGGCGCAGCAGGTCGATGGTGGAGCCGAAGTAGGCGCTGCCGAGATCGGGCCGTGTCTTGCCGGTGATCACGTCCATCATCGTCGTCTTGCCGGCCCCGTTCGGACCGATGATGCAGCGCATCTCGCCGGCACTGATCGACAGGCTCAGCGCGTTCAGCGCCTTGAAGCCGTCGAAGCTCACGGTGATGTCGTCGAGGTAGAGGATCGCGCCATGCGTCACGTCGAGCTCGCCGGTGTCCACGCGCGAGTAGCTCGCCTCGCGTCCGCCCGACTGGCCCGCCGAGGTGGCGATCCGGCGTTCGTGCTCGACCTTGATCTGCGCGCCCGCCTTCATCAGGTCGGGCGTCATCCCGGGCCTCCCGCCGCGCCGACACGCGGGAGCCCCGCACCCCCTCGGGCGACAGCGAACACCGTGAGCGTGGGGGCGATCATGAGCCTTCCTTCTTGCGGCGCACCAGGCCGATGATTCCCTGCGGCAGGAAGATCGTCACCGCGATGAACAGCGCCCCCAGGAAGTACAGCCAGAACTCGGGGAAGGCCTGCGTGAACCAGCTCTTCGCGCCGTTGACGAAGAACGCGCCGACGATCGGCCCGATCAGCGTGCCGCGCCCGCCGACCGCGGCCCAGATCGCGATCTCGATGCTCGCCGCCGGGCTCATCTCGCCCGGGTTGATGATGCCGACCTGCGGCACATACAGCGCGCCGGCGATGCCGCACATCACCGCCGAGATGACCCAGATCGCGAGCTTGTAGCGCAGCGGGTCGTAGCCGGTGAACATCACCCGCGTCTCGGCGTCGCGGATCGCCTGCAGCACGCGGCCGAACTTGCTGTTCACCAGCCACCGGGCGAGCAGGAAGAAGACGATCAGCGTCAGGCCGGTGATCACGAACAGGGTCATGCGCATGGCCGGCGTCGCGATCGGGACGCCCAGGATGCGCTTGAAGTCGGTGAAGCCGTTGTTGCCGCCGAAGCCGGTCTCGTTGCGGAAGAACAGCAGCATGGTCGCGTAGGTCATCGCCTGCGTGATGATCGAGAAGTACACGCCCTTGATGCGCGAGCGGAACGCGAAGTAGCCGAACACGAACGCGAGCAGGCCCGGCACCAGCACGACCAGCGCCATCTGCGCGATGAACGAATCGGACACCGCCCAGTGCCACGGGAAGGTCTTCCAGTTCAGGAACACCATGAAGTCGGGCATGGGCAGGCGGTACTGGCCGTCGCTGCCGATCTGGCGCATCAGGTACATGCCCATCGCGTAGCCGCCGAGCGCGAAGAACACGCCGTGACCGAGCGACAGGATGCCGGTGTAGCCCCAGATCAGGTCCATCGCGAGCGCGCAGATCGCGTAGCACATGATCTTGCCGACCAGCTGCACCGAGTACTCGGACAGGTGGAACGCGCTGCCCGCGGGCACGACCAGATTCAGCACCGGCACCAGGATGGCGACGACGACGACCGCGGCGAACACCGCCGACCAGCTTCGGCCGGTCAACAGACTCCTCGACGGCACGCACACCGGCGCGAGGCCGGAGAGAACGGCGCTCATGACAACCCCCACAGCGCCGTCGGCGCCGGCCCCCCGCAGGGGCTTTCGCCCGTCTCGAGGCGGCTCGGTGACGTGCTCATGCCTCGGCGCTCCGGCCCTTCATCGCGAAGATGCCCTGCGGCCGCTTCTGGATGAAGATGACGATGAAGACCAGCACCATGATCTTCGCGAGCACCGCGCCCTGCCAGCCCTCGAGCAGCTTGTTCAGCACACCCAGGCCCATCGCGGCGTACACCGTGCCGGCGAGCTGCCCCACGCCGCCGAGCACGACGACCATGAACGAGTCGACGATGTAGCCCTGGCCGAGGTCGGGGCCGACGTTGCCGACCTGCGACAGCGCGCAACCGGCCAGCCCGGCGATGCCCGAGCCGAGCGCGAACGCGTAGGTGTCGATGCGCGCGGTGTTCACGCCCATGCAGGCCGCCATCTTGCGGTTCTGGGTCACGCCGCGCACGAACAGGCCCAGCCGGGTGCGCGCGATCAATGCCGCCACGCCGGCCAGCACCAGCACCGCGAAGGCGATGATCGCGAGGCGGTTGAACGGCAGGGTCAGGTTGCTCATCACGTCGACGCCGCCGGACAGCCACGCCGGGTTCTCGACCGGCACGTTCTGTGCTCCGAAGATCGAGCGCACCGCCTGCTGCAGGATCAGGCTGATGCCCCAGGTCGCGAGCAGCGTCTCGAGCGGGCGCCCGTAGAGCCAGCGGATCACGCTGCGCTCGAGCACCGCGCCGACCAGCGCCGCGGCGAGGAACGAAGCGGGAATGGCGAGCAGCACGTAGTACTCGAACGCAGCCGGCAGGTAGGCCTTGAACAGGTTCTGGATCACGTAGGTCGCGTAGGCCCCGATCATCATCAGCTCGCCGTGCGCCATGTTGATCACGCCCATCAGGCCGTAGGTGATCGCCAGTCCGAGCGCCACCAGCAGCAGGATCGAACCCAGGCTGATGCCGGTGAAGATCACGCCCAGACGTTCGCCCCACGCGAGCCGTCCCTCGATGATGGCGAGTGCCGTCTCGACGGCGCCCTTCACGTCCGGCTCGGTCTCGACCTTCAGCCGGTCGAGCAGCAGGGTCTTGGTGGCCGGCGTGCCGGTCGCGCCCAGGGCCTGCGCTGCAGCCAGACGCTTGGCCTTGTCGGCGCTGCCCAGCAGCATCGCGAAGCGCACGCGGCCGATCGCGTCCTTGATCGCGGGAATGGCTTCCTTCTCGTAAGCCTTCTCGATCAGCGGCAGCTTCGCGTCGCCCGGCTCACCGCCGGCGAGCGTCTTGACCGCCTCGGCGCGCACCTTGTCGTCGGCCGAGAACAGCTTGATCGATGCCAGCGCCGTGTCCAGCTCGCTGCGCATCTCGTTGTTGTTGATCACGTCTTCGGCGGCCTCGGGCACCGGCTTCTCGGCGCCGGTGACCGGGTCGAAGCCCTTGCCGTCCTTCATCACGAAAACCGCGGTATCGGCGAACTTGACCGCGTCGTCGGCCAGGGCCTGGATCAGTGCGACGGTCTTGTCGTCTGCCGTGGCCAGCACGGCGTTGAGCGCCGTGATGCGCGTCTCGACCTCACCGGTGGCCAGGGCGCGGGCCTCGGCCGGGGTCAGCGCCCGCGCCGGTGCGGCAAGCACCAGCGCGGACAGCAACAGGAAGAGCCAACGCATCACGTTGCCGTCGCGCTCGCCCGCCCTACTTCTTCGCCATCACGGCGGGCTCGTCCTTCTTGCCCTTGTTCTCGGGGATGAACGGGCTCCACGGCTGGGCCTTGACCGGGCCCGGCGTCTTCCAGACCACGTTGAACTGGCCGTCGGCCTTGATCTCGCCGATGAACACCGACTTGTGCAGGTGGTGGTTCTTCGGGTCCATCGTCGAGGTGATGCCACTCGGTGCCGGAAAAGTCTGACCGGCCATCGCCGCGATGACCTTGTCGGTGTCGGTGCTGCCCGCCTTCTTCACAGCCTGCGCCCACATGTGGATGCCGATGTAGGTGGCCTCCATCGGATCGTTGGTCAGCGGCTTGTCCTTGTGGCCGGCGATGCCCTTGGCCTTCGCGTACTCGCTCCACTGCTTGATGAACGCGGTGTTCGCGGGCGACTTGATCGACATGAAGTAGTTCCATGCAGCCAGGTGGCCGACGAGCGGCTTGGTGTCGACGCCGCGCAGCTCTTCCTCGCCGACCGAGAACGCAACGACCGGCACGTCCTTCGCCTTGAGCCCGGCGTTGCCGAGCTCCTTGTAGAACGGCACGTTGGAGTCGCCGTTGATCGTGGACACCACCGCGGTCTTGCCGCCGGCGGCGAACTTCTTGATGTCGGCGACGATGGTCTGGTAGTCGGAGTGGCCGAACGGGGTGTACTTCTCGTCGATGTCCTCGTCCTTCACGCCCTTGCTGTGCAGGAAGGCGCGCAGGATCTTGTTGGTGGTGCGCGGGTACACGTAGTCGGTACCCAGCAGCACCCAGCGCTTGGCGCCGCCGCCCGCCTTGCTCATCAGGTACTCGACCGCCGGAATCGCCTGCTGGTTCGGCGCGGCGCCGGTGTAGAACACGTTCTTCGAGAGCTCTTCGCCCTCGTACTGCACCGGGTAGAACAACAGCGCGTTCTTCTCTTCGTAGACCGGCAGCACCGACTTGCGGCTCACGCTGGTCCAGCAGCCGAAGGTGACCGCGACCTTGTCCTGGTCGATCAGCTGCTTGGCCTTCTCGGCGAACAGCGGCCAGTTCGACGCCGGGTCGACGACGACCGGCTCGAGCTTCTTGCCGAGCAGGCCGCCCTTGGCGTTGATCTCGTCGATCGTCATCAGCACGGTGTCTTTCAGCACCGACTCGGAGATCGCCATCGTCCCCGACAGCGAGTGCAGCACGCCGACCTTGATGGTGTCGGCGGCCTGCGCGAGCGAGCCGAAGCCGAGGGCGGCGACGCCCAGGGCGACGGCCGTGAGGGTCTTGCCGGCATGGCGGCGGGATGTGTTCATGGGTTCACGCTCCTGTGGGTTGCTTGGGGTGGATCGAGCAAGCGGCATGCCAATGCTGCATTGCGTCAAACGCAGGTTACGGACGCGGTCGCACCCGGCCAATACGCCCGATGGCGTATGTGCGGCAACGTCCTACAGGCGTGCGGCGGACGGACCGATGGGCCGGTGCCCGGGCGCCGATACCCTGAGACGTACCCAGGAGCACCCACCCATGAGCAAGCGATCCCCACGCGCGGCGACGGCCGACGGCGACATGACCACCGGCAACGCCGGCGAAATCCACCAGTCCAGCGGCAGCACCCACCCCGACCTGACGACGAACCAGGGCCTGCCGGTCTCCGACAACCAGAACTCGCTCAGGGCGAATCCGCGCGGGCCGACCCTGCTGGAAGACTTCATCCTGCGCGAGAAGATCACCCACTTCGACCACGAGCGCATCCCCGAGCGGATCGTCCACGCGCGCGGCAGCGCGGCGCACGGCTACTTCGAGCTGACGACGTCCCTCGCCAAATACACCCGCGCCAAGGTCTTGACCGAGGTCGGCGTGAAGACGCCGCTGTTCACGCGCTTCTCGACGGTGGCCGGCGGCGCCGGCTCGATCGACACGCCGCGCGACGTGCGCGGCTTCGCCGTCAAGCTCTACACCAAGGAGGGCAACTGGGACCTGGTCGGCAACAACATCCCGGTGTTCTTCATCCAGGACGCACTCAAGTTCCCCGACCTCGTGCATGCGGTGAAGATGGAGCCCGACCGCGGCTACCCGCAGGCCGGCAGCGCGCACGACACCTTCTGGGACTTCATCTCGCTCACACCCGAGGCGATGCACATGATCATGTGGGCGATGTCCGACCGCGCGATCCCGCGCTCGCTGCGCATGATGGAAGGCTTCGGCGTGCACAGCTTCCGCCTCGTCAACGACGCGGGCGACTCGACCTTCGTCAAGTTCCACTGGCGGCCGAAGCTGGGCATCCAGTCGACCGTGTGGGACGAGGCCGTCAAGCTGCAGGCGGCGGACAACGATTTCCACCGCCGCGACCTGTTCGAGGCGATCGGCGCCGGCAACTTCCCGGAGTGGAACCTGGCGGTGCAGCTGTTCACCGAAGAAGAGGCCGAAGCCTTTCCGTTCGACCACCTCGACCCGACCAAGCTGATCCCGGAAGAACTGGTGCCGCTGCAGGTCGTCGGCCGCATGGTGCTCGACCGCTGGCCCGACAACTTCTTCGCCGAGACCGAGCAGGTCGCTTTCTGCCCATCGCATCTGGTGCCCGGGCTGGACTTCTCGAACGACCCGCTGCTGCAGGGCCGGCTGTTCTCGTACCTCGACACGCAGCTGTCGCGCCTGGGCTCGCCCAACTTCCACCAGATCCCGATCAACGCGCCCAAGTGCCCGTTCGCGAACCAGCAGCGCGACGGCCACATGCAGATGGCCCAGCCGAAGGGCCGCGTCGCGTACGAGCCGAGCTCGCTGATGGCGTACTCGCCGCGCGAGAACCCGCGCCTCGGCTTCCGCAGTTTCGCGGCGGCCGAAGTTGGCGACAAGGGCCGCGTGCGCCCCGAGACCTTCGCCGACCACTACAGCCAGCCGCGCCAGTTCTTCCGCAGCCAGAGCGCGCTGGAGCAGGCGCACATCGCGTCGGCGCTGGTGTTCGAGCTGTCGAAGGTCGAGGCCGCGCATGTGCGCGAAGCGATCGTCGGCCAACTGCGCCGGATCGACGAGACGCTCGGCCAGCGCGTGGCCGACGGGCTCGGCATGGACACGCTGCCCCCTGCTGCCGCGACCGAGGTACCGGCCGAAGACCGCCCGCCTTCGCCGGCGCTGCAAATCATCGGCAAGATGAAGGCGACGCTCGAGGGGCGTGCGGTGGGCATCCTCGTCAATGACGGCTCAGACGCGGCGCTGGTCGCCGCACTGCGCCAGGCCGCCACCGATGCCGGTGCCACCGTGAAGATCGTCGCGCCGAAACTGGGAGGCGCCAAGCTCGCGGACGGGTCGCGCCTTTGCGCGGACGGTCAGCTCGCCGGCACGCCGTCGGTGGTATTCGACGCGATCGCGGTCGTGCTGTCCGAGGGCGGTGCGAAGGCGCTGTCCTGCGAAGGGGCGGCGATCGACTTCGTGCGCGATGCGTTCGGCCACCTGAAGGCGATCGCGATCGATGCAGGCGGACAGTCGCTGCTGCAGAAGGCCGGCGTCGTGCCCGATGCGGGCGTCGTCGCGGCGCCGGATACGGCCAAGTTCATCGAGGCTGCCAAGACCCGCCAATGGAGCCGCGAGCCGACAGTGCGCACGCTCGCCTGACCGGCACGCGCGTCAGGTCGCGACGCTGAGGTGAAGCTGCCGCAGCCGGCCCATCACGAGGTTGGCGGCCGCGGTGCGCGTCTCGACGCCGAGCTTCACGTAGACCCGCTCCAGGTGCTTCTTCACCGTCGCCGGGCTGGAGCCGAGGATGTCGCCGATGTCGCGGTTCGTCTTGCCCTTCGCGACCCAGTACAGCACCTCGGCCTCGCGCAGCGTGAGCTTGAACGCCTGCACCATCGCGTCGACCACGGCCGCGTCGGAGACCTCGCGCATCACGACCAGCAGGTCGTCGTCGCCGGTGCGCTGCTGCAGCGCGAACACGAGCTGGCGGCGCTGCCCGCCGACGTCGCGGGCGACCGGCAGCGTGCGCGGCTCGCGGCCCGCGCCGGCCGACCGCGATTCGGTGCGCAGCCAGTCGAGCACCGCGGCAGGGATCTCGCCCGGCGCGGCGCCGAAGTAGTCGTGCATCAGCCGGCGCGCCAGCGGCGTCTGCCAGACCGAGCGCACCGGGTTCGCGCCGTCGCGCGGCTCGTCGACGAGGTGGATCGCCATCGTCGCGTGGCCGAACGAGTCGAGCGCGTTGTGGGCCTGCGCGGCCTGCTGCTTCTCGCGCGCGCTGCGCAGGTGCACCGCCATGCGCGCGAGCACCTCCTGCGCGCGGATCGGCTTGGTCACGTAGTCCACGCCGCCGGCCGCGAAGGCGGCGACCACGTGCTCGGTCTCGGTCAGCCCGGTCATGAAGATGATCGGGATGTGCGCGGTGTCGGGCTGCGCCTTCAGCCGGCGGGCGACCTCGAACCCGTCCAGGCCCGGCATCACCGCGTCGAGCAACACCACGTCGGGCAGCGCCTGCAGCGCGCGCTGCAGTGCGCTCTCGCCGTTGGTGGCGACGAGCACGGTGTAGCCCGATTCGTCGAGCGCGTCGTGCAGCACCGACAGGTTGTCCGGCACGTCGTCGACGATCAGCACCACGTCGGAGTGGCTGCGGTCGGGAAGGTTGTCATGAATCATGTCGGGGCGTCCACCTGCCGGCAGCTCGACTGCGGCGGCGCAGTGAAACCATGGCCGTTCCGCATTCTGGCGGATGCCAACCAGGCGCGGCGCCGTCACACCGGGGATCATGCCGGACGGCGCGCATCGGCATGACGCGCCGGTGTGGCCGCCCGGCGGCTGTCCGCCGATCTCGCACACACCTCGCCGGATGGCTTTCTGAGACAGAGGCTTGGGGGCTGGAAAACCGGGGCGATGGTCGAGCGCTACGCGCACTTGGCACCCGAGGCCCTGCAGGGTGCGGCGAATCGGCTCGATGCGTTCGGTGGCTACGCTGCGGCTAGGCCACAAAGACAAACGGCCCAGGCGATGTGCCTAAGCCGTTGTCGTTACTGGTGGGCCCTGAGTGGCTCGAACACTCGACCTACGGATTAAGAGTCCGCTGCTCTACCAACTGAGCTAAGAGCCCCACATTCTTCGGATTCGGTACCGCTCGCGCTGCGTGTCGATTGGTGGGTTGTGCGGGGCTCGAACCCACGACCAATAGATTAAAAGTCTACTGCTCTACCAACTGAGCTAACAACCCGGCAAGCCTTCAATTATAGCTGGCACTGGCGCCGGTTCATTTTTGCGCTGCGGCGGATTCTAGCGCAAGACTCGCGGCCACCATGCCGAAGGTGGCCGTCACGCCGACGCTGGAGCCGTAGCCCTGGCAGTTCAGGCTGCCGTCGCCAGCCCCGACCCTGCAGGCCGCATCCGGCGGCGCCGGCGCTTCGCGCGAGAACACGCAGCGCAGGCCCATCCTGCCGCTGCGCGGCGCGCCGTGCTGCTTGCGCAGGCGCTGGCGCAGCGACGCGAGCAGCGGGTCGTGCGTGACCAGGCCCAGGTCGTCGACCTCGACCTCCTGCGGTCGCCGCTTGCCCCCGGCCGCACCGGCGATCACCAGCAGGCTGTGCGTGCGCAGCGCCCAGGCCGCGATCACCGCCTTGGCGCGCACCTGGTCGCAGGCATCGATCACCGCATCGACCGGTTGCGGCAGCAGCAGCGGCCAGTTCGTCTCGTCGACGAAGTCCTCGACGCCGATCACCTCGCAGCCGGGGTGGATGTCGGCGATGCGCTCGCGCAGCGCCTGCACCTTGGCCTGGCCGAGCGTCGCGCCGAGCGCCTGCACCTGGCGGTTGATGTTCGATTCGGCGACGTGGTCGAGGTCGATCAGGGTCAGCGACGCCACGCCGCTGCGCGCCAGCGCCTCGGCGCACCAGGAGCCGACGCCGCCGACGCCGACGACCGCGACCCGGGCCGCGCGGATGCGCGCATAGCCGGCGTCGCCGTACAGGCGCCGCAAGCCGCCGAAGCGGCGCTCGAGGTCGGCCTCGTCGGAGGCGAGCGGCAAGCGGTCGGCCAGCACGTTCATCGCCTCAAGCGGCGCGGTCGATGCGCCAGACCTGGTAGCGCAGCGCCGCGACCGCGCCGGCGATGATCGCGGCGAGCGCGACGAAACTCGTCAGGCTCAGCGTCGACAGGCCCGACAGGCCCTGCCCGACCGTGCAGCCCAGCGCCGTGACGCCGCCCACACCCATCAGCAGCGCACCGGCCAGGTGGTTCGCGGTGTCGCCGGCATCGCGAAAGCCCTCCCAGCGAAAACTCTTCGTCGCGAGCGCATGCGCGCCCGAGCCGACGACGACGCCGACGACGCTGACGATGCCGATCGTCAGCCGCTTGGACTGGTCGCTGAAGAACATCAGCCAGTCGAGCGTGTAGGCGATCGGCGCGACGAAACTGAGCGACTCCATGCGCTGCGAGTTGGTCGCGACGAAGGCCTCCTGCAGCGTGTTCGGGTCTTCGGCCACGTAACCCAGGCGGCCGGAGACCCACCACACGCCGGCAATGATCGCGCCGATGCCCAGGCCCGCGAGCAGGCTGTCGGCCGCGCGGCCCTCGGCCGTGGCGAGCGACCACGCGAGCAGCGCGCCGCCGATCGCCAGGCCGAGCACCGCCGCGAGCGTGGTCTTCGCAATGCCGGTGGCGGCGGCGAGCAGCGACGGCAGATCCTGCCCGCTGCCGAAGCCGATCGCGACCGTGTCGACGCTCGCGACGCGCGCGACCGCCGTGATGCCCTTCAGCGTCGCGAACGCCGAGACGCCGAGCACCACGAACACGACCAGCGACTTGAGGTTGCCCGCGCCGATGCGCACCAGCGTCTTGCTGCCGCAACCCGACGCCAGCACCATGCCGAAGCCGAACAGCGCGCCGCCCGCCAGCGCCGAGAGCCAGATGAATCGGGGGCCGCCGTAGAGACTCTTGCCGGCATCGAGCCAGCCCGCCGCGACCATCAGGTTGAAGCCGATCATCGCCACGCCCATCGCCATGACCCACATGCGCATGCGGGTCCAGTCGCCGATGTTGACGATGTCCGAGATCGCCCCCATCGTGCAGAAATGGGTGCGCTGCGCGATCGCGCCGAACAGCACCGACAAGCCGAACGCAGCCCAGAGCACCAGCGTGGCGAGGGCGTTCGGATCGAGGTCTTGCATCGGCGCATTTTAGGTGCGGGGGCGGCACGGCCCACCCGCCGCCTGGCGCGCCGCCTATTTCAGCGAGGCGAGACGCTCGCGGCCGGCCTGTGCGGCCTCGGACTTGGGGTAGGTCCTGATCAGCTCGTCGATGGTCCTGCGCGCGCCCTTGGCGTCCTTCAGTTCGGCCTGGCAGTTCGCGATCGCGAGCAGCGCCTCGGGCGCCTTCGGGTGGTCGGGCGCACCGGCGACCAGCGTGCGGAACGACGTGATCGCCTCCTTGTACTGGCGCACGCCGTACTGCGCGTTGCCGAGCCAGAACAGTGCCGACTCGTTGTAGCCGCTCGCCGGATAGCGCTTGCGGAACGCGCCCAGCGCGTTCACGGTGCCGGCGAAATCGCTCTTGCGCAGCAGGTCCATCGCCTCGTCGTACTGGCGCTTCTCGTCGGGGTCGGCACTGAACTCCTTGCCGTCGACCGTGACCTTCTGCGGCTCGATCCGGCGCATGCGGTCGTCGACGCCAGCCTGCAGGTCCTTCTGGCGGCGCTGCAGCTCGGAGACGATGCGCGCCAGCTCCTCGTTCTGGCCGCGCAGCGTGGCGTTGTCGCCGCGCATCTGCTCGAGCTGGTTGTTCAGGTCGAGCATGCCGCGCTTGAGCTGGTCGATCTGCTCGCCGAGCTGCTGCTGGCCGGCGCGCTGGCGCTCGCTGTTCTGCTCGATCTTCTGGCGGATGTCGAGGATCGCGCGGCGCGCCTCGTCGTCGTCGAACAGCCCGGCGCGCGCGGCCGGGGCGAACAGCGCCGCGCCCAGGCAGAGCCCGGCCACGGCCATGCGGCAAGACACTCGCATCGCCACGCTCACCGGTAGTTCAGCTCGGCGCGGCGGTTCTTGGCCCAGGCCGCCTCGTCGCTGCCCTGCACCGCCGGGCGCTCCTTGCCGAAGCTCACCGCCTCGACCTGCGAGTCGGCGGCGCCGAGCAACGCGAGCGACTTCGCGACCGCCTCGGCGCGCTTCTGCCCGAGCGCGAGGTTGTACTCGCGGCCGCCGCGCTCGTCGGTGTGGCCTTCGACCTGCAGGTGCTTCTTGCGATCGGCGGCCAGCGCCTTCGCGAAGCGGTCGATGATCGGGCGGTACTCGTCCTTCACGACGTAGCTGTCGAAATCGAAGTAGACGATGTTCTGCCCGCCCGCGCCGGCATCGTTCGCGCCCTTGGTCAGGTCGACCGGCGTGACGCGGCTCTCGCCGGTGCCACCGGCGCCTGCACCGGCGGCGCCGCTGCCGGCCGCCACGTTGCGGCTTTCGACCGGCGCGCCGGTGTCGCCCAGGGGCACGCTGGAGCAGCCGGCGAGCAGCGCCGCGGCGACGAGCGCGGTGAGCGAGACAGCGCGCACGCCGCGCAGCGAACGGGTTGGGTTCAGGTTCATCGTTGCATCCTCTTCAGAGACAGGAAATCTTCGCGGTTCCGGCGCACGCCTAGCGGCCGAACGGGCCCCACACCGGCTCGCGCACGTCGGCGGTGGTCGAGACCAGACGCGCCTTGATCTTGCCATCCAGCGTCGTCGTCATCAACACGTCGCGGCCCTGCGCGCGCGAAGCGTAGATGATGAGCCGGCCGTTCGGCGCGAAGCTCGGGCTCTCG
Source organism: Pseudomonadota bacterium (assembly GCA_040388965.1). Classification (GTDB taxonomy): domain Bacteria; phylum Pseudomonadota; class Gammaproteobacteria; order Burkholderiales; family Burkholderiaceae_C; genus LMDS01. The sequence continues at coordinate 163,205 of JAZKAV010000001.1, read as the reverse complement.
TCGTCGCTGGTGTCGGTGAGCGCGACAGGCTGTGCACCGCTGCCGGCCAGGTCGAGCGTGTAGAGCCGGAACGCATTGCCCTGGCGCGAGATGTACGCGAGCGTGCGGCCGTCCGGGCTGATCGCCGGGCTGATGTTGTAGTTGCCGCCGAAGGTGACGCGCTCGACGCTGCCGCCGCCCACCGGGGTGCGGTAGATCTGCGGGCCGCCGCCGCGGTCGCTGACGAAATAGATGCTGCGGCCGTCGGGCGCGAACGCGGGCTCGGTGTCGATCGCGTTGCTGGTGGTCAGGCGCCGCACGTTGCCGCCATTGCGGTCGATCAGGTAGAGCTGCGAGCCGTGCTCGCGCGACAGCGTGAGCGCCAGCGTCTGGCCGTCCGGCGACCAGGCCGGCGCACTGTTCGAGCCACGGAAGTTCGCCAGTTCGCGGCGCGCGCCGGTCGAGGTGTCCTGCACGTAGACGACCGCCTTCTGCTTCTCGAACGAGACGTAGGCGAGCTGCCTGCCGTCAGGCGACCAGGCCGGCGAGATGATCGGCTCCGGGCTGTTCAGCGCAACCTGCCCGCCCTCGCCGTCGGCATCGGCCACGCGCAGCGTGTAGCGGCTGCCGCCCTTGGTCACATAGGCGATGCGGGTCGAGAACACGCCCTTGTCGCCGGTCAGCTTCTCGTAGATGAAGTCGGCGATGCGGTGCGCCGCCAGGCGCAGGTCGGCGGCCTCGACCACGGTGCTCTGGCCGCCGAGCACGCTGCCCTTGACCACGTCCCAGAGCTTGAAGCGCAGGTCGAAGCGGCCGTCGGCCAGCCGCGTCACCGAGCCGGCGACGAGGGCGTCGGCGGCGCGTCCGCGCCACTCGGTCATCACCGGCTGACTGTTCTCGTCCAGCGCGCCGGGGGCGTCGATGTTCTTGAACACGCCGCTGCGCTCCAGGTCGGCGCGCACGATGCCCGACACCGACAGCGACGGCGCGCTGCGTTCCTCGTCGCGGAACTTGACGATTGCGATCGGCAACTGGGTCGCGCCGACGCCGGAGATCTCGACGCGGAACTCGGCACGGACGGGTAGCGCACCCATCAGCAGGGCAACCGCAAGCGCGGCACTCGTACAGAACGTTCTTCGCTGTCTCAAGGTCGGCATGAAATGTCCTGATCCGGGAATGTGGACTTGGTTCAATCGAAAGGTCGCTTCGGCGGGTCAGCGAGCAGGCCCATCTTCAGATAGCGGTAATAGGTTCCCTGGGCCACGTAGAGCGCAAGCACCAGCCCGAGCCGCCCGTCGAGCAGGCCGCGCCGCAGGATATAGCAGCGCAGAAAAGCCCACAGGCCATGCGACAGCGCCGCCCCGAGGCCACCGGCGTGGCCGGCGCGAACCTTGTCGAGCGCGCGCCCGCTGGAGTAGCGGTTCATCTTGTCGACGGCATCTTCGAGCGTGGGCATGCTGTCGTGCAGCAGCTCGCCGCCGAGCCGGCCGGTCGCACCCTCGACGATCAGGCGCTCGTGCACGAGGTCGTCGGAAAACCGGCTGCCCTCGCGGCGGAAAAGCCGCAGCACACGATCCGGGTACCAGTCGCCGTGGCGCATCCACTGGCCGCAGAAGTTCGACAGGCGTGAAAACTCATAGCCCATGAGCTTGCCATCACTGCCCGGCCATGCCGCGCCGGATTCGTTTCCAGATGCATCCGCCGCGACCGCGCGCCGAATCTGCTCGGCCAGCTCGGGCGTGACACGCTCGTCGGCATCGATGCTCAGCACCCAGCGCCCGTGTGCCAAGGCCAGCGCCCGGTTCTTCTGCATGCCGAAACCGGGCCAGTCGGGTGTGGACACCACGGTCGCACCGCAGGCGCGCGCGATATCGCAGGTGGCATCGCTGCTGCCGGAATCCACCACGATCCACTCGTCCGCGAACGCCACCGAAGCCAGACAAGCGGCCACGTTGGCCGCTTCGTTGCGGGTGATGAGAATGACCGAGAGCGTGGGTGCGGGCATGAAGCGGAGTCGCGGCGTGGCCGGGATTGTAGGCAGCGCCACGATAATGCCGACCCATGACATTGCCCACCCCGCCGCTGGCGGCGCGCCCCGGCCCCCTGCGCCAGCTGCGAGTGCTCGTGCCGTACTTCGCCGGCACCGGCTGGGCGTTCGCACTCGCCGCCGCCGCCGCGGCGCTCGCAGCCGTCTGCGAGACCGGCGTGGCCTGGCTGCTGGTCCCGCTGATCGATGGCGGGACCAAGGGCCTGCCGATCCGCTGGATCGCCGAGTTGCCGCGCCCGCCGCTGTGGGCGATTCCGGTGGCGCTGGTCGGGCTGTTCCTGGCGCGTGGCCTGGCCGGGTTCGTCGTCGACTACACGCTCGCCTGGGCGGCCAATGCCGCGACGCTGCGCCTGCGCTCGCAGCTCTTCGGCCGCCTGCTCGACGGGCACCCGCAGCTCTTCGTCACCCGCTCGGCCAGCAGCCTGATGAACACCGTCGTCTACGAGGTGCTCGCGGGCGTCAACCAGCTCGTCGGCGCGGCGCAGACCCTGCTGAAGGACAGCTTCAGCGTGATCGCCTTCCTCGGCACGATGCTGCTGCTGAACTGGCGGCTGACGCTGGTCATCGCCGCGCTCGGCCCGGCGGTCGGCTACACGATGCGCGTGTTCGGCAGACGCATGCACCGCATCACGAAGGAGTCCCAGGTCGCGGTCGACCGGCTCGGCTACGTGGTCGAGGAGAACGTGATGGCCTGGCGCACCGTGCGCCTGCACGGCGTGCAGGAGGTGCAGCGCGCGCGCTTCGAGGTGTCGAGCAAGGCGCTGCGCCGCCTGCTGATGAAGTCGACCGTCGCGGGCGCCACCGTCACGCCGGTCACGCAACTGCTGACCGCCATCGCGGTGGCCGCCGCGATCGGCGTGGCGCTGTGGCAGAGCAGCACCGGCGGCACGACGATGGGGGCGTTCGTCGCGTTCATCACCGCGGCGGTCGCGCTGGCCACGCCGCTGCGGCGCCTGAGCGACGTGTCGGCACCGATCTCGCGCGGCATCGCATCGGTCGAGCGCGCGCTCGACCTGATCCACCACGCGCCGACCGAGACCGGCGGCACCTATGCGCCGGCAGGCGATGGCGCGCACGGCGCGCGCGCGCGCGGCGAACTGGCGCTGCGCGAGGTCTGCGTCCGCTTCGGCGACAAGCGCCCCGCGCTGGACGGGATCACGCTCCACATCCGCGCCGGCGAAACCGTGGCGCTGGTCGGCCCGTCGGGGGCCGGCAAGACGACGCTGGTGAACCTGCTGCCGCGCTTCCTCGACCCGGGTGCCGGCACGATCACGCTGGACGGCGTCGAACTGAAGGCGTGGGACCTGCATGCGCTGCGCGAGCAGTTCGCACTCGTCAGCCAGGACGTGGTGCTGTTCAACGATTCGATCGCCGGCAATGTCTGCTTCGGCGCGCCGGTCGATGCGCGGCAGGTGCGCGCGGCCCTGGTGGCCGCCAACCTGGACGGCTTCGTCGACGGGCTGGCGCAGGGTGCGGACACCGTCATCGGCCACAACGGCACGCAGCTCTCCGGCGGCCAGCGCCAGCGCCTGGCGATCGCCCGCGCGATCTACAAGAACGCGCCGATCCTGATCCTGGACGAAGCGACCTCGGCGCTCGACTCGGAATCCGAGGGGCTGGTGCAGCAGGCGCTGGAAACCCTGATGCAGGGCCGCACCAGCATCGTCATCGCGCACCGCCTCTCGACGATCGAGCGCGCCGACCGCATCATCGCGCTCGAGGCCGGCCGGGTGGTGGAGCACGGCAGCCACGCCGAACTGCTCGCGCACCGCGGCCTCTACGCCCGCCTGCACGCCCTGCAATTCAGGAGTTGACCCATGACGACGCCCGCGATCAGCCGTTACCCCGTCCCCGCGCTCGACCAGGTGCCGCCCGACATCCGCGACAAGATCCTCGAGGTGCAGCAGAAGGCCGGCTTCGTGCCGAACGTGTTCCTGACCTTCGCGCACCGGCCCGCCGAGTTCCGCGCGTTCTTCGCGTACCACGACGCGCTGCTGCTGCGCGACACCGGACCTCACGGGCTCACGAAAGGCGAGAAGGAGATGATCATCGTCGCCACCAGCGGCGCGAACGGCTGCCTGTACTGCGTGGTCGCGCACGGCGCGATCCTGCGCATCTACGAGAAGAACCCGCTGATCGCCGACCAGCTCGCGACCAACTACCTGAAGGCCGACATCACGCCGCGCCAGAAGGCGATGCTGGGCTTCGCGATGAAGGTCTGCAACGCCTCGTACGCGATCGGCGACGACGACTTCGCGCAACTGCACGAGCACGGCTTCACCGACGAGGACGCCTGGGACATCGCCGGCATCACGGCGCTGTTCGGCCTGTCGAACCGGATCGCCAACGTCACCTCGATGCGGCCGAACGACGAGTTCTACCTGATGGGGCGCGTACCCAGGGGCAAGGGCTGAAGGCCGCGACCACACTGATTCGTCAACGGTCAGCGCACCCCGGCGCCTCCGCCTGCAACATGAAAAGAGTGTTCATCACCGAGTACGTCGGCCTCAGCACGCGCCTCGAGGCGCTGGCGATGGCCTTCATGATCTCCGACTACTTCGGCCACGAGGTCTGCATCGACTGGAGCGAGCTCGACGCGCTGCACGTCATCGGCGCGACGGTGCGCAGTCGCGGCCTGTCGGGCCGCCTGAACAGCCTGAAGCTGAAGGGCGACACGAGCGAGGGCTTCGACCTCGTGCACGCCCACCGCAACATCAACCTGCGCACGCACGCGGGCCCGCGCCATCTGCTCGAGAAGTACTTCCTGCCGACCGCGCAGCGCGTCAAGCTGCGGCCCGACCTGATCGACACGATCCGCGCAACCTTCGCCCGCTACCAGGATCGCCCGCTGGTGGGCGTGCACATCCGGCGCGGCGACTTCCCGCTGATGAGCGTGCACCAGTTCGACGTTAACGCCTTCCTCTGGCCGGCCGTGCCCGACTGGTGGTTCGAGCACGTGATGACGCAGATCCAGCAGGCCGTTCCAGACGTCGCATTCTTCGTGTCCTGCTCGGGCAGCCTCGATGCCTTCCCGAACCTGCAGCAGCGCTTCGACGTGTTCGACCTGCCCGCGGCCTCGCCGTACGGCTACAAGGAGGCGGGCCATCAGTCGCGCCGGCACCCGGCGGCGGACCTGTTCGCGCTCGGCTGCTGCGACCTGCTGGTCGGCTCCTCATGCTCGACATTCACGCACTACGCGGCCAACATGCTGGGCCGGCCGACGACCATCCTGGTGCCGCCGGCGCACAAGACCTTCCCGAGCGCGCCCGAGTACTGCCGACTCGACATGCACGGCCGCGGCGCGTTCGACTGGTACTCGGCCTGCCGCACCGGCGAGGGGCTGGTCCCGGTCGGCGACGCCCGCACGCTGCCGGTGCCGCGCGGCGCCTTCGTCGACTGGATGTGAGTGCCCCCATGACCTACACCGTCGTCATTCCTGTGCTGAACCAGCTGCACTTCACACGCCAGTGCGTGGACAGTCTGCTGGCCAACGGCGTGCCCGCCGACGCGCTGCTCGTGGTCGACAATGGCAGCATCGACGACACGCCAGCGTGGCTGGCGACGCGGCCGGAAATCCGCTCGGTGCGCAATCCGGTGAACCTGGGCTGCGGCGGCGCCTGGACGCAGGGCGCGCTGCTGTCGGACCGCGACTGGGTCGTGCTGCTGAACAACGACATCGTTTGCGCGCACAACTTCATCGAGGCGCAGATCCGCGCCGCCGACCAGCACTCGCTCGAGGTCGTGAGCCCGGCCATGGTCGAGTTCGAGCTCGACTACGATCTGGCCAGCTTCACGCCCGAGTTCCTCGCGAAGATGCGCGGCACGGTGCGCGTCGGCTGGTTCCACGGCGTGTGCTTCTCGGTGCGCCGCGACGTATTCCAGAGAATCGGCTTCCTCGACACCGACCGGCTGCTGTTCGGCCGCGAGGACGCCGAGTTCCTGGCGCGCTGCCGGCGCCACGGCCTGAAGGTCGGCACCGTCGGCGACGCGCTGATGCATCACTTCGGCTCGATCACGCAGAAGGCGATGAAGCTCGAACAAGGCGTGTCCGAGTTCGGCGACCACCGTTATTTCTACGCCAAGATCGGCCTCGATTGGTGGGGCCGCCAAAAGGCCAAGTTCGCGCGCAAGGCGCAGACGCGGCGCTGGGTCGACGAGGAACGCGCGCGTACCGGCCTGACGCTGCACATGGTGCACCGCAAAGATGGCATCGAGTGCCGCTGACGGGATGGTCACGCGCCACCTCGACCTGGGCTGCGGCCCCTGCCCCCGCAACCCGTACGGCCGCGACGAGGCGCATGCCGTCGATCTTGCCCTGCCCGAAGACCTGGACCCACAGCGGTTTCGGCGCGCCAACCTGAGTGTCGAGCCGATCCCGCACCCAGACTCGAGCTTCGACTCGGTTTCGGCCTTCGACTTCCTCGAGCACATTCCGCGCGTCCTGGGAACACCCGATGGCCGCGGCACGCGTCTTCCTTTCATCGACTTGATGAACGACATCCATCGGGTTCTCAAGCCCGGCGGCCGCTTCTACGCCGTGACGCCGGCGTATCCGCGGGCGCAGGCCTTTCAAGACCCGACGCACGTGAACTTCATCGGCCACGGCACCTGGGAATACTTCTGCGGCGCGAATCCGGGCGCACGCCTGTACGGCTTTGTCGGTGGCTTCGAGAAGTTGCGCAACGAGTGGGCGATGCACCCCGAGGCATTCGCGCCCGATGTCGAGATCAGCCTCGGTCGCCGCTTCAGGCGCTGGCGGCTGCAGCGTGCTGGACGCCTGTCGCACCTGTTGTGGGAATTCGCCTGCATCAAGCCCGTTGTGTGAAGGTGATGGCGCCGCTTTCTGACCTCCTGCGCACCTGGCGCTGCCGCGTGAAGGCCGCACTGCCCTACGTTCGGCGGCGCGAGTACCGATCCCTGCAGCGCCGTCACGCCGAACTGATCGACGCGCTCGACGGTGTGGCAAGTCCCGCCGCTCAGGCCCGGCTGCACGTCGTCAAGTCACTCGCGACCGACGATCTTGCCGGCGACGTGTGTCTGTTCGTCAGCCATGCAGCCCAGCCCGAGATCAAGCCCCATGTGGTCAACCACGTCCGCGACTTGGTCACTGCCGGTATCCGCGTCGTACTGATCCTGAATACCGACCTCGAACCGGCGAGCCTCTTGATCGACACCGAGACGGTCCACCGTGCCAGCGGTGTGCTGGTACGACAGAACCTCGGCCTGGATTTCGGGGCGTGGGCGCACGCGCTGGCGCTGTGCGGGACCACCGCGCACTGGACCCGGTTGTTTCTCGTCAATGACAGCATCGTCGGTCCACTGAACGCGCCCGATTTCGCGCAGCTGATCGAGCGCGTGCGTCGCTCTTCGGCCGACGTGGTCGGCCTGACCGAGGCGCTCGCTCCGGCGCGGCATCTGCAGAGCTACTTTCTCGTCTTCGGCCCGAGGGCGCTGCGGCACCCTGCGGTGCAGAACCTGTTCTCTCGCGTGCTGAACTGGCCCGCAAAGTCGCAGGTCATCGAGGTCTACGAAGCGCGCCTGACCGCCCAACTCACGGCCCATGGACTGCACTGCGAAGCGTTGTTCCCGTCGCTGTCCGGCGACCCGCTGAGTTCGGACGACACATCGCTGCGTTGGGCAGAGTTGATCCAGCAAGGTTTCCCGTACGTCAAGACGCGCGTGCTTGATCAGTTGGCACCGACACAGCGCGACCGATTGCTCGCCGGCCTGGCACCGGACGCGTAGCTCAGCGCTTGCGGCCCAGTACGATGTAGTCGGTGGGGATGGCGTTCTCCAGCACGACGTCCATGTCGACGTGGTCGAACATCCGCGCGATCAGTGCCGTGTCGAACACGTGATGATGCAGGCAGCGATTCTCGAAGTTCTTCAACGACCGTGCGGTAAAGGCCTCCAGGTCACCCGACCCTGAGTCCATCGACCGATCGTGAAGCTCGAGAATCTCGGGCAGGTGCGTCAGGTCGTGCTCGTCGGTCCCAGCGCGCCAATCGTCGAGCAGGTGCTCGAAACGCGTCACACTGCGGCGATGATCGAAGTTGCTCTCCTTGCGGGGCAGGATCAGCAGGATGTGCCCGCCGGGCTTGATCACGCGGCGCCACTCGATCAGCGCCGCCAACGGGTTGGCCATGTGCTCGAGGTTGTTGCAGGAGATCACGAAGTCGTAGCAGGCGTCGACCGCCATCTTCAGGTCGCTGCCTTCGCCTATGAACTGTCGGCCGATTCGGCTCTTGGTGTAGCGGAACACGCGGCCTTTAGTCAGTGAACCTTCCCAGACCGTCCAGGCACTGAAGTTCACTCCGTCCAGTGATTTGACGACCCGATAGATCGGCAAGTCGCGGCGAAATATCTTGCTTGGGCCGCCGATTTCGATGCCCGACTTCCCGGCGAACACCGCCTGGTAGTCCCGATAGCCGGCGATCGGCCGGCGAAAAGCACGCCGGAGGTTGCGGGTCAACTTGGCCAGCCGCGATGCACTCATCGTCCTGGACCGAACAGCCGCCTGAGCCAGGCGACACGGGCTGGCTCAGCGTGGTCTGGAAACAAGGCCTGACCCTTGCGCTCGTCGGCCGGCGCCGTCATCGGACGCTTCTCGACCACGAGCACGCTGTCGTAGTAGTGCAGCGAATGCGCCGAGCGCGTGAACTCCGACACCGCCAGCCGCCCGGGCTGGCGCGAATGCCAGGCGTTCAGCGCGTCGATGAAGCGCTTGCTGTACTCGATGAAGGTGCCGCGGCGTCGGTAGCCGCCACCCCAGCGTCGCCAATACGAAGTATGCAAATCCTCACACAAATAGACGCCGTTCGGCGCGATCAGGGGGAATAGCTCCTCGAAGGTGGCAATCTGCTGCTTCATCGTGTGGCCGCCGTCGTCGATCAGGATGTCGATGCGCGGCAGCGCACGCGCGAGCGACCGCAGAAACGCACGGTCCTGCTGGTCGCCGATGAAGATGCGAACACCGGCCTCCTCGAACTGCTTGCAGTTCGGGTTGATGTCGACGCCGAACAGCTGGGCCTGCTGCCCGAAATAGTCGCGCCACATCTGCAGCGACCCGCCCTGCGAGACGCCAAACTCGAGGATGTTGACCGGTCCACCGCGAAACCGCGCGAAGTGCCGATCGTAGATCTCAAAGTAGTGCAGCCACTTGTGAATCAGACGGCCATGGTGTTGCCTGAAGAAGCGCTTGAGGTCGTTCATGGGCTGACCCCGTTTGGACGTGAGCACGATTCTAAAGACGAAACGGCTGGCCGGCCGCGCTGCGGGCTACCCCTGCCCCCGGCGCCTCGCACCCCACCCCATCCAGCACCTCGCACGCATGCGCATACCCCTGCGCGACGATCTGGTCGAAGCGCTCCCACTGCAGCATGCCGACGCGGCGCAGCGGCGGGTTCATGTAGACGTCGGTCAGCTTGCGCGACGCGCGCTGGCGCGACATGCTGTACAGCACGGTGACGTTCATCAGGTAGGCCGGCAGCGTCGGCAGCTTGTAGTGCCGCCGGTGGCGCGGCCGCAGGCGGTCGCGCAGCAGTGCCCAGGTGCCGGGCACCTCGCCGTGCGGAATCGGCAGCGGGTTCCGAAAGCTCAGGTCCACGCCGATCACGCGGCCCACGCCGCGCATGCCGCGCATCACGTCCACGGGGAAGTTGTTGAAGGTGCCGCCGTCGCACAGCAGGTCGCCCTCGCTGATCAGCGGCGGCAGCGCGCCGGGGATCGCGCTGCTGGCGAGCAGCGCGTCCAGCAGCGGGCCTCGCCGCACGACCTGCTCGCGCGCCTGCGAGTAGTTGGTGGCGACGCAGTAGTAGCTCTTCCACAGGTCCTCGACCCGCGCCTCGAAGCCGGTCTGCGCCTGCAGGGCCTGGCCGACGATGCGGCGCAGGCGCAGGCCCTTGATGAGCGAGACCATCGGGATCAGGTTGAAGTCGCCGGTCGGGTTGGTCGCGAATGCCTGGCGCGCGTTGGCAGTGATGTCGCCGATCGGCTGGTCGGCGGCCACGTAGGCCGCCATCACCGCGCCGATGCTGGTGCCGCCCACCACGTCGATCTCGATGCCGCGTTCCTGCAGCGCCCGGTAGACGCCGAGGTGCGCCAGCCCGCGCGCGCCGCCCCCGGCGAGCACCAGCCCGACCCCGGTGCGGCTGATCAGGCGGGCGAGGCGGCCGATGTCGCGCTCCAGCGCCGGGCGGATGTGCAGGTGATCCGCCACGTCCCGGCGCGCCAGCCATGCCTCGGTGCCGCGCGGCGAGCGCCGGTCGGCCGGGTGCAGCAGCACCAGGATCTCGGCCGCGTCGGTGCGTGCCGGGCGGCGCACCAGGCACTGGTCCTCGATCGGGTGCAGCCGGGCCGGCCGGTCGGCATCGGCCAGCAGGTAGAGCTCGTCGCAATGGCGGCTGCAGCGGTGGGTCCAGGCGGTGGGCGTGGTGTCGCTGAGCAGCAGCACGAAGTCGTGCGCGGCCTCGATCTCGTCGAGCCGCACCGCGATCCGGCGGTTCGCCTCGGCATCGCCCTGCGCGCGATGGGTGATGCCGGGCTCCGCCAGGTCGGCATCCAGCCGCTGCGCGTCGATCACCGCAACGCGGCCGATCTGCCGCAGGCGCGCGGCCAGAACCTCCGCGAAGGCGGTGAGCGCCACGCCGTCGCTGATGGGCAGCAGACCGATGGCGACGGGGCGGTCCATCCCCGACCGGGAACCCTCGGACTGCAGGCGCTGGATGATCTGGCGCGTCAGCGCGATCGACAGCTGGCCGCTGACGGCCAGCAGCTGCTTGAACTCGGCCTTGCCCAGGCGCACCAGCACCGTGTCGCGGATCGCCACCAGCGTGGCCGAGCGGGGTTCGTCGGTGAACAGGCTCATCTCGCCGACGACCTGGCCGCGCGCGATCTCGCGCACCATGCGCTGCGTGCCGTCCTCGTCGGCGATGTAGGTGCGCAGCCGGCCGCTGACCGTCAGGTACATCGCGTCGCCCGGTTCGCCCTGCGACATCAGCACCTGGCCGCCGGGCAGTTCCACCCACTGCATGTGTCGACGCAGCAGATCGATGACCTCGGGCTCGGCCTCGCCGAGGAAGGCGGTCAGGTGCCGCGTCAGAAGGGCATCGAGGTAGTGCGCGTGCGACTTGGACGTTTCCATGGAGCCTCGAAGAATGCCGATGCCGCCTCGTGCGTCTCGGCGAACCCGGCCCGGCCGCACCGCCCGGCGAACACAGGCGCAACGCGGTGCGGGAGTTTAAGCGCACCGCGCTGGTGCCTGCCTCGCTTCGTGCCGGACCGGTCTTATCATCCCCGCTTCGAGTCGCGAGCCCCCAGCCATGGTGCATCCCCGTCAGGCAACGCCCTCTTGCGCACTGCGCCTGCCCTGCCGGGCAGCGTTGCGCTGCGCCCGGGTGGCGGGGTCGGTCACCGCCCGGCATGCACGCTGAGGAGACGGCTTGCGCCGACGCCGCGCGCAAGCGGCGCGCGATCCTGGCGATCATGGTGCCGATCGCGCTCGCCTCGCTCGACACCGCGATCGCCAACACCGCGCTGCCCACGATCGCGTCCGACCTGCGGGCGGCACCGGCCGCCGCGGTCTGGGTCATCAACGCGTACCAGCTCGCGATGGTCGCGACGCTGCTGCCGCTGGCGGCCTTGGGCGAGATCGTCGGCCATCGCCGCATCTACATCGCCGGCCTCGCCCTGTTCACCCTCGCGTCGCTCGGCTGCGCGCTCGCCAACTCGCTGCCGATGCTGGCCGGCGCGCGGGCGCTGCAGGGCATCGGCGCGAGCGGCCTGATGAGCGTCAACGTGGCGCTGCTGCGCTTCATCTATCCGCCGCAGCGGCTCGGCCGCGGCGTCGGGCTGAATGCGCTGGTCGTCGGCACGAGTTTCGCGATCGGGCCGACCGTGGCCTCGCTGATCCTCAGCGTCGCCGAATGGCCCTGGCTGTTCGGCATCAACGTGCCGCTGGGCCTGGCCGCGCTGGCGGTCGCCTGGCCGTCGCTGCCGCAGTCACCGCGCGGCACCCACCGCTTCGACCGCGTCGCCGCACTGCTCAACATCGTGACCTTCGCGGCGCTGATCTTCGCGCTCGGGGCTGCCGCGCAGCGCGAGCCGCTCGCGTGGTGGGGCGGCGCGCTGGCGGTCGCGGTGGTGGTCGGCACGCTGCTGGTCCGGCGCGAGCACCGCAGCAGCGTGCCGATCCTGCCGGTCGACCTGTTCCGCCGGCCGGCGTTCGCGCTCTCGTCGCTGACCTCGTTCTGCACCTTCGCGGCGCAAGGCCTGGCGTTCGTGTCGCTGCCGTTCTACTTCCAGGGCGTGCTGCATCGCGACCAGGTCGACACCGGCTTCCTGATGTCGCCGTGGTCGATCGTCGTCGCGCTCGCCGCGCCGCTGGCCGGGCGGCTCGCCGACCGGCACCCGCCGGGCCTGCTCGGCGGCATCGGCCTGGCGATCCTGGCGGCAGGGCTGGCGTCGCTCGCGATGCTGCCGCCGAACCCGAGCACGCTCGAGATCGGCGTGCGCATGACGATCTGCGGCGCCGGCTTCGGCTTCTTCCAGTCGCCCAACCTGCGCGCGCTGATGGCCAGCGCCCCGGCGCAGCGCGCGGGCGGTGCCAGCGGCACCATCGCGATGTCGCGCCTGCTCGGCCAGGCGGTCGGCGCGGCACTGACTGCGTTCTGCTTCAGCCTCGCGGGCGTGCAGGGCTCGGCCTACGCGCTGTGGCTGGGCGTCGGGTTCGCGGCGTTCGCGAGCGTCGCCAGCGTGATGCGTCTGGCCGTGCGGCAGTAGGCCGATCCGGCGTAAGCAACCGGCTCACCTCCAACGCCTTCCCGGCGGATTCCGCGCCAGGATGAAACCGGAAGCTCCGAACGTGCCTGGGAAGCGACCGACGGGTCTCGGTTCGCTGCGGTGCTTCCCCATCCACGTCGGCGCGTGCCAAGGACGCCGGGTGGCCGACTCCGCTCATGCCCCCCGGGCCGGGCTGCGCCCGCCCCTCCTCCTTGACTTCGCCGCGTCGGCCACCCGGCGTCCTTGGCATGAGGCGTCGTCGCGGGCTTCATGAGCTGACGAACTCTCGTGAACCCAGTTGGCGTACGGCGCATAGGCCGGCTCGACTTCCACGGCGAAGATGGCTGGCAGTTCATAGGAGTGCAACTCGCGGATGACAGCCTCTACCGCTTGGTACCGATGCTCGGTGGTCTTGAGCAGCAAGCGGAACTCACGCTCCTGCTGCACGGCTCCTTTCCACGAGAAGATGCTCTCGACCTCCGAGATCTGGGCGCAGGCAACGAGCTTGCGCTCGACCAAGGTTCGGGCAATCTTCCGAGCTTCATCGCGCGAGGCGGTAGTAGTGAAGATTGCAAGGAGCTTGGTGCCGGAAGGTTCAACGTCTTCTGCTCTCATGGGATAGGCCTCCGCATGCGCCAAGCGCTTCTGAGCTTGACGCTCAGTCTTCCAGAACTCTCGCCGATGCCATGGGCGCAGATGACGCGCCCACTCGCCCGAAACTGTGAGCTGACCCTTGCGTTTGTGAGCCATGATGTGCCACGCGTGCCTTACAGCGACGCGATGCGCTCAATGTACTTCAGCTTTTCCTCGCTGAGACCGTTGAGCGCGTCAATTGATATTCGACCTTCTCGCACAAGACGGCCAAAGACGACAATGAGTTGTGAGTAACGATAGTCGTACTTCTGTTGATACTCGCGCTCCGAGTCGCGAATCGCAAACTGTAGCGCCCATAAGTCCTCCAGGTTCTTCAGTGCAGCAGCCTTGTTCTTGAAGTGCTCGAGCAATTCTTGCTCTTCGGCCTCGGCCGCGCGCTCGAACACTGCGCGGGCGAGTTGCTTCTCTTTCGGCGACCAAGTGAGGCTTTGCATTTCGGGCTGCGAGCTGCGGAGGTGGCGTTTGTGCAGCCTAACCTTTGCGCTGAGCGGCGTCCGCTCGAGCGAAGGGTTCGGCCCCATCGCGCTACGCGACGGCACGAGCCAGTGGCAGCACGATCTCGACCGATTCGTAGGGGACCAGGACTTCGCTACTCTCAGAGCGCTCGATGAGCCCCAGCTCTTCCATGCGCGCCACGTCCGTGTGTACGTTGGAGTAGTTCCGCTCCGCTGCCTTTGCAAGCGCGTAGACGCTGCAAGGTCCGACTCTGCGAAGGGTGTCCAGAAGATCCAGGCGTGCTGGCGTCAGCTCCGAGAACAGCGACCGTGCTGACTCAAAGCTGAGGTGGAAGTCCGTAGCTCGCCCCTTGCGTGCGCCCGACACCTGCGCAGCCGCTGCCTTGAAGACCGACCCCTTGCCAGACACTTCGATGATCGCCTTCATGACTACTCCCAGCGCTCGACATCGGACTGGAAGTCCGCGAGCAGTTGTTCGACGGATGTGAACAGATAGTCTTCCTCTCGGTCTCCGACGCGCCGATGGTCGCCTTTGCCTCGTTCGTTGTCGTAGCGAACTCGACTGACGCCAGCGACACCGAAGTACAAGCGGTACTTGTAGCGATGCTGGCTCGGAGGCAGCGGCTCGGGAAGCTCCCAGACGACGATCTCCACGATGGAGCCGTCGTCGCGGATTTCCTTGGCACGGGCGAGGAGGACGGCGTCCATGTATTGCACTGTAGCAATACAAGACCGTCTCGTCTATGGGGCCGAACGTAGAGCTAACCGGCGCTGCGCGGCTCTATCGCGCAGCGTCCGTGTCGAGCGCCGGGTTGGGCAATGGTGCATCAGCTTTCCAAGTACAACGGGTTACCTACGACCCACACACCAAAGAGAGGGACGCTTGATGAGCTACCTCTGGCGCGCCGGCAACGGCGCGGCAAACTCGGCTAACGAATGGGTCCCCCACGCGCGTCTTTCATCAGGGTCCGCAGCAATCGAAGCTGCACGATGACCGGTTGTAGTTTCTCCAGTCCGCACCTTGCTCGCTGCTCGACGCCTTCGATACCTGGGTGGCGGTCCGACGACCGACCTTCCTTGATGGATCGCGCAGCGATCCATCAAGGCCAGGTTTTGCTTGACAGATGGGGAAGCCCTTGTAGTTTGACATGAGGGGCGGCCTTTAGACCGTCCCCTCGATGGAAGGGTTCGGCGTCATCGTTGCGCTCTGCGAGCCTGGCGGGTGACGTACTCACGTAGCACGCCATCCATCCGCGACTGCCAACCTTCACCCGTGGATTTGAAGTAAGCGAGAACCTCCTGGCTGTAGCGAACTGACACCAACAGCTTCGGATTTTCAGACTTGGGGCGGCCACGAAGCGTTCGCAGCGGAACCATTGCCTTCAGTTGCTTCGCCGTCAGCGGCTGCGCATCTGGATCGGCTTTGGCCGCTGCTGTGATGGCTCGGTCTTCCGCTGCAGTCGGCACTGCGATGACAGGACGCTTAGTTGCTTTCGACATAGTGCTTCACCTCTCGGCGGTTGGCTCGGCGTAGGCTGATGATCCTTCGCGTTGTGCCACGGTCAACAAAGGCTACCTAGTAGAGGACATTGGTCTTCGGAGCGAGTGCGATCATTCGCAGCTCTGCGTACTCGAAGCGATCGTCAACCCAGACAAGCGCAGCTTCCCAATCGAGTTCGCCTGCCAATGCCAGCGAAACCCCGTGCTTTGCTTGGTTTCCCGAGTCTTTGGCTGGATCGAACTCGATTCGCATGCTTTACTGTAGCTACAGTAAAGAGCTCTGTCAAACAGAGCGCGGCAAGCAAGCCTATGACGCCGAACGTTCGAGCTAAGCGGAGCGAGGAGGTAGCCGCGGCGCTGACGATCACCCACCCCAACGCCGCCGGCATCGACATCGGCAGCGCGTCCCACTTCGTGGCCGTGCCGCCGGACCGCGACGACGAGCCGGTGCGCGAATTCTCCAGCTTCACGGTCGACCTCAACGCCCTGGCCGATTGGCTTCAGGCCTGCCGGGTCGACACCGTCGCGATGGAATCCACGGGCGTGTACTGGATCCCTCTGTTCGAGCTGCTGGAGTCGCGCGGCTTCACCGTGTTGCTGGTCAACGCGCGGCACGTCAAGAACGTCTCGGGTCGCAAGTCCGACGTGCTCGACTGCCAGTGGCTGCAGCAGCTCATGACCTACGGCCTGCTGCGCGGGGCGTTCCGCCCTGTCGAGCAGGTCTGCGTGTTGCGTGCGCTGTACCGCCAGCGCGGCATGCTGCTGCGCAGCCAGGGCCGGCATGTGCAGCACATGCAAAAGGCGCTCACGCAGATGAACGTCCAGCTCGCCAACGTCCTGTCCGACATCGTCGGCGAGAGCGGCCAGAAGATCCTGCGCGCCATCGTCGCCGGTGAGCGTGACGGCCAGGTGCTGGGCGCGATGAAGAACGTGCGCGTGCGCGCCAGCGTCGATGAGATCGCCAAGAGCCTGCAGGGCAACTGGCGCGCCGAGCACCTGTTCGCGCTCGAGCAGGCGCTGGATGCGTTCGACTTCGTGGGCACGCAGCTGGCCGAGTGCGACACCGAGATCGAACTGCAGTTGCAGCGCCTGCAAGTTCACGACGCCGACCCCGCCAAGGGCAAGAAGCGCGGCCGCGCCCGCAATGCGCCCAAGTTCGACCTGCGCACGCAGTTGTTCAGGATGTGCGGCGTGGACCTCACGCGCATCGACGGCGTGGACGTGACCACCGCACTGGCCGTCGTCTCCGAGGTCGGCACGGACATGTCGCGCTTCCCCACGATCAAGCACTTCACGTGCTGGCTGGGCCTGTGCCCGGGCACCAAGATCACCGGCGGCAAGGTGATGAGCGGCAAGACCAAGCGAGTCGTCAACCGGGCCGCGCAGGCACTGCGCCTGGCCGCCGCGGCGCTGCGCAGCAGCAAGTCGGCCCTGGGCGCGTACTTCCGCAGGATGTGCTCACGCATGGACAAGCCCAAGGCCGTCACCGCCGCGGCCCACAAGCTGGCGCGCCTGATCTACACGATGCTGACCAAGGGCCAGGAGTACACCGACCAGGGTCAGGACTACTACGAGGAGCGCTACCGCGAACGCGTGCTGCGTGCCCTGTCCCAGCGCGCCGCCAAGCTCGGCATGCAGATGGTCCCCATTGCACAACCGGCTTGAAAAACCCATTGCAGATCAATCGCTTGAAAGGAGTTTCTTAAGAGGACTACTACGAGGAGCGCTACCGCGAACGCGTGCTGCGTGCCCTGTCCCAGCGCGCCGCCAAGCTCGGCATGCAGATGGTCCCCATTGCACAACCGGCTTGAAAAACCCATTGCAGATCAATCGCTTGAAAGGAGTTTCTTAAGAGAGAGCACGCTAGCTAAGGCATGCATTGACCACCGCCTTCGGTAAAGCACCCTCGCCAAACTGCTAACTGATTTGCGCGTACGCGCATTTCCCGCGACATACACGCAGAAACGGAAATTTCGCGGATGTGCCAGTCGCCTGGTTCGCCCGCAACCTGCGCGTTGAACCGGCAATGGGCGTTGATGTGTGCGAGCCATTTGGTCTGGGCGTTCCGCAAGGCGCTCCTTGTGACGGCCGGCCCACCCTGTTCCAGCCTGACTGGCAGCGCGGCGAGCGTTGCCGCAAGTTCGGAACTCAGTCGCTCAGACGCCTCTTTCGCTTGCCGCTCGGCACAAAAGTAGGCTTGTAGCGTGGGGCCTCCAAGATCGATTTCACAAGTTTCGGCCGGCTCCGCCTGTGCGGTCGAGTAGGCCAGAGACAGTGCAAGCAGCATCGCGCTGGGGTGCATCGAGTGCTCTCTAACGCCCTAGCTCAGCCGCCGTTTTGCCGTAGCGAAGCGAAGGCAAAACGGTCGGCTGGAGCGCATTGTTGGGCCTTGCCGCGCTACCTGGAAAGGTATTGAGCATTGCCGCGCACCCAAGCCAGATAAAGAGGTACACCGGAACGAGCGCCAACCGACACGACGCCGTTTTCTGTTGCGCTGCCGCCCATGAGCGAAACAAACGCCGCGTAATCTCGGAACCACTCGTTGGATTGACTGAACGAGTGCACCAGCATGACCGCATGGGCTGCGTTGAAGCGTTGAGCCTCGATGATGGCCGAAGCCGTACGATGCAGAAGCTGATACCGAGTGGTTTCCGGAACCGTGGACAGGCCAAGCAAATTGAGCAGATACGCCAGCCGCTCTGACTTGCCAGGGCTGGCCTCTGCTTGCCATTCCTGGACGGTGGGACCAAATGTCTCCGCGACCTTGCCCTCTACCGCGATGGACATGAGTTTGCCCTCAGAGCGGGCAAGAACCCAGATGTCGTTTTGGGAGGAACGCGAGCCGCCCGGCAATGGGACTTTGTGCTCTGGCAGGGCCAGCAGAAGCTCTGTTGCTGGAAATTGCGATGCCAGAACTGATGCAACCTCAGTGGGAAAGCCGCCAGCCTCTTGCCACGAGTAGGCGAGAGTGCGGGCTGAGTAGCCTTGACGCCAATGCTTGACTGGCTCTGCGAGGAATTGCTTCCAATCTTCTGCACTTGATGCAGGAACATATATTTTGTTCAAGGCGTCACTCTCCTGCTTTTAAAGGCCCAACGTGAAATGGACAATTGATAGGGCTGCGCCGCGGTTGGCCTAAATCGAACTGACCTCATCCTTGCCTCCCGTGCTGTCCCCCATGCAGGGACCCCTATTGTCCCCGCTCGCGGGTGATGGCGGTGCCGATATGGGCGGCCTGAATTTCCCGGCATGGACGGCACTTGCAACGATGCGCCGCCCGATCGACCGCTGCACCTGCTCATGGATCGCGCCGACGAAGGCAACGATACGCGGCAGCCCGGCGCTCGATCTGGGCTTCATTCCCGCCGTGCCGCCCAAAGAGAATCGGATAGAGCCCTGGGAGTACGACCGAGAGATGTACCCCAGTCAAGGAGGAGGTGCCGGCCGCAGGCCGGCGCCGGGGGACATGAGCGGGCAGAGTGTCCCGCCGATCCGATCTCGCGCCAACGTTCGACACATGCGCCGATATGCGCATTCCAGACAGGTGGGATGCAAACACGCGCAGGCGATGTGAACGTGCCGGTATGTTGCTCGCGTCGGCGGACCGCCGAATCCGGGCGCACGGACGCGTCCGTGGCGCGCTTCGGGCGACTTCGGCACACGGTGGCCGACAGGCTGCTGCCGGGGGTTCTTGCGTTGCTGGCGGATCCGTGGGACCGGCCATCGACTGTCAGCCCGGCCGGTACTCCGGCACGTGCCGGTGCAACCATCGCCGCACCGCGTCGTCCGTCGCACCGGGGCCGCAGGCGTCCAGGCCCGATCCCAGTTCCGCGATCAGGCGCCCGGTCTCGATCGTGTGCAGCACGGCGATGCGCAGGCGCGGGTGCACCGTGGGCAGCGTGCGGTCCGCGTCCGCCAGCAGTTCCTCGTACAGCTTCTCGCCGGGCCGCAGGCCGGAGAAGGTGATGGCGATCTCGCCCAGCGCGTGGCCCGACATCCGGATCATGTCGCGTGCCAGGTCGACGATCTTCACCGGCTCGCCCATGTCCAGCACATAGACCTGCCCGCTCTCGGCCAGCGCCGCGGCCTGCAGCACCAGCCGCGCCGCCTCGGGGATGGTCATGAAGTAGCGCGTGATGTCCGGGTGGGTGACCGTCACCGGCCCGCCCTTCGCGATCTGCTCCTTGAACTTCGGGATCACGCTGCCGCTGGAGCCGAGCACGTTGCCGAAGCGCACCGCCGAGAACACGGTGGCGTGCCCGAGCGTGGCCATGTGCGACAGCACCATCTCGGCGGCGCGCTTGCTCGCACCCATCACGTTGGTCGGGTTCACCGCCTTGTCGGTGGAGATCAGCACGAAGCGCTCGGCGCCGGCCTCGGCCGCCGCGCTGGCGGCATTCCAGGTGCCCAGCGTGTTGTTCTGCAGCGCGGCCCAGGCGTTCTCGTCCTCCATCAGCGGCACGTGCTTGAACGCCGCGGCGTGGAAGATCAACTGCGGCCGGTGCGCCGCGAAGGTGGCGCGCAGGTGCGGCAGGTTCTTCACGTCGCCCATCAGCCGCACCAGCGGCAGGTGCGGGTGCAGTTCGCCGAGCTGCTGCTCGATCTGGTACAGCGCGAACTCGCTCAGTTCGTACAGCACCATGCGTGCGGGGCCGTAGCGGGCGATCTGGCGGCACAGCTCGGAGCCGATCGACCCCCCGGCGCCGGTCACCAGCACCGTCTTGCCCGAGATCAGTTCGGCGATGCCGCCCTCGTCGAGCTGCACCGGCTCGCGGCCCAGCAGGTCCTCGGGCTCGATGCTGCGCACGCGTTCGACGCGCGCGCTGCCGTCCAGCAGCTCGCCGACCGACGGCACGGTCAGCACCGGCAGCCCGGTCGCGGCGGCGAGCTCGATCGCGCGGCGGCGCTGCGCGGCGGTCGCGCCGGGCAGCGCGACGATGATGTGGGTCGCCTCCGGCAGGAGGTCGAGGCGGGCCACGTCGGCCAGCGTGCCGAGCACGGGCGCCGCGCCGATGCGCGCGCCTCGCTTGGCGGGGTCGTCGTCGAGCAGGCCGAGCACGGTCCAGCCCTGCTGGTGGATGGTCGCGAGCAGCCGCGTCGCGGCCTCGCCGGCGCCCATCACGATCGCGCGGCGCACCTCGGCGTCGCTGCCCGTGATGCGCGCGCGCGCGTGCTCGTACAGCATGCGGTAGCCCACACGCACCATGCACAGGCCGATCAGCGCGACGAACGGATGCAGCGCGAGCACCGCGCGCGGCACCTGGTTGAGCTGCGCCATCAGCACGACGACCGCCGTTAGCATGCCGGCGGCCAGGCAGGCCAGGGTCAGCCGCCTGATCTCGCCGAAACCCGAGAAGCGCCACATCCCGCGCGGGATGCCCGCGAGCACGAACACGCCCAGGTAGACGCCGACGACGCCCAGCATCACCCACCCGTCGTAGCCCGGCCGCGCATGCAGCCAGCGCTCGAAGCCGAGGCGGAACAGGTAGGTCGCGTTCCAGCACAGCGCGATCACCAGGCCGTCGATCAGCAGCGAGAGCGGCCGGCGATGCACCCGCACGCGTGCGAGCGCGCGGTCGAGGCGGTGCCACAAGCCCGGCGGGCTCACTCGTGTACCTTCGTGCTGCGCACGCGGGGAATCAAGCCACCGCCAACATCAGATGGCCGATCGGATCGCTCGCTCGCTTCACGCGAATTTCGATGTCGTACCCCAGCCGGTTCAGGCAATCCATCAACTTGCGCTCGGAGAAGTTCGAGAACTCCCCGCGCAGCAGATCGGAGACCTTGGGCTGGGTGAGCCCCATGCGCCGCGCTGCGGCCTCCTGGGTGAGGCCGAGTTGCCGGACGGCCTTGGCGATCTCGACCACCAGGCCGGACTTGATCTTGAGCTTGTCGGCACCGGGCAGGCCCAGATCGGCAAAGACATTGCCGGAGCCGATCTCGACTTCAACGCCCTTGACGATTCGCTTTGTCATCTCGAAGCTCCTGTGCGATCACGGCCGCCACCTTGAGCCGGCTGCGAATGATCTCGATGTCACCCTTGGGCGTGGCGATGCCGCTCCTGCTCTTCTTCTGGAACGCGTGCAGTACGAACACCGCCTCCTCGAACCTCACGGTGTAGACCGCCCGGTACGTTCCACCTGCGTCATCCTCGACCACTTCCAGCACGCCCGCGCCACCGAAGCCCTTGAGAACCTTGGCTGCGCCGTGCTGCTCCCCGCGCTGGGCCAGGTCCAGCGCATGTCCGAAAAACTTGCGCACGTCGACCGGAAGCGACATCAGGTCTCTCTTGCTGCCACCCAGCCAAACCAGGAGCCGTTCGCGTGAACCCGACATGCCTGCATATACCTTAACCAGTATAGTCGTCTCGCCGAGGCGGAGCCGGCTGACGGCTCCCACTTCGGCCCATCAGTGCCCTGAGCGTCGACCCGATCAGGCGCAAATCGGTGCACAGCGTCGCGCGGTCGACATACTCCGCCGCATGCCGCAGCTTCGCCGGCATGATCTGCTCGACATAGACCCGCTCCGGGTCGGCGGCGCGCGCGAGCAGGGCGCTCTCGTCGCGGTAGGCGATCGAGGCCGGGTCGGTCAGGCCGGGGCGCACCGACAGCACCTTGTCGCGCAGCGCGGGCGGGTACAGCGCGACATAGCGCGGCACTTCCGGGCGCGGGCCGACCAGGCTCATCGTGCCGGCGAGCACGTCCAGCAGCTGCGGCAGTTCGTCGAGCTTGGCTGCCCGCAGGATGCGGCCGGCGCGCGTGATGCGCGGGTCGGCCCCGACGGTGAGCTGCGGGCCGAGCGCCGGCGCGTCCGCGCGCATGCTGCGGAACTTGTGGATGCGAAACAGCACGCCGTGGCGCCCGACGCGCTGCTGCCGGAAGAACACCGGCCCGCGCGAATCGAGCTTGATCCACAGCGCGATGCCGAGCAGCAGCGGCATGAGCAGCAGCAGCCCGGCGCCGGCGCCAATCAGGTCGAACAGGCGCTTGGCCATCGATCGCACCCGGCGCGGCGCGTCAACGCAGCGCGCGCCGCACCGCATCGACCACACGCTGCACGTCGGCGTCGGTCATGCGGGGGTACACCGGCAGGCTGAGCATGCGCTCGTAGGCGTGCTGGCTGTGCGGGAACGCCGCGGCGCGCAGCGCGTAGCGGTCGCGCCAGTAGGGCTGCAGGTGCAGCGGGATGTAGTGCACGCTGCAGCCGATGCCGGCGGCGAACAACCGCTCGATCAGGGCATCGCGGCCGATCGGCGCGGCGTCGCCCAGGCGCAGCGGATACAGGTGCCACGCGTGCAGATCGCCGGCCCGCGGCCCGGGCGGCGTGATCACCGGCAGCCCGGCGAACCCCCCGGTGTAGGCCTGCGCGATCGCGGCGCGGCGCGCGTGGAAGGCGCGCGCCCGCTTCAGCTGGTGCAGCCCCAGTGCCGCCGCGATGTCGGTCAGGTTGTACTTGAAGCCGGGTGCCACGATCTCGTAGTACCAGCTCGGCACCTTGGCGGTGAAGCGGTCGAACGCATCGCGGCTCATGCCGTGCAGGCGCATCGTCCTGATGCGTTTCGCGAGCGCCGCGTCGCGCGTCACGACCATGCCGCCCTCGCCGGTCGTGATGGTCTTGTTGGCGTAGAAGCTGAACACGGTCGCCTCCGACGCGAGCGTGCCGACGAGCGCGCCGCCGCAGGTCGTCGGCAGCGCATGCGCCGCGTCCTCGACCACCTTCAGCCCGTGGCGCTGCGCGATCGCGAGCAGCGCGGGCATGTCGGCGGCCAGGCCGCCGTAGTGGACCGGCAGGATCGCCTTCGTGCGCGGCGTGATCGCCGCCTCGACCAGCGCCGGGGCGATGCACAGCGTCGCCGGGTCGATGTCGACCAGCACCACGTCGGCGCCGAGGTAGCGCACGACCTCGGCGGTCGCGGTGAAGGTGTGGGTCGTCGTGACGACCTCGTCGCCGGGGCCGATACCGAGCGCCTCGAGCGCGAGATGCAGCCCGGCGGTGGCCGAGTTGACCGCCATGCAGTGCAGCCCCGCAGCGCCCGAAGACGCGCCGAGGAAGGCGCCGAAATCGTCCTCGAACCGCTTCGCCTTCGGCCCGGTCGTGACCCAGCCCGAGCGCAGCGTGTCGACGACCTCGGCGATCTCGTCTTCGCCGATCTCGGGCAGCGCGAAGGGCAGGAACGGCTGGTTCATGAGATCAGGCGCAGCGGCGGCTCAGCCTCTTGCCGGCGGCGCAAGCAGCACCAGATCATGGGCGTCGAGCAGCGCCTCGAAATCGCGGTCGAAGGTCACGAGGGTCGCACCGGCGGCGCGTGCCGCGGCGGCGATCCAGGCGTCCTGCACGAGGTTGGCGGCGAGCGCCTTGCCGGCGCAAAGCGCGGCGAACGCCGCCCACTCGCGACCCACCGGCTGCATGTCGCAGCCGGGGCGGGCCATCAGCGCCTCCAGGAACGCCAGGGCCTCCCTGGCGGTGGCGGGAATCTCGAACACGCGGCGATGGGTCACGAGGCGCACGAAAGACACGCACACCATCGGCAGGAGCAGCAGGCGCGAGCCTGTGGCCAGCGCCTTGACCTGGCCTTGAAGCCACGACCGCGCCACGCGATGGTGCGGATGATCCCGGCGGTACGCCGCGACCAACACGTTGACGTCAGGCGTCAGCATCGGCGGCGTCGAACATGGCCCGGTTGCTGGCGGGATCGATGCCGGCCCGCAAGCCGGTGCCTCGGGCGAATACCGGCAGACCGGCGGCCGCCTTGCCGCGCGCCCGGCCGGCGCCCGACCTCAGCCGCAGGCTCAAGCCCTCCTCGATCAGGCGCGTCAGCGACTTGCGCTCCAGCGCGGCGCGCGCCTTGGCCTGCGCCAGCAACTCGTCGTCGAGATTCAGCGTCGTCTTCATGCCGCGATTTTATACAGATTTCTGTACGGCTTCCGCGCCCCTGGCGATCCACGCGAGAACGTGGGTGCGCAGCAGCGGAAACGCGTTGAACAGTGTGTAGAGCGACGGGTGCACACGACAGACCGCGCGCGCCAGCGGCGGCGCCAGCGTGATGCGCCGCGCCCGGACCTCGCCCTGCGGAAACAGCTCACGCACCCGGCGCAAAGGCACGCCGCGCACATCGGGGTTGCGCGGGTTGTTCAGCGTGAAGTCGTACCAGAGCACGCCGCCGCCAGGCTTGACCGCCGCCCACATCGCGTCGGCCAGGCGCTGCTGGAAGGCGTCGTCGAGCAGGGACGAGAAGACGGTGGAGACGAACACGATGTCGGCCGCCGGCAGCGCCGGCAGCAGCGCGACGGCATCGCCCTCGAGCAAGGTCACGGCCTCGGGCAGCCGGGCCCGCGCGGCGCGGTGGCGCTCGGCCAGCAGCTCGATGCCGGCCAGATGCTCCGGCGCGAACCCGGCCAGCAGGCACTCGACGAGGTTGCCGCCGCTGCCGCAGCCGACCTCGAGCAGTCGCAGCGCCGAGAGATCGGCTCCGCCGAGCGCGCCGAACCGGGCCAGCAGCGCGCGCTGCCGCTCCTGGAACGCACACAGCGCCGCGCAGTTCAGCAGGCTGTAGCGGGGGTCGGCCGGCACGCGGCGCGCATAGCGCTCGCGCACGGCCTGCGGCTCGGTGGAGTCGCCGGTCCCGTCGCGGGCCGATTCGTCGCGGGGATCCGTCATCGCCATCGCCTCACCGCGTCAACGTCGCGAAGCGTTCGCGGCCACGCCCGTGGCGCCACGCGTCCCAGGCGCCGAAGATCGAGCCGATGCCGTAGCCGAGGTGGTACGCGGCGATCACCGCCGGCACCCGCAGCAGCACCAGCCCCGCGAGCCTCTGCGACGCGGCGACGTCGGCCGTCAGCAGCGCCACCGCGAGCGCGTAGGCGGCGAGCAGCGCGAGCAGCGGCCAGGCGGCCAGTCCGCTCAGCGCGAGCAGCGCCGCCAGCGCCAGCGCCGCGACGAACACACCGGGCACCGCGTGCCGCGCCGAGGCCGGCTGGCCGTGCTTCTTCATCACGAACGGCTTCCAGTAGCCGTATTGCAGGTACTGGCGGAACACCTGCGACAGAGCGGCGCGCGGCCGGTACACGCTGCGGATCCGGGACGACTGCCAGACGCGCCCGCCGCCCCTGGCGATGCGCAGGTTGTGCTCGTCGTCCTGGTTGCGCACCAGGGTTTCATCGAAGCTGCCGAAGCGCTCGAAGGTCCGGCGCGGCCAGGCGCCGAGGTAGACCGTGTCGACCCAGCCGTCGTGGTCCAGGCGCCGCGACCGCGCGCCGCCCGCCACCCAGCGCGACTGGAACGCGGCGGCCACCGCCTGCTGCAGCGGGCCGCCCCCGGGATCCGGCACCGCACGCCACGGGCCGCCGACGTTGTCGGCGCCGGTCTCGGCGAGCACCGCGACGCACTGCGCCACGTAGTCGTCGGCGTACTCGCTGTGCACGTCCATGCGCACGACGACCTCGCCGGTCGCGCGCTCCAGCGCGGCATTCAGGCCGGTGGAGACGATGCGCGCGGGGTTGTCGACCCATTCGATGCGCGGGTCGGCGGCGGACAGGGCCTGCAGCAGCTCGCGCGTGCCATCGTCGCTCTGGCCGTCGGCCACGACGAGTTGCCAGCGCCAACCCGGCGCGAGTTGCTGGCGCAGCACGCCCGCACAGAAGCCCTCGATGTAGGACCGCTCGTTGCGGCACGGCACGATGATGGACACCTGTTTCGCGGCGGCCGGCGCGGCGGCATTCATGCCGCGGCTCCCGCCGCGGGCCGCGCCCCGACATCGCGCACCAGCGCCGTCCAGCGCCCCTCGTGCTGCTGGGCGCCGAAGACCTCGCGGCTGCGCTCGATCGCGGCGAAGGCCATGCGCTCGCGCGTGGCCGGTGACGACAGCAACTCGATCAGCGCGGCAGCCAACGCATCGATGTCGCCCGCACGGACCAGCCGACCGGTCCGGTCGGTGACGATCTCGGCCGGCCCGGTCGGGCAGTCGAAGGCCACCGCCGGCACCCCGAGCGCCTGCGCTTCGAGCAGCGCCAGCGGCATGCCTTCGTAGCGCGAAGGCAGCACGAACACGCAGGCCTCGCGGTAGTGCGGCTCGATCTGCGCTGTCGGGTTCGCCCACTCGATGCTCGCGGCCACGCCGAGTGCCCGCGCGAGCCGCTCGTGCCCGGCCCGTAGCGGGCCGTCGCCGATCACGCGCAGGCGCGCCTGCGGCAGGGCCCGCGCGACGACGGCCCACGCCTGCACCAGCAGGTCGAAACCCTTCTGCGCCACGTGCCGACCGACCGCGAGCGCGAGCGCGTTCCCCGGCAGCGCGGGCGCATCCGCCTGCAGCGTCGAGGCGTTGTAGATCACCCGGGTGTGCGCGTTCAGCGCGCGGAACCGGGGCGCGTCGGCCTCGGTCAGGCTCACCACGGCCGCCACCTTCGGGTAAAGCCATCGCCGCAGCCACTGCCACGGCCCCGAGCGCGCCGTGAAATGGTTGTGGTCGCAGCAGATGGTGCGGGCAGCGTCGCGGCGATCGAGCGCGAGCACCGAACAGGCCGTCGTCAGGCCGTTCAGCACGACCACGTCCGGCCGATCCGACCGGATCATCTGCGACAGGGCCCGACCGACCCGCCACTGCGCTCGGGCAAGCCGCCATGCGCGCGCGGCGCGCCCGCCGCCGCCGTCGCTGGCGCGCAGATCGAGGCGACGCGACGCGCCCGACAGCACCCGCACCGACGCATGCAACGGATAGCGGATGTCGGCGCGCGGCGTGTCCACGCTGCCCACCGCCGCGTCCATGCCCTCGGTGACGAGGTGGTTGGCGAGCGCGCAGACGAAGCGCTCGACCCCGCCCGCGATGTCGAGGCGATCGCACAGCAGCAGCACGCGCAGCGCTCGGCTCATCGCCGCCGGGCGGTGTCGATCAGCGCCGCCACGTCCACGCGCTGGTAGTCGGGCGCGGGCAGCGCCAGGGCGCTGTGTCGCACGGCACGCCAGCGCTCGCGGCCGGCGCGCAGCGCGTCCACCAGGCCCCAGCGGGCGAGCCGGCGCACGAGCATCCGGCGTCTGCCCGACGCAGCGGGTGTCGCGGCAGACGCGGGCGCGCGCAGCCACTCGTCCTGTGCATAGTCCGACTGCTGGGGTGCCGGCAGGAGCCCCGGATCGCGCAGCTTGCGTGCGATCACCAGCATGTAGACCTCGTGGCTGTTGCACAGATTGACGCGCCGCTTCAGGTCCAGCGGGTTGGCCACCTTCCACCAATGGCGCGCATCGGCCTTGATCGCAAAATACAGGCCGCGCAGCTCGAAGCCGTTGCCCGGCTGGTAGAGATTGAAGAACAGCTCGGGCGAGAACTGGTAGAAGCCGTGGCCCGAGAGGTTGTTGGCCGGCAGCGCGTGCAGCACGTGGCCGCCGACACGGCACAGGTCGACGCAGTTGCGCCAGGCCACCGGGAAGTTGAAGACATGCTCCAGGCAGCCGAAGTCCAGCACCGCATCGAAGCTCGCGCGCTCGACGCTGTCGGCCGGCCACGGCAGGTTCATGTCGTGGATCAGCCGCGCGTTCTCGTACGGCGAGGCGTCGACCGCATCGGCGACGCCGGCCCCCAGCCATTGCGTCATGAGCGGCTCGAAGTAGCGCGGCCGCCCCGGCACGAGGGCGGGTTCGGCCAGCGGCGCCAGGCCGCGCAGGCGCCGATGCCGTTCGAGTTCGAAGTCCTCGATGAACAGCGCCTGCCGGCCGATGGCGAGCGTGCGGTCGAAGCGCACCCCCAGATCCTGGGCGTGCGCGAGCAGGTTGAGGTTGTGGAGGTCGATGCCCACCGCGATCCCTCCGGTCAGCCCCGCGCGCGCCCGTGCCGCGCGAGCAGCACGCCGGCCACGGCCACGGCGATGACGACCGCCTCGGCGCCCAGCGCCGTCCACGCCAGGCCCGTCGCTCCGGCGGCGCCGCCGACGGTGGCTGCCGCGAGCACGCCGACGACGCCGCCGACGATCACGCACGTGCGGTAGGCCGTGTCGAAGCGCCCGCTGCCCAGCATCCAGTAGCCGATGAACTTCCAGCCCAGCAACAGGGGCAGCAGGCCGCCCAGGATCGACAGCGTGGCGCGCACGCCGGCCGCGTCGAGACCGCCTGCGCGCGGCACGATCAGCGGCTCGACCGCGGGCCAGGCGAGATGGCCGGCGGCGAGCAGCGCTGCGCCCGCGATCGCCCCGGCGATCGCCCACGCGCCGGCATACCGGAAGGCGGCGCGCGCGCCGGCCGCAAAGCGCGTGACGATGCGCGGGTACACGACCGCGAACACCGGCTCCGCGGCATTCAGCACCGCGCGCACGATGCGGTCGGCCATGAAGTAGGTGCCCAGCTCGCTGCGCGCCATCTGCAGCGAGGCGGCGGCCGGCAGCGCGAACGAATACGCCGCCCCGGCGATGGCCACCGGCATCATGGTCCAGCCGAGCCGCAAGCCGTCGCCGAGTTCGGATCGGTCCCACAGCGGCGGCCGGCCCGCGCCCGCGAAGTCGAGTCGCACCCGGCGCCAGCCCAACCACGCCAGCAGCGACGCCGCCGTCAGTTGCAGCGCCACATATGCCGGCACGCTGCGCGCGAAGGCCCAGCACCCGGCCAGCATCCCGAGGTAGACCGCGAGCTCGACGCGTGCCCACCGGTCGAGTTGCTGCGTGGCCTGCAGGTACCAGGTCGCCGGCCAGCCGAGCGCACAGGCCAGCGCAGCGATGCACAGCGTGTCGATCCACGGCTGCGCGGAGTGGCCCGCGACCTGCACCGCGAGCACCGACAGCACGGCAGCCGGCACGCACAGCACGCAGCGCGCGGTGAACACCTGCTGCGCGATCTGCCAGCGCCGCGGCGCGGCGGCGGTGACGGCCAGGCGCGTGGCCGCCGCGAGAAAACCGCCTTCGACGATCATCGACAACAGGCTCGCCCAGACGAGGATGAAGCTCAGGCGGCCGAACTCGTCCGCCCCGACCCGCGCCGCCACGAGCGGCAGCACCAGCAGCGGCAGCAGCAGCCGCACTGCCGCTGCGGCATACACCTGCGGCAGCGTGTGCAGCAGCCGCGGTGCCGCACCCGGTGGGGTCGCCGCTGCGGTCATGCGCCGTCGTGCTTCACGACCAGGCGGGCGGTGTAGTCGACGCGGTGCAGGAACACCGGCTCGGCGCTGTCGGCGAAGTATTCGTCGACCGCCTGCTTCGCGCCCTGCCAGTGGCCGTAGTCGTCGACGATCAGCACGCCGTGCTTCGAGAGCAGCGGATACAGGTGCGCGAGTTCGTGGCGCGTCGATTCATACCAGTCGGTGTCCAGCCGCAGCAGCGCGATGCGCTGGGGCAGCGTGGCGGGAATCGTGTCCTCGACCTTGCCCTGGACGAAGTGGATGCGATCGCGCGGGTAGCCGGTGGACCACAGGTTGGCCTGCACGTCGGCCAGACCGGCCTCGCACCACACGCCTTCGCCGCGCCGGGTGCGGTCGAGTTGCGCCTGCGCCGATTCGCCGCTCACGCTGCGGTCCGCGGCGGTCGGCTCGCTCATGCCCTCGAAGGTGTCGAAGAGGTACAGATGGCGCGTCGTGTCGCCGCGCGCCAGCAGCGCCAGCGCCACGGCCATCATGCTGCCGCCGCGCCAGACGCCGCACTCGACGATGTCGCCGGGAACACGGTGCTTCACGAGGTGGTCCACCGCGCCCAGCAGGCTGGCACGACGCTCCAGGCTGGTCATCGTGAAGGGGTCGACGCGCGCCACGATCTCGCGATCGGCCGGCGTGAGGTCGGCCAGCGCCTGCGCTTCGCGGTCCGCGCTTCGACCCAGCTCCCAGCCGGCGCGACCGAGGGCCGCCTTGACGATTCTCTTCATGGCCGGAAGTCTATGCGCTGCGGTACGCCTGGCCGGCCTCGGCGAGCAGCCGGTCCCATCGCAGCGCCTGCTGCGCGCGCCGCAGCGCCTCATTGATGGCGGCGCGATGGGCTGCCAGATGATCCAGGCACTCGATCACCGCCTCGGCGCTGCGCTCCCGCAGCAGCAGGCCGGCCAGGCCGAAGCGGCGCATGAACGCACCGAGGTCGCCAACGTCGGCACAGATGAAAAGGCGGCCGTGGTTCAGCAGCGCGTACAGCGCCCCCGATTGCGAAGCCTCGCGGTACGGCAGCAGGAACACCACGTCTTCGCCGAGCAGGGCCAGCAGTTGCGGCTCGCTCAGGTAGCGATCGTGGACAGCAACGCCGAGCGCGATCAGTTCGTCGCGCAGGCCGTGCAGTTCGCTCGCCCAAGCGCCCTCGACCCGCAGCGACAAGCCGCGCCGGCGGATCGCGCCGCAGCGCGCCAGATCGGCGAACAGCTCGACACCCTTGTATGGCTTGACGGTGCTCCAGAACACCAGCGCGCGCGGCAGCGCCGCGTCGCCGTAGTCGACGGCATCGCACTGCGGCGCCACCGGCAGCAGCCCGTGCGGCAGCACGGTCGCGCGCGCACGGAACGATTCTCCGTAACGGCGCAGGAAGTCGTCCCGCGTGGCCTCGCTGACGAACACCAGCGCGCGGGCGAGCGACGCGAGCCACAGCGTCGGCCGGTGCCGGAGCCGGCCGAAACCATGAGGCACCGCGTTGTGAACCGTGAACACGAACTTGCGGCGCAGCACCCACATCACCGCCCACTCGGCGGGCCAGAAGGCGCTGAACTGCAGGTTGACGGTGGCGTAGCGCCGCGCGTTGCACAGCAGCCGCCCGAGCAGGCCGAGATACGCGCACGCGCCGCGCCAGCGCGGCGTGACGCTGCCGGAGATCGCGCGCACATGCACGGCCACGCCCGGCAACTGCCGCATCGCGTCGAGGAATCCGCCGTTGTAGCGCGTGGTCGAGCCGTAGAAATCGACGCCGCCACGTGCGGCCAGCGCCTTCACCAGTTGATGGTCGTAGGGCAGGATGAAGGAACCCGGGTCGACGACGGCCACGCGCGCGGTCACGGGCGTACGCTCAGTGC
This sequence comes from Pseudomonadota bacterium, assembly GCA_040388965.1. Taxonomy (GTDB): domain Bacteria; phylum Pseudomonadota; class Gammaproteobacteria; order Burkholderiales; family Burkholderiaceae_C; genus LMDS01. The sequence goes on along the minus strand of JAZKAV010000001.1, from coordinate 131,843 downwards.
GCGAACCAGAAGCGCCGGTCCAGCCGATAGCTCGGCGCCTTGCACTCGCGCTCGCCGATGTCCACCGCCGGGTTGCCGCCGACGATGCGCCAGGCCGGCACGCTCTTCGTGACGACGGCGCCGGCCATCACGACCGCGCCCTCGCCCAGATGCACGCCCGGCATGATCATCGCTCCGGCGAACACGACCGCGTAATCGTCGATGCGCACCGGCCGGCCCCGGGTCGCGAAGCCGGGATCGTGCACATCGTGACCCATCGTGTAGATGCGGGCATCGTGCGCGATCGAGACCTGCCGGCCGATCGAGATGCCGGCACGGTTGTCCAGGTACACGCCGCGGTTCACCAGCGTGCCGTCGCCGATGGCAAGGCGGCCGACATGGAAGAAGCGCACCCCGCCCTGCAGCGTCGCGCCGGGCGCGATCGCGAAGCGGCACAGCCGGTAGAGCCAGGGCCGCAGCGCGAACGGCAGCAGGCCGTGCAGCCGGTTGATCGCGGCCAGCCCGAGGAAATACAGCTGATCCCGACGATGCGAACCGGCGGCGCTCATGACGCGGCGCCGCGCGGGCCAGCGCCGCCGTCGAGGGGCGCGACAGGTCGGCCGCGGATGCGCAGGCACAGAACGCTGTTGCCGGATTCGGCCGGGCGTGCGCGCGTCACCAGGCCAGCGTGGCCCGAATCTACCGGAGTGAATGTCATGCGCAAGTGGGCAGCAAAGCGTGGGCGCGATTCTATCGAGCCGGCGTGCCGCTGCGGGCGCCTGCCCGGCCCGACGCGCGGCGCGCCCCTAAAATTGCCGCCTCACCGAAAGCCCCCCATGACCGACGAGAACCAGTTGATCACCGAGCGCCGCGAGAAGCTGGCCGCCATTCGCCGGCAAGGCATCGCGTTCCCGAACGACTTCAAGCCGAAGCACCACGCCGCCGATCTGCAGCGCCAGCACGGCGACCGGCCGAACGAGGAACTGGAGCCGCTGGCCGTTCACGTGGTCGTCGCCGGCCGGCTGATGCTCAAGCGCGTGATGGGCAAGGCCAGCTTCGGCACGCTGCAGGACTCGTCGGGCCAGATCCAGCTCTTCGTCACCCGCGACGCGCTGGGCGAGGACAGCTACGCCGCGTTCAAGCACTGGGACCTGGGCGACATCCTCGGTGCCGAGGGCACGCTGTTCAGGACCCGCACCGGCGAGCTGTCGGTGCGCGTCGGCGCGCTGCGGCTGCTGACCAAGAGCCTGCGTCCGCTGCCCGACAAGTTCCACGGCATGGCCGACCAGGAGCTGAAGTACCGCCAGCGTTACGTCGACCTGATCACCGACCCCGACTCGCGGGCGCGCTTCGCGGCGCGCAGCAAGACGCTGGCGTCGATCCGGCAGTTCATGGTCGAGCACCACTTCATGGAGGTGGAGACGCCGATGCTGCACCCGATCCCGGGCGGCGCGAACGCGAAGCCGTTCGTCACGCACCACAACGCACTCGACCAGCAGATGTTCCTGCGCATCGCGCCGGAGCTGTACCTGAAGCGGCTGATCGTCGGCGGCTTCGAGCGCGTGTTCGAGATCAACCGCAGCTTCCGCAACGAGGGCGTGTCGGTGCGGCACAACCCCGAGTTCACGATGATGGAGTTCTACGCCGCGTACTGGAACCACCACGACCTGATGGACTTCACCGAGGAGGTGCTGCGCCACGCCGCGCGGGTGGCGACCGGCTCGGCGGCGATCAGCTACGCCGGCAAGGCGGTGGCGCTCGACGAGCCGTTCGCGCGCCTGACGGTGCGCGAGTCGCTCGTCAGGTTCGCCGGCGTGAGCGACGCCGAGGCCGGCGACGCGAAGGCGCTGCACGCGAGGCTCGAGTCGCTCGGCGAGGAGCCGCCGGCGCACTGGACGCTCGCCGAGCTTCAGTTCGGGCTGTTCGAGGCGGCGGTCGAGGAGCAGCTCTGGCAGCCGACCTTCATCGTCGACTATCCCGTCGAGGTCTCGCCGCTGGCGCGCGCCTCCGACACCGACCCGACGATCACCGAGCGCTTCGAACTGTTCATCACCGGGCGCGAGTACGCGAACGGCTTCTCGGAGCTGAACGACGCCGAGGACCAGGCCGCGCGCTTCTTCGCCCAGGCGGCGAACAAGGAGGCCGGCGACGAAGAGGCGATGTACTACGACGCCGACTTCATCCGTGCGCTCGAGGTCGGCATGCCGCCGACCGGCGGCTGCGGCATCGGCATCGACCGGCTGATCATGCTGATCACCGACAGCCCGAGCATCCGCGACGTGATCCTGTTCCCGTCGCTGCGCAACGAAGCCCCGACCCCGGGGGCCAAGGGCGGCTGACGCCGCGGTCGGGCCGCTCTCGAAGGCCTGGCCGCGCTGCGGCCCCGGCACATCCGGCGATACCCGCGCGCGGTGCAGGCGCGCGCCGGCCGCGGCTACACCAGCACGCGCTCGATCCCGCCGCCGTTCGCACGCTCGACGTAGTCGGGCATCCAGTCGGCGCCGAGAATCCGGTTCGCCATCTCGACGACGATGTAGTCGGCTTCCAGCAGGCCGTTGTTCAGGTCGCCGGTGTAGCGGGACAGGCCCTGCAGGCAACTCGGGCACGAGGTCAGGATCTTCACCGGGCCGGTCTCGGCCAGCGCGCCGGTCTGGCGCAGTGCGGCCTCGTCCTTGCGCAGTTCCTCTTCCTTGCGAAAGCGCACCTGGGTCGAGATGTCGGGCCGGGTGACACCGAGCGTGCCGCTCTCGCCGCAGCAGCGCTTGCTCTCGATCACGTTCGCGCCGACCAGGGCCTTCACGGTCTTCATCGGCTCCTGCAGCTTCATCGGCGTGTGGCAGGGGTCGTGGTACAGGTAGCCGCCGGCCGACGGCGAACCGGCGGCGGCCAGCGTGATGCCCTTCTCGAGCAGGTACTCGTGGATGTCGATGATCCGGCAGCCGGGGAAGATGTCCTCGAACTGGTAGCCCTGCAGCTGGTCGTAGCAGGTGCCGCAGCTCACCACCACGGTCTTGATGTCGAGGTAGTTCAGCGTGTTGGCCACGCGGTGGAACAGCACCCGGTTGTCGGTGATGATCTTCTCCGCCTTGTCGAACTGGCCCGAGCCGCGCTGCGGGTAGCCGCAGCACAGGTAGCCGGGCGGCAGCACGGTCTGCACGCCGGCGTGCCACAGCATCGCCTGGGTCGCCAGCCCGACCTGCGAGAACAACCGCTCCGAGCCGCAGCCGGGGAAGTAGAAGACGGCTTCGGTCTCGCTCGTCGTGGCAACGGGGTCGCGGATGATCGGGACGTAGTCCTTGTCCTCGATGTCGAGCAGCGCGCGCGCGGTCTTCTTCGGCAGGCCGCCCGGCATCTTCTTGTTGACGAAGTGGATCACCTGTTCCTTGATCGGCGCGGTGCCGACCGTGGCCGGCGGCGCGGCGGTCTGCTTGTTCGCCAGGCCGCGCAGCAGGTTGTTGGCGATGCGCTGCACCTTGAAGCCGACATCGACCATGCCGACGCGCAGCAGCTTGATGGTCTCGGGGTTCGTGGCGTTCAGGAACATCATCGCCAGCTTGTTGCCGGGCCGGAAGCTCTTCTTGCCCATCTTGCCGAGCAGGTTGCGCATGTTCATCGACACGTCGCCGAAGTCGATGTCCACCGGGCACGGGCTCAGGCACTTGTGGCAGACGGTGCAGTGGTCGGCCACGTCCTCGAATTCTTCCCAGTGCCTGATGCTGATGCCGCGGCGCGTCTGCTCCTCGTAGAGAAACGCCTCGACCAGCAGCGAGGTCGCGAGGATCTTGTTGCGCGGGCTGTACAGCAGGTTCGCGCGCGGCACGTGCGTGGCGCACACCGGCTTGCACTTGCCGCAGCGCAGGCAGTCCTTCACCGAGTTCGCGATCTCGCCGATGTCGCTGCGCTGCATGATCAGCGACTCGTGGCCCATCAGGCCGAAGCTCGGCGTGTAGGCGTTGGTCAGGTCGGCCTTCAGCGCGCCCTCTTCGAACAAGACGTTGCGCAGCAGCTTGCCCTTGTTGAAGCGCCCTTCCGGGTCGACCTTCGCCTTGTAGGCGGTGAACGCGGCCATCTCGGCCTCGGTCAGGAACTCGAGCTTGGTGATGCCGATGCCGTGCTCGCCCGAGATCACGCCGTCGAGCGCGCGCGCCAGCTTCATGATGCGCGCGACCGCCTCGTGCGCGGTCTGCAGCATCTCGTAGTTGTCGCTGTTGACCGGGATGTTGGTGTGCACGTTGCCGTCGCCCGCGTGCATGTGCAGGGCGACCCAGACCCGGCCCTTCAGCACCTGGCCGTGGATCTTCTGGCACTCGTCGACGATCGGCTTGAGCGCCGCACCGGCGAAGATCGCCTGCAGCCTGGCCCGGATCTGGGTCTTCCACGACGCGCGCAGGCTGTGGTCCTGCAAGGCCTCGAAGTAGCCGCTCGTCGCGCCGGGCGCGGCCACGTCGAGGTGGGTGAGCCAGTGCTGCCACTGCGCGCCGACTTCGCGGATCACGCCCAGCGCCTGTTGCACCCGGTCTTCGAGCAATTCGGCGGAGGCGATCTCGCCGGCGTCGTCGCTTCTGCCCAGCGGCAGATTGCCCTTCGCGAAGAAGGCTTCGAGCGCCTCGACCAGCGCCAGCTTGTTGCGCAGGCTCAGCTCGATATTGATGCGCGCGATGCCTTCGGTGTACTCGCCCATGCGCGGCAGCGGGATCACCACGTCTTCGTTGATCTTGAAGGCGTTCGTGTGCTTGCTGATCGCCGCGGTGCGCTTGCGGTCGAGCCAGAACTTCTTGCGGGCCTCCGGGCTGATCGCGACGAAGCCCTCCCCGCCGCGGCTGTTCGCGAGCCGCACGACCTCGCTGGTGGCGCGCGCCACCTCGTCGGCGTCCTCGCCGGCAATGTCGCCGAACAGGACCATCGCCGGCACGGCGGACGACGCACCGCCGCGGGCGTCCGCGCCGCGCTTGCTCTTGGTCGCATAGCCCACCGCGCGCAGGTAGCGATCGTCCAGGTGCTCCAGGCCGGCGAGGACCGCCCGGCCGTCGCGCGCCTGCGCGAACATGTAGTCCTTGATGTCGACGATGCTGGGCACCGCGTCCTTCGCGTTGCCGAAGAACTCCAGGCACACGGTGCGCGTGTGCGCCGGCATCTTGTGGACGACCCAGCGCGCGCTCGTGATCAGGCCGTCGCAGCCTTCCTTCTGGATGCCCGGCAGGCCGGCGAGGAACTTGTCGGTCACGTCCTTGCCCAGGCCCTCCTTGCGGAAGACGCGGCCGGGGATGTCGAGCCGCTCGGTGCGCTCCAGCGTCTTGCCGCTCGCATCGAAGTGGCGCAGCTCGAAGCTCGCGATCTCGACGTCGTGGATCTTCCCGAGGTTGTGGTTCAGCCGCACGACCTCGAGCCACTTGGCCTCGGGCGTGACCATGCGCCACGACGCCAGGTTGTCGAGCGCGGTGCCCCACAGCACCGCCTTCTTGCCGCCGGCGTTCATCGCGATGTTGCCGCCGATGCACGAGGCCTCGGCCGAGGTCGGGTCGACCGCGAAGACGAAGCCGGCGCGCTCGGCCGCGTCGGCGACGCGCTGGGTGACGACACCGGCTTCGGTCCAGACGGTCGCCACTTCGCGATCCAGGCCCGGCAGGGTCATCGTCTCGACCTCGGTCATCGCCTCGAGCTTTTCGGTGTTGATGACCGCGCTGTTCCAGGTCAGCGGGATCGCGCCGCCGGTGTAGCCGGTGCCGCCGCCGCGCGGAATGATCGTCAGGCCGAGTTCGATGCAGCCCTTCACGAGCCCGGCCATCTCGGCCTCGGTGTCGGGGGTGAGCACGACGAAGGGGTACTCGACGCGCCAGTCGGTCGCATCCGTCACATGCGAGACGCGCGAGAGGCCGTCGAACTTGATGTTGTCCTTCGCGGTCACGCGGCCCAGCACCTTGGCCGTGCGGCGGCGCAACGCGGCCACTGCCTCGAACTGCGCGGCGAAAGCCGCCACCGCGGCGCTCGCGAGTTGCAGCAGTTCGCCGACGGCCGCGTCGCGGTCGGGGTCGACGTCCGGCGTGCGGCGCTTCTCGACCTCGCCCAGCCGGTGATGCAGCGCATCGATCAGCAGGCCGCGGCGGCGCGGGTTGTCGAGCAGGTCGTCCTGCAGGTAGGGGTTGCGCTGCACGACCCAGATGTCGCCCAGCACCTCGTAGAGCATGCGTGCCGAACGGCCGGTGCGGCGCTCGTCGCGCAGGCGGCTCAACACCTCCCAGGCGCGCGCACCCAACAGCCTGATCACGATCTCGCGATCGGAAAACGAGGTGTAGTTGTACGGGATCTCGCGCAGCCGCGGGGCGTGGTGGGCGGCCTGTGCGGCGGCGACGATCTGGCTCAGCGGGACGGGTGCGTTCATGGGGGCCGGGCGCTCTGCGGCACCCGCGTTGGCACTTGAGGGTGCATGTTACCGCAGGCCATGGAGCGCCGCGGCCGTGCGAAGATTGCCCTGCGCCGACGCGGGCCACCGAGGTTCGCACCGATGGCCGGGGCGCCGCTTCACGGCGACAAACGCCGCTGTCGCGGCGCAGCCGCGATGCGCCCGGTCGATCCCGACAAGCGCCGAACCCTGCACGGAGCCCTGATGACATTCGAGTCCACTGCCAACACGCGCGCCTGTGGCGCAGCGGCGCCGTCGCTGCCATCCGACGGCTCGACGGCGATCGACCGGTAGAGGCCCGGACCATGGCGTCCATCTCGCTTCGAAACGTCGTCAAGCGCTACGGGGTCGGGCCCAAGGCGAACCCGGTGATCCATGGCATCGGCGCCGAGATCGCCAGCCACGAGTTCATCGTGATCGTCGGTCCGTCGGGGTGCGGCAAGTCGACCCTGCTGCGCATGGTCGCGGGCCTGGAGGACATCACCGAGGGCGAGATCGCGATCGGCGGCCGGGTCGTGAACGACACCGAGCCCAGCGAGCGCGACATCGCGATGGTGTTCCAGAACTACGCGCTGTACCCGCACATGAGCGTGTTCGACAACATGGCCTATGGGCTGAAGATCGCGAAGCTGCCGCCGGACGAGATCAGGCGGCGTGTCGACAAGGCCGCGACAATCCTCGAGCTGGGGCCGTACCTGAAGCGCAAGCCGCGCGAGTTGTCCGGCGGGCAGCGCCAGCGCGTCGCGATGGGCCGGGCGATCGTGCGCCAGCCGCAGGTCTTCCTGTTCGACGAGCCGCTGTCCAACCTCGACGCGAAGCTGCGCGCGCAGACCCGGCTCGAGATCCGCAAGCTGCACGCCGACCTGGGCGTGACCTCGCTGTTCGTCACGCACGACCAGGTCGAGGCGATGACGCTGGCACAGCGCATGATCGTGATGAACGCCGGCCGCATGGAGCAGATCGGCACGCCCGACGAGGTCTATCACCGGCCCGCCACGAGCTTCGTCGCCAGCTTCATCGGCTCGCCGCCGATGAACCTGATCCGCGGTGTGGCCGATGGGTCGCGTTTCGGCGCGGGCGGGCTGACGCTGGCGCTGCCGTCGGCCGCGCCGCGCAGCGGCGAGCTGGTTCTCGGCCTGCGTCCGGAGCATGCCGAGTTGCACCTCGACGGCGCGGCCGGCTGGCCGCTGAAGGTCGAGGCGCTCGAAATGCTCGGCGCCGAGCGGCTGGTGCACGGGCAGATCGGCGCGGCGCCCTTCACCGTGCGGCGGGACGCGACGCTCGCGCCGCCGAAGGTCGGCGACACGGTGTCGCTGACCGCGGTGCCCGAGCGCCTGCACTGGTTCGATGCGGGCACACACAAGCGCATATGACGGCTGATCGAAGCGTCGCGGGCCGAGCGCCGGGCCGCCCCAAGCCGGCCCGCATCCCCCCGGGGGATCGACCGACGTACTCGTCGGGCGAGGGGTGGTCATTCCCGCTGTGGATCGCCCACCGGGGGGCCGGCAAGCTGGCGCCCGAGAACACGCTGGCGGCGCTCCGCCTCGGCGCGCGGCACGGCCATCGCGCCTTCGAATGCGACGTGAAGCTGAGTGCCGACGGCGTGCCGTTCCTGCTGCACGACGCGACGCTCGAACGCACGACCAGCGGCCACGGCACGGCGTCGGCCTTCGCGTGGAGCGATCTGTCGCGACTCGACGCGGGCGCCTGGCACAGCGCGGCCTTCGCCGGCGAGCCGCTGCCGACCCTGGCCGATGTCGCGGCGTACTGCCTGCACAACGGCTTCGCGCTGAACATCGAGATCAAGCCGACGCCCGGCGACGAAGCGCGGACCGGCCGCGTCGTCGCGACCGAGGCCGCGCGCCTGTGGGCCGGGCAGACGCGGCCGCCGCTGCTCAGCTCGTTCCGGCCCGACGCCTTGCAGGCGGCGCGCGACGCGGCGCCGCAGTTGCCGCGCGCCCTGCTGCTCGATGCGCTGCGCGACGGCTGGTTCGAGCAGGCCCGCGCGCTCGGCTGCGCCGCCGTGGTGACGAACCACCGGATCATGAACGCCGCCTTGATCGAGCGGCTGCACGCTGCCGGCATGCGCGCGCTGGTCTATACCGTCAACGAGGCGGCCAAGGCGCGGCGTCTCGTCGCGCTGGGCATCGACGGCATCATCACCGATGCGGTCGACCGCTTCGCGCCCGGGCGTTCGGTGGAGGGCGGCTGAGGCGGATCGCGTCGGCGTGCGCACGATCCCGCTGACGCCTTCGCCGTTTCACAGACCGGCGCGGCGGCGTGGCGCCCGGCTCAGCTGCGGTAGTCGGCGTTGATCGTGACGTAGTCGTGACTGAGGTCGCAGGTCCAGACGGTGGTCGTCGCCGTGCCGCGATGAAGGTCGACGCGCACCGTGATCTCGCTCTGCTTCATCACGCGCTGGCCGTCTTCCTCGCGGTACGCGGGCAGGCGCCCGCCGTTCTTCACGACGTGCACGTCGTCTAGGAACAGGTCGATCGCGGTCTGGTCCAGGTCGTCGATCCCGGCGTAACCGACCGCGGCGAGGATGCGGCCGAGGTTCGGGTCGCTCGCGAAGAACGCGGTCTTGACCAGCGGAGAATGCGCGATCGCATAGGCGACCTGGCGACATTCGCCTTCGGTGCGACCGCCGTCGACCTGCACGGTGATGAACTTGGTCGCGCCCTCGCCGTCGCGCACGATCGCCTGCGCGAGCCGGCGGGCGACCCCGACGACGGCGTCGCGCAGCCGCTGGCCGTCGCCGGAGTCGAACTGCGTGATCGGCGGGTTGCCGGCCCGCGCGGTGGCGATCAGCATGAACGAGTCGTTGGTCGAGGTGTCGCCGTCGATCGTGATCCGGTTGAAGCTCTCGTCGGCGGCGTCCTTCACGAGGGCCTGCACCAGCGGCGGGTCGATTGCCGCATCGGTCGCCACGAAGCCGAGCATCGTCGCCATGTTCGGGCGGATCATCCCGGCGCCCTTGCCGATGCCGGTGACCGTGACCGTCCGGCCGCCGAGCTGCAGTTGCACCGAGGCCGCCTTCGGCAAGGTGTCGGTCGTCATGATCGCCTCGGCCGCCGCGCCCCAGTGGTCGGCCGTCAGGTCGGCGATCGCGGCGGGCAGGCCGGCGACGATGCGCTCGACCGGCAGGCTTTCCATGATCACGCCGGTCGAGAACGGCAGCACCTGTTCCGGCGCCACCTTCAGCAGCCCCGCCAGCGCGGTGCAGGTCGCCAGCGCTCGCGCCACGCCGTCTTCGCCGGTGCCGGCGTTCGCGTTGCCGGTGTTGACGACGAGCGCGCGCGGGCTCGCACCGCTCGCGAGGTGGCTGCGGCACAGCTGCACCGGCGCGGCGCAGAAGCGATTGCGGGTGAACACGCCGGCGACCGTCGACCCTTCGGCGATCGTGACGACCGTCAGGTCGCGGCGGTCGGCCTTGCGCACGCCGGCCATCGCAACGCCGAGTTCGACCCCCCGCACGGGATGGAGGCTTTTCGGATCGGGGGCGTGCAGGTTGACGGGCATGGCAACTCGATGAAAGACGGTGGCAGCCGACAATTGTGCATTCATCGAAACCGCCTCGCCGCAGGGGCGCGCAGGGGTCCCTGTATGCCCCGCCTATTTGCAGCCCGGCCGACCTGCATTAGAGTCGGCCCGAAACATGCATTGGATCGTGTGCCGAGCCGCAGGCTCGACGCTGGCCAAGATGCACCACAACGTTGTCGGGAACCCTGAATGCTGCCTTTTTTTGCCGATCTGGTCACGCGCACCGATGAAGCGCGTCGTGAATTCGAGACCAACGCGGTCGTGCTCGATGCCGTGGCGCACGGCATGACGGTCGAACGCTACCGCAAGCTGCTGCTCGAGCTGTACCACGTGGTCTGGCACTTCAACCCGGTCTGCGCCGCGGCCGCCAGCCGTGTGCCCGACGCGCAGCGCCAGGTGCGCTACTTTCTCTACGAGCACATGCACGAGGAGTCGGGGCACGAGGAGTGGGTCATGAACGACCTGGAGGCGGTGGGCGTCGGCCAGGCCGACACGCGCGCGTACCAGCCCTCGGTGCACACGCTGGCGCTCACCGGCTACAACTACTGGAGCGCCGATCGGCGCCATCCCTGCTCGGTGCTGGGCATGATGTACGCGCTCGAAGTCATCGCCTCGGTCTACGGCGGCACCTTCTCGTCCGCGATCAGGGAGTCGCTGCTGCTGCAGGGCGACCGCGGCGTGTCGTTCATCAGCTCGCACGCGACGATGGACATGGAGCACATGGCGATGCTGCGCAAGCTGCTGAACACGGTCGACGACGATGCGACTCGGGAGGCGGTCGTGGAGTCGACGGTGGTCAATTTCTACCACTTCACCCGCATGTTCGAGGCCATATGAGGCCGAACGTGCCGAGTGGCTTGGCGGCGCTGATGACGCGTCCGTACAAGTACATACGACTGGAGTGGAGCGAAGAGCTTTCCGCGCTGCGATTGCGCACCTGCGTTAAGCCGATCCAGTGCTACAGCCTGGCCGCCATGGGCGAGCTGCAACAAGTCTTCCACGACATCTCCGAGAATGCGGGGCTCGTCAAGCACTACGTGATGACCTCGGACGTCCCCGGGGTCTTCAATTTCGGTGGTGACCTTTCCCTGTTCGTACTATTGATCCGGGCGCGCGACATCGAATCGCTGCGCATGTACGGCCGGCGCTGCATCGACCTGGTCTGGTGGATGGAAAATGCGTCGAGGCTGGGCGTTCACACCACGGTGCTGGTGCAGGGCGACACCCTGGGCGGAGGTCTGGAATCGGTCATGCCGTTCCACAAGGTCATCTTCGAACGCAGCGCACAGGCAGGATTTCCGGAAGTGCTGTTCAACCTGTTTCCCGGCATGGGTGCTTGGGACTTCACGATTCGGAAGGCCGGCTTCTCGATCGCGAACGAGATGATTCTTTCCGGTCGCCTGTACACCGCGGATCAACTGTTCCGGCGCCATCTCGTTGATCTGGTGGTGGAAGACGGTGAAGGCGAGGCGGCCGTGGATGCAGTGGTCCGCTCAGTCAATCCGCGCCTGCGTGGCACCCTCGCGGCGCTGGAGGCGCGGCGCCTCGCAGCTCCGATCACCTACGAGTCGTTGATGACCATCGTCGACCAATGGACCGAAACCGCGCTGCAGCTCACCGACCGCGATCTGCGGCTGATGGAGCGACTGGCGCGCGCCCAGGTGCGCAAGGCTGGCGGCGGAAACGAAGGCGCAGTGGCCGAGATCAAGCAGATAGAACTCGATACGGCGTGGGGCGAAGAACGCACCGGAATCACCGAGTGGGGGGCACTCGCCTGACAGATGGCCCCGCGTGGCGTCAAACCCACTCCCTGAGCAACTCCTGCAATTGCTCGCGCGTGTAGGGCTTCGCCAAGTGCCCATCCATTCCCGCCTCGCGGGATCGGGTTGCGTCTTCGTCAAAGGCATCGGCGGTCAAGGCCAGAACCGGCAGGCGCGGAAGGCCCAGGCGCTGCTCGCGCTTGCGGATCTCCCGCGTCGCCTGATAGCCGTCCATGACTGGCATCTGGCAGTCCATCAGCACCACATCGACCGAGTGGCGTTCGAGTTGCGCCAGAGCCTCCACGCCGTCGGCCGCCTCGAGAATATTTAGGCCGAGCGACTGCAGCATCTCGCGCGCAATCATGCGGTTGACGTCGTTGTCCTCGACGACCAGCACGACACCCATCAGGCTGGAGACGCCATCCAGCCCGCCTAGCGCCGAATCGGTCTGCGCAGCATGGACCGATGCCGGGTCGCGTTCCATTTCCAACGAAAATCGGAAACGCGACCCGAACCCGGCACGACTCTTGACCTCGATGCGGCCACCCATCGCTTCGACGATTCGCTGGCTGATGGCCAGGCCCAGGCCGGTCCCGCCGCGCCGCCGGTTGCGCGTGCCGTCGACCTGATGAAACGGCTGAAACAGTTCTGTGATCGCAGCTTCGTCGATGCCGATTCCTGAATCCCGGACCTCGAACATGATGCCGGCGCGCGCGCCCTTCCGCGCGCCCTCCGCCGGCCATGGGCACAGGCGCAGCAGCACCTCGCCGCGTTCGGTGAACTTGATCGCATTGCCGACAAGGTTCAGCAGCACCTGCTTCAGGCGCTGGGCGTCGCCGATGACCCAGTTCTCGACTTCCGGATCGATGTCGAGCGAGAGCTGCAGTCCCTTGGCCTCAGCGTTCCCTCGAAAGAGCGCGATCACCGACAGTGCCATCGCGTGCAGCGACAGCGGTGCGTCCATGAGAGTCAGCTTGCCTGCCTCGATCTTCGAGTGGTCGAGCACGTCGTTCAGGATCGCCATCAGCGAAGAACCCGAGGACGACGCGGTGCGCACCAGACGCCGCTGGTCGGCATCAAGCGACGAGCGGCGCAGCAATTCAAGCGCGCCGAGAACGCCGTTCATGGGCGTGCGAATCTCGTGACTCATCGTCGCCAGGAATTGCGACTTCGCGATGTTGGCCGATTCGGCCAGTTCCTTGGCGCGCACGAGCGACGCGTTGGCCGCGTCCGCCTCGCGACTGTGCTGAATCGCGCGGCTCGCGGTCGATCGAAATTCGCGCGCAGCCCTGTACAACGTCGAACCGAAGATGACGGCCAGACTGGCCAATGGCCAGGAACGCACCGCATCGACCCACAGACTCACGAAAATGACCGCACCGAGTTGAACGCTCAACAGAATCTGAAATGAGCGGCCGACCAGAGTCATGAAGAACGCGGCAACCGTGATCGAGCCGAAAACCATGCCGATGTAGGTCGTCCCCAAGGTACCAGGCAACCCGGGATAAATACCCACGGTGGCGATTGCCCACATCACACCGGCAAGGCCGGCGTTTCCCTCCAGTTGTAATTGCAGCTTCAGCAACTCCGCGTCGCCTTGCGACGGGTTGCTTAGATAGAGGCGCGAAATCAGTAGCCGCCAAACAGCAACCGCGAGGCCTACCCCCCCCGCAACAGCCGCCGTGACGGGATGGTTCGCATGAATACCCATGGCCACGATCACCACCACAGCCACGACCTGCAGCACAACGCTGCGCGATGAGTTGTGGAGTGCGAGCCTCAGCAGCTCATGCTGCGCTCCCGCTTGAGTCGTCGCGCCATCGGTCATGAGTGGTCAGCGTAGCTTCCGGCATTGGCTGGGACAGAATAGCTCAAGCCAGCCGCCCGTGACACTGCTTGTACTTCTTGCCGCTGCCGCAGGGACAGGGGTCGTTGCGGCCGACCTTGGGCACGGCGGCCCGCAGCGTGGCGAGATCGGCTTCTTCCGAGACGCTGCCGTCTTCGTTCGGGTGCGTGTAGGTGATGTTGCCGATGTGTTCGGCGCGTTCCTCGATCGCCTCGGCCGCCTGCGCGACCTCTTCCTGCGACTGGATGCGCACCGTCATCAGCACGCGCGTCACGTCCATCTTCACCACGTCCAGCAGCTGCGAGAACAGCTCGAAGGCCTCGCGCTTGTATTCCTGCTTCGGGTTCTTCTGCGCATAGCCGCGCAGGTGGATGCCCTGGCGCAGGTAGTCGAGCGCGGCCAGGTGCTCGCGCCAGTGCGAGTCGATCGACTGCAGCAGGATCATGCGCATGAAGGGCGTGAACTGCTCCAGCCCGACGCGCTGCACCTTGGCGTCGAACGCCGCGTCGGCCGCCTGCGTCACCTTCTCGACGATCTCCTCGTCGGTGATGGACGCGCTCTTCTCGACCTCGTCCTTCAACGGCAAGGACACATGCCATTCGTCGGCCAGCACCTTCTCGAGGCCGGCCAGGTCCCATTGCTCCTCGACGCTGCCGGCCGGCACATGGGCGCGCACCACGTCGGTCATCGTGCTCGCGCGCAGGTTCGCGATCTGCTCGGAGAGGCTCTGCGCCTCGAGGATGTCGTTGCGCTGCTGGTAGATCACCTTGCGCTGATCGTTGCTCACGTCGTCGTATTCGAGCAGTTGCTTGCGCACGTCGAAGTTGCGCGCCTCGACCTTGCGCTGCGCGCTCTCGATGCTGCGCGTGACGATGCCGGCCTCGATGGCCTCGCCGTCGGGCATCTTCAGCCGCTCCATGATCGCGCGCACGCGGTCGCCGGCGAAGATGCGCATCAGCGAGTCGTCGAGCGACAGGTAGAAGCGCGACGAGCCCGGGTCGCCCTGCCGGCCGGAACGGCCGCGCAGCTGGTTGTCGATGCGGCGCGACTCGTGGCGCTCGGTCGCGATGATGCGCAGGCCGCCCTGCGCCTTCACGGCGTCGTGCAGGCCCTGCCACTCGTCGTGCAGCTTCTGCGCGCGCGCCGCCTTGTCGGCGTCGCTGATCGACGGGTCCGCCTCGAAGGCCTTGATCTGGTTCTCGACATTGCCGCCGAGCACGATGTCGGTGCCGCGCCCGGCCATGTTGGTCGCGATCGTGATCACGCCCGGCCGGCCGGCCTGCGCGACGATCTCGGCCTCGCGCGCATGTTGCTTCGCGTTGAGCACCTGGTGCGGCAGCTTCTCCGTCTGCAGCAGGCCCGAGATCAGCTCGGAGTTCTCGATCGAGGTCGTGCCCACGAGCACCGGCTGGCCGCGTTCGTGGCAGTCGCGGATGTCCTTGATCACGGCCTCGAACTTCTCGCGACTGGTCTTGTAGACCAGGTCGAGCTCGTCCTTGCGGATGGTCGGCTTGTTGGGCGGGATCACGACGGTCTCGAGGCCGTAGATCTCCTGGAACTCGTAGGCCTCGGTGTCGGCCGTGCCGGTCATGCCCGACAGCTTGCCGTACATGCGAAAGTAGTTCTGGAACGTGATCGACGCGAGGGTCTGGTTCTCGCTCTGGATCGCCACGCCTTCCTTGGCCTCGACGGCCTGGTGCAGGCCGTCGCTCCAGCGCCGCCCGGTCATCAGGCGGCCGGTGAATTCGTCGACGATCACGACCTCGCCGTCCTGCACCACGTAGTGCTGGTCGCGGTTGTACAGGTGCCGGGCACGCAGCGCGGCGTACACGTGGTGCATCAGCGTGATGTTGGCCGGGTCGTACAGGCTCGCGCCTTCGGCCAGCAACCCGGCTTCGCCAAGGAGGCGCTCGGCGTTCTCGTGACCGTCTTCGGTCAGGAACACCTGGTGGCTCTTTTCGTCGACGGTGAAGTCGCCCGGCTCGATCACGCCTTCGCCGGTGCGCAGGTCGAGCTCGCCGATCTGTTTTTTCAGTTGCGGCACCACGGCGTTGATGCGCACGTACATCTCGGTGTGGTCTTCGGCCTGGCCGCTGATGATCAGCGGCGTGCGGGCCTCGTCGATCAGGATCGAGTCGACCTCGTCGACGATCGCGTACGACAGGCCGCGCGCGACGCGGTCCGCCACGTCCTGCACCATGTTGTCGCGCAGGTAGTCGAAGCCGAACTCGTTGTTGGTGCCGTAGGTCACGTCGGCAGCGTAGGCCGCCTGCTTCTCCTCACGGCTCATCTGCGGCGTGTTGACGCCGACCGTGAGGCCCAGGAAGGTGTAGAGCCGGCCCATCCACTCGGCGTCGCGGCGGGCGAGGTAGTCGTTGACCGTCACCACGTGCACGCCCTTGCCGGCGATGGCGTTCAGGTAGACCGGCAGCGTCGCCATCAGCGTCTTGCCCTCGCCGGTGCGCATCTCGGCGATCTTGCCGTTGTGCAAGACCATGCCGCCGATCAGCTGCACGTCGAAGTGGCGCATCTTCAGCACGCGCTTGCTGCCTTCGCGCACGACCGCGAAGGCTTCGGGCAGCAGCTTGTCGAGCGACTCGCCGGCTGCGAAGCGCTGGCGGAACTCGCCGGTCTTGGCGAGCAGCGCCGCGTCGTCCAGCGCCTCGAACTGCGATTCCAGCGCGTTCACCTGGGTCACGACCTGCCGGTACTGCTTCAGCAGGCGGTCATTGCGGCTACCGAAAATCGAGGTGAGGAGCTTGGGCAACATGCGGCGTCTGGGGTTGGGAGCGGGGCAGCGAAGGCCGTTGGACCGGATCGGCGCCGAACGGGTCGGCGCGATCGAAACGCTGGAGGTGCGGCCACGGGCGCCGCCAATCAAGGTTTCCCCGGTGAGTCGACGCAGCCAAAGCGGCGAATTTTAACATTCGCGCTGGCGTTGCCGACCCTGGCTCGGCCGCACCGGCCACGTGACGGCCGGCGCGTCTGCGCGCGCCGCCGCGGGGGTTCAGGCACGGCGCGCGGGTGTGGGCCCGACTGCCATGGATGGCCGCGATCCGCATCGCTACACTCCCCCGCGTGGACCCCAGGCACCCGTCCCGACCGCCGCCGGTCACCCCCGATGCACTGCGCATCGAGCAGGCGTTGCAACGCAGCGCGCCGCTGGCGCGGCTGCGCTCGCTGATGCTCGACTCGAATGCCCGCTTCGACGCGATCCGGCCCGGCCTGCCGGCCGCCCTGGCGGAGCACGTCCGGCCCGGCCCGGTGGACGACAGCGGCTGGTCCCTGCTCGCCGCCAATGCGTCGGTTGCCGCCAAGCTGCGCCAGCTCCAGCCACGCCTGGAAGACCTCCTGCGCGAGCGCGGGTGGGCGACCCACGCCATCCGGGTGAAGGTTCAACCGGCATGATCCGGGGCGCCGCCGGCCGGCAGATCGGTGCGGCGCTGGCGATCGGCGCCCTGCTGCTCGCCGGTCCCGCCGCGCTGGCTCAGAGCGCTGCCGACGGCACGGCGCCGAGCTGGCGCTTCGAGCCCGCACCCGATGCGTTCAGTCCCGATCCGCTGCTCGACCTGCGCGAGCTGAACGAGAAGGTCGCCGGGGAGACCGGCTTCGTTCGCGTCGGCGCCGACGGCCAGTTCGTGCGCGGCGACGGCGCGTCGCTGCGCTTGTGGGCCGTCAACACCGATGTCGGCCGTGGCCCGTTCGTCGCCGCGCCGCTGGGCCCGAAGACCGCGCCCGATCTGGCCCGGCATGCGCGCTTCCTGGCCAAGCGCGGGGTCAACATGGTGCGGCTGCACCGCCAGCTCAGCCCGGATCCGAGCGCGCACCCCGGCGCCGCGATCAGCGACATCAACGAGGCCGGGCGCGACGGCATCTGGCGCACCGTCGCCGCGATGCGCAAGGAGGGCATCTACACGACGATCTCGCCGTACTGGGCAGCCTCGATGAAGTTCTCGACGGCCTGCCGCTGAATCGCTCGAAGCGCGTGCTGGTGCAGTACGGCACCCGGAGCCGGCCGACGGACTGGTCGCAGGTGCCGGCGCAGATCCCGAGGCAGGGTCAGGCCCCGGTCGCCGGCATGGAAATCCGGTCCGTCGGGCGCGCGCCGTGGCTGGTGGAGAGCGCGCGGCTCGAGGTCGCGATACGCAACCCGGGCCCGAGCCGCGCAACGGTGCTCGACATGAACGGCATGCCGGCCGGGGCGCTGCCGCTCGAGCGCTCGTCCACGCAGGTGGCGTTCCGCTTCCCGGGGGCGGCGATGTACGTGCTGCTGCGTTGAGCAGATCGGCGCTGGTGTCCGTGGTGCCGGCTGTCGGAATCGAACTGACGACCTTCCGCTTACAAGGCGGGTGCTCTACCAACTGAGCTAAGCCGGCGCAACGCCCGACCGGACGGTCGGGCGGCGAACGAAAAGTATACGGGGCGCCGGGGCGACACCCTACTTGATGCGCTTCAGCGAAGGGCGGCCGCCGCCCGGCGCCGGCTCGGGCGGCGGCTTGTCCTCGGAGCCGGCGGCGCCGTCGGCCTTGGGTGCGGCATCGGTGAGCGCGAGCCGCGGGCCGCCCCGCGCCGGTGTGCCCACGGCCGGCGATTCGGCTCCTGCAGAGGACGGCTGACCCTCGCTGGGCATCGGGAACGCCATGCCCTGCCCGTTCTCGCGCGCATAGATCGCGATCACGTGGTCGATCGGTACGATGATCTCGCGCGAACTGCCGCCGAAGCGGGCCTTGAACTCGATCGTCTCGTTGCCCAGCTTCAGCGCGCTGGTGGCCTCGAAGCCGACGTTGAGCACGATCTCGTTGTTCTTCACGTACTCGGCCGGCACCTGGACGCTGGCATCGACGAACACCGCGAGATACGGCGTGAAGCCGTTGTCGGTGCACCAGTCGTGCAGCGCACGGATCAGGTACGGCCGGGTCGACGAACCCGCGGTGGCCGGGGCGATCGGTGGATTCATGACAACACCCCGCTCGCCGAGTACGGCGATCGACCCTCCCAGGGCCACGAAGGGGCCACTGCGTAGCCCTTGGTCGGGCCTTGCTTGGGGCGGCCCGGCGCGGCGGCCCGCATGCGCGACGAATGCTTCATCGCCACGACTACTTGCGCATCACCTTTTCCGACGGCGTCAGCGCCTCGATGTAGGCCGGGCGCGAGAAGATGCGCTCGGCGTACTTGAGCAGCGGCACCGCGTTCTTCGACATGTCGATGCCGTAGTAGTCGAGGCGCCACAACAGCGGCGCGATCGCGACGTCGAGCATCGAGAAGTCGTCGCCCAGCATGTACTTGTTCTTCAGGAAGATCGGCGCGAGCTGGGTCAGGCGGTCGCGGATCTGCGAACGCGCCTTCTCGAGCTGCTTGTCGGTGCCCTTCATGCCGCGCGACTCGAGCACGTTCACATGCGCGAACAGCTCCTTCTCGAAGTTGAACAGGAACAGCCGCACGCGCGCGCGCGCCACCGGATCGCCCGGCATCAGCTGCGGGTGCGGGAAGCGCTCGTCGATGTACTCGTTGATGATGTGCGACTCGTACAGGATCAGGTCGCGCTCGACCAGGATCGGCACCTCGTTGTACGGGTTCATCAGCGCGATGTCTTCGGGCTTGGCGAACAGGTCGACGTCGCGGATCTCGAAGTCCATGCCCTTCTCGAACAGGACGAAGCGGCAGCGGTGTGAGTAGGGGTCGGTCGTTCCGGAGTAGAGCACCATCATGGCGGCAGATCCTTGTCGGGGGCGGTCTCGGCGGACGAGACGGCGGGTACAGAAGCGAGAACGCAGTGGTCAGCCGGATCGGCCCGCCACTGCGCGCGGTGCCCAAGGCCGGCGTCGGGTCGACGCCGTGCCACGGGCGAGGGCGACGTCACTGCGACGTCACTTCACGTCTTTCCAGTAAGAGGCGTTGAGCCGCCAGGTGAACACCGTGAGAACGCTCAGGAAGAGCAACACCCACACGCCGATCTGCACCCGCCTGCCCTGCGCGGGTTCGCCCATCCACTGCAGGTAGGCGACCAGGTCGCCGACCGCCTCGTCGTAGGCGCGCTCGTCGAGCGTGCCGGGCGAGACCTGCTGGAAGCCCTCGAACCTGTGCACGGCCCTTCCGGGATCGTGGGGGTCCTTCTCCTCGACGAACTTGGCGACGCGCTGGCCCTGCAGTTCCCACAGCACGTTGGGCATCGCCACGTCCGGGAAGGCCATGTTGTTCCAGCCGGACGCCTTGCTGCCGTCGCGATAGAAGGTGCGCAGGTAGGTGTAGAGGTAGTCGGCGCCGCTGCCCTTGGCGATGTCGGCACGCGAGCGCGCGATCAGCGACAGGTCGGGCGGCGCCGCGGCCAGCCATTCGATGGCCTGCTTCGGATCCAGCGACACCTTCATCGTGTCGCCGACCTTCTCGGTCGCGAACAGCAGGTTCTTCTTGATCTCGTCGTCGCTCAGGCCGATGTCGTGCATGCGGTTGTAGCGCATGTAGTTCGCCGAGTGGCAGTTCAGGCAGTAGTTGACGAACAGCTTGGCGCCGTGCTGCAGCGCGGCCACGTCCGACAGCTTCTCGGTCGGGAACTTGTCCCAGGGGTAGCCGCCGACGTTGGCTGCGGCGCCGGTGACGAACCCGAACGAGAGCAGCAGTGAGAAAACGAGCTTTTTCATTGTCTTGATACTCCTGGCGACGCGTCTGCTCAGTGGGCCGCGAAGGTCACGCGATCGGGCACCGGCTTGAAAGTGCCGAGGCGGCTCCACCACGGCATCAGCAGGAAGAAGCCGAAGTACACGAGGGTGCCGAGTTGGGAGACGTAATTGCCGACATCCGACGGCGGCTGCGAACCGAGGTAACCCAGCACGAGGAAGAAGAACACGAACACGCCGTAGAAATACTTGTGCCAGTCCGGCCGGTAGCGGATCGACTTGGCCAGGCTGCGATCGAGCCAGGGCAGGAAGAACAGGACGATGACCGCGCCGCCCATGATCACGACACCCCAGAACTTCGCGTCGAAGGTCTTCAGCAGCACGACGCCGACGATCGCGACCACACCCAGCACCAGCTTGCCCATCGCACCGAACCCGCCGCGCAGGATGCCCAGCACCGCCGCGAGACCGACCATGACCGCGAGGATGTTCACCATCATGTCGGTCGTCGCACGCAGCATCGAGTAGTACGGCGTGAAGTACCAGACCGGGGCGATGTGCAGCGGCGTCCTCAGCGGGTTGGCTTCGATGAAGTTGTTGAACTCGAGGAGGTAGCCACCGCCGGTCGGCGCGAAGAACATCACCGCGCTGAAGACCATCAGGAACAGGCTCACCGCGTAGATGTCGTGGACGGTGTAGTACGGGTGGAACGGAATGCCGTCGAGCGGGATGCCCCTGGCATCCTTCTTCGCCTTGATCTCGACGCCGTCCGGGTTGTTCGAGCCGACCTCGTGCAGCGCGATGATGTGCGCCGCCACCAGCCCGAGCAGCACCAGCGGCACCGCGATCACGTGGAAGCTGAAGAAGCGGTTCAGCGTCGCGTCACCGACCACGTAGTCGCCGCGGATCAGCAGCGACAGGTCCGGGCCGATGAACGGGATCGCCGAGAACAGGTTGATGATCACCTGCGCGCCCCAGTAGCTCATCTGGCCCCATGGCAGCAGGTAGCCCATGAAGGCCTCGGCCATCAGGCACAGGAAGATGCCGCAGCCGAACAGCCAGACCAGCTCGCGCGGCTTGCGGTAGCTGCCGTACAGCAGCCCGCGGAACATGTGCAGGTAGACGACGATGAAGAACGCACTCGCGCCGGTCGAGTGCATGTAGCGGATGATCCAGCCGCCCGGCACGTCGCGCATGATGTACTCGACCGACTCGAACGCCTTCGCCGCGTCGGGCTTGTAGTTCATCGTCAGGAAGATGCCCGTGACGATCTGGATCACCAGCACGAACATCGCCAGCGAGCCGAAGATGTACCAGAAGTTGAAGTTCTTCGGCGCGTAGTACTCGCCGACGTGTTCGTTGTAGAGCTTGGACAGCGGGAACCGGTTGTCGACCCAGTTCAGCAGCTTCTGGCCCGCCGTCGCGTTGGCGGGAGCTTCGTGGTATTCGGCCATCTTGGTGGTACTCCTGGGGTGCCGTCTTGGTGCCTGGATTCAGCGTCGCTCGGGTGGGATCCGCGAACGCGTTCAGGCCTTCTTGTCTTCGCCGATGAGCAGCCGGGTGTCCGACAGGTACATGTACGGCGGCACTTCGAGGTTGTCGGGGGCGGGCTTGTCCTTGAAGACGCGGCCGGCCATGTCGAAGGTCGAACCGTGGCACGGGCACAGGAAACCGCCCGGCCAGTCGTTGGGCAGCGAGGGCTGCGCGCCGGGCACGAACTTGTCGCTCGGCGAGCAACCCAGGTGCGAGCAGATCCCGACGACGACCAGGTATTCCTTCTTGATCGAGCGCCACTCGTTGCGCGCGTACTCGGGCGTGGCCGCATAGTTGGTGCGCTTGGACTCGGGGTCGGCGAGTTCCTTGTCGATCTTGGGCAGCTCGGCGAGCTGCTCCGGCGTGCGCCGCACGATCCACACGGGTTTGCCGCGCCACTCGACCGTCATCTTCTCGCCGGGCTTGAGCCCGCCGATGTCGGCCTCGACGGCGGCGCCCGCGGCACGCGCGCGCTCGGAGGGCTGAAAGCTGGCAACGAACGGAACGGCGGCAAAGCCCGCACCGACAGCACCGGCGCAGCTGGAGGCGATGATCCAGGTGCGTTTGCCGCTGTCGATTTGCTGGTCACTCATAGGTTTCCTCGGACAAGACTTCAGGTCAGGGTCAACCCGGGATTCTAGCGGAGGTGTCAAGGTGCTTGACTCGGGCCGGCGCTCCGGAATACTGCAGACGCGCCACGCACGGAAGAATCGGGCGCGACCGTCAATCAACAGGAGCGCGGGACATGTCTTTCTCATCCGAGTTCAAGCAGTTCGCCCTCAAGGGCAACGTGGTCGACCTCGCGGTCGGCGTGATCATCGGCGCGGCCTTCGGGAAGATCGTCGATTCGCTGGTCAAGGATCTGATCATGCCGGTCGTCGGCCGCATCTTCGGCGGGCTGGACTTCTCGAACTACTTCGTGATGCTCGCGCAGCCGCCCGCCAACTACAGCGGCCCGACGACCTACGAGGCGCTGACCAAGGCGGGCGTGCCGCTGTTCGCCTACGGCAACTTCGTCACGGTGGCGATCAACTTCGTGATCCTGGCCTTCGTCATCTTCATGATGATCAAGCAGATCAACCGGCTCGAGCTGACGGCCATCACGCCGACGCCGGCGCCCGCGGCCACGCCCGAGGACGTGCTGCTGCTGCGCGAGATCCGGGACGCGCTGAAGAAGTAGGCGTCCGACCCCGCGACCTGCCTGCAGGGCGCGGCACATCGCACAATGCGCGGAGCAGCACCGCGTTCGACCCCCAGTTTTGGGCTCATACTTCCCAGCTGCGCGTTAGGCTGCCCTGCACGACGCCCGCCTTGCTGCGATTCGCCATGCCCTTGTGTCCGAGATGATCCTGATCGAACCGCGATTGCGAGCCGCACTGGACGCGGCGACCAGCCAGATCCGGGCGACCCTGACGGCGGTCGCGGGCAGTTTGTCGGACACGCTCGGCACCGTCCCGCAGGCCAGCCAGGGCGCGGGAGAACGCGAACTGCTGAACTCCGCCCGCTTCGAGCTGCGCCGCAACCTCGCGTCGATGCATCTGGCGTTCGACCAGGAATTGAGCCGGCGCGTCGCCGAGGAACTGACGCCGCGCGAGGAGCCGAAGCGCACCCTTGCCACGACCAGCTGGCAGTCGCTGAGTCTGGTCGACGAGAGCGAGGTGGAAGGTCAGATGATCGCCACCCGCATCGGTCAGCAGATCTGGCACGCGTGCGAATCCGAGTTGCGCGACCTGGCGTCCTACATGGGTTCGCTGCTGCAGACCGAGCGGTCCGACCAGGACCGCAACCCGCTGCGCGCCGATGTGCTGGGTGCTGCGATCTACCGCGCCGTCGAGGCGGTCTCGAACCAGCCCGAGACGCGCAAGGTGCTGGCACGCGAGTTCGGCAACGCGATGGCCAAGGCCATGCCGGAGTGCTACGCGCAGATCGTGCGCGGCCTCCAGGCCCGGGGCATCCAGCCGGTGTCGATGTCGGTGCGCCAGGTCGAAGGGCCGGGCAACCAGCTGCCGGGGGTGAATTCGGGCTACGCGACGCTGAGCAGCACACGCAGCCAGCGCAGCGACCTCGACGCGCTCGCGTCGTCGGGCTACGGCCCGCGCTCCGGTGCCGGCGCCAGCACGAGCCTGCAGACCGGCCACGGGGCGTCGGCGCACGGCAGCCATGCACGCTCCGGCCCGGGGTCGCAGCCGGGCTCCGGGCCGGTCCTGGCCGATGCCCAGCTGATGGCGCTGTTGCGGCACCTGACCGCGATCGCCAGCCGCCCGGGCGAGCTGGACCCGGCGTCGGGTTCGCGCTTCGCCGGCGCCGGGGGCGGCCCCGCAGGTGGCATCCACACCGGCGTGGGTGGAGCCCCCGTCGTCGGCGCCGATGCCCTGACCGGCCTGATGGCGGTGAACCTGATCCGCGCGCACCGCGAGGAGCTGTTGCAGGCGTCCCCCGGCAAGCTGGACCACATGGTGATCGACGTGGTGGGCAGCCTGTTCGACCAGATCCTGTCCGATTCGCGCGTGCCGCCGCAGATGGCGCGCCAGATCGCGCGGCTGCAGTTGCCGGTGCTGCGGGTCGCGCTGAACGATTCGACCTTCTTCTCGACGCGCCGCCATCCGGTGCGCCGCTTCGTCAACCGCATGGCGTCGCTGGCCTGCGCGTTCGACGATTTCGACGACGGGCCGGGCAAGCCCTTCCTGGCACGCGTGCGCGAACTGGTGCAGGAGATCGTCGACGGCGATTTCGACCAGATCGACCTGTACACCGCCAAGCTCGCGGCGCTCGAGGGCTTCATTGCCGAGCAGACGCATGAGCAGGTGGAGCAGGAAGGCACCGTCGGCACGCTCGGCGCCAAGGAGACCGAGCTGCGGCTCCAGCAGCGCTACATGCTGCAGCTGCAGGCCGCGCTGACGCCGATGGCGCTGCCGGACTATCTGCAGAACTTCCTGCCGCAGGTCTGGAGCCAGGCGCTGGTGCTGGCGGCGAACCGTGACGGCGCCAGTTCGGACCGCGCCCAGCGCTACCGGCGCGTCGCCCGCGACCTGGTGATGAGCGTCCAGCCGAAGGGGTCTCCGGCGCTGCGCAAGAAGTTCCTGATGCAGCTGCCGCCGCTGATGAAGGACCTGAAAGAAGGTCTCGCGCTGATCGGCTGGCCGGAGGCCGCGCAGCGCGACTTCTTCGCCCGCCTGCTGCCGGCCCACGCGGAATCGCTGAAGGCGCCGCCGCTGAGCGAGCTCGACCACAACATGATGGTCAAGCAGCTGGAGACCATCTTCAACATCGCGGTGCCGGCCGGCGAGGCGCTGTCGCCGTCGGACCCGGTGCCGGAGATCGACGCCGAGGTGCTCGCCACGCGCTTTTCGCCCGAAGAGGCGCAGCGCGTCGGGCTGGTCACCGAGAGCGCGGTCGACTGGTCGGGCACGGTCGACATCGACCTGGGCGCGGAATTCGGCTCCGACTCGGGCGACTCCATCCCCGGCGATTCGGCCGAGGCGCCGCTGCCGGGCCTGGACATCGACATCGCGCTGTCCAGCGCCGACCCCCCGGAGCCGACGCGCGGCCCGCAGCTGATGGACCACGTCCGGCTCGGCTTCGCCTACCAGATGCACCTGAAGAACGAATGGCAGAAGGTGCGGCTCGCCCACGTCAGCGCCGCCCGCAGTTTCTTCGTCTTCACGCGCGGCAAGAAGCACCAGGAAACCATCTCGATGACCGCCCGCATGCTCGCGCGCATGTGCGAGACGAATCGCTTCCGCGCGGTCGAGAGCGCTTACCTGATGGAGCGCGCGACGCACCGCGCGCGGCGTCAGCTCGCCGCGCTGGCGGCGTCGGGGGCGGGATCGGGCTCGGCTGTGGCGCCGAGCCGGGTCTGAGCGTCCCGCTCAGCCGCTTGCCAGACGCCGGGCCATCCGCAGCGCCGCCACCAGGCTGCTCGGATCGGCCCGGCCGGAGCCGGCGATGTCGAACGCGGTGCCGTGGTCCGGACTGGTGCGCACGAACGGCAGGCCCAGCGTGACGTTGACGCCGTGCTCGACGCCGAGATACTTGACCGGGATCAGCCCGTGGTCGTGCGTCATCGCGACGACGATGTCGAACTCGCCGGGGTGACCGGGCGCGTTGCGCGCGCGCATGAAGACGGTGTCGGGCGCGTACGGGCCGCTGGCGGCGATGCCCTCGGCGCGCGCCGCCTGCACCGCCGGGGCGATGATGCGCTGTTCCTCGTCGCCGAACAGGCCGCCCTCGCCCGCGTGCGGGTTCAGCCCCGCGACCGCGATGCGCGGCGCCGGCAGCCCGCAGCGCAGCGCGCTGCGGTGTGCGATGCGGATCGTCTCCAGCACCGCCTCGAAAGTGACCGCGTCGATCGCGCGGCGCAGCGACAGGTGGATCGTCACCAGCACGGTGCGCAACTCGTCGTTGGCCAGCATCATGCGCACCGGCGGCGGCTGGCCGCCGGGCGCGGCGAGCGCCTGCAGCATTTCGGTGTGGCCGGGGAATGGCACGCCGGCAGCGGCCAGCGCCTCCTTGTGGATCGGTGCCGTCACGATGCCGGCGATCTCGCCCGCCCGCGCCAGCTCGACCGCGCGCGCGATGCAGGCCGCCGCCGCGGCGCCGGCGCGCGCATCGACCTGGCCGATCGGTGCGGCCAGCAGGTCGGCGGGCAGCCCATCGACCGGCAGCACCGGCACGCAGTTCGGCGGTGCGTCGAACGCGTCCGCAGCGCGCTCGACGCGCGCCACCGCGAGCCCCCCGCCGGTCAGCTCGGCCGCGCGCCGCATCACTGCCACGTCGCCCAGCACGACGCAGCCGGCGCTCTCGGGCCGGCGAAACAACTGCGCGATGATCTCCGCACCGATGCCACAGGCGTCGCCCATCGTCAGGGCCATCGGCCGGCGCAGGACTGAAGAGACCGGTTCGGAATGCATGGCCGCATTGTCGCGATTCGTGCCGTGCAGCGCGCGGCGCGATGCGCCGAACCGCGTCGCCGATAATTCGACGAACATTCGCCGCGCCACGCGGCCCCGTCCCACACGAGGTACACGCGTGTCCATGCGCCGAACCTGGCTCGTCTTTTCGCAGGCCGTCACCATCTCGGTGGCGGTGCTGTTCGTCGTCGCGACGCTGAAACCCGAGTGGCTGACGCGCGGCGGCGGCACCCCGCCGAGCATCGTCTCGATCACATCCAGCCCGCCGTCGCCGCTGCCGGCCACCGTCTTCGGCGCCGCCGTGACGAGCTACAGCGCGGCGGCGAAGCGCGCCTCGCCGGCCGTCGTCAGCATCACCGCGAGCAAGGCGCCGGCGCGCGGCCCGCGCAGCGACGACCCGGTGTTCGAGTTCTTCTTCGGCAACCGCGCCCGCCCGTCGCCAGGCGAAGCGCAGATCGGCCTGGGCTCGGGCGTGATCGTCTCGGCCGAGGGCTACCTGCTGACCAACAACCACGTGATCGACGGCGCCGACGACATCGAGGTGGCGCTGACCGATGGCCGCCAGGCGCGCGCCAGGCTGGTCGGCACCGACCCGGAAACCGACGTCGCGGTGCTGAAGATCGAACTCGACCGCCTGCCCGCGATCAGCTTCGGCGACGCCGAGAAGCTGCAGGTCGGCGACGTCGTGCTGGCGATCGGCAACCCCTTCGACGTCGGCCAGACCGTCACCTCCGGCATCGTTAGCGCGCTGGGCCGCAACCGGCTGGGCATCAACACCTTCGAGAACTTCATCCAGACCGACGCCGCGATCAACCCCGGCAATTCCGGCGGTGCGCTGGTCGACGCGGCCGGCAACCTGCTGGGCATCAACACGGCGATCTATTCGCGCAGCGGGGGCAGCCTGGGGATCGGCTTCGCGATTCCCGTGAGCACCGCGCGCCAGGTGATGGAGGCGCTGATCCGGGACGGCCAGGTGACGCGCGGCTGGCTCGGCATCGAGCAGCGCGACCTGACGCCCGAGATCGCGCAGACGCTGAACCTGCCGATCCGGCAGGGCGTGCTGATCACCGGCGTGCTGCAGAGCGGCCCGGCCGGCGCCGGCGGCCTGCGCCCGGGCGACGTGGTGGTCAGCGTCGGCGGCGCGCCGGTGACCAACACCTACCAGTTGCTGAACGCGGTCGCGGCGCTGAAACCGAAGGCGGTGGCGGCGATCGGCGTGCAGCGCGGCAACCAGGCGCTGACCGTCGACGTGACCGTCGGCCAGCGCCCGCAAGCCCGCCGGCCGCTGCAGCGCGAGGAATGAGCGGCGGCGAGACCTACGCGCTGGTCGTGTCTTCCGCCGGCGCCTGGGTGTGCTTGATGAACACGCCCGCGGCGATGATGCCGACCTCGTAGAGCAGCACCATCGGGATCGCCAGCGACAGCTGCGACACCACGTCGGGCGGCGTCAGCACCGCCGCGATGATGAAGGCGAGCACGACGAAGTAGGCGCGAAATTCCTTCAGCTTCTCGATGCTGACGACGCCCAGGCGCGCGAGCACGACGACCGCGATCGGCACCTCGAACGCGGCGCCGAACGCGATGAACATGGTCAGCACGAAGCTCAGGTAGGCCTCGATGTCCGGCATCGCCGAGACGCTCTTCGGCGCGAAGCTCTGGATGAAGGTGAAGACCTTGCCGAACACGAAGAAGTAGCAGAAGGCCACGCCCATGAAGAACAGCAGCGTGCTGGAAATCACCAGCGGCAGCACCATCTTCTTCTCGTGCGTGTACAGGCCCGGCGCGACGAAGGCCCAGACCTGGTAGAGCACCACCGGCAGCGCCAGCATGAAGGCCGCCATCAGCGTGATCTTCAGCGGCACCAGGAACGGCGAGATCACGCTGGTCGCGATCAGCGTGCCGCCCTTGGGCAGGTGCTCGACCAATGGCTGCGCGAGCAGGTCGTAGAGGTGCGCCGAGCCCGGCCAGACCATCAGCACGCCGAAGCACACGCCGATCGCGATGCAGGCGCGGATCAGCCGGTCGCGCAACTCGATCAGGTGCGAGACGAACGGCTGTTCGGTACCCTCCAGCTCGTCGGGCTTCACGGCACCCCCCGATCGCTGGGTACGGCGATCGACCCCCCGAGGGGGTGTCGCCCGGCTTGGGGCGGCCCGGCGCTCGGGCTCACGCTTCGATGGATCACCGGGCTAGGCGACCGGCCGCGGCGGCCGGAAACGCGCGACCCGCGCCGCACCCGACTGCGCCTTCACGCGCACGCCGGCGCGCTGCTTGTACCACTGCGGCGTGGCGCCGCGCTTCAGGCGCCAGTTCTTCTTCGGGTGCTTGTACTGGGGAGGTGGCGGCGTCCAGCCGTCGTGCTGCCCGCTGTTCGGCGGCAGCAGGCCGGCGTCGGCGTCGGTCCAGGACTTCTCGAGTTCGGACGAGGTCTGGTGAATCTGGTTCGCCACCGACTGCTCGACGTTGCGCGCGGCGTCCTCGAACTCGGTCTTCATCTTCTTCAGCTCTTCGAGCTCGATCGAGCGATTCACCTCGGCCTTCACGTCGGCCACGTAGCGCTGCGCCTTGCCGATCAGGTGGCCGACGGTGCGCGCCACGCGCGGCAGTTTCTCGGGGCCGATCACGATCAGCGCGACCGCGCCGATCAGCGCGATCTTGTCGAAGCCGAAATCGATCATCGCGGGCCGCGCCCACCCGCCGGGCCCAGGCCGCCGGTCACGATTTCGTCTTCGCTTCCACGTCGACGGTGTTCGCCTCGCTGGCCTTGGCGGCGTTGTTCACCTGCGCCGGCGGCGTGGCAGCCGCATCCGCCGCGGCTCCGCCGTCGCGCACACCGTCCTTGAAGCCCTTCACCGCACCGCCGAGGTCGGTGCCGATGTTCTTCAGCTTCTTGGTGCCGAACACCAACACCACGATCAACAGCACGACGAGCCAGTGCCAGATGCTGAATGAACCCATGTTTCTTCTCCAACAGACAATCCAGGGAATTCTAGGGTACAGGCTTTCGATGACCCCGTTGATCACCCTTTGAGCCACGGGCGCGGGCCGCCCATCACGTGCATGTGGACATGCTGGACCTCCTGGCGGCCGTCCGCTCCGGTGTTGATCAGGGTACGGAAACCGTTGGTGACACCCAAATCGCGCATCAAGGTCGGCGCCATCGAGAGCATTCGGCCCAGCAGCGGCGCATGGCGCTGCTCGAGCTCGTACAGGGTCGCGACGTGCTCCTTCGGGATCATCAGCAGGTGCACCGGCGCCCAGGGGGCGATGTCGTGGAAGACCAGCAGCTCGTCGTCCTCGAACGCCTTGCGGCTGGGGATCTGGCCGGCGACGATTCTGCAGAAGATGCAGTTCGGGTCGTGTTTCACGTCGACACCCCCCGCCGTCATGCCGGCACCACGATCTTGCCTTCGGTCAACTTGAGCCAGCCCTTGATGACCCGGTAGATCGCCCACACCCAAGCGGCGAACAGCACGAAGAACCCGACGACGAGCCAGATCGTCGCGACGCCAATGACGCCCCACAACAAGCCCCACCAGAACGTTCTGATCTGCCAGTCGAAGTGGCTTTCGTAGATCGTGCCCTTCACATCGTCGCGTTTCACGTAGTTGATGACGACTCCGATGATGGCCGTCACACCCCACAGAAAGCTGAGTGCCTGCAACGCGTACACCACCATCGTGATGTTCTTCAGGCCGGCAACTTCTTCGACGGTCTTGCCGGTCGACACATTCTCCAGGATGTCGTTCATCGTTGGTCCTCCTGCTCGCGCTGTTGCGCCTTCCTCGAAGCGAATTCCTCCAGACCCGACAGGCCCTCGCGGCGCTCCAGCTCGGCCAGCACGTCGGCCGGCGCCAGTCCGTAGGCGCTGAGCGCGAGCATGCAGTGAAACCACAGATCGGCGACCTCGCCGACGATCTTCGCCGGCACGCCGTCCTTGCAGGCCATCACCACTTCGGTGGCCTCCTCGCCGATCTTCTTCAGGATCGCGTCGGGGCCCTTGTGAAACAGGCGCGCGACGTAGCTCCGGTCGGGGTCGCCGCCCTTGCGCGCCTCGATCACGGCCGCCAGCCGCGCCAGCGTGTCGTTCGAACCCGTCGTCATTTGTAGATCTGCTCCGGGTCTTTCAAGACCGGCTCGACCGAGCGCCATTCGCCGTCCTCGAGCCGCTGGAAGAAGCACGAATGCCGGCCGGTGTGGCAGGCGATGCCGGCGTCGGCGGGCGCGTGGCCGAGCTGCTCGACCTTCAGCAGCACGACGTCGTTGTCGCAGTCCAGCCGCAGCTCGCGGACCTTCTGGAGGTGGCCGCTCTCCTCGCCCTTGTGCCACAGCCGGGCGCGCGAGCGGCTGAAGTAGACCGCCTCGCCGAGTTCGGCGGTGCGCGCGAGCGCCTCGCGGTTCATGAACGCGAACATCAGCACGTCGTTGCTGCCGATCTCCTGCGCGATCACCGGCACCAGGCCGTTCGCGTCCCACTTCACCTGATCCAGCCAGTTCATGCGCCCAGTGTAGTGGCGCCGGTGAAGCCGCGCTCCTGCGCGAACCATTCCAGCACCGGCAGCGTGCCCCGCAGCACCGGCACCACCGCGACCGGCAGGCGCTGCCATGCCATCGCCTGTTGCTCGCGCATCTGGAACTCGCCGCGCCACGCGAACACCTTGCAAAAGTGCAGGCGCACGCGGGCGTGCGGGTAGTCGACCACCTCGACCCGCCACGGTTGCACGGCGCCGATCTCGATGCCGAGTTCTTCATGCAGTTCGCGCCGCAGTGCCTGTTCGACCGATTCGCCGGCTTCGAGCTTGCCGCCGGGGAACTCCCAGTAGCCGGCGCAGACCTTGCCCGCGGGCCGCGACGTGAGCAGGAAGTCGCCGTCCGGACCGATGAGCACCCCGACGGCCACGTCGACCGGCACGCGCGGGTCCGCACTCACGCGTGGTGCCTCCCGCTGTAGTCCTTCGCGAACTGGAACGCCACCCGCCCGGAACGCGAGCCGCGCTCCAGCGCCCACACCAGGCTGTCCTGCCGCGCCGCCTGAATCGCATCCTCCGGCACGCCGAAGCCCCGCAGCCACTGCGCGACGATCGCCAGGTATTCGTCCTGGCTGAACGGGTAGAAGCTGATCCACAGGCCGAAGCGCTCCGACAGCGAGATCTTCTCCTCGACCACCTCGCCCGGATGCACTTCGCCGTTCTCGAGGTGCTGGTAGCTGAGGTTCTCCTTCATGTACTCGGGCAGCAGGTGGCGGCGGTTGCTGGTCGCATAGATCAGCACGTTGTCCGACGCCTGCGACACCGAGCCGTCGAGGATCGACTTGAGCGCCTTGTAGCCCGGCTCGCCCTCGTCGAAGCTGAGGTCGTCGCAGAACACAATGAAGCGCTCGGGCCGCTCGGCGACCAGATCGACGATGTCCGGCAGGTCGACCAGATCGGCCTTGTCGACCTCGATCAGCCGCAGCCCGCGCCCGGCGAACTCGTTCAGGCAGGCCTTGATCAGCGAACTCTTGCCGGTGCCGCGCGCGCCGGTCAGCAGCACGTTGTTGGCACCGAACCCATCGACGAACTGCTGCGTGTTGCGCAGCAGCCGCTCCTTCTGCGGCTCGACCTCGACGAGTGCGGCGAGCCGGATCGGGGCGACATGCCGCACCGGCTCGATCAGCCCCGAGCCGCCGCGACGGCGGTAGCGGAAGGCGATCGAGGCGGCCCAGTCGGGCGCGGTCAGCGGATGCGGCAGCACCGCCTCAAGCCGGCCGAGCAGCGCCTCGGCGCGGGCGAACAAGTGCAGCAACGGGTCGGACGGCGTGGACATGGGTGAACCGGAAGGCGCCGCAGCGGGCGCGGGAAGGCGGCAGTTTAGCCGCGGCCGGCGGCGCGATCGGAGCCGCGCCCGACCTTCGGCAGCCACTCGACGAGACGGTCGGTCGCCGGCGCGAAGACGCGCTCGCCGGGCCACGCGCGAATCGTCGGCATGCCGACGAACCTGCCGAAGGCCGGCAGCACGCCGACCCTCCCTAAGGAACGAGCAGGCGCAGCGCGGCGTCCAGGTGTTCGGTCGGGCTGCGCTTGAAACCCGCGCGCGTGAAACGCTGCAACCGGCCGAGCGCGAACGACGTCAGCACCGAGGCCTGCGCGTTCGCGTCGACCGTCGGCGTCGGCGAACCGGCGGCATCCGCCCTGGCGCGCAGGCATTGCCGGAGCTGCGACTCGAAGCGCTCGAAGAACTGATTCATGCGCGCGAGCAGGCGCTCGTGCTCGAACACCAGCGCATCGCCGACCATCACGCGGGCCATGCCGGGGTTCTTCTCCGCGAACTGCAGCAGCACGGTCAGCGTCTTGTGCACCCGGGTGGCCGCATCGGCCTCGCGCTCCTGGATCTGGTTGACCAGCGTGAACACGCTGTGCTCGATGAACTCGATCAGGCCCTCGAACATCTGCGCCTTGCTCGCGAAGTGGCGGTACAGCGCGGCCTCGGAGACGTCGAGCTTCGCGGCGAGCGCAGCGGTGGTGACGCGATCGGCACCGGGCTGCTCGAGCATGCCGGCCAGTGTCTGCAGGATCTGTACGCGGCGTTCGCCGGGACGGGGTCGCTTGCGCGCGGCGACCGCCTTGACCGGCGGCTCGATCACCGCCGCTGCCACAGGCGCTGCGTCGTCGATCGGATCGGAGGGGGCGGCGTGGCCGGATTCGGAGGGTATCGACATCACAGCATGCACAGCTGTTGCAGCGAGCGGATTTTGGCACACACATAGCGCGGGCTGGGGCAAGGGTGAACACCAACTTCGCGGCATCGCATGCCGTTGTTGGAGCCGCTCGCAGCCCCGCCGCGCAGGTGTCCGCGGTAGCGCCCGTCGAGGTAGCGCTGCAGCCACGCGGTGCACAGGCCCAGGCCGCGCGCGGTCTTCTGGTTCTCGAGCATGTCTTCGACGAGCACGCAGTCCGTCGCACGCACCTTCAGCCGTGCCATCACATGGCGCAGCATGCGTGCGTCCGGCTTGGGCCTGAGGTGACCGAACATCGCCATGTCCTCGATGCTGATCACGCCATCGAACAGCCGGGACAGCCGCAGCGCGCCCAGCACGCGCATCGTGTAGGCGCGCGGCGCGTTCGTCAGCACGAACTTGCGCCCGCGCAGCCGCTGCAGCGCGGCGCGGTCGTGCAGGCTGGTGCGCAGCCGCTCCTCGAGGCCGGGGTGCCGGTGCGTCTGCTCCAGGAAGTGCGCCGCGTGGACGCCGTGGTGCCGCACCAGCCCGAGCAGGGTGGCGCCGTAGCGGCTCCAGTAGTGGTCGCGCAGGCGGGCGGCTTCTTCCGGCTCCAGGCCCAGGTGGCTGACCATGTACTCGTTCATGGCCGCGCTGGTGGGGCCGAACGCGGCGTGGCTCGCGTCGTGCAGGGTGTTGTCGAGGTCGAACAACCAGACTCGTTTCGAGCGTCGCGACGCGGGCCGAGCGCAGGGCCGCTCCCAAGCGGGCCCGCACCCCCACGGGGGGTCGTCCGACGTACCCGTCGGACCGGGGGTCAACATCAATGCGAGCGGATCATCGTGCCGTAGGCCTGATCCGTCAGCACCTCCAGCAGCATCGCGTGCGGCACGCGACCGTCGATGATGTGCACGGTGTTGACACCGTTCTTCGCCGCGTCGAGCGCCGACGCGATCTTCGGCAGCATGCCGCCGCTGATCGTGCCGTCGGCGAACAGCTCGTCGATCTCGCGCGCGCTCAGGTTGGTCAGCAACTCGCCCGCCTTGTTCATCACGCCGGGGATGTTGGTCAGCATGATCAGCTTCTCGGCCTTCAGCACCTCGGCCAGCTTGCCGGCGACGACGTCGGCGTTGATGTTGTAGTTCTCGTTGTTGCTGCCGAAACCCAGCGGCGAGATCACCGGGATGAACTGGTCGTCCTGCAGCGCCATCACGACGCTCGGGTCGATCGACTCGATCTCGCCGACGTTGCCGACATCGTGCTCGATGCTCGGGTCCTTGTGGTCGACCATCTTCAGCTTGCGCGCGCGGATCAACCCGCCGTCGCGCCCGGTCAGCCCCACCGCCTTGCCGCCGGCGACGTTGATCAGCCCGACGATGTCCTGCTGCACCTGGCCGGCGAGCACCCATTCGACGACCTCCATGGTCTCGTCGTCGGTCACGCGCATGCCCTGGATGAAGGTGCCCTTCTTGCCGATCTTCGCCAGCGCCTCCTCGATCTGCGGGCCGCCGCCGTGCACCACCACCGGGTTCAGGCCGACCAGCTTGAGCAGCACCACGTCCTCGGCGAAATCCTGCTGCAGCGCCGGGTCGGTCATCGCGTTGCCGCCGTACTTGATGACGATGGTCTTGCCGTGGAACTTGCGGATGTAGGGCAGCGCCTGGGCCAGGATCTCGGCCTTGTCGCGCGGCGGGATGTGCGAGAGGTCGGGCGCGTCGGCCGCCGGGGCGGCGGGAGCATCGGTGGTCATGGTCGGCCGCGGGTTGGTCGTGTGGAAAACGATTGTAGGGGTCGGCCCCTGCACCGGGGCGTCCGGCGCCCCGGGGCCACGGCGCTGCTAAGTCATCCTTAAGTCGCCGGCATCAGCATGCCGGTGACGGAGTTGGCGACCCATGGACAACATCGAGCTGTTTCACCTCATCAACGCCGGACCGGACCTCGGGACGGTACCCAGACTGCTGGCCACCTTTGTCGGTGAGTGGATGGGATACCCGATCGGCGTGGCGCTGATCGTGCTCGGGATTCGTCGCGACCGCTCGACACGCACCGACCTGCTGGAAATGCTCGCTGCCGCGCTGCTGTCGCTGGCCCTGGCCCGGCTCGTGGCCCATGTCTGGCCGCATCCGCGACCGTCCGTGCTGCACCTGGGCACGCAGTACCTGCCTCACGGTGCCAGCCCGAGCCTGCCCAGCAGTCACACGACGTTCTTCGTCGCGCTGGCACTGGCCGCGTTCTGGACCCGACGTCTGGCGGTGTTCGGGCTGCCCTTGCTCGCAGCGGCCCTGCTGATCGGCTGGGCGCGGGTCTTTCTCGGCGTGCACTTCCCGTACGACGTGCTCGCCGCCTTCCCGGTGGCGGCGGGCGGCGTCGCCGCGTCGCACGGCATCCGGCTGGCCGCGCGGCGCTGGGCACCGGGTCGCGCTCCTCGACCGGCGCGGGCACACGCGCTCCCACAAGCACCGAGCGGGTGACCGGGGTGTCGCCGAGACCGTCTCGGCGACCCGGTACAGCATCCTGCGGGGCGGGCCCGGCACTTCGCGCGAATTCGCGCCAGGCCGCCGCCGACACGGCACAATGCCGCTCACCCCATGCAGCTCGCCTCGCTCCTCCCGATCCGGCCGGTCGCCTTTCTCGGCCACGTGCTGATCTCCGCTGTCGGGGCGACAGCGGGACGCTGGCAGTTCCGCCCCAAGGACTTCGGCCGCGTGACCGCCGACTGCAGCGCCCGCGCGGTGCCTATCGTCACCGTGGTCAACGTGCTGGTCGGCGCGATCCTGGCGTTCGTCGGCGCGGTTCAGCTCGTCAAGTTCGGCGCCGGCATCTACGTCGCCGATCTGGTGGGCATCGCGGTGGCACGCGAGATGGCGGCGATCATCACGGCGGTCGTGATGGCCGGGCGCACCGGCGCCGCCTTCGCGGCCGAACTCGCGACGATGCAGGCCAACGAAGAGGTCGACGCGCTGGAGGTGCTGGGCCTGAACGCGGTCGACTTCCTGGTGCTGCCGCGCGTGCTGGCGCTGCTGGCGATGATGCCGCTGCTCTACATCTACGGCTGCGTCACCGGCCTGCTCGGCGGCATGATCGTCGCGGCCGGCATGCTCGACATTTCGCCCGCGGCCTACCTGGACCGGACGCTGGAGGCGCTCGACTGGTCGCACCTCGGTCTGGGCATATCCAAGTCGCTGGTGTTCGGCGCGCTGATCGGCATGGTTGGCTGCTACAGCGGCCTGTATGCGCAGCGCAACGCGGCCGGCGTCGGCGTCGCGACGACCAACGCGGTGGTCGTCAGCATCGTCGGCATCATCGTGCTCGACGCGGTGTTCGCGGTCTGCGCCAACGCACTGGGAATCTGAGCCATGACGCTGCTCGCCGTCGACGATCTCGAGATGCGATTCGGCGAGCGGCTGATCCAGACCGGCATCGACTTCAAGGTCGAGCGCGGCACGATCTTCGCGATCATGGGCGGCAGCGGCTGCGGCAAGAGCACGCTGCTGAAGCACCTGGTCGGCCTGCTGCCGCCGGCCAGGGGCCGCGTGACCTACAACGGCGTCGACTACTGGGCCGCCGACGAAGCCGGCCAGTCGATCCTGCGCACCGGCTTCGGCATGCTGTTCCAGAGCGCGGCGCTGTGGTCGTCGATGACGATCCTCGAGAACGTCTGCCTGCCGCTGGAACAGCAGGGCAAGCTCGACGAGGCGCAGCGCGAGGCCCGCGCGCGCGAGGTGCTGGAGTGGGTCGACCTCGGCAAGTTCGCCGATTTCTATCCGTCCGACCTGAGCGGCGGCATGAAGAAGCGCGCCGGGCTGGCGCGCGCGATCGGCACCGAGCCGCCGCTGCTGTTTCTCGACGAGCCCTCGGCCGGCCTCGACCCGATCAGCTCGAAGCGCCTGGACGACCTGGTTCTCGACATCCGCAAGCGCACCGGCTGCGCGGTGGTGTTCGTCAGCCACGAGCTGCCGAGCCTGTTCGCGATCGCCGACGACGGCATCTTTCTCGACGCCGACAGCAAGCGCCCGATTGCCCACGGCAGCCCGAGCGCGCTGCGCGACACCTCCACGCACCCGACGGTGCGCGCCTTCCTCGCTCGCGAGGAACCGCCACCGGCTGCACAGAAGGGGCCAGGCCCCGTACCATCCGCAACCATGCCCTCCGCCAACCCGGCCACGCCATGAAACGCAACGCCCTGCTCATCGGTGCCTTCGTGATCGTCGCGCTCGTGATGGCCGTCATCGGCGCGCTCTGGCTCAGCGGCAACAACCTGTTCAAGAAGCAGCAGGAGGCGATGATCTTCTACAAGGGCAACGCGAGCGGACTGTACGTCGGCGCGCCGGTCACGTTCCGCGGCGTGGCGATCGGGCAGGTCGAGTCCATCGGCATCGAGGTCGACCGCGAAACGCTGAAGGCGCTGATGCCGGTGCGGATCCGGCTCCAGCCCTCCGCGCTGCGCTTCAACGGTGCCAAGGACGACACCTCGTTCGACCTGCCTGCGCTGGTGCAGCGCGGGCTGCGCGCGCGGCTCGTGGCACAGAGCTTCGTGACCGGCCAGAAATCGATCGAGCTCGATTTCGTTCCGGACACGCCGGCCACGCTGCTCGGCGACAGCAGCAGGCCCGAGATTCCGGCGCTGCCCGAACGCTTCGGCGCGCTGATCGACCAGGTCGCCGACCTGCCGCTGCGCGAGACGGTGCAGGAGGTCCGCGACACCGTGAAGGAACTGCGCGACACGCTGGTCTCGGTGCAGCACACGCTCGACGGATCCCGCAAGGTGCTGACCGACGTGTCGGGCCAGATCGCGCAGGCCGGCGCCGCCTCGCGCGACACGCTGAAGGCCGCCTCCGACGCGATCAGGCAGGTGCAGGTCAACTCGGCGGCGACGCTGGACTCGGTCTCCAAGCTCACCGACGCGGCCCGCCAGACCGTGCTGGCGGCCCAGCCCGACCTGCAGCGCACACTCGCCGGCACGCGCGAGGCGGCCGAATCGGCGCGTCTGGCGATGACCCGCGTGGCCGAGCTGACCGCGCCGGATGCCTCGCTG
Source organism: Pseudomonadota bacterium (assembly GCA_040388965.1). GTDB lineage: Bacteria > Pseudomonadota > Gammaproteobacteria > Burkholderiales > Burkholderiaceae_C > LMDS01. The sequence goes on along the minus strand of JAZKAV010000001.1, from coordinate 93,529 downwards.
CGCGGCGACCTCGATGCCGCGATGCGCGATCTGTCGCAGGCTGCGCGCGGCCTGCGCGACTGGAGCGAATTGCTGGAAGAGAAGCCGAACGCCGTCATCTTCGGGAACAAACGCGAATGAACCTCCTCGTGAAGCTTGTTGCGCCCGTCGCGCTGCCGGTCCTGGTGGCGGCGTGCGCATCGCCCTCGCCCGCGCCGGTCCTGCTGACCTTGCCGCCGGTGGCGACCGCGCCGAGCGCCATGGCCCCTGAGGCGAGCGCCTCGTCGCCGGTGCTCGCGGTGCGCCGCGTCGGCATCCCCGAGTACCTGGTCGCCAGGCGGGTGCGATACCGCGCCGACGCGGCGACGCTGGCCGAATGGCCGAACACCTACTGGGCCGAGCGCATCGAGATCGGCGTGTCGCGCGAATTCGTCTCGGCACTGCGCCAGCAGCTGCCCGGCTGGTCGATCTGCGACACGAACTGCGGCGACCTGGCGCCGACGCTGACCGTGCAGCTCACGCTGGCGCCGATGGACTACCTGCGCGCCGCGCAGAAGCTCCAGGCGCGCGCCCGGATCGCCATCAGCGGCGCCGGCCCCCAGGCCAGGCTGCCGGAAACCCGGGAGATGGCGATCGACATTCCGGCCGGCGCCGACTCCGCTCAGGCCCAGGCGCAGGCGATCACGGCGCTGATCGGGAAAGTCGCCAGCGAAGCGGCCCCGATGATCCGCAACGCCCGACCCTGAGGCCCGACTCTCAGGCCCGACACACCTGCCGGCGCTCGGCGCGCCGGTCGCCCCACCATCCCACCCCACCCGGAGCACCCGCACCATGGTCACGAAGTCCAAACAAACAGCCGACAAGAAGAACGCCTCCAGCGCCCGCCTGCTCGACAGCGCGCTGGCAGCCCAGGTCAAGGACTCGGCACAACAGATCTGGCTCGCCGGCATGGGCGCGTTCGCGCGTGCGCAGGCCGAGGGCACGAAGGTATTCGAGGCGCTGGTGAAGGAAGGCACGACGCTGCAGAAGAAGACGCAGTCGGCCGCCGAAGGGAAGATCGGCGAAGTCGCCGGCAAGATGAGCAGCCTGGCGGGCGACGTGCAGGCCCGGGCAGGTCAGGGCTGGGACAGGCTCGAAGGCATGTTCGAGGAACGCACCGCAAAGGCGCTGAACAAGCTCGGCGTGCCCTCGTCCAAGGACGTGGCCGCGCTGCTGGCGCGCGTCGATGAACTGAGCGCGAAGGTCGCGAAGCTGTCGAAGACGGCGCCGGCGAAGAAGGTCTCGACCCGCACGGCGCGCATCGACGAGCTCGCCGCGACCGCGCCGGCGCCGCGCTCCGCAGCGGCGAAAAGGCCTCCGGCCAGGAAGCGCGCGCCGGCTCGCAAGCCTGCCGCCTGATGGCGGCGGCGCCGCGCCTGGCGCGCCGCCGACCCTCGACCGCCGGCCGATCTCAGCCGAGGTAGCGCGCCTCGAGGTGGTGGCGAAAATGGACCGGGTTCAGCGCCTCGCCACTGGCGCGCGTCGCCAGCTCGGCGGTGCTCCAGCGGCTGCCCTGCGACCAGATGTGGGCGCGCAGCCAGTCGAACACCGGCGCCAGATCCCCGCGCGCGACGCGCTCGTCGAGATCCGGGTGCGCGCGCCGGATGGCCGCGAACCACTGCGCCGCGTACATTGCACCCAGCGTGTAGCAGGGAAAGTAGCCGAACGAGCCCCGGGTCCAGTGCACGTCCTGCAGGCAACCGTTGCGGTAGTTGCCGCGCGTGTCGAGGCCCAGCAGCTTCTGCATGCCCTCGTCCCACAGCGCCGGGATGTCGTCGGCCTCGATGCTGCCGTCGATCAGCTTCTTCTCGATCCCGTAACGCAGGATCACGTGCGCCGGGTAGGTCAGCTCGTCGGCGTCGACGCGGATGAAGCCGGGTGCCACGCGCGTCATCAGCTTGTGCAGGTTGTCGGGCGCGAACGCGGGCTGGTCGCCGAAGCGCGCGCGCAGCAGCGGCGCCAGCAGGCCGGCGAACGCGCGGCTGCGACCGAGCTGCATCTCGAAGGCGAGGCTCTGGCTTTCGTGGATGCCCATCGAGCGCGCCTGCGCGACCGGCTGGCCGAGCCACTCGCGCGGCAGGTTCTGCTCGTAGCGCGCATGGCCGGTCTCGTGGATCGTGCCCATCAGGCTCTGCATCAGATCGGACTCGATGTAGCGCGTGGTCAGCCGCGTGTCTTCGGGCACGCCGCCGCTGAACGGGTGCGCGCTTTCGTCGAGGCGCCCCCTGTCGAAGTCGAAACCGAGCAGTGCCATCACGTCCAGGCTGAGCGCGCGCTGCGCCGCCTTCGGGAACGGGCCGACCGGCTCGACCACGGCCTCGCGCGCCTGGCGCTCGCGCACCCGGATGACCAGCCCGGGCAGCCACTGCTGCAGGTCGCCGAACACGCGGTCGACCTCGGCACTGGTCGTGCCAGGCTCGTACTGGTCCATCAGCGCGTCGTAGGGCGCAAGGCCGGTCTCGTCGGCGAGGCGTTGCGCCACCTCGCGGCTCAACTCGAGCACGGCGCGGAAGTTGCCGAGGAAGCCGGCCCAGTCGTTCGCCGGCCGCTGCGTGCGCCAGTCGTGCTCGCAGCGCGCGCCGGCCAGCGACAGCGCCTCGACCAGCGCCTGCGGCAGCGCGTTCGCGCCGCGCCACTCGCGCCGGATCTCGCCGAGGTTGGCGCGGGCGAGGGGGTCGATGTCTTCGCCCGCTGCGCGCGCGAGCAGTTCGGCCAGCTTCGGGTCGGTGCGCATGCGGTGCAGCAGACCTTCCATCTCGGCCATCGCGTTCGCGCGTGCGGTGCTGCCCTTGCTCGGCATCATCGCGGCCTGGTCCCAGCCGGCGATCGACTGCAGATGCTGGAAACGGTGCAGCCGGGTCCAGATGCCGGTGAGCTCCTCGTATGCGCTGGCCATCGTTGCGTCGCCCCTTCGCGGCCCCGACGGCCGCTTTCCAGATGAAGAATCAGTGCGTGAACTGCCCGGGCCACAACCAGAGCATCGCGCCGGTCATCGTGGCATAGCGTGCGAACTTGCCGATCCCCATGTAGACCACGCAGGGCCAGAACGGCAGCTTCAGCCAGCCCGCGACCGCGCACAGCGGGTCGCCGACGATCGGCAGCCATGACAGCAGGCAGGCTTTCGTGCCCCAGCGTCGGAGCCAGCGCAGCGCGCGCGGGTTGGGTGGCTTGTGGTGACTGACGCGCTCGTAGGCGCGTTCGGCCGCGTAGCCCATCCACCAGGTCACGGCGCCGCCGAGCGTGTTGCCGGCGGTCGCCACCAGAATGGCAGGCCAGAACATGTCCGGGTTCAGCTTGACCAGGCCGAACACCGCCGGCTCCGAGCCCAGGGGCAGCAACGTGGCCGACACGAATGCGATGACGAACACCGTGCTCAGGCCGAACTTCGGCAAGGCCAGCAACGCGATCATCGATTCGACCCATGCTTCCATCGGGTCGGATTATGGCGAGCGCGCGCGAGCGCACGGCGGAGGATTTCGCGGCGCGCGCCGCCGCTATACTTCTGCCTCCTTTTTCAGCAGTCCCCGCGCCACCCCCACGCCATGCAGATCGGCCACATCGCGCTTGCGAACCGGCTCTTCGCCGCCCCGATGGCCGGCGTGACGGACCGGCCGTTCCGCCAGCTCTGCAAGCGCCTGGGCGCCGGCTACGCGGTCAGCGAGATGGTCACCTCGCGGCGCGATCTGTGGACGAGCCTGAAGACCAGCCGCCGCGCGAACCACGATGGCGAGACGGCACCGATCGCGGTGCAGATCGCCGGCACCGACGCCCGGATGATGGCCGACGCCGCGGCCTACAACGTCGATCGCGGGGCGCAGATCATCGACATCAACATGGGCTGCCCGGCGAAGAAGGTGTGCAACCAGTGGGCTGGTTCGGCCCTGATGCAGGACGAGCCGCTGGCGCTGGAGATCATCGAGGCGGTCGTCGCCGCCTGCGCGCCGCGCAACGTGCCGGTCACGTTGAAGATGCGCACCGGCTGGTGCGCGGCCGAACGCAACGCGGTGCGCATCGCGCGCGCTGCCGAAGCGGCCGGTGTGGCGATGGTCACGGTGCACGGCCGCACCCGCGAGCAGGGTTACAGGGGCTGTGCGGAGTACGACACGGTCAGCGCCGTGAAGGCCGCGCTGCGCATCCCGGTGGTGGCGAACGGCGACATCGATTCGCCCGAGAAGGCGCGCGACGTGCTCGCGGCCACCGGCGCCGACGCGATCATGATCGGCCGCGCGGCGCAGGGGCGGCCCTGGATCTTTCGCGAGATCGCGCACTTCCTCGCCACCGGCGAGCACCTGCCGGCGCCCGAAGTGGTCCAGGCCAAGGCCTGGCTGCTCGAACACCTGCACGATCACTATGGCCTGTACGGCTGGGATGACGCCGGCGCGGGCGTGCGCAGCGCCCGCAAGCACATCGGCTGGGCGGTGCGCGCACTGCCCGGCGGCGAGGCGTTTCGCGCCCGCATGAACCTGCTCGACACCTGCGAGACGCAGGTGCGCGCCGTCACCGACTGGTTCGACGCGCTCGCCGACACGCACCGATGGCTGCCGCGCGCGGCCGAGGCCGCGAACGATCCGCTCACCGAAGAAGAACCGACCGACCGCCTGGCATGAAGAAATCGACCCCCATCGAGGAATGCATTCGCGAGAGCCTGGAGATCTACTTCAAGGATCTGCGCGGCGTGGAACCGGCCGCGATGTACGAGATGATCCTCGGCGTGGTCGAGAAGCCGCTGCTCGACGTGGTGATGAAACACGCCGACGGCAACCAGAGCCGCGCGGCCGAATGGCTGGGCATCAACCGCAACACGCTGCGCCGCAAGCTGGTCGACCACAAGTTAATCAAGTGACGAAACACGCCTCGCTGCGCGCGACGTGATCGGCTATTTTGGGCTCTCCATGACACCACTCACAGCGTTGCTCTCCGTGTCCGACAAGACCGGCGTGCTCGAATTCGCCCGTGCGCTCGATGCGCTGGGCGTCAAGCTGCTCTCGACCGGCGGCACCGCGAAGCTGCTCGCCGACGCGGGCCTGCCGGTCACCGAGGTCGCCGATCACACCGGCTTCCCGGAGATGCTCGACGGCCGGGTCAAGACCCTGCACCCGGCGATCCACGGCGGCCTGCTCGCGAGGCGCGACCTGCCCGCGCACATGGCCGCGCTGCGCACGCACGGCATCGCGACGATCGACCTGCTGGTCGTCAACCTCTATCCCTTCGAGACAACCGTCGCTCAGCCCGGCTGCATGCTGGAAGACGCGATCGAGAACATCGACATCGGCGGCCCGGCGATGGTGCGCTCGGCGGCGAAGAACTGGAAGGACGTGGCGGTACTGACCGACGCGTCGCAATACGCGCCGGTGCTGGCCGAGCTGAAGGCCGATGGCGCGCTCGAGGAGGCGACGAAGTTCGCGCTGGCGGTGGCGGCGTTCAACCGCATCTCGAACTACGACGCGGCCATCAGCGACTACCTGTCGTCGCTGCAGGCCGACGGCACGCGCGCCTTGTTCCCGGCGCAGTCGAACCCGCGCTTCGTCAAGCTGCAGGACCTGCGCTACGGCGAGAACCCGCACCAGAGCGCGGCGTTCTACCGCGACCTGCACCCGGCGCCCGGCTCGCTGGTCACCGCGATGCAGTTGCAGGGCAAGGAGCTGTCATACAACAACATCGCCGACGCGGATGCGGCGTGGGAGTGCGTGAAGAGCTTCGACCAGGGCGACGCACCCGCCGCCTGCGTGATCGTCAAGCACGCCAACCCCTGCGGTGTCGCGCTCGGCGCGGACGCGGCGCAGGCCTACGCCAAAGCCTTCAAGACCGACCCGACCTCGGCCTTCGGCGGCATCATCGCGTTCAACTGCGAGCTCGACGGCGCGGGCGCGGCTCTGGTCGCGAAGCAGTTCGTCGAGGTGCTGATGGCGCCGGCCTTCACGCCCGAGGCGCTGGCTGTCCTCAGGGCCAAGCCGAACACGCGCGTGCTGCGGATCGCGCTGCCCGCGGGTGGCCCGACCGACTGGGACCGGGGCCGCAACGCGCAGGACGTCAAGCGCGTCGGATCGGGCCTGCTGATCCAGACCGCGGACAACCGCGAGCTGACCCGCGACGAGCTCGAGATCGTCACCGTCAGGCAGCCGACGCCGCAGCAGCTCGACGACCTGCTGTTCGCCTGGAAGGTCGCGAAATACGTCAAGAGCAATGCGATCGTGTTCTGCGGCGGCGGCATGACGCTGGGGGTCGGCGCCGGCCAGATGAGCCGCATCGATTCGGCGCGCATCGCCAGCATCAAGGCCGAGAACGCGGGATTGAGCCTGGAGGGTTCGGCGGTCGCGAGCGACGCGTTCTTCCCGTTCCGCGACGGCCTGGACGTGGTCATCGACGCCGGTGCCACCTGCGTGATCCAGCCCGGCGGCTCGGTGCGAGACGACGAGGTGATCGCGGCGGCGAACGAGCGCGGCATCGCGATGGTGCTGACGGGCGTGCGGCATTTCCGTCACTGACGGAAGTGCCACCCCCCCCCGCGTCGCGTCCGCTCGCCGAGGGGACGCTCGGCCGCACGGGCCACGACGAAGCCTCTTTGCGGCCGTGGACGGCCCCCGGCGGCACCTGAGACTGGCCACCGGGTCATCGCGCGGCGTGCCGCGGCTACCATCCGCGCATGAAACTCCCCGAGGTCGCCGGCCCATGCCTTGCCGCGCTGGCGCGCAGATCGTCCCGGCAGCGGCGCGCCGCCTGCGGCAGCGGCAACGGCACGCTCGGCGGGTTCGTGATGCAGGGCCCGAAGCGCGAAGCCGGCGTGCGCTCCCGGGGCGGCAAGGCCTCAGTGACGGGCGCGGGGAATGGCCCGGCGTGCTCGCCGGCCGAGGGTCTCCATTGACCATGCGCATCCTCGGCATCGACCCCGGCCTGCGGACCACCGGCTTCGGCGTGATCGACTCCGAGGGCCCGGTGCTGCGCTACGTGGCGAGCGGCACGATCAGGACCGAGGCGGTGCCCGCGGCCTCGCTGCCGGCGCGCCTGAAGGTCATCTTCGACGGCGTGCGCGCGATCGCGGCGCGCTACGAGCCGCATTGCGCGTCGGTCGAGATCGTGTTCGTCAACGTGAATCCGCAGTCGACGCTGCTGCTCGGCCAGGCGCGCGGCGCAGCGCTGACCGCGCTCGTCACCGCCGAGCTGACGGTGGCCGAATACACCGCGCTGCAGATGAAGAAGGCGGTCGTCGGCCACGGCCAGGCACGCAAGGAGCAGGTGCAGGAGATGGTGATGCGCCTGCTCGCGCTGCCGGGGCTGCCGGGCAAGGACGCGGCCGACGCGCTGGGCCTGGCGATCTGCCACGCCCACGCCGGCGCGTCGCTCGCCGCGCTCGCGCGCAGCACCGCGCTCGCACCGCGCGCGCATGCGCAATACCGCCGCGGGCGCAGTTACTGAGCGAGCGGCCGGGACGGCGCTTCAGGCGACAATCGCGGCCATGTACGCCCTCTTCGAAGAAGCCGGAAAGTTCCTCGCCGGCCGCGTGATGACGGAAGCCGATACCTCGATGCAGATCGAGCTCGACTCCGGCAAGCGCGTCAAGGTCAAGGCGGCCAACGTGCTGCTCAAGTTCGCCCAGCCCCAACCCGCCGAGCTGATCGCGTCGGCCCAGGCAATCGCGAAAGACATCGACCTCGATCTGGCCTGGGAATTCGCGCCCGAGGCGGAGTTCAGCTTCGGCGATCTGGCGCGCGAGTATTTCGAGCCCGGCGCCAGTCTCGAGAAGCAGGCCGGCGCGCTGTTCCGGCTGTTCGAGGCGCCGCACTATTTCCGGCGGCTCGGCAAGGGCCATTTCAGGAAGGCGCCCGAGGAGATCGTCAAGGCCGCGTTGCTGGGCATCGAGCGCAAGAAGCAGGTCGCGGCCCAGATCGACGCCTGGGCCGGCGAGCTGGTGCAGGGGCAGTGTCCGCCGGCGGTGCGCGAGCAGCTCTACCGGCTGCTGTTCAGGCCCGACAAGAACGCACCCGAGTACAAGGCGGTGGTCGAGGCCGCACGCCGCTCGGCGAAGGCCCCGCTCGATCTGCTGAAGGCCGCCGGGGCGATCGACTCGCCCTACCAGTTCCACTGGCGGCGCTTCCTGTTCGAGAATTTCCCGAAAGGCACCGGCTTCCCGGCCCTGCAGGCGCCGGCGATCAAGGAGACGCTGCCGGTCGCCGCGCTGCGCGCGTTCTCGATCGACGACTCGGCGACAACCGAGATCGACGATGCGCTCTCGGTGCAGGGCCTGGGCAGCGGCACGGTGACGGTCGGCATCCACATCGCCGCGCCCGGGCTCGCCTTCGCGCCCGACACACCCCTCGACAAGGTCGCACGCGAACGGCTGTCGACGGTCTACATGCCGGGCCACAAGCTGACGATGCTGCCCGACGAGGTGGTGCAGGCCTACACGCTGACCGCAGGGCGCGAGTGCGCTGCCGTCTCGCTGTACCTGACGCTGGACGAAAGCACGCTCGCGATCAAGGCGAGCGAGACGCGGCTGGAGCGCGTGCCGATCGCCGCGAACCTGCGCCACGACCAGCTCGACGCCGTGATCACCGAGGCGAGCCTGACCGGCGAGGCGCCGGCGCCTTACGAGTTCGCCGCCGAGCTGGCGTTCGCGTTCCGCCTCGCGCGCCACCTGAAGGCGCAGCGCGAAGTCGTGCGCGGCAAGCCGGAGAACTTCAACCGGCCCGATTACAGCTTCCGCCTCGAACGGGACGCGGCCAGCGGCAGCGATGAACCGCAGGGCACCGAGCGCGTGCTGATCACGACGCGCCAGCGCGGCTCGCCGCTGGACCTGATCGTCGCCGAGGCGATGATCCTGGCCAACAGCACCTGGGGCGGCTGGATCGCCGAGAACGGCGTGCCCGGCATCTACCGCAGCCAGGCCAGCATGGCGCCCGGCGTGAAGGTGCGCATGGGCACGAAGCCGGCGCCGCATGCCGGCATGGGGGTGGCGCAATACACCTGGGCAACCTCGCCGCTGCGCCGCTACGTCGACCTCGTGAACCAGTGGCAGATCATCGCGTGTGCGCGGCATGGCCGCACCGCGGCGCTGGCCGCGCCGTTCAAGCCGAAGGACGTGCAGCTGTTCGCGATCATCTCGGCCTTCGATTCGGCCTATGCCGACTACAACGGCTTCCAGCAGGGCATCGAGCGCTACTGGACGCTGCGCGCGCTGGCGCAGAACGACCTGCGTGAAATCGATGCCGTCGTGATGAAGGACGGGCTGGTGCGTGCCGACGCGCTGCCGCTGGTGTTCCGCGCCGTCGGCGCCGAAAGCCTGCCGCGCGGGGCGCACGTCAGAGTGCGCATCGGCGGCACCGACCTGCTGACGCTCGACGTGCATGCGAGCGTGGTCGCGCGCCTCGACGATGCCGCGATCGAGACCGCGCCGGCCGACGCCGAGAGCGACGAACTCGCCGACAGCGCCGGCCCGCTGACGCTGGCGATCGACATGGCGGGCGACAGCGCCGACACCGACGCGCCGCAGACCGCGGACGCCGCGCCGGCCGCCTGACCCCGATGCTGCGCAAGCTCTCGACCCTGCAGATCGCGCTGATCGTCTCGTTCGCGGTCCACGCCGCGCTGCTGGGGGTGCGCATCGTCGATCCCGAGGGCTTCAACCGCATCTTCCAGGACACGCCGCTCGAGGTGATCCTGGTCAACTCGCGCTCCGGCGAGCCGCCCGAGAAGGCGCAGGCGATCGCCCAGGCGGCGCTCGCGGGTGGCGGCGACGCGGCCGACGGCCGGGCGACCTCGCCACTGCCGCCGTCGGCACTGGTCGAGGTCGGCGAGTCGAACGAAGAGGCACGCAAGCGCATCGAGCAGTTGCAGGAAACGCAGCAGCAGTTGCTGGCGCAGATCCGCCGCGAACTCGCACTGCTGCCCGCGCCCGATCCGCAACATGACCAGGGCAACCCGGACGAGCAGGCGCAGGAGGAACGCCGCCGCCAGCTGGTGCAGTTGCTGGCCGAGATCGAGAAGCGCATCAACGAGGAGAATGCGCGCCCGAAGAAGCGCTACATCAGCCCGGCCACCCGCGAGGAGGTCTACGCGATGTACTACGACCGGCTGCGCCGCAAGATCGAGGAGCGCGGCACCCGGGACTTCCCCGAGAGCCAGGGCCGAAAACTCTACGGCGAGCTGACGATGAACGTGACGGTGGACGCCGAAGGCCGCGTGATCGACACCGAGATCGTCCAGGCGTCGACTTCGCGCCTGCTGGACCGGCGCGCCGTCGCGATCGTGCGCGCGGCGGCGCCGTTCGGGCCGTTCAACGCGGCGATGCGCCGCCGCGCCGACCAGCTCGTGATCACCTCGCGCTTCAAGTTCACGCGCGAGGACGGCCTCGAGACCACCCTCAGCGCCACGCCGTCGAAGTGAAGGCCATGGACCGTTACGTCGTGGCCGGCAACCCGGTCGAGCACAGCCAGTCGCCGTTCATCCATGCCGCGTTCGCGCGCCAGACCGGGCAGGCGATGACTTACGGCCGGCTGCTGGTGCCGCTCGACGGTTTCGCCGACGCGGTGCGCGCGCTCGCTGCCGACGGAGCTGCCGGCTGCAACATCACCGTGCCGTTCAAGTTCGAGGCGTATCGGCTGGCGCCCCGGCGCACCGAGCGCGCGAATCTGGCGAAGGCCGCGAACGTGCTGCGCTTCGACGCCGAAGGCTGGCTCGCCGACAACACCGACGGCGTCGGTCTGGTCAACGACATCGAGCGCAACGCCGGTGTCGCGCTGGCCGGCAGGCGCGTGCTGCTGATCGGCGCCGGTGGCGCGGCGGCGGGGGCGCTCGGGCCCTTGCTGGCGGCGCGACCCGAGGCCATCACGGTGGCGAACCGCACGGCCGACAGGGCGCGGGCGCTGGTCGAGCGCCACCGGCCGGTGGCGGGCCCCGTGCTGCTGGGCGCCGCGACGCTGGACGACTGCGGCACCGGCTTCGATGTCGTCGTCAATGCCGCCGCCACCAGCCTGCTGGGCGCCGCGGTGCCGGTGACGTCGGCGGTGCTGGCGCCGGGCGCGCTGGCGCTGGACATGATGTACGGGTCCGCCGCCCGAGGCTTCCTCGACTGGGCCGAGTGTCACGGCGCCCTGGGTCGCGATGGTCTGGGCATGCTGGTCGAGCAGGCCGCCGCGGCATTCGAGTTGTGGCGCGGCGTGCACCCCGATACGGCGCCGGTGCTGGCCGCGCTGCGCGAACGCATGGGCACGGCGCGGGCCGCGCCATGAAGGCAGGCTGGCGCGCACTCGCGCGCATCCTCGGCTTGCTGCTGCTGTCGCTGCTGGCGCTGCAACTCTACTTTCTGGCGCGGATCGCGTTGATGGCCGTGGTCGATCCGCAATCGACGAGCTTTCAGCGCTCCGAGGCCTGGCGCCTGCGGACCGAGAGGCATGCGCTGGCCTGGAGCCAGCAATGGGTGCCGTACGAACGGATCTCGCCGAACCTGAAGCGCGCCGTGATCGCTTCCGAGGATGCCGGCTTCTCCGAGCACAGCGGCGTCGAATGGGACGCGCTGGAGAAGGCCTGGGAGCGTAACCAGCAGGCCGAAGCGCGCGTCGCCAAGATCAACGAGCAACTGGAGCGACGCACCCACCCACCGGCGGCCGGCAGGGCCTCGCCCGGCAAGGCGGTCGCGCGCGCTCAGCCGAAGGTGGTCGGCGGCTCGACGATCACGCAGCAGCTGGCGAAGAACCTGTTCCTCGGCGGCGAGCGCAGCCTGCTGCGCAAGGCGCAGGAGTTCGGGATCACCTTCATGCTGGAAGCCTTGCTGGGCAAGCAGCGCATCCTGGAGATCTACCTGAACAGCGTCGAATGGGGCGAAGGCGTGTTCGGCGCCGAAGCGGCGGCGCGCCACTACTTTCATGTCGGCGCGGCCGGCCTGGGCGGGATGCAGGCGGCCCAGCTCGCCGTCATCCTCCCGGCGCCAAAGCGTTTCGAGAAGCGCCCGGGCTCCGCCTACGTGGTCGGGCGCGCCGCAACGGTGAGCGCGCGCATGGCCGCGGTCGAATTGCCATGAGCCGGCGGCTTCCTAGAATCGGCTCATGACCGCATCGCTGACCGAAGAGATCGCCGTGACCGCCGCCCGCCTGGTTGTCGAGGAGGGCCTGGAGTACGGCCCGGCGAAGCGGCGCGCAGCGCGCGCACTCGGGCGCCGCAATGCCCGCGCGTCCGAGTTGCCCGGCAACGAGGCGGTCGAGGAGGAGGTGCGCCACTACCTCGCGCTCTTCTGCGCCGCCACCCAGCCCGCTGAACTGGCCGCGCTGCGCGCCGTGGCCATGGTCTGGATGGAGCGCCTGGCGGAATTTCGACCGCACCTCACCGGCGCCGTGTGGCGCGGCACGGCAACACGGCTGAACAACGTGCACCTCGAGCTGTTCTGCGACGACTCCAAGGCGGCCGAGCTGGCCCTCATCGACCACCACATCGACTACGAGGCCGGAAGCCGGTCGGGCCCGCGCGGCGCGCCGGTCGACGTCCTCAGCGTCGCCCAGACGAGCCCGGAACTCGGCGAGCGCGTCACGGTTCATCTGAGCGTGCTCGACCACGATGACTTGCGCGGCGCGCTCAAGCCCGATGCCGGGGGGCGTTCGCAGCGCGGCGATCTTGCCGCCCTGCGCAAACTGGTGGCAGCCGCTTGAACCGGCGCGCTGCACTGGTGCGCGGCATCGCGGTAGCGGCGGTAGCCACCGGCGCGGGCGTGGCCTGGTGGCGAGCCCGCCCGGACCCGGCAGCGCCCGGCGCAGCGATCTGGACCATGCAGTTCGACCAGCCGGATGGCGGCCAACTGAGCTTGAGCGCGCTGCACGGTCGGCCGCTGTTGCTGAACTTCTGGGCCACTTGGTGTGCGCCCTGCGTGTCCGAGCTGCCGCTGCTGGACCGGTTCCATCGCGGGCAGTCGGCGGATGGCTGGCAGGTCGTCGGCCTCGCGGTCGACAACCGGGGTCCGGTACAGGAGTTCCTGGCCAAGCGGCCGGTCAGCTTTCCGATCGGGCTGGCCGGCGCGGGCGGCGTCGAACTGGCACGGCATCTGGGCAACGCGGCTGGCGCGCTTCCGTTCACCGCGGTGTTCGACCGCCGCGGCACGCTGGTGCAGCGAAAGCTGGGGGTCATCGAGCCCGGCGACCTGCAGCGCTGGGTGCGCGCGGGCGCTTGACCGCTGCGCCGGCGAAATTTCCGTAATGCAGATTTGAATCTTGTCAACAGCATGCAATTTCATGCAAGTCGCGTAAAGTAGCTGTCTTTGTTGTTGCCGACGCGCGGGTTCACCGGGCTGCACGCAGTGGATGCACCACCATTTCAGGGTCCGTTGGCGGACACCTCGCATTGAACAGATCGCGACGCGAGGTGGTCAGATCAAAGCAGAACGCGCTTGGCAGCCAGACTGTGCGCCTTCGCATCGATCCTGGTTCCGACCCGCTTCCTGCGCGCCCGCTGCAGCAGCTCACCGACAGGACTTGAACACACCATGGACCTTCGCAAACTGAAGACCCTCATCGACCTCGTTTCCGAATCCAACATCTCGGAGCTGGAGATCACCGAAGCCGACGGCAAGGTGCGCATCGTCAAGGCCGAACCGGCAGGGGCAGCGCCGGTCCACTATGTCGCAGCACCGGCGATGGTGGCGGCGCCGGGCGCCGCGAGCGCCACCGCGGAACCGCCGGCCCCGCCCGTCGAGACCGGGCACGTCGTCAAGTCGCCGATGGTCGGCACCTTCTACCGGGCTGCCAATCCGGGTGCCAAGCCGTTCGCCGAGGTCGGCGACGCGATCAAGGCAGGCGACCCGATCTGCATCATCGAGGCCATGAAGATCATGAACGAGATCGAAGCCGACCAGGCCGGCACCGTCACCCGCATCCTGTGCGAGAACGGTCAGGCCGTGGAGTTCGGGCAGCCCTTGTTCGTCATCGGATGAGGCTTCCCATGTTCCAGAAACCCTTCACAGCCGACTGCCGGGCAGACACCGCTGGCGGCGTTTCGGCGCGGCCGGATCGCGCCGCGGGCAAAGCTCGCGTGGGCGACTGAGCCGAAGCACCATGTTCAAGAAGATTCTCATTGCCAATCGAGGCGAGATCGCGCTGCGCGTGCAGCGCGCGTGTCGCGAGCTGGGCATCAAGTCGGTGGTCGTCTACTCGGAGGCCGATCGCGACGCGAAATACGTGAAGCTGGCCGACGAAGCCGTCTGCATCGGGCCCGCGAATTCGGCGCAAAGCTACCTGAACATGCCGGCGATCATCTCGACCGCCGAGGTGACCGACGCCGAGGCCATCCACCCGGGCTACGGATTCCTGTCGGAGAACGCCGACTTCGCAGAACGCGTGGAGCGCAGCGGCTTCACCTTCATCGGGCCGACGCCGGCGTCGATCCGGCTGATGGGCGACAAGGTGTCGGCCAAGCAGGCGATGATCAAGTCCGGCGTGCCCTGCGTGCCCGGCTCGGAAGGCGCGCTGCCCGATGATCCGAAGGAGATCATCAAGGCGGCACGCGCAGTCGGCTACCCGGTGATCATCAAGGCCTCGGGCGGCGGCGGCGGACGCGGCATGCGGGTGGTCCACACCGAAGCCGCGCTGATCCACGCGGTGCAGACGACCCGGGCCGAGGCGGGTGCGGCGTTCGGCAACCCGGCCGTCTACATGGAGAAGTTCCTCGAAAACCCGCGCCACATCGAGATCCAGGTGCTGGCCGACGAGCACAAGAACGCGGTCTGGCTGGGCGAGCGCGACTGTTCGATGCAGCGCCGCCATCAGAAGGTCCTCGAGGAGGCGCCAGCGCCGGGCATCCCGCGCCGCGTGATCGAGCGCATCGGCGAGCGCTGTGCGGCCGCCTGCAAGAAGATCGGCTACCGCGGGGCGGGCACCTTCGAGTTCCTGTATGAGAACGGCGAGTTCTTCTTCATCGAGATGAACACGCGTATCCAGGTCGAGCACCCGGTGACGGAGCTGGTCACCGGCATCGACATCGTGCAGATGCAGATCCGCATCGCCGCGGGCGAGAAGCTGCCGTTCACGCAGCGCAACATCCAGATGCGGGGGCATGCGCTGGAGTGCCGGATCAACGCCGAGGACCCGTACAACTTCACCCCCTCGCCCGGCCGCATCACGATGTGGCACGCTCCCGGCGGGCCCGGGGTGCGGGTCGATTCGCACGTGTACACCAACTACTGCGTGCCGCCGAACTACGATTCGATGATCGGCAAGATCATCGTGCACGGCGACACGCGCGATCAGGCGCTGGCGCGCATGCGCATCGCGCTGTCGGAAACCGTGCTCGAAGGCATCCAGTCCAACATTGCGCTGCACCGCGAACTGATGGTCGACTCGAAGTTCATCGAAGGCGGCACCAGCATCCACTACCTGGAAAGCTGGCTGGGCCAGCACAAGCGCTGAATCGGGTCGGCGATGGTCGAATTGCTGCTGCTGGCGCCGGAACACAGCATCGAGAACCTCAGCGACGCCTTGATCGGCGAGCTCGAGGCGCTGTCGGTCTCGGTCGAGGACGCCGATGCGGACACTGCGGCCGAGCACGCCCTCTTCGGCGAGCCCGGGATGCCGGCACCGCGGGCTGGCTGGCAGCGTTCCGTGGTCCGTGCGCTGTTCGTCGACGAAGCCGCAGCCACCGAGGCGGCGACGCTGCTGCTCGCGCAGCCCTGGGCGCGCGAGGTGCACGTGCAGGCGGTCCGGGCAGTGCCCGACCAGGACTGGGTGCGCCTGACGCAGTCGCAGTTCGCGCCGGTGGCCATCACCCCCAACTTCTGGATCGTGCCGAGCTGGCATGAGCCGCCCGCCGACGCGGCCCGCGTGATCCGCCTCGATCCGGGCCTGGCCTTCGGCACCGGCACGCACCCGACGACACGCATGTGCCTGCGCTGGACGGCGCAGCAGGCGCCGCAGTGTCGCGCCCGCTGGAGCCGGGTGCTCGACTACGGTTGTGGCTCGGGCATCCTGGCGATCGGCGCGGCATTGCACGGCGCGCGCCAGATCGACGCGGTCGACATCGACCCGGCCGCCGTCGAGTCGACACGCGCCAATGCGCTGGCGAATCGCGTGACGCTGAATGCGGGGTTGCCGGATCGCGCGGCGGGCGACTACGCGCTGGTCTTCGCGAACATCCTGGCAACCCCGCTGACCCTGCTGGCGCCGCTGCTGTGCGCGCACGTGGCGGTCGACGGCGACCTGGTGCTGGCCGGCATCCTGGAGCGCCAGGCCGAGCAATTGAAGACGGCCTACGCGCCCTGGCTGAACCTGCAGGTCGGCGACGCCGAGGACGGCTGGATCCTGATGACCGCGCGTCGGCCTCGCGCCGCCGGCGGCGCGAGGCCATCATGAGCCTGGCCACCCGCTGCACGGCCTGCGGCACCGTCTTCAGGGTGGTGCAGGACCAGCTCAAGGTCTCCGAAGGCTGGGTTCGGTGCGGGCGTTGCAGCGAAGTGTTCAATGCACTGGATGGGCTGTTCGATCTGGAGCGGGACGCGCTCCCGGAAGGCCTGGCCGCCGTTCCGCCGACGGGCACGCCGGGGCCCTCCAGCGCCACCGCCGACAGGAGGGAGCCGGCGCCAGTGGCGGCCGGCCCGTCGCTCGTCGACAAGATCGACGCCCAGTTGATGGGCTCACGCGATGGCGAGCACGGCAGCACGCCGGCGATCAGCGCGCGCGACCGGCTCGAATTCCCCGACGCACAGTTCGATCCGGACATGGGGGAGGACGACGCCGCCATCCCGCCGCCGACGGGCCCGTCCTCGCTGGAGGAAGCGGGCACGGGTGCCGAGCCTGCCGAGCAGACCGCGGCGCCGGCATTTCTTCGGCAGGCGCAGCGCGAGGCGCGTCGACGCAGCCCCCGCCTGCGCGCACTCCAAGCCGCGGCCCTGGTGGTTCTGACCGCGCTGCTGGGCCTGCAGGCCATCCATCACCACCGCGATGTCGTGGCCGCCCGCTGGCCTGCCGCTCTGCCGGCCCTGGCTGCCTGGTGCGGCGTTGCGTCGTGTGCGATCGAGGCACCGCGGCGCATCGAGGACGTGTCGGTCGAGAGCACGGCGCTGACGCGGGCCTCGCCCGGATCGGACGCGTTCAGACTGTCGGTCGGGTTGCGCAACCGCGGCACCACGCCGGTCGCACAACCCTCGGTCGACCTGAGCCTGACCGATGTGAACGGACAGCTCATCGCGCGCCGGATGCTCGGTGCCCGAGAATTCCGCGTCTCGTCCGCAACGATCGGCCCCGGCGCGGAGACGATGTTGCAACTGGTGCTGACGGCAGGCGCGGCACGCGTCAGCGGCTACACCGTCGAGATCTTCTACCCCTGACGGGGCGGCCCGAGCAGGTCTGCTCGCCGCCCTCGCATTCAACCCGGAGTCTTCATGTCGGCTTTGATTTGTGGTTCGCTCGCCTTCGACACGATCGCCACCTTCCCCGGGCGGTTCGCGCAGCAGATCCTGCCGGACCAGTTGCACATCCTGAACGTGTCGTTCCTCGTGCCCACACTGCGCCGCGAGTTCGGTGGCTGCGCCGGCAACATCGCGTATTCGCTGAGTCGCCTCGGCGGGCAGCCGCTGATCATGGCAGCAGTCGGTGCGGACGGGGCCGACTACCTGCGGCGGATCGAATCCTGGGGCGCCAGTGCGGCGCTGGTGCGCACGGTGCCGGACACGCATACCGCCCAGGCCATCATCATCACCGACACCGACAACAACCAGATCACCGCTTTCCATCCGGGCGCCATGCAGTCGGCCCACCTCGGCACGGTGCCGGCGGATGCCGACATCCGCGTCGCGATCATCGCGCCGGATGGACGAGAGGCGATGCTGCAGCACGCCGCGCAACTGGCGCGGGCAAAGGTCCCGTTCATCTTCGATCCCGGTCAGCAACTGCCGATGTTCGACGGCGCCGAGTTGCGGGGTTTCGTCGAGCAGGCGACCTGGCTGGCCGTCAACGACTATGAAGCGCAGATGCTGTGCCAGCGCACCGGGCACACACTGGAGTCGATGTCGAGATCGCAGCTGCGCGGAATCGTCGTGACGCTGGGCGCCGAAGGTTGCGACCTGTGGCAGCAAGGCCGGCGCACCCATGTGCCTGGGACCCGGGCCGATGCGGTGGTCGACCCGACGGGATGCGGGGACGCGTTTCGTGCGGCACTGCTGTATGGCATCGAGCAGGACTGGCCGCTCGAGCGAAGCGCCGCGTTGGGCAACCGGATCGGCGCCGTCAAGATCGCCTGCCGCGGAGGCCAGAACCACCCGGTGGATCTGGCGTCCCTGGAGGCCCGGGCGGACAACCCATAAGCGCACAGCCCGGCTTGCGCCGGGCTGTGCGACTTACGCAAGACCGATCAGGGCTTGCTTCCGGTCGGGAACGGCCAAGCGGCCTGCGGACTCAGCGAGGTCTTGGCGGGCTGCGCAGGCGCGACCGCGGCAACGCTCTTCTTCGCAGCGGGCTTCTTGGCCGCCTTCTTCGCGGCGGCCTTCTTGGCGGGCGCCTTCTTCGCAGCGGCCTTCTTCGCGGGCGCCTTCTTCGCAGCGGCCTTCTTGGCCGGCGCCTTCTTCGCAGCGGCCTTCTTCGCCGGAGCCTTCTTCACCGCCGCCTTCTTGGCCGGCGCCTTCTTCGCCGCGACCTTCTTGGCCGGCGCCTTCTTCGCAGCGACCTTCTTGGCCGGCGCCTTCTTCGCAGCGGCCTTCTTGGCCGGAGCCTTCTTCACAGCGGCCTTCTTGGCCGGAGCCTTCTTCGCAGTTGCCATTTCGTTTCTCCTTGATCAAGTTGCAAAAAGAACTGCTCCACATTGGCGTACGCCAGTGCGCAACAGCTATTCACCATCCGGAATCTGCCCAGGAGGGGCGCTCCAGTACGGTGAATCCAGTAGCGACCCGAGCGCACCGCTTCTGTGTCGGCACATCACGCATCGCAAATCTTGATCACTCTCTTGCTTTCGCCCGGACCGGCACGAAAGACTTGCCGACCCGCGCACAGACGTGCTGCACGCGTGGGTCAAATCAATCCCAGGAAAGCGCGCCTCCACTTTGATACTCGATCACACGAGTCTCGAAGAAGTTGCGCTCCTTCTTCAGGTCGATCATTTCGCTCATCCAGGGGAAGGGGTTCTCCTCGTTCTGGAACATCGACTCCAGGCCGATCTGCGTCGCGCGCCGGTTGGCGATGTAGCGCAGGTATCCCTTGAACATCGATGCGTTCATGCCGAGCACGCCGCGCGGCATCGTGTCCTCCGCGTAGCGGTACTCGAGTTCGACCGCCTTGTGGAAGAGCGCCGTGATCTCGGCCTTGAACTCGGACGTCCAGAGGTGCGGGTTCTCGAGCTTGATCTGGTTGATCAGGTCGATGCCGAAATTGCAGTGCATCGACTCGTCGCGCAGGATGTACTGGTACTGCTCGGCCGCGCCGGTCATCTTGTTCTGTCGGCCGAGCGCCAGGATTTGCGTGAACCCGACGTAGAAGAACAGACCTTCCATCAGGCACGCGAACACGATCAGCGACTTCAGCAGTGTCTGGTCGTTCTCGGACGTTCCGGTGCGGAAGTTCGGGTCCATGATCGCCGCGATGAACGGGATCAGGAACTCGTCCTTGTCGCGGATCGACTGGACCTCGTTGTAGGCGTTGAAAATCTCGCTCTCGTCCAGCCCGAGGGACTCGACGATGTATTGATACGCGTGCGTGTGGATCGCTTCCTCGAACGCCTGGCGCAGCAGGAACTGGCGGCATTCCGGGGCGGTGATGTGCCGGTAGGTGCCCAGCACGATGTTGTTGGCGGCCAGCGAATCGGCGGTGACGAAAAACCCGAGGTTGCGCTTGACGATGCGGCGCTCGTCTTCGGTCAGGCCGTTCGGATCTTTCCAGGTCGCGATGTCGCGCGACATGTTGACCTCTTGCGGCATCCAGTGGTTCGCGCAGGTCGCGAGGTACTTCTCCCACGCCCACTTGTACTTGAACGGGACCAGCTGGTTGACGTCGGTCTGGCCGTTGATGATGCGCTTGTCGGCGGCCTTCACGCGCCGCATCGTCGCAGGAGGCTCTGCCCTTGCGGCCGCGCCCTTCAGGTCGGCGCCTGCACTCGACATCGCTGGTGACAGATGAACCACCGGCGCAAGAGACGGCTGACTCTGCGCAAGGCTCGCGGCGTGAACTGTCGAGGGCTTAACTTCTTCTTCCCAAACCAGCATGGTGGAATTTTCCTGTGCGTTCCAATTATGAGAGTGTTGCGCGCGAACCCCAAGCACTTCTTGACATTCGCGCGCATTGCTTGTTGCGGTATCGCATCGACTCTGCGCCATCGATCCGCCGCGTCGTGCCTCGAGCCCTGCGCCGCGCCATCACTGACAGGCTTCGCAATCGGGGTTGTCGATCGCGCAGAACTTCATGTCGGTCGCGGGATCGACGTGGTTCAAGGTCATCGCCGCAGTGATCGCCGGGGTCGCAGTAACGTTGCCGATCACAGCCATCTGTGCGGCAGCCTGCACTACGCCGCCGTCGCTGGACACGGCGTTCATGTGCCCGGCCTTCACGGTCGATTTCTCGGCATGCGTGGCGCCGACGGTGCGCAGGTAGTAAGTCGTCTTCAGGCCGCGCAGCCACGCGAGCTTGTAGGTTTCGTCGAGCTTCTTGCCCGAGGCCCCGGCCATGTAGATGTTCAGGGACTGCGCCTGGTCGATCCACTTCTGGCGCCGCGCCGCCGCTTCGACGAGCCACTGCGTCTCGATCTCGAACGCGGTGGCGTACAGGGCCTTCAGGTCCTCGGGGACGCGGTCGATGCGACGCAGCGAACCGTCGAAATGCTTGAGGTCCATCACCATCACGTCGTCCCACAGGCCGAGCTTCTTCAGGTCGCGCACCAGATATTCGTTGACGATGGTGAACTCGCCCGACAGGTTGGATTTCACCGACAGGTTGCCGAACGACGGCTCGATCGAGGCGCTCACGCCGACGATGTTCGAAATGGTCGCAGTCGGCGCGATCGCCACGCAGTTCGAGTTGCGCATGCCGTGCTCGCGAATGCGTGCGCGCAGCGCGTCCCAGTCGAGCGTGACGCTCCGATCCACCTCGACATGCCCCCCCCGCTGCTCCGCGAGCAGGTCGAGCGAATCGATCGGCAGGATGCCGCGGTCCCACAGCGAACCGCGGTAGCTCGAGTAACGACCGCGCTCGGCGGCCAGATCGGTCGAGGCCCAGTAGGCCTGGTAGCAGACCGCTTCCATCGACTGGTCGGCGAACTCGACCGCGGCGTCGGAGGCGTACGGCACGCCCAGCTCGTACAGCGCGTCCTGGAAGCCCATGAGCCCCAAGCCGACCGGCCGGTGCTTCAGGTTCGAGTCGCGCGCCTTCTTCACGGCGTAGTAGTTGATGTCGATCACGTTGTCGAGCATGCGCATCGCGGTCGATACGGTCTTCTTCAGCTTGACGTGGTCGATGCCCTTCACACCGTTCGCGTCGACCGCGATGTGGTGCACGAGGTTCACCGAACCGAGATTGCAGACCGCGATCTCTGTCTCGCTGGTGTTCAGCGTGATCTCGGTGCACAGGTTGCTCGAGTGCACCACGCCCACATGCTGCTGCGGCGAGCGCACGTTGCAGGCATCCTTGAACGTGATCCAGGGGTGGCCGGTCTCGAACAGCATCGAGAGCATCTTGCGCCACAGATCGCGCGCCGGCATCTTCTTGAACAGCTTGATGTCGCCGCGCGCGGCCTTCTCTTCGTAGCCGACATACGCGGTCTCGAAGGCCTTGCCGAACTTGTCGTGCAGGTCGGGGCAGGTGCTGGGCGAGAACAGCGTCCAGTCACCGCCGTCCATCACGCGCTTCATGAACAGGTCCGGAATCCAGTTCGCGGTGTTCATGTCGTGCGTGCGGCGGCGGTCGTCGCCGGTGTTCTTGCGCAGCTCGAGGAACTCTTCCAGATCCAGGTGCCAGCTCTCCAGGTACGCACACACCGCGCCCTTGCGCTTGCCGCCCTGGTTCACTGCGACGGCGGTGTCGTTGACGACCTTCAGGAACGGCACCACGCCCTGGCTCTTGCCGTTCGTGCCCTTGATGTGCGAGCCCAGCGCGCGCACGTTGGTCCAGTCGTTGCCCAGGCCGCCGGCAAACTTGCTGAGCAGGGCGTTCTCCTTCAGCGCCTCGTAGATGCCGTCGAGGTCGTCGGCCACCGTCGTCAGGTAGCAGCTGGACAGCTGCGAGCGGCGCGTGCCGGCATTGAACAGCGTCGGTGTCGAGCTCATGAAGTCGAAGCTGGACAGCACCTCGTAGAACTCGATCGCGCGCGCCTCGCGGTCGATTTCGTTCAGCGCCAGGCCCATCGCGACGCGCATGTAGAAGGCCTGGGGCAGCTCGATGCGCTGCTCGTCGATGTGCAGGAAGTAGCGGTCGTACAGGGTCTGCAGGCCGAGATAGTCGAACGCTAGATCGCGGTCGGCGTTCAGCGCCGCGCCGAGCCTGGCGAGATCGAACTGCAGCAGCTTGTCATCGAGCAACTCGGCCTGCACGCCCTTCTTGATGAAACCGGGGAAGTACTCGGCGTAGCGGGTTTGCATGTCGGCCTGCAACACCTCCTCGCCCAGGATGTCGCGGCGGATCGTGTGCAGCAGCAGCCGCGCGGTGGCGCGCGTGTAGCCCGGGTCCTTCTCGATCAGCGTGCGCGCGGCCAGGATGGACGCCTTGTGCACCTCGTCGATCGGCACGCCGTCATACAGGTTGCGACGCGTCTCGGCCAGGATGGGCTCGGCCTTGACTTCGGACCCGAGACCGGCACAGGCCGATTCGATCAGCGTGCGCAGGTGTGCGAAATCGAGCGGCACGCGCTGACCGCGGTCGACGACCGTCAGCGCCGGCTCGGCGTTGACCGCCGCCGGCTGACCCTGCCTGGCGCGCTCCTGGGAACGGCGCTCGCGATACAGCACATAGGCGCGTGCCACCTCATGGTGACCGCCGCGCATCAGGCCGAGTTCGACCTGGTCCTGCACGTCTTCGATGTGGAACGTGCCGCCACCCGGACGCGAGCGCAACAGCCCGCGCACCACCGACTCGGTCAGGCCGTCGACCGTCTCGCGCACGCTCGCCGAAGCGGCCCCCTGCGTGCCGTGCACCGCGAGGAACGCCTTCATCAGCGCCACGGCGATCTTGTTCGGTTCGAACGACACCACCGCGCCGTTGCGGCGAATGATCTGGTAGCCCTGGTACACCGAAGACACCGCGCCGGCGGCGGTGGTCATCGGTCGCTGCGCGACAGCGGACGAAATGGTGGTGGCGGTTGCAGAATGCATGAGAGGCCCTCGTTGGTCTGTCGTTGTCGAGTTCATGGGGTTCCTGGTTTCAACGCGTCGCGCTGGGGCGGCCGATGGTTCGGGCGGGCGGTCGACGCGAGCTCAGGCCGCAGGCGCCGGGCGTCTCGAAACGATGCGGGAAGCCGCGCAAGGAGTGTTGAAGACTGGCACGAGCAGACACTATATCTGGGGTCCAAAGCCTCCACAAGCACTACGTATAGCGTGTCGGCCGCTGCGCTCGAATACTCCCGGACAAGCCGCGGACGGCCCTCTCGCCGTGCAGGCGAGATGCGCTCGGCATTTCATTTGCCGAACCCGCGCCACGCTTGGTGCGACGCCGAATTTCACGCGCGAACCCGCACCGCGTCGACATCCGGCCTGCGCGTTCCCGCCGCACGCGCTCAGTGCGGCCCGGTCACGCCCTCGGGAAAATACCGTGCCGGCAAGTGGAGCAGGCGTCGCAGCCGCCGCCAGTCGAATCCCGCACCCGGATCGCACTTGCGGCCGGGCGCAACGTGCTCATGGCCCGCCACCCCGCCGATCGGGTAACGCCGCATCAACGACTTGACGAGCGCCGCGAGGGCGCGATACTGCGCCGCCTCGAATCGCTCGCCTTCGAGCCCCTCGAGCTCGATGCCGATCGAGAAGTCGTTGCAGTCGCTGCGGCCGCGCCATGTCGACGCGCCGGCGTGCCAGGCGCGCGCATCGCACGAGACGAACTGCGTCAGCCCGCCGTCGCGCCGCACCAGGAAGTGGGCCGAGACCTCGAGCCCGCGGAGCTGCCGGTAGTACGGGTGCGCGTCCCAGTCGAGCCGGTTCGTGAACAATTTCTCGATCGCGTCGCCGCCGTACTCGCCCGGCGGCAGGCTGATCGAATGCACCAGCACCAGGTCGACCGCCGTCGCATCGCTGCGCAGACCGAAGTTCGGCGAGTCGCAACGCCGCGCACGATCCAGCCAGCCTTCGCTCCAGGCCGCGTCGCCCGGCATCGCCGTCACTCGCGATCCGCGCCGTCGCCGCCCACCTGGACCCCCAGGCGCGCCATGCGATAACGCATCTGGCGCAGTGACAGTCCCAGGCTCGCGCCGGCCGCGGTGCGGTTGAAGCGGTGCCGCTCGAGCGCCCGCACCAGGATGTCGCGTTCGACCGCGTCGAGGTGCCGCTCGAGATCGTCCGGCAGGGGCACTTCGATCGGCGCCGGCGGCGCCAGTTCGCGCACCACCTGCACGACATCGACGCGGGTGTTCCGGGTGATCAGGTCGAGCTCCTGGGCAGCACTGTCGGTGAACACGGTCTCCGGCAGCCCGAGATCGTAGACATCGATGGTTTCGCCGCCCGACAACGCCACCGCCCGGTGCAGCAGGTTCTCGAGCTCGCGCACATTGCCCGGGAAGGCGTAGCGCTCGAGATGGACCAGCGCATCGCGGGTCAGGCGCGGCGGCGGCGAAACGCCCGCATCGTGCGCAATGCGCTCCAGCACGTGCTCGCTGATCGACACCAGGTCTTCGAGCCGTTCGCGCAGCGGCGGCACCCGGATCTGGATCACGTTGAGCCGGTAGTACAGGTCCTGGCGGAACTGGCCGGCATGCACCTCCGCAGCCAGATCCTTGTGCGTGGCGCTGAGCAGCCGCACGTTGACCGGCACTTCGGCGACCGCACCGACCGGCCGCACCGAGCGCTCCTGGATCGCCCGCAGCAGCTTCGACTGCATCGGCAGCGGCAGGTCGCCGATCTCGTCGAGAAACAGCGTGCCGCCGCTGGCGGCCTGGAAGAAGCCCTCGCGGTCCTCCATCGCGCCGGTAAACGCGCCCTTGCGGTAGCCGAAGAACTCGGCCTCGAGCAGCTGCTCGGGGATCGCGCTGCAGTTCACCGCGACGAACGGCTGGCTGCAGCGCACGCTGACCTCGTGAATGGCGCGCGCGACCAGCTCCTTGCCGGTGCCGGATTCGCCGTTGACCAGCACCGGGGCCATGCTGCGCGCGACCTTGTCGACCAGCGCGCGCACCTGCTGCATCGCCGCCGAGTGGCCGGCCATTCGGTTCAGGGCCTGGCTCACCGGCGCGGCCGGCGCCTGCACGGCCGGGGCCCGCCGCGCTGCCGCGACCGCCGGGGCGCCGCTTTCCGACGGCAGCGTGGCCGGGTCGATCGTCGGGCCGCCGGTGCCGCCGGGGCGGCCGAGCGCCGACGCCACGACCGCGCGGAACTGCTTCAGATCCACCGGCTTCGTCAGGTAATCGTAGGCACCGGCCTTCAGCGCCTCGACCGCGTTCTCGGCCGAACCGTAGGCGGTGATCACGATCGTCTTCTCGCGCCGGCCGCTTTCCTCGAGCCAGCGCAGCACGTCCAGACCGGCACCGTCGGGCAGGCGCATGTCGGTGATGACGGCACTGTAGGTGCGGTCCTTCAGATGCAGCAAGGCCTCCTGGACCGTGCCGGCGGTCTCGATGTCGTAGCCTTCGCGCAGCAGTGTCAATTCGTAAAGCGTGCGCAGATCGGGCTCGTCGTCGACGACCAGCAGGCTGAAATGCGAAGGGTTGGTCATGGCGGGAGTGAGGTGGTGCCGTTGGCTGGCTCAACAGAGCTCGGGCCGAGGACCTTGCGCTGCATGTCGACGAAGAACTCGTTGCGCTGGGCCACGCCTTCCGCCCGCAGCCGGTAGTCGATGGTCGCGCCATAGCGCTCGCACAGTTCACGACAAATATACAGGCCCAGGCCGGTGCCCCGGCTGCGGGTCGAGAAGAACGGCTCGAACAGATAGGGCTCGACCTCGGGCGGGATCGGCGCGCCATCGCTCGCCAGGCTCAGAAAGGCCTGCGCCTCGCGGCGCGAATCGAGCCGCAGATGGATCGCCCCCGGCGTGCGGCTGGCATGGCGGTAGGCGTTGTCGAGCAGGTTCACGAGCACGCGCCGCAGGTGCTCGGCATCGAACAGCACCCCGACGGCCTCCGCCGGCAGCTCGACCCGCAGCACGCTTTGCGCACCGAGCGCCACGCCGGTCGCGCGCGCCCACTCGCTGCACACCGCCGCCACCTGCGCGGTGGCGTCGATCACGCCGACATCGTGCACGGCGCCGGGCGCCACCTCCATCACGTCGTCGACGATGCGCTTCAGGCGCTCGACGTTGTCGCTCACCATGCGCATCAGCTGGCGCTGCGCCGGGTCGGTCGCGTCTTCCGACAGCAGCGCGTTCGCCTGCGAGATCGCTGCCAGCGGGTTGCGGATCTCGTGCGCGATGCCGGCCGAGACGCGCCCCATCGCCGCGAGCTTCTCCTGGCGGCTGCGCGCCTGCATGTTGCGCACGTCCTCTAAGAACAGCACGCAGAACTCCTCGATGGTCTGCGGCTCGCGCTTGCGCGTAAAGCGCACCCGCACGCGCAGCGTGCGCTGAACGCCGAGCGAGCTCGCCGACGCGTCCTCGAAGAGCAGCACCACGTCGCGCCCGGCCTCGGGCCAGCTCGCTTCGCCGAACGCGCGCTCGACCGCCTTCACCAGCGCGTCCCAGGCCTGCACGCCGCGCAGCTGGAACGGCGCCGGGCGGCACATGCCGCTCGGCGCCAGCAGGCGCCGCGCCGCCGGGTTGGCGGCGCGCACGCGGCCGCGCCGATCGACGACGAGCACGCCGTCCTGCATCTCCTCGATCACGAGCCGGTTCAGCTGCGCCTGCTGGCGCGCCATCTCGAGGCTGCCACGCGCCGTCAGCTCTTCGCGCGCGAGGCGTCCGGCGAGTTCGCCGGCCAGCACCGTGATCACGAAGAAGCCGGTGCCGGCCAGCCCCGCCTGCGTCATCTGCAAGGTGCCCTCGGCGCCACCCGCGATGCTCACCCAGGCGGATCCGAGCAAGGCGAGCGTGACCGCCGCCGCGGTCGCCAGCGCCATCGTGCGCGGCGTCAGCACGCCCGCCATCAGCACCGGCAGGACCAGCAGCGCCACATAGTTCAGACTCGATCCGGGCGCCACCAGGTGCAGCGCCATGAAGCACACCAGGTCGACGCCGATCGTCGCGGCCCATTGGGCCCCGCGCAGGTGGGCCATCGTGCGCGGCGGCGCGGGGCGCCGGTAGCGCGGCAGCAGCCACATCCCGATCGCGAGCGCCGCATAGGCCGAGCTGATCAGCGTCACGATGGGCGTCGGCCGCAGCCCGAACAGCCCGCCCAGCACCAGCGCCACCACCAACGCGAGGCCCAGCGCGGCACGTGCCGCGACGAACGCGCGGTAGAGCCGCTCGAACGCCGTCTGGCCCGACTCCACCACGCGCGCCGCGGCACGCGACAGGAAGCGCGCGTCGGGCGCCCCGTCGGACGCAGCGGGTGGCGGCTCACCGGCGGCCCCGGTTGCGGCGCGCGGATCGTCGTAGGGAAGCTCGTCTTCGCGGATCTGCGAGTCGGCGTCGGCACCGAACCAGGACTCGTCGGCCGCCACCGGCCGGCGTGTCCGGCGCCGGTCGGCAAAGCGACGCTCCGACGAGCGTTCGGCGCTGCTCATGTACCCGGATGCGCCCGCTCGAAGGCCGAGCGGTGGTCCGCGTCGCAGAACACGCCGCCGCGCCCCGGCAGCGCGTCGTCGCGCGGCAGGTGCGTGCCGCAATGCGCGCATCTCAGCATCGGCTGGGGCGCCTCGGCGCTCGCCGGTTTCGCCGCGGGCGGCGGCCGCCGCCCGCGGCGCAGGCTGCCGCGCAGCAGCCACAGCAGCGCGAACACGGCAATCAGGAACAGCAGGAACTTCATGCGCTCACCCCGTCATGTCGGCTGGCGGTGCAGCAGCACCTCGAGCACGAAGCGCGAACCCACATAGGCGAGCAGCAGCAGGACCGCACCAACATACACGCCGCGCGTCGCCACCGGCCCGCGCCACCCGAACGCGCGCCGGCCCGCCAGCAGCCCGGCGAAGACGAGCCAGCCGAGCACCGAGAACACGGTCTTGTGGTCCCAGCGCCAGGGGTGGGCGAACCAGGCGCCCAGCACCAGGGTGGCCGACAGCGCCACGAATCCCGCGCCGACGAACTGGAACGTCATGCGCTCCAGCTGCAGCAGCGGCATGCCGCGCGGCGCGCCGATCGCACCGGCCGACGGTCGCATCCGGCGCTCCGCGCGGTTGAGCATCACCGCGTGCAGCACCGCGGCGCCGAACAACCCGTAGGAGGCGATGCCCAGCCCCCAGTGCAGCGGCGCCCAGCGCGAATCGACCTGCGGCCGCACCTCGCCGGGGAAGGCCCACGCCAGCGCGACGACGACGATGCCCAGCAGCGCCAGCACGCGGCGCGCGCCCGGCAGGGGCACGAAACGGCTCTCGACGAGATAGACCGCGAGCACCAGCCACACCGTCATCGACAAGGTCGGCGCGAAGCCGAATCGCGCGACCTCGACACCACTGCTCAGGCCCGAAATGTCGACCGCGATCGCCACCGCGTGCGCCACGAAGCCGCCCAGCAGGGCCGCGCGCAGAGCCCCGGCGAGCCGCTCCGGCAGCAGCGCTGCCGCAGCGTACAGAACCAGCGCCAGCGTGCACGGCAGCCCGAGCACCCAAACCGATGGAGAGGCGCCTGCGGCCGTCGTGGTGACGGCGGAGGCCGACGATAGAATCATCGTCACAGTGTACTTTCGCGCCTGCCCGCCGACGCTCCGGCGCACGGGCCGCGCCCCACCCCGATGGCTTCCACCCTCACCGACCGGCTCAGTCGCCTGGTCAAGACGATGCGCGGCCAGGCCCGCATCACCGAAGACAACGTGCAGGACATGCTGCGCGAGGTTCGCATGGCGCTGCTCGAAGCCGACGTCGCGCTGCCGGTGGTGCGCGACTTCATTGCCCGCGTCAAGGGGAAGGCGCTCGGCGCCGAGGTCGCCGGTTCGCTGACGCCGGGTCAGGCGCTGGTGGGCATCGTGAACCGCGAGCTCGCCGCAACGATGGGCGAAGCGGACCCGGCGACCGGGGCCCTCAGGCCCCCTGCCGACATCAACCTCGCTGCGCAGCCGCCGGCGGTGATCCTGCTGGCCGGCCTGCAGGGTGCCGGCAAGACCACGACGACCGCCAAGCTCGCGAAGCATCTGATCGAGAAGCGCAAGAAGAAGGTGCTGACCGTGTCGGCCGACGTCTACCGCCCCGCCGCGATCGAGCAGCTCAAGGTGGTGACGAAGCAGGCCGGCGCGGAATGGTTTCCATCGAGCGGCGACGACAAGCCCCTCGCGATCGGCCTGGCCGCACTCGACTATGCGCGCAGGCACTACTTCGATGTGCTGCTCGTCGACACTGCCGGACGGCTGGCGATCGACGAAGCGCTGATGCGCGAGATCAGCGAGCTGCATGCCGCACTCAAACCGGTCGAGACCCTGTTCGTGGTCGACGCGATGCAGGGCCAGGACGCGATCAACACCGCCCGGGCCTTCAAGGAAGCGTTGCCCCTCACCGGCATCGTGCTGACCAAGATGGACGGCGACTCGCGCGGCGGTGCCGCGCTGTCGGTGCGGCAGATCACGGGCGCACCGATCAAGTTTGCCGGCGTCAGCGAGAAGATCGACGGCCTGGAAGTCTTCGATGCGCAGCGCCACGCCGGCCGCGTGCTCGGCATGGGCGACATCGTCGGCCTGGTCGAGGAGGTGCAAAAAGGCGTCGACATGGCGGCGGCGCAAAAGCTCGTCGACAAGGTCAAGTCGGGCGACAGTTTCGACCTCAATGACTTCCTGTCACAACTGTCACAAATGAAGAAGATGGGCGGCCTGGCCGGTCTGATGGACAAACTGCCGTCGCAAATGACCGGCAAGGCGGGGCAGCTCGGCGCCGCCGATGTCGATCGCGCCGAGCGCGACATGCGCCGCATGGAAGGCATCATCTGCTCGATGACGCCGCTCGAGCGCCGCAAGCCCGATCTCCTCAAGGCCACCCGCAAACGCCGGGTGGCGGCCGGTGCCGGCGTGCAGGTTCAGGAGGTGAACCGGCTGCTGAACCAGTTCGAGCAGATGCGCGACATGATGAAGAAGATGAAGGGCGGCGGCATGATGAAGATGATGAAGCGCATGGGCGGCATGAAGGGCATGGGCGGCCCCGGCGGGCCGCGCTGACGGCTTGCGGACGCTGCGGCGCCGGCGTCCGGCCGGTCACGAAACTCCGGTACCCTCGCGCTCTGGGATTCGGACGGGGCACGGACGGGCGGATGACTACCTTGCAGGTGACGTTGGGGCTGTTGGCCATCGTGCTGCTGGCCGCTTGGTGGTGGTTGCGGCGGCGCGGGAGCGCGGGGCCGGCATCGGGCAAGAGCGTCGATCGCATCGACACCGTGATCGGCTGGCCGCCGCAGCCCACACGGGTACTGGGCACACAGGAGCGGCTCGCCTACAGCACGCTCGCGCGCGCGCTGCCCGAGTACATGATCCTCGCGCAGGTTCCGCTGGCGCGCTTTCTCAACGTGCCGCGGCGCAATTCGTACGCCGACTGGCTGCGCCGGGTCGGCAATCAGTGCGTGGACTTCGTCGTCTGCGACATGGCGGCACAGGTGGTCGCCGTGGTCGAAGTCCAGCCGCGGCAGCCTGCGGAACGCGCCGTCAAGCGCCTGACCCGCATCGAGCGCACGCTGAAGGCCGCCAAGATCCCGCTGCGGGTCTGGACCGAGAACGCGCTGCCATCCTCCGGTGCCGCCAGGGAGCAACTGCTGCCGGCGTCGGAGAACACGGTGCCCGCGGTGGCCACGACCACGCCGGCTGTGGCGGTGGCACCCGCAGCGGCACCCGTGGCGGCATTGGCGCCTGGCGCGACCCGTCCCAACCCGTTCGACGAACTCGACCGCGATTCGACGCAGGACGAAATGATCGAACTGCTGGAACCCCCCGCGTCGACCTGGTACGACGATCTCGACACCACGCCGTCGCCGCTCCGGAAACGCTGAGCACCGGGAGGCCGGCCTGCGCCCGGCGTCAGAGGCTGAGAGTTTTTCGAGCGTGCCCGAGCAGCGCGCCAGAAGGCGCCCGATCGAGGCGCAAAGCGCAGCCATAGCAGGGGCTATGGCGAGCATTTGCAACGACGAGCGGGTGGCTTGTGGCGTGATGAGCGGGCATGATCGAAAGACTCTCAGCCTCTCAGGTCAGCAGCGCCTGCGCGAACTCGCGCGCGCTGAAGGTCTGCAGGTCCTCGAGCTTTTCGCCCACGCCGATGAAGTAGACCGGCACCGGCGGCGCCCCGTCGCGCGCCCGCTCCCGCGACCACAGCGCGATCGCGGCGAGCACGCCACCCTTCGCGGTGCCGTCGAGCTTGGTGATGATCAGGCCGGTGAGTTGCAGCGCGGCGTCGAAGGCCTGCACCTGCGTCAGCGCGTTCTGGCCGGTGTTGCCGTCGACCACCAGCAGCACCTCGTGCGGCGCCCCCTCCTGCGCCTTCGCGATGACGCGGCGAATCTTCTTCAGCTCGTCCATCAGGTGCTGCTGCGTCGTCAGCCGACCCGCGGTGTCGGCGATCACCACATCGCAGCCGCGCGCCTTGCCGGCGACCACGGCATCGAAGGTCACCGCGGCCGGATCGCCGCCCTCCTGCCCGACGATCTCGACCCGGTTGGCGGCATCGACGCCGCGCGCATCCGCGCGCTGGGCCCAGACCGCAAGCTGCTCGCGCGCCGCCGCGCGAAAGGTGTCGGCCGCGGCGAGCAGCACCTTCTGATTCGCGTCGGCGAGATGTCGCGTGAGCTTGCCGATGCTGGTCGTCTTGCCGGCGCCGTTGACGCCGACGACCATGATCACGGTCGGCACCTGCTCGCCGACGCGCAAGGGTTTCTGCAGCGGCGCGAGCAGCTCGGCGATCGCGTCCACCAGCAGTTCCTTGACGGCCTGGGGTGCGCTCGCCTTCTCCTGCTTGACGCGGCGCTTCAGGTCGTCGAGCAGGAACGCGGTGGCCTTCACGCCTGCATCGGCCATCAACAGGGCCGCCTCGAGCTCCTCGTAGAGTGCATCGTCGATCTGCGTGCCGGTGAAGACCTGCGCGATGCTCGAGCCGGTCTTGCGCAGGCCGCCGCGCAGCTTCGCGATCCAGCCACGGCGGTCGGCGTCGGCCGCTTCCTCGGCCGGGGCTGCCACAGGCCCCGGCGCTGCGGCTGCTTCGGGCTCCGCGGCCGGAGGCGCCGGCTCGCTCGGCACGCCTCGCAGTCGGTCCAGCCAGCGGCGCGGTTCGGGTTCCGGCGCAGCGGCCGCCGGTGCCTGCGCGACCGACGCGGAAGCTTGTGGGGTGACCTCGGTCGGAGGCGCCTTTTTCTTGAAGAAGCTGAACATGCCGGCGGACGAGCCTCGAGACCAGGGTGAGGAAGCGGGCGCGCGGCCGAGGAAGCCGGTGTCGTCGAACGCGGCCCGGGCGACGCTATAATTATGGGCTCAGGCGCTTTAGCTCAGTCGGTTAGAGCGACGGAATCATAATCCGCAGGTCCGGGGTTCGAATCCCTGAAGCGCCACCAAGATCAAGGAAAGTCTTGTAGATCAACGGTCTGCAGGACTTTTTTTCGGCCGGGGTATCCACCTGAGGGATCCACCTTGACCGCCAAACGCCCCGCCCGCCTCGTTCTACCCCGCCACGGCACCTTCTGCATCAGGCTTATCGTACCCGTCCGCTTCCGCAATCTGCGCGAGGACCAGTGAACGGGCCTGCAGGCCCGTTCACTCCGAAGGATTTGCACGACGCAAGCCGCCTCCAATCCCAAGCCGTGGCACTTCGAGACCGTGCCCATGCGGGGCAGCTACTGGCCGGACCCGACCGCCAGGTCGGCCGCGGTGCCACCGTACCGGACCGTCGCCAACGCGTTCGACAACGCGCCGCACGGCGCCGGCCCGTTGCCGACTTCGTGCACTCGCTGACCAGGTACCTCGGCGGGCACGGCACCAGCGTCGGCGCGACCCGCTCGCCGATCTGGACCAGGCACTCGCGGCCGTGTGAGGAAGCCCGGCGTTCAGCGCAGCGCGCGCACGCGCGCCGGCAACCCGGCGAGCGCCGCATCGCTCACCGTGCCCAAGCTGCCCTGCAGGGCGCGCTGCACCAACTGGCGCGCGGTCCGCACATGCGGCATGACCGGCCCGAAGAAGTGAATGACGTCGCCGCGCGCGATCAGCAGCGTCGGGAAGTCGACCACGTCCACGCCGCCCAACGCGTCTTCGTCGTCCTCGATGTCGACCCAAGCGAATCGCGCATCGCGGCCGATCTCCCGTGCCAGCGCGTCGAACGTCGGCCGGTACTCGTCGCAGGTGCGGCACCAGGCCGCGCACAGACAGGCCACCAGCCACGGGGACTCGGGATCGGCGTATTCCTGCATGCCAAGAAGTTTGCCTCAGGGCCCGGCCGCGGCCCGCTCTCGAGGAAACTTCGGGCCGTCGAGCGTTTCCTCACCCCCTGGGCCACGAAGGGGCCGGTTCCGGACCTTGGGGGCGGACGACGCATGTCGCCGGCCTGGGGGCGCTCCCATCGGACGACGGGAACGTGACACACTCGCACTCCCACGCCGTGGGGGTCAAGCGTTCCAGTTTGCCCATCGTTCTTCCCGTCGTGTGCTTGCCAGCTCGCGTCTGGAAGACTCTTCGGTGCACGATCCCTCGACGCGTCAGACTTCTACCGCTACCCCGAGGGTCCCGCGGGGCTAGGAATCGTCCTACGGCTTGCGGCGCGTCGCGCCGACAGACACACGGCGACCCGCTTCGTACGATCGTCCACCATCTTTCGGAGAAGCCCATGCATGCCCACGTTGCACACCCGCCGCGCTGGACCACCGCCTCGTTCGCCGACGCGACCGACTCCGCACCGATGGAGCTGCGCGAACTGGGCGCCCACGTGAGCCGCTGCAACGGCTGCCGCGGCCGATGGTTCGCACTGCATTGTGCGGCGGACGCTCTGCACGACTTCGTCGCGCCGCGCTTCGTGACCACCTTGTGCATCGTGAGCGCGGTGCTCGGTCTGGCTGCGCTGGCCCTGTGAAACATGCACCGGCGACATGACGCGATCCGACGACCTGCTGAGGCTGGTCCCCGACGCGCCTGACACCCTGCTCGACATGCTCGACAGCGCCCGCGGCGCCGTCGAGCCCCCCAATCGGTCCGAGATCTTCGGCCCCGAGCGCTTTGCTCAGCACGGTCGCAGCCTGGGCGAGACACACCGGGCGGAGCTGACCAGGCGGCGATCCGGCGCGTTCTTTCCGCGCCTGGCCGACAACATCCGCACGCTGCGCGAGGCGCAGCATTACATCGGCACGCAGGCGCGCACCGGATACCAGGTCAGCCCGGCGGCCGAGTGGCTGCTCGACAACTTTCACCTGATCGAAGGCCAGCTCGAGGAGATCCACGAAGGCCTGCCGCGGCGCTATTTTCGCGACCTGCCGGTGCTGATCGACGAGCCGCTGCGCGGCCTGCCGCGCATCTACGGAGTGGCCTGGGCCTTCGTCGCGCACACCGACGGCGCGTTCGACGAAGACCTGCTGACCCATTTCCTCGCCGCCTACCAGCAGACCCGGGAGCTGAACCTGGGCGAACTCTGGGCGCTGCCGACGACCCTGCGGGTGGTGCTGGTCGAGAACCTGCGCCGCCTCGCCGAGCGCCTGGCGACCAACAAGGCGGCGCGCGAGATCGCCAACCTGGTCGGCGACCGCATCGAGACTTATCCGAGCGAGCGGCTCGACGAACTGCTCGCGCTGCTCGACCGGCGCGGCGTCGGCCGGACCTTTCTCGTGCAGATCGCGCAGCGCCTGCAGGATCACCATGCGACCGGGCTGACCAGATACCACGACTGGCTGCTGCGCCGGCTGCCCGACCTCGCGGCGGCGCAGGTGCAGCAGCCCGCCGAACAGGCTGCCGACAACCTGAGCGTCAGCAATGCGATCGGCTCGCTGCGACTGATCGGCAACGCCGACTGGCCCGACATCATCGAGCGCACCAGCGCGACCATGCGCCTGCTGCTGCAATCAGCGGGCTTCGCGGCCGAACGCACCGACACGCGCGACCTCACGCTGCACGCGGTCGAACGGCTGGCGCGCCGCAGCGGCCGCTCCGAGCTGGAGGTCGCGCAGACCCTGATGGAGCTGATGCACGGCGCCGACACCGCCGCCGGCGCCGCCTCCATCCACTGGCTGCACGGCGCGGGCCGCGCCGAACTGATGCGCCGGCTCGGCCTGCGCGAGCCCGGGGCGCGGCTGTGGAATCTGCTGCAGCGCCGCGCAGCGCTGCCCGCGTATCTGGCCACGCTGGCCGGCGGCAGCGTCGCGCTGGTGACCTGGATGATGTTGCGTCACGGTGTCGCGCTGCCGGCAGCGCCGCTGCCGTGGTGGGTCACCCTGGTCGCCGCGACGCTGATGCTGTTCCCGGCCGCCGAGGTGGTGATCGCGGTGATCAACCGGCTGATCAGCGAGTCGGCCCGGCCGAGCCGGTTGCCGCGGCTGGCGCTGGCGCAGGGCATCCCGCCCGAGCACCGCGTGATGGTCGTGATCCCCGGCATGCTGACGAGCCGCGCATCGGTCGACGAGCTCGCGCACCGGCTGGAACTGCACCACCTCGCGAACCCCGAACCGCATGCCCAGTTCGCGCTGCTCACCGACTGGGCCGACGCGGCCACCGCGACCCTGGCCTCCGACACGCCGCTGCTCGACGCCGCGACGCGCCGCATTGCCGCGCTGAACGCCCGCCATGCGCCCGCGCCGGACCGCGCGCCGCGCTTCATCCTGCTGCACCGCGCGCGCGTGTTCAGCGCGACCGAGGGCTGCTTCATCGGCTGGGAGCGCAAGCGCGGCAAGCTCGAGCAGCTGATCGGCCTGCTCGCCGCCCCGCCCTCCGGCAGCACGCTGCCCGGCCCGTTCATCGACCTGGGCGAGTGGTCGCGGGTCGAGCCGGACACGCGCTACGTGCTCACGCTCGACGGCGACACGCAGCTGCCGCCGGGCCGATTGCGCGAGCTGGTCGGGGTGGCGGCGCACCCGCACAACCAGCCACAGGTCGACGCGGCGACGCGCACCGTGACGCAGGGCTACGGCATCCTGCAGCCGCGTGTGCTGACGCCGCTGCCGGCGCCGAAGGACTCCACGCTGTACCACTGGCTGTTTGCCGGCCAGTGCGGCATCGACCCATACAGCGCCGCGACGTCCGAGGTCTACCAGGACGTGTTCCGCGAAGGCACGTTCACCGGCAAGGGGCTGCTCCACGTCGGCGCGGTGCACGCGGTGCTGGCGGGCCGCCTGCCGGACGGCCGGGTGCTGAGCCACGACCTGCTCGAAGGCTCGCTGGCACGCTGCGCCGCCGTCACCGACATCACGGTGATCGAGGACGCGCCCTTTCACGCCGACGTTGCCGCCTCGCGCGTGCACCGCTGGACACGCGGCGACTGGCAGCTGCTGCCGTTCCTGCTGAGCCCGGCGACCTGCGGCATCCGCGCCATCAACCGCTGGAAGATGATCGACAACCTGCGGCGCTCGCTGGTCGCGCCCAGCTCGCTGGCGCTGCTCGTGCTCGCGCTCGGCGCCGGTGCGGTCGCGCCGATCCCGGCGCTGGCGCTGGTGCTGGCGGCACTGCTCGCCGGCCCGCTGATGGGTGCGGTCGCCGGCTTCGCACCCAGCCGCGACGGCATCGCGAAGCTGCATTTCTACCGCCTGGCCTTTGCCGAGCTGCGCCGCGCCGTCTTCAGCGGCCTGTGGCTGCTCGCGCAGCTGCTGCAGCTCGCGCTGATCAATCTGGACGCGGTGCTGCGCGCGGTCTGGCGCATGACCGCGAGCCGGCGCCATCTGCTCGAATGGACCACCGCCGCGGCGGCGCAGGCCTCGGCCTCGACCGAGTGGCGCGTGATCGTGCGCCGCCACCGCGCCGTGCCGCTCGTCGCGCTGGGGCTGTGGATCGGTTTGCTGGCCGGCCGCACGCCGGCGCCGGGGCTGGCGACGCTGCTGTGTGGTGTCTGGGCCGCCTCGCCGCTGTGGACCTGGTGGGTCAGCCGCCCGCGCCCGCCGAAGCGCGACGCCACGCTGCCGGCCGCGGACCGCGGCTACCTCGAAAACGCCGCGCGCGACAGCTGGAGGCTGTTCGAGCGCTGTGTCGGCCCCGACGACCACCACCTGCCCCCCGACAACCTGCAACTGACGCCGCAGACGATGGTCGCGCACCGCACGTCGCCGACCAACATCGGCCTGTACCTGCTGAGCGCGGCCTGCGCACGCCGCTTCGGCTGGATCGGCACGCAGGACCTGCTGGGCCGGCTCGAGGCGACGCTGGCGACGCTGGCCGAGCTGCCGCGCCATCGCGGCCACTTCCTGAACTGGTACGACACCCAGACCAGGGCGGCGCTGCCGCCGATGTATGTGTCGACGGTCGACAGCGGCAACCTGAGCGGCCACCTGCTCGCGGTGGCACAGGCCTGCACCGAGCTTGCGCGCGCGCCGTACGACACGAGCGCAGCGCGGCGCGCGCTGGCCGCGTCGAAGGCCTGCCTCGAGCCGCTGCACCCGGCGGCGGGCGAGGTGCTGCCGGACGGCGCGCTGATGCGGCTGCTCGCCCTCGACGACCCGCTGGCCGATGCGGCGGCACGTCCCGACTGGCTCGACGGCCTGCTGCGCAACGCCTCCGACGAACTCGCGCGCCGGTTGCCGGACGACGCCGCGGCGCTCGCGCCGACCCCGCTCGACAAGTTTGCCTGGCGCGCCGCGGACCACCTCGTCACGCTGCGCAGCGCCCTGTCCGATGCGCAGGCGATGCAGGCCGAGAAGCCCGGCGCCGCCGCCCGCGACCGGGTGTCGTTCGGCGCCGGCGCGATGCAGCGCCTGCAATCGGTTGCGGCCCGCTGCGAGGCGCTCGCCTGGGAGGCCGACTTCGGCTTCCTGTACCACCGCAAGCGTCACCTGCTGCACATCGGCTACCGCGTCGCCGAGCAGCAACTCGACGCGAGCTTCTACGACCTGCTCGCCTCCGAGTCGCGCCTGACCAGCCTGCTGGCGATCGCCAAGGGCGACGTGCCGGTGGCCCACTGGGCCGCACTCGGTCGGCCGTTCTACGCCGTCGGCGTGCACGCCGGCCTGCGCTCGTGGTCGGGCTCGATGTTCGAGTACCTGATGCCCACGCTGGTGCTCGACGAACCGCATGGCAGCGTGCTGCGCGACGCATGCTACGCGGCGATCCGCGAGCAGGTGGCGTTCGGGCGCGCGCAGCACCTGCCCTGGGGCATCTCCGAATCGGCGTACGCGGCCAGCGACCACACGCTCGCCTACCAGTACGCGCCGCAGGGCGTGCCGCGGCTCGCGCTGCGCCGAACGCCACCCGACGAACTCGTGATCGCCCCCTATGCGACCGCACTGGCGGCCCAGCTCACGCCGCACCTGGCGGTCGCCAATTTCATGGCGATCGACGCGCTGACGCCGCGGGCGCGCTACGGCTTCGTCGAGGCGCTCGATTTCAGCCCGGGCCGCCAGGACGTGACCGACGGGTTCACGCGCGTCGACACCTTCATGGCGCATCACCAGGGCATGAGCATCGTCGCGATCGCCAACGTGCTGCTGGACGGCACGCCGCGCCGCTGGGCGATGGCGAATGCGCATATCGAGGCAGTGGCCTCGCTGCTGCACGAGCGCGCGCCACGCGAGGTCTCGGTGCTGCTCGAGCCACCGCCGGGGCCGTCGCCCGGCGCACGCCAGCAGCGCGTTCCGCGCATGCTGAGCGAGCTCGTGCCGGGCACGGCGGCACTCGCACCGACGCACCTGCTCTCGAACGGCCGCTACAGCGTCTCGCTGCGCGCCAACGGTGCCGGCTGGAGCCGCTGGGGCCAGGTCGGGATCTCGCGCTGGCGCGACGACGCGCTGCGCGATGCGCACGGCGGTTTCTTCTACCTGCGTTGGGACCGCCAGCCGCAGGCGGTGTCGCTGACGCAGCATCCGGCGCCCGACCCGGCGGCGCACTACCAGAGCACCTTCCACGCCGACCGTGTCTGCTTCGACGCGAGCTGGCGCGAGATCGCGGCCCGCACGACGGTGTGGGTCGGGCCGGAAGACGACATCGAGTTCCGCCAGGTCGAACTTCGCAACCTCGGCGAACGCACGCTCGACCTCGAGCTGATGTCGGCGTTCGAGATTACGCTCGCCGCGCCCGGCGCCGACGAAGCCCACCCGGCGTTCTCGAACCTGTTCCTGCGTTCGGCGTGGCAGCCGGGGCAGCAGGCCCTGCGCTTCGAGCGCAAGCCGCGCCTGCCGACCGAGGCCGGACTGCACGCGGCCCACTTCCTGGCCGAGAACGATGCGGCCGTGCTCGGGCTGCGCGTGCAGACCGATCGCCTCGGCTGGCTCGGCCGCAACCGCGACACCAGCCAGCCGCTCGCGTCGTTCCCGCCCCTGCCCGAGGCCGGCGCGGCCGAGCTGCCGCTGGACACCGGGCTGGACCCGGTGTGCGCATTGTCGGTGCGGCTGCAGCTCGCACCGCACGGCAAGATCGTCCTGACGTTCTGCACCGCCGCGTCCGATCAACGGGCCACGCTCGACGCCGTCATCGACAAGCATCGCCAGCACAGCCCGATCGAGCGGGCGTCGCTGATGTCGGCCACGCTGACCGGCATCCGTCTGCGCGAGCTGGCGATCAACGCCGAGAGCTTTGCCGCGATCCAGACGCTGACGACCGGCATCGTGATGAACGTGACTCGGCCCCGCACGCACCTGGCGCCGGGCGCGGGCGCTGCAGGCGGCGCTGGGGTCTGCGACCGGCGCCTGCTGTGGCGCTTCGGCATCTCCGGCGACCGGCCGATCGTGCTGGTCTCGGCCGGCGCACCCGAGGGCATGGGGCTGCTGCGCACGCTGGTCCAGGCGCTGCGCCTCTGGTCATGGTCGGGCGTGGCGTGCGACCTGGTCGTGGTCAACGCCGAACCGACCTCCTACCTGATGGCACTGCAGCGCAACGTCGCTGCGCTGCGCGATCAGTTCGTGGCCCAGAACGGCGGCGCCAACGGCAGCTCCCTGACCAGCTTCCACGTGCTGCGCGCCGGCGACCTGAGCGCCGACGAACTCGGCACGCTGCGCGCGCTGGCGCGGGTCCAGTTCAACGCCGACGGCCGTCCGCTCACGCACCACGTGCAGGAGTGGAGCGACCAGCATGAAGCCGCGTTCGAGGAGCGTCACGCGGGTTCGATCGCCGCGCTGGCGATCGCGGCCGGCGCCGGTGCGCCGCCGCGCGTGCCGAAGGGCCGGTTCATGCCCGAGGGCGGCGAGTTCCGCTTCGACGTGAGCGTGTTCCAGCGGCCGGCCCGGCCCTGGGTGAACGTGCTCGCGAACCCGGATTTCGGCGCGCAGGTCTCGGAAGCGGGCGGCGGCTACACCTGGGCACTGAACAGCCGGCTGAACCAGCTGACGCCCTGGTCGAACGACCCACTGGCGGATCCGCCCGGCGAGTGGTTCTTGTTGCAGGACCTGCGCACCCGCGAGCTGTGGAGCGCCAGCCCCTCGGCCTGGGGCGATGCGGCGGCGATCTACCGCGTCGCCCACGGCCAGGGCTACAGCGTCGTCAGCCACCGGCGCGGCGACCTGGAGGTCAGCGCCGTCTGGTCCGTGGACCCGGAGAGCGCGGTCAAGCAGGTTCGGCTCCAACTCGTCAATCGCGGCCACCGCACGCAGCGGCTGCGTGCCATCGGCATGGCCGAATGGATCATGGGGGCGAACCGCGGCGACCGCGGCAGCACCGACACCGCGTCGTTCACGCAACGCCTGTCCGGTGCGCAACGCAGCGACGACGACGGCGCGGCGCACCGGCTGAACGCGCTGACCTGCACGCAGCGCGACCACTCGGCGGGCTTCGGCGGCGGCACCGCCTTCCTCGCGCTGCGCAGCGGCGACGACACGGCGCCGGACTGGACCTGCGACCGGCGCGAGTGCTTCGACGCGCGCGGTCGCCTGGCGATTCCCGACGCCTTCGGCCAGCGCAGCGGCGTCGGCCTGGACCCCTGTGCCGCGCTGTCGACACCGATCACGATCCCGGCCGGCGAGACCGCCGAGTGCGTGTTCCTGCTGGGCTTCGGCGCGACGCCGGCCGATGCGCGCCGGCTCGCGACCACCGCCGCCGCGCAGTCGGCGATGCAGCGCCTCGAACGCACCCGCATGCACTGGGACGCGCTGCTCGGCGCCACCACCGTGAAGACGCCCGACCCGCTCTTCGATGCGATGGTGAACCGCTGGCTGCTCTACCAGACCATTGCCTGCCGGCTGTGGGCGAAGGCCGGCTTCTACCAGGCCGGCGGCGCGTTCGGCTTCCGCGACCAGTTGCAGGACGCGATGGCGCTGGCCTGGGCCGCCCCCGACATGCTGCGCCGGCAGATCCTGCTGAACGCGTCGCGCCAGTTCGCCGAAGGCGACGTCCAGCACTGG
This sequence comes from Pseudomonadota bacterium, assembly GCA_040388965.1. Taxonomy (GTDB): domain Bacteria; phylum Pseudomonadota; class Gammaproteobacteria; order Burkholderiales; family Burkholderiaceae_C; genus LMDS01. Next base: position 51,953 of record JAZKAV010000001.1, on the reverse strand, counting down.
TGGCACGCCCCCACCGGGGCCGGCGTGCGAACCCACTTCTCCGACGACCTGCTGTGGCTGCCGCACGCCTGCGTGCACTACCTGCAGTGCACCGGCGACCTGTCGCTGCTCGACGAGCAGGTCGCGTTCATCGAAGGCGGTCCGATCCCCGACGGCGCCGAGGACGCCTACTACGTGCCGACCGTCGGCGAGACCCGCGCCAGCGTGTTCGAGCATGGCGCGCGCGCGCTGGAGCGCAGCCTGAAGGTCGGCGCGCACGGCCTGCCGCTGATGGGCACCGGCGACTGGAACGACGGCATGAACCGGGTCGGCGCCGAGGGTCGGGGCGAATCGGTGTGGCTGGCCTGGTTCCTGTGCCGGATCGTGGATGCCTACGCGCCGATCGCGCGCAGCCGCGGCGAGACCGAACGCGCGCGCCGCTGGGAAGAGGCGGCGGTCGGATGGCGCAGCGCGCTGCAGCGCGAGGCCTGGGACGGTTCGTGGTTCAAGCGCGCGTTCTTCGACGACGGCACGCCGCTGGGCTCGAACGTCAACACCGAGTGCCGCATCGACCTGATCGCGCAGGCCTGGGCGGTGATCTCGGAAGCCACGCCGGCCGCGTTCCGGCGCATGGCGCTGGCGGCGATCGACAAGCACCTGGTCGACGCCGACGCCGGCCTGATCAAGCTGCTGACGCCGCCGCTGCAGGCGCAACAGCCCAGCGCCGGCTACATCCAGGCCTACCCGCCCGGCGTGCGCGAGAACGGCGGCCAGTACTCGCACGCCGGCGTGTGGGCGCTGATCGCGCAGGCCATCAGCGGCCACGCCGACACCGCCTACCGCTACTTCACCTACCTGAGCCCGGCGCATCGTTCGGCCGACCCGGCGCGCGGCCAGCCGTATGCGATCGAACCCTATGTGATGGCCGGTGATGTCTATGCCGAACCACCGTACGTGGGCCGCGGCGGCTGGAGCTGGTACACCGGTTCGGCGGCGTGGATGCACCGGGCCGCGATCGAGCACCTGTTCGGGCTGCGCCAGCGTGGCGACGAGATCGGCTTCACGCCCTGCCTGCCGTCGCACTGGAACGAGGCCGAGCTGACCCTGCGCCGCGCCGGCCGCAGCCTGCGGGTGATCTTCAGGCGCGCATCGGCGGCGGCTCCGACCGGGGTCCTCGGCGCGACGCTGGAACTGCACCCCGGCGACATGCTGCGCTGGGACCGCCTGGCTGCCGACAGCATCTGCGTGATGCAGCTCGTCACGGTCGCGCCGGCGGCGGCGCCGGCAGCAGCGGTCCCGGCGGCCGCACCGACGCCGCCCTGACCTTGCGGCGCGGCGCGGCCCTGTCCTACAGCCTCCCGCGTGCCGCTCCGATGGGCTGCGCACTCACCGGTTCTTACAGTTCATGCATCGACAGCGAAGGCGGGTTCGGCAAGCGCCGCGAGCCCGTCCCGCACCAGGAGAACGAGATGCTGAAGTGGGCCCTGATCTTCGCCGTGATCGCCGTGGTGGCCGGATTCTTCGGCTTCACCGGGATCGCGTCCGGCGCTGCCGGGATCGCGAAGATCCTGTTCATCGTCTTCCTCGTGCTCTTCGTGGTCGTGGTGCTGCTGGCCCTGCTGGGCATCGGCGCCGTCAGCTAGTGCAGTGTTCGACGCTGCGCAGCACTCGAGAAGACCGATGGATTTGTCGTCCTGGCCAGGCGCAAACCACAGCGATGCCCGGTGGCATCGCGAGGATTTGCAACGACGGCAGGGCGGCAAAGACGCGGTCTTATGTGCTGCATAGCGTCGAACACCGCACCCGGCGCATCCTTCGCGCCCGCCAGTTCTTCAAGGAGTCTTCATGAATGAAAAGAAGCCGCCCGGCAACGTCACCGCCCTGCCTGTCAATGCGGGCACGCGCCTGGTGCTCGACGAGAACGGCCTGAACGCCGCCAAACGCTCGCTCGACCAGGGCGCGGTGGTGCCGAGCTTCGGGCCGTGGCGCGAGGACATCATCGCGCTGCTGAACGACGCGCTCGCCACCGAGATCGTCTGCGTGATGCGCTACAAGCGCCACCACTTCACCGCCAAGGGCATGGCCTCGCCGAAGATCGCCGAGGAATTCCTGGTGCATGCCGAGGAGGAAACGGTGCACGGCGACAGACTCGCCGAGCGCATCGTGCAGCTCGGCGGAGAGCCCGATTTCTCGCCCGCGACACTGCTCGCGCGCAGCCACGCCGACTACGACGAGTCGCGCGACCTGAAGGCGATGATCAAGGCCAACCTGATCGCCGAGCGCGTCGCGATCGAGGCCTACACCCAGATGATCGCGCTGATCGGCGACAAGGATTCGACCACGCGCCGCATGCTCGAGGGCATCCTGAGCCAGGAGCAGGAGCATGCCGAAGAGCTCAGCGACTGGCTGACCGAGTGATGCGCGCGCAATCCGCCTGATTCCGGCCCTACGGTGGCGGGCCCGAAGCCACCCAGTCAATCCATAAATCGTTTCAACCTCTCAGGAGAAGAACCATGCAATTGCGCACCCACCTGGCTTCGGCCATTGCCGTCATCGCCCTCGTCACCGCTTCGGGATGCGCGGTGCAGCGCGGCCAGGAAACCGTCGGCGCCTACGTCGACGACGCCGCGATCACCACGTCGGTGAAGGCGCGCTTCGTCGACAACAAGCTGGTCGACGCCGGCGCCATCAAGGTCGAGACGCTCAACGGCACCGTGATGCTGTCGGGCTTCGCGAAGAACTCGACCGAACGCAGCACCGCCGAAGACATCGCAGCGAAGGTCAAGGGCGTCAAGAGCGTCAAGAACGAGATCGCCGTGCGGCCGTGATCATGGCGACGTAGTTCATCGGCGTGCGCCGGCGTTCGCGCCGGCCTGCGGCCCGCGCCCCGGATTCCTTGCGGATCGCGGGGCTTTCATTTGCGCGTCAACGGCGGAGCCGGTCCATCCCATGAGTGCCGTCAGTCACGAGAGCCCGTCCGCAACGGCGCCGGTGCACAGCGTTGCCACCACGGTGCTCGCGACGCTGGCGATCATCGGCGCGCTGTGGTGGGGACGCAGCTTCCTGGTGCCGGTAACGGCGGGCCTGATGCTGGCGCTGCTGGTGATGCCGCTGACCGCGACGCTGACGCGCTGGCTGCGCGTGCGCTTCGTCGCGGTCCTGCTGACGCTGGCGATCGTCGTCGGCATGATCGGCGCGGCCGGCGCGGCGTTCGGCGACCAGCTCGCGCGCGTCGCCGCTCGCCTGCCCGACATGATCAGCCTGGTCGCGTTGCAGGTTGCCGACACCGACCCCGGCGCCGGCTCGGTGCTGCGACGCGCCCGCGAAGCGTTCCGCGAGCTCGACCGCGCGGCCGATCGCCTCGCCGGGGTCAGGCCGATCCTGCCGGCCCCGCGCAGCCGGTCCGCAGCGGCCCGGCAGGCCGCGGCAGCCGCGAGCGCGGCGGCGGCTTCCGAGCCGGCGGTCAACCTGACGCAGACGGCGACGGTCGCGCTGCGCGACAGCGCGGTCAGCGGCTCGGGCGTGCTGCTGAAGCTGGCGGGCGACCTGACGATCGTCTTCTTCGTCGCCTTCTTCGTGCTGGTCGGCGGCGAGCCGCTGGCAACTCGTTTTCTCGATCTGTGGGACGCGCGGCCGGGGCTGCGTCTGCGGGCCGAGCACGCCGCGCTGGAGTGCGTGCGCCAGGTCCACATCTACGGCGGCGTGCTGCTGGTCACCAACACCATCGTGGGGCTTGCGGTCTGGGCCGCCTTCACGATCGCCGGCCTGCCCGACGCCGGCGGCTGGGGCCTCACCGCGGCACTGCTGCATGTCGTGCCCTACCTGGGCATGGCGCTGCTGACCGGGCTCGGGGCGGCCGAGGCCTTTCTGGCGCACGGCACGCTCGGCGCGGCGCTCGGCATGGCGGCTTTCGTGGTGATCCTGTCGACGCTGATCGGCACCTTCGTGACAGCCTGGCTGCAGGGCCGCGCGGCCAAGATGAATCCTGCGGCCGTGTTCATCGGCGTGGTGTTCTGGGGGACCTTGTGGGGCATCTGGGGTCTGCTGCTCGGCCCCGCCCTCGTGGTGCTGCTGAAGGTGATCGCCGAACACACGCGGCCGGGTCAGCGCCTGGCGCGCCTGATGACGGGCTGAGGCTGCGGCTTCGCGTGATCGGTGTCGTGCCGGACACGACGCGGCCGGACGCCGACGCTACTCCCTGAGCTTCCTGTAGGCGCGATCGGCCTCGGGCGCGCGGCTCGTGTCCTGCACGCCGCGCTTCAGGTCCCCGAGGCCCTGCCGCATACGCTCGCTCGGCACGCCATCGGTCATGCCGACGCCCTCGTCGCGTTCATGCGGCAGCGGCGGGGAGCTCGGCTCGGCCGCTGTCGTGAGGTCGATGCCGGCTTCAGGCTTTCGGTGCGGCGGCTTGCCCCCGGTGCGCCTGGAGGCCCTGGTCCGGTTCGGATTCGGCTTCGTGCTCATGGACAACTCCTCATGCAGGCCTGCCGGGCAGGCGTCAGAACGAACGGCGCATGGCGATCGCCAGCCCGCCGCGGCGCAGGCGCAGCGCCATCCGGGTGTCACCAGCGAGCTGCAGCCCGAGTCCGCCGTAGGCAATGTTCCAGCGCGACTGCGCTGCCTTGAACTCCAGGCCGACCTTGCCGACCACCGCATCGTTGCCGGTCGACCCCGCACCCCGCCAGCCCGCAGCGTCGGCGAACACGGCCGAATGTTCGGACGTTCGATAGCGCATGCCCAGCGTGAGCACCGTGCCGGAGGCCAGCGCCGCGGCGCCAGCGTCGCCACCCAGCCCCGGCAGACTGCCGCTCGGCCGGGTGATGTAGGCCAGCGTGCCCAATCCCAGGCCCAGATCGGCACGGCCCCTGGACAGCCACCAGCGGTAGCCGAGCTCGACGGACTCGCTGCGATGGCCCGGCGTGCTGCGCTGCGGCTCGGCCGGATCGTCGTGGCGGACGAAGCGCGGCGCGTCGTTGCTGCCCGCACCGGCAACCAGTCCGTGCGCCGGGGCGGTTCGCGCGATGGGCGCGTCGGCGGCACGAGCGCCCGCTGCCGCGCAGACGCCGGCCCAGACCAGAAGCAAGCCCGTGAGCAAACGCATGGTGCCGCTCCGCTGCGTCCCGCATCGGTTCAGTGTCGGCCGCGCAACTCGCGCACCCGGCGCCCAGTCTCGGCGTCACGGGGGTCGTCGGCAGGCTGCTGCCTGTCCAGTTGCCGGACGCGCTCGCGGGCTCCTCTCTGGCCATGCTCGCCGGCCAAGCACCATTGCCTGCGGGCAAGGTGGCACCCCGTCATCGAACCGGCTTCCTGCTGCTTGACGCCCATGGCTGCTCCCTGCGGGCTGGGGCGGCGCTTCGGACCGTCCGGCGCCTGTCCATGAGCGAAGCGTATCGAGCCCGCTTCGCGGCCGCGGTCGGATCGCGCCGAAAGCACCGTAGGAGGGTGCCGCCTCCGGGCGTGGCGATCGCGCCCGCGCCGCGCGGCCTCGGATCAGCGGCGAGGTGCCGGCTTGCCATCGCGGCGGGGGTTGTCGGACTGCGCCTACGGGCGCCGGCGGCGACCGCCGCTCGCGCGTCGGCGCCGGGCCGCCTATGGTCGATGTTCACCCACCACCCAAGGAGTGCCCGATGAACAAGCCCACCCCCGACCCGGACCTGCAAGGCGAAGGCAACTACGACGCCACGCGCCGCTACGACAAGGCGGCCGCCGAGTTCGCCAAGTCCGGCAAGGTCGAGCCGGCCGCGCGCGCGGCGCGACCCGACAGCCCGGCCCACGCCGAGAGCCTGAAGCGCGCCGAGGAGATCGGCAAATCGCATTCGAAGGGAGAGGATCGAGCCGCCGCGACCCCGGGCAGGTCGAAGCCATAGCGCCCGCCACCGGCGCGAGCCGGCGCGGCTCGCGCGCAGCAAAAAGCCGGCGAACGCCGGCTTTTTGCCATGTCGACGTGCGGCGCGGAATCAGATCTTGCCGAACCTCGACTTCGCTGCACTGACGCAGGCCGCCTTCGCATCGCCCGCCAGGCTGTCGCACTTCTCGGTCGCGACCTTGTAGTCGGCGTCGCGCTTGTCTTCGGCCGAGTCCTTGCGGGCCTCGCCCACCTTCTTGCTCAGCTTCGCATCGGCGAGCGCCTTCTTGTGCGCCGCCTTGGCCTCGGCGACGCACACGTCCTTGGCGTCGGCGCCCTTCTCGTCGCACATCTGTTTCGCGACCGCGTAGTCCGCGTCGGCCTTCGCAATGGCGACCTTGTTGGCATCGCTGGCCTTGCCGGTGTAGTTGTACTCGGCCTCGGCCTTCGCGACCTTCTCCTTGCCCTTGGCCTGTTCGTCGCACACGTCCTTCTGGTTGCCGCTGAACTTGTCGCAGGCGGCCTTGTCGGCCTTGTATTCGGCGCTGATGCGGTCCTTCGCCGCGTTGTAGTCGGTCTTGTTGCCGGTGGCGGCGAACGCGCCCGAGGCGGCCATCATCGCGGCGATCGCGACGCCGGTCTTGCAGTGTCGAAGCAGGGTCATCGAGGTTTCCTTTTCACGTCAGCGGTCGATACCGCGGTGTCGCAAGTATGAAAACCGGCTCGCAACGAGCCCAGCGGACGTTGCCGCGGCGGCGGGTAGTTCTTGTCCTACCGCCGCGCCTGTGCGGGCGGCGGCGGCAGCAGCGGCCGCGCGGCGATGCGCTGCGCCAGCGCGCGGCACGCAGCGGCGCCGCGCTGCGCGTCGTCGCTGCTGCCGATGTCCATCAGCGGGAGGATCGCCGCCAGCGGATTCAGCAACCCGAGCAGGACCGACGCGCCGATGCGTGCGCCCAGCGGACCCTTCTCGAGCACGACCGCGGGGTCGGCGAAGCTGCCGCGCAGGCGCACCGGCGTGCGCAGCGCGAGCGGGCTGAAGTCCTTCGGCGTCGTGACGACGCGCAGGTCCAGCACCTCGTTCGCGAGCGAGATCGTGCCGTCGACCCAGAGCGTCGAATCGGGCGTGTCGAGCACGAGCACGCGCGGCGTCAGCAGGCCCTGGTCCGCGACCAGGTCGACGACCGAACACTGCACCGGCAACGCGTCGTCGCCCTTGATGAACACGCCCAGCGCCTGCGCGATGTCGAGCCCGGCCGCTTCGACGGCGAGGTGCGAGATCGTGCCGCCGACGAGCTGCATGCGCACGCCGCCGCGCAGGCTGCCGAGGATCGCCGCGGTCGACCTGCCCTGCCCGGCGACCCGCGCCTGGCCGCTGACCCTGCCGGTGGCATAGGGCGGCGCGCCGGCGGCGCGCGCCTGGTGGATCCAGCGCTCCAGCCGCACGTCGCTCCAGCGCAGGTCGGCAGTCCACAGGGCCAGCGATCGGCGGCCGTCGAGCTGCACCACGCCGAGCAGACGGCCCTGCCCGGTGCGTGCCTCGAGGTCGCGCAGGGTCAGCACGCCATCCGTCAGCACCAGGTGGGTTCGCAGCGGCTCCAGCGGTTCGAGAAGGCCGCTGCCGAGGTCGAGCCGGTCGATCTCGATCAGCACGTTCGCGTCCATCGCGCGCAGCGCCGGCAGGTCGAATTCGCGGCTCGGCAGCACATGCCCCGGCGCGGCGCGCGCGCGTGGCACGGCCGGCGCCGGTGCGACCTCGGGCACGGCCGCCGATTTCCGCGCGGGCGCACCGACCGCCGGCCCCAGGTCCGCGAGCAGCAGCGTCGAGCCGGTCAGGCGGCCGGCCAGCATCGGCCGACCCGCGCGCGGGTCGTAGCTGAACGCGCCTGCGAGCCGGCTCGAACCGATCGTGGCGCGCTCGATCAGCGTGTTCCAGACGGGGCCCTGCTTCGCGACCAGGCCCTCGGCACGGAACGGCCCGGTCGTCGGCAGCGTGACGTGCAGCGGGTCGCCGACGGCCGCGAGCGACGGGCCCTGCACGCTGAAACGCCCTTTCAGCGCACCGAGGTGCAGTGCGTCGGCGACGCTGCCCTCGAAGGTCAGGCGGGCGCCGCCGACGCGCAGCGCCAGCGCCACCGGCAGCTCGGGCGGCGTCGCGTCGTCGGCGATCACCGGCAGCACGCCGCTGGTCTTCAACTCGATGTGCAGCGGCTGCTGCCGGTAGGTGCCCTCGGCGGCGAACTGCAGGCGCGCGGTCGTCGTCGCCGGCGCCAGCTCGGCGGCGGAGACGTTCGACCGATCGACCAGCGAGTAGGTCGCGTCGAGGTCGAGGGCCATCAGCGCATCCCGATAGGCGAGCGTGCCCGCGTCGAACTGGAGCCGGTCGAACCGCGGAGCGTGCGTCGGCGCGCCAGCGCTGTCGGGCGTGTCGCTGCTCGCGCCGAACCGCCACGACGCACGGCCATCGGCCCGGCGCTCGATGTGCGCGTCGAGCCGCGCCGCACGCAGCAGGCGGATGCGCAGGCGCTCGCCCCGGCTGGCGCGCCACAGGTCGGCGTAGCCCAGCGTCAGGCGTGCGTCGTCCGCGAGCAGCATGTGCGGCGCCCGGCTCCACGCGGGAGCGCCGATCTCGAGGTGGTCCGCCGAGATGCGGATCGCACCGAGCAACCGGATCCGGACCTTCGGGTCGCTCGCCGCGCCGGCACCGGCACCCGCGCCGAAGCTGACGCGCCTCGCCAGCGTCTCGCCGAGCCAGCGCTGCATCGGAGCGACGAGAAACGGCCAGCCCAGCGCCTCGCAGACACCGAGGCCCAGCACGATGCCGATGGCCGCACCGGCCGCCCAGCGGCGCCAGCGGATCGGCGCGGCGCGGCGGGCGGCGGCTTCACTCATCACGGCATGGTCGCACGCGGCCCCGGCGCGCCGCCTCGGGAACGGGCGGCTTCGCCTGTCGGCGCGCTCCTACAGCCGGGTGTGCGCCAGGCGCGGCCCGACCGTCCGCATCAACCGAGCACCTCGGGGTTCAGCGCGGTCGGCGGTCGGCCCTTGTCCGGACCGGCCCCGAGCGCGGCGATCAGGTTATCGGCGGCCAGGTTCGCCATCGCGCGCCGGGTCGGCAGGCTGGCGCTGGCGATGTGCGGCGTCAGCACGACGTTGGGCACGGTCAGCAGGTCCGGGTGGACCGCCGGTTCGCCCTCGAACACATCGAGCCCGGCGGCGGCGATGCGCCGTTCGCGCAGCGCCTGCGCGAGCGCCGCGTCGTCGACGATGCCGCCGCGCGCGATGTTGGTCAGCGTCGCGCTCGGCTTCATCAGCGCGAGCTCGGCCGCACCCACCAGGTGGTGCGACGCGGCGCTGTAGGGCACGACGATCACGAGGTGGTCGCTCTCGCGCAGCAGCGCGTCCTTCGCGACCCAGCGCGCCCCGAGTGCGGCCTCGACCGGCGCGCCGAGCCGGGAGCGGTTGTGGTAGATCAGCTTCATCCCGAAGCCGAGCACGCCACGCCGGGCGATCGCCTGCCCGATGCGGCCCATGCCGAGCACGCCCAGGGTCGCGCCGTGCACGTCGCTGCCGGCGAAGGCGTCGACGCTCCACTTCGTCCACGCGCCGCTGCGCAGGAAGTGTTCGCTCTCGGCGATGCGCCGCGCCGCGGCCATCATCAGCGCAAAGCCGAAGTCGGCGGTGGTCTCGGTCAGCACGTCGGGCGCGTTGCTGACGAGCACGCCGTGCGCGGTGCAGGCCGGCAGGTCGATGTTGTCGTAGCCGACCGCCATGCTGCACACCGCCTCGAGCTGCGGGCAGGCCTCGAGCAGCGCGGTGTCGATCGGCTGCGTGCCGGTGATGAACACGCCGGCCTTGCCCTGCAGGTGCCGGATCAGCTCGGCCGGCGACCAGACCGCGTCGGCCTCGTTGGTCTCGACCTCGAAGTGCTCGCGCAGGCGGTCGACGATGTCGGGAAAGACGGCGCGGCAGACGAGGACGGCGGGACTCATGGCGTGCGTCCAGCAGCCATTGCCGGGGCCGTGGCTGCGCCCCGGTGCGACACGTCAGGGTGCCAGCCGAGCGTGAGCAGCAGGATCGCGAAGCCGATCACGTAGCCCACCGCGACATGCCAGCCGCCGCGGAGCCACGCGCCCACCGAGCGCGCCAGCGGGAACATGCCGGCCAGCGCGACGCCGGCCGACGATCCGAACCAGATCATCGAGCCACCGAACCCGACCGCGTACGCGAGAAATCCCCAGTCGTAGCCGCCCTGGTGCAACGCGAGCGCGGTCAGCGGGATGTTGTCGAACACCGCCGACACGAAACCCAGGCCGAGGGCCGTCTGCCAGGACGCGGACGGCAGGTGTTCGACCGGCATCATTGCGGCACACAGCACCAGCGACAACAGGAACACGCTGCCGCGCGTTGCGCCGGGCAGCAGGCTCCAGTCGGGCGTGCGGATCCAGCCGGTCAGCGCGATCGCAACCCACACCGCCAGGCCGATCACCGGCGCCCGGCGCAACACGTCGGGGTCTCTGAGGTTGAAGTAGACATTGGCGCCGATGGCCGCCAACAAGATCACCACGACGATGGCCAGGCGCCATCCATCGACGGCGATGCCGGCCGGAGCATCCTTGGTGATCGGCTGGAACGCATGCTGCTGGCGCGCCGCGAAGACGCCGAAAAACAGCAGGGCGGGCACCGCGGCCACATAGGCTTCGACCACATGGAGCGGCGAGACACCGCCGATCCACAGCATCGTGGTCGTCGTGTCGCCGACCACGCTGCCCGAGCCACCGGCGTTCGATGCGGCCACGATGGCCGCCAGGTAGCCGATGTGCAGGCGGCCCTTGAACAACACCGTCGCCATCGTGCCGCCGATCATCGCGGCCGCGATGTTGTCGAGAAAACTCGACAGCACGAACACCAGCACCAGCATCACGAAACCGCCCTTCCAGTCGTCGGGCAGAAAGCGCGGCAGCAGCGCCGGGAGTTGGCTTTCCTCGAAGTGCTTCGATAGCAGCGCAAAGCCGAGCAGCAACCCGAACAGGTTCGCGACCGTGACCCATTCGTGGCCCAGCAGGGCGAGCAAGCCATCGACCCCCGGCACGCCGCGAAAGTCGCTGAACGCCAGCTTGTAAGCCGTGATGACCACCAGCCCGATGACCGCCACGCGCAAGGTGTGGCGATGAAACAGCGCGACACCGCCCAGCGTCAGCGCGAACAGCAGGAAGTCGACGGGCACTCCGGCCACAGAAGGGATCGCCATCGTCATCACCTCATTCCTGAAACCGGGCAAACGCCGCGACCGGCTCGCGCTCGGTCACCAGCGTGTTCTCGATCGCGTCCGGGTCGGCCCAGCCGAGCGACATGCCGCACACCACCTGCTCGTCTGCCGGGGCCCCGACGTGCGCGGTGATGATGCGGTGGAACTGCATGAAGGCGACCTGCGGGCAGGTGTCCAGGCCGCGCCCGCGCGCCGCGACCATGATGTTCTGCAGGAACATGCCGTAGTCCAGCCAGCTGCCCTGGCGCATGACGCGGTCGATCGTGAAGATCAGGCCGACCGGCGCGTCGAAGAATTCGTAGTTGCGGCGATGCTGGGCGTGCATGCGGGCCTTGTCGGTCTTGGCGATGTCGAGCAGCCCGTACAGATCCCAGCCGACCTTGCGGCGGCGGTCGATGAAGGGCGACTTCCACTCGCTCGGGTAGTACGCATACTCGTCGCTGTGCCGGGCGCGCTCGGCGGGGTCGTCGTAGGCCGCGACGATCTTGCGCGACAACTCGGCCTTGGCAGCACCGGTGAGCACATAGGCCTTCCACGGCTGCGTGTTGGTCCCCGAGGGCGCGCGCGCAGCGACCGCGAGGATCGCCTCGACGGTCTCGCGCGGCACCGGGGTGGGCAGGAAGGCGCGCACCGAGCGGCGCGTGCGAATCGCGGTGTCGACCGCTTCGGTCTGTTCGGGGGTCGGGGTCACAGCAGTCCTTGCAGGGCGTGGATCAACGGGGGCGGCAACGGCGCGGGGCGGCGCGGCATGGCGGTCGCGAGCATTGTGCCGGGGCGCGCCTGCCAGGGCGCCGGGCGCCCGATTCATCGTGGCGACATGGCGCTTCAGCATCCTGCCGGCGCCGGAATCGGACCTTGCCGATAGTATTGTTGCAGTGCAGCAAAAATGGCTTGCAATGTCGCCCGCCGTCGCTATACTGACCTTCATGGTGCAGTGCAGCAATTTCGTACGAGGCACCCGACCGATCCTTCCCCCACCCCCTGTCTGGAGACTCTCACCATGATGACCGCTGAACAAATGATGGCCGCCCAAAAGTCCAACGTCGACGTGCTCTTCGGCCTGACCAACAAGGCGTTCGAAGGCGTCGAGAAGTTCGTCGAACTGAACCTGCAGGTGGCACGCGCCGCGATCGGCGAAGCCGCCGAGAACACCAAGGCCGTGCTGTCCGCCAAGGACGCACAGGAGTTCATGGCCCTGCAGGCCAGCCTGCTGCAACCGGCCGCCGAGAAGGCCGCCGCATACAGCCGCCACCTGTACGACATCGCCGCCGCGACCGGTGCCGAAGTCACGAAGGTCGCCGAAACGACCGCCGCCGATGCCCAGACGAAGTTCATGTCGGCGGTCGACAGCGCCGTCAAGAACGCGCCGGCCGGCAGCGAGAACGCCGTCGCCCTGGTGAAGTCCGCGGTCGCCGCCGCGAACAACGCTTTCGAGGGCGTGCAGAAGGCCGTCAAGCAGGCGACCGAAACCGCCGAGGCGAACTTCCAGGCAATCAGCGCCACGGCCACCAAGGCGGCCAAGGTCAAGCGCGCAGCCTGAACGCGAACCCGCGGACCGCAGGTTCCGAGTCGTAAGAGTTTGTCGACGGCTTGAACTTCTCCGCGTGACATCCATCTGAAAAAATGCCACGGGCTTGGCCGTGGCATTTCCTGAAGGTTGTCTCCTCGGTACCTCCGATATCGTCTTCGAGGTACCTTTCGGCCCGGTGTTCGCACCGGGCCGTTTTGTTGGCGGCGCACCAGCGCCTCGCCAGCCACGCTGGCGCGTGGCCATGACCACGCATGCGGCTACCCCCCGAAACTTCGGCGCAGCCCGACCCACACGGCGCGCGGAGCGCCAGACGCCCTGGCAGGCACGCCTCGGCACAATGCCCGCGGCCGATAATGCCGCGCATGCAAGTGTTCCGCGGCTTCCATCATCCCGGCATCGCGCCCGCCTGCGCGCTCACGATCGGCAATTTCGACGGCGTCCACCGCGGCCACCAGGCGATGCTGGCGCTGCTGAACTCGGAGGCGAAGCACCGCGGCCTGCCCTCGTGCGTGATGACCTTCGAGCCGCACCCGCGCGACTACTTCGCGCTCGTGACCGGCAGGCCCGAGATCGCGCCGGCACGCATCGCGACGCTGCGCGACAAGCTCGGCGAGCTCCAGCACTGCGGCATCGACCAGACGGTGGTGCTGCGCTTCGACCGGCGCCTGGCGGCGCAATCGCCGCAGGCCTTCGTCGACGACGTGCTGGTGCGCGGCCTGGGCGCGCGGTACGTGCTGGTCGGCGACGACTTCCGTTTCGGCGCCAGGCGCGCCGGCGACTACGCGATGCTCGATGCCGCCGGCCAGCAGGCCGGCTTCGACGTGGCGCGCATGAACAGCTACGAGGTGCGCGGCCTGCGCGTGTCCAGTTCGGCGGTGCGCGAGGCGCTGGCCGCCGGCGACATGGCCCGCGCCGCGGCGCTGCTGGGCCGGCCGTACAGCATCAGCGGCCATGTGGTGCACGGCCGCAAGCTGGGCCGCAGCCTGGGAGCGAGCGCGCCGGGGGGCGACGACGGCTTCCGCACCCTGAACCTGCGCTTCAGCCACCCGAAGCCGGCCGCGCTGGGCATCTATGCGGTGCGGGTGCATGGCCTGACCACCCGCGCGCTGGACGGTGTCGCGAGCCTGGGCAAGCGGCCGACCGTCGACGACGGCGGCCGCGTGCTGCTCGAGACCTACTGCCTGGATTGGCCGGCCGCGCTCGGCCCCGAGGGGGGCTACGGTAAACTCGTGCGCGTGGAACTGCTGCACAAACTTCGCGACGAGGCCCGCTACGACGGGCTCGAGGCCCTGACGGCCGCGATCGGGCAGGACGCGGTCGATGCGCGCGCCTTCCTCGCCGCCCACGCGGCCGAGCAGCGCCACACCAGCCGCGACCGAATGATTTGACGGGCGCGCCGCCCGTCCGATCTCGCAGCGCGCCCGCCGCCGACGCGGCGCTCTTGCCTGATCCCCCCGCCCGCTGCAGGCAGCGGAAGACGCCTCCATCGAGCCCCACCATGTCCACGACCGACCAGACTGCCGCCCGCACCGACTACCGAGCCACGCTGAACCTGCCCGACACCCCATTCCCGATGCGCGGCGACCTGCCCAGGCGCGAGCCGGGCTGGGTGAAGGAATGGACCGATCAGGGCATCTACCGGCGCCTGCGCGATGCCCGCGTCGGTGCGCCGCGCTTCGTGCTGCACGACGGCCCGCCGTATGCGAACGGCACGCTGCACGTCGGCCACGCGGCGAACAAGATCCTGAAGGACATGATCGTCAAGGCGCGCCAGCTCAAAGGCATGGACGCGCGCTACACGCCGGGCTGGGATTGCCACGGCCTGCCGATCGAGAACCAGATCGAGAAGACCTTCGGCCGCAACCTGGAGCGCGCCGACGTGCAGGCGAAGAGCCGCGCCTACGCCACCGAGCAGATCGCGCAGCAGATGGCCGACTTCAGAAGAGTCGGCGTGCTCGGCGACTGGGACCACCCGTACCGCACGATGGACTTCGGCAACGAGGCGAACGAGATTCGCGTGCTGAAACGGCTGATCGAGCGCGGCTTCGTCTACCGCGGCCTGAAGCCGGTCTACTGGTGCTTCGACTGCCACTCGTCGCTGGCCGAGTTCGAGATCGAGTACGCGGACAAGAAGTCGCAGACGGTCGACGTGGCCTTTCCCGCGGCCGAGCCCGCCAGGCTCGCCGCCGCGTTCGGCCTGCCCGCCTCATTTGCAAACGACGCGAAGGACGCCTTCGCGGTGATCTGGACCACGACCGCGTGGACCATCCCCGCGAACCAGGCGCTGAACGTCGGCCCGGCGGTCGAGTACGCGCTGGTCGATACCGGGCGCGGCGTGCTGCTGCTCGCGAGCGCGCTGGTCGGGAAGTGCCTGGCGCGCTACGGCCTGGAAGGCACGGTGATCGCGACGGCGCCCGGCGCGGCCCTCGAAGGCCTGACCTTCCGCCACCCGCTGGCGCACGTCGCCCCGGGCTACGACCGCGTCGCGCCGATCTACCCCGCCGCGTACGCAACGGATGCGGACGGCACCGGCATCGTCCACTCGGCGCCGGCCTACGGCATCGAGGACTTCAACTCCTGCCGCGCGCACGGGATGGCGCTCGACGCGATCCTGAACCCGGTGCAGGGCGACGGCCGCTACGAGGCGAGCCTGCCGCTGTTCGGTGGCCTGAACATCTGGAAGGCCGCACCGCTCGTCGCCGAGGCGCTGCGGGGTGACGACAAAGCGGCGGGCCGGCTGCTCGCGACCTCGACGCTGACGCACAGCTACCCGCACTGCTGGCGCCACAAGACGCCGGTGATCTACCGCGCCGCGGCGCAGTGGTTCGTGCGCATGGACGAGGCCGACCCGGGAACGGCCGGCGTGTTCGCCACGGAGCAGCCCGCGCAGACGCTGCGCCAGACCGCGCTCGCCGCGATCGAGGAGACCCGGTTCTACCCCGAGAACGGCAAGGCACGGCTGCACGACATGATCGCGAACCGGCCCGACTGGTGCATCAGCCGCCAGCGCAACTGGGGCGTGCCGCTGCCGTTCTTCCTGCACAACGACACCGGCGAACTGCACCCCGACACGCTGGCGCTGATCGACCGCGCGGCCGGCATCGTGCAGCAGGGCGGCGTCGAGGCCTGGGCCCGGCTGACCGCGCAGGACGTGCTCGGCAGCGAGGCAGCGCAGTACACCAAGGGCAACGACATCCTCGATGTCTGGTTCGATTCGGGCTCGACCTTCTTCCACGTCCTCAACGAGCAGGCCGGCAGCCACCCGGGCACGACCGGCGGTCTCGGCGACGCTGGCGGCCCCGAGGCCGACCTCTACCTCGAAGGCCACGACCAGCACCGCGGCTGGTTCCACTCGTCGCTGCTGATCGCCTGCGCGCTGGAAGGCCACGCGCCCTACCGCGGCCTGCTGACGCACGGCTTCACGGTCGACGGCTCGGGCCGCAAGATGAGCAAGAGCCTGGGCAACTACGTGTCGCTGCAGGACTCGGTGAACAAGCGCGGCGCCGAGATCGTCCGCCTTTGGTGTGCCGCCACCGACTACTCGGGCGACCTCGCGATCGACGAGAAGATCCTCGACCGCGTCGTCGACTCGTACCGCCGCATCCGCAACACGCTGCGCTTCCTGCTCGCGAACACCAGCGACTTCGACGCCGCGAAGCACGCCGTGCCGCTCGCCGAACTGCTCGAGATCGACCGCTGGGCACTGGCGCGCGCAAGGCAGTTGCAGGACGAGGTGCTCGCGCACTACGAGGTCTACGAATTCCACCCCGTGGTCGCGAAGCTGCAAGTGTTCTGCAGCGAGGACCTGGGCGCGTTCTACCTCGACGTGCTGAAGGACCGCCTGTACACGACGGCGCCGGACAGCGCCGCGCGCCGCTCGGCGCAGACGGCCCTCTGGCACATCACGCACGCGATGCTGCGCTGGATGGCGCCGTTCCTGAGCTTCACCGCCGAGGAAGCGTGGAAGCTGTTCGCGCCCGCGAATCCGGCGGGCGAGAAGTCGCCGTCGATCTTCGTCGAGACCTATGTCGACACGAGCGCCTGGGGCGGCGACGAACTGCTCGCGAAGTGGGCGCGCATTCGCGCGATCCGCGACGTGGCGAACAAGGAGATCGAGACGGTGCGCAGCGCCGGGCGGCTCGGCTCGTCGCTGCAGGCGGAGCTGGCGATCGGCGCGAACGCGGCCGACCATGCGCTGCTCGCGTCGCTGGGCGACGATCTGCGCTTCGTGACGATCACCTCGAAGGCGCAGCTCGCGCCGGCAGCCGAGCTGACGGTCGCGGTCACGCCGTCCGCCTCGACCAAGTGCGATCGCTGCTGGCACTACCGCGACGACGTGGGCGCCGACGCGGCCCACCCGACGATCTGCGGGCGTTGCACCAGCAATTTGTACGGCACCGGCGAACACCGTACAGTGGCGTGATGCAAGAGGAGCGCGCGATGATCTCCAAGCCCGAGTTCGCCGAACTGTTCGAACTGCCTCCTGCAGAGCGACTGCAGTTGGTTGAGGATCTGTGGGACAGCCTGATTCCCCGAGAAGCGGACCTTCCGATCGCGGACTGGGTGGCGAACGAGTTGCGCGAACGCAAGAAGCGCTTCGACGCCAATCCCGAGTCCGGCATGTCGTGGCACGAAGTGGTCCGCAGTCTGGACGAGGGTTGATGCGGCGACTCATCTTTTCGCCAGAAGCTGGCGCCGACATCAAAGCTGCCTATCGTTGGTACGAAGCTCAGCAGGCCGGCCTCGGGCGTGAGTTCAGGGTCGCTGTGGAGGCGACAACGTCTCGAATCCAGCGCACCCCGGAACGCTTTCGAATCGCGTCCGACACATTTCACCGTGCGCTGATACGTCGCTTTCCCTTCGAGGTCTTCTACGAATTCGACGACGCTCGCGTCGTCATCCTCCTCGTGTTCCACACCTCGCAGGACCCGCGCAAGTGGCGCGAACGGCTCGGACTGATCTGATTCTCATGGCAAAGAACAACAACAGCCCACTTCCCTGGCTGGGCATCGCACTCATCGTGATCCTGCTCGACCAGATCACGAAGGCGCTGATCCTGCGCACGCTGGCAATCGGCGACGGCATCACCGTCACCTCGTTCCTCAACATCGTGCACTGGCGCAACACCGGCGCGGCGTTCTCGTTCCTGCACGCGTCGTCGGGCTGGCAGCGCTGGCTGTTCGTCGGGCTGGCCGTGCTGGCCGCCGTCTTCATCGTCTGGATGCTGCGCCGCCACGGCGGGCAGCGGCTGTTCGCCGGCGCGCTCGCGTTGATCCTGGGCGGCGCGATCGGCAACGTGATCGACCGGCTGTGGCACGGCTCGGTCGTCGACTTCGTGCAGCTTCACTGGCACGGCGCCGCGTTCCCCGCGTTCAACGTGGCCGACAGCGCGATCACGCTCGGCGCCGGCCTGCTGATCCTCGACGAGCTGCTGCGCGTGCGGCGCGGGCGCTGAGCGGCGACGGCACCCCCCCCCCGACTGCGGGCAAGGCCCGATTGCCGACAGCGCGGCAGCTGCGCTACACCCGTGGCCATGAATGCACCCCTTGCTGATGCTGATGCCGTTGCCGCACCCGAACCGACCGAACCGGCCCGCCCGGCGCCCCGCGCTGCGGCAGCCCCGGGCTTCGCGATCCAGCTGAACCGGGTTCCCCTGCTTGCGCCCTTGCAGTGGCTGCGGCTGGGTTGGCGCGACTTCACCCGCGCGCCTTCCATCGGGCTCTTCTACGGCGCCTGCTTCGCGGCCATGGGCTGGCTGCTGCTCGCACTCTTCGAGCATGCACCGGCCTACGTGCTGGCCCTGTCGGCGGGCTTCCTGCTGGTCGGCCCGTTCCTGTGCCTGGGCCTTTACGACACCAGCCGCCGGCTCGAACGCGGCGATCGGCCGCGCCTGGCGGCCTCGCTCGTCGCGTGGCGGACGCGCGCCGGCACGATGGCGATCTTCGGCGCCGTGCTGCTGACCCTGGAGATGCTGTGGGCGCGCGCCTCGCTGATCGTGTTCGCGCTCAGCTTCAACGGCATGCCCGACTTCAAGGGCTCGCTGCTGGCCCTGCTCGAGCGCGACAACCTGGGCTTCGTCGTCGCCTACGTCGCGGTCGGCAGCGTGTTCGCCGGCCTCATATTCGCCGTCTGCGTGGTGGCGATGCCGATGATCCTCGATCGCGAGACCGACGCGATCACCGCCGGCCTGACCAGCATGCGCCTGTGCGTCACGCAGCCGATGCCGATGCTGCTCTGGGGCGCGCTGATCACGCTGCTCGTCGCGGCAGCGATGGCACCGTGGTTCGCGGGCCTGCTGCTGGTCGCGCCGGTGCTGGGACATGCGTCCTGGCATGCGTACCGGTCGGTGGTCGCCGGTGCGCCGTGACGGCGGCCGGCGACCCTGTCGTCCGGCTCTGCCTCAAGGCAGCAGCACACTGGAGCCGGTGGTCTTGCGCGCCTCCAGATCGCGGTGCGCCCGGGCCACCTCGGCGAGCGGGTAGCGCTGCTCGATGTGAATCTTCACCTGGCCGCTGCCGACCACCGCGAACAGATCGTCGGCCATCGCCTGCGTCGCTGCGCGCGTCGCGATGTGGGTGAACAGCGTTTGGCGCGTCACGTACAGCGAACCTTTGGCGCCGAGGATGGCGGGCGCGAACGGCGGCACCACGCCCGAGGCGTTGCCGAAGCAGGCCATCAGGCCGAACGGGCGCAGGCAGTCGAGCGACTTCTCGAAGGTGTCCTTGCCGACCGAGTCGTAGACCACCTTCACGCCCTGGCCGCCGGTGATCTCCTTCACGCGCGCGGCGAAGTCCTCGGTGCGGTAGTTGATCGTGAAGGCCGCGCCGTTCGCCTTGGCCAGGGCGCATTTCTCGTCCGTCCCCGCGGTGCCGATCAGCTGCAGGCCGAGCGCCTTCGCCCACTGGCAGGCGATCAGGCCGACGCCGCCGGCCGCGGCATGGAACAGCACGAAGTCGCCGCTCTGCAGGCCCTCGACCGGCAGCGTCTTGCGCAGCAGGTACTGCGCCGTCAGGCCCTTCAGCATCATCGCGGCGCCGGTCTCGAACGAGATCGAATCGGGCAGCTTCACGACCGTCTTGGCCGGCATCACGCGCAAGGTGCAGTACGCACCGGGCGGGTTGCTCGCATAGGCGGCGCGATCGCCGGCGCGCAGGTGCGTGACGCCCTCACCGACCGCCTCGATCACACCCGCGGCCTCCATGCCCAGCGACAAGGGCATCGGGAACGGGTAGACCCCCGAGCGCTGGTACACGTCGATGAAGTTCAGCCCGCAGGCATGGTGGCGGATGCGGATCTCGCCCGGGCCGGGATCGCCGACCGGCAGGTCGACAAGGTGCATCATCTCGGGGCCGCCTTGCTGGTCGATGCGGACGGTGGGGCTGGTCTGAGGCATGGTTGTCTCCGTGAACGCAGTTCGCAGGTCCGATGATAGGCGGCTCCTTGGATGTCATGCGCGCAAACCCGGCGCCCCCTCTTTGTCCGTGCCCGTGTCGCTGCACGAACCTTGTTTCGTTTGACGTATTACGCGACTCGTAATACACTGCCCACGGTGATCCAGTCGTTCCGCTGCAAGGAAACCCAAGCGCTGTTCGAGGGCCGCAGGCCGCGGCGCTTTCGCGCCATCGAGTTGGTTGCCGTGCGCAAGCTGGCGATGCTCGATGCGGCACGCACGCTCGAGTTTCTGCGCAGCCCGCCCGGCAACCAACTCGAGGCGCTGAAACGCGACCGCAAGGGCCAGCACAGCATTCGCATCAACGACCAGTGGCGGGTGTGCTTCGCCTGGACCGATCAAGGACCCGCCGATGTCGAGATCGTCGACCACCACTGAAAGAACTGAACCATGTCCCGCCCTGTCAATCGCATGCGCCCGGTGCACCCCGGCGAAGTCCTGCGCGAGGAGTTTCTCGCCCCGCTGGGGCTGAGCGTGCACGCGCTTGCCGGCGCCTTGATGGTGCCGGCCACCCGCATCCACGAAATCGTGAAGGAGCGCCGCGCGGTCACCGCCGACACGGCCGAGCGGCTGGCGCGCCACTTCGGCGGCGACGCGGCATCGTGGCTGGCGCTGCAAGCCGACTTCGACCTGAAGACCTTGGTCACGCGCGCAGAGATCGCGCGGCGCGTCCTGCCGCGCGAGGCGTCGGCCGCGTAGCGCTTGCGGCTGTTTTCGCAGACTTCGCAAAGCTGCCCGGCCATGAAGCGCCTCACCTCGGCGCCGAACCTCGCGCTCGCCACGCTGTGGGCCGACCTGCTCAGCCACGCCGGCGTGCCGACGACGGTGCAGCGCCAGTACGCGAGCAGCATCGCCGGCGAGCTGCCGCCGGATCAGGCGCTGCCCGAGCTGTGGCTGCAGGACGCCGCGCAGTTCGAGCATGCGCAGCGCTTGCTGCACGAGCTGCGCCATCCGCCACAGCGGCACTGGGCCTGCCCGGGCTGCGGCGAGCTCATCGACGGGCCGTTCGAGCAGTGCTGGAATTGCGGGGCGGCGATGCCGCGTTGAGGCGAAGGACCCTGGGGCAGCTCAGGCGCCGGGGCCCGCCAGATGACGGTGCAGGGCCTCGACCTCTTGTCGGAGGTCATGCGGCAGGCCGCGCCGGCCGCCCCGGTCGTCGTTCAGCAACGACTGCAGGGAACGCAGGCAGCGCTCACGATCGGTCCAGGCTGCAGCGATCTGGTTCGCCAGGCGCGGGTAGTGATCGGCCAGACGGCGCGGCTGCAACGCGGCCGGCAGGCGCAGCATCCAGTCGATGGTGGCGCCGGCCAGCGCCCGGTCGGTGGCAACCGGCGGCCGGCGGCGATGAATCCAGTCGGCCGGCGTGGCCGGCCTGGCAGCTTCGGCAGCCAGTTCGATCGAGGCATCGTCGAGCGCCTCGCGCGCCGAGGCGAAGTCGGTCAGCTCGAACTCGAAGCTGTCGCCCGGGGCGGGCGGTCGATTGCCAGGTAGTGGGGTCATGGGTTTGCTCTTCTCCTTATAGGGCCGCTGCACTCGAGGCGCCCCGGCACGCGTAAAACTTGCTCATGAGGAAGCGCCCGGCCGCCCGAAGTTTCCTCCACCCCCTCGGGGGGGGACGACGCATGTCGTCGGCCTGGGGGCGTTCTCTTGTTCTTCAATCCGCCTCCAAAGATCATCCGCCTCGACGCGCCGGGTGTCCAGAGACGGACGAGCCGCCGCAGCGTGAACAGCTTCTCACTTCCATGCGTGCAATGCGTCATCCTCGTCGTTCGCAGCACCCGTCCTGGTGACCTCCCTCGTCAGCCGAATCCAGAAGCGGACGCTCCCAGATCAAGCATTTCATACGAAGTCGCGCAGTTCGACCCGCTCGGCGCCTGACCGAGGCAACGGTCCAAATTGGGCCCAACTCCGTCGCACCCGAGCGCGTGCAATCCTTCATGTCTTCGTCGATGGCGAGAGACGAACGGCGCAACTGACGAGACAGCCGGACGGGCTTCACGCTGCGCATCACGCGATGTGTTCCGATAATCACGCCATGGACACAAAGCCGTTGCGTCGCGCCCGTTACCGCCAAGGTGGGGGCTTCACCCTGATCGAATTGATGATCGTCGTGGCCCTGGTCGCGGTGCTGGCGGCAGTCGCCCTTCCGAGCTACATGAGCAGCGTCAAGAAGAGTCGTCGCTCCGACGCCATCACCGCCATCTCTCAGGTGCAACAGGCACAGGAGCGATATCGAGCCAACCAGGCGTCCTACGGTACCCATTTCATCGTGTCCGGCGGCAGTCTCACCGGGGTGGGCGTGTCTACCGACACGAATGCGGCAGCGACCTACACCATCCCCTCAGGCTACTACTCGCTGAGCATCTCCAACCCTGGAGCAACGACCTACAACGTCCTCGCGACTCCACAGGGATCGCAGACAACCGACTCCAATTGCGGATACATGGAAGCCGACCTCTCTGGGGGAAACACTTCGTACAAGTCCGGAGCCACCAGTTCGGTCGCCAACGGAACTTCGGCCAACAACGCGTGCTGGAAGCGATGAACACGTCTGCTGCACGTGCGCCGAAGTCCAGGGGCTTCACGCTCATCGAACTGATGGTCGTCGTCGCATTGGCGGCGGTCTTGCTGTCCCTGGCCGCGCCTTCGTTCACGGGCTTTCTTGCGAAGAAGCGTGTCGAGGGTGTGTTGTCCGAACTGACGACCGATCTGCAATACGCGCGCAGCGAGGCCGTCTCGCGCAACGCGCCGGTGCGCATCAGCTTTGGCACGTACTGCTATGTCATCACGGCGCAACCGGCCGACGGCACGACACCCACATCCTCCTGCTCGCAGACTGCCAACCCCACGCTGGGGACCGGTGCGACCAACGTCAAGCAAGTCCAGCTCAAATCGGGCTCGACCGCCAGTTTCGACAGCAGTTCGCTTTCCTGGCTCGAGCTGGATCCCGTGCGCGGCCTCGCCACCTTCAGCACCGGCGCCACATCCGGCTCGATCCCCGTGAACAGCAGCGTCGGTTCGTGGCAATTGCAGGCCCAGGTGTGCACGATGGGCCGGGTGTCGGTGTGCAGTCCGAACAGCAGCGTCGCGGGGTATCCGTCATCATGCACATGTTGAACCGCAAGATGCTGCGCGCACGCCGCCAGCGCGGCCTGTCGATCATCGAATTCATGGTCGGTATCGCAGTGGGCCTGTTCGTGGTCGGCGGCGCAGCCAAGCTGCTGGTCGACAATTTGACGAACAACCGCAAGCTGCTGGTCGAGACACGCGTCAACCAGGATCTGCGCTCGGCGGCGGATCTGATTGCGCGCGACTTGCGGCGCGCCGGCTACTGGCGAAACGCGACCAACGTGGTGAGCGGCGCCACGGTGACCAACCCGTATGCAGGGGTCGTCAACACGACGACGGATCTAACCACGGGCGAACTCACGTACACCTACGATAGGGATGGAAACTCCTTCCCCGACAACGGTGACAGATCCGGCTTCAAGGTCGACGGCGGCATGCTGCAGATGCAAAACGGCGCCAATGGCTGGCAGCCTGTGACCGACGCCAGCTCGATGGAGATCGTCTCCCCCGCCACACTGGCTGTCACCACCAAGACCGTCGAGTTGTCGGCCTCATGCCCATGCCTGACAACGCTGACCTGTACGCCAGCTCTTTTCCTGCCGGGAGGCAGTCACTATGCAACCCGCCCGCTCGTGACCGTGCGCGAATACGACTTGACGCTCACCGGCCGCGCGCCCAGCGACACGAATGTCCGGCGCACCATCCGCGAGACGGTACGTCTGCGCAACGACGCGCCGTCGGGCACCTGTCCGCCTTGAGACGAATGAGGCCCGCATGATCCCGATCCATTCCTTCAAGCGCCCATCGCGGCAGCACGGGGCCGCGGCGCTGGCCGTCGCGTTGCTGATGTTGTTCGGCATCACGCTGGTGGCGTTCTTCGCGAACCGCAGCATGATCTTCGAACAGCGCACGTCCGCCAATCAATACCGCTCGACGCGGGCCTTCGAGGCTGCCGAAGCCGGCCTCGAATGGGCGGTCGCACGGCTCAACGACGACAAGAAGATGGTCGTGGCGCCGAGTTGCGCCATCAGCGGCACCCTGGTCCAGAGTTATGCGGACCGCTACCTGCCACTGGGCGCGTCCGGATTCACCGGCCTGGCCACCACGGCAGGGGCGAGCACCAACATCCGTTCCGGTTGCAGCATCTCCGCAACGACCGGTGCGACCACCTGCAGTTGTCCGACGACCACCGCGGGCCTGGCGCTGGGTGCAGCAGGCGATGCGCGCTTCACCGTGGAATTCATCCAGGTCGCCGCCGACCCATGGTCCGTCCGGGTGTACTCGTATGGATGCACCAACCAGGGAACGTACTGCGAGCCCTCCAACAGCTCCACGCCCGACGCGGTGGCCGTCGTGTCGGCGATCTACAAAATGAAACCGGCTTTTCCGAACGCACCCGGCGCCGGTCTGGTCACCGGCGCGGCAACGGTGACGGGGGGCAATCTGAACGTGGTCAACCTCGACGTCGCGAGCAACGGCATCACGATCAATTCAGGCACGACCGTTGAACTCGGGTCGGGAACCAATGTCACGACGCTCCCCGGGACCCCAGGGCGGGCTTCCGTGCTCGACAACGATCCGTCCCTGGCCGCGCTCACCGCTGCCGATGCGACGGGCGACATCTTCTTCTCGAGTTTTTTCGGCGAAACAATCAGCGCGTATCAGAACAACCCGAAGACCTGGATCATCACGAGCGGCTCCTGCGGTACCAACACGCGTTGCAGCCCCTCATGTGGCAATGCTGCCAGTTGCGGAACCGCGATCTCGACGGCATACAACAACGGCTATACGAAGTTCTGGACCGATACCGACGTCGCGTTCTCGAACAATCTGCCCGCAGTTGGCACGCTGGGAACGGCGACCGATCCGATCATGATCGCCAGTTCGGCATCGGTGGAGTTGAAGGCCAATCTGACCGCCTACGGAATGTTCTATGCGGCCACGGCAACCGTGGACGACCTGTGGGACTACACAGGCTCCGGCACCGCCAAGGTGTACGGCGCGTTCGTCTCGCGCGGGGCATTCAACAAGGGCAGCGGCACGCTCGATTTGATCTATGACGCCAACATCTTCAAGCCCGAGAACACACGGGGGTTGATGGTGCGCGTTCCGGGCAGCTGGCGCGACAAGCTGAGCGACTACTGATGATTACGAGGGAGTACCGCTCAATGAATCGCTCGCACTTCCGATTCCACCGACAGCGGCAGGCCGGCTTCACGCTGGTCGAGGCCCTGATCGCCTTTCTCGTGATGGCCTTCGGCATGCTCGCGGTCGCCGGATTCCAGACCACGATGTCGCGCAATTCCGACGTGGCGAAACAGCGCAGCGAAGCGGTGCGTCTGGGCCAGCAGAAGATCGAGAGTCTGCGGACATTCCAGCAGGTCCGCAGTGACGGAGCTGGAACGATCGTCAACTACGAAGACGATGTCGTGTCCGGCGGGCCCGAGACCATTAACCCGTCGAGCGCCGACCCTTACGCGACGAATGCGACCTATGCGCGTCAGTGGTGGGTGACCAAGAACGATGGATCCACTGCCGCGGGCGCCGGAGACCTGGAAAAATGGATACGGGTCCAGGTGGCGTGGACCGATCGAGCCGGCGAAGCGCAATCTGTCACGCTGCGCTCCGTGATCTCGCGCTCCGACCCGATTGACCTGGGCACGCTGTTCACCGGCCCGAACGGCTCGAAGACACGGACTCCGAAGAACCGCAACATCAACATTCCCTACCCCGCGGTCGACCTCGGCAACAACAAGAGCGGCTTCACGCCGCCAGGTGGCGGGAGCACGTTCTACGTGTTCGACAACACGACCGGCATCGTCGAGAAGATCTGCACCGGCACGCCGATTCCCGGCTTCGATACGACCGGCTGCACGTCGACCTATCGCTATCTGCTCAGCGGCTACATCCGGTTTTTCACGACGACCGGCGGCGGGGCGGTATCCGCAAGCGACATCGAGAATACGACCGACCCAACGAAGGACCTGACGGTCAGTCTCAAGTTCGTATCGCCGACGCCGACCGCACAGCCTTACACCTGCTTCGCGCAGCGGCAAAAGGTCGTGAGCGCCGGCAACGTGTCGCCGGTCACGATCAGCACCGCGGTTCGGTCCGGCAGCGTCGTCACGATCACGACCTCGGGCAATCACGGCATGTCCGCAGGCCAGACTGTCGGCATCAGCAGTGTCGCCGACACCAGCTTCGATGGCCAGTTCACCATTGCGTCCGCGCCGTCGAACACGACCTTGACATATACCCAAGCCGGAGCATCAGCCAGTTCCACGGGCGGAACAGCGGTGCTTGTCCAGCAGATCACGATCGAAGACAACTCGACCGTTCCAGCACCGCCCGGATACACCTCGGTCGTGTCGAGGTTTGTTGCGTACGCGTGCCTGGTCGAACCCTTTGACCACGACGGTGACGGCAACACACCCACGTCGACGGCGTTGCGCTGGTCGGGCCAAATGGTGATCACGCCGCTCACCACGACCGACACTGCAGCGTGGTCGCTGGGCACGACATCCGGCACCTTCCAGCTATGCCGCTACACAGGCGATTACGTCAGCGACAACATCATCTCGAACAGCGAGCATCCTTTGTACTACCGCGGCGTGACCGGGGCGCTCGACAATCAGAACTATGTGGTCCTCGCCGGCAACAAGTCCTGTCCGACCGACAGTGAAGCCAACACTGCCACTGGCCACTACTTCAACGCGAACACCAAGCTCCATCAGTCGCAGGCCATCGCCGGCGGGACGCAACCTTACGGTGGAGCCGTCTCGCAGGGCACCCAGTGGGGGACTGGCAGCGCGGGGGAGCAAGGGACGTCAACTGAGGAATTCCCGATGTTCTGATCGGGCATGGTCGACACGGTGACGTCGCGGCGATGCGGGGGCGCGGAGAACGGCGCACCCAGAGACGAACGACCGATGGCCTCAGAACACCCCCGGATTCGCCCCGCGATTCAGCCACAGGTCCGCCCCGTCAGGTACTCCGCCTGCGCGCTGCACGGCGAGCGTGACGACGCATCCCGGCCTGCACGCTGCACAGAGGGCGTGACGACGCAGCCGACGACGCGCGCGGCCACAGCCGCTCGAATTCCGCGCTGGTGACCTGCTTCGGCAATGCCCACGACAGTCAAGGAACTCTTGGCGCTGATCGGAGCCGATGGTGATCTCGAGACAGAGAAAACGTGCCTGATCAACCAGCCGCGACGAACAGCGGCCGATCGCGGCAAATTGCTACGCGACCACTTGCGATGTGAGCAGCTACGCCATACACCCGAACCGTGATCGGAAGTTTCGTGCACAAGGGCTTGGAAGGGTTCTTCGCGGCTGGCAGCAAGGCAGGCATTCAGCCAGTGCATGCAGCCCGACTGAAACGCCAGCTTGCCCAACTCGACCAGGCCGCAACGCCGGGCGACATAAACGTCCCAGGCTGGAAGCTTCACCCGCTCAAAGGCGAACTTGCCGGGCATTGGGCGGTGTGGGTAAGCGGCAATTGGCGCATGACATTCAAATTCGACGGCGCGGACGCTACCGTCGTCGACTACCAGGACTACCGCTGAACCGAGGACAAACATGAACCCGATGCACAACCCCCCTCACCCCGGTGAGACTCTTCGCGACGATGTTTTGCCCGCGCTCGGCCTGAGCGTGACCGGTGCTGCCGTGCAGCTCGGCGTGACGCGCGCAGCGCTTTCGCGCGTGCTCAACGCGCGGGCCGGAATTTCGCCCGAGATGGCGCTGCGGCTGGAGCGCTGGCTCGGCATCGATCATGGCGGCAGGGCCAGTGTCTGGCTGGGCATGCGGACGGCTTTCGACCTGTGGCAGACGCAAGAGAGCGCGAAGCCCGCGCTGAGCAAGATCAAGCCCGTCAAGCACGAAGAGCTGGCGGCGTGAGCAAGCGCCTGATCAGCTCATCCAGTTTCGATCTTGCGCCCTTTGACGCGCACAAAGTCCCTGGTGTTGTTCGTCACGACGATCGCGCCGAGGCATGCGCGCATGCGCCGCAATCATGAGGTCAGAACGTCCCCGGATACACCCCGCCATCCAGCAGCACGTTCTGCCCGGTCAAGTAGCCCGCGTGCACGCTGCACAGGAACGCGCAGACCGCGCCGAACTCGTCGGCGGTGCCGAAGCGCCCCGCGGGGACTGCCGCGGCGCGTTTCGCCATCACGGCGGCCAGCGGCTGGCCGGTCGCCGTCGCGACGCCCTGCAGAATGCCGCGCTGCCGCTCGGTATCGAAGGGCCCCGGCAGCAGGCCGTTGATGGTCACGCCGCGCGCCGCGATGCTGCTGCGCGCCAGCCCGGCGACGAAGCCGGTCAGCCCGGAGCGCGCGCCGTTGCTCAGGCCGAGCACGTCGATCGGCGCCTTGACCGCGCCCGAGGTGATGTTGACGACGCGGCCGAAGCCGCGCGCGGCCATCGCGTCGACGGTGGCGCGCATCAGCTCGATCGGCGTCAGCATGTTGGCGTCGATCGCGTCAAGGATGTGAGATCGGTTGTGGCAAGCTACAGCCTGCATTCGAGTTTGTGCACATTGAAGATTGGAGGCATGTATGCCGACGACACTGAAAGCGCTTGAAACTGAGGTTTTGGGCTTGCCCCCTGCGGACCGTTCGCACCTCCTCGATCGCCTCATCGACAGTCTCGACGACGACGACGAGACGGCAGATGAGGTCTGGGACAGGGAAGCCGCGCGTCGAGACGCGGAGATCGAAAATGGAACGTCCATTCCCGTTGACGGAAAGGAAGTCGTTGCTCGCCTCAAAGCGCAGATTCGGTGACATTACAAGCTCCATCGCCTGGCTGAGCGCGATCTTGAAGCTGCCTTTCGGTTCTACCGGGAGAATGGAAGCAGCAAGGTTGCGCTGCGATTCCTCGCCGAGTTTGAACATGTGGCCGCGTTGCTCGACGGCAATCCCGGGCTCGGAACGCCGTCCAGTGGCGACCGAAGGACCTACCCTTTCCGCAAGTACCCATACTCCGTGATCTACAAGCCTGACGACACTGGAACAAGGATCCTTGTCGTTCGGCACCAGCGAAGGCAACCCGGCTATGGAAGTGCGCGAGGCTGAGGGCAGCGGCGCAACGGGCGCAGGTCTTTCGCGGTGGCAGCCGCACGAGGCGCGGGCCGCAGTCGAAGCGCCTCCGAAGGAAGTTCAAGACGCCCAGAGCGATCGCTTCGGTCAGTGTCGAACGCGCCGGGCAGCAGGCCGTTGATCATGACGCCGCGTGCCGCGATGGCGCTGCGCGCCAGCCCGGCGACGAAGCTGGTCAGCCCGGAACGCGCGCCGTTGCTCAGGCCGAGGATGTCGATCGGCGCCTTCACCGCGCCCGAGGTGATGTTGACGACGCCGCCCGGACCTGCCAACGTATTGGCATAATCTGCCAATCATGGTCTAGCGAGCCTCTTCACGCACTTCGGAGCAGACGACATGCCGACACGCAACGTAGTCTTGAGCGAGCATCAACACGAATTGGTTGAGACGCTGGTGCAGTCAGGGCGCTACCAGAACGCCAGCGAGGTGCTGCGAGAAGGACTGCGTCTCATCGAGGAGCGCGACCGCCTCGAGGAAGTCAAGCTCAAGGCCCTAAAGCAAGCGGCTCGCCACGGCTGGGCGGATGTTTCAGCGGGGCGGTACACCGATGTTGCAGACGATCAGCTTGAGGACTTCGTCGGGCAATTGGGTCGTCGTGCCGCCCGGCAGGCCAAGACGGCGAGTTGATGATTCGATATCGCCTGTCGGACGCCGCCCAGGCGGATGTCATCGACATCCTTGCCTGGACGCAGGAGCAATTCGGCGAGGCCGCGCGGCTGCGCTATGAGGGCCTGATCGTCGCGGCACTTCGCGACGTTGCGACACAACCTGACCGCCTGGGCAGTATCGAGCGCCCGGAATTCGGTGCGGGTGTTCGATCATGGCACCTGCGACTGAGTCGCGATCATGTGGGCACAGGCGCTGGGGTGGTCCGCCGGCCGCGCCACTTTCTGATCTACCGCTTTGAGCCCGCCCTGCTCGTGGTTGGCCGGGTGCTACACGACGCGATGGAGTTGGCGCGGCATTTGGACCCCGAAACGTCCTGGGAATAGCCGACGGTCACCGCAGATCAAGTTGATCGGCTACGACAGCGCCGGTCCTACTTGCGGGTCACGGCCGCACGCTTGGCTCGCGGCGGCTGGTGAGCACACGGAGCCGACCGACGTTGCCGCGGTGGATGTGGAGACCTTGAGCCCTTTGACGCGCGCAAGGTCCCTGGTGTTGTTCGTCACGACGATCGCGCCGAGGCATGCGCGCATGCGCCGCAATCATGAGGTCAGAACGTCCCCGGATACACCCCGCCATCCAGCAGCACGTTCTGCCCGGTCAAGTAGCCCGCGTGCACGCTGCACAGGAACGCGCAGACCGCGCCGAACTCGTCGGCGGTGCCGAAGCGCCCCGCGGGGACTGCCGCGGCGCGTTTCGCCATCACGGCGGCCAGCGGCTGGCCGGTCGCCGTCGCGACGCCCTGCAGAATGCCGCGCTGCCGCTCGGTATCGAAGGGCCCCGGCAGCAGGCCGTTGATGGTCACGCCGCGCGCCGCGATGCTGCTGCGCGCCAGCCCGGCGACGAAGCCGGTCAGCCCGGAGCGCGCGCCGTTGCTCAGGCCGAGCACGTCGATCGGCGCCTTGACCGCGCCCGAGGTGATGTTGACGACGCGGCCGAAGCCGCGCGCGGCCATCGCGTCGACGGTGGCGCGCATCAGCTCGATCGGCGTCAGCATGTTGGCGTCGAGCGCCTTGATCCAGGCGTCGCGGCCCCAGTCGCGAAAGTCACCGGGCGGCGGCCCGCCGGCGTTGTTGACCAGGATGTCGACCTGCGGGCACGCGGCCAGCGCGGCGCTGCGGCCCTCGGGCGTGGTGATGTCGCCGGCCACCGCGCGCACCTCGGCGCCGCCGTGGTCCGCGCCCAGCGCGCGCAGTTCGGCAGCGGTGGCCTCCAGCGCCCGCGCGCCGCGCGCGGTGATCACGACGTTGACGCCCTCGCGCACCAGCGCGCCCGCGCAGCCCTTGCCCAGGCCCTTGCTGGCCGCGCACACCAGCGCCCATTTGCCCGTGATGCCCAGATCCATATCAACGCCCGCCCGGCCGCCAAGGGCCGCGTCGTGGCCCACGGTCGTGGACCATGGGCGCTGAGCCTTCCCCTCGGGGGACGGCGAACAAGGTGAGCTGAGGGATCGACATTTCTTACCTCCACTTCGCCAGCAACCAGATGCCCGCCAGCACCAGCACGGTGCCGGCCGCGATCCACGGGGTGAACGGCTCGCCGAGGATCACCACGCCCATCAGGATGGTCGACAGCGGGCCGATCATGCCGGTCTGCGCCGCGACGGTCGCGCCGATGCGCTCGATCGCCATCATCACCATCAGCACCGGCGCGAAGGTGCACAGCAGCGCGTTGAGCACCGACAGCCAGAGCACCTCGGGCGCGACCACGAGCGCGCTCATCGGCCGCAGCAGCGCGAACTGCACGATGCAGAACAGGCAGGCGAAGCTGGTCGCCAGGCCCGTGAGGCGCAGCGCGCCGAGGCGCTGGACCTCCTCGCCGCTGTAGACGAGGTAGACGGCGTGGCTCACCGCGCTGGCGAACACCAGGGCCACGCCGATCGCCACGTTCGCGCCGAGCATGCCGAGTTCGTGGCCGAACACCAGCAGCACGCCACAGTAGCTGACGCCGAGCGCAATGAGCTGCCGCCCCGTGACCCGGCGCCTGAACAGCACCGCGCCCATCAGCAGCACCAGCGTCGGGGTCAGGTACAGGATCAGGCGCTCGAAACCCGCGCTGACGTAGAGCAGGCCGACGAAGTCGAGCGAACTCGCGAGGTAGTAGCCGCTGAAGCCCAGGCCGACGACGGCGATCCAGTCGCGCCGCGCCAGCGCCGGTTTGCCGCGCCCCGCCCACCACGCCAGCAGCATGAACAGCGGCAGCGCGAACAGCATGCGGTACATGACCAGCGTGATCGCGTCCACGCCGTGGCGGTACGCGAGCTTGACGATGATGGCCTTGCCCGAGAACCCGATCGCGCCGACCGAGGCGAGCGCCAGGCCGGGCCAGACGGCGGCTTCGCGCGGGGCGGCGCCCGCGGCCGCCGTGGTGACAATGGAAGACATTGCGATGGATTCTACGGAGCGCGCCCGGTTCGCGCCGCGCCGCCGCGCGCGGCGGCGCGGCGGCGCGGCGATTCTTCAGTACGCCACCGCCTGCCCGTCGCGGCGCGGATCGCTCGCCGCCACGTAGCCCTCGACCGCCGGGTCGCCGAGGCGCCAGATGAACTGGCCGGCGCCGAAGTCCTGGTAGCTGTCGTCGATGACCTCGACGCGGTGGCCCAGCGCCTGCAGGCCGGCCGCGGTCGCGGGGTCCATCGCGGCCTCGACGTTGATTTCCAGGCCGGCGTTGAAGCGCCAGCGCGGCGCGTCGCAGGCGGCCTGCGGGTTCTGGCCGTGGCCGAGCATGCGCACCAGGGTCTGCAGGTGGCCCTGCGGCTGCATGTTCGCGCCCATCACGCCGAAGCTCATCACCGCCTGTCGCGCCGCGCCCGCACCGCGGGTCAGGAACGCCGGGATGATGGTGTGGAACGGGCGCTTGCCCGGCGCGACGAGGTTGGGGCTGCCGGCCGCCAGGCTGAACGCGTGGCCGCGGTTCTGCATCGACAGCCCGTAGCCCGGCACGACGATGCCCGAGCCGAACCCCATGTAGTTGCTCTGGATGAAGCTCACCATCATGCCGCGCTCGTCGGCCGCGCCGAGGTAGATCGTGCCGCCCTTCGCCGGGTTGCCGTGGCCGAAGTCCTGCGCGCGCGCCGGATCGATCAGCGCCGCGCGGGCGGCGAGGTAGGCCGGATCCAGCAACTGCGCGCTCGTCACCTCCATGCTCGCGGGCTCGGCGACGAAGCGGTAGGTGTCGGCGAACGCGAGCTTCATCGCCTCGATCTGCAGGTGCTGCGACGCGACGCCGTCGACCGGCAGCGCGGCGAGGTCGAAATGCTTCAGGATGCCGAGCGCGATCAGCGCCGCGATGCCCTGGCCGTTCGGCGGGATCTCGTGCACCGTGTGGCTCGCGCCGTCGCGGTCGGGGTAGTCGATGCCGACAGGCTCGACCCATTCGGGGCGGTAGGCGGCGAAGTCCGCGGCCGTGATCGCACCGCCGTTCGCGCTCGCATGCGCCGCCGCGGCCTGCGCGATCTCGCCGCCGTAGTACGCCGCGCCCCGGGTCTGCGCGATCAGGCGCAGCGAACGCGCCGCGTCGGCCAGGCGGAACAGCTCGCCGACCTGCGGCGCACGGCCGCGCGGCATGAAGGCCTGGGCGAAGCCGGGCTGGTCGGCGAGCAGCGGCACCGCGGCGGCCCATTTCTGCTGCACCACCACCGGCACCGCGTAGCCGCGCTCGGCGATCTCGATGGCCGGCGCCAGCAGGTCGGCGAAGGGCAGCCGGCCGAAGCGCTCGCTCAGCGCGACCCAGGCCGCCACCGCGCCGGGCACGGTCACGCTGTCCCAGCCGCGCTTGGGCGGCGCGAGCGCGCTCGCGCCGTGCTTGCGCCTGAAGTAGTCGGGCGTCCAGGCCTGCGGCGCGCGGCCCGAGGCATTCAGGCCGTGCAGGGTCCGGCCGTCCCAGAGCAGGCAGAACGCGTCCGAGCCCAGGCCGTTGCTGACCGGCTCGAGAATCGTCATCGCGGCGGCCGTGGCGATCGCCGCATCGGCCGCGTTGCCGCCGTTGCGCAGCATCTGCAGCCCGGCCTGCGCGGCCAGCGGATGCGAGGTGGCAACGACGTTGCGGCCGAAGATCGGCAGGCGCTGGCTGGGGTAGCCGCGGGTCCAGTCGAAGGGGTCGGTCATCGTCGCGTCCGCAGGCGGGGAAGGCGACGATTATCGGGCGCGCCGCGGCGGCGCGGCCGGCGCTACTCTTCCTTGAAGGTGACTTCGCGCTTCTGCCTGATCGACGGCAGCATCACGACGATGACCATCAGCAGCGCCGCCGCGAGCAGGGCGGCCGAGAGCGGACGCGTGACGAACGAGCTCCAGTCGCCGCGCGCGAGCAGCAGCGCACGGCGCAGGTTCTCCTCCATCATCGGCCCGAGGATGAAGCCCAGCAGCAGCGGCGCGCCCTCGACGCTGAGCTTGTAGAACGCATAGCCGACCAGCGCGAAGATGGCGGTCATGTAGACATCGAAGGTGCTGTTGTTCAGGGTGTACACGCCGATGCAGCAGAACAGCGTGATGGCAGGGAACAGGTACCGGTAGGGCACCGTCAGCAGCTTGATCCAGATGCCGATCAGCGGCAGGTTCAGGATCACCAGCATCGCGTTGCCGACCCACATCGAGGCAATCAGGCCCCAGAACAGCTGCGGGTTGCTGGTCATCACCTGGGGGCCGGGCTGGATGCCCTTGATCGTCATCGCGCCGACCATCAGCGCCATCACCGCGTTCGGCGGGATGCCCAGTGTCAGCATCGGGATGAACGAGGTCTGCGCGCCGGCATTGTTGGCACTCTCGGGGCCGGCCACGCCGCGGATATTGCCCTTGCCGAACGGGACCTGGCCCGGACGCCCCTTCATCTTCTTCTCGAGCGTGTAGGACGCGAACGACGACAGCAACGCGCCGCCACCCGGCAGCACGCCGAGCAGCGAGCCCAGCGCCGTGCCGCGCACCACGGCCGGCCATGCGTCCTTGAAGTCCTGAAGCGTGGGCCACAGGCCCTTCACGTCCTTGGTGAAGACCTCGCGGTGCTCGGCCGGCTGGCCGAGGTTGGAGATGATCTCGCCGAAGCCGAACACGCCCATCGCGATCACGACGAAACCGATGCCGTCGGTCAGCTCGGGGATGTCGAAGCTGTAGCGCGCAGTGCCCGAAATCACGTCGGTGTTGATCTGCGCCAGCAGCAGGCCCAGGATGATCATCGAGATCGCCTTGAGCAGCGAGCCCGAGGCGAGCACCACCGCGCCGATCAGGCCCAGCACCATCAGCGAGAAGTACTCGGCCGGGCCGAACTTGAACGCGAGTTCGGTCAGCGGCGGCGCGAACGCCGCGATGACGATGGTGCCGACGCAGCCGGCAAAGAACGAACCGAGGCCGGCAGCCGCGAGCGCGGCGCCGGCGCGGCCCTGGCGCGCCATCGCGTAGCCGTCGATCGCGGTCACGACCGAGCTCGATTCGCCGGGCACGTTGATCAGGATCGCGGTGGTCGAGCCGCCGTACTGGGCGCCGTAGTAGATGCCGGCGAGCATGATGAGCGCCGGCGTGGCGTCGAGCGCATAGACCGAGGGCAGCAGCATCGCGATCGTCGCGACCGGGCCGAGGCCGGGCAGCACGCCGATCAGCGTCCCCAGCACCGCGCCGAAGAACGCGTAGGCCAGGTTCTGCAGCGTGAAGGCCACGCCGAAACCGAGGGCAAGATTGTTCAGCAGATCCATGATGATGGGGTCCGATCGGCAGTTGGTTGCGGCTCAACCGCCCATGAAGGCAGGCTTCAGCGGGATCGTCAGGTGCAGGCCCCAGATGAAGATCACCCACGAGCTGGCGGTCAGCACCACGCTGTTCAGGATCACGCCCATCCAGCCGAATTCATCGCCCGCGAAGCTGACCATCACGATCAGCAGCGGGATGGTGACGAACATGCCCAGCCGCGGCAGCGCGAGGCCGAACACGGCGATCGACACGACGATCACCAGCAGCGGCCGCCAGGCGATGCTGCCGATCGGGTCACCGCCTTCGGTCTCGATCGTCAGCGACTTGAACACCACGATCGCCCCGAGGATCGCCATCAGCACCGACAGGATCAGCGGGAAGTAGCCCGCCCCCGGCTTGGCCGAGCTGCCCATCGAGTAGTTCGTCGCGCCGATGGCGAAAAACACGCCGACGACGACGAACATCAACCCCGAGACGAAGTCCCTCTGACTCTTGATTCTCACCCTGCACTCCCGAAACCAGTTGGGGGCGAATTCTATGCAACGATTTGCGCAGGCCGGGTCTGGTTTACGCGGATGGCGCGCGGCCGGCAACTCGGCTTTGACGGCCGCTCACGCCTCCCAGAACGGCGTGGCGCGCAGCACCTCGTCGAGCGTCGTCAGCCCTTCGGCGACCTTCATCACGCCGGCCAGCCGCAGCGGGCGCAGGCCATCGGCGACCGCTTGCCGGCGCAGGCGCGCCGCATCGGTGGCCGGGTGGATCGCCGTGCGCGCGGCGTCGGTGAGGGTCAGCAGCTCGTACAGGCCGGCGCGTCCGCGGAAGCCGGTCATGCGGCATTCGAGGCAGCCGACGGGCTTGTAGGGCTGGACCGTTCCGTTCAGGCGCCAGGGCTTGACGAGTTCGTCGAGGCTGGCGCGCGCGACGCTGTCGTCCGGCTGCTTGCAGCTCAGGCACAGCGTGCGCACCAGGCGCTGCGCGAGCACGCCGATCACGGTCGAGCCGATCAGGTAGGGCGGCACGCCGAGGTCGATCAGCCGCGTCACGGCCGAGGCCGAGTCGTTGGTGTGCAGCGTGCTGAACACGAGGTGGCCGGTGAGCGCGGCCTGGATCGCCATCTCGGCGGTTTCCAGGTCGCGGATCTCGCCGACCATGATGATGTCCGGGTCCTGGCGCATCAGCGCGCGCAGGCCTTCGGCGAAGTTGAGGTCGATCGCGGGCTGGACCTGGGTCTGGTTCAGCGCCGGCTGGATCATCTCGATCGGGTCTTCGATGGTGCAGACGTTGACCTCGTCGGTGGCCAGGCGCCGCAGCGTCGAGTACAGCGTCGTCGTCTTGCCCGAGCCGGTCGGGCCGGTCAGCAGGATGATGCCGTGGGGCTGCGTGATCAGCTGCTCCCAGCGCTTGCCGTCGTGCGCGCCGAAGCCGAGCGCCTCGATCGACTTGACGGTGGTGTCGGGGTCGAAGATGCGCATCACCATCTTCTCGCCGAACGCGGTGGGCAGGGTCGACAGCCGCATCTCGACCTCGTCGCCGCCCGGGTTGCGCGTCTTGATGCGGCCGTCCAGCGGGCGCCGCTTCTCGACCACGTCCATGCGGCCGAGCAGCTTGACGCGCGCGATCATCGCGTTCATCACGCCGGGCGGCAGCTGGTAGACGGTGTGCATCACGCCGTCGATGCGGAAGCGGATCACGCTGCGCTCGCGGCGCGGCTCGAGGTGGATGTCGGAGGCGCGCTGGTCGAAGGCGTACTGCCAGAGCCAGTCGACCACCTGCACGACGCCCTGGTCGTTCGCGTCGAGCTGCTTGGTGGTCTTGCCGAGCTCGACGAGCTGCTCGAAGCTCGCCAGCGCCGAGACCTCGCCGGTCTTGATCGCGTTGCGCACGGAGCGCGACAGCGTGTAGAACTCGGTCGTGTAGCGCGCCAGCTCGAGCGGGCTCGCGACCACCAGCTTCACGGTCTTGCGCACGTGTGCCTCGATCTCGGGCACCCAGCTGCGGTCGAAGGGTTCGCAAGTGGCGATCGTCACCTCGGCCAGGCCCACCGTCAGCGGCAGCGCGCGGCGCCGCTCGGCGTAGGTGATCGACATGATCTCGGCGACGCGCCCGACATCGACCCGCAGCGGGTCGATGCGCAGGTACGGCAGAGCGCTGCGGCCGGCCAGCCATTCGGTCAGCGCCTCGATGTCGAGCACCTTGGCCGTGCCCTGGCGCACCAGGTTCACGCTCGCCAGGCGGACCAGCGGATGCTGTGCGCTGTGGCCGCCGGCAAAGCGCCGCGCGGTCTGCTCGGCGTCCTCGGCGCTGACCAGGCCGTCGTCGCGCAGCCATTGCAGCAGGACACCGGCGTCCAGCTTGCCGGTGTGGCTGGTCGAGGGCTTGGCGGTGACGGCCTTCATGCGCATTCGTCGCTCTTTCTAGGGTTCGACCGGCGCGGCAGCGCGCTCCAGCGGCCGGATCATGCGCAGCCACTTGCGGGCCGGCAGCTTGAACCGGCGCTCGATGTTATCCGCGCGCTCGGCCAGCACCGCTCGCTCCGGCATCGGCGCGTTCTTCAGGGCGACGACGACCGTGTTGCCCTCCCGGGTCGGCCGCAGACTGCGCACCTGTGCCTCGCCGAACGCCGCGGCGATGCGTGCGGCGCTGCGCTCGAAGCTCGTGTCTCGGCCGAACAGGTTGACGGTCATCACGCCGCCGTCGGCGAGCACGCGGTGGCAATCGCGGTAGAAGGCGGCACTGTCGAGCACGGGGCTGGCGGCGTGGTGGTCGTAGAGGTCGACGCACAGCGCCTGCGCCGTCTCGATGCGGGCCGCGTCGGCCACGAAGTCGGCGGCGTTCATCGGCAGCACCTCGAAGCGGGCCGAGTCGGCGGGCAGGTGGAACCAGAGCCGGCAGGCGTCGATCACGCTCGGATTGAGCTCGACCGCAGTGCAGCGCATGCGCAGCGTGCTGTGGCAAAAGCGCGTGATCGCCGCGGCGCCGAGGCCCAGCTGCACCGCGCGGCCCCGCGTGAGTTCGCCGGTGGGCCGAAACAGCATCCACACCATCATGCGCTGGATGTACTCGAGTTCGAGCGCGAGCGACTTGCGGATCCGCATCGCGCCCTGCACCCAGGGCGTGCCCAGGTGCAGGTAGCGCACGCCGTCGGCCTCGGAGATGGTGGCGGGTGCGAGCGCCGGTTCATCGCGTCTGCGCGTGCTCTTCATGCCGCTCCATGTTGTTCGAGGGCGGCGCGCCAGGCCGCGAGCTTGCGCTCGAAGCTCCAGCTGGCGTTCGCCGGGCTGGTCGACGGCAGCCGGTGCACGGGCAGCCCGAACGCACTCGTCACGCGCAGCGCGCGTGCCGATTCGCCGCCGTTGTGCGCGATCGCCTGCAGCGCCGGTGCGTGCCGCTTCAGACTGGCCAGGTCGTTGAGCTGCGCCTGCTCGATGGCGCTGTCGAGGCTGCCTTCGCGGCGGCAGCTGGCGTAGACGTCCCAGAGGCCCAGTCCGTGGGCCCGCGCCGCGGCCAAGCGCTGCGGGTAGGTCGCACTCTTCAGGTCGACACCCCACAAGGCCGCGAGGATGGGCCAGAAGTGATTGCGCGGATGCGCGTAATACTGCCGCGCCTGCAGCGAGGCCACGCCGGGAAAGCTGCCGAGCACGACCAGCCGCGTGTGCGCATCGACCACCGGCGCGAGCCCCTGCAGGATGGCCGCCCCGGGAACGGCTTGCGAGCGGCCCGGCACCCGTTGCGCAACAGGGTTGCTCATGCCAGGCCCGGCAGCGCCGCACGCGCGTTGGCCGAGGTCAGCTCGGCCAGCGCCGGGAGCGACAGGCCGCGCAACCCGGCGAGCGTCTGTGCGATGCGCGGCAGCTCGGCCGGCTCGTTGCGCGCCGCTGCGCCGGCGGCGCGCTCGGCGGCACTGCGGTACAGCCAGTGCGGCGGGATGTCCGGCGCGTCGGTCTCGAGCACCAGGGCGTCGGGCGGCAGCGTCTGCGCCAGGCGGCGGATCTGCAGCGCGCGCTCGAAGGTCAGCGCGCCGCCGAACCCCAGTTTGAAACCGAGTGCGACGAAGGCAAGCGCCTGCTGCTCGCTGCCGTTGAAGGCGTGCGCGATGCCGCCGCGCACCGGCGTGGCGCGCAGGTGTTTCAGCAAGGTGTCGGCCGACTTGCGCACGTGCAGGATCACCGGCAGGCCGGCACGCTGCGCGATCGCCAGTTGCGCCGCGTAGAAGCGCTCCTGCCGCGCACGGTCCAGGCCGGGCACGAAATGGTCGAGCCCGATCTCGCCGACGGCGACCAGGCGCGGGTCGCGCCGCCACTCATCGAGCGCATCGGCGAGCTGGACCAGGTCCGCGTCGGCCGCGCGCTCCACGAACAGCGGGTGGATGCCCAGCGCGTAGGCGAAGCCGTGCGTCGCCGCGAGCCGGCGCACGGTCTCGAAATTCGCCCGCTCCACCGCCGGGATCACGATCTGCGTCACCCCGGCGGCCCGGGCGCGTGCCACGACGCTGCCGCGGTCGGCATCGAACTCCGGGGCGTCGAGATGGCAATGGCTGTCGGTCCACATCCCGCGATGATGCACCGGGCGCCCGCGAGGCGCGCCGCAGCGCACGCTGTGACAGGAAATGGGCCCCGTGCTACCGTATCGGCGCGGGGTGCGAGGATCGGCGCCAGGGCCTGCTTCTTGCATCCGCCACGCCATGGTCGGGTCGAAGTTCCACGCGGGATCCAGACGATGAAGAAGACACCTCTGTACAGCCGCTCGCGCCCGCCCGCCCCGGCTGCCCCCGAGTCCGTCGCGGTGACCGTCCCGGCGGCAGTGTCGACCGTGACGCGCCGTTCGCGGCTGCGGCTCGGACTGGTCCGCCACGAACGCCGGCTCTGGGCCGGCGCCGTGCTCGTCCTCGCTGTCCTCGGGGTCGCGCTGAGCGGCTCGATGGCGCCGCACGCGCCCGCGCTGACGCTGCCGCAGATCGACGCCGCCCTGCGCAAGTCGATCGAGGAAAAGCCGCTGCCGTCGCCGGTGTCCGCGGCCTACGACGCGATCCTGCCGTCGGTCGTGCGCGTGATCGGGCTGATGACCGAAGGCGACGACGGCAGCGACCGCGACGACGACACGAGCAGCCAGGCCGCCGGCAAGGGCACGAGGAACGGCAAGGAGCACGGACCGGTCGAACGCGGCATCGGTACCGGCGTCGTGATCATCGACAACGGCACGATCCTGACCAACCTGCACGTGGTCAGCGGCGCCCGGCGCATCAAGGTGACGTTCATGGACGGCACCGAATCCGATGCGGTGGTGGTCGGCACGCAACCCCAGAACGACCTCGCGGTGCTGCGCGCCAAGACCATTCCCGACGACCTCGAGGCCGCCACCCTGCGCAGCACCGCCGACCTCGCCCCGGGCGACCAGGTCCTGGCGGTCGGCTTCCCGTTCGGCATCGGCCCGTCGGCGTCGGCCGGCGTGGTGTCGGGCCTGAAGCGCGAGTTCCGCTCGCCCGAGGGCCGGCAGACGATGACCAACCTGATCCAGTTCGACGCCGCGGCCAATCCCGGCAACTCGGGCGGGCCGTTGGTGACGATGGACGGCGCGGTCGTCGGCATCGTCACCGCGATCCTGAACCCTTCGCACCAGCGCACCTTCATCGGCATCGGCTTCGCGGTGCCGATCGAGAACGCCGCCGCGGCCGTCGGGATGCCGCCGTTCTGATTCCACGACAGCACGAAAGCACGCGAATGGACAACAGCGTCAGCCGCAACAGCACCCACGCCGCCACCCTGATGGAGCAGATCCTCTACGAGGTCAAGCGCGTCGTCGTCGGGCAAGATCATTTCCTCGAGCGCGTGATGGTCGCGGTGCTGGCGCAGGGCCACCTGCTGGTCGAGGGCGTGCCGGGCCTGGCCAAGACGCTGACCGTGAAGACGCTCGCGCAGACGCTGCGCGGCACGTTCAAGCGCATCCAGTTCACGCCCGACCTGGTGCCGGCCGATCTGGTGGGCACGCGCATCTTCAACCCGCGCACCGGGGAGTTCTCCACTTCGCTGGGGCCGGTGTTCACGCACCTGCTGCTGGCCGACGAAATCAACCGCGCACCCGCCAAGGTGCAGAGCGCGCTGCTCGAGGTGATGCAGGAGCGCCAGGTCACGATCGCCGGCGAAACCCACAAGGTGCCCGAACCGTTCCTCGTGATGGCAACCCAGAACCCGATCGAGACCGAAGGCACCTACCCGCTGCCCGAGGCGCAGGTCGATCGCTTCATGATGAAGGTGCTGGTCGACTACCCCGACGAAGAAGAGGAGTTCGTGATCGCGCAGCGCGTCACCGGCCCGGCCACCGTGGTCTCGGCGGTCGCCAGCATGGGCCAGCTCGCCGAGCTGCAGCAGGAGTGCCGCAAGGTCTACGTCGACCCGTCGCTGATGCAGTACGCGGTCAGGCTGGTCAGCGCGACGCGCCGGCCCGAGCGCTACGACCTGGCCGACCTCGCCAAGTACCTGAGCTACGGCGCGAGCCCGCGCGCGACGATCGGGCTGATCGAGGGCGCGCGCGCGCTGGCCTTCATGCGCGGGCGCGGCTACGCGCTGCCCGAGG
Organism: Pseudomonadota bacterium; assembly: GCA_040388965.1. Taxonomy (GTDB): domain Bacteria; phylum Pseudomonadota; class Gammaproteobacteria; order Burkholderiales; family Burkholderiaceae_C; genus LMDS01. Next base: position 9,799 of record JAZKAV010000001.1, on the reverse strand, counting down.
ACATGACCGGCCTCGTCGCCGACGTGTTCCGGCACCGCCTCGTGCTCTCGTACGAGGCGCTCGCCGACGGCCTGAGCGCCGACGCCATCGTGCAGCGCGTGATGAAGAAGATCCCGGTGCCCGACAAGCCGCTCGAGTCATGACGGCCCCCGCGCGCCCGTCGGCCGCTGCCCCCAGGGCCGCGACCGGGCCCCTGCGCGGCCCTGGGGGCGCGGCCGGCCTCGAGGCGGCCCGGCGGGCGGCCGGCGCCGACGCTGATGCGAGGCCCATCGCCGCCACCGCGTCGGCCGAGGCGCTGCTCGAGCGCCTCGAATGGAAGATCATCCGCCGCCTCGACGGCCTGCTGCAGGGCGACTACCGCACGCTGTGGCGCGGCGCCGGGCTCGACCTCGCCGACCTGCGCGAATACCAGCACCACGACGACGTCCGCCACATCGACTGGAACGTGACCGCGCGGCTGCAGCAGCCCTATGTGCGCCAGTTCACCGAGGACCGCGAGCTGACCGCGTGGTTTCTTCTCGACCTGAGCGCGAGCGTCGACTTCGGCTCCGGCGAACGCAGCAAGCGAACGATCGCGCGGGAGTTCGCCGGCGTGCTCGCGCGGCTGCTGACGCGCCACGGCAACCGCGTCGGCGCCCTGCTCTACGGCACCGAGGTCGACACCGTGCTGCCGGCCGGCCACGGCCGCCGCCACGTGCTGAACCTGCTGCAGCGCATCGGCCAGCGCCCCGAGCAGACGGCGCCGGGCGCAACCGACCTGCGCACGCTGCTGGTCGCCGCGCTCGGCGTGCTGAAGCGCCGCAGCAGCGTGTTCGTGATCTCCGACTTCATCAGCGCGCCGGGCTGGGACCACGCGCTGGCCCGGCTCGCGATGCGCCACGACGTGACCGCGGTGCGCCTGTTCGACCCGCTGGAGATGGCGCTGCCCGACATCGGCCTGGTGACGATGCGCGACGCCGAGAGCGGCGAGCAGCTCGTCGTCGACACCCACGACCGGGGCTTTCGCGAGCGCTTCGCGGCCGCGGCGCAGCGGCGCGAGGCGGCGCTGCTCGAAGGTCTGGCGCGCGCCGGCGTCGACACCCTGGAACTCGCGACCGACGCCGACCTGCTGGACGCGATCCTGCGCTTCGCCGACCTGCGCAAGCAGCGCAGCCGGCTCGCGAACTGGAGCGGCCGGCCCGGGCGCGCGAGCGTCGGCGCGCACCTGTCGGCGCGTGCGGGAGCGGCGGCATGAACGCACTGTCGTTCGACGGGTCCTTCAAGTCGCCGCTGAGCTTTCTGTGGCCCGAGATGCTGTGGGGCCTGCTCGCGCTGCCGCTGCTGGTGCTGCTCTATCTCTGGCTGCTGCGCCGGCGCAAGCAGAGCGTGCTGCGCTACGCGAGCCTGAGCCTCGTCAAGGAGGCGATGGGCAAGGGCCTGGCGTGGCGCCGCCACCTGCCGCCGGCGCTGTTGCTGACGGCGGTCGCCGCGCTGCTGGTCGCGGCGGCGAGGCCGGCCGCGGTGATCACGCTGCCGCAGGCCGAGAAGACCGTCGTGCTGGCGATCGACGTCTCCGGCAGCATGCGTGCCGCCGACGTGCTGCCCGACCGCATGACCGCCGCGAAGGAGGCCGCGAAGGCCTTCGTCGCCGAGCTGCCGCGCAGCGTGCGCATCGCCGTCGTGCAGTTCGCCGGCACCGCCGCGGTGGTGCAGGCGCCGACGCTGAGCCGCGAGGACGTGGTCGCCGCGATCGACCGCTTCCAGCTGCAGCGCGGCACCGCGATCGGCAGCGGCATCGTGCTGTCGCTGGCCACGCTGTTCCCCGACGCCGGCATCGACCTGTCGCAGATCACCGGCCAGCGCGAGATGCCGCCGGCCCCCGGCGACAAGCCCCGGCCCCCGTTCACCCCGGTCGCGCCGGGCTCGTACGGCTCGGCCGCGATCATCCTGCTGACCGACGGCCAGCGCACCACCGGGCCCGACCCGGTGGAGGCAGCGAAGATGGCCGCCGACCGCGGCGTGCGCGTCTACACCGTCGGCATCGGCACCAAGGAGGGCGAGACCATCGGCTTCGAGGGCTGGTCGATGCGCGTGCGGCTCGACGAGGAGACGCTGAAGAACATCGCCAACCTGACCCGCGCCGACTACTTCTATGCCGGCACCGCGGCCGACCTGAAGCAGGTCTACCAGGGGTTGTCGACGCGGCTGATCGTCGAGAAGAAGGAAACCGAGATCAGCGCGCTGTTCGCCGCCGCCGGTGCGCTGCTGGTGGTGCTGGCGGCGGGCCTGTCGGTGTGGTGGTTCGGCCGCGTGGCGTGACGGGGCACCCGCTGGCCGGGTTCAACCGAACCGTCCCTGCAGGAACCAGCACGACTGCGCCGCCGCCACCGGCACGCGCGAGCGGTAGACCCACACCAGCGCGCCCCCCGGCAACTGGGCGATGAAGTAGTCGCGCGCGACCAGATCGGCATCCCACCAGCCCGATTCGATGCGCTCGGGGCCACTGAGCAGTTGCAGCGGCTGGCCGTCGAGCAGCGGCGCCTGGTCGCGCCCGTGCAGGGGCTCGGGTCGCTGCAGCAGCCAGACCGGCCGGACCGCATGCAGCGCAAGCGCTGCGCCGCCTGCCGTGCTGCACGCACGCACCGGGCGCAGCGCCGCATCGGCGATGCGCGCGACGGTCGCGCGCTCGGGGCGGTGGTCCCGGCACGGCACGATCCGCAGCACCTGCTCGCGGCCGAGCCGCGCCTGCAGGCGCTCGATCAGGCGCGTCAGGCCCTCGTGCTCGGAGGCCGGCGTCGGGAACAGCTCGGCATTCGGCGGCGCGCGCCGGGCGATGTCGGCGGCGCACAGGCGCAGGTCGAGCGTCGGCGCGGGCAGTTGCAGTGGTGCCAGGCGTTCGCGCAGCAGCACCAGCAGGTGGGCGGCGTCGCGCGAGGGCTCGGCCAGCGCGACTTCGAGGGCAGTGACGGCGGCGCCCGCCGCATCGCGGCGCGAGCGCTGCTCGTGCTCCAGCAGCAGCGTGAAGCGGCGCACGAACGCGTGCTGTGCCGACAGCCAGGCGACCAGCCGCGCCAGCAGCACCGCGGCGCCGTGCATCAGCTGCGCGGTGGTGTCGGCGCGGGCGAAGAGTTCGAGCCGGCTGTCGAACGCGGCCGGCAGCGCGAGCGGCTCGCGCGGGTCGGGCCGGGTGCCGCGGGCGCGGTCGATCTCGCCGAGCACGCGCTCGCCGACGCGCCGCGCCAGACCGGCGCGCGGCACGCCGCGCAGGTCGGCGATGGTGCGCAACCCCATGCCCTGCAGCGTCTCCCAATGTGCGCGGCCGGGGCCGAGCAGCCAAGCCGGCGCGCGGTCCAGCGCCTCGCAGGTGGCGGCCAGATCGGCGCAATGCAGGCGGGTGTGCACACGGGCGAGCAGCGCGGCGCCGAGTGCCGTGGCGGCGCTGACGACATGCACGCGATGACCCAGCGGCGCGAGCGCGTCCCGCAGGCGCTGCAGCAGCGCCGACAGGCCGCCGAAATAGCGCAGGCTGGCCTGGACCTCGAGCAGCACGGTGTGGGACGCGTCGTCGGGGGTCGAATCACCGGGCGGCTGGATCGAGACGCTGGGCGTGAAGGCCAGCGCCGCGTGCGCGACGGCGCTCAGCGCCTGCGCGTCACGCACCCGGTCGACCTGCCCGAACACGAGCTGCGGCGCCAGCGCCAGCGCGGTGGCGCGCCTGAACCCGGGCTTCACGCCGAGCGCGCGCGCCGCCGCGTTGACGGCGAGGATCGACTGCGCGTCCATCAAGGCCAGCGGTCGATCGCCCGGTTCCCCCGGTTCGCCCGGCCCATGCGGCAGCGTGGCCGCGAACGATTCGAGCGACAGCAGCGGCAGGTGCAGGGCGATCCAGCGCATGGCGACGGTGACCTGCCGAGACGGTGAGCACCCTGCGCCGTGTCGGCGATCGCTCGGCGCCGAGCCGGGCGCTCAGCCTCAACCGGCCGCGAGGTTGACGAAGGTCGCGGCGCGCAAGCCGCCCTGCGGCCCCGCGCCGACACCTGCGCCCCCGGCCGCGATGCCCTCGACCCCCGCCTGCGCGCGCTGCTGCGCCGCCTCCGACAGCACCGGCGGCAACGCGATCTGCAGCGGCGCCTCCAGCGGCGGGCCGCGGCGCTTGAGCACGTGCACCGCGAGCACATCGGCACCGGCCGGGCGCAGCGCCAGGCGCAGCGGCGCGGCCGTCGGGCGCTGCGCCGCGCTCATCTCGCACAGCACGAACGCCGGCCCGTCGTGGGCCTGGGCGGCGAGTTGCAGCCGGCGCAGCCGCTCGGCCCGCAGGCGCGGCGGCAGCCAGGCGAGCACCGCGCCGACATGGCCGCTCTTGAGCGCCTGCTCCAGCGCCCACAGGCTGTCGGCGCCCGGGACCACGCGGGTGCGGGTGTTGACGATCAGCAGCTCCTCGACCGCGACGCCGAGCCGCTCCAGCGCCGCCGCCGACAAGGCCGCCGGCGGGTCGAACAGCATCACCAGCCGGCCCGCGCGCTGGGCCGCGACGAGGCTGGGCGCGAGCAGCCGGATCTCGCCCACGCCCGGGTGCGGCAGCAGCAGCTCGGTGAGCGAGCGGCGCGGCCAGCCGGCGCCGGGCAACTGGGCATCGAGCGCGGCGAACCCGGTGGCGACCGCGGCAGCGCCATGACGCGCCAGCTGGTGGCCCAGCCACAGCGCGGGATGCAGGCGTTCGGGGTGGATCGGAAGCCGGCGCGGCGCGGCGGCTGCCATGGGAGCAAACGGTGCGTTCATGGAGGGCATCCGCCCGCTTCGACCGGGCCGGAATACTGTATATAACAACAGCTATATTACGCCTTCCGCAAGGCCTTGGGTGGCCGTCGACGGGTGGGGTCGCGGGTCACGAGCCCGGCGCTGCGTTGGAGGCCCTGCCCAGCTGGGTCGGCATCGTGGTGGGCCACCTGCTCGGCAAATCTGCAGCGGCGCGATGAACGCATCGCGCCGCTCGACCAGCACGGCACGCGCCCGGTCAGTGCGAGATCAGCACCGGCACGGTCATGTGCGCCAGCAGGCGGCGGGTGACGCCGCCGAGCAGGAACTCGGCCATGCGCGAATGGCCGTAGCCGCCCATCACGATCAGGTCGGCCGCGAGGTCGCAGGCGCGGCTCAGCAGCGCCTCGCCCACATCCATCCGCACCGGTTCCTGGTGCAGCTGCACCGGCACGCCGTGCCGCGCCAGCCACTGGCGCGCGTCGTTCAGCTGCAGGCGCGACAGGTGGCGCAGATCGCTGGGGCGCTCGAGGCACAGCAGGTGCACGCTGCGCGCCTTGCGCAGCAGCGGCATCGCCAGGCGCACGGCACGTGCCGCCTCGCGCGATCCGTTCCAGGCGATCACCGCACACCCGCCGACCTCGTCGAAGCTGCCGGCGGCCGGCACCACCAGCACCGGTGTGCCGGCCTCGATGAACACCTGCTCCGTGATGTCGATCTCAAGCGCCGCGCCCGACGATCGGGGCTCGGTCTGGCCGAGCACGATCAGGTCATGGACGCGGGCGTTGTCGACCAGCGAGCGCACGCTGTCCTCCTGGTGCATGCGCCCTTCGAACGACTCGATGCCGGCCGCCTGCACACGCTGCTTGAACAGCGCGACGAGCGCGGTGGCGTGTTCGTCGAGGTTCGCCTGGGCCAGTTCCAGGTAGTTCGGCACGCCGTTGAACGACGGCGTCACGCGCGCCGGCAGCCTGACGAGCCCGGTGGGCGCCAGGCCGAGCAGGTGGGCGCCGTGCGCGCGTGCCAGCTGCAATGCAATCTCGACCCGCGCCGCGCAGCGCGGCGACTCGTCGAGGTGAACCAGGATGCTCCGATAGGTCATGGTCGATCTCCGCGGCGGGAATGCCCAAGTGTGCGCGCGCGCGCCGGCACGGCCATGACGCAGGTCAACAAGCGGCGCCGGATCGGCCGCCCGCCGCCCACTGCGCGCGCACGGCGGCAACGCCCTCGACCAGCGCGCCGGTCACGTCGATCGCGTTGCTGGCGTGGGGCAGCGTGTTGCAGGTGACCACGCGGCCGACCCCCGCCTGCTGCAGGAGCACCCCGGCGTCGTCGCCGAACACGGCGTGAACCCCGACGCACACCGGCGCGGCCAGCCCGGCCGAGCGAAGCGCGCGCGCGGCGACGGCCAGGGTCCGGGCGGTCGAGACGATGTCGTCGACCAGCACCGGCGTGCACGCTTCCAGCCCCTCGAGCGACGGCAGCGCGATCTGCACCTCGCGGTCGCCGAGGCGGGTCTTGCGCAGCACGCTGTGGCCGCAGCCGATGCGCTGCGCGACCCCGCGCACCCATTGCTCGCTTTCCTCGTCCGGACCGAAGAGATGCGGTCTCGGCACGTTCGCGCCGATCCATGCGGCGATGGCGGCAGCGCTCGAGACCGCGACCGCGGGAATGCGGTAGACCTCGTCCAGGGTGCGGATGCGGTGCAGGTGCGGATCGACCGTGACCAGCCCGTCGAAACGCGCGCTGACCCAGGCCGCGAAGCTGTGCGACGTCAGGGCCTCGCCGCTGAGAAAGCGCCGATCCTGCCGCAGGTACGGAAGGTAGGGCGCCACCAGGCCGACGCGTGCCGCACCCAGATCGCGCAAGGCGTCCGCCAGGAAGAACAGCGAGGGCAGTTGCGGGTCCGGCTGGCGCAGCGCGGCGACCACGAGAAGCTGCCGGCCATCGACCGCATCGAGCACGCGCAGGTGCGCCTCGCCGTCGGGAAAGCGCCGGTGGTCGAGCCGGCACGCCGTCGCGCCCAGCGCCTGCGCAAGGCGGGCCGCCAGCGCATCGGCCCCGGGCAGCGCGATCAGCGAAGCCGGGGCATTGCCGCCGTCATCCGGCGTCGGCATGCAGGGGCTCCCCGACGGGCCGGCGCGCACGCTGCACCTGCGATGCGCCGCCCCCGTGAACGCAGCCGCCCGGCAGCGTGCGACCGGGACCGCAGCAGCGAGGCCGCAGACTCGCGCCCGCGCTCACCCGAGCTGCTCGGCGCCGTTGTACCAGTACATCCACGCCGGCAACTCGCCCGCGGCTCCTTTGGCCATCTCGCTCAGCCATTCCTGCTGCAGTGCCCAGCAGAACGAAAACCAGGCCGCGGGCCACACCAGGAACGGCTCGAAAGCCGGCGCGGTCGCGCCCGCCGGAGAAATCGCGCTCTTGTTCATCGCAGGCTCCTTGTCGAAGTGGGTGGTCGATTCGGCGCGCGGCAGCACCAGGTGACGACCCGCCCGCACCGTGCAGGCGGGCATCCGCCGCCATCACCAAGGCCAGACCACGCGGCGAGTGTGGCACCTGCGCGCAGACCATGCGCTGATCCAGCGCAAGATTCGTCGCCGGGAGCGGCCTGTCGGGGCGCAGCGCGCGTGGCTGCGCAGCGGCGATGCGCTTGTTTGATCCAGAACAAGTGCAGATGCGGCGCGGTGTCTAGATTCGCCAGACGCGCCGAGCGAACCTCTTGCCGAAGGGACGACCATGAAAACCGATGCCGACCTGCGCCGCGATGTCGAGGACGAACTCGCCTGGGATCCGCAGATCGAGTCGAGCGCTGTCGGCGTCGCGGTCCGGGACGGCGTGGTCACGCTGAGCGGCCACCTGAACACCTTCGCCGAGAAATTCGCGATCGAGCGCGCGCTGCGGCGCGTGACCGGCGTCAGGGCGGTCGCGCTGGAGCTGGACATCAGGCTCGCGCCCGACCACCGCCGCAGCGACACCGACATCGCGGCGGCCGCCCGGGAGTCCCTGAAGTGGAGCGCGCTGGTGCCCGGCGAGCATGTCCGCGTCACGGTCGACAAGGGTCGCGTCAGGCTGGAAGGCGAGGTCGAGTGGGACTACCAGCGCCGCGGCGCGGAGCAGGCGGTGCGCGCGCTGGTCGGCGTGGTCGGCGTCGGCAATGCGATCACGATCCGGCCGAAGATCGCGCCGGCCGACCTGCAGCGCCGGATCTCCGAGGCCTTCGCCCGGCAGGTCGATCGCGAGCTGAAGCACCTGCAGATCGAGGTCGACGGTTCGACCGTCACCCTGCGTGGTACGGTCAACTCCTGGCGCGAGCGCGAAGCTGCCCAGGGGGTGGCCTGGCACGCCCCCGGCGTGCGGGCGGTGATCAACGAACTCGAGGTGGCGTGAATGGCGGCAGCAAAGATCCACGAGGCCTGCAGGCGCATGGCGCTCCCGTGCGGGGCGACCGGCCGCGTCGACGCACCGCGGCCCGGCCGCTGACGGCACGCCATGAAAGAAGCGCAGAACCAGGCGATGGAGCTCCAGTTCCTCGGCGCCACCGGCACGGTGACCGGCTCGAAGTACCTGTTGCGTCATGACGGTCGCGCGCTGCTGATCGACTGCGGACTGTTCCAGGGCTACAAGCAGCTTCGCCTGCGCAACTGGGGGCCGCTGCCGGTTGCCGCGGCCTCGATCGGGGCGGTCGTGCTGACGCACGCGCACATCGACCACAGCGGCTGGCTGCCGCTGCTGGTGAAGCAGGGGTTCCGGGGCAAGGTGTACTGCACGCAGGCGGCGCTTGAGCTGTGCTCGATCCTGTTGCCCGACAGCGGCCATCTGCAGGAGGAAGAGGCCGCCTACGCGAACCGGCATGCGTTCTCGAAGCACAAGCCCGCTCTGCCCCTGTACACGCGAGAGGACGCGCAGGCCTGTCTGGAGCACCTCATGCCGATCGAGTTCGGATCCGCGTTCCAGCCGATCCCGGGCTTGAAGACCTCGCTGTGGCCGGCCGGTCACATGCTGGGCTCGGCGTTCGTGCAGATCGACAACGGCCGGCGCTCCGTCCTGTTCTCGGGCGACATCGGGCGTCCGCAGGACCTGGTGCTGGCCGCCCCGGTGCCGATGGCCGGCGCCGACTACCTCGTCACCGAGTCGACCTACGGCGACCGCCTGCACGAGCGCAACGACGTGCTGGTGCAACTCGCGGACGTCGTCAACCGCACGGTGGCGCGCGGCGGCGCGGTGATCATGCCGTCGTTCGCGGTGGGGCGGGCGCAGAGCCTGCTCTACTGCGTTCACCTGCTGAAGCAGCGGCGCGCCATCCCGGACCTGCCCGTCTACCTGAACAGCCCGATGGCGGTGGACGCGACCGCGGTCTACCGCCGCCATCGCGAGGAGCACCGGCTGAACCCGGCGGAATGCGAAGCGATGTGCCACGCTGCGAAGATCGTCAACACGGTGGAGGAGTCGATCGCGCTGAACACGCGCCAGGGGCCGATGCTGATCATCGCCGCCAGCGGCATGGCCACCGGCGGGCGCGTCGTCCACCACCTCAAGGCATTCGCGCCGGACTGGCGCAACACGATCCTGTTCACCGGCTTCCAGGCGGGCGGAACGCGGGGCGCATCGATGATGGCGGGGGCGCCGACGGTCCGTATCCACGGCCAGGACGTCCCGGTGCGGGCGGAGGTGGCGATGCTGGAGAACCTGTCGGCGCACGCCGATGCCGCCGAGATCGTCGACTGGATGCGGCGGTTCTCGAAACCGCCGAAGCGCACCTTCATCACGCATGGCGAGCCGCCGGCGGCCGAAGCGCTGCGGGTGCGGATCCAGCGCGAACTGGGTTGGGAGTGCCACGTTCCCGACTACCTCGAAACCGTCTCGCTGGCCTAGGGCCTGTTAACGCTATGGGAGGCCTCGCGTGACTCAGCAAACAGCCGCCAGCAAGGCGCACGGCGCAGGCCGGGCTGGCCGCCCTGCCGAGCCGTGCAACGCGGCTGGCGGCTGTTTGCCGAGATCACCCGCAGGGCCGGTCCCTGGCACGCCGCAGGGCGTCGTTGCACGCTCGTTGCGTGCAAGTAGC